>NZ_VXCA01000003.1 GCF_011369485.1 Pseudomonas atagonensis | reverse complement strand
GTCGTAGCTAAAATCATCGAGTAATCTCTTTTATAGAGTCAGCTTGATGAATTGAAAAAAGCCCCCGCTTAGCGGGGGCTTTTTTATTGGGTTGACACCTATCAGGGGCGTCTATAGAATTGCGCCTCCTTTTAACGGGCGTATTGCGCCCGGTGGGAATAGCAGCCGGAGTCTGAAATCCAATGCAAAATCAGCAAATCCGTATCAGGTTGAAGGCTTTTGACCATCGCCTGATCGACCAATCAACCCAGGAAATCGTGGAAACCGCGAAACGTACTGGTGCTCAAGTGCGTGGTCCAATTCCACTGCCTACCCGTAAAGAGCGGTTTACCGTTCTGGTTTCCCCGCACGTCAACAAAGACGCGCGTGACCAGTACGAAATCCGCACTCATAAGCGCGTTCTGGACATCGTCCAGCCAACGGATAAAACCGTTGATGCTCTTATGAAGCTTGATCTTGCGGCCGGTGTGGAAGTGCAGATCAGCCTCGGCTAAGACTCGGTCTTAGTCGTGTAACGCTCTGAAATGGGCGGCCATAGCGGGTGAAAGCCCCGTACACTCATGAGGTTTACAACATGACTATTGGTGTAGTCGGTCGTAAATGCGGTATGACCCGTATTTTCACCGAAGAAGGTGTCTCCATTCCGGTCACGGTCATTGAGATCGAGCCGAATCGCGTCACCCAGTTCAAAACTGAAGAGACCGATGGCTATCGTGCAGTGCAAGTCACTGTCGGCGAGCGTCGTGCTTCGCGTGTAACAGCAGCTCAGGCAGGCCACTTCGCTAAAGCGAACGTTGCCGCTGGTCGCACCACCATGGAATTCCGTCTTGAAGAAGGCGAGTACCAGGCTGGCGATCTGATCAACGCTGAAATCTTCGCCGCTGGTCAACTGGTTGATGTAACCGGTCAGTCCAAGGGTAAAGGCTTCCAGGGTACGATCAAGCGTTGGAATTTCCGCGGGCAAGATAACACCCACGGTAACTCCGTATCCCACCGCGTCCCAGGCTCTATCGGCCAGTGCCAGACTCCTGGTCGTGTATTCAAGGGCAAAAAAATGTCCGGTCATATGGGCGCTGAGCGCGTGACCGTGCAGTCCCTGGAAGTAGTGCGCGTGGACGCTGAACGCAATCTGTTGTTGGTCAAGGGCGCTGTTCCTGGCGCTACTGGCGGCAACCTGGTTGTACGTCCAGCAGCCAAGGCTCGCGGTTAAGGGGAAGCTGACATGCAATTAAATGTAAATGACGCTCAAGCGATCGAAGTTTCCGAACTGACATTTGGCGGCGAGTTCAACGAGACGCTGGTTCACCAAGCAGTCGTGGCCTACATGGCCGGCGGCCGTCAAGGTAGCAAGCAGCAAAAGACCCGTTCCGACGTTCGTGGTGGCGGCAAGCGCCCATGGCGTCAGAAAGGTACTGGCCGTGCTCGTGCCGGTACTATCCGTAGCCCAATCTGGCGTGGCGGCGGTACCACTTTCGCAGCTCGTCCACAGGATCACTCCCAGAAGCTGAACAAGAAGATGTATCGCGCAGCAATGCGTTCCATCCTTGCTGAGCTGGTGCGTACTGATCGTCTGGTCGTGGTTCAGGATTTCGCTGTTGAAACTCCGAAAACCAAAGATCTGCTGGGCAAACTGAACAACATGAGCCTGACCGACGTTCTGATCGTGTCGGACGCTGTTGATCAGAACCTGTACCTGGCTGCTCGTAACCTGCCGCACGTAGATGTACGTGACGTTCAAGGTTCCGATCCAGTTAGTCTGATCGCATACGACAAGGTGTTGATCACCGTGTCGGCCGTGAAGAAATTCGAGGAGCTGCTGGGATGAACCAGGAACGCGTATTTAAAGTTCTGCTTGGCCCGCACGTTTCCGAGAAGGCTACGGTTCTGGCAGACAAGAAAGGCCAGTTCGTTTTCAAGGTTGCTACTGATGCAACCAAGCTGGAAATCAAGAAGGCCGTCGAAAGCCTGTTCAGCGTGAAAGTAGAGCGCGTCACTACCCTGAACGTTCTGGGTAAGAGCAAGCGCACTGCTCGCGGTCTGGGCAAGCGTAATGACTGGAAGAAGGCAGTTATCTCCCTTCAGCCAGGCCAAGATCTCGATTTCAGCAGCAGTGCTGAGTAAGGAAGGGGTGCATCATGGCAATCGTTAAATGCAAACCGACTTCCCCTGGCCGCCGTTTTGTGGTCAAGGTGGTCAACCAGGAGCTGCATAAAGGCGCTCCTCACGCACCGCTGCTCGAGAAAAAATCGAAGACTGGTGGTCGTAACAACAATGGCCGTATTACCACTCGTCACATCGGTGGTGGTCATAAGCAGCATTATCGTATGGTCGATTTCCGTCGCAACGACAAAGATGGCATCGTCGCCACTGTCGAGCGTATCGAATACGATCCAAACCGTACTGCTCACATCGCACTGCTCTGCTACGCAGACGGCGAGCGCCGCTACATCATCGCCCCTAAAGGCGTGAGTGCTGGCGACCAGCTGATCGCAGGCGCTCTGGCTCCAATCAAGCCAGGCAACGCTCTGCAACTGCGCAACATTCCAGTCGGTTCTACCGTACACGGCATCGAACTGAAGCCAGGTAAAGGTGCACAGATCGCTCGTTCCGCTGGTGCTTCGGCTCAGCTGATCGCTCGTGAAGGTGTGTACGTTACCCTGCGTCTGCGTTCCGGTGAAATGCGTAAAGTCCTGGCTGAATGCCGTGCGACCCTGGGCGAAGTCTCGAACTCCGAGCACAGCCTGCGTTCGCTGGGTAAAGCTGGTGCCAAACGCTGGCGTGGCGTTCGCCCAACCGTTCGTGGTGTTGCCATGAACCCGGTTGACCACCCACATGGTGGTGGTGAAGGTCGTACCTCTGGTGGTCGTCATCCGGTATCGCCATGGGGCTTCCCGACTAAGGGCGCGAAGACTCGTGGTAATAAGCGTACCGACAAAATGATCGTCCGTCGTCGCAAGTAAATAGAGGGATACGACAGTGCCACGTTCTCTGAAAAAAGGTCCTTTTATTGATCTTCACCTACTGAAGAAGATCGAAGTGGCGGCGGAAAAGAACGATCGCAAACCAATTAAAACCTGGTCGCGTCGTTCCATGATCCTGCCACAAATGGTCGGTCTGACCATCGCAGTACACAACGGCCGTCAGCACGTCCCAGTTCTCGTGAACGAAGACATGGTTGGCCATAAACTGGGCGAGTTCGCCGGTACCCGCACTTATCGTGGGCACGTGGCTGACAAGAAAGCCAAGCGTTAAGGGGTAAGGAAATGGAAGTAGCCGCTAAGTTGTCGGGCGCTCGAATCTCCGCCCAGAAAGCCCGCTTGGTCGCCGACCAGATCCGCGGGAAGAAGGTGGGCGAAGCGCTCAACCTGTTGGCTTTCAGCAGTAAGAAAGCCGCCGAGATCATGAAAAAAGTGCTGGAGTCGGCCGTAGCCAACGCCGAGCATAACGAAGGCGCAGACGTTGATGACCTGAAGGTCAGCACCGTTTTCGTCAACGAAGGGCGTTCGCTGAAGCGCATCATGCCACGTGCCAAAGGCCGTGCTGATCGCATCGTCAAGCGGTCTTGCCATATCACTGTCAAGGTTGCTGACAAGTAACGGAGTCGAAGAGATGGGTCAGAAAGTACATCCCATTGGCATTCGCCTGGGAATCGTCAAGGAGCACACCTCCGTCTGGTACGCAGACGGTCGGACTTATGCGGACTACTTGTTCGCTGATCTGAAGGTGCGTGAGTATCTCCAAGACAAACTAAAAAGCGCGTCCGTAAGCCGTATCGATATCCATCGTCCGGCCCAAACTGCACGCATCACCATCCACACCGCTCGTCCAGGTATCGTTATCGGGAAGAAAGGTGAAGATGTTGAGAAACTGCGTCAGGACCTGACCAAGCAAATGGGTGTGCCTGTGCACATCAATATCGAAGAGATCCGCAAGCCGGAGCTCGACGGTATGCTGGTTGCGCAGAGCGTAGCTCAGCAGCTGGAGCGTCGTGTAATGTTCCGCCGCGCTATGAAGCGCGCAGTACAGAACGCCATGCGCATTGGTGCCAAAGGCATCAAAATCCAAGTGAGCGGTCGTCTCGGCGGTGCTGAAATCGCACGTACTGAATGGTATCGCGAAGGTCGTGTGCCATTGCACACCCTGCGTGCCGACATCGACTATGCCAACTACGAAGCTCACACCACTTACGGTGTGATCGGTGTAAAGGTTTGGATCTTCAAAGGCGAAGTAATCGGTGGTCGCCAAGAAGAGCTGAAGCCGCAAGCACCAGCGCCTCGTAAAAAAGCTGCTAAGTAAGGGGTACGCCAAATGTTGCAACCAAAGCGTACGAAGTTCCGCAAGCAGATGACCGGCCACAACCGTGGTCTGGCACTGCGCGGTAGCAAAGTCAGCTTCGGCGAGTTCGCGCTGAAGTCTGTTGCTCGTGGTCGTCTCACCGCTCGTCAGATCGAGTCAGCGCGTCGTGCTCTGACCCGTCACGTAAAACGTGGCGGCAAGATCTGGATCCGTGTATTCCCGGACAAGCCGATCTCCAAGAAGCCTCTCGAGGTTCGTATGGGTAAAGGTAAGGGTAACGTGGAGTACTGGGTTGCCCAGATTCAGCCAGGCAAAGTCCTGTATGAAATCGAGGGTGTTTCTGAAGAGCTGGCGCGTGAGGCTTTCGCCCTGGCTGCTGCAAAGCTGCCGCTCGCCACCTCCTTTGTTAAACGGACGGTGATGTGATGAAAGCGAATGAACTTCGTGAAAAATCCGCACAGCAGCTGAACGAGCAACTGCTCGGCTTGCTGCGCGACCAGTTCAATCTGCGTATGCAGAAGGCAACTGGCCAGTTGGGGCAGTCTCATCTGCTCTCGCAAGTTAAGCGTGACATCGCTCGCGTGAAGACTGTGCTCAACCAGCAGGCAGGTAAGTAATCATGGCTGAAGCCGAAAAAACTGTCCGTACGCTGACTGGCCGTGTTGTCAGCGACAAGATGGACAAAACCATCACCGTTCTGATCGAGCGTCGCGTTAAGCACCCGATCTACGGTAAATACGTTAAGCGTTCGACTAAGCTGCACGCGCACGACGAAACCAATCAGTGCCACATCGGCGACAAAGTCACTATTCGTGAAACTCGTCCGATGGCCAAGACCAAGTCTTGGGCGCTGGTTGATGTTCTCGAACGCGCTGTGGAAGTCTAAGGGCTAGGGGTCGGAGAAATTATATGATTCAGACTCAATCCATGCTCGATGTGGCCGATAACAGCGGCGCTCGCCGCGTTATGTGCATCAAGGTGCTGGGTGGCTCCCATCGTCGTTACGCTGGTATCGGTGACATCATCAAAGTTACCGTGAAGGAAGCAATTCCTCGCGGTAAAGTGAAAAAAGGCCAAGTGATGACTGCTGTTGTAGTCCGCACTCGTCACGGCGTTCGTCGTGCTGATGGCTCCATTATCCGCTTTGATGGCAACGCTGCTGTTCTTCTGAACAACAAGCAAGAGCCGATCGGCACCCGTATCTTTGGGCCAGTGACCCGTGAACTTCGTACTGAGAAGTTCATGAAGATCGTCTCGCTCGCCCCAGAAGTGCTGTAAGGAGATCCGACATGCAAAAGATTCGTCGTGACGACGAGATCATCGTGATCGCCGGCAAAGACAAAGGTAAGCGCGGTAAGGTGCTGAAGGTTCTTGCTGACAACCGTCTGGTTGTTGGTGGTCTGAACCTGGTCAAGCGTCATACCAAGCCTAACCCGATGTCGGGCGTACAGGGCGGTATCGTCGAGAAAGAAGCGCCACTGCACGCTTCCAACGTCGCCATCTTCAACGGCGAAACCAACAAGGCTGACCGCGTTGGTTTCAAAGTAGAAGACGGTAAGAAAATTCGTGTCTTCAAGTCGACCCAAAAAGCGGTTGATGCTTGAACACTGCTAGGTAGAAGACCATGGCACGACTAAAAGAGATTTACCGGAAGGAAATCGCTCCGAAACTTAAGGAAGAACTTAAGCTTTCGAACGTGATGGAAGTTCCGCGCGTTACAAAAATCACCCTGAACATGGGTCTGGGCGAAGCGATCGGCGACAAAAAAGTCATCGAGCACGCTGTTGCTGACCTGGAAAAGATCACCGGCCAGAAAGTCGTTGTGACCTACGCTCGTAAATCCATCGCTGGCTTTAAAGTCCGCGAAGGATGGCCGATCGGCGTCAAAGTGACCCTGCGCCGTGAGCGTATGTACGAGTTCCTGGATCGTCTGCTGTCGATCTCCCTGCCTCGGGTTCGCGACTTCCGCGGCCTGAATGCCAAGTCCTTTGATGGTCGTGGCAACTACAGCATGGGCGTGAAAGAGCAGATCATTTTCCCGGAAATCGACTACGACAAGATCGATGCTCTCCGCGGTCTGGACATTACCCTGACCACCACTGCCAAGAACGATGATGAAGGCCGCGCTCTGCTGCGTGCTTTCAAATTCCCGTTCCGCAACTGATTGGAGTAGGAAAATGGCCAAGAAGAGCATGAAAAACCGTGAGCTGAAGCGTCAGCTCACTGTTGCCAAGTACGCCACCAAGCGTGCAGCGCTGAAAGCTATCATCGTCGATCTGAACGCAAGTCCAGAAGCGCGTTGGGAAGCTACCGTAGCTCTGCAGAAGCAACCACGTGACGCAAGTGCTTCGCGCATGCGTAACCGTTGCCGCCTGACTGGTCGTCCGCACGGCGTTTACCGCAAGTTCGGCCTTGGCCGTAACAAGCTGCGTGAAGCTGCAATGCGTGGTGACGTTCCAGGCCTGGTTAAAGCCAGCTGGTAATCGCTGTCAAAGTCTCGATGGTCGGGTTTGCAAGAACCTGACCATCGGTTGCTTTGAATCTGAATCAAGCCCCTTTTGGGGCTTGATTCATTTCTGGGGTGTGTCTAGAATGACCGGCTCGCCTGAGCCCGTGTTTTTCATGCCCGGAAGTTCTCGGCGACAAGTAGTAGCCGCAAGGCTAATTTTTCTGTATTAGGAGCGTCTAGCCCATGAGTATGCAGGACCCGTTAGCGGACATGCTAACTCGAATCCGTAATGCCCAGATGGCTGAAAAGTCTGTCGTAAGCATGCCGTCTTCCACGCTGAAGGTGGCTGTAGCAAAAGTCCTGAAGGACGAAGGTTACATCGCGGATTTTCAGATCACCACCGACGCTAAGCCGTCGTTGTCCATCTCGCTGAAGTACTTCGAAGGCCGTCCGGTTATCGAAGAAGTGAAGCGCGTTAGTCGTCCAGGCCTGCGTCAGTACAAGTCCGTTGAAGATCTGCCGAAAGTTCGTGGCGGTCTTGGCGTGTCTATCGTCTCCACCAACAAAGGTGTGATGACGGATCGTGCTGCGCGCGCTGCCGGTGTCGGCGGCGAAGTTCTTTGCACTGTGTTCTAAGGGGGGATAAGCATGTCTCGCGTCGCTAAGAACCCCGTTAAGCTGCCAGCCGGTGTCGAAGTAAAATTCGCAGGCCAACAGCTTTCGGTGAAGGGTGCCAAGGGTACTCTTGAACTGAACATCCATTCGTCCGTTGAGATCGTTGAAGAGGCCGGTGAGCTGCGTTTCGCTGCTCGCAATGGCGATCAACAAACTCGCGCAATGGCCGGTACCACGCGTGCGTTGGTAAACAACATGGTCCAGGGCGTAAGCCAAGGCTTCGAGCGCAAGCTCCAGCTGGTCGGTGTTGGTTACAAAGCGCAAGCAAAAGGCACGGTTTTGAACCTGGCCCTTGGCTTCTCGCACCCAGTGGATTACGAACTGCCGGAAGGCATCACCGCTGAGACTCCTAGCCAGACCGATATCCTGATCAAGGGCATCGACAAGCAGCTGGTAGGTCAAGTGGCTGCCGAGATCCGCGACTTCCGTCCACCAGAGCCGTATAAAGGCAAAGGTGTGCGCTACGCGGACGAAGTCGTCCGTCGTAAAGAAGCCAAGAAGAAGTAGGGCATAGCAAATGACCGACAAAAAAGTTACTCGACTGCGTCGCGCTCGCAAAGCACGCCTGAAAATGCACGAACTCGAAGTCGTGCGTCTCTGCGTGTTCCGCTCGTCGCAGCACATCTACGCCCAGGTCATCTCGGCCGACGGCAACAAAGTCCTGGCAAGCGCCTCGACTTTGGATAAAGAACTGCGTGATGGCGCCACTGGCAACATCGACGCGGCCACAAAGGTTGGCCAGCTGGTCGCTACGCGTGCTAAGGCCGCTGGCGTCTCGCAAGTGGCTTTCGACCGCTCTGGCTTCAAGTACCACGGCCGCGTTAAAGCGCTGGCTGATGCTGCTCGTGAAGCTGGGCTGGAGTTCTAAGTTATGTCAAATAACGACCAAAAGCGCGACGAAGGCTACATCGAGAAGCTGGTTCAAGTTAACCGCGTAGCCAAAACCGTTAAAGGCGGCCGTATCTTCACTTTTACCGCGTTGACCGTGGTTGGTGATGGTAAAGGGCGTGTTGGCTTCGGCCGTGGCAAGTCGCGTGAAGTGCCTGCTGCGATCCAGAAGGCAATGGAAGCTGCTCGCCGCAACATGATCCAAGTTGACCTGAACGGCACTACTCTGCAGTACGCAATGAAGTCCGCTCACGGCGCTTCGAAGGTGTACATGCAGCCTGCTTCTGAAGGTACCGGTATCATCGCTGGCGGCGCTATGCGTGCTGTCCTCGAAGTTGCTGGCGTTCAGAACGTTCTGGCCAAGTGCTACGGCTCGACTAACCCGGTAAACGTGGTTCACGCCACTTTCAAAGGTTTGAAAGCTATGCAGTCCCCTGAATCCATTGCCGCCAAGCGTGGCAAAAGCGTCCAGGAGATCTTCTGATCATGGCTACCGTTAAAGTTACGCTGATCAAAAGCATGACCGGCCGTATCCCTAACCACAAACTGTGCGTTAAGGGTCTGGGTCTGCGTCGCATCGGTCACACTGTAGAAGTCCAGGATACTCCCGAGAATCGCGGGATGATCAACAAGGCTTACTACATGCTGCGTGTCGAGGGTTAATCGATGAAACTCAATGATCTGAGTCCAGCGCCGGGTTCCCGTCGCGAAAAGCATCGTCCGGGCCGTGGTATCGGTAGCGGTTTGGGTAAGACTGGTGGCCGTGGTCACAAAGGTCAGACCTCCCGCTCTGGTGGCACCATTGCTCCAGGCTTTGAAGGCGGTCAACAGCCGCTGCATCGTCGTCTGCCGAAGTTCGGTTTCGTTTCCCTGAAAGCCATGGATCGCGCAGAAGTGCGTCTGTCCGAGCTGGCTAAAGTGGAAGGCGACATCGTCACCGTGCAGTCCCTGAAAGATGCCAACGTGATCAACGTCAACGTACAGCGTGTGAAAATCATGCTGTCCGGTGAAGTGACTCGCGCTGTCACTATCGGCAAGGGAATCGGCGCCACCAAAGGTGCGCGTGCGGCTATCGAAGCAGCTGGCGGCAAGTTCGAGGAATAAATGGCTAAGCAAGGTGCTCTCTCTGCGCTCGGCAAAGGCGGTATGTCTGAACTCTGGGCTCGTCTGCGTTTTCTGTTCCTGGCGATTATCGTCTACCGAATAGGCGCACACATCCCGGTTCCAGGTATCAACCCGGACCGACTCGCAGACCTGTTTCGACAGAATGAGGGGACCATTCTTAGCTTGTTCAACATGTTCTCCGGCGGCGCGCTGGAACGGATGAGCATCTTTGCACTGGGGATCATGCCGTACATTTCGGCATCGATCATCATGCAACTGATGACCGCCGTCAGTCCGCAGTTGGAGCAGTTGAAGAAGGAAGGTGAAGCTGGCCGTCGCAAGATCAGCCAGTACACCCGCTACGGCACCGTCGTCCTCGCTCTCGTCCAGGCTATTGGCATGTCCATTGGTTTGGCGGGGCAGGGCGTTGCGTTCACTGGTGACTTTGGCTTCCATTTCGTCGCGGTATCCACTTTTGTGGCTGGTGCGATGTTCATGATGTGGCTGGGTGAGCAGATTACTGAGCGTGGTGTAGGCAACGGTATCTCGATGTTGATTTTTTCGGGTATCGTCGCCGGTCTTCCGAGAGCAATCGGGCAGTCTTTCGAGTCTGCGCGTCAGGGTGATATCAACATCTTCGCCTTGGTTGCCATCGGTTTGCTGGCAGTAGCGATTATCGGTTTCGTGGTGTTCATTGAGCGTGGTCAGCGTCGTATTGCTGTTCACTACGCCAAGCGTCAGCAGGGCCGCAAGGTTTTTGCTGCGCAGACAAGCCACTTGCCGCTGAAGGTGAACATGGCCGGTGTTATTCCGGCTATTTTCGCGAGCAGCATTTTGCTGTTCCCGGCTTCGCTGGGTGCCTGGTTCGGTCAGTCTGAAGGTATGGGCTGGTTGCAGGACATCTCGCAGTCGATCGCTCCTGGTCAGCCGTTGAATATTCTGCTGTTTAGTGCAGGGATTATTTTCTTCTGCTTCTTCTATACGGCGTTGATGTTCAATCCGAAAGACGTAGCGGAAAACCTGAAGAAGTCCGGTGCCTTTATTCCGGGCATCCGTCCAGGTGAGCAGTCTGCGCGCTATATTGATGGCGTTCTGACCCGCTTGACCATGTTCGGTGCTCTTTACATGACGGCCGTGTGCCTGTTGCCCCAGTTCCTGGTGGTTGCAGCAAACGTTCCGTTCTACCTTGGCGGGACCTCGTTGCTGATCGTGGTCGTGGTTGTGATGGACTTCATGTCCCAAGTACAATCGCACCTCGTTTCGCACCAGTACGAATCCCTGATGAAGAAAGCCAACCTGAAGGGTTACGGCAGCGGCATGTTGCGCTGAGTACCCATAAGGTTCGAGGAGTTGGTGATGAAAGTTCGTGCATCGGTGAAAAAGCTGTGCCGTAACTGCAAGATTATTCGCCGCGAAGGTGTTGTTCGAGTAATTTGCAGCGCGGAACCGCGTCACAAACAGCGCCAAGGCTGAGTGTGATTGTGCTTCAAGCCCGGTAGCTAGTGCGCTACCGGGTTGATTATTTGTTATTACAGCGATATTATCTCGCGCCCTATTTCTTGGCTTCCGGGGCGTAGGTAGCTGTCAATTGGAGTCCCACTGAATGGCCCGTATTGCAGGCGTTAACATTCCAGATAACAAGCATACTGTTATCTCGCTGACCTACATCTATGGTGTTGGTCGCACTACTGCGCAGAAGATCTGTGCAGTGACTGGGGTAAACCCAGCAGCAAAGATCAAAGATCTGAGCGACGAGCAAATTGAACAGCTGCGTGGCGAAGTGGCGAAGTTCACCACTGAAGGTGACCTGCGTCGCGAAATCAACATGAAAATCAAGCGCTTGATGGACCTCGGTTGCTATCGCGGTCTGCGTCATCGTCGTGGTCTTCCAGTACGCGGTCAGCGTACCAAGACCAACGCGCGTACCCGTAAAGGTCCGCGTAAGCCGATCCGCAAGTAATCGCCCCAGCGAATCGACAGGAATTTAATCATGGCAAAACCTGCTGCTCGTCCTCGTAAAAAAGTTAAAAAGACAGTGGTTGATGGCATCGCCCACATCCATGCATCTTTTAACAACACCATCGTGACCATCACCGACCGTCAAGGTAACGCTCTTTCCTGGGCTACCTCCGGTGGTTCGGGTTTCCGCGGTTCCCGCAAGTCCACCCCGTTCGCTGCTCAAGTAGCTGCTGAGCGTGCTGGTCAAGCTGCGCTGGAATATGGCCTGAAAAACCTCGACGTCAATGTCAAAGGTCCAGGTCCAGGTCGTGAATCCGCAGTCCGCGCTTTGAACGGCTGTGGCTACAAGATCGCCAGCATCACCGACGTGACGCCAATCCCGCACAACGGGTGCCGTCCGCCGAAGAAGCGCCGCGTGTAATCCAGGAGATTGTAAAGAATGGCTCGTTACATTGGTCCAAAATGCAAACTCGCTCGTCGCGAAGGCACCGATCTCTTCCTGAAGAGCGGCGTGCGCGCGATCGAATCGAAGTGCAACATTGAAGCAGCACCTGGTATCCACGGCCAACGCCGCGGTCGCCAGTCCGACTACGGCACCCAACTGCGTGAAAAGCAGAAGGTCCGTCGTATCTACGGCGTTCTCGAGCGTCAGTTCAGCGGCTACTACAAAGAAGCTGCTGGTAAGAAAGGTGCAACCGGTGAAAACCTGCTGCAACTGCTCGAATGCCGTCTGGACAACGTTGTATACCGTATGGGCTTTGGTTCGACTCGTGCCGAATCCCGCCAGCTGGTATCGCACAAGTCGATCAGCGTTAACGGTCAGACCGTAAACGTTCCGTCGTATCAGGTTCGTGCTGGTGACGTGGTTGCAGTTCGCGAGAAAGCAAAAAACCAACTTCGCATTGTCCAAGCTCTCGATCTGTGTGCCCAGCGTGGCCGCGTAGAATGGGTAGAAGTAGACACTGAGAAGAAGTCGGGCGTTTTCAAGAACGTTCCTGCTCGCAGTGATCTGTCCGCCGACATCAACGAAAGCCTGATTGTCGAGCTCTACTCCAAGTAAGGGCTAGAAAATAGGTGCATCCATGCAGATTTCGGTAAATGAGTTCCTGACACCCCGCCACATTGATGTGCAGGTTGTCAGTCCAACCCGCGCCAAGATCACTCTCGAGCCTCTCGAGCGTGGTTTTGGCCACACCCTGGGCAACGCGCTGCGCCGCATCCTGTTGTCCTCAATGCCCGGCTGCGCAGTAGTCGAGGCCGAGATTGACGGTGTGCTCCACGAGTACAGCGCCATCGAAGGTGTACAGGAAGACGTAATTGAAATCCTGTTGAACCTTAAAGGTCTGGCCATCAAGCTGCACGGTCGTGACGAAGTTACGCTGACCTTGTCGAAGAAGGGTTCGGGGGTGGTTACCGCTGCCGATATTCAGCTGGATCATGATGTCGAGATCGTTAATCCCGATCACGTAATCGCTAACCTGGCGTCTAACGGCGCCCTGAACATGAAGCTCACCGTAGCTCGTGGTCGTGGTTATGAACCAGCCGACTCGCGTCAGAGCGATGAAGACGAAAGCCGCAGCATCGGTCGCTTGCAGCTCGACTCTTCGTTCAGCCCGGTTCGCCGTATCGCATACGTGGTGGAAAACGCCCGTGTCGAGCAGCGCACCAACCTGGACAAGCTGGTTATTGATCTGGAAACCAACGGTACCCTGGACCCTGAAGAGGCTATCCGCCGCGCTGCAACCATTCTGCAACAGCAGTTGGCTGCGTTCGTCGACCTCAAAGGTGACAGTGAGCCAGTGGTTGTCGAGCAGGAAGACGAGATCGATCCGATCCTGCTTCGCCCGGTTGACGATCTGGAACTGACTGTACGTTCGGCTAACTGCCTTAAGGCGGAAAACATCTACTACATCGGTGACCTGATTCAGCGTACCGAAGTAGAGCTGTTGAAGACTCCGAACCTGGGCAAGAAATCCTTGACTGAAATCAAGGACGTTCTGGCCTCCCGCGGTCTGTCCCTCGGCATGCGCCTCGACAACTGGCCGCCTGCAAGTCTTAAGAAGGACGACAAGGCGACTGCCTGATCGTCGTAATCACCGAACGTAGTGTTTGGTAAGGAATGAACCATGCGTCATCGTAAAAGTGGTCGTCACCTGAGCCGCACCAGCTCGCACCGCAAGGCCATGTTCCAAAACATGGCGGTGTCGCTGTTCGAGCACGAGCTGATCAAAACTACTCTGCCAAAAGCCAAAGAACTGCGCCGCGTTGCCGAGCCGCTGATCACTCTGGCCAAGACAGACAGCCTGGCTAACCGCCGTCTGGCTTTCGACCGTACTCGTTCGAAAGCTATCGTTGGTAAGCTCTTCAACGACCTGGGCAAGCGTTACGCTACCCGTGAGGGTGGCTACCTGCGCATCCTCAAGTGCGGTTTCCGCGCTGGCGACAACGCGCCTATGGCGTACGTCGAGTTGGTTGATCGTGCTACTGCTGGCGAAGCTGTATCCGCCGAGTAAGACGTCAGTCTGAAACAAAGAACCGGGCCTAGCGCCCGGTTTTTTGTTTCTGAAAGAAAATGCGCTGCCCGTACAAGCTTCTAACCCGATTCTGTTGTCACTATGTGCTGGAAATTATCATTAGTATTTTTCTATCGATATCTACAGGTTAATGAATTTGTAGGTGTCATATTGATGATCAATACTTCCTGCCAAGCCGATTAGCCGGCAGCTCCAAGACTGACAGAGGAAGAAGACTGTATGAGCCAGATCAAAACGCTTACGACCGCCAGTGGCGCGCCTGTCGCTGATAACCAGAATTCTCGCTCCGCTGGCCCGCGTGGCCCATTGCTGCTCGATGATTTCCACCTGATCGAGAAGCTTGCTCATTTCAATCGTGAAAACATCCCAGAGCGTCGCGTGCATGCCAAGGGCTCGGGTGCTTACGGGACTTTCACTGTCACTCAGGACATCACCCGTTACACCAGCGCTAAATTATTCGAGTCGGTCGGTAAGCAGACCCCGACCTTCCTGCGGTTCTCTACTGTGGGTGGTGAGCGTGGTTCGGCCGACACCGAGCGTGATCCGCGTGGTTTCGCATTGAAGTTCTATACCGAAGAAGGTAACTGGGACATCGTCGGCAACAACACGCCGGTGTTCTTCATTCGTGACCCGTTGAAATTCCCTGACTTCATCCATACGCAGAAGCGCCTTCCGCAGAGCAATCTGAAAAGTGCGCAAATGATGTGGGATTTCTGGTCGCATTCGCCTGAAGCACTGCATCAGGTAACGATTCTGTTCTCCGACCGAGGCATTCCTGACGGCTACCGCCACATGCACGGCTTCGGCAGTCACACCTACAGTCTGATCAATGCCGAGGGCGAGCGTCATTGGGTCAAGTGGCACTACAAGACCAAGCAAGGGATCAAAAACCTCGCGCCGGCAGATGCTGCGCGTCTTGCGGGTACCGATCCTGACTACGCACAGCGTGATCTGTTCGAAGCCATCGAGCGCGGTGACTTCCCGAAATGGCGCGTGTGCATCCAGATCATGTCCGAAGCGCAGGCGGCGGCTCACTACGAGAACCCGTTCGACGTGACCAAGACCTGGTCGCAGAAAGAGTTTCCGCTGATTGAAGTCGGTGAGCTTGAGCTGAACCGAAACCCACAGAACTACTTCGCCGAAGTCGAGCAAGCTGCATTCGGCCCGAGCAACATGGTTCCGGGCGTCGGTCTGTCACCGGATCGCATGCTGCAAGGTCGCGTATTCGCTTACGCCGACGCGCATCGCTACCGTGTCGGTACCAACCACCAGCAACTGCCGGTCAATGCGCCACGCAGCCCGGTGAATACCTACCAGCGCGACGGCTCGATGGCTTTCGGCAGCAATGGTGGTGCAGCGCCTAACTATGAGCCGAACAGCTACATCGAATCGCCGAAACAAGCGCCGCATTACGCCGAGCCTGCACTGGCTCTGAGTGGGGCCGCTGATCGTTACGACCACCGCGAAGACACCGATTACTACAGCCACGCCGGTGCGCTGTTTCGCCTGATGAGTGACGATCAGAAGGCGCTGCTGGTCAGCAACATTGCCGGCGCAATGGCAGGTGTTTCCAGCGACGTGGTTGATCGCCAGTTGCAGCATTTCTACAAGGCCGATCCGGCGTACGGAGAAGCAATCGCAAAGCTGCTCAACGTACAGCTTAACGAAGTCTAAACGAGAAGCAGAACCGCCCTCATTTGGGCGGTTTTTGCGTTATTTAGGCTGCTTTTCTAAGAATATCTTCGCTTTTATTGCGCAAAACGGGTGACCTTCCGGTCAGCTTGGTTCAAACTACAGTCTTTCAAGCAGGGAGATGTAGGGCGATGCAAGGCCACCCAGACGTTATCGATTACCTCAACACGTTGCTGACCGGCGAACTGGCCGCGCGTGACCAATATTTCGTTCATTCGCGGATGTATGAGGACTGGGGGTTCACCAAGCTCTACGAGCGAATCAACCACGAGATGGAAGAAGAAGCCGGTCACGCTGATGCGTTGATGCGCCGGATTCTGATGCTCGAAGGCACGCCGCGTATGCGTCCGGACGATCTGGATGTCGGCACCTCGGTGCCTGAGATGCTTGAAGCGGATCTGCGCCTTGAGTACAAAGTCCGCGCCGCGCTGTGCAAAGGCATTGAGCTTTGCGAGCAGCACAACGACTACGTCAGCCGAGAGATCCTGCGGGTTCAGCTCAACGACACCGAGGAAGATCACACCTACTGGCTGGAAAAGCAGTTGGGTCTGATCAAGTTGATCGGTCTAGAGAACTATCTGCAATCCCACACCTGATTACATCGGATACAAAAAAGCCCCTGTCACTGATGAAGTGACAGGGGCTTTTTCATGCGCGGGATTTAGGCCCGATCACGAACCAGCAACGGCTTGAGGTAGTGGCCAGTATGAGATTGCTTCATCTCGGCCACTTCCTCCGGCGTACCGGTGGCAATGATCTGGCCGCCCTTGGAACCACCCTCAGGACCAAGATCCACCAGCCAGTCGGCGGTCTTGATCACGTCGAGGTTGTGTTCAATCACTACCACGGTGTTGCCGTGATCGCGCAGGCGGTGCAGTACGTCGAGCAATTGCTGGATATCGGCGAAGTGCAGACCGGTAGTCGGCTCATCGAGGATGTACAGGGTTTTGCCGGTATCGCGTTTGGACAGTTCGCGAGACAGCTTGACCCGCTGCGCTTCACCGCCGGACAACGTCGTCGCCGACTGCCCTAGCTTGATGTACGACAGGCCAACGTCCATCAGCGTTTGCAGCTTACGCGCCAGCGCTGGTACTGCGTCGAAGAACACGCGGGCTTCCTCGATGGTCATCTCGAGGGTTTCGTGGATGCTCTTGCCCTTGTACTTGATCTCAAGGGTTTCGCGGTTGTAGCGCTTGCTCTTGCACACGTCGCACGGCACGTAGATGTCCGGCAGGAAGTGCATTTCCACTTTGATCAAGCCATCGCCCTGGCAGGCTTCGCAACGACCGCCCTTGACGTTGAACGAGAAACGCCCAGGACCGTAACCACGGGAGCGCGATTCAGGCACACCCGCAAACAACTCCCGGATCGGCGTGAACAGCCCGGTGTAAGTTGCCGGGTTCGAACGCGGTGTGCGACCAATAGGGCTTTGGTCGATATCGACGACTTTGTCGAGATGTTCCAGGCCTTTGATGCTGTCGTGCGCTGCCGCTTCGAGCGTGGTCGCGCCATTGAGTGCGGTTGCGCTCAGTGGGAACAGCGTATTGTTGATCAGCGTCGATTTGCCCGAGCCGGATACACCGGTCACGCACGTCAGCAAGCCGATCGGGATTTCCAGGTCGACATTGCGCAGGTTGTTGCCGCGCGCGCCCTTGAGCGCCAGCACCTGCTTTTTGTTGCGCGGCGTACGTTTGGCCGGCACTTCGATCTTCACTCGACCCGACAGGTATTTGCCGGTCAGTGAGTCCGGGTGCACCATGACCTCGGCCGGCGTGCCTTCGGCCACGATCTGCCCGCCATGTACGCCGGCGCCCGGGCCGATATCCACGACGTAATCGGCGAGGCGGATAGCATCCTCATCGTGCTCGACCACAATCACGGTATTGCCGATGTCCCGCAGATGCTTGAGCGTGCCCAGCAGGCGGTCGTTGTCGCGCTGGTGCAGACCAATGGACGGCTCGTCGAGGATGTACAGGACGCCCACAAGGCCGGCGCCAATCTGGCTGGCCAGGCGAATCCGTTGTGCTTCACCGCCGGACAACGTGTCGGCGCTGCGATCCAGCGACAGATAGTCGAGACCGACGTTGACCAGAAACTGCAGACGCTCGCGGATCTCCTTGAGAATCTTGTCAGCAATTTCACCGCGACGGCCAGTCATCTTCAGCTCGGCGAAGTATTCACAGGCATCGCCGATCGGCAGATTGGTGACGGCCGGCAGCGTTTTCTCACCGACCCACACGTGCCGCGCTTCGCGACGCAGACGGGTGCCGCGGCAATCCGGGCACGACTGGGTGCTGAGGAACTTGGCCAGCTCTTCACGCACGCTCGCCGATTCGGTTTCGCGATAGCGGCGCTCAAGGTTGGGTACGATGCCTTCGAACGGGTGCGAACGTTTGACGATATCGCCACGATCGTTCAGGTATTTGAAGTCGACGTTCTGAGATCCGCTGCCGTGCAGAATGAATTTCTGCTGATCGGCCGGCAGTTCGTTGAACGGCACCTCAAGACTGAAACCGTAGTGAGAGGCCAGTGAGCCAAGCATCTGGAAGTAATAGACGTTGCGCCTGTCCCAGCCGCGTATCGCACCTTCGGCCAGCGTCAGGTCGCCATTGACCAGTCGCTTGATGTCGAAGAACTGCTTCACCCCCAGACCATCGCAGGTCGGGCAAGCACCAGCGGGGTTGTTGAAAGAGAACAGCTTCGGCTCCAGCTCGCTGATCGCGTGGCCGCAGATCGGGCAGGCGAAGCGCGCGGAGAAGATCATTTCTTCGCCGGGCTCGTCGTCCATCGGAGCGACCAGAGCAATACCGTCCGCCAGTTTCAAGGCAGTCTCGAACGACTCGGCGAGACGTTGCTGCAAATCAGCGCGGACTTTGAAACGGTCGACGATCACATCAATCGAGTGCTTCTTCTGTTTATCCAGCTTCGGCAACTCGTCGAGCTCGCAGATCCGGCCGTTGACACGGGCACGGACGAAACCTTGAGCGCGCAACTCTTCGAAAACCGACAGGTGTTCGCCTTTGCGCTCGCGGATGACCGGCGCCAGCAGCATCAGTTTGCTGCCTTCAGGCTGCGCCAGTACCAGATCGACCATCTGGCTGACGGTCTGCGCTTCCAGCGGAATATCGTGATCCGGGCAGCGCGGCGTACCCACGCGTGCATAAAGCAGGCGCAGGTAGTCGTAGATTTCGGTGATGGTGCCGACCGTGGAGCGCGGGTTGTGCGAGGTCGACTTCTGTTCGATGGAGATCGCCGGCGACAGGCCTTCAATGGTGTCGACGTCGGGTTTTTCCATCATCGACAGAAACTGCCGGGCGTAGGCCGACAGCGATTCGACATAGCGGCGCTGACCTTCGGCGTACAGCGTGTCGAACGCAAGGGACGACTTGCCGGATCCGGACAGGCCGGTGATGACGATCAGTTTGTCCCGTGGCAGGGTCAGGTCGATGTTCTTCAGGTTGTGGGTACGGGCCCCACGTATCAGGATCTTGTCCAAAGTGGCCTCGCTCGGCGGGCGTCGAAAACGTAGGAGTATACGGCCAAATACTGGATGGATGCACACTATCAAACGCAGCGTTTCTTGCCTTACATGAAGAGAGTTTCATCTGTACGTGGCAAAGCGTCGCGATATACCCCGTCTTCCGATGGGACTGGTAGAATCGCCGCCGGTTCACACGAGGTTTTTCCATGCACGATCCCCACAGCGAACGCATGAGTGGCAGCGAGACCCGCGCGGCGAGCGGTCTGGCCCTGGTGTTCGCCTTCCGTATGCTTGGCATGTTCATGGTGTTGCCGGTACTGGCAACCTACGGCATGGATCTGGCAGGAGCGACCCCGGCTCTGATCGGGCTGGCCATTGGCGCTTACGGCCTGACGCAGGCAATTTTTCAGATCCCGTTCGGGGTGATTTCCGACCGCATCGGCCGTCGCCCGGTGATTTACCTGGGGCTGATCGTCTTCGCCCTTGGCAGCGTGCTGGCTTCTCAGGCCGATTCGATCTGGGGCGTGATCGCCGGGCGCATTCTGCAAGGTGCAGGGGCGATTTCAGCCGCAGTCATGGCGTTGCTCTCCGACCTGACCCGCGAGCAGCACCGCACCAAAGCCATGGCCATGATCGGCATGACCATCGGCCTGTCGTTCGCCGTGGCCATGGTAGTCGGGCCGTTGCTGACACGGGCATTCGGCCTGTCCGGTCTGTTCCTCGCCACGGGTGGAATGGCGCTGGTCGGCATTCTGATCATCATGTTCATGGTGCCGAAATCCACCGGGCCGCTGACGCATCGCGAGTCCGGGGTGGCGCGTCAGGCATTGATGCCGACGCTCAAGCATCCTGATCTTTTACGCCTCGATCTGGGCATCTTTGTGTTACATGCCATGTTGATGTCGAGCTTCGTTGCATTGCCGCTGGCGCTGGTGGAAAAAGCCGGTTTGCCCAAGGAGCAGCACTGGTGGGTCTATCTGACCGCGCTGCTGATTTCGTTCTTCGCCATGATCCCGTTCATCATCTACGGCGAGAAGAAACGCAAAATGAAACGAGTTTTGCTCGGCGCCGTCATGACGCTGATGCTCACTGAGCTATTCTTCTGGCAGTTCGGTGACAGCTTGCGGGCGCTGGTGATCGGCACGGTGGTATTTTTCACCGCGTTCAATCTGCTGGAAGCGTCGTTGCCGTCACTGATCAGCAAGGTTTCACCGGCGGGCGGAAAGGGCACGGCCATGGGCGTGTATTCCACCAGCCAGTTCCTCGGTTCGGCACTCGGCGGGATACTCGGCGGCTGGCTGTTTCAGCATGGCGGTCTGTCGGTTGTGTTCCTCGGATGTGCCGGTCTGGCTGCCATCTGGCTGGCCTTTGCTGTTACCATGCGCGAACCTCCCTACGTGACGAGCCTGCGCTTGCCGTTGTCGCCCGAGGCGATCCGCGAAGCGGGTCTGGTCGAGCGCCTCAAGGCCCTCGTAGGGGTAACAGATGCAGTGATAGTTGCTGATGAAGCGGCTGTTTACATCAAACTGGACAAAGAATTAGTGGATCGCGACACCCTCGAACGCCTGGTGAACAACCCGGCCGGGGCTGCTTGCGAAGCCTAGGAGAACGTTATGGCCCGTGGGGTTAACAAAGTCATATTGGTCGGCACTTGCGGCCAGGATCCCGAAGTTCGCTACCTGCCTAACGGTAACGCCGTGACCAACCTGAGTCTGGCAACCAGCGAACAGTGGACCGACAAGCAAACTGGTCAGAAGGTCGAGAAGACCGAGTGGCACCGTGTTTCGATGTTCGGCAAGGTTGCCGAAATTGCCGGCGAATACCTGCGTAAAGGTTCGCAGGTCTACATCGAAGGCAAACTGCAGACCCGTGAGTGGGAAAAAGACGGTATCAAGCGTTACACCACCGAAATCGTGGTCGACATGCAAGGCACCATGCAACTGCTCGGCGGCCGTCCACAACAGGGCGACCAACAAGGCGGTGGCAACAACTACCAGCAGCAGGCGCCACGTCAGCAGGCTCCCCGCCCGCAGCAGTCGGCTCCACAGCAGCGCTCGGCTCCGGCTCCACAACAGGCTGCACCGCAACCGGCTCCGGATTTCGACAGCTTCGATGACGATATTCCGTTCTAGCGCATACCTTAGACTTTTTTGTAAGGTTTAGCCACGAAGCCCCCGCCATGCGGGGGCTTCGTGTTTTCTGAGCGTTAAAAATATTCTGAGCAAATTCCTGTGAGGTACTACCCTGTAAAAATGTAAAGAATAGGTGGCTGCTATGAACCTCTCTCTTCGTAGGGTTAAGTCCTCAAATGGTGAGCGGCTCATCGTTCTTGTCGATGAACTTGGGATGCCTCTGTTTTACCCTGCGCTTTACGTAACCGTGCACATGCGCGGACGCTCATTAGCTCTGAATACAATTCAAAGCGCACTCAGTGCCCTCAAAGCCATGTATGCATGGCAGCGTTATTACAACATTGATGTCGAATCGCGTTTTTCGTCTGGTGAGCTGCTGCTAAGTCACGAAATTCATTCGCTGCGTGATTTCATGCAGAAGCCTTTGGCCGATGAGGATGGGGGAAGTGTCGTTTCAATTTCCCGCAGGGTGCGAACCGTAAGCAAGGGCAATCAGTACACGCGGATGTCAGTAATTGCGGACTATTTGGGCTTTCTCGCAGACCAGAATCTATCGACCTCTGTTCCGAGCCATGATGGTATTGGGCGAATGGTGTCGCAGATAAAAGCCAACCGTCCGAAGACGTCGGATAAATCCAATGTGAGTCGAGAAGACAAATATCTGGATGACGCGGTGCTTGATACGCTCGAAATTACGTTGAGGCCAGGCTCAGCTAACAACCCGGTGCGAGAGTATGCCGTCCAGGTACGTAACGCGCTGATGTTTGCCATTCTCCGTAGCACTGGGCTGCGTCGTGGCGAGCTGTTAAATCTAAAGGTCGAAGATATAGACTTCGGAATGAATACAATGCAGGTCGTAAGGCGCCCCGATTCAAAGGGAGATGCGAGGGCCTATCAGCCAGTGGTGAAGACGCGGGAGCGGGTCTTCCCGCTGATACCTGAACTTGCAAATCAGATTTATAACTATGTAATCAGACTCAGAAATAAAGTACCTGGCGCCAAAAAACACGGCTATCTCTTTATAACGCATAAGTCGGGAGTTTCGCAGGGGCTACCGTTATCGAATGCCGGGTTTGGTAAGTTCATGGGTATGCTGAAAAATATCGTCGAAGGTAATAGCGATATCCACGCTCACTCACTACGCCATCATTGGAACTATTCTTTCTCGAAGATCTGCGAAATCCAAGGCATCACACCTCGGCGTGAAGAAAAGATTCGTTCATATCTCATGGGTTGGAGTGAAACTTCTGGGACCGCTGCGACCTACAACCGTAGGCATACCAAAGAACAGGCAAGTAAAGCAGTTCTTGAGCTTCAATATAAGCATCTTGGTAATGTTCTTAAGGGAGTTTCTGTATGAGCGTGCTCAAATCGTACGCATTTTCCAATAAGGAGTTTTACTCAAGGGACGGTTATTTAGTAAGGCTCGATGGGGAACGATGGAAGCTGAGTCGGGATATAGACATCCCAATGTTTGCAATGGCAAAACTTCTGAATTCTGAGATGTTTCTCTCCCTAAGGCATGTGCTAGCGTTTTATGCGCAGACGAGTGCGCCTTCACACACGCGGAATCTGTTTGAGCGGTACAAACACTATGTTGATTCAACGCTGGAACATCCCATTTTTAGTGTCGAGTCTTTGATTTCGTACCGCTCCTCCCTGGACGCGAAACTGGAGTGGTATTTGGGCACACTGCGTGGACTCATAAGGGAGTGGGATAGACTTGGATATGCAGGTATTCCTAAAGACGCGCTAACCCTACTAGACAAATGGACGCTCAAAGGGAATGGAAAAGGCTATGCGGTTCAATCGATGTGCCCCGATAGCGGACCGCTGACAGATATCGAAATGCAGGGCATTACAGTAGCAGTCATCAGGGACTACGTGGCGAATCGATTGGCGCTGATTGATGCGTGTTATGCACTGACTTTGGCCATGACAGGGCGGCGACCTAGTCAGATTACCGGATTGAAATTGCGCGATCTTATTTGTCGATCTGACAGATACTTCATCAGTTTTCCACGTGCTAAGCAGCGTAATCAGTCTTGGCGTACATCTTTCAAAGAGTTCTCGATAGTCGAAGACCTCTGGCTAATTCTGCAGCAGCAGGCCGAGGAAGTTCAGCGTGCATTTTCCCGCGTGCTGGGAAGAGAGGTTCCGCTGGACTTGGTGGGGGAGCTGCCGCTATTTCCAGCAATCGGTGCGTTAGATGCGCGATCCGATCTCAGAAGCCAGTTGGTAGGAGATCGTTTGCACGCACCCAGCGCTTCAGTGAAGGAGTCGATGGATCTGGTGGCAAAAACGACGGGCGTTTTCAGTGAGCGCACGGGGGGATTGCTGCACCTGAATCCGACCCGCTTTCGTTACACCCTGGGTACCAATTTAGCCAGAGAAGGCAGGGGCGAACTTGTCATTGCGGAAGCACTTGATCATTCCGATACTCAAAACGCTGGAGTGTACGTCCGGAACATTCCTGAGATTGTCGAACGAATTGATAAAGCGGTTGCCTTGCAATTGGCGCCCATCGCACAAGCGTTTCAAGGCGTGCTTGTCGTGTCTGAGAGAGACGCGAAGCGCGGAGATGACCCAAACAGCAGAATTTCCAATGGTGCTGTAAACCTTGGCACCTGCGGTAGCCATGGTTTTTGCGGCGCCCTTGCCCCCATTGCGTGTTACACCTGCAGTCACTTCCAGCCGTGGTTGGACGGTCCCCATGAAGCTGTCCTGGAGGGCTTGATCAATGAGCGCGACAAGGTCTTGGAACGGACGGAAGATAGGAAAATCGCTTCCGTAAACGACCGATTGATTCTTGCCGTAAGCGATGTGGTTAACCGCTGCAATTCGATGAAAAAGGAGGTTGGTCGTGGCTGAAATCCTCCTGTTCAGACCGAAGAATGTAATCGATGCCAAAAGCAATCTCAGTGATTTCATTGAAATGTGTCGTGACAGGCTTACGGTATTCGGGGCTGATCTTGATTGGGAGCGCGACACCTGGCCAGGGGTGGGCAACTTCACCGTTATGGGGGCCCCCGCTCGTGGATTTACCGACAGGCAGCTACTAAATTTCGAAATCGTCCCTTTCGCCAAGGCGTATGTGCGGTACCAGCAGGGGCATAAACCCAACAAGCTCAAGAATGAGTTTAAAGCGATTCGCTGCATCGAGAAGGCGCTTTTGCAAGTCAAAGGGCGAGCGGATATCACGTTAACAGATATTCAAGTTATGGATGTAGCCGCTGAGGTTGCCCGAGAATACAAGTCGACTGCATATCAAGCGGGCAGTAGCTTGGTGCACCTCATAAATTTTCTCAACGAAAGTAAAATCATTCCAAGGCCTATTAATTGGAGAAATCCGATCTCTAAGCCAAAGGAAATACACCGAACAGACATGGAGGGGAAAAGGAAGCGAGCTGAAAAAATGCCCGAACAGCACTTGCTTGAGTATATGGGCGAGATATTCTCAAACAATCTTCAAGCTCCTCGAGATCGCTTCACGACTTCGATATTCGCCCTATTGATGTGCGCTCCATCACGTATTAGTGAAGTTCAGGATTTACCGATTAACTGCTTGCACTTAGAGGTCGACAGCAAAGGTGTCGAGCGCCTTGGTCTACGTTTCTATGCGGGTAAAGGTTATGGCGCTGATATCAAGTGGGTTTCGACCGTCACAAAGGATATAGCCGTCGAAGCTGTGCGTCGTCTGACTGAAATGTCTGAAGAAGGCCGAAGGTTAGCTACCTGGTATGAAGCACATCCCGATAGGTTTTATCGCCATGCTGGCTGCCCAAATGTTGGCGAACTCGAACCTCTATCGGATGAGCAAGCTGTAATGGCGCTTGGTTTATCCCTACAGCATCTGAATGTCGATCCTTATTTTAAAGGTTACGAGCCTTATAAGGAGCTCAAGGCGAAGGGAGAACGGTTGACCTTGGCATTCCTGAACACATTTGCTCATAGCCAGCTACCGGAAGGCTGGCCTTGGAAGAACAAGGATCGGCATATCAGGTATTCGCAAGCACTTTGCTGCTTCCGCCGTCACCAGTTTCACCTCGATCGTGTGACCAGTCCTTTACTGCTTTGGTCGCCGGGTAAAAGCACCTTCACGACCGACCTGAATTACATTCCTGGACAAGAGAGCAATATCTGGCGTCGCCATGGCTACGCCAATCCGGATGGCAACGAAATTTCCATGACTTCGCATCAGTTGCGACACTTTTTGAACACGGTTGCTCAGAGGGGAGACCTCGGTCAGCTAGATCTCGCCAAGTGGTCTGGTCGCGCGAATATCCATCAAAACGCTACCTACAATCACATGAGTGACGATGAGTATGTTGATCTGGCTAGGCAGGCTGGAGTAGGGGGCGTTCTCGCTAAAATTAAAGCGAACACGCCGGTGACGCTTGCTGACCTGAATGCCATAGGTGATGGGATCGCTCATGTAACCGAGTATGGGTTCTGCGTCCATGACTTCTCAATGTTGCCATGCCAGAAGCACCGCGATTGCTTGAACTGCACCGAACAGGTTTGTATCAAGGGAGACGATGAAAGATTAGAGCGCTTGAAGCAGCAACGCGATGGGATTTTCCAGCAGCTGGAAAAGGCGCGAGGGGCAATTGATGACGGCTTGTACGGCGCAGATCGATGGAGCCAACATCAAAATAAAACCTTGGAACGGATCAATCAGCTCATCGAGATACTTGAATCGCTGGAAACGCCGATAGGCTCAGTAATTTGCTTGAGCGATGATCAGGAGTTCAGCCCGCTCAAGCGTGAACTGGATGCCCGATCTAAGACCTCAGATAGTGTTCCGACAGTCACGTCAGACCTGCCTTCGCCTGATGATATGCGAGCGCTGCTTAGGAGGAATGATGGCTAAGCATTTGACCCGCAGGGACATCGAAACCTTGGTCAATATCATCGATGTCTGGGAAGGGAAGTTGAGTTGGGACGCGCTGTGCGATGCCGTTGCACCTCTCATTGGTGGGCGACCGACTCGACAGACACTCAGCTCGCATAGCCAGGTTAAGACGGCGTTCTCGCATAAGAAAGAGCAGCAAAAAACAGGCTTTGTGGCTGGGAAAAGGCCAGCGAGCTTGAGTATTGCCGAGCAACGAATCAAGCGTCTTGAAAATGAAAATGATCGACTTCGGGCTGAGAGCTCTAGGTTGCTCGAGCAGTTTATTCGCTGGCAGTACAATGCCTATAAGCATGGTTTGTCGAAAGACAAGCTTGATGCGCCATTACCCGATATTGAGAGATGAAGGCGAGAGCGCTGCATGTTCTATCTTTTTGCGGCTCACCTATCACATGTCGAGCTCTTTACGTACCAGTGCCATCAGGTCTTCCGCTGACAGGGACCTATCTTTAACAAGGTAGCTTTTTGCAAGAATCGTCACGGGGTGAATGCCAATGGTTGAGGCGAATTCATCTAGCTTTTCTATAGAGGGGGTTTTCAGGCCGCGCTCAACGTCGCTCACATAGCTCTGACTTGCACCTATGCTTTCCTGCGACAGATCCTTGCTCATTCTGAGCTCTCGCAGAGCCTGCCCAAATGCGTATTTCAGTTCCAATGTGCATTACTCGCAAAAGGAACGATAAGGCCTTCACAGGAATGAAAGTGCTATACTCGATAGAGTATAAAATGGAGTGATGCTATGTTTCGTACCTACGCAGATGCTGAAATTCAGATTGGCGAGGCTTTCGGATCAGGTTGTCACCTCTGGCGCTTTATTGAGCATGGACTTCATCAGCCCTGGTTTTATGTGACGCTGGCTAAAATAACTAAAGACGGCAAATATCGAGATATGTTGATGCTGTCTGATGTTGTTAGTCTCGAAGGTTTAGTTTTTTCTCGATCTGAGTTGTTAAAGGTTGAGGAAGTGCAATTAGTCAGTCCTGGATACTTTAATAAAAGCGGGTCTTGGTTGATGGAGCAATTGTTGAGTATCTCCAAGGGTAAGTTTGTTTCTGGTGATTGCTACTATGTTTATAGGGTTTTGGGGGGAGGGTGCTATATTTCCGCCGGAGCTGGCTGTATTTCGGATCGTATAGAGTCAAGTGAGGTGTTAGTGTTTGAAGGCGGGACTGATGATTAGCTGTTAAGCTTTGCGGTAGTTTGCAAGGAATTGTGAATTAATTTTTACTTCGGACGCTTTGTGGTTACAGTTGTACTTAAGTCTCTGAGGGATGATCTGCAGTGAATCTCTGTGCTCCAGGATGTGACAACATGATTGACATAGTGATTATGGATTGACTATTGTTGACATGCGCCTAGGCGTGAACCACAGGGTGGGTTACAGGGATCTTCAGATCGCACCCCGCTTCTGATGAAAGTCAGATGGCCCAGTGCCAGGTAACAGCGTCCTGCCCCATCGAACGCATGCAATCGACGGCTGAGAATCCCGCCTAGAGCGGGATTCGCCGTTTCTGGCTTTTCAATTTTCCGGCTTCCGCCGATTCCGTGCTTCCTTGGGGTATTGACTCTTGGGCTTTCTTCGCACCCATCGCGACCTTGAAGACTCTGGACCCCTTTTTGTTGGTTGGGGTACCTGAGACGCCATAGCCGTTCATGTAGCAAGTTCCAACGAATGGCAGTGACCGCTATCGGCGAAAGGCTCCTTCTCTACTTGTTCAATTTGCAGGCTTAATTGGATTTACCTCAACATCTAGCAGCCTTAGTGCTTTTTTTGAAATGCTCATTGGCAGACATAGAGAGTGGTCAAGGATACAATGCGCCTCATTCGACCCGGGACGACTGGATGAGTCCACCAGCGTGGCACTTTTCGGCTGGAGAGGGTCACCAGCGTGGAAAAAGGATCAATGACGTCTATTCCGATTGGCAAAACAGATGCCCATTTCTCCGGGCATGAAACCTTCCCGCTCCGCCAGATGTGGCTTAAAAAGGCCGTGGATATGGCTGATGCTGATGGTCACCTGTCCAAAAGCACCTTCTCCGATGAGAAAGCTATCGCCGATTTTGGCGTCGGTAGAAATATGGTCGCCTCCATCAAGCATTGGGCTCTCGCATGCGATGTGATAGCTGAAGATGATTCGCGCCGCCATTTTTCTCTCACACCTGTTGGACGGGCGATTTACGGAGAAAATGGTTTCGATCCGTATTCTGAAAATCCAGTTACCGCATGGCATGCTCATTGGTGCCTCGCAGGTCGTGGTACCCGAGCTACAACGTGGTACTGGCTATTTAATCTGTTTTCGGCACAGTCGTTTAGCAGAGACGAAGCCCTCCCCACTCTCACCAAATACGCGCTCTCAGCGGCTAAAGGGAAAAAACTGTCCCAAGCTACGTTGAGCAGGGATTTGGATACATGCTTGCGTGGCTATGCTCCCAAAGCAGCATCGGCCTCGGTCGAGGAGGCCGCTGAATCTATGCTCGCAGAGCTAGGCTTGCTTCAAGAGGAGCGCAAAGGAGTTTTCTCGTTTCGTCGTGGCCCCAAGTCGACGTTGCCGGACGCTTTCTTTGCATGGGCGCTTCTCGACTATTGGACGAATGAGCGAAGAGCCGAGTCTTCTCTGACCATTGAAGCAGCAGCTTACGCGCAGGGCTCTCCAGGACGGGTCTTCAAGCTCGACGAGGAGTCTGTGGCTGAGCGCTTGTTTGCCCTCGCTGACCTTACGGAAGGCAAACTCCGGTGGTCCGACACCTCAGGGCTTCGCCAAATCCATCGTGGCGATTTCGATCATGAGTTGCTGATGTCCAAGCTTTTGAGAAAATCCTATGACCAATGAGCTAATTGTCGCTTCTGATCAATCTCGCGTGAGAATCACGAGGCACTATCGTCGGTCAGTACGGATCGACGCAGATCTTGGCCGGCCCGATGCCTTAGAAGGTTATCTTCTGACTGATACTGCCCGGGAAGCTCTTTCCGTGATGACGAGGCAGATCGCAGGTACCAATCAGCGCGCCTTTACATGGACGGGGCCCTACGGCGGGGGCAAGTCATCGCTTGCGCTCGTACTTGCAGCAGCTGTCTCAAATGACAAGATGCTACGACAGGAAGTAGCCGGTGTTGTGGGAGAGATTCCGCATTTCCAAGAGGCATTTGCGGCAGACGATGCTGAATGGCTGGTCATCCCGGTAGTTGGAAAGCGCGGTAGCGTGACTACTGAAATCGCCAGGGCATTTGAAAAGGCTCTTGGAAAAGATGAGGGCCACTCGGAACCCGAGAGTCTTGTCACGGATTTGGCTTTTGAGGCCGCACGTGTAGAACGTGCAGGCGTCTTGTTAATCGTCGATGAAATGGGCAAATTTTTAGAAGCCTCGGCTACCGGCGGCGACGATGTCCATTTCTTTCAAGACTTGGCCGAGACTGCTGCACGCTGCCAAGGCAAATTAGTCGTAGTGGGTATACTTCATCAAGCATTTCGGCAATACGCATCTCGTTTAGGTATCGAGGCTAGAGAAGAGTGGGCGAAGGTCCAAGGGCGTTTCTCTGACGTTTCCTTCGTTGCGACCGGTGATGAGGTTGTTGAGCTTATCGGAAGAGCCATTCAATGCGAGACACCTCATCCCAGCACTTTGGGAGCAAGTAACGCCGTCGGGTTGGCTATCTCCGGACGTCGGCCAGCTGTTGGTTCTGGTATGGGGGAGCTCTTGGATCATTGCTGGCCCCTTCATCCGGTGACCGCAGCGCTTCTAGGGCCTGCCTCGCGCCGTCAGTTTGGGCAAAACGAGCGCAGTGTGTTTGGATTTTTGACTTCCCTTGAACCTTACGGTTTTCAGGACTTTCTTGCTCAATGGGATGGGCAAGTTGCTTACGGCCCTGAAAGATTTTGGGATTATCTGAGGGCGAACCTGGAACAGGCTATTTTGGCATCGCCCGACGGTCACCGTTGGGCTCAGGCTGTCGAGGCTGTAGAAAGAACCGTATCTAAAGGGGGGGCAGACGCTGAAGTGGCGTTGGCGAAATCCCTCGCACTGATTGACATGTTCCGGAGCGTTTCTGGTCTTGCTGCAGACGATGACGTACTCAGGACAGTGCTGCCTCAATATTCTCCTGTTGAAGTTGGTGCAATGCTTGAACAGCTGTCTACTTGGCGTGTTGCTATCTACAGAAAGCACGTTGGGGCCTGGACAATTTTCGAGGGTAGCGACTTTGATATTGATGAAGCCGTTTCGAAAGCAAGAGCGACATTCGTATCCGCAGATATGAAAACGTTAACTGCGGTAACGAATCTTCATCCTGTTATCGCTAAGCGGCACTACAACCAAACGGGAACGTTTCGATGGCTCGGTGTTTCTATGCATACCGTCCAAGAAGCAGAGCGCCTCGCAAAAACGTATCACCCCGAAGGGGGAGAGTTTGGTCGTCTCGCTCTAGTTTTGCCTGAACGGCACTCAACTACAGAGGACGCCATCAAGGCGTTGACTGATTTACCGATTGACCCTAAATGTCCAATTTTTTTTGGTATACCCCCAAACCATGAATTGATCGCCGATCTTGGCTCTGAGCTTCTGTCTCTTCGAATCGTTTTCGAAGGTCGCCCTGAGTTAGAGGGAGACTCGGTTGCACGACGCGAGGTAAGTGCTCGACTTTCGTCGGTCAAAGGTGCACTCGAGGAGGCACTCAGAGATGCCATCAGCAGCGCAGATTGGAGGTTGAGAGGGGCGCAAAAAGGCTCCGACACTCTATCCTCTCTGGCTTCTGAGATGGCAAGTGAGATATTCGGGGAGGCTCCCAAAGTGTGGAGCGAGCTTGTTAATCGGGATGCATTGTCCGCCAATAGCGTGAAAGCTCGCCGCGACTTGCTTCACCGGATGGTCGGCAATGGCTTTGAGGAAAACCTCGGGATAGAAGGCTTCCCAGCTGAGCGAGGATTATACGAGACACTTCTATCGTCCACTGGGTTACATCATAAAGATCAGGATGGTAGTTGGCGCTTCTGTCCGCCCAAAAAGTCCGATGGTAGGAGCCTTTACCCGTTGTGGAGTGCGGCGCTGAAGATGGTTTCGACGCGGATCGCGGGGACGATCGCGATAAAGGAATTGCATGCTCTATGGGCCGCGCCTCCCTATGGTGTGAAAAATGGACTTATGCCGGTCCTAACCGTGGCGTTTATGCTCGCCCATGCCGACAAGGTTGCTGTATACCGCGATGGCATATTCGAGCCGAGGCTCACTGATGTTGACGTTGACGAAATGTTGCAGGACGCGAACCGCTTTTCGCTGCGTTGGGTTGACGAAGATGTCGATAGAAGGCTAGCTCTAGGAGCGATGTCAGTAATGTTGGCAGGCTGTGGCTTCAGTACCGCAAGTGATACACCTCTTGAAGTAGCCAGGGCCCTTGTTGCATTGGCCTTTTCTCTTCCGATGTGGGCTCGCCGCACCCAGCGTATATCTCCCGAAGCTCGCGCCGTTCGCGACATCCTACTGAAAGCATCTGACCCTCACAGATTACTTTTTATAGATCTGCCCGAAGCATTAGCCGCTGTCCCTACGGATATTTGCGATCGGCTAGAGCCTCCATTGAAGGAGATGCTAGCGGCCTATCCTGAAATGCTGAGAAAAGTTGATAGTCGTCTTGCCGACGCTGTTGATGGCAAAGCGGGTGATGATCCTGAACTGAGAGCGCGTGCCGAGTACATGGCTAAGGTTACAGGAGACCTTCGTCTAGAAGGATTCGCCGCAAGACTCCGCAAGCGCGATGGTTCGACCAAGTCTATAGAAGGAATACTAAGTCTTGCTGTGAATAAGCCACCCAGGGATTGGACCGATCTCGATGTCGACGCCGCTCTAGTCGCTGTTGCCGATCTATCGCTCGCCTTCCGTAAGGCAGAAGCGCTAGTGTCCGTGAAAGGGAGGCAGCCTGGGCGCGAGTCCTTTGCAATCGTAATTGGCGCTGGTGGATCTTCATCGGTAGTCGCTAAAGACTTTGAGGTTGCTGGCCGAGATCGACAGGCTGTTCGCGGTGCAGCGAATAAGGTTATCGAGCTTCTGAAGTCTTCAGGGTTGGAGGGCGATTTGTTACTTGCGGCGTTGGCTCAGGCAGGCACTGCACTCGTAGAAGCGGAGGCGGAACATGCGTGAGCGACATCTGCTGGGTTTGTCAGGCGGCCGCGATAGCGCTGCCCTGGCACTCTACGTACGTCAAACACGGCCTGAACTTGATATTGAATACTTTTTTACAGATACGGGTGAAGAGCTTCCTGAAGTTCAGGAGTTTCTAGGACGATTGGAAGGCTTTTTGGGGCAACCTATCCTGCGGCTTAATCCTCGCCGTGACTTCGAGTTCTGGCTGAAAGAGTACAATAACTTTCTACCCTCTCCACAAACACGTTGGTGCACCCGCCAGTTGAAGTTGGCTCCTTTTGAGGAATGGGTACGTCCAATGCTGGCCAAAGGTGAAAAGGTCTTTTCATACGTCGCAATCCGATCGGACGAAGATTACCGTGAAGGTTACTCCTCCAAGCACGAAAATCTTAAGGTCGTGCTTCCTTTTCGAACGGACGGTATAGACAAAGCTGGCGTCCTCGAGATGCTCGAATCTTCTGGTGTGGGACTACCTCGATACTATGAGTGGCGCAGCAGAAGCGGATGCACGTTTTGTTTTTTTCAGCAGAAAATCGAATGGGTGCGCCTGCGGGAGCGGCATCCAAATGCATTTGAAGAGGCCAAGGCACTTGAAAAAACAGCTTTGGAGCAAGGGTCTCCTTTTACTTGGACTAAAGGGGAGCCGCTGACTGAGCTGGAGAAGCCCGAGCGAGTAGGCGCAATTCGAAAGGAATATGAAGCTCGTCTTTTAAGAAACAGGACTCGCAGGCCCCGAAACCCTCTTAGGCCATGGGAGGAAAATCTCGATATTGATGAAACATATGGCATCGATGAGGCCGATGGGGGATGCGCCATTTGTCATAAATGAGATTGATGAGCCGCCAGGTGGAGAGTCACTGGCGGCTATCAGCGATGTTTGTCGAGCGGATCTTTGATTGCTAATTGGACATGTTTCTATAATTTAGCTCGACTAGTCTTGTTCGGCTAGTCGAGCGCCCAATAGTGTTATTTATTAAAGAAAATCAGCTTGAACTCATTGAGAGGGACCTGGATCCCGTTAATATCGGCTAGGCAACGTTCAAAGTTATTGGCTTTATAAATGGAGTAGGGTATATGCGCTAGTGTACCTTCGATATTTGTGATCCCTTGTCTCAGATTAGCCGCCAATTTAGATCTTATTTTGTCATCTTGGGTGGCGGGGCCATGCTTCACTAGCCAAAGAGCAAGTCTATTGCAGTCGTCGTTTGCAAATAGTATTTTATTACCGACTCTAATTACCTCGATTATTTTTGCCTTACTTGAGTCGTTAATATCTTCATATTTCATTGCTCTTGTTTTGTTGTCTGTTTCTCCGGGCGTTACCAGAAATGCTCTAAAACTCTCAGATGTTTTATTCTGAATAGAGAATGCCGCGGGGCGCGATGAATGATTTATAAACGCTTGAAGGCATAGCTTGGCAATGTCGATTCTGAGTCTGCCAACTACTGAAAGCTTTTGCGATGTGACAAAGTGGTGTAAGAATTCTATCGGGGATGCCCAGAAACGAGATGGTGTGACTCTTAAGTTGAAATTTCCCCCGTCAGCCGGGAAGCCAGTAAGAATAATTTCATTCTCTTTCTTGTCCGGCGGTAGATTCGCGTCTACCAATTCAACTTGCAAGAAAAGGATGCTTGAGGAGTTGGTGTATATGTCTCGCTTGTTAAGGTCGCATTGCTGAGTAACATGAATCCAGGCTTTTGAACCCGCTATTGCATTGCTTTCAGCAAGGACGGCGCCGAAAGGAATGGTTCTATTGAAATTATCTTGTAGGTCTTTTTCTGAGATGCTCGATAAGTTTGTTCGCTGGAGTGTTCCGCTCCAGTTATAGTGCGCCTGAATTAAAGAAAGTGCTTTAACTTCATCATGAGGATGATGCTGAGGGAATCTATGAAGTATTTCTATGGTTTCTTGGTCAATTTCACCAAGTAAAGCTTTGTCCAAATCGCTTAGAGATGTCTGGAAACTGGAGTTGTTCTCAACATGCCATTGATATTCACGGCTTAATAGATCTGATAAATGTTCGTCAAACGGATCATTTTCGATAAATGCGGTATAGTGGAACTGTTGCATTGCGGAGGCATCCAGGCTCCATATCGTTTCTAATGCGTTGGATTTTGCGTTTTCGAGAGCTGCGCTCCATGCGCTAATCAATGTTTTAGTTTTGCTAGCGGCAACTCGCTGATGATGGAGTTGTTCCCACATCAGTCTAACTCCGTCAACGCCAGCGCTGGTTCTGATTTCTCTTTTTGAGAGTGCTACCATTCCAGCAGCACTTATTTCAGCAATGCTGCGAATTTTACCTAGATTGTGCTTTAATTCCGCATGACTGGACATTAATAGAATGGGAGGCAATTGGTCGCAATGTTGGACTAAATATTTAAGAAATGCCGTTATGTCATGGATGAAGTCTTCAGGGGTTTTTATGAAAAGATCTAAAATCAAAAAATCAACTTTTGATATAACGTCGATATCAGCATTTCGGTCCGCGAAATAGGTTACATTTTCAGCTCCGAAGGCGTTGTTAAATATTTCTCTAAGAGCGCTGGCATCCTCACGTGAGGCAGCAAAAGGAGAGTCTGCGTAGCTGCCTTTTAATTCGCCCTCAAGAATCTCATCGTGAGATTTCAAAAATATAGAAGTTGTAAACTCATCCGATTGGAGGAATTCAAGAACGTTATTTTCGGCTCTATATTTTTCTATAGTGTGAAAGACGTCGACGGGTAGATCATTCTCTTTGAGTTCATCAATGAGATTTAATGCGTTTATAGACGCAGATGAGTGTTCGTCCAGAAAGGCGTCTTGAATGTTGGCGGGGAGTTCGCTGAATTTGGCTGGACCGAAGTCGTCATCAATTACGGCTACGTTAGTCACGAAATAATTTCCTTATAAGGATTGCAGAGGGATTTCGAGTATGAATTCTCGGAGACGTCCATCATCATCTTCAGCGGAGCTTAGATACAACTTTCCTCCGTGATATTCTGCTAGCTCGGAAGCGATATATAGTCCTAAGCCCTTGCCTTTTTTTCTGCTTGTGAAATATGGTTTGAATATTTCTTGCTGGTATGATTTATCAATTCCAGGGCCATTGTCTCGGACAAGTACGACTCTAGCTCGGGAGTCAGTATCTACCCAAATTTTACGACTGGTTTCTCCCGCCTTTAATCCTTGATCTAACCAATATATTGAGTTAGTAAATAGATTTTCCATGACCTGAGCTAGTAGCCCTTTGGAGCCTCTTAATATGAACGGTTGCTGTTCCTCTGGATGCTCTGAGTTAAGAATGAATTCAATATTCATCCGTTCGGAGCGAGCGCTGTAGGTCTCAATTAAATTTCGGATTTCTACCAAGACATCGAATTCTTCTTTTTTATTTCGACCAGAAGGGCTCAGTGCATTGACGCTTCGAATGCGCTTGTTCGTCGCTGTGACTTGAGCGCGAAGCCTTGAAAGTAGCTTTGTTGCTGAGCCATCTGAAGTGTCTTTTTCAGCCGCGTCTAATAGCTCCGCCGTACGCTCGGTTATGCGATCAAGTTCGTGGATGGCTTTTTCAATTACTAGACCTATACCGGCAAGCTCCAGTAATTCAATCCGTTTTTCTTGGGCGAACTCGAAGGTCTTTTTCAGTGTTTTTACATAGTCTATCTGACCGCGTACCGCATCTTTTATTTCAAGGAACTGCTGTTTGTTTTCAGCCGGAATAGTTTTTTCTATTATTTTAATATTAGAAAGCGCTCGCGACAGACTAGTTTCCGCTGCTTTTGCAGAATTCTCTGCCGTCTCGACGGAGATCTGCTTTTTTACTTCAATTTCTTGAACTGTATTTATATGGGTTCGAAGGTCATAAACGAGAATCTCGCTGAGTATTTTTTTCGTTATTTCAAACTCTTCGGTAGAAACAAGATTCTCCCTGTTAGCTGTGTCAATCAGGCGCTTGTTATGCTTGGAAGAAATAGAAAGGCTGCCGATGGTTTGATATCTGTTTAATGTATATCCTTTAGACTTCAGTGCTCTTTGATCCCACTCGAGCCAATCATTTTCCATTCCGCCAGTTTTGCCGATTCTGAAACCATCCCTATAGATGGCTATCCCACCACACCAGATATTCAGCTCGTCGAGTATGTCCTTAGCTGACCTATCTACCCCTTCACCCTTTACTTTTTGACGATTAAACCATAAGCAATTGAGCTCCCATGGGCCTATGCACTCAATCGTGTCGGGAGTACTCTCTAATTGTGTTGCTAAAGTTTCTAAACTCCACTCGCGAATCTCTACGGAAGTAGAATTGTGCCACTGAATTTCTCTGCGTAATAGCGTGTTTTTGCTTGTGAGATTTTGTGGGGTAAAAGTATATTTTGCAGAAAATTGTGCTGCTTTTTTCAACCAGGATGGGAGTCCGCCAATAGGCTCTTTTTTTGCGTTTAGATAGATATCTACAGGATATTTACTACCTCGCTTAAAAGGATCCTGTACTCTTCTTAGGTATTGTCGGACAAAATTCGACACCTTTTCCTCTGTCCAGTCAGCGCTCAGTTGAGTTATCTCTATAATTGTGCCGTGGGGTATAGATGGAATCGGGCCAGTTATGCGATTAACGTCTACATTTATATCGTTTAAATATAGGTCAGGATCGTCAAACTTGCTCCAGATGAACGAAATTTCGCTCCATCCATTTCCATTTGTAGATTTCACTGATGCTAAGTTTCCTAAGCGCATCATAGATAATCGACCTATGCCCTTTTCACCCAAAATGGGTTTGTCTTCTTCCTTTAACTCTGACTTTGCTACAAGTTTGCTCGGGGTGCCGATTACTAAGAAAACGTTTTCTAGCTGGCTTTTTGACATTCCCGCGCCTGTGTCGGAAATTCTTATGTAATTTGCTTCGTTCCGGAACCTATCTAGTGCTTCAGCAAGATTTTTTGTTCCGCTGAGATGCTTTCGTAATAAAACTAAACTTTTTTGTCTCTCTGATTTTTGCTCGTCACGGTGAAATGTGTTGTTTATGTGAAGCTCTAGTGCGTTAGATGCTTCTGTAAGAGTTATTTTACCTTTCTGTGTCTGTTTTATAAGCTCGTCGGCGACGCTAAGTGGTATCGGATTTACGAATTGAATAGCAACACTTGGAGAGCCTGCATCAAAAGAGTTTTTTATAAGTTCGTTTAAAGCAATTTCATCTGATGAAATTAACTCCGCGCCTATTTGCCGTAAAGCTCTCGCCGCAATTTTGAATTGTACAGCCATTGGCATTATCCTTTTAAAACGTTACCCATGCTCCGAGCGCTTTTTGGTACAAGTTACCGAAAGCTTGATTTCCAGCAAACCTCCCGTTTTCGGTGCGAGAGGCAAAATGATACCATAGCCTACATTAGCTTTTTTTTGGGTCGTGCAACAGCCCCCCAAGCAACACAGCTAAGCTCGTGAGGCGTTTAGGGTTGCGACAGATTGCGCAATGCAACGGTGCGTGGAGACCTTGACCCTCGCGACAAAATCCATGCCTTTTTCGACTGAAAGAGCTCACTCGTCAGTAGATTTCCGGATCACTGCTCAGGTGTACGTCGCTTAACTATCTTTATTTTTCGACCGTCCCAGAGTTTGGAGTAGCCTTACTTCCTAGAAATTTGAGAAGCTGCCAGCCTGCATATTCGAATCACCTCTCTTGCGTTGGACCTTTTGCCTTCTTTATTTTGAAGAAATAGAATGCGCCGAAGTTTCCGCTAGCATTCTAAAAAAAGAATGCAGCAAATTATCGAGATCCGAAACCGATTGATTCCATCGGCGATGTTTGGAAGAAGGAAAGAAATTGTTGGCGAGGTTTCCGGTCAAGTCATCCGATGTTATGAGGTAAGTCGATAGGTAAAGTAAGATTGTTCAGGTTGCTAAAATATTTCTGTATTAGTTGTGTCTAAGAATGTGAAAAAAATATCTATGCATGCTCTTAAATAACTTAGTCTGATAGCACCGGGGTGGTAGGCTATAAACCGTCGGAGGTGGTAGTCCCAAACTCGTTCGGCTGGTAGTATTCCTGCCAAAGCGCCACTAAATTTAGTCAGAGCACAGAGGTGACGAGTCACTGTTGGAAGACTTGCACCGGGGTTGTATTCGTCGGAGACACACCCTTGAACACCGAGATACCAAAGCTAAAACCGAAATTCAACGTTGGAACTCGTCGGCAGGAAGCTGAATTTGCTGGGTATCGATGCAGTCGTCGTGGATGTGGTGAACCCGCCCATGGCCCCACCATTGGTAAAGGTGGCGATTCAGGAAATGACGACGAGGCGAAAGCTATTCCCCGAGGTCAAGGCGCTCATATTTATTCATCTAGTCCAGACGGACCCCGTGGTCATGGTGGGTTAAACAAAGATAAACTGGCAGGGGCGAATAATTGTCTTCACGTATGCCCTAAGTGTCACAACTTGATTGACTCAGCTACAAGCACTTATACAGTTGACGTTTTGGTGGAGATGAAGTGGCTACACAAGATAGTCACGCGGGTCATAAATTCTCATGCCCACTTAGAGTCCAAGCTAATCGAGAAAATTGGAAATGTCGGATCTGCGCGGTATCGCTTTGAAGAGTTTCTTTTGAGTAAGACACCCTCGTTTATTAAAGTTAATGGCGCACTCCCTGCTAAGCCAAAAATTGATGATGTAGCTCTTAACTATTATGTTAACGAGTTTTTCAGTGAGCAAAAAGCTGTTTCTCTTGAGCTACCTTTAGAAGATAGGTTGCGCGCAGCCGAGAAGCTGAAGGAAACCATTAGTGCTCACTCTAAAGGGCTAAAAAAACTAGGTTCTCTAAAGGCCTATGTGAAACTAAGCTATGCGCTTAGTGCCATCAAGGTAACAGGAGAGCATATCCACACGGGCGAGACATACAGTTTTAATATAAGAGCTTTAGGGAGCTATAGCCTATTCCAAAGACATACTGAGGAGTGTCAGCTTGGACACAAAATCGGATTTGACGTATCAGGGTCAACTAGTTTAGGGATTGTCGAGTTCGATTCAATGCAAATTCGATTAAGTACTAGCTTCAGTACAGTCGAGTTTTTACACGCTGCGATTAATGGTGCAAAAATTTATTATGATGTCGAAGCGACAGAGATAGTGGAGGGTAATGAAGTTACGCGCTGGAAATTAAATAGAGGGGAGGCAGAGTGTCAATGGAACTCGAGGCATCAATATTTTTCTTCCCTTAAAAGTATAAATATGCGCTGTTTAAATGCTCGAAGTATAGCCAAGGAGTTTGGCGTTAACTTTCTACCTGCCTTCAATAGCTCTGCAGGCAAAGGGGGAGTTCGACCTGGCGATGTATCTGGTCTTTCTGCCTATGGTTTAACGGATCAGATGCTGAGCGATGCTTTCGATAAGCTTGGGGCTGGCAGCCTTGAAGAGCAAATAACGCTTCGTTCGGCTTGGTGCTTGGAGGGTGAGGACAATACAGGCCATTTGGAGTGTAATCTAACCCTGACCTCTCATAGTAGAGGCTGCAATATGAATACTTACCTGTACTTTGTTATAGATTGTCAAGGAGGCAAAGGACAAAGTCGCCGCTGGTTCCTATCAGATGGCGAACTCACCCGAGTAGACTATATACTCGAATTGCCCAAAACTATGCCAGAGGGCGAAATCTTACGAGAATTTAAAGCATTACTCCGGATGACTACGAACACATAGCGTAACTAGGTCACCGAAAACGTCGCGGTACAGCTATTCCCAGCGAACAAAGGCTGAGCAAGGTCGATATGTTCGACAGCCCTAGGAATAACAGGGTTTAGTGTGAGTATCAGGCGATGCAGAGGTTTGGTTTTTCTGACTCGTCGCCATAGTTCTCGTAGACACCCGATTACTGCTATTGATCTATCAAGTGCTCAGATAGCCCGGTCGCGGAGGTCGAGCAGGGTGTCCCTTTTATTTTTAAATTTTTTTGTTGACGCATTTGTTTCCTCTGCTAAAAATACCAACGTTGCTAGTTGATCTTGAGATTGGCTGACACGGTAGAGCGCTGGTCTACTCAAATAAACAGCCACCCAACCTCGCATCAGCACGTCGTGAAGCTACCCTTTGGGATCCGTAGCCTGGGCGATTCTCCCCTTGAAGGAGGTTCGCCTCGTCTCAAACACAAGACGAGATGTAAAAAGATACGCATGGATGTCCGATTTTTTGACCAAAAACTGAACAGAAATGCTGTCGATACAGCCTAGTGCTTGTTTTCTAAGGAAATTCGTGATTCTTACTGTTTTAAGGTAGGCATAACCGTTCTAATTCCTAACCAAGACTATTTAGTAAGGTTTAGACCTGAGACCCCCGCATCGCGGGGGTTTCTTCGTTTTTGGCGGGCGTGAAGTGGCCTGCTGTCCAGGCCTTGACCAGTCGGTCTCAATGTCATTTGCAGTAAAGTTTCGCGTTGAGCCTTGAAGGCCGCGCCAAGCCGATCCATGATCGGTCCCGGCGACTGACGATTTCAGTCGTTTTTTTTGCAACAGCAGGCTCCCCGGGATTAGGGCTGTTCCATCACAAAAACAAGAGAAAACAATGAGCAGTAGCAAGAACAAGGAAATCGAGTACCTGCGCGGCATGGCCATCCTGATGACAGTGATGGCACACAGCACCCTGTTGCTGCCCTTCCATGCCCCATTCATGTCAAAGCTGCTCAACGTGTTTTCACCCTGGTCAGGGGTGGACCTCTTTTTCTGTATCTCAGGTTATGTGGTCAGCAAGGCCTATCTCGATTATTTCGACAAGAATCGCGAACAGAACCGTTTCGGTTTGGCCGCCACCTCGTTCTGGATTCGCCGAGCTTATCGTTTACTGCCCACTGCGTGGCTATGGGTGCTGATTCCACTGGTGTTCTCGATCGTTTTCAACCAGTCGAATGCCTTCCAGTCGTGGTTCGACAATTTGCGCAGTTTCACTGCTGTCGCCACGTTCTCCGGCAATCTGGCAAACCAGTACGGCGTACTGCTGGGGCCGAACTCGGTTTACTGGAGTCTGGCGCTGGAGGAGCAATTCTACTTTATCTTCCCGTTGTTCCTGCTGTTGATCACCTCTACGCGCTGGCGGGTGATCGTCTTGATCGCGCTGATTGCCGTGCAATTCCCTCTTGATCGCAATGGCTTTGGTACACCACCTGCGCCCATGCTTTTTTCGTTCCGTCTGGACGCGATGATGTGGGGCATTCTGTTGTGCCTGTTCACACGCACATCCTTGTACAAGGATATTGAGCCTGTGGCGCTGTCTGGCAGCCTGTTCAAGCGGCTGGGCATCACGCTGTTTCTGCTTTACATGCTCGGCGCCATCGCCGGCCAAATGATCGGTGTGCCAATCGCAGTCGGGCTGATTGCGGTGACTGCGTTAATTCTGGTCTGGCTCTCCAGTTATCAAAAAGGCTACATCTACTGCCCGGCGATCTTGAGCGGACTTGGGCAATGGCTGGGGTCGCGATCCTATGCCTTGTATGTCATACACATGTTCGCCTACCACTTGAGTACCGAAATCTGGAGCCGAGTGGCCAGTGAACGGGGTGTGCCACTGGGGGCTGAGTTCACCGTGGAATTGTTGCTCACCTCGTTTGCGATCATGGTGATCTGCAGCGAGTTGAACTATCGCTTTGTCGAAATGCCACTGCGCCGGCGCGGGGCAGAGATCTCGCGACGCAGGATGGCCGGTATCTCGACGTCGGAAACGGCCCAGGACAAGCTCGCAACGGACACTCCGACTCGCTCGACTGAGCTGTCTTAACCACAGCAGCGGAAAAAACCGTAGCGCGGGAGCGCTACGGTTTTTTTGTTGCTGAAAATTGACGCGTTCGCTTCAGTCGAGAATCAGGTGTGGCAAAAACCGGCTGGAATCCTTGGTGATCAGACTGTTGTCCTCACGCACGCCAATCCCGGCTGCCTGATCGCCGATCACCCACGAGCCGATCAGCGTGTAGCTGTCGCCAAACTTCGGCAGTGGTGCAAACTCCTGGAGGATGAACGGCGCATCGGTGTAAGGCCCGCCTTCTTTGACGATCAACCCTTCAGCGGTCTGCAGTTCGATGTTGGCGCCTTCCCGTGAAAAGTACGGTTTACGCACCCAGCCCCTGGGTACGGAGCTGGACGGATTCGGATCGAGATGCGCCGCGAGCAGATTCGGATGGCCCTTGTGCAATTCCCACAGCAGCGGCAGCGCGCCTTTGTTCGACAGGATCGCTTTCCACGCCGGTTCAAAAAACTGCGTGTCGCCTTCGGCAATCGCTGCACCGAACGGTTCGTGGAAGATGAACTCCCAGGCATGCAGTTTGAACAGGTGCGGGATCCAGCGATCTTCAAGATCGACGAAACGACCTTCAGCCGTCAGGCCGATGTCTTCGATGTCGATGTGCCGCGATTCGATGCCGACTTTTTCCGCGATCAGGCGCAAGTAATCGGTGGTGCCTTTGTCCTCGACCGAGTCCTTCATCGAGGCGAAATAGAATGGCCGCTTGAGCTGTAGCTCGGCGAAAGCCTGATGCAGTTTGGTGTCGATGCTATTGAACTGGTCGGCATGGCGCGGCAGCGTTCCGCGTTCGATGCATTGTTCCAGCCAGCCCCATTGAAACGCCGCCGCTTCGTAGAGGCTGGTCGGCGTGTCGTAATTGAGCTCCAGTAATTTCGCCGGGCCGTTGCCGCTGTAGGAAAAGTCCATGCGCCCATACAGATGCGGATGACCTTCCCGCCAGGACGTGCGGATCATGTCGTAGTACGGCGCCGGAATGCTCAGGCGATCCATCAGCTCTTCGCTGCATACCACGCGGTCGACCAGATCCATGCACATCTCGTGCAGCTCGGTGGTCGGATCCTCGAGATCGTTTTCGATCTGCGCGAGCGTGAACTGGTAGTACGCGCTTTCGTCCCAGTACGGTTCGTCATCGATGGTGTGAAACAGGAAGCCGAGGCTTTCGGCCGTCTGTTTCCAGTCAGGGCGTTCGGCGCAGAGGATTTTCTTCATGGTCAGCTGCTCGAACGACCGGAACTGCTGCCCCATCCACCCCAACCGCTACGGGCGCTGGACTGACTGCCGAAGCCACCGCGGGACGTCGACGAGGCCACGTTCACCGGTTTGCTTTTGCTGCTCTCGTAATCCGGTTGACTGCGCGGCGCACTCTCGATTTTGCGGTACTGGGTCGAGGTGTTGTAGGTCTGGCGAGTATCGCGATCACGGTAAACCGTGCGGTTGGCGTTGTTGCTCATCGCATTGCCGATCAGCCAGCCAGTCAACCAGCCGTTACCGCCGCCACTCGACGTGTGGGAGGTGCTTTGTACATTCTGTGCGGCTGTCGCGTCGCCTGCCGGCATCTGCGCATTGGCGATGGCGTCGAGATTCTGCGTGGTTTCACCGTTCTGCGGCACTTTGAAACCGCTGAGTTTTGGCACAAAACGGCCGTCGGAATTTTTCTGACACCAGTCGGCGGCAAAGTCTGCATCGCACTTGGCCTTGTCGTCATACGCCGGAGCGATGCGTCGATGTTCGGTCAGTGCCGCGACGTAGGCATTCGAGCAGATATCGGCGGCCACTTCGGCATCGACGCACTGTTCAACGCTCTGGAAGTTGCGTGGCTGATCCACCGCTGCCGCTTCGCCGGAGATGGCCATGGCCACCGAGGCGGCGAGGGACAACTGAACGTATTTGCTTCGTTTCATCTAAAGGCTTCCTGCCGATCAGTTGGACGGTGTCATGCACGCAGCGTTGAGCATACCGACGCTGATCGCGACCGCTGCGACGTAAATGCCGGAAGCGATTTCACCGTTGGCGATGCGCTGGGACGTGCCTTTGAGCACCAGACCGGTAGCGAGGAACGCCAACAATTGCACAACCGCAGCAATCACCGCCCAGAGTACGAAGTCGAGGACGTTGACCGAGAAAGCGATCACGTTGCTCGCCGGAATGGCGAAACCGATGATCGCACCGGCCAGGGCAATCGCGGCGGCGACGTTGCCCGAGCGGATCAGCTCGAACTCCTTGTGCGGGGTGATGCGCGTGTAGACGAACTGAAACAGCATGAACAGCAATACAGCGCCGATCAGGTAAACAACGAAACCGACCAGCGCGGTCTTGTTCAGGGAAACGGCCAGCACTTCCAGCATGAAAAACTTCCTTTTTAAATGGTGCTCAGATCAGTCGTGTACAACGAAATGCCCAGCGAGGTGCTCAGGCTGACGGTGCCTTCTTCGTCCTGTTCGACGGAGAACAGCAGCAGCTCGCGGCGATCGGTCAGGCCGGTCTCGCGGGCGTAAAGCATTGAATGGTGTTCGATGGTGTAAGACTCTTCCGGGTTGACCACTTGCTCGGTCATCGGCACCAGCTCGGTCTGGCCTTGCTCGGTGCCCCACTCGCGGGTGTATTTGACACCTTCATGGGAGTAGGTCGGCAGGCCGATCAAACTGTTGGGGCCAGCCAGGCGCTGCAGTTCGGCGTCACTGTTGACGGTCACGTAACTGAGGTAGTTGAACAGCGTGACCGATTCAACCTGGTCGTCGCCAGTGACGTGGATTTGTACCCAGAAATCCTCATCGTTCATGTAGTAGCGGTGCAGTTTGTTGGATTGGCCAAGGTCGACCCAGCCAGCGCTCCAGATCGCTTGATCGAACGGCACCCGCACCGTTGTCGAACCGTCGAGCAGCAAGCCCAGCGTCGAGTCGAACCTGACGGCTTTGCCTTGCGCCATCCCGAGTGGGCCACTTGCAACGGTCGGCGTTGGCGCAGCGGTCTGCCAGTTGCTGGTGCCCAGCAAATCTTTAAACCATCCCATGGGTACGTTCCTTGAAGCGGGTGGAGGTGTTCGTCGGCGAAAAAAGCGTGGCTAGTGTACCGGTCTGAACGATCAACGACACGCCACAAACCATGTGGGAGCGGGCTCTGTGGCGAGGGGATTTATCCCCGTTGGGCAGCGTAGCTGCCCCAAAATCATCGCATGCGGTGTGCCTGGTTTCCGCATCTGTCGATTTTGGGGCTACTGCGTAGCCCAGCGGGGATAAATCCCCTCGCCACAAAAGCCCGCTCCCACAGGTTTTGTGTGAACGCTTACTGAGCGGACTTCTGCTTCAGACGCTCCAGAATCGCATTGGCGCTGCCTTCGTTCGGCGTGATGCCGGCGTCGCGCAGTTTGCGTTCCAGGTCGTTGCCGCTCGAAGCATCGGCCAGTTCGTCCTGGGCGTTGAGCTCGGCAGCGCGTTGCTTTTGCTTTTCCTGCAGACGGTTCAGCGTACCGACCGCTGTCTCCAGTTTGCCGTTGGCGCCGCCGCTGGCAATGGAAGCGCTGACCTGGGCTTTTTGCACGCTGTCGCGGGCCTTGGCCATGTCCACTTGCTGGCGCAGGCTTTTGATCCGCGCTTCGGCCTTGTTGATGTCTTTGCGCATGTTTTCAGCGTAGGTGCCGAATTCGTCGCTCTGGGCTTTTTCAGCGGTGAGGTCGTTGGTCAGGGTCGAAATCGCTTCGGCCACTTCCATCGCCAGGTCTTCACGACCAGCGTTCAGGGCGGCAACCGCCTTGGCTTCCAGATCCTTGATCTTGGCGTCGTACTCGCTGACGCGGTCGGCGGACAGTTTGTGCTTGGCCATGATGGTGACCAGTTCGCGACGGGCGTTCGACAGCGCGGTGTCGGCGTCGCGGATTTCCTGATCGAGGATGCGCAGGGCTTGTTGATCGACGATGGCTTCGCCGACTTCATTGGCGCCGCCGCGCAGTGCGGTGAACAACTTGCTCCAGATGGACTGAGTCATTGGATATTCCCTGTTGATTACTTGAAGAAGTGTTCGAAGGCTTCGCTCGCGCGCTGCACGTTATCGACCAGGGTTTTCACCTCGGTGACGACGTTGGTCAGGCTCGAGTCGGCGCTGAGGGCGCCAAACATGTTGTAAACGGTCTGGCCGTTGGGCATCGACTCGATGCCGATCGACGACAGCGGGAACATTTCCCGGCTGCGCAGTACGGCGTCGTTGAAGGCGCGCACGTCGGTGATCGAATCGATGTCGACCAGCACGGTGTCGACGATGATTTGTGCGCCGGCCAGGGCGATGTGAATCGGCAGGCCGCCGAATTCGTTCATTTCCAGCTTGATGCTGGGTTCGGAGCTCTGGATCAGAGACAGCGTGATCTCTTGCGAAGCCACCTCGTCCAGTGCCTTGAGGGCGTTGAAGAGGCTATCGATGTTCCAGTTGTTGCCTGCGCTCATGTAATTCTCCGACATGAAAGAGCCAGCCAGAATCGGTTGGCGTAGCTGTTGCTCCATTTGCTTGAGCAAGCTTCGGTTTTCCGGAAGCACCCAAGTTTCGTGTTTCACATATCCGGCGGCAGCCAGGCCCGCGCGCATCTGTTTCATGTAAAAACTCGACGGCTTTTTCGCGGACGGTTTCGAGCGCTCTCCCTTTGGGCTCTCTGACGCAACGTTGGGGGAGCGGCTTTTCATGGCAATGACTCCGTTATGAACATCTCACGCGTGGGCCACACTACAACCAATTCAAAGTGCCATCAATGACTCACGCGTGAGATTTTTTCGTGCCCATGAAAAAGGCCCGCAACGTCGCGGGCCGATGGTTTTCCAAGGTGTTTCCCGATGCGTCAGCGTGTGAGGAATTCGTCCGTGGACACCACGCTGGCGTAGGCGAAGCCCAGTGCGGACATGAATGCAGCGTGAACATGAGCGGCCGGTACGGTCAGGCCATTGAATTCCAGATCACGGCTGGCGCAGGCATCGTGAATCACTGTGACGGCATAACCCAGATCGGCCGCCGCGCGGGTAATGCCGTCGACGCACATGTGGCTCATGCTGCCGACCACCACCAATTCCTTGATGCCTTGCTCATCAAGGATCGATTGCAATTCGGTTTCTCGGAACGAATTGACGAAATGCTTGAGAACCACAGGTTCGTCGGCGCGGTTGAGTACCTTCGGATGCAGCTTGGCGCCGTCGGAACCGGGGGTGAAAAACGGCGCATCCGCCGAGGTGAATTCATGGCGGATATGCACCACCGATTCACCCGTTTCACGGAAGGCCGCGATCAACCGGGCGGCGTTGTCGGCAGCGGCGTCGGCACCGGCCAGCGGCCACTTGCCTTGGGGGAAGTAGTCGTTCTGGATATCGACTACGATGAGCGCTTGCTTGGCCATGGGTGTGTCCTCGATGGATTGGCTGGAAGTGGCTTCAGTATTGACGCTGCCCGGCGATGTGAGGATTGGCCGCACCGACAATAGACAGGGGAAAACTGACAATGGGCGCAGAAACAGCGGCCACCGTTGAACTCGGTGTGTTGATTTACCCCGGTGCGCAGATGGCCGCGGTGCATGGTCTGACCGACCTGTTTGCGGTGGCCAACCGCATCGCCGCCGAGCATCAGGCCGCGCGCTTGCCGGTTCTGCGGGTCAGTCATTGGCAGGTTGAAGGCGATCAACCGCCAGCGCGGATTTATGCCAGTTCGGCGGGCGCCGAAAGCGATTTGCTGGCGGTGTTGATTCCACCGTCCATTGGTGGCTTTTCTGCAGCGCAAATGCCTGCCCGCCTGGCGCAATGGCTGCGTGATCAGCATGCTCGCGGTGCGACTCTTGGCGGCGTTTGCATGGGGTCGCTGCTGCTGGCCGAAAGTGGTCTGCTCGATGGCCGCAGCGCCACCACGCACTGGACGTCGGCCAAGGCCTTCGCCGAGCAATACCCGAAGATCAAACTCAAGGCAGATACGCCGATTGTCGATGACGGCGACCTGATCACCACGGCTGGACTGATGGCCTGGTCAGAGCTGGGGTTGCGTCTGGTCGACCGTCTACTGGGGCCGAGCATCGCCACCGGCACCGCGCGATTTCTGGTGGTGGAACACAGCGACAGCGCCAGTGCCTGCGGCAGTAATTTCGCGCCGATTCTCGGGCATGGTGACGCCGCGATTCTCAAGGTTCAGCACTGGTTGCAAAGTACCGGCGCAACCGATGTCTCACTGACCGCAATGGCTGAGCGAGCAGGACTGGAAGAACGCACATTTCTGCGCAGATTTCGCGCGGCGACCGGGTTGAAACCGACCGAGTATTGCCAGCACCTGCGGGTGGGCAAGGCGCGGGAAATGCTCGAGTTCACCAACGGCACTATCGACCACATCGCGTGGAGTGTGGGGTATCAGGACCCGGGGGCATTTCGCGCGATCTTCAAGAAAGTCACGGGGCTTGCACCCAGTGATTACCGAAGCCGGTTTGGCGTGAGCCCGCTCGGGAAAACACCGATTACTTGAGTGGGAGGGGGCTCGCTCCCGAAGAGGCTATCTCAGTCAATATAGATGTCGACTGATACACCGCTTTCGGGAGCAAGCCCCCTCCCACAAAAGCATTATATGAGGCCGGGATCGTGCAATTTGCCGTAGGTTTGCGGGCCGTCGTGCAGATTGAAACAGGCGTGATGCCAGCACGATTTCGGCAAGTTTCTGATTCGCCGAAGTTTTTCCCGCCGCGCCTGTTGGCCTGATCTCTGCACCTTTCATCGCTACAGTCATCGAACCGATGGAAGGGGGACGCATGACCCCGATAGCGAGCAAAAAACTAGTCGTCGCCCATTCGGTGCGCGCCGGCGCACCGCAGCATGAAGTGCAGACCAATAAAGCCCTGGCCCGTTGGCTGGCGCAGATTCTTGGCTGCAAATTCGGCGGCAGTTACGACGCGGATAAGCATCGCGGGCGCGACCTCTATCTGTTGCCGACGCAAACTATCGTCGGCGCCACCCAGGCCCATGCGTTGGGCATCAAAGGCCCGGATGACCTGTGGGGCGGATTCGTCGAGCACGACTTCATCTGCACCAAAGCCATCAGCCACGGTTTACGCAGTCATCTGGCCCACGCACCGAAAGGCTGGTCACCGCTGTTCTGCGAACGAGTGCGCAACGTCGTGCTCGACGGCCTCAGCGTATTTTCGCTGGAGGATGCGCGCCTTGCCGCCGAGCACCTGTTGTACAGCGGCCCGATCCGCATGAAACCGATTCATGCCTGTGCAGGGCGTGGTCAGGAAGTCATCAGAAGCCTCGACGCGTTCGACGAAGTCCTCGCACGGCCCGACAGCGCAAAACAGTTCAGCGCAGGTGTCGTGCTGGAACAGGACTTGAGCGACGTCGTCACCCACAGCGTCGGCCAGTCATTCATCGGCGATAAAGTGCTGAGCTACTGCGGTGATCAATACTTGACCAGGGACGCCCACGGCGAAGAGGTTTATGGCGGTTCGAATCTGCTGGTGGTGCAGGGCGGATACGACGACCTGCTGGCGCTGGATTTGCCCGACGACGTGCGTCTGGCCATTGGGCAAGCGCAGGTTTTCGACAGCGCCGCCGATGAAGCCTACCCGCGCTTCTACGCCTCGCGACGCAATTACGACATCGCCCAGGGCCTGGACAGCAACGGCAAGCCACGCAGTGGTGTGCTTGAGCAGTCGTGGCGCATGGGCGGGGCGAGCAGTGCTGAAGTGGCGGCGTTGCAGAGCTTTCTCAACGATCCGGCAATGCCTGCGATTCGCGTGTCATCAGTGGAAACCTACATCGATCAGCCGTTGCCGGCGGACGCCATCGAGGTGTATCGCGGCCCGGCCGAAAACAGCGACTTCCTCCTCAAATACGTAACGGTCAAATCCTATGACGGCTAGAAGCGAAAGCATTCAAATCGACATTGATGACGAGCAGATGAGCGGGACGTTTCTCAGTCCCAAATCGAAAGTCCCAGGCGTGTTGTTTGTGCATGGCTGGGGCGGCAGTCAAGAGCGCGACCTGGAACGCGCCAAAGGCATCGCCGGTCTCGGATGTGTGTGCCTGACCTTCGACTTGCGCGGGCACACGGGCGGCACTGGTATTCCTCTGAGCCGGGTCACGCGCGAAGACAACCTGCGCGATCTGCTGGCGGCCTACGATCGACTGCTCGCACACCCGGCGCTGGACACCTCGGCCATCGCCGTGGTCGGCACCAGTTACGGTGGTTACCTCGCCTCGATTCTGACGTCGTTGCGTCCGGTGCGCTGGCTGGCGCTGCGCGTGCCGGCGTTGTATCGCGACGAGCAATGGCACACGCCCAAACGCGATCTGGACAAGGCCGACCTGCGTGACTATCGAGCGACACTGGTGCGCGCTGACAGCAATCGTGCACTGCACGCCTGTTCGCAATTCACCGGCGACGTGTTGTTGGTGGAATCGGAAACCGATGACTACGTGCCGCACGCGGCGATCATGAGTTACCGCGCGGCGTGTCAGCAGACGCACTCGCTGACGCACCGGATCATCGATGGTGCCGATCACGCGTTAAGTGACCCGGTTTCGCAGCAGGCTTACACGTCGATTCTGGTGGACTGGATTACCGAAATGGTCGTCGGTGAGCGCTTGAGCATTATCCAGTCTTCATAGGTTGTAGTGGTTTCGCTGACGCCTTGGCGAGCAAGCCGCTCACACTATTTGGAATGCGTTCAACCTGTGGGAGCGGGCTTGCTCGCGAAGAGGGCGGTAGCGTCAACATCGGCATCAGGACGGTTTCTTCTCGATCCGCAACGCTTTGGCCTTGGCTTCGACCACCAGATACATCACCACGGTAATCAGCAGCGGCAACAGAAAATAAATCGCCCGATACGCCAGCAACCCCGCCACCAGACTGCCCCGCGACGCTTCGTGTTGCAGCAGCGCCACGAACACCGCTTCGAGTACGCCAAGGCCCGCGGGAATGTGCGTGATGACGCCGGCAATCGCACTGATCAACAAGACGCCCAGCACCAACGGATAGTCGAGTTTGCTCGGCAACAGCGTGAAGATCACCGCCGCCATCAGCGACCAGTTCAAGGCGCCAAGCAGCAATTGCAGCACCGCCATGCGCACCGACGGCAGATTGATTTCCACCCCGCGAATCGACCATTCACGGCGTCTGGAAAACCGGCACGCCGCCAGATACCCGGCGCTGATCAGCAGTAACAGCACACCGATGCCTTGTAGCGCCGTGGTGCTGATTTTCCAACCCGGCGGCATGCTCACCAGACCACTGCTGAATACCACGCCGGCGATGGTCATGTAGCCGAACCAGTTGGTTGCCAGACTCAGGCCGAGAATCTTGGCGATGTTGCCCTTGCTCACGCCGAGTCGCGAATACAGGCGATAACGCATGGCGATCCCGCCGACCCAGGCGCTGAGATTGAGGTTGAACGCGTAGCTGATGATGCCCACCGGCAGGATCTGTTTCCAGGTCAGATCCTGGCGAATATAGGTGCGGCCGATCAGGTCGAAACTGGCGTAGGTCAGAAAGCTCAGCAGCGTCACGCTGGAGGCGATGATCAGTGTGCGTACTTTGAAGTCGGCGAGGGTTTGCAGCACCTCCGTCCATTCGATGCGCGTGGCGAACATCGTCAGCAACACGATCAGGGCGAGGAAAAACAGCAGCGTCAGCGGGCGTTTCCAGCGGCGCCATTTCGAGTGAGCCGTGGGCGCCGAATGGCTGGCCGGGTGTGCTTCGGTATGGCTCATGAGCGGTCACCTCGGAACGGCTTGAGCCTCGGTTTGTGCGCCGGCAGCCAACCGGCCATCGCCGGAAAATGCCGCAGAAAGTGGAACACCAGAAAGCCCACGGTCATGTGCCAGATACGTCCGCGCGGCGACTTGCCCGCATCCATGGCTTTGCAGTGATTTTCGCTGAGGTCTTCGAGGCGCTGGAACAGTTGCTGGTTGAAGGCGCGGTCACGGATCAGCACGTTGGCTTCGAGGTTCAGCGACAGGCTCAGCGGATCGAGATTGCTCGAGCCGACCGTGCTCCATTCCTCGTCCACCAGCGCGACTTTACCGTGCAACGGGCGCTGGCAATATTCGTGAATCTGCACGCCAGCCTTGAGCAAATAATCGTAGGTCATGCGGGCCGCGAGTTTGGCCACCAGCATGTCTGGCTGCCCCTGCAGAATCAGGCGCACCTCTACGCCACGCCGTGCTGCGTTGCGGATCTCGCGCAGCAAACGGTAGCCGGGGAAGAAGTACGCGTTGGCAATCACCACCCGCCGTTTTGCCCGGCGCAGCACTTGCAAATACACGTCTTCGATATCGGTGGGGTGCCGGTCGTTGTCGCGAAACACCAGTCGCACCTGACCGTCGTGATCGTCGAAGGCCATTTCCGCACGGCGTTGTCGGCGCCGTTGCCACCAGAACCTCGCGCGCCCCGGGCGACCGCTTTGCAGCAGGGCAAAATGATGGATGTCGGCGACCACCGGCCCCTGCACTTCGACTGCGTAATCCTGCTTGGCTTCCGGGCCGAAATCGGCCAGGTGATCGCCGGAAAAGTTGATCCCGCCAATGAACGCGACCAGGCCGTCGACCACGACAATCTTGCGGTGCAGACGGCGGAACCAGTTGGTGCGAAAGCCCAGGTGTTTCGGCGCCGGATCGAACATTTGCAGATGCACGCCGGCGGCGCTCAGCGCCGTCAGATAGCCGGTGCTCAACTCGCCACAGCCGAACCCGTCAAGACTGACCGTGGTGCGCACACCCCGCTGCGCGGCGTCGATCAGAATCTGCTGCAACTCGAGGCCGACCTTGTCTTCGAAGACGATGAAGGTTTCCAGGAGAATTTCACTTTTCGCCGCGCGCATCGCGGCGAACACTCGAGGGAAATATGCCTCACCGTTTTCCAGTAACTCGACACGGTTGTTGCCCTGCCAACGGTACTCGACATCGACGGGGCCGGGTTCGCGTATCGGCGGGGTGATGCTGATCGGTTCCACGGCGGATTTCTCCAGCGGCGCACTGCTCATAGTTCGATCTCCACCGATAACGGTGCGTGGTCAGAAAGGTGGGACCAGGGCCGATTCGCCAACACTTTTGGCTGACGGGCCTTGAGGTTGCGCACGTAGATGCGGTCGAGCCGCAGCGTCGGCAGGCGCGCGGGAAAACTGCGCGCCGGTTTGCCCTGATGCTCGGCGAACACTTCGCGCAGTCCGCAGGGTTTGAGTTGCGCATCGGCGCGCTGGCGCCAGTCATTGAAGTCGCCGGCGACGATCACCGGCGCGTCATCCGGCAGTTCGGCCAGGCGCTGCATCAACAGGTCAAGTTGTGCATTGCGATGGCTTTCGCGCAGCCCCAGATGCACGCAGATCGCATGCACTTCGACGCCGTCGCCCGGCAAGCGCAGTACGCAATGCAGCAGACCGCGGTTCTCGTGGCCACTGATCGACACGTCGAGATTGTCGTGACGAATAATCTGGAATTTCGACAGCAACGCATTGCCGTGATCGCCCTCCGGGTACACCGCGTTGCGTCCGTAGGCGAACTGCGGCCAGAGGCTGTCGGCGAGGAATTCGTATTGCGGCATCTTCGGCCAGTTGTCGTAACGCTGGGGATGGTGCTCGTGGGTGCCGTGGACTTCCTGCAGAAACACCACGTCGGCCGCGACACTGCGCACCGCTTCACGTAGTTCCGGCAGGATGAAACGCCGGTTGAGCGCGGTGAAACCCTTGTGGGTGTTGACCGTCAGCACGGTGAAAGTGCGCACGGATGAGGCGACTTCGGCGCCTTCATCGGTAAAGCCGACCGGCTCTGGAATGCTCATGCCAGCACCCCTTCGCCAGCGGGTTCGCCGGGGATGGTGGCGAGGTGTTGATCAAGGCCAAAACGCTGCAGCAGATCGCGGGCGTCGAAGGGCGCGCGGACTTTGATGTCGTTGTCGAAATAGCAGAACACCTCACGGGACTTTCGCGCCCGGGGCTTCACGCGAGGGGCGATCAAGTGCGCGTCTTTCGGTTGCTGGCCGTGGTGCCAGGCGTCGATCCGTTCTGCCCAGCGTTTGAGCGCTGGCGCGGTATAACCGCTGGCGTAGAGTTCTTCGGCGCCGTGCAGGCGCAGGTAAACGAAGTCGCTGGTGAGGTCTTCGCGATACGGCCATTTGCCGGCGGTGTCGGCGATTACCAGTGCAGTGTTGTGGCGTTTCAGCAAGCGCACGAAGTCAGGGTCGATGAAACTGTCGTTGCGGATTTCCACGGCGTGGCGCAGTGGTTTCTTGCCGTACGCCTTCAGGCTGGCGTGACCGTGCAGGTGAGAGTCGTGCTGACGGGCGAGGGCGGCGGCCGCTTCTGTGTTGTGGGGCAGCAGAGCGAGGAAATGTTCGAAGCGTTCGGCGTCGAATTTGAAGTTGGGCGGAAATTGCCAAAGGATCGGGCCAAGTTTTTCCTTGAGTTCCAGCACCCCCGAGGCGAAGAAATTCGCCAGCGGTTTTTCGATCTCGCGCAAGCGACGAATGTGGGTGATGAAACGCGGCGCCTTGACGCTGAAAACGAAGTCGTCTGGCGTCTCCGTGTACCACTGGGCATAGCGTTCGGGCCGTTGCAGGGCGTAGAACGATCCATTGATTTCGATGCTGTTGACTGCCCGCGAAGCGAACTGCAATTCGCGCTTCTGCGCCAGTCCTTTCGGGTAGAAATCCCCGCGCCACGGGGCGTAGCGCCAGCCAGAAATACCGATATGAATCGTTGCCATGCCGCCCTCCCGTCGAAAACCCTCGTGTTGCCGCTGTCTTTTGATGACTGCGCGCGGTTCGGGAAAGTTTCGACGGCATTACGGACGGTACATTCTTGAAAACAGCACAACCAATGTGGGAGGGGGCTTGCTCCCGAAGGCGGGGTATCAGTCGCCATTGATGCAAACTGACCCACTGCTTTCGGGAGCAAGCCCCCTCCCACAAGATCCCCCTCGACAAGGGATTTGTTTTGGATCAGTGCCCGGCGGCGACGCGTGAGGTGCTTTCGGCGTAGGTCGGGCCGAGGCGATCCAGACGTCCGCTCCATGCGGTCAGCGCCAACGCCACCAGCACCACCAGACCACCGATCCACGCCGTGTGAATCAGGCCGATGTGCTCGACGATCAAACCGCCACCCCACGCACCACCGGCAATCCCCAGGTTGAACGCGGCAATGTTCAGTCCCGAGGCCACGTCCACCGCATGCGGCGTGTGGTGTTCGGCCTGACGCACGACGTACACCTGCAACCCCGGCACGTTGCCGAACGCGACGGCACCCCAGACCAGCACCGTGGCCAAGGCCAGCCATGGATTGCCGGCGGTGAAGGTGAGCACGAACAGCACGGCAGCGAGCAGGGCGAAGATGATTTTCAGCGCACTGATCGGCCCGCGTTTGTCGGCCAGTTTGCCGCCCCAGATATTGCCGATCGCAACCGACACCCCGTAGACCAGCAGCACCAGGCTGACGGTGCTGGCGCTGAAACCGGAAATGTCTTGAAGGATCGGCGCCAGAAAAGTGAAGGCAATGAACGAGCCGCCGTAACCGATGGCCGTCATCGCATACACCAGCAGCAGGCGCGGCTGTTTCAGCACCTGCAACTGTTGCAGCAGCGACGCCGGTTTACTGTGGGCGATGTTGTTCGGCACATAAATCAGGCTGCCGATGAACGCGATCACACCCAGCGCCGATACCGCGAGGAAGGTTTCCCGCCAGCCGAAGTGCTGACCGATGAACGTGCCCAGTGGCACCCCGGTCACCAGTGCGACGGTCAGGCCGGTGAACATGATCGCAATCGCGCTGGCGGCTTTTTCTTTCGGCACCAGACTGGTGGCGATGGTCGAACCGATGGAAAAGAACACGCCGTGGGCGAGACCGGTGACGATCCGTGCCAGCACCAGCGATTCATAGCTCGGCGCCAGCCAGGCCAACAGGTTACCGAGGGTGAACAGCACCATCAGCGACAGCAGCAACAGTTTGCGCGGGACTTTGCCGGTGAGCGCGGTCAGCACCGGCGCGCCGATGGCCACGCCCAGTGCATACAGGCTGACCAGCAGGCCGGCGGAGGGAAGGCTGACGCCGAGATCGGCGCCGATGGTCGGCAACAGGCCAACGATGACGAACTCGGTCGTCCCGATGGCAAAAGCGCTGAGGGTCAGCGCGAGCAAGGCAATGGGCATGAAGGCACTCCGGTAGAGGTTGGGATGGAGCGCAGTGTCGGGGTTCGGGTTGTGCGGAAAAATAGAGGGATTGGCATTTGATATTTGTCTTGAGCGCAAAGATCAAAAGCATTCCCCCTCACCCCAACACTCCCGAAACGTCGGACCGCCCCCAAGGGGGGAGGGGCAAAGGGAGCTGATTTTCAGTGTTTTCAAGATTTGAGTTCAACGCAGGACTTTCAGGTTGCTGTACTTCCAGCATGCAACCCGGTCGGCGCCCTCTCCCTCCGGGAGAGGGCTGGGGTGAGGGGCTCTTGAACTTGCCAGCCAATTCTCGATCAGTTCCTTACAGGTTCAGCCACGGGAGTCCGGAGTTTTGATCAAGTTCAGGATCGCCATTCTGCTGGGAGCACTGCTGTTTCTCGGCGCCAACGAACTCGAAGCCGCCACGTTGCCGGGCGTTCCGGCCGCTGCAGAAGAGCCGGCCAAGCCCGAGCCGATTGTGCAGGGCGGCCTGCTCGGTGCGATCAGTTCGAGCATCGATGACGTGCAGGACAAACTCGATCTCAACGAACATCTGGTCGACGCCTGGCGCCTGCGTGCCGATCGCGCGGCAGATGAAGTCGACAAACTGGTCAACCAGCCGTCGAACCGTTCGGGCTGGAGCGTGGCCGGTGATTTCCTGACGTTGTCCGGCACCTGGCTCGGCAGTTTTGCGCTGTTGACCGTACTCGGCAGCCTGTTGACCAAACGCCTGCGCGAAGGCCGCTGGCTGCGTACGCGCCAGCGCAGTCAGGATCTGCTCGGCTACCTGCTGCCCTACACGGTGCCGGCGCTGATCTGCCTGCCGCTGACCCTGTACGTCAGCCATTTTCTGCAAGCGTCGGTGGGGCGTGCGCTGGCGTTGTGTCTGGCCTACGCCACCAGCAGCGGGATCTTTTCCACCTCGATGTTGTTGTGTGTGGTGGTGATGTTCAACATCGGCCACAAACGCCAAGCCGCGCGCATCATCCGCAGTTATTGTCCGCGACCGCTGTTTCTGATCGGTTTCCTCGCCGCCCTCAGCGATGCGCTGACCAGCCCGCAGATCGCCCGACAATTGGGCGGCAACATCACCAGCAGCGTTGCGGTGTGCACCGGACTGATCGCTTCGATCATCTTCGGTTTGCTGGTGATTCGCCTGCGTCGTCCCGTGGCGCATCTGATCCGTAACCGCCCGTTGGCGCAACGCCTGAAGCAGCCTTCATTACAGGAGTCGCTGCGAATTTTTTCCGGGCTGTGGTATTGGCCCATTGTGTTGATGGTGTTGGTCTCGGCAGTCAATCTGATCGGCATCGGCGAGGACAATCAGAAGGCTCTGCGCTGCGCGTTGTTCACCACGGTGCTGTTGATCGGCACGGTGTTCCTCAGCACCATCCTGCAACACCTGTTCAAGTCGCGAAAAGCCGAGGCGATCCAGCGCAGCAGCGCCTACAAGGAGCGTTTCCTCAGCCTGTTGCACGCGTTGCTGCGGATCGTCATTGCGATTGCTTTCATCGATATCCTCGGGCGGATCTGGGGCGTGTCGCTGCTCGATTTCGCCCAGAGCAGCACGGTCGGCCGGGCGATCAGCAATGCGCTGAGCAGCATCGGCCTGATCTTTCTGGTGACGTGGTTGCTGTGGGTGGTGCTCGACACGGCGATTCAGGAAGCCCTGAAACCTCCGCTCAGCAAACGCGCGGCGCGCCAGCCCAGCACTCGGGTAAAAACCATCCTGCCGTTGCTGCGCAATGCGATCAAAATCATCCTCGTGGTGATCTGCGCGATCACTACCATGGCCAACCTGGGGATCAACGTCGCGCCGCTGCTGGCCGGTGCCGGGGTGGTCGGTCTGGCCATCGGTTTCGGTTCGCAGCAACTGGTGCAGGACGTGATTACCGGGCTGTTCATCATCATCGAAGACACCTTGTCGATTGGCGATTGGGTGGTGCTCGATTCCGGGCATGCCGGCACGGTGGAAGGGTTGACCATCCGCACCCTGCGGCTGCGCGACGGCAAGGGCTTTGTGCATTCGGTGCCGTTCGGGCAGATAAAGGCTGTCACCAACCAGTCGCGGCAATTCGCTTATGCGTTTTTCTCGGTGCAGTTCACCTATGACACGGATGTCGACAAGGCCATCGAGCTGATTCGCGAGACCGGCGATTCGATCCGCGAAGACCCGTTCCTCAAGTACAACCTGCAAGGGCCGCTGGATGTATTTGGCGTGGACAGGATGGATTTGAACGGCGTGGTGCTGACGGCGCAATTTCGCACGGTGTCGGGCGGGCAATATGCGGTCAGTCGTGCATTCAATCAGCGCTTGAAGAAGCTTGTGGATAACAGCCCGGCGGTGCACTTCGCGCAGACTTATCCACAGCAGGTTTTGTTACCGAAAAGGCAGCAGGCGGAGGATGTAGATCCGGAGCATCCGTCAGTGGTGTTGCCGCAGCAATCGCCCACTTCATAGGCGTTCTTGTGGTGGGTTGGCCGGCCTCTGCGCGGGCAAGCCCGCTCCCACAGAGGAACGCGATCAACCTGTGGGAGCGGGCTTGCTCGCGAAGGGGCCATACCTGGCGACATCAATGCCGGATCAGTTTGTTGCGCATCTGTTCCATCGAGATCTGATCCAGCTCCAGCCAGATCTGCTGCTTGCCGGCAATCACCGCTGCCGCCGGCAAACCATCCCGATACACCAGTCGATTGCTCGCCAGTGCCGGCACTTTCGCTCCCGGCAACAACGTCCCGGCCAGATTCAGCGGATCAACCCCGCACACCGCAATCAGACTGCCGTCATGCGGTCGCCGCCGCACTTCACGCAGCAATGGAATCGCTTCAGGCAAGGCAAACTGCTCCCCGGCCAAGCCACTGACAAACCGCCCACCCCGAATCTCGCCACGTGCTTCTAGTCGGTGAAACGTGCGCAGCAACTCACGCCAACTCGGCAACCAATCGGCCTCACGCTCCAGCAGGCGCCAGAACACCACGCCGTAGCGGCGCAGCAAGGTCATCGCGACATGTTCCAGCGTCTCGACGGAGAGATTTGGCTGATCAGTCACTGGCCCGCGCCGCAGCAACGCCCAGCGCCCGGCGTCGTCCATGCCGCCGACAAACGCGCCGCGTCCGCGCCGACTGCTGCGTTGCTGGCGCTTGCTTGCCGGGGTGATCAACGCACGCAGTCCGGCAAAGCTGTCAGCGTTCACCAGACCGGCGCCGACCAGCTCCTGCAAGGCGATCTCCAGTTCACTGCGCAGCAGATGCGCCTCATGAATCAGCTCATCAAAAAACAGTGCGCCGTGCTGACTCAATGCCTCGAACACTTTCTGTGATTTTGGCGACAGTTCGCTGACCGGCGTCTGTTCGGCCAACCCGCTCCACACCCCGACCTGACTGCGCGGCAGCAGCACAATCGGCGTACTGCGCAACGCCGTGCCGCTGATTTTTTGTCGTGCGCTGAGGCGCGTCCACACCAGTTTGCCGCTGCGGCACAAGTCATCCAGCCAGCTCGACGAATAGTCCTTGAGGCGGGCCGGAAGAATGTCGCTGTCCCAAGCCGAAGCGGCGGCCGCGTAGCCTTCGAACTGGCCGACAATCGCTGGCAACACGGCGCTGCCCTGACCGCGACTCGATGGCGACAGATGCTGCCAGTCGAACAGAAACCGCATGAAATCCTGCAACGCCACCGGTTCGATTTCCCGGCGCAGGCGCTTGACCGTGTAGCGATGAATGCGCGCCAGCAGGTGCCGTTCGCACCATTGCTCCTCGGTCGTGCCCGGCGTGAACCGGCCGCGCAGGACATAACCTTCGCGCTCCAGTTGCGCGAGAGCCTGATTGACCTGCGTTGTCGGCAACGCGAGCGGATCGGCGATGGCGGGCAACGGCAGCGGGCCGAATGCGCCGAGCCGTGCGCGGATCACTTCGATCAATGCTTCGTCGAACGTCCAGGCTTCATCGAATCCCGGCAACGCCTGCACCTCGGATTGCAGAGTGGCTTGTGGATAAAGCGCTTGCAGGCAGGTCAGGCGTTCCCGGGCCAGCCATAAACAATGCTCGGTATCGATTCGCAATCGGCAGGCGCGACCATTATGGGACAGGGTTTTCAGCCACTCATGCCAACCGTCGTTCGCTCGAACTTCTTGTTCGCTGATGCACGCGAGGCTCATCAGTGCTTCATGCATTTCATCGACATTGCCCGGCGTCGGCCAGGCTTCTTCACGCACCGCGTTGATCGCGTCGGCATCCAGCGCGCCGAGGTCATCGGTCGATTGCGGATCGCTCCAGCGCCGGTTGATCACCGCCTGGGTGCGGCGTTCTTCAAGCGGCGCATCGTCGAGAAAGGTGTAGGGGCGGGCGCTGAGGATTTCCGCCGCCAGTGGTGACGGCGCCGGCAGATCGCGGCTGATCAGACGCACTTCGCCACGCTCCATGCGCCGCAACAGATTGAGCCAGCCGTCGCAGTCCATCGCCTCGTGCAGGCAATCGTCGAGGGTTTGCTCGATCAAGGGGTGCTCGGGAATTTCCCGTTCGCCGGCGAGGTTTTCCAGGCAGGCAATCTGGTCGGGGAAAACACTGGCGATGAGATCTTCGCTTTTCATGCGTTGCAGTTGCGGCGCGACTTTGCGCCCGCCGGTAAAGCGTGGCAGCGCCAAGGCGACCCCGGCGTTCCAGCGCCAGCGCACGCCGAACAGCGGCGCATCCAGCACCGCTTGAATCAGGATGTGCTCGGCGTTGTTGCTGTGCAGATAACGCCAGACGTCATCGAGTTCGAAACTGTGGCTGGTGGACAGCGACAGCACAATCGCATCTTCACTGGCCGCCGCCTGCAATTCGAAATTGAACGTGCGGCAGAAGCGCTTGCGCAGGGCCAGACCCCAGGCGCGGTTGATGCGGCTGCCGAACGGCGTATGGATGATCAGTTGGGTGCCGCCGGACTCGTCGAAAAACCGTTCCATCAGCAACGTATCTTGCGAAGGCAGGGCACCGAGGGTCTGACGTGCGCGGGCGAGATATTCGACCAACTGTTCAGCGCTGGCGTGATTGAGGCCGAGGGTTTGCGTCAGCCAGTCGAGCGCCGGCTGCAGATCACCGGGGCTGGCGCCGAGCAACTCGTCGAGCGTCGCTTGCAGGCGCGCCACCGCCGAGGACAGTTCATCGCTGCGCCCCGGTGCCTCGCCGAGCCAGAACGGAATGGTTGGTGGCTGCCCCTGCGCATCTTCGACCCGCACCTTGCCGGTTTCCACCCGCAAGATCCGATAGGAGGTATTGCCGAGCTGGAACACGTCGCCGGCGATGCTTTCCACGGCGAAGTCTTCGTTGACGCTGCCAATGTTCAGGCCTTGCGGTTCAAGCATCACGCTGTAATCGGCGTTGTCCGGAATGGTGCCGCCGCTGGTCACCGCTGTCAGTTGCGCGCCGCGCCGGCCGCGCAAGGTGCGGCTGACGGCATCGCGGTGCAGGTAAGCGCTGCGAATGCCCTGGCGACCGTTGTAGCCTTCGGCGAGCATCGTCAGCAGCGCCTGATAGTGTTTTTCGTCGAGATCGCGATAGGGCGAGGCTTTGCGGAACATCGCCAGCAGCGCGTCTTCCGGCCATTCCTGACAACTCACTTCGGCGATGATCTGCTGCGCGAGCACGTCCAGCGGTGCTTCGGGGATGTGCAGGGTGTCGAGTTCGCCACGGCGCACACAGTCGAGCAGGGCGGCACATTCGATCAGGTCGTCACGGGTGGTGGCGAACAAGCGGCCCTTGGGCGTCCCGCCGACCTGGTGCCCGGAACGCCCGACCCGCTGCAGAAACCCGGCGATGGAGCGGGGCGAGGCGATCTGGCAGACCAGATCGACTTCACCGATATCGATGCCCAGTTCCAGCGACGCAGTGGCGATCAGCACTTGCAGTTCGCCACGCTTGAGCCGTTGTTCGGCATCGAGCCGGAATTCCTTGGCCAGACTGCCGTGGTGCGCCGCCACCGTGTGTTTGCCCAAGCGTTCGCTGAGGTGCCGGCTCAGGCGTTCGGCCAAGCGGCGGGTGTTGACGAAAATCAGGGTCGTGCGGTGTTCGCGGGCCAGTTCGGCGAGGCGGTCATAGACCAACTCCCAGACATCGTTGGCCATGACGGCCGACAGCGGCACCGGAGGAACTTCTATCCCGAGATCCCGTGGGCGCGCGTGGCCGATGTCGATGATTTCGCAGGGACGATCGCTGCCGACGAGGAACTGCGCCACCGCTTCCACCGGTTTCTGCGTGGCGGACAGGCCGATACGGGTCAGCGGCTCGGCGCACAACGCTTGCAGCCGTTCAAGGCTCAGCGCCAGGTGACTGCCGCGCTTGCCGGCCGCCATGGCATGGATTTCATCGATGATCACCGTGCGCGTGGTGCCGAGCATTTTGCGTCCGGATTCGGAGCCGAGCAGCACGTACAGCGATTCCGGGGTCGTCACCAGAATGTGCGGCGCGGTCTTGCGCATGGCGGCGCGATCTTTTTGCGGGGTATCGCCGGTGCGCACGGCGGTGGTGATGTGCAGTTCCGGCAGGCCCATCAGGCGTAACTGCCCGGTGATGCCGGCCAGCGGGTTCTGCAAATTGATGCGGATGTCGTTGGACAGTGCTTTCAGGGGCGAGACGTAGACCACCAGGGTTTCGTGGGGCAGGCCTTCAGGATTTTCCAGGCCACGGTGGACGAGGTCGTCGAGCACCGCGAGGAACGCGGTGAGGGTCTTGCCGGAGCCAGTGGGCGCAGCGATCAGTGTCGAGCGGCGCTGGCGGATCAACGGCCATGCGCGGGCCTGGGCGGCGGTGACCGTCGGGAACGTGCTGTTGAACCAGGCGCTGACGGCGGGGTGAAAGCCTGCCAGGGCTGCGTCCTTGGGGATGGGCAGATTCATGGCTAAGTTATGCGGGTGGTCATCAGAAGATGCAAGTCTGTGTGGCTGATCGGTTATCCCTGTACAAAAGTCAGGATCTACACTTTACGGATGACGGTTGCGCACTAAACCCGCAAAATGCAACGATTCCGGCAATTATCGACGACGGTTCCACAAGATCTGTCGTTAAAGCCATCGTTCCAATCAGACTGGGCCTGCTGACTTTATGCGAATGCGCCTTATGTTACTGGGCGGCGGAAATGCCCTTGGGCAGGCGCTGATTCGCCTCGGTGCGGAGGAAGACATCGGTTTCCTCGCCCCCCGCCCGCCCGAAAACGGCTGGGATGCCGCGAGCCTGACCCAATTGCTCGACGACACCCGTCCCGATGCATTGATCAACCTCGCCTACTATTTCGACTGGTTCCAGGCCGAGGCCGTCAGCGAAAGCCGCATGGCCGGGCAGGAACGCGCCATCGAGCGTCTGGCCGAACTGTGCCAGCACCACAACATCGTCCTCGTGCAACCGTCCAGTTATCGGGTGTTCGACGGCTCGCGTGCCACCGCGTACAGCGAAAAAGACGAACCGGTGCCGCTGGGCCTGCGCGGTCAGGCGTTGTGGCGGATCGAACAAAGCGTTCGCGCCACGTGCCCGCAGCATGTCTTGCTGCGTTTCGGCTGGCTGCTCGACGACAGCCCGGAAGGCACCCTCGGGCGTTTTCTCGCCCGTGCCGAAAACCCCGAAGAATTGCTTTTGGCCGATGACCGCCGGGGCAACCCGACGCCCGTCGACGACGCCGCTCGGGTGATCATTTCGGTGCTCAAGCAACTCGATTGCGCGGCGCCGCTCTGGGGCACTTATCACTACGCCGGTCACGAGGCGACCACGTCACTGGCATTGGGGCAGGCGATTCTCACTGAAGCACGTGGCCTGCACGCGCTCGCCATCGAGGCGCCGACCGCGCAGGCCCACGCTGCGCGCCCGGACGCTGCCGAAGAGCCGCAACACGCCGTGCTCGCCTGCAAGAAGATTCTGCACACTTTCGGGATCAAGCCGCGCGCCTGGCGTGCCGCACTCCCGGGCTTACTGGATAGGTTCTACCGTCATGGCTGAAGGGACTGTTTTAATCACCGGCGGAGCCGGTTTCATCGGCTCGCACCTGACCGACGCCTTGCTCGCCAAGGGTTATTCGGTACGGGTTCTCGACGATCTGTCGACCGGCAAGCGCAGCAATCTGCCGCTGGACAACCCTCGGGTTGAACTGATCGTCGGCGATGTCGCCGATGCGGCACTGGTCACCCGGGCGATGCAAGGTTGCAGCGCGGTCGCGCATCTGGCCGCCGTGGCCTCGGTGCAGGCGTCCGTGGATGATCCGGTGAAGACCCACCAGAGCAATTTCATCGGCACGCTGAATGTCTGCGAAGCGATGCGTCTGGCCGGCGTCAAACGTGTGCTGTACGCCTCAAGCGCTGCGGTGTACGGCAACAATGGCGAGGGCCAGTCGATTGATGAGGACACGCCCAAGGCACCGCTGACGCCTTACGCTTCGGACAAACTGGCGGGCGAGCACTATTTCGATTTCTACCGCCGCCAGCATGCGCTGGAGCCGGTGATCTTCCGCTTCTTCAATATCTTCGGCCCACGTCAGGATCCGTCCTCGCCGTACTCGGGCGTGATCAGCATCTTCAGCGAGCGAGCGCAGAAAGGCCTGCCAATCACTGTGTTCGGTGATGGTGAGCAGACGCGTGATTTCCTTTACGTCGAAGATCTGGTCGACCTGTTGGTGCAGGCCATTGCCAAGCCGGAAGTTGAAGTCGGTGCGGTCAACGTCGGCTGGAATCAGGCGATGAGCCTTAAGCAGATGCTCGACGAATTACAGAAAGTGGTCGGTGAATTGCCAGCGGTCAGCTACGGCCCGGCGCGCTCCGGCGACATCCGCCATTCGCGGGCGAACAACCGCCGGTTGCTGGAGCGATTCAAGCTGCCGGCGCAGACGCCGATGAGCGTGGGGCTGGCACGCTTGCTCGGTCGGTAAGCTTTTCGCGGACATGAAAAAGGCGCCCTTTGACAGGCGCCTTTTTCACGGCCGGAATTTATCGCGATTCCTGTGGCGAAGGGATTTATCCCCGATCAACTGTTCAGCAGTTGCCTCAGTTTCAAGTCTGCCCACCACCAAGCCTCATCCACCACCACGTGAACGTTCGGTAAACGTCAGCTTAGAACTTGTAGCCCAGACCCACCATGTACACAAACGGATCGACGTCCACGTTCACCTTGGCGCGAGTGCCCGGTGCCACGGCGTTGTTCTCCACGGTCGCACGGGTATCGATGTCGATGTAGCGCACTTGGGCGTTGAGCATGATGTTGTCGGTCAGCATGTAATCGGCTCCGACCTGCCAGGCCAGACCCCAGGAATTTTTCGCCTTGAAGTTGCTGAAGCCGTTGGCGCTGGCTTCGCTGCCGACGTGCTCGTCGTAGATCCAGGTGTAGTTGATGCCGCCGCCAACATAGGGTTGGAACGCCGACTTGGAATCCAGCGGGTAGTAAACGACGCTGAGGGTCGGAGGCAGGTGTTTCAGGGTGCCGAGTTTGCCGTTGGCCGCAGGCAGGGCAGTGCCCTTGAGCTTTACGTCATGCTCGAACGGCGTGGCCGCGAGCAGCTCGATGCCTATGTTGTTGGTGAGCATGTAAGCGAAGTTGAGACCCAGTTGGGTGTCGCTGCTCATGGTCGCCTTGCCGCCCAGATTGGTGCCGCTCAACGGTCCCTGATCGACCTTGACATCGGAGCTGTTGGCCTTCGGGTTGACGGTGATCGCACCGGCACGGATCAGGATGTCGCCAGCCTCGTGGGCGTGGGCGAGCGGGGCTGCGAGCGCGAGGGCAAACAGCGAAGCGCTGAGCAAGGACTTGTTCATGGGGGCTCCAGAAGGACGTTAAAAATTTCTGATGTCCTATGGTACGAAGCCAACTGATACGGTCTTTTGACTCAGCTCAATGAAACAGTGAAGGGGTAGTTTTTTGTGGAACCTTTGAAGGCTCTATCGCGAGCAGGCTCACTCCTACAGGGGAATGCATTCCAAATGTAGGAGTGAGCCTGCTCGCGATAGCAATTGAACAAACAATCCAAAGTTACCGGTATTCACTCCGGCAGTTCATACACATAAATCTTGTCGGCATCCATCTGATACCCGGCATCTGCCAGTTCGCTGCTGGACGCTTTGACTTGCAGCGGCCCTTCGACCCAGTACGGCTGATACAGCTCATCAAGCTTCACGCCGAGTTCGCTTTTCACATGCACGATCTGGTTCGACGGCGGTGGCGGCACGTGGATGCAGGCGCCGAAGTAGGGCACCAGCAAGAAGTCCGTGGTGCGCCCTTCTTCGTTGACCTCCAGCGGCACGATGTAGCCCGGCAAACGAATGTTCTGCCCGTCGAGCGCTTGCACCACGGGTGCGTTCGGCATGTCCTGTTTGGCCGCTGGCGCGGATTCGGCGGACAACGCGTCGCTCATCTTCGACATGTCGTGCAGAGGCGTCATGTTCGGCACTTCGGGTGCGGCGTCCGGCGGGATCATTTCCGACCAGGTCAGGTCTTTCGGTGCTGCTGCCCACACGGGCAGGGCGATCAGCAACAACAGCGCAAGCAAGGCGCGGGGCATGGTGAACATCCTCATAAACGGATCGACAGGCCATCGGCCAACGATTGGCGATACGCGCGCCAGGCCGGCACGCTGCCCATCAGCAGCGCGGCCGCCAGAATGCCACCGAGCAGCGTCCATTCATACTCGCTCGGCCACGCCAGCGGCAGGAACAAACCGTAATTGGCCTGCACGTAACCCTGCGCGGCAGCGATGCCGATGTACAACAACGCCAGCCCGGCGATCACCCCGGTCAGCGCCAGAGCGAACGCTTCCAGCACCAAAAGACTTGCGATGTGCCACGGCCGCGCACCGACCGAACGCAGAATCGCCATTTCGCGCCGACGCTCGTTGAGGCTGGTGAGAATCGCCGTGAGCATGCCGATCAACCCGGTCAGCACCACAAACAGTGAAACCACGAACAGCGCCTTTTCAGCGGTGCTCATCAGGCTCCACAACTCTTGCAGAGCCACGCCCGGCAGAATTGCCAGCATCGGTTCACCACGGAATTCGTTGATTTCCCGCTGCAGGGCGAAGGTGGAAATCTTGCTGTTGAGGCCGAGCATGAACGCGGTGATCGCTTGCGGCGTCAGGTCCATGTTGCGCGCCTGATCGGCGCTGATCCGCCCGTTGCCACGCGCCGGCACGCCGTTGTGCCAATCGATGTGAATGGCCTCCATGCCGCCGAGGCTGATGTGCAACGTGCGGTCAACCGGGGTGCCGGTGCGCCTGAGAATCCCGACCACAGTGAACGGTTTGTCGTCGTGCTTGACCAGGCTGATTGCCGCCACGCCGTGGGCCAGTACCAGTTTGTCGCCGAGTTTGTAATGCAGCGCGTCGGCGACTTCGGCACCGAGCACCACTTCAAACGGATCGGTGGCGAAGGCGCGGCCATCGGCCAGTTGCAGATGCTGCTGGCGACCGTACTGGTAATGCTCGAAATAGGCTTCGGTGGTGCCCATCACCCGGTAGCCGCGATGGGAGTCACCCAGAGACATCGGGATCGCCCACTTCACTTTCGGGTTGTTGGCGAAATGTTCGAAGCTGTCCCAGCGGATGTTGTTGGTGGCGTTGCCGATGCGGAACACCGAGTACAGCAACAGGTTCACCGAGCCGGAACGGGCGCCGACGATCAGATCGGTACCGCTGATGGTGCTGGCGAAACTGGCTTTGGCCTCGGTGCGCACCCGCTCCACCGCGAGCAGCAGGCAGACCGACAGGGCGATAGCGAATGCGGTGAGCAATGCGGTGAAACGGCGGTTGGCCAGGCTGGCCATGGCCAGACGAAACAGATACATCTCAGACCTCGGCAGACGTGGCGGCGCGATTGAGCTCGGCCAGGGACAGGTGACGGTCGAACAGTGGCGCCAGGCTTTGATCGTGGCTGACGAACAGCAGACTCGAGCCGGCCTCGCGGCATTCGGCGAACAGCAGGCGAATGAAGTTTTCCCGGGCGTCGTAATCCAGCGCGGACGTCGGCTCGTCGGCGATCACCAGTTCCGGTTGGCCGATCAACGCACGCGCGGCGGCGACCCGTTGTTGCTGGCCGATGGACAATGAATCGGCGCGGCGCGCGAGGATGTTTTCGTCCTTCAGACCGAGGTGGGCGAGCAGGGTGGCCGCGGCTTGATCGACGCTGCCATGGCGCTGTTTCGCCCGCTCGGCGCGCAGTCTGGAGAAGTGACACGGCAGCTCGACGTTCTCGCGTACCGAGAGAAACGGCAGCAGGTTGAACTGCTGAAAAATGTAGCCCGTGTGATCGACGCGGAACGTATCGCGTGCGCCAGCAGAGAGCTCGGTCAGTTCCTGGCCGAGCAGGCGAATGCTGCCACGATCCGGCTTCTGTACACCGCCGAGCAGGCCGAGCAGAGTGGTCTTGCCGCTGCCGCTGGGGCCTTTGAGGAACAAGGTTTCGCCCGGTTCCAGACGAAACGCCGGGATGTCCAGCAATGGCGGGTGACCGGGCCAGCTGAAGCCCAGGTCGGACAGTTCGATGAGTGCTTGGGTCATTTGAAACCGGTCATGGAGTTGAGTGGCCCTTTTGTAGGAGTGAGCCTGCTCGCGATAGCGGTGTATCAGTCAGCACTTAGTCAACTGACAGTCTGCTATCGCAAGCAGGCTCACTTCTACAAGGGATCTTCACAGATTTCAGAATTTCAACGACGCAGCCTTTGCAGTCACTTCGGTGCCTTGCTGGCCGCTCGCGCTGATCAGTTGTACCTGAATTTTCTGGGTGGCCGGGAACGTATTGAAGATGTTCGCCAGATCCAGCGTCTTCAGCGCACCCGGGGTTGCGCAGGTGAACTGGTAATGCGCGTGGATTTCACTGTGGTCGTGGTGATGCTCGTGACCGTCCTTGTCCGCTTCATCATCGTCGTGATCGTCGGCATCCGGCTTGTCACCGAACAACGGACTCTCCAGTTCCTGGCTGACCACTTTGCAACCGGCGGCGGCAGACAGGCTGAACAGGGCCAATGGTTTCTCAAGCTGCGCGCGGGCAGCGGCGACCTTGGCCTTGTCGGCATCGGTAGTGGCCACGTGTTCGAACCCTACGAGGTTCATCGCCGGGCTTTCCAGCTCCAGCTCCAAGGTCTGGCCGTCGAGTGCGGCGTTCAGACGACCGACGCCATGTTCATGCGCGCCGAGGCTACCGTGTTCATGGTCGTGGTCATGCTCATCGGCAGCGTGGGCGATGGCCAGCGGCAACAGGGCAAACGGCAAAGCGAGCAGCAGACGACGCATGGCGGTCTCCGGGAAGTAAAGTGAAGAGTTTGTTATGTAATCTTATAACGAAAGTGCGCAGAGTTTGCCCGTGACCTTGGCGTAGCACAAGCCCCGTGGGAGCATGCAGGTCAGAAATGTGCGGGAGTGAACTCAATGTTGCGGATACGCGGAACCGTCGGTGACGTACCGGTGGATTTGACAGTGGAACTGGATGACAGCGATTGGGCGAAGCTGGGCTCGGCCCTTGGCGCACAGCCGCAGATCGCTCAAGCGGCAACCGCTTCGGCGCCAGCAGCGAAACCGCTGAATCAGGACGATGCGTTGTGGCAGGTCGCCAGGGATTTGCTGCGCAAAGCTGGCCAGCTCAGCGGGCCGGATCTGCTCGAACAACTGGAAGGGCTGACTGGTAGCGCCGTTTCAGGCAAGCGTCTGCTGGTTCGACTGCGCCATAGTTCGGACGTGAAAGTGGTGAGCGGCGGGGATACGCCGCTCTACAGCTGGATCGAATAGAACGCAGAAGCAAAAGATCGCAGGCTGCGATCTTTTGATCTTAATAAAGCGCAGCAAACATCTTGCGACGGTAAACACCCACCAACGGATGATCGTTACCGAGCAACTCGAACACCTGCAGCAAGGTCTTGTGCGGCAACCCCTCGCCATAGCTGCGGTTGCGGATGAAAAGCTTGAGCATTGCCTCCAGCGCGGCTTCGTACTGCTGACGGGCCAGTTGCTGAATCGCCAGTTGATACACCGCTTCATCGTCCTGCGGATCTTTTGCCAGACGTGCTTTCAGGTCGGCAGCGTCCGGCAGGTCGCGAGCCAGTCCGAGGAACTTGATCTGCGCCTTGGCCCCGGCCAGTGCGGCTTTGTGCTCATCGCTCTTGACCGCGTCGAGCACAGTCTGCGCTTCGTCCAGTTCACCGCGTTCGGTCAGGCAACGGGCGTAAAGGATCAGTGCCTTGGCGTTGGTGTTGTCTTCGTTGAGCATCACTACCAGCGCGGCTTCGGCATCGGCGTAACGACCTTCGTCGAACAACGCCTGAGCCTGTTCGAATGGATCGGCGGCGGCCGGCGGTGGCATCTGTACATGTGGCTCAAGCAAGGCACGCACGGCGGATTCCGGTTGCGCACCGGCAAACCCGTCGACCGGTTGACCGTCCTTGAATAGCACCACGGTCGGCAGGCTGCGAATGCCGAAGCGAGCGACGATGTCCTGCTCGATGTCGCAGTCGACCTTGGCCAGCAGCAACTCGCCCTGATAGCTCTCGGCGATGCCTTGCAGCATCGGCATCAGCGCTTTGCACGGCGCACACCATTCGGCCCAGAAATCCACCAGCACCGGTTTTTGAAAGGAGGCCTCGATCACCGACTGGTCGAAATCGGCCGTCGTCGCGTCGAAGATGTACGGCGTTTGCTCACTCATGGGGAATCTCTTAGAAGCGTGAATGGGGCAACTATACGGTCAGGCGCGGGCCGCGTGGTAGAGGCTGACGTGGCGAAACTCTTGAGGCTCGGCCAGATCCGGCAAGGTCATCGCCTCGAGCATTTCGATGCGCTCGTACAACGGATGGCGAAAATCCCGAACGCGCGAGTCCGCCACCAGCGCTTCCCGGCCACGACTGAGAAATGCGTCGAGCAACGGTAAATTCGCCCGGTCGTACAACACGTCCGCCACCAGGATCAGATCGAAGCGATCGGCCTCGGCGAAGAAATCCGTCGAATAACTCATCTCTACATTATTCAACGCAGCATTCGCCCGGCACGCGGAAATGGCCAGCGGATCCAGATCGCAGGCCACGACTTCCAGCGCGCCGGCCTTGACCGCGGCGATCCCGGCAATCCCGGAGCCGGCGCCAAAATCCAGCACACGCTTGCCGCGCACCCATTCGGGAAATTCGGCCAGATAACGCGCCACCGCCAGCCCGCTGGCCCAGCAGAACGCCCAGTAGGGCGGCTCGTGCAGAATTCGCTGGATTTCTTCCTGGCTGAATTCGCGATCCATGTTGTCGCCATCAATCAGCCAAAGCTGCAAATCGGTGTCCGGCAACGCCCAGACTTTGAGTCTGGCGTCGCCGAGCAATTCACCTAACGCCTGTTGCAGGTCGAGCGGTGCATTCATGGTGCTTTGACAAATTGCAGTTGGCCCAGCGCCTGTGTGGTCGGCTGGGCGATGGTCTGCGACGGCAGGTGCAGGATCAACTGGCCGGACTGGCTGGCGCGGCCGCGCAGTTCAACGCGCGCGCCGGCCGGGAAGGCGTCCGGGTTGAAGCGCAGGCGAAACGGCAGGATCTGGTTGTTGCCGATCAGGCTGGAACTGGCGAGCAATTGTTGCGGGCGATCCTTTTCATCGATGACCAGCAACGCCAGTTCGACTTCGGCACCGGCCGGCACGCCTTGCAGGGTGCCACTCAGTTCACGCTGATAGGCCGGCAGCGGGCCGAGTTCGGCAGCCTCTTTGGCTTTTTTCTGCGCCTGCTGCGGCGCCGGGCCCGGCGTCGGTGGCTGGGACTTGGGTGCATCGCTGCCACAGGCCACCAGCAGGCTGAAAAGACTGAGCAAAACGAGCGGACGTAACGGCATTGGCAGCTCCGGCAAAATGAAATCCATGGATCAAACGATCATGCCGTTCTGTATACCGCAAACCCTATGGCTTGTCTTGCCACCGGGATGCGCTACCATGGCCCTCCCTTTTTTTGTTGCCAGCCACCATGCACTGTCCCTTCTGCGGTGCCAACGACACCAAGGTCATCGACTCGCGTCTGGTCGCCGAGGGCGAACAGGTGCGCCGCCGGCGTGAATGCCTGGCCTGCGGCGAGCGTTTCACGACGTTCGAGACGGCCGAACTGGTGTTGCCGCGCCTGATCAAAACCGACGGCAGCCGCCAACCGTTCGACGAAGAAAAACTCCGCGCCGGCATGCAACGCGCCCTGGAGAAACGTCCGGTGAGCGTCGAGCGTCTCGAATCCTCTCTGGTTCACATCAAGCACAAGCTGCGCGCCACTGGCGAACGCGAGGTCAAATCCCTCGTGGTCGGCGAACTGGTGATGGCCGAGCTGCAAAAGCTCGATGAAGTCGCCTACATCCGTTTCGCTTCCGTGTACCGCCGCTTTCAGGACCTCAACGAATTCCGCGAAGAGATTGATCGTCTCGCCCGCGAGCCGGTGAAAGAATGACCAGCGCCGCCGAGCAGGCCATCCTCGACGCGCACTTCATGGCGCGTGCACTGGAACTGGCGCGCAAAGGTCACTTCACCACGCATCCCAATCCTCGGGTGGGCTGCGTGATCGTGAAGGACGGGCAGATTGTCGGCGAAGGCTGGCATGAACGTGCCGGCGAACCCCACGCCGAAGTCCACGCCTTGCGCGCCGCCGCTGAATTGGCCCGGGGTGCCACCGCCTATGTGACGCTGGAACCTTGCAGCCACCACGGCCGCACGCCGCCCTGTGCCGATGCATTGGTCAATGCCGGGGTTGGGCGGGTGGTTGCGGCGATGCGTGATCCGAATCCGCAAGTCGCCGGACGTGGTTTGCAGCGCCTGGCCGATGCCGGCATCACCACCGAAAGCGGCGTGCTCGAAGCGGAAGCGCGCAAGCTCAATCAAGGTTTTCTGAAACGCATGGAACACGGCTTGCCGTTCGTGCGGGTCAAGCTGGCCATGAGTCTCGACGGCCGCACTGCCATGGAAAACGGTGAGAGCCAATGGATCACCGGCCCTGCCGCACGTTCGGCAGTCCAGCGTCTGCGCGCGCAAGCGGCCGTGGTGCTGACCGGCGCCGACACCGTTCTGGCCGATGGCGCCCGCTTGACCGTGCGCGCCGACGAGTTGGGTTTGGACGCCGACCAAACTGCGCTGGCCATGAGTCGCCCGCCATTGCGCGTGCTGATCGACGGGCGTCTGCGGGTGCCGCTGGATGCGCCGTTCTTCAAGGCCGGCCCGGCGCTCGTCGCCACCTGCGTGGCCATCGAAGAACAGTACGCCCACGGTCCGGAATGCCTGATCGTGCCGGGCGATGACGGTCAGGTCGATCTGCACCAGTTGCTGATCGAACTGGCCAACCGTGGCGTCAACGAAGTGCTGGTCGAGGCCGGCCCGCGTCTGGCCGGCGCGTTTGCCCAGCTCGGTCTGGTCGACGAGTTCGTGATCTTCATTGCCGGCAAGTTCCTCGGCTCCACGGCGCGCCCCTTACTGGACTGGCCGCTGGTCCATATGAAGGATGCCCCGGAGCTGAAAATCAGCGAAATTCGCGCCGTGGGCGATGACTGGCGAGTCACTGCCATCCCTGTCCCGCCGGCGAGCGTATAATTCCCGGCCATCGCGTTAGCGCTGGCTTCGTTCTCAAGGAGAACCCCATGTTTACCGGCATCATCGAATCCATCGGCAGTATCCGCGCACTGACCCCAAAAGGCGGTGATGTGCGGGTGCATGTCGAAACCGGCAAGCTCGACCTGAGCGACGTCAAACTCGGCGACAGCATCGCGGTCAACGGCGTGTGCCTGACCGCTGTGGAGCTGCCGGGCGACGGCTTTGCCGCCGACGTCAGTCGCGAAACCCTCGACTGCACCGCCATGAATGACCTGAAGAGCGGCAGCCCGGTCAACCTGGAAAAAGCCCTGACCCCGACCACCCGTCTCGGCGGGCATCTGGTCAGCGGTCATGTCGACGGTGTCGGCGAAGTGGTCTCGCGCAGCGACAATGCCCGCGCCGTGGAATTTCGCATCCGCGCGCCTAAAGAGCTGGCCAAGTACATCGCACACAAAGGCTCGATCACGGTTGATGGCACCAGCCTGACCGTGAACGCGGTCGATGGCGCCGAATTCCTGCTGACGATCATTCCGCACACCCTGAGCGAAACCATCATGGCGTCCTACAAGCCAGGTCGCCGGGTGAATCTGGAAGTCGACCTGCTGGCGCGTTATCTGGAGCGTCTGTTGTTGGGCGACAAGGCTGCAGAGCCAACGTCCGGTGGCATCACTGAAAGCTTTCTGGCCGCCAACGGCTACCTCAAATCCTGACTGAAGGGGGTGCCTTGTGGCGCTCAATAGCATCGAAGAACTGGTTGAAGACATCCGCCAAGGCAAGATGGTCATCCTCATGGATGACGAAGACCGCGAGAACGAAGGCGACCTGATCATGGCCGCCGAATGCTGCAAGGCCGAGCACATCAACTTCATGGCCAAGCACGCCCGTGGCCTGATCTGCATGCCGATGAGCCGCGAGCGCTGCGAAACCCTGAAGCTGCCGCTGATGGCGCCACGCAACGGTTCCGGTTTCGGCACCAAGTTCACCGTTTCGATCGAAGCCGCCGAAGGCGTGACCACCGGCATCTCCGCCGCTGACCGCGCGCGCACCGTGCAGGCCGCTGCCGCCAAAGACGCCAAGGCTGAAGACATCGTCAGCCCTGGCCACATCTTCCCGCTGATGGCTCAGGCTGGCGGCACCCTGGCTCGCGCCGGTCACACCGAAGCCGCTTGCGACCTGGCGCGCATGGCCGGTTTCGAGCCGAGCGGCGTGATCTGTGAAGTGATGAACGACGACGGCACCATGTCCCGTCGCGCCGAACTGGAAGCTTTCGCCGCTGAGCACAACATCAAGATCGGCACCATCGCCGACCTGATTCACTACCGGATGATCCATGAACGTACCGTTCAGCGGATTGCCGAGCAGCCACTGGACAGCGAACTGGGCCAATTCAACCTGGTGACCTATCGTGATTCCGTGGAAGGCGATGTGCACATGGCACTGACCCTGGGCACCGTTTGCGCTGAAGAGCCGACCCTGGTTCGCGTGCACAACATGGATCCGCTGCGTGACCTGCTGATGGTCAAACAACCAGGCCGCTGGAGCCTGCGCGCCGCCATGGCGGCGGTTGCCGAGGCCGGCAGCGGCGTGGTGCTGTTGCTCGGTCACCCGCTCGATGGCGACGTGCTGCTGGCGCACATCCGTGAAACCGGCGATCAGGCGGCGGTGAAAAAACCGACCACCTACAGCATCGTCGGTGCCGGTTCGCAGATCCTGCGTGACCTCGGCGTGCGTAAAATGCGCCTGATGTCCGCACCGATGAAATTTAATGCGATATCCGGTTTCGATCTGGAAGTTGTAGAATACGTGCCCTCCGAATAATGACCGGTTGTTTCCGGACCCGAATTCGCGGCAAATAAATCACTGAGGGACGCGAAACAGACGCGTCCCGGCTCTTTAAGAGATCTGACGAATGACCCTGAAGACCATCGAAGGTACCTTCATCGCCCCTAAAGGCCGCTACGCTTTGGTAGTGGGCCGTTTCAACAGCTTCGTGGTTGAAAGCCTGGTCAGCGGTGCAGTTGATGCCCTGGTTCGCCACGGCGTGAGCGAAAGCGACATCACCATCATCCGCGCACCTGGTGCCTTCGAAATCCCGCTGGTTGCGCAAAAAGTCGCCCAGAAAGGCGAGTTCGCAGCCATCATCGCCCTCGGCGCGGTCATTCGTGGCGGTACTCCGCACTTCGAATACGTGGCAGGCGAGTGCACCAAGGGTCTGGCCCAGGTGTCCATGGAGTTCGGCGTACCGGTCGCTTTCGGCGTCCTGACCGTTGATTCCATCGAGCAAGCCATCGAACGTTCCGGCACCAAGGCCGGTAACAAAGGTGCCGAAGCTGCCCTGTCCGCTCTGGAAATGGTCAGCCTGCTGGCGCAGTTGGAGGCCAAGTGATTAGCGACGAAAGCGATCGTTTCAACCCGCGCGATCCAAAACCTGCGGATGCCGGCAAGCCCTCGAAAAGCGCCAAGCGTCGCGAAGCCCGTCAGCTCGCGACTCAAGCGCTGTACCAGTGGCACATGGCCCGGCAATCGCTGAACGAGATCGAAGCGCAGTTCCGGGTCGATAACGATTTCACCGATGTCGACGGTGCTTACTTCCGCGAAATCCTTCACGGGGTTCCGCAGTTCAAGACCGAAATCGACAACGCCCTGACGCCTTGCCTGGACCTGGCGATCGAAGAGCTGGATCCGGTTGAACTGGCGGTTCTGCGCCTGTCCACCTGGGAACTGCTCAAGCGCGTCGACGTGCCGTACCGCGTTGTGATCAACGAAGGTATCGAGCTGGCCAAAGTGTTCGGTTCGACCGACGGCCACAAGTTCGTCAACGGTGTGCTCGACAAGCTGGCCCCGCGCCTGCGTGAAGCTGAAGTGAAGGCGTTCAAGCGCTGAAACGCGCTTGATACCTCATGGGCGAGTTTGAGCTGATCCGCAATTTCTTCGCCGCCGCGCCATGTGCGCAGGGCGGCGAGGGCGTTGCACTGGGGATCGGCGACGACTGCGCCTTGCTGGCGGTTCCCTCCGGGGAACAGCTGGCGATTTCCACCGATACGCTGGTGGCCGGCGTGCATTTCGCCGATCCCTGCGATCCGTTTCTGCTCGGTCAGCGCTCGCTGGCCGTTGCGGTCAGCGATCTGGCCGCCATGGGCGCCACGCCCGTTGCCTTTACCCTTGCCCTGACTGTACCGACGGTGACCGCCGATTGGCTGCAAGCCTATGCCCGCGGTTTGAACCGCATGGCGCAGAGTTGCGGCGTCGCGCTGGTCGGCGGCGACACCACGCGTGGGCCGTTAAGCCTGACCGTCACCGTGTTCGGTCGAGTACCCGCCGGACAAGCCTTGACCCGTAGCGGCGCACAACCGGGTGACTTGCTGTGCGTCGGCGGCGAGCTGGGCAACGCGGCCGGTGCGTTGCCGCTGGTGCTGGGGCAGCGTGACGCCGAGCCGCACATCGCTCAGCCGCTGCTCGATCACTATTGGTCGCCGCAACCGCAACTGGCGTTCGGTCAGGCTCTGCGCGGCAAGGCTACGGCAGCGCTGGATATCTCCGATGGCCTGCTCGCCGACTGTGGCCACATCGCTCTGGCGTCGAAAGTGCGGCTTGAGATTGAACGCGAGCGGGTACCGTTGTCGGATGCCTTGGTAGCGTTCCTCGGCCAGCGCGGTGCCGAACGGGCAGCGTTGAGCGGTGGCGATGATTACGTGCTGACGTTCACCTTGCCATCCGTCGAGTTGCCGGCATTGCTGGCCGGTGGTTGGCCGATCCACGTGATCGGCCGTGTGACCGAGGGGCAGGGCGTGGCACTGCTGGATCGCGAAGGGCAGGACATCACCCCGCAAATCCGGGGTTATCAACATTTTCAGGAGTCACCGTGACAGATCACCCGAAACAGGTTCCGGCCGAATTCGTTCCGCCGTCGGTCTGGCGCAATCCCTGGCATTTCCTCGCGTTCGGCTTTGGTTCCGGCACGCTGCCGAAAGCGCCGGGCACGTGGGGTTCGTTAGTTGCGCTACCCTTTATCCCGTTGTGGCAGATGTTGCCCGACTGGGGTTACTGGCTGATGCTCGGGATCACCATGCTGTTCGGCTTCTGGCTGTGCGGCAAGGTAGCCGACGATCTGCGGGTACACGACCACGAAGGCATCGTCTGGGACGAAATGGTCGGGATGTGGATCACCCTGTGGCTGGTGCCGGAAGGCTGGTACTGGCTGCTCGCGGGTTTCCTGGTGTTCCGTTTCTTCGACATTCTCAAGCCCTGGCCGATCCGCTGGATCGACCGGCATGTGCATGGCGGCGTCGGCATCATGCTCGACGACGTGCTGGCCGGTGTCTTTGCCTGGCTGGCGATGCAAGGGCTGGTGTGGCTGTTCACCTGATCCCAGGGGGTATCAGGGTTACGTGAGGGACTAGGGATGGCTCGACGCTGGTTGGTGGTGGTGTTTTTTGCCCTGATGGGCACTGTGGCCAGCGCACAGAACGCTGCGCCGACGCCTGCGGTCATTCATCTGGCCAGTGAAGACTGGGAAGATTACACCGCCGCCGATGGCCACGGCCTCGGCTGGGACGTGTTGCGCAAGGTGTTCGAACCGGCCGGGGTGAAACTCGATATTCGCACCGAGCCCTACACCCGTTCCGTGGGCTTGGCGCAACGCGGCGAAGTCGACGCCTGTGTCGGCTCTTATCACGAAGAGGCCAGCGATCTGCTCTACCCGCGCTGGAACTTCGATACCGATCACATCTATGCGCTGGGTCTTGCGAGCAATCCGGAGCCGACCCCGGAAACCCTGGGCAACTATCGACTGGCGTGGGTACGCGGTTACGACTACCAGAATTACTTGCCCAACGTGAAAAGCTATAACGAAATCATCCGGCGCACCGGGATTTTGTCGATGCTGACCCAAAACCGTGCCGACTATTACATCGATGCGCTGACCGAAGTCGATTACGTGGCCGGTCGGGCCAAGGATCCGGCGCAGTTCCGCAAAACCCATATTGCCGAGCTGCCGCTATACCTGTGCTTCGCCAATACGCCAAAGGCCCGTACGTTGATGGCGTTGTATGACCAGCGCATGGATCAGTTGGTGAAGAGCGGCGAGCTGAAGCCGATCTTCGAGAAGTGGAAGCAGCCGTACCCATTCGAGCCGAACTGAACACAGGTCTTGCGTTCAACGCTGTCCCACAAGGATCCAGCCAGCTCGGGAGTTATCAAACTTTTTGATCGTTATGCCCGACAATTCAGCCTAAGCGCCTGCCCAAAGCTGCTGCTACAATGCCGGCCTGCGAATCTTCAGACTTTTAGATCAGGAGCACACCGGTGCCTGTCGTTTTTGTCGCCGCTTCCAAGCTGCCAACGCCTTTTGCGCAATTCACCATGCACGGTTTTCTCGATGAAGCCACCGGCCGCGAGCACGTTGTGCTGAGCCTGGGCGAGATTGCCGACGGTGCCCCGGTACTCGGCCGTTTGCACTCCGAATGCCTGACGGGCGATGCCCTGTTCAGCCAGCGCTGCGACTGCGGCTCGCAACTGGAAGGCGCGCTCAAAGCCATCGCTCGCGAAGGGCGCGGCGTGCTGCTGTACCTGCGTCAGGAAGGTCGTGGCATTGGTCTTCTGAACAAGATCCGCGCCTACGAATTGCAGGACGGCGGCGCCGACACCGTTGAAGCCAACGAGCGTCTGGGCTTTGCTGCCGACCAGCGTGACTACGCCATGTGCCTGCCGATGCTCGAGCATCTGGGCGTCAAGTCGCTGCGCCTGATGACCAACAACCCGCGCAAGGTCAAAGCGCTGACCGACATGGGCATCACCGTCGCCGAGCGTGTGCCGCTGCACACCGGGCACAACCCGCACAACAAACTCTACCTGGCGACCAAGGCCAGCAAGCTCGACCACATGATGGGCAACGAGCATCAGGGCGAGGTCGATCGCGCGTGACTCGCGGTCAGGTGCGGCGGCGTCTGGCGGTCGCCTGGTGGAAATACCTGGCGCTGGCGCTGGTGCCGTTGTTCGTGATCAACGCGCTGTTCGGTCAGGGTGAAGGCATCATGCCGGTGCTGGCGATGCCGTTTTTTATCGCCGGCGTGGCGTCGATGTTTGTCAGCCTGAAGTTTTTTGGCCGTTACAAACACGCACTGATCGCCACCCAGAAAGCCCTCGATACCCCTGAAGAACCTGCGACGTGGATCGCTCTCGCAGCGCGTCGCCGCAGTGCATTCCTTGCCGCTGCGTTGCCGGCGTGGATTGGCGCACTGGCGGTGTTCGTCGGTCTCGAAGCGGTGCCGCTGATGCTGTTGGCGTTGTCCACGGTGGTGCTGTTCTACCTCTACCGTATCCCGCGTCAGCTCGGTTGATGCGCGGTCTGTGGCTGGCGGTTCTACTGCTGGCCGTCAGTGCTCCGGCGCTGGCGAGTCTGCGCGTGGTCAGTCTCGCGCCTTCGCTGTCGGAAATCGTCGTTGAACTGGATTCCGCCGACCTGCTGGTCGGCGTGCTGGACGCTGGCGAGCGCCCGGCGGCCATTGCCGGGGTGCCTTCCGTGGGCCGCTACGGCCAACTCGACATGGAACAGCTACTCAGCCTCAAACCTGACCTGCTTTTGCTCTGGCCCGGCAGTGTAGGCCCGGCGCAGCGTGATCAGCTCAAGCGTTTGAACCTCCCCACATTCGTGGCCGAACCGCACACCCTCGAACAACTTTCCGCGCAGATTGAGGCCATTGCCACTCGACTCGGTCGGCCTGAACGGGGCGAAAAACTGGCGACGGATCTGCGCAAGCAACTGGCCGACCTGCGCCAGCGTTACCGTCGGGACACGCCGCTCAAGGTGTTCTATCAAGTCTGGGACAAGCCGCTCTACACGGTGGGCGGCGGACAGATCATCAGCGATGCGCTAGAGGTATGCGGCGCGCGCAATGTCTTCGCCGACCTGAGCCTGCCGGCACCGCAGGTGAGTATTGAAGCGGTGCTGCAGCGTGATCCCGAGGTGATTCTGGCGGGTGATCAGGCGCAGCTCGATGCGTGGAAGGCATGGCCGCAGGTGTCGGCAGTGAAGCAGGGGAAGCTGCTGCTGGTCACCGATAAAGGCCTCGAAAGACCCAGCGGGCAGATGATCGAGGCGACAGCCAAGCTCTGCAACCTGATACAGCCACACCAGTAGCCTGTGGTGAGGGGATTTATCCCCGACCGGCTGCGCAGCAGCTGTAAACCCGTGAACTCAATGTGGCTGACTCACTGAGGCGTCTGTTTTTGGGGCTGCTTCGCAACCCATCGGGGATAAAACCCCTCGCCACAGTTGATCGGATCTTAGAGTTCTGGAGTCCAGGTGACGCCAAACATCCACTCCCGACCTTCTTCGCGATAGCCGTACTGGCTGCCGTCAAAGCTGTACAGTGCGCGGCTGTAGCTTTTGTCCAGCACGTTATCCACTTTCAGTTCCAGCTTGATCTCGCGGTTCAGCGCCCAACTGCTGCGCAAGCCGAACAGTGCGTAACCGCCCAGTGCCTGCGTATTGTCCTTGTCGTCATAGCTGCTGCTGACTGCCTGCCAACTGGCGCCGAGGCCTAGCTGATCGAACTGGCGATCCAGATCCCAGCTCGCGGTGCGGCGTGCACGACGGGCCAGGGTATGGCCGGTGTCGCGGTCGCGGGGATCGATGATCGCTACGCCGAGATTGCTCTGCCAGCCGAACAATTGCTGTTTCAGTGCTGCTTCGAAACCGTTGATGCGTGCCGAAGCGACGTTTTCCGGCCGTGAGTTGCTGCCGAAGATAATCGCGTCTTCCAGGTCTGTACGGTAAATCGAGGCTTCGAGTCGGCTGCTATCGGTTAACTGGCTACGCCATTGCAGCTCGTAGCTTTTCGAGGTTTCCGGTTTCAGGTTCGGGTTGCTGAAATCCGGGTAATACAGGTCGTTGAAAGTCGGCGCGCGGAAGCCCTCGCTGTAGCTGAGCAACAGATCATTGTCCGGATTCAGCGGCAGGGTGAAGGTGCCACTCCAGGTATTCTGGCTGCCGAATTGCTGATTATCGTCGTGGCGCAGGCCCAGCTCGGTGGAGAAGCTGTCGGCCTGATAACGATGCTGGATGAAGGCGGCGCGGTTCCAGCGGCTGTCCTCGTCGAACGCGGTACTGCTGTTGACCCGGTCTTCGTACCAGTCGCCGCCCAGGATCAGGCTGTTGCGTGCGTCGAGGGTCAGGTCGTTCTGCCAGTTCACCGAGTCGCGGTAAGTGTTGAACACCGTGCGTTCGTCGCTGAGCTTGTCGAGGGTCTTTTCGCGGTTCTCTGTGTGGCCGAGTTCGACGCGGGTTTTCCAGGTTTCGTTGACCCGGGCATCGACGTAACTGCTGACGCTGCTGACATTGAAATCGCTGTACGGCTGTTGCTGCAGCGATTCGAAGGTATTCATGTCGAAGCGGCCGAACGGGTTGTCGAACTCGCTTTTGCCACGGTTATCCAGCAGGTTGGCACCGACTTCGATGTCGTCGGTCAGCGCATGGCTGAGGCTCAGGCTGACTGACTTGTTGCGGTAGGCGTCATCATCGCCGTCGCTGGGATACGACTCGTGGGTGCGATCGATCCCGGCCGTTTCATCGAGACTGGCACCGAGGTTGAAACGGGTTTTGTCATCGCCACCGGACAGGCCGAGGCTGCGTTCCCAGGTCTGGTTACTGCCAAATCCGACGTGCAGGCGCGGCTGCAAGCCTTGTTCGCTGCCACGGCGGGTGAAGATCTGAATCACCCCGCCAATCGCATCGCTGCCGTAAATCACCGAACGTGATCCGCGCAGCACTTCGACGCGCTCAATCTGTTCGATGTTCAGATGTTGCAGGTTGCTGTCGCCGGAAGTGGAACTGCCGATGCGCTGGCCGTCGACCAGCACCAGGCTCTGCGCCGACTGCGTACCGCGAATGTAAACCCCGGGCAGGCTGCCGCGCCCGCCGGTCTGCGCCACCTGCACGCCCGGTACGCGACGCAGCAAGTCCGGCACGTCGCTCGGTTGCAGGCGGTCGATGTCTTCGCGGGTGAACACCGTGTTGGCCGCGCTGCTGTCGTTGCGTGCTTCGACCTGGCGGTTGGCGCTGATCAGCGTGTCGGGCAATTTCAGGGCGGCGTCGCGTTCGAAGGTATCGGCCAGGACGCTGGTGGCTGGCAGCAGGAAGAAGGGCAGGGCGAGGCGCGAGAGTTTCATGGGTGGTCCATAGGTCTTTCAGGTGTACACAAATCAAATGTGGGAGCGGGCTTGCTCGCGAAGACGGTGTGTCAGTCGACTCAATATCGACTGATTCGACGCCTTCGCGGGCAAGCCCGCTCCCACATGGGGTTTTGCGTTTATCCAGCGAGTCAGCGGTTAAGCAGATCCAGACGTTCGCGAATCGACGCTTCGATTCCGGCCTCATCCAGCCCGCACTCGGCCAGCATTTGCGCAGGCTTTGCGTGCTCGACGTAAACGTCCGGCAAGCCCAGGTGCAGCATCGACTTGAGAATATTCTCGCGTGCGAGAAATTCGCTGACCGCGCCACCGGCGCCGCCCATGATCGCGTTCTCTTCGATCGTCACCAGCAGCTCGTGACTGCCGGCAATCTCGCGCACCAGCGCTTCATCCATAGGTTTGACGAAGCGCATGTCGACCACGGTCGCATCCAGCTTCTCGGCGACTTTCAGCGCTTCGGTCAGTTGCACGCCGAACACCAGCAGGGCCACTTTGCTGCCCTGGCGGCGAACGATGCCCTTGCCGATTTCGATAGGATCGAGGTCTTTCTCGATGGTTGCGTTCGGGCCGCTGCCGCGCGGGTAACGCACCGCCGCCGGGCCGTTGTACAGGTGACCGGTGGTGAGCATTTTGCGCAGTTCGTTTTCATCGCTCGGGGTCATGATGAGCATGCCCGGTATGCAACGCAGGTACGACAGATCGAAGCTGCCGGCGTGGGTCGGGCCGTCTTCGCCGACCAGACCGGCGCGGTCGATGGCGAACAGGACGTCGAGGTTCTGCACCGCCACATCGTGCACGAGCTGGTCGTAGCCACGCTGGAGGAATGTCGAGTAGATCGCCACCACCGGTTTCGCGCCTTCACAAGCCATACCGGCAGCAAACGTCACGGCGTGCTGTTCGGCAATTGCCACGTCGAAGTAGCGCAGCGGGAAGCGTTCGCTGAACGCCACCAGATCCGAGCCTTCCTTCATCGCCGGGGTAATCCCGACCAGACGTGGATCAGCCGCCGCCATGTCGCACAGCCACTCGCCGAACACTGCCGAATACTTCGGCCCGCCGGCCTTTTTCGGCGCAGCAGCGGGAGCATCCACAGGTTCGAGCTTGGTGATCGCGTGGTAACCGATCGGGTCGACTTCCGCCGGGGCGAAGCCTTTGCCTTTCTTGGTGACGATGTGCAGGAACTGCGGGCCTTTCAGGTCGCGCATGTTGCGCAACGTGGCGATCAGGGTCGGCAGGTCGTGGCCGTCGATCGGGCCGATGTAGTTCCAGCCCAGCTCTTCGAACAGGGTGCCGGGGACCAGCATGCCTTTGGCGTATTCTTCGGTGCGACGGGCGATTTCCCAGGCGCCGGGCAGGCGCGACAGGACTTTCTTGCTGCCTTCACGCATGCTCGCGTAAGTGCGGCTGGAGAGGATCTTCGCCAGATAATTCGACAGGCCGCCGACGTTGCGCGAGATCGACATGTCGTTGTCGTTGAGGATCACCAACATGTTGGCGTTCACTTCCGGCGCGTGGTTCAGCGCCTCGAAGGCCATGCCGGCAGTCAGTGCACCGTCGCCGATCACGGCAATCGCCTTGCGATCACTGTTTTGCAGGCGGGCGGCGATGGCCATGCCTAGCGCGGCGCTGATCGAGGTGCTGGAGTGGCCGACGCCAAAGGTGTCGTACTCGCTCTCGGCGCGGCGCGGGAAGGCTGCGATGCCGTCCTTTTGGCGCAGGGTTTCCATGCGCTCGCGACGACCGGTGAGGATCTTGTGCGGATAAGCCTGATGACCAACGTCCCACACCAGCCGGTCATCCGGGGTGTCGAAGACGTAATGCAACGCGATGGTCAGCTCGATGACGCCCAGGCCGGCACCGAAATGCCCACCGGTCTGGCCGACCGTGTAGAGCAATTCCAGGCGCAACTCATCAGCCAGGGTTTCCAGCTCGGCTTCGCCTAACCGGCGCAGGCCGTCCGGCGTGTTCGCGCGGTCGAGCAGGGGCGTGGTCGGGCGCTTGCGGGGAATCTCATGAAACGTCGTGGGCATCAGGCGAATCGTTATAGGTATAAAAGATGCGGCAGTTTACCTGATGCATCGCCCCCTGCCCACGCGTTGGTCTTTTTTGGCTGATTCGCCGTCAGCTGCGGCGCTCGACGATATACCGGGCCAGCTCGCGCAACGGCTCTGCCGCCGCGTCAAACGGTCGCAGGGCGTGCAGGGCCTGATCGCGCAGTTCCAAGGCATAGGCCTTGGCCGCGTCCAGACCGAGCAGGGCCGGGTAGGTCGGCTTGTCGCGGGCGATATCGGCGCCCTGGCGTTTGCCAAGGGTTTCGGTATCGCTTTCGACGTCGAGGATGTCGTCCTGCACCTGGAAGGCGAGGCCGATGGCCTGTGCATAAGTCTGCAGAGCCTTGAGTTCATCCTTCTCGGCACGGCCGCTGGCCAAGGCACCGAGTTTGACGCTGACTTCGATCAGCGCGCCGGTCTTGTGCCGATGCATCTGTTCGAGGGCTGTCTGATCGAGCTTCAGACCGACCGAACCGAGGTCGATGGCCTGGCCGCCGACCATGCCCGCCGGGCCTGCCGCGTGCGCCAGCGCCGTGACCTGTTGCAGGCGGATGTCAGCGTCGAGATTGCTCAGGCGTGGGTCGAGCAGCGCGCTGAACGCCAGGCTCTGCAGGCCGTCACCGGCGAGGATCGCGCAGGCTTCGTCGAATTTTTTGTGGGTGGTCGGCTGACCGCGACGCAGATCGTCGTCGTCCATCGCCGGCAAGTCGTCGTGCACCAGCGAATAAGCGTGGATCAGCTCGACGGCACACGCTGCGCCGTTGGCCTGCTCAGCTTTACCGCCGAGGGCTTCGCACGCAGCGTAAGCCAGCAGCGGACGCACGCGTTTGCCGCCGTTCATCACGCTGTAGCGCATGGCTTCGTAAAGACGCGCCAGTTCCGGCAACGGCGCGTTGAACAGGGCTTCCAGTGCTGCGTTGACCCGCGCCTGGCTGGTCGCCGAATACGCTGCAATCATTCTGGCTGTTCCGCGTCGAAGGGTTCCTCGGCGAGTTCGCCATCACGCTCCAGCAGCACTTGTACCTTCTGCTCGGCCTGTGCCAGCGCTGCCTGGCAGTCACGGGTCAGACCGATGCCCTGCTCGAAAGCGGTCAGCGAGTCTTCCAGCGACAATTCACCGTTCTCCAGACGCTCGACCAGTGTTTGCAGGTCGGCGAGGGACTGTTCGAAATCCAGTGCAGCTTTTTTGCGGGCCATGGCGGCGGTTTCCGGTTGACGTTAAACCGGCGCGACACTAGCAGATAGGGGGTTTATGGGCAAATAAGCGGGGTTTCCGACACCCTCGCCACAGTGATCTTCTTATTGCTCTAGGTTGGGTAGCTGATCTGATACCGCGTGCTGCGTCCGCCGCCTGGAAGTCGTTGTAGACAGCCTTTTTCCACTAACTCTGTCAAATGCCGGGTCGCGGTAGCTTTAGACACCTTGGCCACGGCCTGATACTGAGCTGCACTGATGCCGTTCTCGAAACCGCGCTCACCGCCATCAAGCAAGCGATTGAGCACCTTGATTTGCTCAACTGACAGCTCGGATTCACGGTGCGTTTGCCAGAAACGTGATTTACCCAGTACGCCTTCAATACGGGCGATGGCTTGTTGCAGGCTGCGCAGCAACGTTTGCAGGAACCATGCGAGCCAGTCGGTGATGTCCAGCGTGGCTTTCTGACTGGATTCGAGAATCCGGTAGTAGCCCGCACGATCATCAAGGATGCTGGCGGACATCGCATAAAAACGAATCGCCTGCGCTTCGCCTTGAGCCAGTGCGAGATCGGTGAGGGTGCGAGTCAGGCGCCCATTACCGTCGTCGAACGGGTGCAAGGTGACGAACCAGAAGTGTGCGATACCCGCTCGCAGTAAAGGATCGAGGCCTGCCTGATGCCGACTGGCGTCGAACCACTTGAGAAAACTGTCGAGTTGCCGCTCGAGGCCTTGTCGCGGTGGCGCCTCGAAATGCACGGTCGGACGGTCGATTCGCCCGGAAACTACCTGCATCGGCTCATCGCCGCGTAATGCGCCGACATTGATTGCACGCGAAAGGAACCCACTCTCCTGTTCTGGAAACAGCCATGAATGCCATTCCAGCAATCGTTCCAGCGTCAGCGGTTCGGCAAAGCGCTGAGTGGCATCGAGCATCAGCTGTGCCAGCCCCTCGCTTCGCTTGCTGACGTTGTCGCCATCCGGTGATTCCATCCCCAGGCGTCGTGCCAGTGATGAACGCACGGATTCAACATTCAACTGTTCCCCCTCGATGGCCGAGGAGGTCACGATGTTTTGCAGCAACGCATCCAGTTCAGTCTGAGCGCTCAGTGAATGGCCCACTGATCCCGCCATGCCCATCAATTGTCCCTGCGCCTGAACGCATTCGCGCATCAACGCAGTGAGACGCTCTGCCTGCCAGTTGAAGTCCGGCCAGTCGGGTTGCTGCCAGATCCAGTGAGTTGCCATGAAATGCCGTTCCTGAGTGCGTGAGCCGAATGGAAACGCTATTCGGCTCATTTTGTGAGCCGAATATGACGCCTATTCGGCTCATCGTCCACCCGAGTGCGTGATTCCCACCGCATTTCAAGATGTATCCGATTGTTAAAAAACTGCCAAATGGCTAACCTTCGCGCCTTCTACGACCCGGCAGTCACGGGTCTTTCAGACGAAACGCAGTTTTCACCGCTGTGAAGTACCGAGGATCGGGTGCAAGGTTTCGTTCAGGCATGGCAGGAGGCATCACATGCGTTCATTTCTTATGTTGCTGATCGGGTTGGCCTGCGCGCCCGCGCTGCTGGCCGCGCCGACTGCCGAATTGGCTGAACCGGTGGGCGGCTGGCGTTATCACGGTTTGCTCGATCGCACGGAAAACCCGCAAGTCGCCTACCCGACGCCGCCGATTGATCGCGGCATCCAGCGCAATCGCACGATGATTGAAGGCCAGCTCAAGGCCATCGGCCATCTGCGTCCGCCGCACAGTCTCGCCGTCAACGGCAATCCACTGAATCTTTACACTGACGACCAAGGCCGTTTTGCCCGGCCGTATGCGTTTGGCGCGGGGTCGAACAGTGTCGAAGTGATCAGCGCCGAAGGCCAGTCGCTCAAGCGTGTGCAATTTTATGAAGCCAATAACTTGCGCACGCCGGCGCGTATTCGTCTTGTCTTGGGCTGGGATGATCCGAAAGCCGAGCTCGATCTGCACATTGTCACGCCCGACGGTCAGCATGCGTTCTGGGCGCAGCCGGCGATGAGCAATGGCGGTGGTCTCGACCCGGATGGCGTCGATGGCCCCGGGCCGGAAATGTTCACCATGACCGCGCCGCTGCATGGCACCTATCTGGTTTACGTCAACTATTGGGGCAACTTCGGTAACGGCGGCTATAACTTCGATGAGACCAGCAACCAGAACGAGGTGATCACCTCGCAAATCACGCTGGTGCTCAACGAAAACACCGTCGACGAAAAACGCGAGACCTTCATCGTGCCCCTGCGGGCGATCGGTGATCTGCTGCTGGTCAAGACTTTCAACTACTAAGCATCCCGCACCACGGATGAATTTCGGGTTTTGTGAACATGAGTGATAACACTGTTACTCCGGCCGTTGAAACGCCTGCCGGCAAACCTTCCCGGCGCTGGCCTCTGCTGTTGGTCGGGCTGTGCCTGGTGGCCGGCGTGGCCGGTGGGCTCGGCTGGCTGCTGCACAAACCCAAGGCGCCACCGGCTGCACTTGCCAGTGATAAACTCGGTCTGAGCCGCCCGGATGCACTGCTGGAAACCCGTTCCCTGAGCCAGTTGCCCAAGGACTTGCTGACGGTGCCGTTCCTCAAGGCCACGCTCACCGAAGATTTCGTCTTCTATTACGAAACCCACGCTGATCGCCTCGGCCTGATTGGCAGCCTGCGCCGAATCATTTACGAGCATGACCTGAAGCTGCAGGACAGTTTGATCGAACAGCTTTTCGATCAGCCGGCAGACGTTGCGCTGTGGCGCGGCGCTGATGGCCGGTTGAAAGATTTCCTGTTGGTGATGGATCGCGGCGGGCTGGCCAAGCTGCTGGAGCCACTGGCGAAAGTCGCGCTGGATGACACCCAGCTCAGCCAGATGGGCGAACTCAAGGTCGGTGGCGACACCGTGCCGCTTTATCAACTGACCTACAACGCCAGCAAAGCCCTGCTGTTCGCCTCCCACGGCGACAAATTGGTGGTGCTGTCCAACCCAGCCAAATATTACGACCCCGAAAGTGGCGCCTCTGAAGAGTCGGGCCATGTGTCGCCACAAGCGCTGGCGGCACTGCTCAACGGTGAAAGGCTGTTCCCGGAAGCCTTCGGCCTGCCGGCGAAAACCCCTGAGACCAAACAGCGTCTCTCGGTCAATTCCAGCGTCCTCGCCATGGGTTATCAGCGCTTCATCCCCAACTTCGCCGGGCTGCGTTTCGACATGGACGACAAGGGCTGGCACAGCTATCTCGCCATGGATGAACTGGACAACCAGCCGGACTTCGATTTCAAACCGGTGTGGCAGGCGATGCCGCTGGGCGCCAGTGCATGCGTGACCTTGCCGGTGGCCGCCGAGCCGCAGAAACCGTTGCTGGTGAAACTCGGCGCCGAAGAAGCGGTGGCGCAGACCCTCACCGAACATGTGGCCGGCGCGGCGGGCCTGTGCTGGTACGCCGACTCACGCCTGTACACACCATTGCTGGTCGCCAGTCTGAAGGACGAGGACAGCAGCAAACTTGACGGTGATCTCGGCAAACTGTTCGGCTCGATGGTCGGTGCATTCGAATCGAACGTCGAAGAAAGCGTCTTCCCGGTAGTCGAGAAGCAGGAAGGTCAGAGCCACGTCTGGCAGCGTCAGGTCAGCTCCAGCTTCGGCCCGTACGCGGCGAAGACTGCCGAGAACCCGGACGCGATTTCCGGCAAGGCTTTCATGAAAGTCAGCCTCGCCCGTCACGGTTCGACCTTGCTGTTTTCCCTCGACGACAAACTGGTCGACAAGGCCCTCGGCACCCTCGACAAGCGCTTCCCGCCGATGGCTGACGTGCTGCCCAAAGATGTGCTGATGCCGATCTATTTCGGTCCCGATTCGATGGCGCAACTGATGCAGCAGGAAACCCTCGACAGCCTGCCGCAGGACATGGAACCGGTGTTCTACAACGCCGCGCAAACCTACCTGATCCCGAAACTGCGCACCCTCGGCGGCTACGGCAAATATGCCCTGACCTTGCCGGAAGGCAGCGAGCCGGACGGCCACTGGCAATGGCTGCCGCTGGAATGGAAAGCGCTGTGACGGCACTGATCCGCAGCCTCGGCCTGCTCGCGCTGTTACTGAGCGCGGGCGCCCGCGCCGTCGAAGCGCCGGCACTCGATCCGGCACAGTCGCAGGTATTCCGCGCCTGGTTTGTGCGCATCGCTCAGGAGCAACTGAGCCAAGGGCCGAGCCCGCGCTGGTATCAGCAGGATTGTGCCGGGCTGGTGCGTTTCGCCGCCAACGAAGCGCTGAAAGTCCACGACGACAAATGGCTGCGCAGCAATGGCCTGTCCAACCGCTACCTGCCGCCGGAGCTGTCGCTCAGCGATGACCAGCGCAAGCTCGCCCAGCAATGGCAGCAGGGCGGCGGCAAGGTCGGGCCCTACGTCAACGCGATCAAACTGATTCAGTTCAACAGCCATCTGATCGGCCGCGACGTGTCCCAGGCACGGCCCGGCGATCTGATGTTTTTCGATCAGGGCGACGACCAGCACCTGATGATCTGGATGGGCCGCTACATCGCCTATCACACCGGCACCACCACCCCCACTGACAACGGCATGCGTTCGGCAAGCCTGCAGCAACTCATGACATGGAAGGACACCCGATGGATACCCGACGCAGCCAACCCCAACTTCATCGGCGTCTATCGACTGAACTTTCTCTCCCAATGACCGGTGCCCGCATGTTGCGTTTACTGCCTTTTCTGTTGCTGTTAGCCCTGCCATTTTCGGCGGTGAATGCCGAAGACTCCGTCGAGCCTAGCGGCTACACGCCGGTGTCCGGTGAAAGCTTCTTCCTGCTCGCCGACAGCAGTTTTGCCGCCGACGAACAGGCGATGGTGCGCCTCGAAGCGCCGGGCCGCGATTACCGCCGTTTCCGCATGGAACCCTACGGCGGCGCCGACATTCGTGTGTACCGCATCGACAAGCCGCTGGACTTCCTCAAGCGCCAGAAGAACCTGCACCGGGTGGTCAGCGACGGTCAGTTCAAGGGTGAAGGTCTGTCCAACACCCTCGCGTACCTGTGGGACAACTGGTACCGCAAATCCCGTCGGGTGATGCAGCGTGCGTTCTCCTACGAATCGCGCAAACAGGTCACCGAAGAAGTCCCGGAACTGAAGATGGGCAACGCCATCGCCGCGCCGACGCCGTATGACGCGCCAGCGCAATTTGCGCTGATCCCGGGTCTGCCGGTGGTCAGCCAGTTCCGTTATCCGCTGTGGCAGGCCAAGCCGATCCAGCCGCCGGCCGGGGTCAACCTGGCCGGTTCTTCCAGCGACTTCGTCAGTGTCGCGCCGGGTAACGTCTACATTCCGCTGGGCAACCTGAAGCCGGGTCTGTATCTGGTCGAAGCGCTGATCGGCAAGTACCGTGCAACCACCATGGTGTTCGTCTCTAACACCGTCGCGGTGAGCAAGATTGCCGGTGATGAATTGCTGGTGTGGGCGGCGCGCAAACACGAAGGCAGTTCGGTGCCGAAGGTCAATGTGCTGTGGACCGACGGCCTCGGCGTGATGAGTAGCGGTGCCACCGATGCCGATGGTTTGCTGCGCCTGAAACACGTCAGCCCCGAGCGTTCGTTCGTGATTGGTGAGGACGAAGAGGGCGGCGTATTCGTCTCGGAAAACTTCTATTACGACAGCGAAATCTACGACACCAAACTCTACGCCTTCACCGACCGGCCGCTGTATCGCCCGGGTGATTGGGTGTCGCTGAAAATCGTTGGCCGCGAGTTCAAGAACGCGCGGGATTCGGTGCTGCCGGGGGCGGCTGACGTTACTGTCAGCGTGCTTGATGCGACAGGCACGGAATTGCAGCGTCTCGATTTGAAACTCGATTCGAAGGCCGGCACTCAGGGCCGATTCCAGTTGCCGGACAACGCCGTGGCTGGTGGTTACGAGATTCGCTTCAACTACAAGGATCAGGCCTACAGCAGCGCTTTCCGCGTGGCCGAATACATCAAACCGCACTTCGAAATATCGCTGAACCTGGCCAAGCAGGATTACCGCACCGGTGAGCCGGTCAAGGGCAGTCTGGTGCTGCTCTATCCGGACGGCAAACCGGTGGCCAACGCCAAACTGACCCTGAGCCTGCGCGCACAGCAATTGTCGATGGTCGACAACGAGCTGCAATACCTCGGGCAATTTCCGGTGGAGCTGACCAGCACCGAACTGACCACCGACAGCAAGGGCAACGCGACCCTCGATCTGCCGGCGGCCGACAAACCGAGCCGTTACATGCTCACCGTGTTTGCCAGCGATGGCGCGGCGTATCGGGTAAAGACCACCAAGGAAATCCTTATCGACCGTGGTGCCGCAAGCTTCCGCTTGAGCGCGCCGCAACGCTTCAGTGCGGTCAATGACAAGGTTGCGTTCAGCTACGCCAACGAGGGCGGCAGCGAACAGAGCAAAGCGGTCACGCCGAGCAGTTATGCCTGGGTGCGTCTGGAAGACCAGAGCACCGGCGAGGGCAAGCTTGCCGCCAAGGACAAAAGCTTCAGCATTGCTTTCGAACGTCCGGGTACTTACAACCTGACATTGAAGGATCAGCACGGCCGTGTACTCGGCGCCACCGGCCACTCGGTCACTGGCGATGGCGTCAAAGCGGTGCCGGGCACCGTGGAAATCGTCCTCGACAAACCCGAGTACAAGGCCGGCGATGAAGCGCTGGCGCTGATCACCTTCCCCGAGCCGGTCAGCGATGCGCTGCTGTCGCTGGAGCGCGACAAGGTTGAAGCCACCGCACTGCTGGCCAAGGGCGGCGACTGGCTGAAACTGGAAAAACTCAGTGAAACCCAATACCGCGCACGCATCCCGGTGAAGGACAACTTCGCGCCGAACCTGACGTTCTCGGTGCTGTACACCAAGGGGGGTCAGTACAGCTTCCAGAACGCCGGGATCAAAGTGGTTGCACCGCAGATCGACGTGGCGATCAGCACCGACAAAGCGGTGTATCTGCCGGGCGATACCGTAACGGTTGACCTGACCACGCAGTTCGCCGGCAAAGCGGTTCCGGCGCATCTGACCGTCAGCGTCGTCGATGAAATGGTCTACGCGCTGCAACCTGAAGTCGCCCCGACCATCGACCAGTTCTTCTACCACCCGCGCCGCAACAACGTGCGCACCAGCGCCAGCCTGTCGTTCATCAGTTACGACGTGGCGCTGCCGGGCAGCCCCGGTGCACCGGGCAAGGCCAACCGCAGCGAACGCGGGGTGAAAGTGCTGGAGCGGCCGCGTCGCGAAGACGTCGACACCGCAGCATGGCAGCCGGAATTACTGACCGGTGCTGACGGCAAAACCCGTTTCACCTTCAAGATGCCGGACTCGCTGACCCGCTGGCGCATCACCGCGCGGGCGATTGCCGATGATGGTCAGGTCGGGCAGAAAAAGCAGTTCGTCCGTTCGGAAAAACCGCTGTACCTGAAGTGGAGCGGGCCAAGCAAATTCCGCAAGGGCGATCAGCCGCAACTCGGCGTGTTCGCCTTCAGTCAGGCCGAGAAACCGGTGAAGGCTGAACTGGTCAGCCATTACGCTGGCACCGAACAACGCCTGCCGGTGACGCTGTACAACGGCATCAACTACCTGCCGCTGCCGGCGTTCGCCTTGGCTTCCGGCGAGTGGACTGCCGAACTGGTGCAGGACGGTAAAACCGCCGACGCTCTCGCTGTGCGCCTGAGTGCAACCGGCGATGGTTGGCAAGTGACGCAGACCCAGAGCCTCGACGTGGCCAGCGCCGACACGCCGTTGAGCCTGCCCGCAGACGCCACCGACATTCGCCTGCGTCTGGATGACAGCCCGCAAGCGCTGTTCCGTTCCGCACTCGACGATCTGCTGAGCTATCCGTACGGCGGCGTCGAGCAGACGGCCAGCCGTTTGCTGCCGCTGAGCATCGCTTATCCGTCGCTGGCGTCGAGTCCGCAGATCCGTGATCGCCTGCGCCTGATCATGCAGAACAGTCGTCTGCGTCTGGTGCAAATGGCCGGGCCGTCGGCGAGCTTCACCTGGTGGGGTTATGACGGTGAGCCGGATGCATTCCTCACCGCTTACGCCTATTACGCTGACTGGAACGCCAGTCAGGTGCTTGAACTGACCCTGCCGCCGGAACACTGGCAGCGGGTGCTGGAGGTCTACGCCAAGCAAGCGCCGAACACGCCATTACTGCAACGGGCGTTGATTCTGTCTTTCGCCAAGCAGATGCATCTGCCGGTCAACACGCTGCTCAGCGGTTTGATCGACGATCTGGCCAAGGCTGGCGAGGGCAATGCCGAAACAATGCTGGACGACGGTGAAGACAGCCTGGTGATGGGCGATCCGGATTCGGCGCTCGGTCTGGCGGCGGCGCGAGTCCTGACCGCAGCGCTGGCCACGCAGTCGAAAGTGGCATTGCCTGATGCGTTCAATCGCCAGGTGGGCGCGGCGCAACAACGTCTGTCGGTCAGCTCGCAACCTTTCGCCGAAGCGCTGAACCTGTCGCTGCAACCGTTTGATCAGACGCGTGCGACGGCGTTGCTGCAACGTCTGCTGCCGCAACAATCGACCCTTGAACGCGCGCTGTCGCTGAGCTGGTTGCAACGCAGCATCGCCCAGGCGTCGCCGACCATCGCGCTGGCACCGGGCGAAGGCTGGAAGAAAAACTACGGCGCGACCGGCGAGATGTACTGGACATGGCAGGGTGCGACGCCGGTGCCGAGCGTGTTGACGGTATCGGGCACTCAGGAGCGTCCGTTGCGTGCGGCACTGAGCTTCCAGACCCAGCAACCGGCGGTTGACCCAATGGCCGTGACCATCACCCGTCGCCTGTCGCGACTGGTGCCTGGCGACGAAGCGTTCACCTTCAAACTGGAGCCGGTCGGCACTAAACCGCTGTCCAGCGACAGCCTGTACCTGGACGAAGTGATCCTCACCAGCAAAGCACCGAAACCGTTGCGCTACGGCATGCTCGAAGTGCCGCTGCCGCCGGGCGCGGATGTCGAGCGCACCACGTGGGGCATCAAGTTGCAGGGCAAGGACGGCACCGAGCCGACCGCGCTGGAGAAGGCGCGCTTCGAACCGGGCCAACTCGCCTATGCGGTGCCGGTGGATGCGCTGAGCGGTGAATTGCGTCTGCGCCATCTGGTGCGTTTCTCGCAGAAGGGGCAGTTCAATCTGCCGCCGGTGCGTTTCACTCAGGTCTACGCGCCGCAAAATCAGGCTCAGGAAACGAAAGCCGCCCTCGGTCAGGTCACGGTCAACTGACATGCTCCGGCCGCTGCTGTGGCTGCTGATGTGTCTGATTCCTGCGCTGGCGACGGCGCAGGAGGAACCGTTGCGCGTGGCGTACAAGGGTGAATTGTTGTCGCTGAACACCACGCAACTGACCGCTCGCGAGCCGCTGCCTCCGTCTCTGGATACGCCGCTAGGCAGTCTGTGGAAATTGTTCGTTTATGCGTGGCTGGTGGATACCGGCGCTCGCGAAGTGGCTTATGAATGTCGCGGGCAGTCGAAAGAGGAAGTCTATTGCTGCTCGGCGGGCGGCAAGATCGAGCGTGATCAGGCGTTGGTGAAATCCTGCGGGTTGTATTTCGAGCCTGCGCGGTTGGGCATAACGGCTGGTGATTGGAAAACCTATTGGCAGGCGCGGCAGGCGCCGTCGTGGTTGCTGGAGTTGCCTTCGGTGCAGCCAGCGACGCGAGTTTCGGTGGCTGATTTGCTCAAGGTGTTGGCTTCGCTGCCAGCGCAGGATCGGATGCGCGGAGTGTTGCTCGATGTGGTGCTGAATGCGGCTGACGGTAATGTCGTCGGCGAGCTGGGCGGACGTTTGCGGGTGAAAACCTGGAGCTGGCTCGGTGATCAGGATCCTCAATCACGCCAGGGCGGATTCGCTGGCTGGACGGCGGATGGTTCGCCGATCTGGGCCGGTGGCCGGGGTACCAGCCAGATGGTTCTGCGGCATTACGGTTTGGCATTGGCGACGGTGTTGCCTTCTTCCTGGCCGGCGGAGGCGGGGCGATGCGTTGAGGTCGGACTGTTCTCGCGTTATCCGGTTTCGCGAGTGCTGTCGGGTGAGCGCGTAGCTGGCTCCGGCCCGTTGCAGGGGGATTACCGTGTCGAATTCGCCAACGGCAACGCGCTGGATATCCACAGCGACGGCGAACTGTTTCTGCTCAACGACAAACTTGTCGCCAGGCTCGATCGCGAAGAATACGTCGCCCGAGTGCTGGAGCGCGAAGCCAAACCCGAACCCGCCGAAGCCGCCAAAGCCCTCGCCGTGGCGATCCGCACCTACTTGCTGCAAAACGCCACGCGCAACGGCGAATGCTTGAGCATCGACGACAGCAGCACCCGCCAGCGCGTCGCCCCGCGCCCGGCCTCCGCCGAATCGCGCAACATCGCCGCGTGGACGGCGGATCTGGTATTGGCCGGCAGCACCGTCACCTATCACTCCGACCAACCCGGCCCGGACAAACTGGCCTGGCAGCAAGCCGTCGAGCAAGCCACTGCTGGCCAGCGCTACGATGCGATTCTGCTCCACGCCTATCCACGCGCCAGCCTCAGCCGCTGGGACAACCCGGTCGCCTCCTGCGAAGCACTGCCCGCCGCGCAAGACTGGTTACAAAAGCAGCGGCGCGGCTGGCGTCCGAAGCTGGAAAGCGAAACCGGCTACAACGAAGTCAGCACGTTCGCCGTGTGCAAACTCGCCTTCGGCCGCCCCTTCGTCGACCGCGAACGCCAGCGCATCTATGTGCGCGGCGTGCTGACGTTGCAGGATCGCCTCGACCTGACTCACGAATATCTGCACCTGGCCTTTGAAGCACACCCCAATGGCCAGGATGAAACTTACATCGAAGGGCTTGCCCGTCACCTTTTGCTGGAATAGACCATGACACTCCGTTATCCACAGGTCTTGCTGCTGCTCTGCACGTTGACCGCGCTCTCACCGGCAATGGCTGCCGACAGTGTCAAACTCGACACCCCGATTGGTGGCTGGCGCAGTGGCGCCCCCGAAGGCGAGGGCGAAAGCTTCCGACAGACCGTCAACTACCCGGCCTCGTCGGTCAACACTCCGATTGGCCAAGCCAATACCGCACGCATCAGCGGCGAAATCAAAGCCACGGCAAAGGGGAATGAGCCCGGCCGACTGATCGTCAACGGCGTGAGCATGCCGCTGAAAATCGACGACAGCGGCCGCTTCGACCGTCCGTTCTCCTTTCCCAACGGCAGTAACAGCGTCGAAGTCCGCAGCCCCGACGGACAACAACGCCGCCGCACGCAATTCCTCAACACCAGCGGCGGCGCCACCCCAGCCAAACTGCGCGTACTGCTGTCGTGGGACAGCGACGGCACCGACCTCGACCTGCACCTCGTCACCCCCGACGGCGCACACATCTGGTACGGCAACCGCACCGCCGCCAACGGCGCGGCTCTGGACGTCGACGTGACCACGGGCTACGGCCCGGAAATCTTCGCCATGCCGGCGCCGATCAAGGGGCAATATCTGGTGTATGTGAACTATTACGGCGGCGGCTATCGCGGGGATGATGAAGGCGGGGAAGAAGCGGTGCAGGCGCTGACCACGGCGCAGGTGACGGTGATTACCGAGGAAGGGACGCCGAGCGAGAAGATGGAGACGTTTGTGGTGCCAATGCGAGCGGTGGGGGAGTTGACGTTGGTTAAGGCGTTTAGTTATCCGTGACTCATCTCTTCATTTAGGAAAAACACCGCACAGTGCATTGCCCTCGTACCCGTGAACGATCGGCCCCAGCACCATGAGTGGGCCGCAGGCGTAGAGCGGGGAAGGCACTGTTTGTCGTGTGTCGAGCAGAACAACTTCCCTGCCGAATTCGTCGCGGCCAAAGGATTGCTCGTCGTACGAATTGCACACAGGCAGCTTCAACGGCACCGGGATCACCAGCGCCCAGACCGTGATTCCGCACCACTCGCGGGTGGGCGTTGATGTTGCTGTTCTGGTGATTTGCGGGGTGATTGAGCGGTAGCTTTGCGCTTTGTAGGCGTTGGTTTTGAGTGTGACTTTTTCTGGGAGGGAGATGCCTACACCGACGCATCCGGTCAAGCAGAGGCACAGGGTTGTTGCGGCAACGGATCTCAGTTGTGAGCTCAGAGTGCGGTGGATCAATTTTTAACTTCCTTGTGGAGTGGTTCCCGGATTTATAGACCGGCCAACTGTGTTGGAAGTCTACTTACTTTAAAGGGGCTTCCAGCACCCGATTACACGCACGACGATCAAACTCGAGATTATAGGTCATCCAGGCTTACCTTGACTCGCTGAGGAGCGGCAAGACGTTCAGTGACCACGGCGATGAGTGCTTCATCTTCTTCGCTGAGTAACGCCGCGTTGAATGGCAGTTTGCCTCGTTCCGCCACATATTGAAGGGGCTGACGCAAAAGCTCCGAAGATGTGACACCGAGTTTTTCCAACTCGGCAAAGGAACGTTGTTTCAGTTCGTCATCGATGCGGATGTTGATGGAAGCCATGATTGAATACCTGTAATGACGTTTGTCGTTACGGTGGCAAGGGTGTCCCGAGCCCGACAAGTGGAGGATTCGGGTTTCAGACGGTAGGCATGTTTTTTTCAGGCATTAAAAGGCCGGCTTGTGGCTGGCTTCTTTATTGGCTAAATATTTGATTTTAAATAAAATTTAAAAACAACAATACAATCCCCCCCATTCCCAGTTTGATTCTGCGTGGCAGGGCATCTCATGCGACGTGTGGGGCGCTCATCGGGCTGATTTAGAAGATTCACCTCCTTCGTGTGGCGGCGCGGTGATATCGCGTTGCCCAGCCATACCACATGATAGATACTCCGACGCTTTTGGCGTTGGGGGATGCATATGGAACGCGAGGCAGTGCTAAACGGGGTCAAGGAACAGGCGGCCTGGTGGTTGGAAGAGCGCCTGAAGAAGGTCCGCCAGGAAAAGCACGATACCATGGAGGTTAATCCATTCATGGCCCCCCTAGTGTCAGCTCTTCATGGGCACTTGGACTTCCATGAGCTTGCTGATTTCCTGCTTGGTGGGCACTTTGCGATCGGGCATGCCACTGGTTTTGGCAAGCTGATTGACGAGAAGATTCTTCCTAGAGTTTTTGGAACAACCAAGCTGGACAAGGCAACGCGGGAGGCAAAAAACTTCAAGAAATCGTGCTTCGATAACGTCGATCACGTCGTTCGAAAGGACGGAAAAGAAATTCTCCTTTCACTTAAAGCGAGTAAATGGACCATACAGCTCGGTCAGGCAGTGGAGTTGAATAAGTCTTTCAAAGAAATCCGGGAGCTCTTCGAGGCTGCGGAGCATAGTCACGATAAGGTTGTGATCGCTACGTTCTATGGGCGAGCCGAAAACCTTACGGACAAGTATCGTCTGGTCCGGGGAATCAGCTTCGGTGCCAATCATGACGTTCACGATCTTCAGGACTATGTGACTGTGCTCGCAGGGCAAGAATTCTGGTCATGGCTTGGAGGGCATCCAGATACCCAGATTTGGGTCATGGAGGGTATCCAGGCAGCGATTGAGTCCAAGCGCGAAGGGCTGAGGGAGGCTCAGTCACTTATGACCGAGTTCCGCAACTCCTTCGCGCGGCGCTATGAAGCATTCATCGATAGCGATGGAATCATTGATTGGGTTGGCATATTAAAGGCCACTAACGGCGGCTGATGGTCTATAGCAGGAGGCGTTGCGGCTTTTGCTCCTCCTCCTTATCGGCGTAGTAGTCGTGATCACCCGCCAGTGCCTGCCCTTTGTGCCAGTAGCGTTTAGTGCGGACGTGGGAGCGCAGGTGCTCGACGCGTGAGGGTATATGCTCGCTAGGCTCGCACGCAGAACCTTTCTCGATCAGATCGATCCTCTCTAATAGTTCAGAGGCACATCGCCCGGCCATCTCTCCCAGTTTGAGCGGAACTGCATTTCCGATCTGTTTGTATTTGTCTGATGTTCGGCCTGAGAATTTCCAGTCCCTCGGAAACTCTTGAATGGCAGCGCACTCACCTACTGTCAAGGCACGAACCTCGTTCGGGTGGCACATACTGGTAGACGAGTGGTTGGGCATAGTAACTACTGTCGGTGAGGGGTAGTCCCACGACAGACGTCGCCATGTAGCGCTCCTGCCTCCCTTGAGATACCAACTTTTGCCCATTGACTCCTTCTGAATTTCGACGGGTAAACTGCGCCAGTTTCCACCAGGCGGAACCATCGCTAAATAATTTAGCTTCCTGGGGCTGAAGTTCATCAGGTCCGAGTCATTATCTCGGAAGCCATTGCCAATAACGTCGCGGAGCGTTCTGAATTGTGGGAGGTTGTCGCTTGGTCGATTGCTGTGGGTTGGCTCAGGGAATTTTGCAACGAGGTTGTAACGATTCCCGATCAGGATCAGTCGCTCTCGGATTTGCGGGGCACCGTAGTTGACGGAGTTCACGAGGAAGCCGTCCACATGGTAGCCAATCTTCTCGAACTCAAGCATTAGTTCGCGGACTAGGCTTCCTTTTTCGGCCATCCATGGCTCGGCATTTTCGACCTCCGAAAGGAGCTTCTCGGGGATCAACGGCATTGAATGTAGGCCGCGAACGTTTTCCATGATGAAGACCTTGGGCCGAAGTTCACCCACGAGGCGCAGATACTCGAAGAGCATCTTGCCACGACCGTCCTGAATCCCCTTCCTATTCCCGTAGACGCTGAAGCTCTGGCAAGGTGGGCCGCCAGCTAGAAGGTCAAGTGGGTGTTCATTGAGTTCGGATATCTCTCGAATCTGCTCGCCAGTGATGCTTTCAACACTGCATGCAAGCACGGGTAGGTGGGGCTTGTTCAACTTGATTGTTTCGACAGCCATCTTGTCGATCTCATTGCACAGTAGGGGCTCGAAGCCAGCGTGCTCTAGACCGAGGTCAAGACCCATTCCCCCACTGAACAATGATACATAACGTCTGGTCGCCATAATTTCCCATCAAATCTTGGATGAAGAGGTAAACATTTGATTATCCCGGCTTCTGGTCGTTATCGGAAGGGAAATTCGAACCAACCACCCGAACGGTCTTGAGTTGATGTCGTTTGCTCGGCGTCTACTGGCAGTCAGTACCGCCTGCTGCTTGGGTATCTTGATCTCCTTTTTTAAGCGGGTATTTGTCATGAGCCATGAGCTTTCCTCGGCATAAAAAACGCCCGTATGGCACTGTGCTGGACGGACGAAATTGAGTGGGTGAAGTAAATTGTCAGGCGGCGAGTTGTAGGGCAACGTCGAGGGTTCGTTGTTTGATTTGCGCGCCGAGGCTGAACCAGGCGGAGTCGGACAGAGGAGCGCCTTAACCTCCCCAGAATAGCTAAGCTATCAGGAAGATTCTCGGATGGGATGGGATTAAGTCGGACAATTAAAAAGCCGGCTTGTGGCCGGCTTCTCGGGGACTGGCTTGGTTTATTTTTGGTAAACCGCGTCAGCCTTCAAAACGTACACCCGGATCTGCGTCCGGCTGTGGGACTTGGTCAGACGTTGGTCTGCCGTGTCGGGCGCTCTCTGAGCCGCGGGGCGGGTCGATGCGCAAATGTGGGGCGCAGGATACTCAGTTTTGTTGAGGATTCCCAGTCTCAAGTGCGGAATAGAGCCACGGTGCTGTTAGAAAACTGCCATTTGTACTGACTTTCTGGGCCTCTTCGCGAGCAGGCTCGCTCCGACAGCGGGTGATGCAGGGTCGAAGAACCGTATCAGGTCAGAGAAACGGTATCGCCGGCCGGCGTTTGTTCAATGTCGACCACCAGAACACCCAGCCCAGTATGTGAATCCGTTGTTCCTCGATGTGCGATGCGCGAAAGACTTCGTCCGGGTGTTCGGCGCTGTTGTGGCTGCGCAGGCGCAGGCCATTACCGGGCATGCGGTGCAGGTATTTGATGCGCAGCATGCCGTCGTGTTCGATGGCGTAGATTTCGCCGTCGACCACTTGGGTCAGGCCTCGGTCGATGGCGAGTATCGAGCCGTCTTCGATGCGTTCGGCCATGCTATTGCCGATCATGTGGGCGCAGATGGCGTCGGTGTGGCGCACTTCGAGCTGGTCGAGGTGAGCGCGGGGCAGGCGAATGGTTTGATCGGGATCGAGGATGACGTGGGTTTTGCCGCTGCCGTTGGTGTGCGGTGTTTCCTTGAAAAACGGCAGGTCGATGTCGTTGGGATCGACGACCGTGTACACGCCACGAATGGCCTGGGCATCGAAGGTGTCGCCGTTGCTGGCGGCCGGCAGGTGCGCCGACTCTTTGGTGCCTTCACCGGTTTTCAGCCACTCGCTGTTGACGGACAGCAGGCGTGAGACTTCTTCCATGCGATACGCCGGGACGCCCCGGGTGTACCAGTTGTGGACATTTTGGGCTTCCGTGCCCCAGAACTTTGCGAAACCCGTGGTGGAGATGTTCGCTGCTTCCAGGAGTGCCTTGAATCTTGGACCGCTAGTGTTCTTTCTCATAAACACGGAGTCTACGGCCGTGCCAGAGCGGTTTGAATAAACCGGGCGTTCAAAAAAGGGCTGAATTTTGCGACGGGATGTAAGACGTACTTGTGGGAAATTACACAGGTTAAAACTTTTCTGTAGTCTGCTTTAAACACTCTGTTTAAGGCAGCTTTTCACGAGCACAAAAAACCCCGGATCAACCGGGGTTTTCGTCAAGCCTCACGCGTTGCGCAAGTGCTTAGCCCTTGTAGGCAGCAACCGACTTGGTGATCGCGTCGCGAGCGGCGTCTGCGCCAGCCCAGCCTTCGATCTTCACCCATTTGCCTTTTTCGAGATCTTTGTAGTTCGCGAAGAAGTGCTCGATCTGCTGGATCAGCAGCGGTGGCAGGTCGGTGTATTCCTTCACGTCGACGTACAGCTGGGACAGCTTGTCGTGTGGCACTGCGATGACTTTGGCATCGCCGCCGCCGTCGTCGGTCATGTTCAGGATGCCGACCGGACGCGCGCGGATCACCGAGCCTGGAGCAACCGGGTAAGGGGTTACAACCAGCACGTCGAGGGGATCACCGTCGTCAGCCAGGGTGTTCGGGATGTAACCGTAGTTGGCCGGGTAAAACATTGGGGTGGCCATGAAACGGTCAACGAACAGGCAATCGCTGTCTTTGTCGATTTCGTATTTGATCGGCGCGTGGTTGGCCGGGATCTCGATCGCGACGTAGATGTCGTTCGGCAGGTCTTTGCCAGCCGGAATCTTGCTGTAGCTCATTGGGCGTTGCCCCCGTAGTTGACCAAAAACACTTGGCCGGATTGACCAAAAAGTGGCGGCGATTATAGGCATATTCTGCCGGTCGCGCCATGTACCGAAAGTCGTGCAGCGCTTAGTCGTGCGCCTGATAGACCGGGTCGCTGGCCTGAAGTTGCCGCAACCTGCCCAACGGATCCTGGCGGTAGAAAAGCTTCAATTGCGCGTAGACCTGTGGATAAGCCTCGTCGAGCAGATCCGGGGCGCTGAAGAAGTATTCGCTGGTGACCGCAAAGAACTCGGCCGGGTTTTCCGCGGCATACGGATCAATGGCGGTTTCGGCGTCGGGATTGTGGTCCAGTTGGCGGTTGAGGTCGTCGTAGGCCGCTTGCATGACTTCGGCCCAATCGCTGACGCGCATGTCGGCGTGCAGTGGCGGCAGGCCGTTGGCGTCGCCGTTGAGCATGTCGAGTTTGTGCGCCAGCTCGTGGATCACCAGGTTGTAACCTTCCCAGCCGCCACTGGCCATTACACCGGGCCAAGCGAGGATGATCGGCCCTTGCTGCCAGGCTTCGCCGCTGTGTTCGCCATCCCATTCATGCTCGACGCCGCTGGCATCGCGATGGCGCTGCGGGCTGAGGAAGTCATCGGGGTAGAGAACGATTTCGTGAAAACCCTGATACCAGTTCAAGTCGCCCAGATGCAGCAGCGGCAGTTGCGCCTGGGCGGCGAGCAACAGGCGTTGTTCCTGATGCAGCTCGACGCCGGGCAGGGCGGTCAGGTGTTTTTCTTCAAGGAACAGGACGCAGGCTTCACGCAGCCACTGGTCTTCGGCAGCGCTGATGCCGTCGAGAAAGCTCAAGTGATGGCACACCCGTTGCCACAGGTCGTCGGCAATCGGATGCTTCGCCAGAATGCGCCGGCGTCGCCAGGCGCTCAGCGACCACATCGGCTTAGTGCGATTGCGCTTTGGTGCCGCTGAAACGGCTGCGGACCACACCGATGATCATCGGTACCAGTGACAGCAGAATGATCCCGACCACCAGCAACGACAGGTTCTTCTTGATGAATGGCACGTTGCCGAAGAAGTAACCCAGGGTCACCAGACCACCGACCCAAAATACCGTCCCCAACACGCTGAAACCGAAGAAGCGCGGATAAGGCATTTTCGCTACGCCGGCGACGAACGGTGCAAAGGTCCGGAGAATCGGCAGGAAGCGCGCCAGGGTTACGGTTTTGCCACCATGCTTATCGTAGAAGTCGTGGGTCTGCTGCAGGTAGTCGCGGCGGAAGATTTTCGAGTTCGGATTGCTGAACAGTTTTTCCCCCGCCGTTCGGCCGATCACGTAGTTGGTGCTGTCGCCCATGATTGCCGCGAGCATCAGCAAACCGCCCAGCAACACCGGATCCATACCGCCACCTGCCGCAACGGCGCCGGCAATGAACAGCAGCGAATCGCCTGGCAGGAATGGCATCACCACCAGACCGGTTTCGCAGAAGATCACCAGAAACAGGATGGCGTAGATCCACGGCCCGTAGTTGGTTACCAGCAAGTCGAGGTAGACGTCGAGATGCAGGATAAGGTCGAGCGGGTTGAAATCCATGGAGGCACCTGTGGTGATGGCCCGACTCGGCAGGCCTGTGCGGATGACTTCGTGTAAGCCTACAGCGGGGTGTAGTTTTTCTTACAAGCCGGAAAGCTCGGGATTATACGTTCTGAAATATGAAAAGCGTGTTGGTTTTGTAGCGGGGGATGTCGGGGTGTGAGCAATTGTCAGGGAGGCGGGGATTGCAGGGCGCAGCGCTTTGGTGAGGGGGCAAGCCCCCTTGCCCCGATAAAACCGGATGTCTCTAGAGCTCTTCGCTGATCGGCAGCACGTAGTTCTTGAACTCGGTGTCTTCCCTGAATCCGATGGATTCGTAGGTTTTCTGCGCCACTTCGTTGTTGGCGCTGGTGGAGACGCGCATGCGCACGGCCTGGGTTTCCTTGGCCATTTTCTTCGCGGTGCGGATCAGGTTGTCGGCCACCAGTTGGCGGCGGGCGTCTTCGGCGACATAGATGTCGTTGAGGATCCACACACGTTTGAGCGACAGCGAAGAGAAACTCGGATAGAGCTGACAGAAACCCATGAGTTTCTTGTCATCATCATCGGCCAGGGCCAGATAGATCACCGACTCCTTGCGGCGCAGGCGTTTTTCGAGGAACGCGCGGGAGGAATCGGGGAAAGGCAGGGAACCGTAGAACTCGCGATATTTGACGAACAACGGGGTCAACAAATCCAGATGTTCGAGGGTCGCTTGAATAATCCGCATGATAGGTCTCGTCTTCAAGTGGCTGTCTTCAACTGCTCTGACGGCGATGGGAAACCCTGGCGGCCGTGCGTCGATCCTGCCTGAAAGCAGCGCAGAAACGCAATGCGGAAACGGTTCAGGTTGTGGGCGGACCCAGTAGGAAGTTTCCTTTCATGTCCGCATCGGCGTCCGACTCCAGCGTCTGAACCTGCGCTTCGTCCTTCAGACTGACCCCCGACAACTGCCGCCGACAGGCTTCGCGCATCAGGTACAGCAAGCGATGCGCCGCCATGCCGTAACTCAGACCCTCAAGCCGCACGTTGGAAATGCAGTTGCGATAGGCATCGGTCAGCCCGACCTTGGGATTGTAGGTGAAATATAACCCCAGGCTGTCCGGCGAACTGAGGCCGGGGCGCTCTCCAATGAGCATCACCAGCATTCTGGCACCGAGCAGTTCGCCAATTTCATCACCGACCGCGACGCGACCCTGTTCCACCAGAACCACGGGCGCCATCGACCAGCCATCGGCGCTCATCTGCTCTTCCAGTCGGGTCAGAAACGGCAACGTATGCCGATGCACGGCCAGTGCGGACAACCCGTCCGCCACGACAATCGCCAGATCGACACCGCCCGGGTGCGCTGCCGCGTATTCGCGCAGGCATTGCGCCGAGGCATCGCTCAGCTTGCGTCCCAGATCCGGGCGCTGCAGGTAACTGTTGCGATCCACCGCCGCGCTGTGCAAAAGCAGGCTTTCGCGCCCGCGCTCGCTGAGTTGCGCACTGATCCCGGAATGATCGAATGGCAAATGCACCGCATCTCTGGCCTGAGCATGGGCGAACTGGAAATCCAGCTGTGCGCGGGTTGGCAGGCTGGTGCCGGTGCGGCCGAGGGCGATTCGCGCCGGGGTCAGCCGACGCAGCTCCAGCCACGGGTTTTGCGGGTCGACAGGCGGTTTTTCCATAAGGCTCATCCCAGTTGCGCCAGTGCCTGGCGGAAGGCCGGCGGCAGGTTGTTGCCAAAGCGAACCTTGCCGTCCGCCTGGGTGAAGATGCCCATGTTTGCCAGCCATTGCTCGAACTCCGGCGCCGGTTTCAGACCCAGAGTCTGGCGCGCGTAGAGCGCGTCGTGGAACGAAGTGGTCTGGTAATTGAGCATGATGTCGTCGGAGCCGGGGATGCCCATGATGAAGTTGATCCCGGCGACGCCGAGCAGGGTCAGCAAAGTGTCCATGTCGTCCTGATCGGCTTCGGCGTGGTTGGTGTAGCAGATGTCACAGCCCATCGGCACACCGAGCAACTTGCCGCAGAAGTGGTCTTCGAGGCCGGCGCGGATGATCTGCTTGCCGTTGTACAGGTATTCCGGGCCGATGAATCCTACGACGGTGTTCACCAGAAACGGTTTGAAATGGCGCGCCACGGCGTAGGCCCGGGTTTCACAGGTCTGTTGATCGACGCCGTGGTGGGCGTTGGCTGACAAGGCGCTGCCCTGACCGGTTTCGAAATACATCAGGTTCTGCCCGAGCGTGCCGCGATTCAAGCTGAGGCCGGCGTCGTAGCCTTCCTGCAACACGTTCAGGTTGATGCCGAAACTGGCGTTGGCCGCTTCGGTGCCGGCAATCGACTGGAACACCAGATCCAGCGGCACGCCACGGTTGATCGCTTCGATAGAGGTGGTGACGTGGGTCAGCACACAAGCTTGGGTCGGAATGTCGTAGCGCTGGATGATTGCGTCGAGCATTTCCAGCATCGCGCAGATCGAGGCAATGCTGTCGGTGGCCGGGTTGATGCCGATCATGGCGTCGCCGTTGCCGTACAGCAGACCGTCGAGAATGCTCGCGGCAATGCCGGACGGTTCGTCGGTCGGGTGGTTGGGTTGCAGCCTTGTGGATAACCGTCCACGCAGCCCGAGGGTGCCGCGAAATTTGGTGACCACACGGATTTTCTGCGCCACCAGCACCAGATCCTGCACGCGCATGATCTTCGACACTGCGGCGACCATTTCCGGTGTCAGACCGGGGGCGAGGGCGCGCAGGCTGGTTTCATCGGCAGCGTCGCTGAGCAGCCAGTCACGAAAACCGCCGATGGTGAGGTGGCTGACCACGGCGAAAGCCTGTTTGTCGTGGGTGTCGATGATCAGTCGGGTGACTTCATCACTTTCATAGGGAATCAGCGCTTCCTGCAAAAAATGCGTGAGCGGGATGTCGGCCAGGGCCATTTGCGCTGCCACGCGCTCGCCGTCATTGAGCGCGGCGACGCCGGCCAGAAAGTCCCCGGAACGCGCCGGGCTGGCCTTGGCCATGACGTCCTTGAGGCTGTCGAAACGATAGGTCTGGGCGCCGACGGAATGGGCAAATGCGGCCATGGGGCGGTGTCCTCCTGATTCTGTGGATAACTCGGTTCCCTGTGGGAGCGGGCTTGCTCGCGAAGGCGTCTTGTCGGTCGACATCATTGTTGAATGACACACCCCATTCGCGAGCAAGCCCGCCCCCACATTGGATCTTCCTGCACTTCTATATAGCGGGCACCGGGCGCGAGGCCCGGTACCGGTGCAACTAGATACCTTCGAGCATAGCGTCTGCCGGTGCTTCCGAGCGTTGCTTGGCGGTCAGCTGGAAGTACAGATACCCGGCCGCCATGAACCCGAGGAACACACAACCGATCAGCGTGTTGAACCACGCCATCGCCACCAGGCACACCAACGCCAGAAACAGCGCGATCCCCGGCACCACCGGATAGCCCGGCGCGCGGAAGGTGCGTTCCAGGTTCGGCTCGGTTTTGCGCAGTTTGAACAGGCTGAGCATGCTGATGATGTACATCACGATGGCGCCGAACACCGACATGGTGATCATCGCCGCGGTCAGGCTCATACCTTGCAGATTGACCAGGCCGTCGCTGTAGATCGCCGCGATGCCGATCACGCCACCGGCCAGAATCGCCCGATGTGGCGTCTGAAAGCGCGAGAGTTTGGCCAGGCCTTTCGGCAGATAACCGGCCCGTGCCAGGGCGAAGAACTGCCGCGAGTAGCCGAGAATGATCCCGTGGAAACTTGCCACCAGACCGAACAGGCCGATCCACACCAGCATGTGCATCCACGTCGAATTGTTGCCGACTACCGCTTTCATGGCTTGTGGCAACGGGTCGTTGATATTCGACAGTTGGCGCCAGTCGCCGACACCGCCGGCCATTACCATTACGCCGATGGCCAGGAACACCAGGGTCAGGATGCCGCTGACGTAAGCCTTGGGAATCGTGCATTTCGGATCCTTGGCTTCCTCGGCCGCCATGGCTGCGCCTTCAATGGCGAGGAAGAACCAGATCGCGAAGGGAATGGCGGCGAAAATACCGGGAATCGAGCCCATCGTGAACTCATTGGCGCCCGACCAGCCATTCAGTACGAAGTTGCTGAAACTGAAGCCCGGCGCAACCACGCCCATGAACACCAGCAATTCAGCCACGGCCAGCACGGTGACCACCAGCTCGAAGGTCGCGGCGATGCTGACGCCGAGGATGTTCAGGGTCATGAACACAAAATAGGCGCCGACGGCGGCGATTTTCGGATCCAGCTCCGGATATTGCACGTTGAGGTAGGCACCAATGGCCATGGCGATGGCCGGTGGGGCGAAGACGAATTCGATCAGCGTGGCGATCCCGGCGATCAATCCACCCTTTTCGCCGAAGGCTCGACGGCTGTAGGCAAACGGCCCTCCGGCGTGGGGGATGGCGGTGGTCAATTCGGTGAAGCTGAAGATGAAGCAGGTGTACATCGTGGCGACCATCAGGGCCGTGACCAGAAAACCCAGGGTGCCTGCTGTGCCCCAGCCGTAACTCCAGCCGAAGTATTCGCCGGAAATCACCAGGCCGACGGCAATGCCCCAGAGATGCAGGGTGCCGAGTGTGGGTTTGAGCTGTGTGGTGGAAGTCATAAGTCCTCTCTGTCTTTTTATTGTTTGATCTGTTGGACTTTCAGGTGTGGCGGTTGAGTGGGTGGATGCTGTTCACGCAGCGGCAGTGTTCACGCAAATCCTGAATGACAGGTACGCAAGGCCCGTGCCAGAGCGGCCAGGCCATGGGTGGTGTGTCAGACAGGGCTCCTTCGCGAGCAAGCCCGCTCCCACATTGGCCTTGTGCCAAATCGAACAGTGAGGGGCGACGCAAATCCCCTGTGGGAGCGGGCTTGCTCGCGAAGGCGATTGAACCGGCAACACAGAGTCATCTGTGTTGCCCAGGTTGTTAGAAGAAGCCCAACGGATTGATGTCGTAACTGACCAGCAGGTTTTTGGTCTGCTGATAGTGATCGAGCATCATCTTGTGGGTTTCACGGCCGACGCCGGACTTCTTGTACCCGCCGAACGCAGCATGCGCCGGATACAGGTGGTAGCAGTTGGTCCACACGCGACCGGCCTTGATGGCCCGGCCCATGCGATAGGCGCGGTTGATGTCGCGGGTCCACAGACCGGCACCGAGGCCGAACTCGGTGTCGTTGGCGATGGCCAGGGCTTCGGCTTCGTCCTTGAAGGTAGTGATGCTCACCACCGGGCCGAAGATTTCTTCCTGGAACACGCGCATTTTGTTGGTGCCCTTGAGCAGGGTCGGCTGGATGTAATAACCGGAGGCCAGATTGCCCTCGAGTTTTTCCACCTTGCCACCGGTCAGCAGCTCGGCGCCTTCGCCCTTGGCGATTTCCAGGTACGAAAGGATCTTGTCGAATTGTTGCTCGGACGCTTGGGCGCCGACCATGGTGTCGGTGTCGAGCGGGTCGCCACGTTTGATCTGGCTGACTTTTTTCATCACTGCTTGCATGAACTCGTCGTAGATCGATTCCTGCACCAGTGCACGGGAAGGGCAGGTGCAGACTTCGCCCTGGTTGAAGAACGCCAGCACCAGGCCTTCAGCGGCTTTCTCAATGAAGCTCGGCTCGGCCTGCATGATGTCTTCGAAGAAAATGTTCGGCGACTTGCCGCCCAGCTCCACGGTCGACGGAATGATGTTTTCGGCAGCGCATTTCATGATGTGCGAGCCAACCGGGGTCGAACCGGTGAAGGCAATCTTGGCGATGCGTTTGCTGGTGGCCAGTGCTTCGCCGGCTTCTTTGCCGAAACCTTGCACCACGTTGAGTACGCCCGGCGGCAGCAGATCACCAATCAGTTCCATCAGCACGCAGATGCCCAGCGGGGTTTGCTCGGCAGGCTTGAGCACCACGCAGTTGCCGGCAGCCAGGGCCGGAGCGAGTTTCCACGCGGCCATCAGCAGCGGGAAGTTCCACGGGATGATCTGGCCGACCACGCCCAGAGGTTCATGGATGTGGTAGGCCACGGTGTTGCCGTCGATTTCGGCGGCGCTACCTTCCTGGGCACGCAGGCAACCGGCGAAGTAGCGGAAATGGTCGGCAGCCAGCGGGATGTCGGCGTTGAGGGTTTCGCGGATGGCTTTGCCGTTGTCCCAGGTTTCGGTGATGGCCAGCAGTTCGAGGTTTTCTTCGATGCGATCGGCGATTTTCAGCAGGATCAGCGAGCGCGCCTGCACTGAAGTGGCGCCCCACGCGTCGGCGGCGGCGTGGGCGGCGTCCAATGCCTTGTCGATGTCTTCGGCAGTGGAACGCGGAAATTCGGCAATCGGTTGGCCATTCACTGGCGAGGTATTGGTGAAGTACTGACCTTTGACAGGCGCGACGAACTCGCCGCCGATGTAGTTACCGTACTTGCTCTTGAACGAGACTTTGGCGCCTTCAGTACCGGGGTGAGCGTAACGCATGATGTTGTTCTCCTTGGCTTTGTACTTATTAGAGAGACGCGCAAGTGCGCTTGCTATAAGCGTAGAGCAAAGGTCGGGCCACTGCCGCGCAGGTCAGGCAAATCAAGGCCTTGCGTGGTTTTTGTTGGACGAGTGGATGGGCTGTGTGAGGGTTTCGGTACAGCCTGGGTGACAGTTTGTACCGTTTCTGGCACAGCCCGTGACCGAGCGGTCTTGCCAGCATTGCAATGCGCCAGTGGCTGGAGGATGCTGGGCAACACTTCACGCATGGGCCGATGAGCCTCGGGGAGAACAATAAGAAATGCACGACAATCATTTGAGTCGCCATGCCCAACAGGTTCTCACGGTCACCCAAGGAAAGTCGCACCTGCATGGCCCAGGTGCCGATCCTTCGATTGCCCGCTCGTGGCTGCGTTGTCTTGAGGACTATCACCTCGACCCGGCCCTGACCATGGCGCCGACTGTGCTCGAGCACGGACGCGTTCTCGAAAGCCGCGAGCGGCTGCAACAGGTGTTGCAGATCGCCGGCAATGAGATGAGCAGCCTGCATCAACAACTCTCCGGCGCCGGCCACGCGGTGCTGCTGACCGACGCACGCGGGGTGATCCTCAACTGCGTCACTGCCCCTTCCGAACGCAAGATTTTCGAACGCGCCGGCTTGTGGCTGGGCTCCGACTGGAGCGAAGCCTGTGAAGGCACCAATGGCATCGGCACCTGTCTGGTGGAGCGTCAGGCTCTGACCATTCATCAGGACGAACATTTCCGTGGTCGCCACACCGGCCTGACCTGCTCGGCGAGCCCGGTGTTCGACCCGCACGGCGAACTGCTCGCGGTGCTCGACGTTTCCTCGGCGCGGCCGGATGTCTCGCGGCAGAGCCAGTTCCACACCATGGCGCTGGTCAATCTGTCGGCGAAGATGATCGAGAGCTGTTATTTCCTGCGCTGTTTCGATAACCAATGGTTGCTGCGCTTCCATCTGCAGGCCGAATCGGTCGGATTGTTCAGTGAAGGGCTGTTGGCGTTTGACGGCGAAGGGCGCATCAGTGCAGTCAACCAGAGTGCGCTGAACCTGCTCGGGCACATACGCGGCGGGCTGTTGGGAAAACCTGTGGAAGCCTTTTTCGATTGCTCGCTGGACGAATTGCTCGGTCGCGCCAGCGCCAATGCCAGCGCCAGTTGGCCACTGCGCACGCGGGATGGTCGATATCTGTTTGCAGTGCTGCGTGGCGAGTCGCGCAAACCAAGCCCAATCGTTCCCGCGTCGATCAAGACCGAATCTGCAGCGCTGTCGGGCATTTGCCTGGGCGACGTGTCGTTGCAAGCTGACTTCCGCAAGGCCCTGCGGGTGTTCGAGCGCGACGTGCCGCTGCTGATCAACGGGGAAACCGGCTCGGGCAAAGAGGCCTTCGCCAAGGCTGTGCATCAGGCCAGTCAGCGCTCCAGTAAAGCCTTCGTCGCCCTAAACTGCGCGGCGATTCCGGAAAGCCTGATCGAGAGCGAGCTGTTCGGTTACCGCGGCGGCAGCTTCACCGGCGCGCGCAAGGACGGCATGCGCGGCAAGCTGCAACAGGCCGATGGTGGCACACTGTTCCTCGACGAAATCGGCGACATGCCGCTGGCCTTGCAGACGCGCTTGTTGCGGGTACTGGAGGATCGGCAAGTGGTGCCGATTGGCGGCGAGCCGGAAGCGGTCAATGTGCGGATCATTAGCGCCACTCACCGAAATTTGCTGGAACGGGTGGAGGACGGCAGTTTCCGTGAGGATCTGTATTACCGGCTCAACGGGCTGGAAGTAGCGCTGCCGCCATTGCGTGATCGCGAGGATAAATCCGAGCTGCTGGATTTCCTGCTGGCCGAAGAGGCGGGTGGGGAGACGATCCTGATCGAGGAACCGGCACGTCAGGCCTTGCTTGGGTTCAACTGGCCGGGCAATGTGCGGCAGTTGCGCAACGTCCTGCGTACGCTGGCGGCGTTGTGTGATGACGGGCGGATCGGTCTGGAGGATTTGCCGGCGATGATTCGGCAGCTGCGGGTACCGATCTTGAAGCCTGATTTATCTGAACATCCACTGGAAGACGCCGAGCGGTTGGCCTTGCTCGGAGCTCTTGAAAAAACGCGGTGGCATATGACGCATACGGCAGAACAGCTTGGGGTTAGCCGTAATACGCTTTATAGAAAGCTACGTAAGCATGGGATTGAGCGGCGAGTCAGTTAGACGGCCCTCACCCTAGCCCTCTCCCAGAGGGAGAGGGGACTGACCGAGTCGCTCTACTGATCTACGCCGACCTGGGTTATAGAGCCGAACTCAGGATTTGAAAGCGACCGAGATCGGCTCCCTCTCCCTCTGGGAGAGGGCTGGGGTGAGGGCGGCAGTCTGCAGTCGAGTCGAGATGTTACGGCCAACCAACCCCGCCCCATCACCTAAAGAGTGCGATTTCCCCCTCCCTACGCTAACCTGCGGCCATGTTTTACGAGGTCGACTATGCACATTCATATTCTGGGTATCTGCGGGACTTTCATGGGCTCGATGGCGGTTCTGGCCAAAGAGCTGGGCCATCACGTGACCGGCTCCGACGCCAACGTCTATCCGCCGATGAGCACGCAGCTTGAAGCCCAGGGCATTCAGCTGACCCAAGGTTACGACCCGGCTCAACTGGAGCCGGCGCCGGATCTGGTGGTGATCGGCAACGCCATGTCCCGTGGCAACCCGGCCGTGGAATATGTGCTGAACAAAGGCCTGCCGTACGTCTCCGGCCCGCAATGGCTGGCCGATCACGTGCTGCAGGGTCGCTGGGTACTGGCGGTGGCCGGTACGCACGGCAAAACCACCACCAGCAGCATGCTCGCCTGGGTGCTTGAACATGCCGGCATGAGTCCGGGGTTCCTTATCGGTGGCGTACCGCAGAATTTCTCGGTGTCTGCACGGCTGGGCGGCACGCCGTTCTTCGTGATCGAGGCCGACGAGTACGACAGCGCGTTCTTCGACAAGCGCTCGAAATTCGTTCACTACCGTCCGCGCACTGCGATTCTGAATAACCTCGAGTTCGATCATGCCGACATCTTCCCGGATCTGCCGGCGATCGAGCGGCAGTTCCATCACTTGGTGCGCACCATTCCAAGTGAAGGCCTGGTCATCCACCCGACCACCGAACCTGCCCTGCAGCGCGTGATCGAAATGGGCTGCTGGACCCCGGTGCAAACCACCGGTGTCGGTGGACAGTGGCAGGTCAAACTGCTGAAAGACGACGGTTCCGCTTTCGAAGTGATGTTTGAAGGCGTGTCCCAGGGCACCGTCGAATGGGAGCTGACCGGTCAGCACAACGTCGCCAACGCCTTGGCCGCGCTGGCGGCGGCGCGTCACGTCGGCGTTGTGCCGTCGATGGGCATTGCCGGGCTGAGTGCATTCAAGAACGTCAAACGGCGGATGGAGAAAGTCGCCGAAGTGCGCGGCATCACCATCTACGACGACTTCGCCCATCACCCGACGGCCATTGCCACCACGCTGGATGGCCTGCGCAAACGTATTGGCGACGCGCCGCTGATCGCGATCATCGAACCGCGCTCCAACTCGATGAAGCTCGGCGCGCACCGCGACGGTTTGCCGGAAAGTGTCAACGATGCCGATCAGGTGGTCTGGTACGCCCCGGCCAACCTCGGCTGGGATCTGGCCGGCACCGCCGCGTTGTGCAGCGTGCCGTCGATTGTCAGCGACTCCCTGGAAGGCATCATCGAACGCGTGAAGAGCCAGGCCCAGCCCGGCACCCACGTGGTGATCATGAGCAACGGCGGCTTCGGCGGCCTGCACGGCAAACTCGCCGAGGCGCTGCAATGAACACTCGTTTGGGGAGCAATGGCCCAGAACGCATCACCCTGGCAATGACCGGTGCGTCCGGTGCCCAGTACGGTTTGCGTCTGCTCGATTGCCTGGTGCGAGAGGATCGTGAGGTGCACTTCCTCATTTCCAAAGCCGCGCAACTGGTGATGGCCACCGAGACCGATGTCACGCTGCCGGCCAAGCCGCAGATGATTCAGGCCTTCCTCACCGAATACACCGGGGCCGCCGCCGGGCAGATTCGCGTGTATGGCAAGGAAGACTGGATGTCGCCCGTGGCATCCGGTTCCGGTGCGCCGGCGGCAATGGTGGTGGTGCCGTGTTCGACCGGGACGCTGTCGGCGATTGCCACGGGCGCCTGCAACAATCTGATCGAGCGCGCGGCGGACGTGACCCTGAAGGAGCGTCGCCAGTTGATTCTGGTGCCACGCGAAGCGCCGTATTCGAGCATTCATCTGGAGCACATGCTCAAGCTGTCGAACATGGGCGTGACCATTCTGCCGGCGTCCCCCGGTTTCTATCATCAGCCGCAGACCATCGACGACCTGATCGATTTCGTCGTGGCACGGATTCTCAATCTGCTGGGCATTCCTCAGGACATGCTGCCGCGCTGGGGCGAGCATCATCTGAACAGCAATGAATAAGCTGCTGGCATCTGTGCTGGTCACGGCGCTGGCGCTGCAACTGAACGGCTGCGCCACGGCGCGGACGCTGGATGCGGCCAAACCCGGTGCGCCGGTGGTGTACTCGGGGACTCGACTGGATTTGTACGCAATGAATGGCGGGTGCTGCGCGATGGACCGGTTCGGCGCCGAGGCGCCGAGCTATCCGGGGGTGGATCTGCCGGCGAGTGCTTTGCTGGATACGCTGTTGTTGCCGTTGTCGTTGCTGACCGTGATTGGCGTGGGTTTTCAAGCAACAGGCGGGTTGTAGGGAGATTGCACACCCCCTGTGGCGAGGAGATTTATCCCCGTTCGGCTGCGCAGCAGTCGTCGCTTTTAAAGTTTTGGGGGCGCTTCGCACCCCAACGGGGCGGTGCGACGTTTCGCTAAATCCCCTCGCCACAGAGGCGTGCGGTTATTTGCCCAACTTGCGCAGCTCATCCGACTCGACAATCCGCACCCCGTCCTGCTCCTCCAGCGCCAGCCGCCACATCGCCCGCGCCAGTTGGCAGGCCTCGATGCCGCGGTATTTGCCGGGAATCAGTTTGGAAAACGGCGCGGCGAGCTGTTCGCCCAGACGTGGCTCTGTACGTTCACCCAACAACAACGATGGCCGGCAAATGGTCAACTGCGGCCAGTCCTGTGCACGCAGGGCTTCTTCCATTTCACCCTTGACCCGATTGTAGAAAACCGACGATTTCGGATCGGCGCCAATCGCGCTGATCACAATCAGATGCCGTGCGCCCATCTCCCGCGCACGCTTGGCGAACGCTACCACCATGTCCAGATCCACCGCGCGGAACGCTTCTTCGGAGCCGGCCTGTTTGATCGTGGTGCCGAGGCAGCAGTAGGCGATATCGACGCGTCCGGCGAGCTGCGGCAGAAATGTCTGCGGGTCGCCGACCGGGTTTTCCAGGTGCGGATGTTCGGCCAGTGGCCGGCGGGAAGGGGCGAGCACGCGCGTAATCGTTGGCTCGTTGAGCAAACGGTCGAGTAGATGTTCACCGGTCAATCCGGTGGCTCCGGCAAGCAATACGTGCTGAGGCGTCAAGTACATAGTGTCTCTCCCTTGATACTGTTCAGCTTAGTTGCTCTTTATCGCACCGTCGTTCAACGCAGCACTTTGCAATGCTTTTCTTGCTTGCTGTTTGCGCAGCAGTTGCCAGTGCGACAGCACGGTTTTCGGCGCCCAGATCTGCGGCTCCGAGGCTTCGAAATTGTCCGCCAGCTCTCGCTCGGCCACGGTGGCCCTGGCCAGTTTGAAGGCTTGCTCCAGATCGTCGGTCTGGTTCAGCGCCTGTGCAAACAGCGCATCGCCGAAGTAGGTGAAGTTGGCTTCTTCCGAGCAGCCAAAGGACACGCGATCGGCACGCGAGGCGGTCATGATCAGCGTGCGTTCATCCTTGAGAGCCGGGATGAAACCACCGGAATAGCACGAAGAAATCACGATGATCTTGTCGCGGTTTTTCAGCGGTGCGAGCACGGCGGCGAGTTCGTCGGCAGGCAGGTCGGCCAGTTCCATGCGCGGCTGATCGAGCACCAGTTCGTGTTCGGCGGTGCCGTGGCTGGTCAGGTAGATGAACAGCAGATCTTCCGGGCCGCTGCGTTCGGCCAGGGTTTGCGCGGCGCGGCGCAGGTTTTCGCGGGTGGCCATCGGCCGGTCCCCGAGGTGGTCGCGGTGGTTGACCAGACGGATCTGGCCATAGGCGCCGAACCGCGTGGTCAGCATGTTGGCGACGTAATCGGACTCGCGCAGGAACACGCTCTGTTTGCCGTCACCGCCGAGAGTCAGGGTGTATAGCTCGACGGCCGGGGTCGAGGCCGGAATGGCTGCCAGCGCATCGTCGAGCAAACGGCCCTGCGCGAGCAAGCCGAGTTCGAGGGTGTCGGGCAGCAACTTGCCATCGGCATCGCGCACGCGCTGGCCGTTGATCCAGGTGCCGCTCATTACAGTGCCATCGGTCAGCACCAGTGTGCCGCGCCCTGAATAACTGTCGCTGTCGAACTGGCCGATATAGAAGCTGCCGTCGGACAGGTTCAAGCGACCCTGACCGCTGAAGCGCCAATCGTTGAAGTAACCGATGTAATGGCTGCCGTCGGCGCCGATCAATTCTCCCTTGCCGGTCAGCGCGCCTTCCTTGAACTGGCCAAGCCAGACATCGCCGTCGGCGTTTTCGTAGCGACCCTTGCCGTGCAGTTGGTTGTTCTTGAAACCGCCGACATAGATGTCGCCGTCGGCACTGTTGAACGTGCCGTTGCCTTCCAGCTGACCGTTGACGAAATGGCCGGTGAACGAGTTGCCGCTGGCATCGCCGCGCAGGCCTTCGCCGTTGGGTTTGCCGTGCGCGAACTGGCCCTGGTAGGCGCTGCCGTCATCCATTTCTAGACGGCCGAGCCCGGAATATTGATCGGCCTTGAATTCGCCACGGTAGGTCATGGCGTTTTCTTTCAGGGTGCCTTCGCCTTCGCGTCGGCCCTGCTTGAAGCCGCCGGTGTAACTGCTGGCATTGGTGGTCAGGCTGCCCTGACCGTCGAACAAGCCTTGCTGGAACTGCCCGCGATAGACCTCGCCATTGCTGCCGTGCCATTCGCCCTGGCCATGCCATTGGCCCTTGTCGAACTGCCCGGCGTACCAGCTGCCGTTGGGGTAGTCGACGCGCCCCTGACCCTGCAACAAACCATCGACCAGCTCGCCGCGATAGCGTCCGCCGTCGGGCAGGCGCGCATCGGGCGGCAACAGTGATTCACCGTCGCCGCAAGCAGTGAGCATCAGCGTCAAGGCAATGGGTGCAAGAGAAGCGAGTGAGCGCATAGCGGGATCCGGGCAATTAGGCGACCGAGTATGCCGCAGCTGTGTGACCTAATGCAGCCGGTAAAAGACTGTTGATGCGAAACAGCGTGCGCTGCTTCGCATCCGCTAGGTTTAGACGAAGCAGAGCGACAGTGGCTCGGCGATGTAGGCCGGTTTGTCCGAACCTTCTATTTCCAGCGTTGCGGTCGCTTTGAGCAGCCACTGGCCAGGTTTTTTCTCGGTCACTTCGCCCAGGTCGACCTTCAGCCGAACTTTGGAATTGACCTTGACTGGCTGGATGAAACGCACGCTGTCCAGACCGTAATTGACCACCATCTTCACGCCTTGCGGCAGGATCAGGATGTCTTCCATCAATTTGGGAATCAGTGACAGCGACAGGAAACCGTGGGCAATGGTGCTGCCAAATGGCGTTTGCGCGGCTTTGACCGGGTCGACGTGAATGAACTGATAATCCCCGGTGGCTTCGGCGAACAGGTTGATGCGCTCCTGATCGATGGTGAGCCATTCGGAACGTCCGAGTTCCTTGCCGACATAATCTTTGAGCTCTGCAACGGGAACATAGGGCATTGAGACTCTCCTTGGGTTCATCGGTTTTATAGTTTTTCAGGTGGGGGATTTGACCGCCCTGCGAACCACTGTAGATCATCATGGCGATTTGCTCAGGTCAACCGACCATGCTTTTGGCGAATGCCGATCCATAGCGCAGGCGTGCTTATAATGCCGGGCGCTTTCTGTCGGAGATGTCGGATGTTGCTACGTGGCCTGACCCTGCTGGTGCTGTTCCAATTGCTCGGCACGGCACTCAACCATTTGCTGGTGCCGGTGCTGCCGGGGCCGATCATTGGCCTTTTGTTGTTGCTGGTGTTCCTGGTCATTCGCGGAGAGGTCGGCGAGCCGCTGAACCTCGCGGCCGGCAGCCTGCTGCGTTATTTGCCGTTGTTGCTGGTGCCGCCGGCGGTGGGCGTGATGGTTTACGCCACGGCGATTGCTGCCGATTTCTGGGCGATTGTCGGCGCGCTGGTGCTGTCGCTGATCCTGTCGATGGCGTTCGCCGGAGTGCTGATGCAGCGCCTGGTCAAGCGTCACGCGCAGCCGCCGGAGGAATCCTGATGCTCTTCGATTGGCAAGGTGCCTGGGCTTCGGTCATTCATCATCCGCTGTTCGGCATCGGCATCACGCTGGGTGCCTATCAATTGGTGCTGGCGGCCTTCGAGAAAACCCGCTGGATCTTTCTGCAACCGGTGCTGGTCTCCATGCTGTTGGTGATCGGTGTGCTGGTGGGCTGCGGCCTGACTTATGCCGAGTACCGCAAGAGCACAGAGATTCTCAGCATTCTGCTGGGCCCGGCGACGGTAGCGCTGGCGGTGCCGCTGTATCTCAACCTGCGGCGCATTCGCCAATTGTTCTGGCCGATTTTTACTACGCTGGTGATAGGCGGGGTGGTTGCCACAGGCATGGGCGTGTTGCTGGGCTGGTGGTTTGGCGCCGAGCACATGATCCTGATGACCATGGCGCCGAAGTCGGTGACCTCACCGATTGCGATGCTGGTGGCCGAACAGATCGGCGGCGTCGCGGCGCTGGCGGCGGTGTTCGTGCTGATCACCGGGGTGATCGGCGCGATCTTCGGCCCGGCGCTGCTGACCCGATTGGGCGTGCACAGTCCCGAAGCGCGAGGCATGGCACTGGGCATGACTGCGCACGCGGTCGGCACATCGGTAGCCTTGCAGGAAAGCGATGAATGCGGCGCCTTCGCGGCGCTGGCGATGAGTCTGATGGGCGTGGCCACGGCGGTGTTCCTGCCGTTGGCGGTGTCGATGGTGGTGTAAGGAAATGTCTATGAGTCTGCCGCTTTTCCCGCTGAACACAGTGCTGTTCCCCAGCTGCAACCTCGACTTGCAGATCTTCGAGGCGCGCTATCTGGACATGATCGGTCGCTGCATGAAGCAGGGCGGCGGGTTTGGGGTGGTGTGCATCCTTGAGGGGCACGAGGTGGGCGTTGCGCCAGAAGGTTTTGCCTTGGTCGGGTGTGAGGCGCGGATCACCGATTTCCAGCAGCAGGACAACGGTTTGCTGGGGATTCGCGTGCAGGGTGGGCGGCGCTTCATCGTGCAGCGCACCGAAGTGCAACGCGATCAATTGATCGTGGCTGAAGTCGAGTGGCTGGACGAAGAACCCGAGCAACCGTTGCAGGATGAGGACGCCGATCTGGTGGCGCTGCTCAAGGCTTTGGCCGAGCACCCGATGGTCGAAGCGTTGAACATGGGCACCGACGCGATGGGTCAACAATCGCTGGCCAACCAGTTGGCCTATCTGTTGCCGTTTGCCGAAGAGGACAAGATCGACCTGCTGCAGCTGGACGATCCGCAGCAGCGGTTGGATGCGATTCAGGCGTTGCTCGATGAGTTGCAGGGTGAGTTGTTCGCTTAGTTTTACTTTGAATCAACTCGACTGGCCTGCCAGCATTGTGTTGGTTTGACCTTTATCTTAAATTTTAATCACCAACAGGAAGTTGGTGGTTTTAATAACGATGAAGGAATAATTATGACTGTTTATGAAGATGAGTGGGCGTTCTGGGATGATATCGCCGGTAAGTATATTTTCAAGCATGCAGGTGTTGATCAGAATATTGATATTATTATTGAGGCCGCTGGTGTTTATGCTGACTCAATGACTATTGCGCGCCGTAAGCGTAGGGTCGGAAAAATACCTGTCGGTGAAATCCCAAGGGTTTCTATGACATCGGCTAATCTGATGTCTTCGTTCGTTGCTAAATAAATAAAACATTAATCGTTGCTTGCCGGTTTGTTAAAGGTCGGTATGGCGTTTGTGTGTGGGTGACTCATATGTCTTCGAATAATAGCAACTCATTTACTGTTAATTTTTATCTGGATGGCTTGCCAGTTGTCCTTAACCAGCAGCGCTTGAAACTGCGGTTGCGTGATTCGCGAATTACCCGGCGTGAGCGACTGGATGTTGAAGTCGCACTGGCCAGTCCCGACGGATCGGGCTTTCTCACGCTGGCTGATCATGAAGATGACAAACCGTTGTTATTTCGCTTGATACCAAAGGGTGACAGGTTCTCAGTCATGACGATTTTAAAGGGTGAGTACGACGAGGGTTATCTGACAATCAGTAATGATGCTCGGCATATAGTGGTGCGAGATGCGAGCCAGAGCAGCCAATTCACTTTATCTATACCGGGTGTGCAGAATGCGAAGTTTAGTGATCTGGACAAAGGCCCGGTTAACGTTGTGCTCGCAGCAGGTGGCAGCAAGGCGATTTATCATGCGCAAGATAACGGCAAACATCACTTCAAGGATGTTGAGCCCAATACAACTGGGCATGATGCCTACAACAACAAACCTGCATTGTTTGTAGTGAAAATTGTCGAAAGGCCAGAGTAGAAAACGTCGGCGCGCTGGGTTGAATAGTCTGCCCACAGCGCGCTCATCAACATTATCAATAGGCGTAGCGCAACATCGTATTGGGCAAATGCCGGAAAACGAACAGGCTGAACAACACCAGCAACGCCGGCAGAATCAACCACCAGACCTTGAACGGCATGGCGTTGAGCGGCGTCTTGCGCTGGCTCAGCCACAGGCTGGCGGCGCACACGCAGGCGGCCAGCATGGCCCCGGCCAGCACGTCCGTCGGCCAGTGCGCCCCCAGATAAACCCGCGACAGGGCGATGGCCATTGCGGGAATACAGGCGATCAGCAACCAGGTCAGGCGCATGCGTGGCGGTTGTCCGCGTCCGGCCAGTACCGCCAGCGTCAGAAACAGCGCGAAAGAGCCTGACGCATGGCCGCTGGGCATGCTGTAGCTGGTCAGTGGGTCGGTCAACACTTCCGGGCGTACCCGGGCGAAAAACTGCTTGGTTCCGGTGTTCAACAATGCGGTACAGAGCAACGTGCCACCGGCGAAGATTGCCTGGCGCCACTGGCGACACAGCAGCAAGAGGCCGGTGAGCAGGGCGCTGAACGTCAGCATGTTGTGGAATTCGCCGATCAGGGTGAAGGTCACCGCGATTTCATCGAGCATCGGTTGGCGATGTTCCTGCACCAGCGTCATCACGCCTTGGTCGAGTGCGGTCAGGTACGGATAACCGATAAAAAGACCGATCAGAATCAACAGGCTCATGCTGCTGATCCAGATTGTCGCGCGGCGATGACTGCGCAGGCTGCTGTTGACGCTCAGGCCAACCATCACCGCGATACTCGCGGCGACAATGCCGGCCTGAAGCCAGAAACCTTCCGGCAAGGGCAGGCGAATGGCCGCGCCGGTGGCCCAGCCCGGCAGCAGATAGGCGACGCTCCATCCTGCTGCGGCCAGCAGACTGACAGCGGCGAAACGCGGGAAGGGCATGTCGCACATGCCGGCGACCATTGGCAGCATCGGGCGCAACGGGCCGATGAAGCGTCCGACCAACAGGCTGGCGATGCCGTAGCGCTGGAAATAGGTTTCGGCGCCGGCCATCCATTCCGGGTGATGACGCAACCCCGGCAGGCGCCGGATATTCTGGTGGAAGTGGCGGCCGAGGAAATACGAAATCACATCGCCGAGAATTCCGCCGAGGAAACCCAGCAACAAGGTTTCGCTCAACGACAACGCGCCGCTGCCGGCCAGCACCGCCACGGCAAACAGCAGCACTGTGCCGGGCACGATCAATCCGGCAATCGCCAGGCATTCCACGCAGGCGACGATGAATACCGCCGCGGCTAACCATTGCGGGTTGGCCGCCAGCCATCCGGTCACGCTATCGAGCCATGGGCCCATAAAACCACTCCATCCAATCTTCATTTTATTCGTATGGGAACGTGCAGACCTGCATCCGCAGGGAATTCCTTTTACTTCAACTCAGCGTCGAGCCCGGGCAGCAAAAGATAATCGCGACCTTCGACCTGACCCCGGCGCAGCGGGTTCCGCGTGCACCATTGCGCATAAGCGGCGTCGACAAAGCGGTACATCAAGTGTTCGTCACGACCATGGGGAATGCCCAGTCGAGTGGTTTGAATAATGTGTGCGGGGGCCGGACCGGTGTCTTCGACCAGCAACACTTCGTGATCGAAGCGTTTTGCATCCCACACCGGTACTTTCAGGCCCAAGGCTTTGCACAGCAACGTCTGCCCGGCACAGAGTTTTTGCGAGGGACGAGGTCGACCCTGGGCATCCGGATTGTTTAAAAGCATCTGTGCCAGACTCGCCGGCCCGCTGATTTCATCGACCCACGGATAGGCGGATTTGATCAACACCGCGTTGCCCGGCCCTTGGGCGCTGAAGTTCAGTGAATCGCCGCCACGGGCGTAATACATATAGATGTGGCCGCCATCCAGAAACAAAGCCTTACGCTTTTCTGTGTAGCCGAGCGAGGCGTGACTGCCTTTTTCGGCGCAGTAATAGGCCTCGGTTTCGATGATCCGCGCGCTGAGCCACAGATCGCCGACGCGGTGGCGAATGACTTTGCCGAGCAGCTCACGGGCCAGCAGTTGAGCGTCGCGGTCGAAAAAAGCGTCCGCAAGGCCCAGTGGCAGGCGCTCGGCGGTGGCGCGAACAGTCAGATTGGACATGGCCAGCGGTGTTTATCCAGGCTCAAGGGGTCGTGATGATAGCAATCCGCAGCTTAATTACGGCTGAACGTCGGCAAATTGCAGTCCATTTCGACCATCCGCCTGTCACCGCTGTTAGTCCCGGGACGCGACAGCTATAATCTGCCGCTTTCCTCTTTGCCAAGACCCCAGCAGACCATGACTGAGTCCGTTCTTGACTACATGACCCGATTGGGTCGCGCCGCCCGCGAAGCCTCCCGGGTCATCGGCCGTGCCAGCACTGCGCAGAAAAACCGCGCCTTGCAGGCCGCTGCCAATGCGCTGGACGCTGCTCGCGCCGAGCTGGCCGCAGCCAACGAACAGGATCTGGCCGCCGGTCGCGCCAATGGTCTGGAACCCGCCCTGCTGGAACGTCTGGAGCTGACCCCGGCGCGCATCGACGGCATGATCGTCGGTTTGCGCCAGGTGGCTGCGCTGCCGGATCCGGTCGGTGCGATCCGCGACATGAGCTTCCGCCCCTCGGGCATCCAGGTCGGCAAGATGCGCGTGCCGCTGGGCGTGATCGGGATCATTTACGAATCCCGTCCCAACGTGACCATCGATGCTGCCAGTCTGTGCCTGAAGTCGGGCAACGCGACCATCCTGCGCGGTGGCTCCGAAGCGATTAACTCCAACCGCGCGATTGCCGCGTGCATCCAGCGCGGTCTGGCCGAAGCCGAACTGCCGGCCGCCGTGGTGCAAGTGGTTGAAACCACCGACCGTGCCGCCGTCGGCGCGATGATCACCATGCCCGAGTACGTCGACGTGATCGTGCCGCGCGGTGGTCGTGGCCTGATCGAGCGCATCAGCCGCGATGCCCGCGTGCCGGTGATCAAACATCTGGACGGCATCTGCCACGTCTATGTCAGCGAACACGCCGATCTGCCGAAAGCCCAGCGCATCGCGTTCAACGCCAAGACCTATCGCTACGGCATTTGCGGGGCGATGGAGACGTTGCTGGTCGATCAACGTGTTGCCAGGGATTTCCTGCCGTCGATGGCTGCGCAGTTCCGCGAAAAAGGCGTCGAACTGCGTGGCTGCGAGCGCACCCGGGCGATCATCGATGCCGTGCCGGCCAGTGAAGACGACTGGAGCACCGAGTATCTGGCGCCGATTCTGTCGATCCGCGTGGTCGACGGTCTGGATCAGGCCATTGAACACATCAACCATTACGGCTCGCATCACACCGACTCGATTGTCAGCGAAAACCTCGCCGACACCCGCCGCTTTGTGGCCGAAGTCGACTCGGCGTCGGTCATGATCAACACCCCGACCTGCTTCGCCGATGGATTTGAATACGGATTGGGTGCCGAGATCGGCATTTCTACTGATAAGCTGCACGCCCGTGGCCCGGTGGGTCTCGAAGGACTGACCTGCGAGAAGTACATCGTGGTCGGTGATGGCCAGTTGCGCGGCCAGGCGCCGGTCTGACTTGGCCGACCTCGACCTGACAGCGCCGCAAACCGGCAGCGAACCCCGCCCGCGGCGCATTGGCGTGCTGGGCGGCACGTTCGACCCGGTGCACATCGGCCATTTGCGCGGTGGCCTGGAAGTTGCCGAAGCGCTGGCGCTCGATGAGCTGCGCCTGACGCCGAGCGCGCGGCCGCCGCATCGCGATACGCCGCAGGTGTCGGCGCAGGATCGGCTGGCGATGGTCGAGTGCGCGGTGGCCGGAGTGCCGCCGCTGGTGGTGGACGCCCGCGAATTGCAGCGGGACAAACCGTCTTACACCATTGATACCCTGGAGTCGATGCGTGCTGAAATGCCCGCCGAGACCCAGGTTTTTCTACTTTTGGGCTGGGACGCATTTTGCGGCCTGCCCACTTGGCACCGCTGGGAAGAGTTGCTCCAGCATTGCCACATCCTGGTGCTACAGCGCCCGGACGCCGACAGCGAACCGCCGGATGCCTTGCGCAACCTGCTGGCAGCGCGTTCGGTGAGCGACCCGCTGGCCCTGAAAGGGCCGAGCGGACAGATTGCATTCGTCTGGCAGACACCGCTCGCGGTTTCCGCCACCCAGATCCGTCAACTGCTGGCCAGCGGTAAGTCGGTACGTTTCCTGGTGCCCGACGCGGTCCTGGCCTACATCGATGCGCACGGTCTGTACCGTGCGTCGAACTGAACAAGGCGTGCTTCACTGATACGAATCCGCGTGTCGCCAAGCCGCCGAATACATGAGCAAAACGAGTTTTATATGACTGACAAAGACCAAACCAAAGTTAAGCGCAAAGGCACGTTCAAGAGCGCTCCGCTGCCAGAGCCGGTCAACACCAACGAACCGCTGAAAGGCGACGAACTGGTCAAGATCGCTGTTGCGGCGCTGGAAGACGTCAAGGCCCAGGACATCCAGATCATTGATGTGCGCGACAAGCAAAGCATCACCGACTACATGATCATCGCCACCGGTACGTCCAATCGCCAGATCAACGCGATGCTGGACAAGGTTCGCGAAGAAGTGAAAAAGCAGGGCGCCAAGCCGCTGGGCGAAGAAGGCAAGGGCGACAGCGACTGGGTACTGCTCGACCTCGATCTGGTGATCGTGCACATGATGACTGCCTCGGCACGTCAGTTCTACGACCTGGAACGCCTGTGGGCCGGTGCCGAGCAAAGCCGCGCGGCAGACGCCAAGCACCACAGCCCGGAAAACACCCACGAGCATTTCACCAAGCTCAACAAAGACCAGCTGTAAGGGATTGCTGTGCGACTGCGCCTGATCGCCGTCGGTTCTCGCATGCCCAAATGGGTTGAAGAAGGCTGGCATGAATATGCCAAGCGTCTTCCGTCCGAGCTGGCGCTGGAACTGGTGGAAATTCCGCTCAATACCCGTGGCAAGAATGCCGACGTGGCCCGTTTCATCCGCCAGGAAGGCGAAGCCATGCTGGCCAAGGTCGGGCCGAATGAGCGGATCGTCACGCTGGAAGTCCACGGCAAACCCTGGAGCACCGAGCAACTGGCGGTCGAACTCGATCGCTGGCGGCTGGATTCGCGCACGGTCAATTTCATGGTCGGTGGCCCGGAAGGGCTGGCGCCGGAAGTCTGTGCCCGCGCTGATCAGCGTTGGTCGTTGTCACCGTTGACGTTGCCGCACCCGCTGGTGCGGATTCTGATCGGCGAACAGTTGTACCGTGCCTGGACCGTGCTGTCCGGTCACCCTTACCACAAGTAAGCCTGCCCTCATGTCTCAGCCGATCCGCATCAAGGACCACGAAAAGGACGCACGCCTGGTGCGTAGCCGCGTCGTGTTCGGGGCCATTGCGATTGTGATGCTGATCGGCGTGCTGATTGCACGGCTGTATTACTTGCAGGTGATCCAGTACGAGTACCACTCGACGCTTTCGGAAAACAACCGCGTCCACGTGCAGCCGATTCCGCCGACCCGCGGATTGATCTTCGACCGCAACGGCGTGGTGGTCGCGGACAACCGTCCAAGCTTCAGCCTGAGCATGACCCGCGAGCGCTCCGGCGACTGGCAGCAAGTGCTCGACGTGATCGTCGAGGTGTTGCAGCTGACGCCCGAAGACCGGGTGATCTTCGAGAAGCGTATGCGACAGGGACGCCGGCCGTTCGAGCCGGTGCCGATCCTGTTCGAGCTGACCGAAGAGCAGATCGCCCGGATCGCGGTGAACCAGTTCCGTCTGCCAGGGGTGGAAGTGGTCGCGCAACTGGTCCGTCACTACCCGCAGGGCGCGCACTTTGCGCACTCGGTGGGTTACATGGGGCGGATCAACGAGAAAGAGCTGAAGTCGCTGGACCCGGTCAATTACAGCGGCACCCACCACATCGGCAAAACCGGCATCGAGCGTTTCTACGAGCCGGAGTTGCACGGTCAGGTGGGTTACGAGGAAGTCGAGACCAACGCTCGTGGCCGCGTCCTGCGCGTGCTCAAACGCACCGATCCGATTCCCGGCAAGGACATCGTCCTCAGTCTGGACATCAAGTTGCAGGAAGCGGCCGAAGCCGCGCTGGGCGGTCGTCGGGGTGCGGTGGTAGCGCTCGATCCGAGGACTGGCGAGGTGCTGGCGATGGTCAGTCAGCCGAGCTTCGACCCGAACCTGTTCGTCACCGGGATCAGCTTCAAGGCGTATGCCGAGCTGCGTGACTCCATCGACCGGCCGCTGTTTAACCGCGTGCTGCGCGGTCTGTATCCGCCGGGTTCGACGATCAAACCGGCGGTGGCGATTGCCGGCCTCGATTCCGGTGTCGTGACCGCGTCGAGCCGGGTGTTCGACCCGGGCTATTACATGCTGCCCAACTACGATCACAAATACCGTAACTGGAACCGCACGGGCGACGGCTTTGTCGACCTCGACACGGCGATCATGCGTTCCAACGACACCTACTTTTATGACCTGGCGCACAAGCTCGGCATCGATCGGTTGTCGGCCTACATGAACAAGTTCGGCATCGGCCAGAAGGTCTCGCTGGACATGTTCGAAGAGTCCCCCGGCCTGATGCCGTCCCGCGAGTGGAAACGCGCGACCCGGCGTCAGGCATGGTTCCCGGGCGAAACCCTGATTCTCGGGATCGGCCAGGGCTACATGCAATCGACCCCGCTGCAATTGGCTCAGGCCACAGCGCTGGTCGCCAACAAAGGCGTGTGGAACCGTCCGCACCTGGCCAAATCCCTGGAAGGGGTGAAGCCGGTGGACGAAAACCCGATGCCGGACATCGTCCTGCGCGATCCGTCGGACTGGACCAAGGTCAACCACGGCATGCAGCAAGTGATGCACGGTGCCCGAGGCACAGCGCGTAAAGCGGCCATTGGCGCGCAATATCGTATCGCCGGCAAGTCGGGTACGGCGCAGGTGGTGGCGATCAAGCAGGGCGAGAAGTACGACCGCTCCAAGGTTCAGGAGCGCCACCGCGACCACGCCTTGTTCGTCGGGTTTGCCCCGGCTGACGATCCACGAATCGTGGTGTCGGTGATGGTCGAGAACGGTGAGTCCGGCTCCGGCGTCGCCGCGCCGGTGGTGCGTCAGGTCATGGACGCCTGGCTGCTGGATCAGGACGGACGTTTGAAGGCCGAATACGCCAGTCCAATCAGTGCGGAGGCTACGGCCCGTGATGAATAATTTTGATCGCATGCTCTCCAGCGAGGATGTGATGCGTCGCCGCGCGACGCTGCTGCAAAGACTGCACATTGATGGTCCGTTGCTGATCCTGCTGCTGATCCTCGCCGCCGGCAGTCTGTTCGTGCTGTATTCGGCCAGCGGCAAGAGCTGGGATCTGCTGGCCAAGCAGGCCACTTCGTTCGGCATCGGTCTGGTGTCGATGATCGTCATCGCCCAGCTCGAACCTCGCTTCATGGCGCGTTGGGTACCGCTCGGCTATGTGATTGGGGTGGTACTGCTGATGGTGGTGGACATCATGGGCCACAACGCCATGGGCGCCACGCGCTGGATTAACATTCCCGGGGTGATCCGCTTCCAGCCCTCAGAATTCATGAAGATCCTGATGCCGGCGACCATTGCCTGGTATCTGTCCAAACGCACCTTGCCGCCGCAACTCAAGCACGTCGGCATCAGTCTGATGCTGATTGGTGTGCCGTTCGTGTTGATCGTCCGTCAGCCTGACCTTGGCACGTCGCTGCTGATTCTGGCGGGTGGCGCATTCGTGCTGTTCATGGGCGGGCTGCGCTGGCGCTGGATTCTCAGCGTGCTGGCGGCGGCGATCCCGGTGTCGGTGGCGATGTGGTTTTTCATCATGCACGACTACCAGAAGCAGCGGATCCTGACGTTCCTCGACCCGGAAAGCGATCCGCTCGGCACGGGCTGGAACATCATTCAGTCGAAAGCCGCGATCGGCTCCGGCGGCGTATTCGGCAAGGGCTGGCTGCTCGGCACCCAGTCGCACCTGGACTTTCTGCCGGAAAGCCACACCGACTTCATCATTGCGGTACTGGGTGAAGAGTTCGGCCTGGTAGGCATTTGCGCCTTGTTGCTGATCTATCTGTTGTTGATTGGCCGGGGGCTGGTGATCACCGCTCAGGCGCAAACATTGTTCGGCAAATTGCTCGCCGGTGCGTTGACCATGACGTTTTTTGTTTACGTTTTCGTCAACATCGGTATGGTCAGTGGCCTGTTGCCGGTTGTAGGGGTGCCGTTGCCGTTCATTAGCTACGGAGGAACTTCGCTGGTGACGCTGCTGTCAGCGTTTGGGGTTTTGATGTCGATCCATACCCATCGCAAGTGGATCGCACAGGTTTGAATAAGGTGAAGAGTTCAATGCAAGTAATGCGTGGCTGGGCGACTCGATACGCGCCGTGGGTCGGCCTGGTAGGCATCCTTGGCAGCGCGCAGGAAGCGCTGGCCGGCGATTACGAAGGCTCGCCGCAGGTGGCCGAATTCGTCGGTGAAATGACCCGCGACTACGGTTTCGCCGGTGAACAACTGATGGGAGTGTTCCGCGAGGCGCAGCGCAAGCAGTCGATTCTTGACGCCATCTCCAAACCCGCCGAGCGGGTCAAGCAGTGGAAAGAATATCGCCCGATGTTCATCACTGACGCGCGTATTGCGCGAGGTGTGGACTTCTGGCGTCAGCACGAGGCCACGCTGGCCCGTGCCGAGCAGGAATACGGCGTACCGGCACAAGTCATCGTGTCGATCATCGGCGTTGAGACGTTTTTCGGACGTAATACTGGCAATTTCCGGGTAATCGACGCCTTGTCGACGCTCGGTTTCGACTATCCTCCCCGTGCCGAATTTTTCCGCAAGGAACTGCGTGAATTCCTGCTGCTGGCCCGTGAAGAACAGGTCGATCCGTTGACCCTGAAAGGCTCGTACGCCGGGGCGATGGGCCTGCCGCAGTTCATGCCGAGCAGCTTTCGCGCCTACGCGGTGGATTTCGACGGTGACGGCCACATCAATATCTGGAACAACCCGGATGATGCGATCGGCAGCGTCGCCAGCTATTTCAAGCGTCACGGCTGGGTGGCAGGCGAACCGGTCGTCAGCCGCGCGGATGTCCGCGGCGATCAGGTCGACGAAGGCCTGACCACCGGCATCGAGCCGACGAAAACCGTCGGGGAGTTGCGAGCGCTGGGCTGGTCGAGTCATGATGCGCTGCGCGATGACATGCCGGTCACTGCATTTCGCCTCGAAGGCGACAACGGCCCTGAATACTGGATGGGCCTGAAGAATTTCTACGCGATCACGCGTTATAACCGCAGCGTGATGTACGCCATGGCCGTACATCAACTGTCTGAACAGCTGGTACAAGCACGGGGCGTCAAGTAATGCGGGCATTGCCTATCAATAAACCCCTGAAGCTGGTGGCATTCGCTGCGTTGGCGGTGCTGGTCGCCAGTTGTTCGACCAGCCGTTCGCCGACCCAGAAGCCTTCGTCTACCGCTGTGCGTGCGCAGCCGGGTCTGGATATCAACCGTGCCCACAAGGACGGCGCGCCGTGGTGGGACGTCGACGTGTCGCGTATCCCTGATGCGACGCCGACCCTGCACACCGGCCCGTACAAGGCCAACCCATATACCGTACTGGGCAAGACCTACTTCCCGTTGCAGGAATCCAAGACTTACGTCGCTTCCGGCACCGCGTCCTGGTACGGCACCAAGTTCCATGGTCAGAACACCGCCAACGGCGAGGTCTATGACCTGTACGGCATGAGCGCCGCCCACAAGACTCTGCCATTGCCAAGTTACGTTCGGGTGACCAACCTGGACAACAACAAGAGCGTGATCCTGCGGGTCAACGACCGTGGGCCGTTCTACTCTGATCGCATCATCGACTTGTCCTACGCGGCCGCAAAAAAACTCGGTTACGCCGAAATCGGTACTGCGCGAGTCAAGGTCGAAGGCATCGATCCGCAGCAATATTGGGCAGCCAAGGGCCGACCGGCGCCTTTGATGCTCAATGAGCCGCAGGTCGCGCAAAATAGCGCCCCGGTGATCACGGCTTCGGCCGGTACTGTCGAGCAATGGACACCACCGCCGCAGCAACACGCTTCGGACACTGTCCCGGTGCCGATGAGTGCAAAAAAAAACGCTTCTGCAACAGCGTCTGGCCAGTATCTGCAGGTGGGCGCGTTCGCCAACCCGGACGCTGCCGAACTGCTGAGGTCGAAGCTCAGCGGGATGGTGAGCGCTCCGGTGTTCATCAGCTCGATCGTGCGCAATCAGCAGACCCTGCACCGGGTACGCCTGGGACCGATCGGTTCGCCGGGTGAAATTGCCCAGGTGCAGAACAGCGTGCGCTTGGCCAACCTTGGTTCGCCAAGTGTGGTCACCGAGTAATACGTAGAACTTGATTGACGATTCACCAGCGATTGGGGGGTGAATCAGGTTGTTGGCTCGTCGAAGAACAAAAGCCCGGCAAGGGTGACTGGAGTGAGCAACTGAACACGCGATAACCCGTTAGAAGGTTATTTGATTAGTTTTTGCCCTCGGGCAAGTTTCCATTAGCGATTTCGAGAGACGGATGAACATCACCACCTTTGCCAAACGCCTGTGTCTGCTAGTCCCGCTGCTCCTCTCGCCAGCCGCCTTCGCGGCCGAGATGATGCCGTCGCCACCTCAACTGGCCGCAAAAGCTTACGTTCTGATGGACGCCAGCAGCGGCAACGTGCTGGTCGAGAACAATGGCGACCAGCGCCTGCCACCGGCCAGCCTGACCAAGCTGATGACCGCGTACATCGCTACGCTGGAAATCCGTCGTGGCCAGATCGGTGAAAACGACCCGGTGACCGTCAGCGAAAACGCCTGGCGCACCGGCGGTTCGCGGATGTTCATCAAAGTCGGCTCGCAGGTGACTGTCAGCGACTTGCTGCACGGCATCATCATCCAGTCCGGCAACGACGCCAGCGTCGCGCTGTCCGAGCACATCGCCGGTAGCGAAGACGCATTCGCCGACCTGATGAACAAGACGGTCACCGATCTGGGCATGACCAATACCCACTTCATGAACCCGACCGGCCTGCCAAACCCTGAGCACTACTCGTCGGCTCACGACATGGCGATTCTGGCGCGCGCGATCATTCACGAAGACCCGGCTCACTACGCCATCTACTCGCAGAAAGAGTTCTTCTGGAACGGCATCAAGCAGCCTAACCGCAACCTGCTGCTGTGGCGTGACAAGACCGTTGACGGTCTGAAAACCGGTCACACCGACGAAGCCGGTTACTGCATGGTGTCCTCGGCGGTACGTGACGGCCAGCGCCTGATCGCCGTGGTGTTCGGCACCAACAGCGAAGTGGCTCGCGCCGCTGAAACCCAGAAGCTGCTGACCTACGGTTTCCGCTTCTTCGAAACCCAGACCTTCTATCAGAAGGGCACCGAACTGGCTCAGGCTCCGGTGTGGAAAGGCACCACCAATCAAGTCAAGGCCGGCCTGGCTGAAGACCTGACCATGACCCTGCCGAAAGGCCAGCTGAAGAAGCTCGCTGCCAGCATGACCATGAACCCGCAACTGACCGCGCCAATCGCCAAGGGCGACGTGATCGGTAAAGTCGAAGTCAAACTGGAAGACAAGGTAGTGCACAGCGCCGACCTGATCGCTCTGGATGGCGTCGAGGAGGGTGGTATCTTCCGCCGCATGTGGGATAGCATCCGTCTATTCTTCTACGGCTTGTTCAACTGATTTGTGTTGACCTGCATGGCCCCGCCCCGATCCGGTGCGGGGCCATGCGCGTTACCACGGCTTGCGCTCTAGAGGCCGTTACGCCATGACCGATACCGAAGTAAAGGCGCCAAAGATCGAATTCCCCCAGACTGATTATCCGATTAAGGTGATCAGCGATACGGGCGTCGGTAACAAAGACAAGATCATCGACATCGTCAAGAAACACGCGACCATCAATGATGAGCGTATCGACGAGCGTCAAAGCAGCAACGGCAAATACACCACCATCCAGTTGCACATTGTCGCGACCGACCAGGATCAGCTGTACAACATCAACAGCGAACTGCGAGCCTCCGGTATCGTGCACATGGTGTTGTGATGCCGGGCACGCTGGGCTTTCGTGAGCTCGGCCAGATGGCTTACGAGCCGGTCTGGCATGCCATGCAGCGCTTTACCAACGAACGCGGCAGCGATGCAGCCGACGAAATCTGGCTCGTCGAGCACCCACCGGTGTTCACTCAGGGCCAGGCCGGCAAGGCCGAACACTTGTTGCTGCCGGGCGATATCCCGGTAGTGCAGGTCGATCGCGGCGGGCAGGTGACCTATCATGGCCCCGGCCAACTGGTGGCTTACCTGTTGCTGGATGTGCGCAAGCTGGGTTTCGGCGTGCGCGATCTGGTCAGTCGCATGGAGCGTTGCCTGATCGAACTGCTGGCCAGCTACGGTGTGACCGCAGCGGCCAAGCCAGATGCTCCCGGCGTGTACGTCGATGGAGCGAAAATCGCTTCTCTGGGTTTGCGGATTCGCCACGGTTGTTCCTTTCATGGCCTGGCCTTGAACGTGGATATGAACCTGGAACCGTTTCGACGGATTAATCCCTGCGGCTATGCCGGGCTGGCGATGACCCAGCTGAGCGATCACGCAGGATCGATTGAATTTGCCGAGGTAAGTGCCCGGCTGCGCGCGCAGCTCGTCAAACACCTCGACTATGCTGAGCAGACGACCCTGACGGGCGGAATCGACTGATATGACTACTGATGCAGTGCAAACCATGATCCCGACGCTCGACGTGACCGAGCGCCCGGCCCCGCGTCCCAAGGTTGAAGCCGGCGTCAAGCTGCGCGGCGCCGAGAAGGTTGCACGCATCCCGGTAAAGATCATTCCGACCACCGAACTGCCGAAGAAACCTGACTGGATTCGCGTGCGTATCCCGGTTTCGCCGGAAGTCGACCGTATCAAGAGCCTGCTGCGCAAGCACAAGCTGCACAGCGTCTGCGAAGAAGCGTCCTGCCCGAACCTCGGTGAGTGCTTCTCCGGCGGCACCGCGACCTTCATGATCATGGGTGACATCTGCACCCGTCGCTGCCCGTTTTGCGACGTGGGACATGGTCGTCCGAAGCCACTGGATGTCAACGAGCCGGAAAGCCTGGCCATCGCCATTGCCGACCTGAAACTCAAGTACGTGGTGATCACCTCTGTTGACCGCGACGACCTGCGTGACGGCGGTGCTCAGCACTTTGCCGATTGCATCCGCGAAATCCGCAAACTGTCGCCTAACGTGCAGCTGGAAACCCTGGTTCCGGACTACCGTGGCCGCATGGACATCGCCCTGGAAATCACCGCCGCCGAGCCGCCGGATGTGTTCAACCACAACCTGGAAACCGTACCGCGCCTGTACAAGGCTGCGCGTCCGGGTTCGGACTACCAGTGGTCGCTGACCTTGCTGCAACGTTTCAAGCAGATGATGCCGCACATTCCGACCAAATCCGGCCTGATGCTGGGCCTGGGTGAGACCGACGACGAAGTCATCGAAGTCATGAAGCGCATGCGCGAACACGATATCGACATGCTGACCCTCGGCCAGTACCTGCAACCTTCGCGCAGCCACTTGCCGGTGCAGCGTTTCGTGCACCCGGATACCTTCGCCTGGTTCGCCGAGGAAGGTTACAAGATGGGCTTCAAGAACGTTGCGTCCGGCCCGCTGGTGCGTTCGTCGTACCACGCCGACGAACAGGCGAAGCTGGTCAAGGCTGAGCTGCTCGGTTCCTGATCCTGCGCTGAAATGAACAATGCCCGCCGGGGTTTGACGCCCGGCGGGCATTTTTTTGCCCGTCTTACGACCGGCGTCCACTTTTCCTGCAACCCGCATGGCAACAAAGGCTCTTCTGTTTGTCTTCGATCCTGACTACTGTGTGCGCATGACTTTACACAGGGAGATCCATGGATGACCGTTCGACCGTCGCATACCCTTTTTCCGCACACACCCGTGCCGGCGTTGCCCTCCGAAGGCCTGATCGGCGTCATCGCGCCCGCCGGCCCCGGTGCGCTGGACACGGATAAGGCTGTGCAGTGGATGCGCGCGCGGGGATATGGGCTGAAGGTGTTTCCCGGCGTTTATGAAAAAGACGGCTATCTGGCAGGCAGCGACGACGTACGCCTGAACGATCTGCATGCTGCTTTCGCGGATCCTGAGGTCGATGCCATCATCTGCCTGCGCGGCGGTTACGGCACGCCACGACTGCTGGACCTGATCGATTACGACCTGCTCAATCGCAATGCCAAGCCCTTCGTGGGTTACAGCGACATCACCGCGCTGCACCTGGCAATCAGTCGTTACGCCGGGTTTGTAACCTTTCACGGGCCGTTGCTCAACGCTGACTTATTGGGCGACAAGGAGCCTCCGACCGTCACCTCGTTCTTCGCCATGTTGCGCGGGCAGTTGAGGGCCGGGAGCGTGCTGAGTCATCCGGTGGCCTATCCGTTGACCACCGTCGAACCGGGCATCGCCCACGGGCGCTTGCTTGGCGGCAATCTGGCGATGATCGCGGCGACGCTGGGCACGCCCTACGAAATTGATGTCGAAGGGGTGATTCTGCTGATCGAGGACATCAACGAGCCGCTCTATCGCATCGACCGTTTACTCACGCAGATGCGTCTGGCCGGCAAACTCGCAAAGCTGCGCGGCGTACTGGTGGGTGATGTGGCGGGTGTGGATGTCGAGGCCTTGAACCGCTTGCTCAAGCAGACGTTCGAGCCATTGCGGATTCCGGTGTTGTCGGGGTGGCGCAGCGGCCACTGTGATCCGAACCTGACGTTGCCGATGGGCGCGCTGGTTCGACTGGATGCGGGGAAGAAGGAATTGATGCTGGAGCAGGATGTGATCAGGCCGTAGAGCTTTGTTGCCAGTGATTCAGTCTTCGGGAGCAAGCCCCCTCCCACACTTGACCGAGTTCCATCATGGGAACGCGATCAACAGTGGGAGGTGGCTTGCTCCCGAAAGCGGCATTGGCGATACGACAAACTGACTATTGGCTACGCAGGCTTTCCAGCAGCCTATGCGTCGGATACCCGTCTGCCGGCCAGCCAAACGACTGCTGTGCACTGCGGATCGCCTTGCGCGTATTGGCGCCGATAATCCCGTCAGCCGTGCCCGCATCGTAGTTGCGCGCACTCAGCAGGGTCTGCAACTCGATGCGCTCGGTACGGCTCAGCGGCAGATCATCTTTCGGCCAGGTGCCGTTGATCAGGCCGCCGCCACTGAATCGCTCAGACAGGAGGCTCACCGCCAATGCATACGACGAAGAGTTGTTGTATTTAAGGATTGCGCGGAAGTTGTCGAGGATCAGAAATGCCGGGCCACGGTAACCGGCCGGCAGCAACAGGGCGGCGGACAGTTGCTCGGAACCTGCGGGCACTTGACCACCATTCGGCAGAATCACACCCAGTTGCCGCCATTCGGCGACGCTTTTACGAATCGCACCGTCAGCCAGCGTGTAGTTGAAGCTGCTCGGCAGTTGCACTTCGAACCCCCACGGCTGCCCGCGCTGCCAGCCGGAGCTCTGCAGGTAATGCGCGGTCGAGGCCAGCGCATCGGCCGGGCTGCCCCAGATGTCGCGGCGACCGTCGCCATCGAAGTCTACGGCGTGAGTGTTGTAAGTGGTCGGAATGAATTGGGTCTGGCCCATCGCACCGGCCCAGGAACCAAGCATCTTCTCTGGCGTGATATCTCCCTGTTGCAGGATCTGCAGGGCGGCGATCAATTGTGCGTGGGCAAAGCCCGGGCGGCGGCCTTCGTAGGCCAGGGTGGCCAGCGAGTTGATCACCGACTTGTTGCCCTGGAACTGGCCGAAGTTACTCTCCATGCCCCACACCGACACCAGTGCCTGACGATCAACACCGTAACGCTGCTCGATGCTTTGCAAAATGTCGGCGTATTGATTGATCAGTGCCTGGCCTTTACGCACGCGCAATGGCGAAAGCGCGCCGTCGAGGTATTCCCACACCGGGCGGGAGAACTCTGGCTGGCTGCGGTCGGCGCGGATCACGCTCGCGTCGAAGCTGACATTGGCAAACGCGCGATCGAACAGGTCGGCGCGGATCCCGGCGGCGAGGGCATCCTTGCGGAAACCTGCCTGCCATTCAGCAAAGGTCTGGGTCGGCTGGAGATCGAGCGGGTCGGCGGACGGCACTACCGGCGGAATGATCGCTGGGGCCGTGGCGACAGGGGCGGCTTGCAGGGGTTGCGCGTCGGCGGCGGTCGGTTTTTCCGCGCAGGCGACAAGCAGAATGAAGCTGGAGGCAGCGATCATCTGGCGAACAGGCCAGCGACGGGAAAGACTTAGGGGCATGCACAGTTCCAGGGGAAACGAATCAGGTGCAGACCTTAACATGACCGGGGGGTACTGCGCTTCAGGCAGCCAGAAAGTAAGAAGCCTCCCAGCTGTCAGACTGGAAGGCTTCGCGGCGGTAGCTGCCTTTACCCTTGGTTGGTCGTTCCTGACGACTGCGGAACAGGGGCTGGGCGACGATGGATTTGGCCTTGTTCGGGCCATGTTTCGATGGCTTTTTGCTCATGAGGGTTCTCTCGAGTGAGTGGGTTTTGCGCGGCAAATGATCTGCCGATGACAGGCGTCTGTCCAGTGTCTGTCTCGTAGGAATGTTCTGACGCTTTCGCGAGCAATCCCGCTCCCACACTTGATCGAGTTCCAGGCAGGGGAATGCGGTCGAATGTGGGAGCGGGTTTGCTCGCGAATGGCCGTTACGCGGTTGAACGTCTTGTTATTCGGCAGGCAAGGACAGGCGTTGGCCGGCCATCAACAACGCCAACCGGCTCAGGCTCATCCATGGTGATCCGGCCGCCTGGCCTTTGATCTGCGCATCGATGCGCTGGGCTTCCAGCAACAACTGCGCCCAGCGCTGCGCGGTGTAGCGTTGCAGTGCTTTGCTCATCAGCGGTTTGCGTTTGTCCCAGACCGGCGGTTTGGCCTGGCTGAAGCACTTGTCCAGCGGCGTGCCCTGGCTGTACTGCAACGAGATATTGGCCAGCAGGCGCAACTCCCGCGCCAGTGCCCAGAGAATCACCGGCGGCTCGACACCTTCACCGCGCAGCCCTTCGAGCATGCGCAAGGCGTGGGCCGGTTCGCCGTTGAGCACCGCGTCGGTCAGACCAAACACATCAAAGCGTGCACTGTCCGCAACAGCGGCCTGCACCGTTTCGACAGTGATCTGGCCACCTTCGGCCATCAACTTAAGCTTTTCGATTTCCTGCGCGGCGGCGAGCAGGTTGCCCTCGACACGCGCGGCAATCAGTTCGACGGCGTCCTGACTGGCCGACAAGCCGGCCTGCGACAAGCGCTGACGAATCCAGCTCGGCAGTTGATTGGCATCAACCGGCCAGATCTGGATGAACTGGGTCTGCTGACCTTCGACCAGCGCCTTGCCCCACTTGGTCTTCTGCGCACTGCCATCGAGCTTGGGCAGGCTGATCAGCAACACAGTGTCTTCAGCGGGGCGCGAGCAGTATTCGATGAATGCAGCCGCACCCTTGTCACCGGGCTTGCCCGAAGGCAGGCGCAGTTCCAGCAGGCGTTTTTCGGCGAACAGCGACATGCTTGCGCCGGCCTGCAGCAGCGTCCCCCAATCGAAATTGGCGTCGGCGGCGAAGACCTGACGTTCGTCGAAACCTTGCTGGCGGGCAGCACTGCGGATAGCGTCGGCGGCTTCCTGGCACAGCAGCGGGTCATCGCCGCTGATGATGTAGACCGGCGCGAGGGCGCCTTGCAGGTGTTTGCCGAGTTGGGCGGGAGCGAGCTTCATAAGAAAGGGCGAACGGGGCGCCTGAGCGCCCCGTACGTCTTACTGCTTCGGCAGTTCGAGCGGCGACTGACGCGGAGTTTCCGCTTCAGCCTTTTGCGCCGCTTCGAGCGCATCGGCTTCAGCCTTGGCGCGGTCGTTGGCGGCTTGCTGCAGTTGCTGCAGTTGGCTCGGGGTCAGTTGCTGCAGACGCAGCATCATGCGTTGAACCAGTTCGCGGCGGGTTTCGCGACGGGCGTCGTTGGCTTCCTGGTCGGAGCCGACGAGGTTGTTGCCGTCGTGGATAAACACTTTCTGCACTTCAAGCTTGTCGCTCAGCAGGGAAAGGTTCTTGTCGCCACGGATCTCGTAGCTCAGGACAGTGTTGACCTGATACTCGCCCGTACGTCCGGCACCGGCGTAGCTGAGGATGCGCTGGCCTTCCTGTTCGTCCGCCAGGTACAGCTTGTACGGCGCGCCGCTGTATACCTTGACGCCGCTGGATTCCAGTACCTGACGCAGTTGAGTGACGGTCTCGCCATAGGCGTTACGCGCGCTCAGATCCAGCTCCTTGATCGACAGTTCATTGGTGCCGGTACCGCGCAGCTGGAAACCGCAGGCGCTCAGCAGCACAGCGAGGCCCATCACCAGCAGATTGCGTTTGATCATTGTGTTGCTCCCCTTGAAACCATGTGGGCCGTTCATGCGGCCCGAAAGGTTTTACTTGGCGTCAGGCGAACCTGACGCCCGATCCAATTAGCTGGCGACGATATTGACCAGTTTCCCGGGCACTACGATCACTTTACGAATAGTCAGGCCATCGACGAAACGCAGCACGTTTTCGTTGGTACGCGCGGCGGCTTCGACTTCTTCACGGGTTGCGCTGGCCGGCATTTCGATCTGGCCGCGCAGTTTGCCATTCACTTGAATGACCAGCGTCAGGCTGTCCTGTACCAGGGCGCTTTCGTCTACCGCCGGCCAGCCAGCATCGATGACAGCGTCAGCGTGGCCCAGTTTGTTCCACAGTTCGTGGCTGATGTGCGGCGTGATCGGAGCCAGCAACAGCGTCACGGCTTCCAGACCTTCCTGAACCAGTGCGCGATCCTGATCGGTGGCTTGCGCGGCTTTTTCCAGCACGTTCATCAGCGTCATCACCTGAGCGATGGCAGTGTTGAATTTGTGGTTCTGGCCGACGTCATGGCTGGCCTGTTTGATGGCCAGATGAATCGCACGGCGAACGGCTTTCTGCTCGTCGTTCAGGCTGGCGACGTCGAGTTTGCCCGGCAGGCCCTGAGTCACGTGACCCTGCGCCAGACGCCAGACGCGCTTGAGGAAGCGGTGCGAGCCTTCGACGCCGGAGTCGGACCATTCGGCGCTCATGTCAGGCGGCGAGGCGAACATCATGAACAGACGGCAGGTGTCGGCGCCGAACTGATCGATCATCGACTGTGGGTCGACGCCGTTGTTCTTCGACTTGGCCATCTTCTCGGTGCCACCGATTTCCACTGGCAGACCGTCGGACTTCAGCTTGGCGCTGATGACCTTGGCTTTGCTGTCACGCTCGAGTTCCACGTCCGCCGGGTTGAACCAGGTGTAGGCACCGTTGGCTTCACGACGGTAGTAGGTCTCGGCAATCACCATGCCTTGGGTCAGCAGGTTCTTGAACGGCTCGTTGGAGCTCACCAGACCTTCGTCACGCATCAGCTTGTGGAAGAAGCGCGCGTAGAGCAGGTGCAGAATCGCGTGTTCGATACCGCCGATGTACTGATCCACCGGCAACCAGTGATCAGCCGCGGATTTTTCCACCAGGCCACCTTCAAAGTGCGGCGAGGCGTAACGGGCGTAGTACCACGACGACTCGACGAAGGTGTCCATGGTGTCGGTTTCGCGCTTGGCAGGCTGGCCGCATTTCGGGCAGCTGCACTCGTAGAATTCCGGCATGCGCGCCAACGGCGAACCGGCACCGTCCGGTACCACGTCTTCCGGCAACACGACAGGCAGTTGATCTTCCGGCACCGGCACGTCACCGCAAGCGGCGCAGTGGATGATCGGGATCGGGCAGCCCCAGTAGCGCTGACGGCTGATGCCCCAGTCGCGCAGGCGGAACTGGGTGCGCGAGGCGCCGAGCTGTTTCTTGATCAGGGCGACTTCCATGGCGTCGAACGCGCCGGCGAAGTCCAGACCGTCGAACTCACCGGAGTTGATCAGCGTGCCGTGCTCGCCGTAGGCATCTTGCCAAGGGGCCGGGTTGGTCTCGCCGGAGCTGGTGCGCACTACCGATTTGACCGGCAGGTTGTACTTGTGGGCGAATTCGAAGTCACGCTCGTCGTGCGCCGGTACAGCCATGACCGCGCCGTCGCCGTAATGCATCAACACATAGTTGGCGACCCAGACTGGTAGTTTTTCGCCAGTCAGCGGGTGCTCGACGAACAGACCAGTCGGCAGGCCTTTTTTCTCTTGAGTGGCGACGTCGGCTTCGGCAACGCTGCCGCCCTTGCATTCAGCGATGAACGCTTGCAGCGCAGGGTTGTTCTTTGCAGCGAGGCTGGCCAAGTGGTGCTCAGCCGCGACGGCGACATAAGTCGCGCCCATCAGGGTGTCCGGACGGGTGGTGAAGACTTTCAGAGTACCGGCTTCGCCGATCGAGTCGACGTTGTACGGGAACTGCACCTCCATGCCGCGGGACTTGCCGATCCAGTTGCGCTGCATGGTCTTGACCTGTTCAGGCCAGCCCGGCAGATCGTCGAGACTCTCCAGCAGCTCATCCGCGTAGGCGGTGATCTTGAAGTAGTACATCGGGATTTCGCGCTTTTCGATCAGCGCGCCGGAACGCCAGCCGCGACCGTCGATCACCTGTTCGTTGGCCAGAACGGTCTGGTCGATCGGATCCCAGTTCACGGTGCCGTTCTTGCGGTAGATCACACCTTTTTCGAACAAGCGAGTGAACAGCCACTGTTCCCAGCGGTAGTAATCCGGTTTGCAGGTGGTCACTTCGCGCGACCAGTCCACCGCCAAGCCCAGGCTGCGCAGCTGGGTTTTCATGTAGGCGATGTTTTCGTAGGTCCACTTGGCGGGCGCTACGTTGTTCTTCATCGCGGCGTTTTCCGCCGGCATGCCGAAGGCGTCCCAACCCATCGGTTGCAGAACGTTTTTGCCTTGCATGCGCTGGTAGCGGGAGATCACGTCGCCGATGGTGTAGTTGCGCACGTGCCCCATGTGTAGCTTGCCGCTGGGGTAAGGGAACATCGACAGGCAGTAGTAAGTCTCCTTGCCTGGCTGTTCACTGACTTCAAAGGACTTTTGCTCGTCCCAGAACGACTGGGCGGCGGCTTCGATTTCACGGGGCTGATATTGTTCGTGCATGGCTACTTTTGTACTGGATAGGGGTGGCCTAATCCTCTTCAACGCAGGTTCCGGGATGGCCCGGACGAGCTGGAAGTGGAATTACAGGAAGCGCCGTAGCATACATGACCGCGCTTGGCCTAGGGAAACCCTGATTACAGCTGTTTGGCCCGGTAAAACCGTGGCGAGGGCCGTTGGTCGCGGCGTGCAGCCGGTTTGTGTAGCGAAGCTAAGCTCTAACTGGGGAGTGAGTCTTATCTTCAATGAGGTGAGGGATGGTGGAGCAACGGCAAAAAAACGTGACTAAACCCGAGTTGTACGAGAGGTTGATCGATCGTCTGGGTATGGCCCTGGACGCTGTAAAAACTGCTGACCGGCTGCGCGATGAGCGCCCCCTGGAACTGGAATTGCGTGGCTTGAGCCCCGCCGAGTTCAAACTGGTCAAGGCCTATCTGGATCGCAGTGAACGTGAAACGCACGGATGCTTGTCGCAAGCAGTGAAGCAGCTCGATGCAGCACATTCGGCCAAGGTCATCTGGCTCAAGGACAAGGCGCCCGGCAGAGACACCGTCAAGGTGCGTGCTTTGCAGGCCAAGTAAACGCATGGCAGGTCAAAAAACGGATCTTTTTCAACAGGATCCCACCCTACCGGTTGTCGCGCTGTATTAACCCACTTAGGCTTCGGGCATCTTTGGAGATGCTCGATGCCTTTTCGTTATTTCATCAAACAACTTCTGCTGCCGCCCGGCATTCTCTTGCTGCTGTTGCTGGTTGCCTGGTGGCTGCGCCGCTCGCGGCCGCGACTGGCCGGATTGTGCTTTGCCATCGGATTGGGCGGCTTCTGGCTGATGAGCCTGCCGGTCGTGGTGCAATGGGGGGCCAAGGCGCTGGAGCGTGAGCCGCCGCTGGCCCGTGAAGAGTGGGCGACGCTGGCCCAACGCGCGGATGCGATTGTGGTGCTCGGTTCCGGACGTGAACGGGGCGATCTGGCCTGGGGCGAGGATCAGCCGACCGGCGTCGGGCTTGAGCGTCAGCGCTATGCCGCGCGATTGGCCAAGGCGTCCGGCTTGCCGATCCTGACCAGCGGCGGATTGCATTACGGCACGCCGCCGACCGAGGCGAAGTTGATGGCAGATTCTTTACTGGATGACTTCGGCGTGACCGTACGCTGGCAGGAAGGCGAAAGCCGTACCACGTGGGAAAACGCGAAGTTCAGCGCCGATATGCTGCTGCCACAAGGGATCAAACGCGTCGTCGTGGTGACGCAGGCCTGGCACATGCCGCGCGCAGTCTGGTGTTTCGAGCAGGCCGGATTTGAGGTGGTGCCAGCGCCTGTCGGCTTTCTAGGCACCGATAACGCCCGGCCATTTGGTGGCTGGCTGCCGGAGTTCAAGTCGATCTGGCAGAGCGGGCAATTGCTGAATGAAGCGGTGGGGCAGGTGGGGTATTCGCTGTTTTACCGCTGAAGCATTCCGTTAATCGTTCCCACGCTCTGCGTGGGAATGCATCCTGTGGCGCTCTGCGCCACATCCGAAGCGGAACGCGGAGCGTCCCCGGCGGCGTTCCCACGCGGAGCGTGGGAACGATCATTGTCGGCGGTTTTAAAGGGTTTTGGAGATCCGGCTAGCCATCAGTGCCCAGCCAAACAGCAGCACGCAGACAATGATCAGCGGCCACGAACGCCATTGCAGGTACGGCGTCAGGTTATGCATCGGCACCACTTCGCCGTACAAAATGCCTTGTTCGAACTGCGGGATCTGCTCGGTGATCTGCCCGAACGGGTTGATCAGGCCGGTCACGCCGTTGTTGGTGGCGCGGATCATCCAGCGGCCCGCCTCCAGTGCGCGCATCTGCGCCATCTGCAAGTGTTGCAACGGGCCGATCGAGGTGCCGAACCAGGTGTCGTTGCTGATCGTCAGCAACAGATCGCTGCGCGCCGAGAGGCTGGCGGCGAACTCGGGGTACACCACCTCGTAGCAGATGAACGGTGCAATCTGATAACCCTTGGCCTGCAACAGCGCCTGATCGGCCGGGCCACGGGCAAAGTCGGACATCGGCAGGTCGAAGAACGCGATCAACCCACGCAGCACGTCTTGCAACGGCACGTATTCGCCGAACGGCACCAGTTTTTGTTTCAGGTAAGTACCATCGCCTTCACCCACGACAGTGATGCCGTTGAAGAAGCGTTTTTCATGACGAACCGTTTCACGGATTGGCACGCCTGTGATCAGCGCCGATTTACGCTCGGCGGCGAAGTTACCCATCATGCTCAGGTAGCCCTCGGCGGACTCCTTGAGCACCGGCACGGCGGTTTCCGGCCAGATCAGCAGGTCCACCGGTTTCGAACGGAAACTCAGGTCGCGATAAAGCGCCAGTTGCGCGTTGAGCTGCGCCGGGTCCCACTTCATGCTTTGTTCGACATTGCCCTGGATCGCGGCAACGGTCAGCGGTGCGCCGGACGGGCTGGTCCAGGCGTGGCCCTTGAGGGCAATGCCCGCCACCCATGGCCCGACCAGCAACAATAGACCAACAGCAACAAAAGCTTTGCGGCCGGTATGCAGCAGGCGCGGCGCGTTGTAGATCAGTGCAGCGGTCAGTGCCAGAACAAACGACACCAACCACATGCCGCCAACCGGTGCCAGCCCGGCCAGCGGGCCATCGAGCTGACTGTAACCGGAATACAGCCACGGGAATCCGGTGAGGAACCAGCCGCGAAACGCTTCCTGGCCCACCCACAACGCAGCAAACGCCAGAGCGTCGGCCAGTGGCGCCTCGTTACGACGCAACCAACGCGCCCAGAGCCAGGCGGGCAGGGCGAAGAACCAGGCAATCGCTGCAGTGAACAGCAGCATCAGGAACCCGGCCAGCAACACTGACGCGCCGCCAAAATGGTGGATGCTGTAATAGATCCAGCTGGTGCCGGCGCCAAACAGGCCGAAACCGAAACACCAGCCACGGCCCAACGCCTGACGCGGACTCAGCTCACGCAAACCGGCATAGAACAGACCGACCGCCAGCAGAGCCAGCGGCCAGATGTTGAAAGGAGCCAGAGCGAAGGTGGTGATTGCACCGGCCGCCACGGCCAGCAGGTTACCGGGCCAGCCGGGGCGGGTTGTCCAGCGCATTTCAGTCCTTATTTATTACCGGGCGATTGGCGTGAGTCGCAGCAAATGAATCCGACGGCTGTCGGCGTTCAGGATGCGGAAACGATAGGCGCCGATTTCAGTGATTTCGTTGCGTTTTGGCAAGTGCCCGAACGCGCTCATCACCAGGCCGCCGACGGTGTCGAATTCATCGTCGGAGAATTCGCTGTCGAAGAACTCGTTGAAGTTCTCGATCGGTGTCAGGGCCTTGATCAGGAAGTCGCCACTTGGCAGGGGCTTGATGTAACTGTCTTCTTCGACGTCGTGCTCGTCTTCGATGTCGCCGACGATTTGCTCCAGCACGTCTTCGATGGTCACCAGACCCGCCACACCGCCGTATTCGTCGATGACGATGGCCATGTGGTTGTGGTTGGCGCGAAATTCGCGCAGCAACACGTTCAGACGCTTGGACTCCGGCACGAACGTGGCCGGGCGCAGCAGGTCCTTGATGTTGAAGCTGTCACCGTTCTCCTTGAGGATCAGTGGCAGCAGATCCTTGGCCAGCAGCACGCCCATCACGTCATCGTGGCTTTCACCGATGACCGGATAGCGCGAGTGGGCCGAGTCGACCACGGCAGGGAGGAATTCACGGGGTGTCTGAGTCGCCTTGATGCTGATCATCTGCGAGCGCGGGACCATGATGTCGCGTACTTGCAGATCAGCCACCTGAATGGCGCCTTCGACGATGGCCAGCGCTTCGCTGTCCAGCAGTTTGTTCTGATGTGCATCACGCAGCAGCTCAAGCAGCTCCTGACGGTTCTTCGGCTCGTGGGCAAAAGCCTGGGTCAGTTTACCCAGCCATGACTTCTGCCCGTTGCTCGATCGATCTTCGCTCATAGCGATTACTCTGAATCCTTTGTTGTAACGATAGGGGATGTTTCGGTTTCGTCGTCCGCGTACGGATCGGGATAGCCCAGTTCGGCAAGCAACTCGCGTTCCAGTGCTTCCATTTCTTCGGCTTCTTCGTCATCTATATGGTCGTAACCGAGCAGATGCAAGCAACCGTGAATGACCAGATGTGCCCAGTGGGCCTTTAGTTCCTTGCCTTGTTCGGCGGCTTCACGCTCAACCACCGCCACGCAGATCACCAGATCGCCCAGCAATGGAATGTCGAGAAACTCGTCGGGCACTTCGGCTGGAAAGGACAGGACGTTGGTCGCGTAATCCTTGTGGCGCCAGGTGTGATTGAGCTCGCGGCCTTCTTCCACGTCGACCAGACGAATGGTCATTTCCGAATCAGCGGTGCGTTGGCGCAGGGCCAGTTCGCACCATTGGCGGAAGTCGGCTTCACTCGGGGCGTTCGCTTCGGTAGCGATTTGCAGATCCAGCTCAAGCATCGCGCGAGGTTTCCTTGGGTGCATCGGCACGGGCTTCGAAGCGCTCGTAGGCTTCGACGATCCGCTGCACCAATGGATGGCGCACAACGTCTTTTGGCTGGAAATGCGTGAAGCTGATGCCCGGCACATCTTTCAGGACTTCGATCACATGATGCAGGCCGGACTTGGTGCCGCGCGGCAGGTCGACTTGAGTAATGTCACCGGTGATGACCGCTGTGGAGCCGAAGCCGATCCGGGTCAGGAACATCTTCATTTGCTCGACGGTGGTGTTCTGGCTTTCGTCGAGAATGATGAAGCTGTTGTTCAGCGTACGTCCGCGCATGTAGGCCAGCGGTGCAACTTCGATCACCTGACGTTCGATCAGCTTGGCGACGTATTCGAAGCCGAGCATTTCGTAGAGTGCGTCGTAGAGCGGGCGCAGGTACGGGTCGATCTTCTGCGACAGGTCGCCGGGCAGGAAGCCGAGTTTTTCACCCGCCTCAACTGCCGGGCGCACCAGCAGGATACGGCGGATCTGCTCGCGCTCCAGCGCATCGACCGCACAAGCCACGGCCAGATAGGTCTTGCCGGTACCGGCCGGGCCAATGCCGAAGTTGATGTCGTTGCCGAGGATTTCCTTCACATAGCGCAGCTGATTCAAGCCGCGAGGGCGAATCATGCCTTTCTTGGTGCGCAGGGCGACGGACGCTTCGGCGGGGGCGTGATTGTCCAGCTCGACGACGGCCGATTCCTGAAGGAACAGGTGCACCATGTCCGGCGACAGCTCGGTACCCTTGGTTTCCCGGTACAGGCGGCGCAGCAGGTTTTCCGCAGACGTAGTGTGCTTGGGATCGCCGATCATCTCGAACTGGTTTCCGCGATTGCGGATCTCGATGGACAGGCGCTGTTCGATCAAGCGCAGATGCTCGTCGAATTGCCCGCACAGATTGGCGAAGCGGCGAGCCTCAAAGGGCTCGAGGATAAAACGATGTGGTTCTATGGGTGCGTTCAAGGTCGTATTTAGCCGCCCTGGGGCAATTAAGATGAAATCAAGGATAACGCCAGAGGCGTGGGTGCGAAAGCTCTTAAATAATCCCCGGAAATTGGTTCTTGAACTGTGGCGAGGGGATTCATCCCCGCTGGGCTGCGAAGCGGCCCCCTAAAACAGGACTGCTGCGCAGTCCAACGGGGATGAATCCCCTCGCCACAAAGGTCGGCACCCTCATCAGGCCTCTCTGTGATTACTGGATCAGCGAGCCACGCAGCGAGTGCGGTTGCGCCGCGTCGATGTGCACGTCGGCAAACTGGCCGATCAGGGTGGGATTGTCGCAGCGGAAGTTGACGATTCGATTATTCTCGGTGCGCCCTTGCAGCTCGCCCGGGTCCTTCTTCGAATAATCCGTCACCAGAATGCGCTGGATCGAACCGACCATTTGTCGGCTGATCTCGAAGCCCTGCTGATTCAAGCGATGCTGCAGCGCGTTGAGGCGTTCTTTCTTCAATTCTTCCGGGGTGTCGTCGGCCAGATCGGCAGCCGGAGTACCCGGGCGCTGGCTGTAGACGAACGAGTAGGAAAAGTCGAAACCGACGTCGGCAATCAGCTTCATGGTCTGCTCGAAGTCTTTCTCGGTTTCACCCGGGAAGCCAACGATAAAGTCCGAACTGATGCAGATACCCGGCACTGCTGCGCGCAGTTTGCGCAGCTTGGATTTGTACTCCAGCGCCGTGTGGTTTCGCTTCATCGCCGCCAGAATCCGGTCGGATCCCGATTGCACCGGCAAGTGCAGGTGCTTGACCAGCTCCGGCACGTCGGCGTGGGCCTGGATCAGGCTGTCGGAGAATTCCAGCGGGTGGGAGGTGGTGTAGCGAATACGGTCGATGCCATCGACGGCGGCGACCACGCGGATCAACTCGGCGAGATCGGCCAGGCGCCCGTCATGGGTGGTACCGCGATAACCGTTGACGTTCTGCCCCAGCAGGGTCACTTCACGCACGCCGTTTTCGGCGAGGTGAATGATCTCGGCGATCACGTCGTCGAACGGCCGGCTGACTTCCTCGCCACGGGTGTAGGGCACCACGCAGAACGTGCAGTACTTGCTGCAGCCTTCCATCACCGACACGTAGGCGCTCGGGCCGTCGATACGTGGCTCGGGCAGATGGTCGAACTTTTCGATTTCCGGGAACGAGACGTCCACTTGCGGCAGTTTGCTGCTGCGCGCGGCGTCGATCATTTCCGGCAGGCGGTGCAGGGTCTGCGGGCCAAAGACTACGTCGACATACGGAGCGCGATCACGGATCGCCGCACCTTCCTGACTGGCCACGCAACCGCCGACGGCGATCACCATGTCCGGGTTGGCCAGTTTCAGTTCGCGCCAGCGGCCGAGCTGCGAGTAGACCCGATCCTGGGCACGCTCGCGGATCGAACAGGTATTGAGCAGAATCACGTCGGCGTCTTCTGCCCGGGCGGTGACTTCCAGGGCCTGATGTTCGCCCAGCAGATCGACCATGCGCGAGCTGTCGTACTCGTTCATCTGGCAACCGTGGGTTTCGATGTAAAGCTTCTTGGCCATGGATTTTGGTCGTCACGTGATTCAAAGAACCGCGCATTATAGGGAACAAGCCCTCAGGTTCCTACCGCTGTGCGTCCAGTGGCTATGCTATAGTTCGCGCCCTCATTTTTATCCCCGATGTTAACTCCCCGCCATGACCAAACGCGAAGCTCCAATCTATAAGGTGATTTTCCTCAACCAGGGCCAGGTGTTCGAAATGTACGCCAAGCAGATCTATCAAAGTGATCTGTGGGGTTTCCTGGAAGTGGAAGAGTTCGTCTTTGGCGAGCGCACGCAAGTGGTCGTCGACCCGAGCGAAGAAAAGCTCAAGGCGCAGTTCGAAGGCGTGGTGCGCAGCTTTGTGCCGATGCATTCGATTGTGCGTATCGACGAAGTGGAGCGTCTGGGCACCCCGAAAATCAGCGAAGCCCGTGGCGCGGTCGGCAACGTGATGCCGTTCCCGATGCCGATGCCTGAGAAGTAAGGTTCAAAACCGAGTCGCCCCATTCGCGAGCAGGCCAGAAAAACCGGTAAAGAATTCAGGGAAGAGGCGAGAACGGCGTACGCCCATCGGCGCTCTGCAATTCCATCAGGTATTTACGGAAAATTTGCCCGAGCACCTGAGTAGCGGTTTCGAGGTCTTCGCGGGACATTTTCTCGGAGACTTCGTCGGCCGTATCCAGCGCATCTTCGGCGCCGTTGACCGCGGCCATCTTCAGCACGATATACGCCTGAATGTTGTTGGCCTGCACGCCTTCGCCGTGGAAGAACATGGTGCCGAGTTTGAATTGCGCCTGAGCGTGGCCTTGCAGCGAGGCCTTTTCGAAATAGCTCAGGGCTTGATTGAGGTCGCGCGGCGCATTCTTGCCGTCGTAGTAGAACTCACCCAACTCGTATTGCGCTTGCGCATCTCCTTCGTCTGCCGCTTTCTGGCAGGCGGCCAGTGCCTGCGTGACGTCTTGCGGCTGAGTATTGAGGGTGCAACGACCCATCGCCGGGATCAACAACGAGTTGCCGCCTGCTTGTGCATGCGCGAGCAGGGGCTGAAGGAGCAACAGGCAGCCCAAGGCAAGGGTGCGGCCGGTGCGGTTCATGGGAATCGACTTACCTCTGAAGGGCACGCGGACCCATCGAGGGATCCAATAAGCGCGCATTATGAAATAAGCAGGGCCAACCTTACAAAGTCTTTACTCGTTTTTCTGCTGCGCGGGGAATATATCACCCACTTTCTGGCGGATTTTTAGCAGAGGCATGGGAAAAACGGCGTGGATGTAGGTGAAAGCTGACGCTGGCGATAGCCAACGTCAGCGGTGTGGCAATTACTTCAGTGCAGCGAAGGCGCGCTCGGCAGCGTCCAGGGTGATTTTCAGCTCGGCGTCGCCGTGGGCGATAGAGGTAAAACCGGCCTCGAAAGCACTCGGTGCCAGGTACACGCCGCCTTCCAGCATCAGGTGGAAGAAGCGCCCGAACAGGGCTGCGTCGCTGGCCATCACGTCTTCAAAAGTAACAATGTCGTCAGCGCCGCTGAAGTACAGACCGAACATGCCACCTGCCTGGGTGGTCACGAACGGAATGCCCGCCGCGTCAGCACGTTGCTGCAGACCGTCGAGCAGACGCGTGGTGTAGTCGGTCAGTTCGTCGTGGAAACCCGGACGGCTGATCAGGCGCAGGGTGGTCAAACCGGCAGCCATGGCCAGCGGGTTACCCGATAGCGTGCCAGCCTGATACACCGGGCCCAGTGGCGCGATGCGCTGCATGATTTCGCGTTTGCCGCCGAAGCAGCCGACCGGCATGCCGCCGCCGATGATCTTGCCGAACGTGGTCAGGTCAGGATTGACGCCGTAGTACGCCTGAGCGCCGCCGAGGGCCACGCGGAAACCGGTCATCACTTCGTCGAAAATCAGCACCACGCCGTGCTTGTCGCACAGCGAGCGCAGGCCTTCGAGGAAACCCGGCGCCGGTGGCACGCAGTTCATGTTGCCGGCCACCGGCTCAACGATGATGCACGCCACATCCTGACCGACTTCACCGAGCATTTTCTCAACGGCGTCGATGTCGTTGAACGGCAGGGTCAGGGTGTGTTTGGCGAATGCCGCCGGAACACCGGCCGAACTCGGCACGCCTTGGGTCAGTGCGCCGGAACCGGCCTTGACCAGCAAGCTGTCGGAGTGACCGTGGTAGCAGCCTTCGAACTTGATGATGCTGTCGCGGCCGGTGTAACCACGGGCCAGACGGATTGCACTCATGGTCGCTTCGGTGCCGGAACTGACCATGCGCACCATGTCCATCGATGGCACCAGCGAGCAGACCAGATCGGCCATCTCGGTTTCCATCGCGGTCGGCGCGCCGTACGACAAGCCGTGTTGCAGCTGATTGCGCACCGCGTCCAGCACGTCCGGGTGGCTGTGACCGAGGATCATCGGCCCCCACGAGCCGACGTAATCGACATAACGCTTGTCGTCTTCGTCGGTGACGTAGGCGCCTTCGGCGTGTTTGAAGAACAACGGGGTGCCACCGACGCTCTTGAACGCGCGAACCGGCGAGTTCACGCCACCGGGAATGTGTTTCTGGGCATTGGCAAACAGGGTTTCGGAACGAGACATGATCGGGCTCTCAAATCAGACTTTAAGTAATTCGTTGAAGGCGCGGGCGCGGCGCGTCACTTCGGCGGTGCTTTCGGCGCCAAACAGGCCGTGGACAACGGCCAGCAGGTCGACGCCGTGGGCCACCAGCGGCGCGGCGTTGTCGAGGGTGATGCCGCCAATCGCGCAGACCGGCAGGTGCAGCGTGCGCTTGGCCTCGTCGAGCAGATCGAGGCTGCACGTCGGTGCGCCGGGCTTGGTATTGGAATTGAAGAAGCGGCCGAAGGCGACGTAACTCGCACCTTCTTTGGCGGCTTGTTCGGCCAGCGCGATGTGCGCGTGGCAGGTCGAACCGATGATCGCCTTTGAACCGAGCAGGGCGCGAGTCGGCGACAGCGGGCCGTCGGTCTGCCCGAGGTGCACGCCGACGTTGAGGCGTGCAGCCAGTTCGGCGTCATCGTTGATGATCAACTGCGTCTTGTAACGCTCGCACAGATCGCGCAGCGCTTCGGCCTCGCGCAGTCGGCGCGCCTCGTCGCTGCTCTTGTCGCGGTATTGCAGCAGGGTGACGCCGCCTTCCAGCGCCGCCTCCACATAAGACAGAAACTTGCCGGCCAGCAATTCGCTGTCGGTGATGGCATACAGGCCACGTAGTTTCATCGGTCAGACCTCACGACGTTACGAGCAGAAATCCAGCGGCAGGCGACGCGGGACGAACTGGCCTTTGCCCAGTTGTTCGGCATCGCGCAGGGTGCGCCAGGTGTAATCCAGGGCAGAGCGCACGGCGCTGGCGAGGTTTTCGCCTTGTGCCAGGCGACCGGCCAGCGCACTGGCCAGGGTACAACCGGAGCCGTGATAACTGCCCGGCAACCGCTGGCAATAGAAGGTTTCACGCAAGCCATCGCGGCTGTACAGACGATTGTGGATTTCAGTTTCGTCGCCGTGGCCGCCAGTGATCAGCAGGTTTTTGACGAACGGCAGGAGTTTTTCAGCGCACTCGTCCGCGGTGCCTTCGGGCAGTTCGGCGAGGATTCGGGCTTCGGGAAGGTTAGGGGTGGCAATGATCGACAGCGGCAGCAAACGCTCGCGCATCGCATAACCGACCTCGTCCTTGCCCAGGCGTCCGCCGCCGCCGGCGCGCAGCACCGGGTCGCAGACCACTGGCAAATGCGGGTGCGCGGAGAGCAGTTCGACAACGGTGTCGACCATTTCCAGTGAACCGAGCATGCCCAATTTGACTGCCGCGACTTCGGAGTCGTTGAGCACGGCATTAGCCTGGGCCAACACCCACTCACGGTCGAGGACGCGGAAGTCAGTGACGTTGACGGTGTCTTGCACGGTCAGGGCGGTGACGGCCGGAGCCGCATGGCAACCCTGCGCGAGCAGGGCTTCGATATCTGCCTGCAAGCCGGCGCCACCACTGGGGTCGTGGCCGGAGAGACAGAGGACAACGGGGCGGGAGCTGTAGATATTCATGGTGCGCGAGCTTACCACCAAAGCTGATTTTCGGGTTCAGTCCTGACAGCGTTCGCCGATAGATTGTCGGACAACACTGCAGTCTTTGGTTGGAACACAGAGCATTCGCTTTCTGTCGGGTGATCTCAACCTGACCAACTCAACAGCTCTAGCTCGCAGCTTTGCTCTGAAACGCCCGTTCTAGAGCCTTTGCAGGAAAAATTTCGATGGTGCTCAATGGCCATCAACGGCTATGCTAGTCTGGATCCAAACCAATAACAGGTAATACCGGTTTTACGTCTACTCAAAGGGAATGGGGGGGCTTCCTGACACAACCGGATGAGCCACGCTGGGGCTTCAATGCGCTATTTGCTGATGTTGTTGTTCTGCTTGCCCCTCCTGGCGAGCGCTGTCGAATTCGACGAATTCACCCAGAGCCTCCCGCTGGGCCGGTCGCTGCAAGTGTTCGAAGACCCAAGCGGTCAGGCGAGCATTGCCGACGTCCGTGCGCAGGCCGCTGCCGGCAATTTCAAGGCCCATGACAAAGCCACGCTCAATGCCGGTTACTCGCGTTCGGCGTTCTGGCTGAAGATCGATCTGCAATACCGTCCGAGCAACCCTGCCGCCCAGCGCACCTGGCTGCTGGAGCTGGCGTATCCACCGCTCGATCATCTCGACCTGTACCTGCCCGATACCAATGGCGGCTATCGTCTGGCCCGGCAAACCGGTGACGCCTTGCCGTTCGCCAGTCGCGAGATTCATCAGAACAATTACCTGTTCGACCTGGCCTTCGAACCGAATCAACCGCAGACCGTTTATTTGCGACTGGCCAGTGAAGGGTCGATCCAGGCGCCGGTGACGTTATGGTCGAGCACCGCATACCTTGAAGACCAACCCGTGCGCCTGTATGTGCTGGGCATCATTTATGGCGTGCTGCTGGGGATGGTGGTTTACAACCTGTTCATCTACCTCAGCGTGCGTGACACCAGTTACCTCTATTACATCTTTTACATCGCCTCGTTCGGTCTTTATCAATTGTCTGTGAACGGCGCAGCCGTCGAATACTTCTGGCCGAACAATCCATGGTGGGCCAACGCCGCGACACCGTTCTTTATCGGCTGCGCCGGTCTGTTCGGCAGCCAGTTCGCCCGTAGCTTCCTGCAGACCAAAACCCACAGCCCCTGGCTTGATCGCTTGCTGATCGGCCTGATCGCGTTTGGCGCGCTGGTCATTGGTCTGTCGTTGATGACCAGTTACGGCTTGGCCCTGCGCCTGGCGACGACGCTGGCGCTGACCTTCACCGTGGTGATCTTCGCGGCGGGGATCCTCGCCTGGTGGCGTGGCCTGCGCGTGGCGCGTTATTTCATCATTGCCTGGTCGGCGTTTCTGCTCGGCGGCATCGTCAATACGCTGATGGTGCTCGGCTTCCTGCCGAACGTATTCCTGACCATGTACGCCAGCCAGATCGGCTCGGCCATCGAAGTGGCGCTGCTGTCGCTGGCGCTGGCCGATCGCATCAACGCCATGCGTGAACAGCAGGCGCAGACGTTGTTCGATGCCGGGCAGAAACTCGAAGTGCTCAACCAGCAACTGGCCCACAGCAACAAGCTCAAGGACGAGTTCCTCGCGACCCTGACCCACGAATTGCGCACGCCGATGAACGGCGTGATCGGTTCGCTGGAACTGATGCAGACCGTCGATCTGGATCCCGAGCTTGAGCAATACCAACAGACGGCCGCCGGTTCTGCCCGGGACATGATGCGCATGGTCAACGGCATCCTTACGCTGACCGAACTGCAGGCCGGCAAGCTCAAGGCAACGCCGGGCAGTTTCAGCCTGCGCGCGGTGGTTGAAGCGTTGTACGTGCAGTTCGACGGCAATGCGTCGAGCAAGTCGCTGGACTTCAAGGTCGATGTACTGCCGACCCTGCCGGATCGTTTGCACGGTGACAGCGCCAAGCTCGCGCAATGTCTGGAATGCCTGCTCGATAACGCCATCAAGTTCACCCGCGTCGGTGGTCTGGCGCTGCGGGTCACCGGCAAACCGTCGACGGACAATCGTCTGGCCTTGTCGTTTGCGGTGATCGACACCGGCATCGGTTTCACCGATCTCGGTGAGGCGACGATGTATCAGCGTTTCTTCCAGCTCGACGGTTCGATGACCCGCGAGTATGGCGGGCTGGGCGTTGGCCTGGCGATCTGCCGACAATTGGTGGAGTTGCTCGGCGGTAAGCTCACTCATCGCTCCGAGCCCGGTCGTGGCAGCCGCTTCCAGTTGGATGTCGAGTTTGACCTGCCGGTGGTCGAGGTGGCGTCCGCGCCGGTCTTCGCGCAGGCGATTCACCGTGCGCCGCAGGATTGCACGGTGCTGCTGGTCGACGACAACAGCGTCAACCAATTGGTGATGCGTGGCATGTTGCTCAAACTCGGCTTCCGCGTGCGCACCGCAGACACCAGCATTGCGGCGCTGGAATACCTGCAGCGTGAAACGTTCGATGCAGTGCTGATCGATTGCCAGTTGCCGCAGCACGACGGCGTGTCGCTGTGTTGTCAGATTCACGCCTTGCCGGGGTGTGCTCATCTGCCGGTGTTCATGCTGGCGCTCAGTGCCGAGCGCGAGCTCTGCGCGCCGGGTATGACGATCGATTATCTGCACAAACCGGTGAAATTCGAAGACTTGCAAGTGGCTCTGACGCGTCGGGTGCTGGGTACGCGCTAGGGTAAAAGCGCCGGATGTTCGGCGTAAATGACACTTTGTTCGGCCACGGGGCGGTGCTTAACTGAAGCCCTGGCTGACCAAAGGAGCCCCGTAATGAACCTGCATCAGTTCGCCGAAACCCACGAAGTCACCAACCAGCCACCGTCGCTGGACGGCACCAACCTCTATCGCATCGACCTGCCGTTGCAGGAGTGGTCGCGCAGGTTCGGCGCCGGTTGGGCCGAGTCGCGGATCGACGCCTACGGCGCGCTGGCCGGCGGGCCGCTGATGGAGGCCGGGTTCCTCGCCAATCAAAACAAACCGGTGTTTGCCAGCCACGATCGCTACGGCCATCGCATCGATCTGGTGGAATTTCATCCGGCGTATCACGAGCTGATGCGCACGGCGATCGAGCACGGCCTGACCTCATTGCCCTGGACCCATCCGCAGGACGGTGCGCATGTCGCCCGCGCCTCCATGAGTTACCTGCACAGTCAGGCCGAGGCTGGCAGCGGTTGCCCGTTGACCATGACCTTCGCCAGTGTGCCGGCGATGCGCTTGCAGCCAAATCTGGCCGAGCAGTGGCTGCCGAAAATCCTCGCCACCGAATACGACCCGCGCAATGTCGGCATGGCGCACAAGGCCGGCGTGACCATCGGCATGGCGATGACCGAGAAACAGGGCGGCACCGACGTGCGCGCCAACACCACCAAGGCCTATCCGGTCGGCGTCAGCGGCCCGGGGCAGGCCTATGAACTGGTCGGGCACAAATGGTTCTGCTCGGCGCCGATGTGCGATGCGTTCCTCACTCTGGCGCAGACCGACAAGGGCCTGAGCTGCTTCCTGCTGCCGCGCCATCGCCCGGACGACACGCGCAATCAGTTCTACATCCAGCGGCTGAAAAACAAACTCGGCAACCAGTCCAACGCCTCCAGTGAAGTCGAGTTTCGCGGGGCGCTGGCGTGGATGGTCGGTGAAGAAGGGCGCGGCGTGCCGACCATTATCGAAATGGTCGCGATGACCCGTTTCGATTGCATGGTCGGTTCAAGTTCGCTGATGCGCCAGGCACTGACCCAGGCCAGCCATCACTGCGCGCACCGCAAGGTCGGTGGCAAACTGCTCAGCGAACAACCGTTGATGCAAAACGTACTGGCCGATCTGGCGCTTGAGAGCGAAGCGGCATTGGCTTTGAGTCTGCGCATGGGCAAGGCACTGGATCATCTGGATGATCGCCACGAAGCGCAATTCGCCCGGCTGGTGACGGCGGTGGGCAAATACTGGATCTGCAAACGTGCGCCGGCAATGATCAACGAAGCCGCTGAATGCATGGGCGGCGCGGGGTATGTCGAGGACAGCATCCTGCCGCGCCTGTACCGCGAGGCGCCGGTGAATTCGACGTGGGAAGGTTCGGGGAATGTGCAGTGCCTTGATGTGCTGCGGGCGTTGTCGAAAGAGCCGGGCGTGCTCGATGTGTTGTTCCATGAGTTGGGCGACGGCCATGGCGACAAACGCCTGGCGGCGCATATTCAGCAGTTGCAGACGCAGTTCAAGGACACCAGCGACATTCAGTATCGGGCGCGGCAGTTGACCGAGGACATTGCCCTCGGCTTGCAGGCGAAATTGTTGCTGGAGGCCGGAAACTCAGCCGTCAGCGATGCTTTCATTGCCAGCCGCTTGAGCGGTGGTGGCCGCGCCTACGGCGCGTTGCCGCGAGGTCTCGACGTCGAAGCCATCGTCGCCCGTTCGACGCCGCATGGTTTCTGACACGCCACAAATCCCCTTGTGGGAGCGGGCTTGCTCGCGAATGCGGTATAGCAGGCGACCTCAATGTTGAATGGCACACCGCATTCGCGAGCAAGCCCGCTCACACAGGGGATCTTCTTTGTTGGAAAGATTGCGGTACAGCCACAACGCCACTGTTCCCGTGACGCCACGATGCAGGCAAGATGAAGCTCTGCAAGTCAGAACACAGGAAGCTGATCGTGACCGAAGCGTTTATTGTCGTTCAAACCGCCGAACAAGCCGTGGATCGTCTGGCCGAGCTGCACGAGCGGGCCACCACCGCGCTGAACTCGGCGCTCAAGCGGTATCTCAAGGATCGCGTCGAGCCCGACGCCGAGCAGCGTGCTCTGTTCCGTTATCCCGAACTGCGTCTGACCTATCACTGCCAGGGCGAAGTCCCGCAGACCACCCGTGCTTACGCCAAAGTGCAATTGCCGGGCACTTACAGCGTCACCGTCACCCATCCGAAAGCCTTCCGCAAATACCTGCTGGAACAGCTGGTGCCGTTGATGCACGACTTCACCGTGACCGTGGAAGTCGGCGTCAGTCAGCAGAACATTCCGTACCCGTACGTGGTCGAGCAGGGCGATGAGCTGGCCGGTTCCGGCGTCACCGCCGCCGTGCTGGCGCGGGTGTTCCCGAGTACCGACCTGTCCGCCGCCACCGACGGCATCGCCGATGGTCTCTACGACTGGGAAAACACCGATCCACTGCCGCTGGCGCTGTTTGATGCGGCGCGCGTGGACTTCTCGCTGCGCCGACTGGTGCACTACACCGGCAGCGACTGGCGTCATGTGCAGCCGTGGATTCTGCTGACCAACTATCACCGTTACGTCGACCAGTTCATCGTTCACGGTCTGGAGCAATTGCGCCGCGACCCGCGATTCGTGCGCATGGTGCTGCCGGGCAACGTGGTCATCGAGAAGGGCATGGATCACGGCGAAGCGTCGGCGATTGCCGCCGGTGTGGTCTGGCACCGTTACCAGATGCCGGCCTATCACCTGATCGCCAGCGATGGCCACGGCGTGACGCTGGTGAATATCGGTGTCGGCCCGTCCAACGCCAAGAACATCACCGATCACCTTGCAGTGCTGCGTCCGCATTGCTGGCTGATGATCGGCCACTGCGGTGGCCTGCGTCAGTCGCAGACCATCGGTGACTACGTGCTGGCCCACGCTTATATGCGTCGCGACGGCATTCTTGATCGCGTGGTACCGCCGAACATTCCGATCCCGGCGCTGGCGGAAGTGCAGCTTGCCCTTCAGCAAGCCGCTGCAAACATCACCGGTGAAAAGGGCGACGACCTGAAAAAGCGCCTGCGCACCGGCACCGTGCTGACCTACGACGACCGCAACTGGGAACTGCGCTGGGCGCAGGAGCGTCCGTTGATCAACCTGTCCCGCGCTGTCGCGGTGGACATGGAAAGCGGCACGATTGCCGCGCAGGGTTATCGCCTGCGGGTGCCGTACGGCACGTTGCTGTGCGTGTCGGATAAACCGCTGCACAGTGAAATCAAGTTGCCGGGTTCGGCCAACGCGTTCTACGAGCGCGCGGTCAGCCAGCACTTGAAGATCGGCATCGAAGCGGTGGACCTGCTGCGCACCGAACTTAACTCGCTGCACTCGCGCAAACTGCGCAGCTTCGACGAGCCGCCGTTCCGTTAACGGTTAGTCGTGGTCATTTGGCGATCCGGGCACTAGCATTGTCAGCCCAGATCGCCAGATGTTGTTTTGCCCATGTCCCGTCCCCCGCGTCCACCTTCCCGCCGCCCCGGCGCGAAGCCTCAATTGTCTGCCCCGCGCCGTGTCGCCAAAGCGCCACCGGCCGAGCCGAAGCTGATCCTGTTCAACAAACCGTTCGACGTGCTGACGCAGTTCAGCGACGGTGAAGGGCGGGCGACCCTCAAGGATTACATTGATGTGCCCGGCATCTATCCGGCCGGACGTCTTGATCGCGACAGTGAAGGTTTGTTGTTGCTGACCAATGACGGCCAGTTGCAGGCGCGCATTGCCGACCCCAAGCACAAACTGGCCAAGACCTATTGGGTGCAGGTCGAAGGCGTGCCGACCGCCGAGCAATTGCAGCGTCTGCGCGAAGGCGTCGAACTGAATGACGGCATGACCTTGCCCGCCGAAGCGAGGCAACTGGACGAACCCGAACTGTGGCCGCGTAATCCGCCGGTACGCTTTCGCGCGACCATACCGACAACCTGGCTGGAGCTGGTGATTCGCGAAGGACGTAACCGTCAGGTGCGGCGGATGACGGCGGCGGTGGGGCTGCCGACCTTGCGGCTGGTGCGGGTCAGAATCGGTGACTGGACGATCGAAGGGCTCGATCAGGGCCAGTGGAAGGAAGTGCCGGCGCGCTTATAAGGCGCCGGACTCAATCAGGCCGATCACCACACTTTTGATGATGAACGCGGCCACGCCTAGGCCCAGCACGAAGAATAGAATGAACGAGCCAAAGCGCCCGGCCTTCGACTTCTTCGCCAGATCCCAGACGATGAAACCCATGAAAATGATCAGGATGCTGACCAGTCCGGTCATCATCCACTCTTCAAATACGGCTGGATCCATCGGGCATCTCCGGCGCTGTGCGGCTGAAAGGGCGGCCGGAAGTATACGCCAGCGGCGAACGACGCAGCATTGACCTGCGTCGGTGTGCCGCAGTCATTCGTCGATTTCAGCTACGCAAATGAGTCAGCGGCAGTTCGGTGCTGTTGAGCACCTGATTCAGCACAAAACTCGAGCGCACGCTGGTCACGCCTTCAATCCGGGTCAGGTGTCCCAGCAACAGTTTCTGATAGTGATCCATGTCCGGCACCACCACTTTCAACTGATAGTCGGCATCCACGCCCGTCACCAGACTGCACTCCAGCACCTGCGGCAACGTACGGATCGCCGCTTCGAAGTTTTCGAAGCGCTCCGGCGTGTGCCGGTCCATGCCGATCAGCACGTACGCGGTCAGGCTCAGGCCGAGCATTTTGCGATCAAGCAACGCCACCTGACGCGAGATATAGCCGTCATCCTCCAATTGCTTGACCCGGCGCGAGCATGGCGACGGCGACAGACCGATGCGCTCGGCCAACTCCTGGTTGGAGATGCGGGCATCGCGCTGCAATTCCGCCAAAATGCTCAGGTCGTAACGGTCGAGTTTGCTCATCAATCTGTCCTTGGTTGTAACTATTGCGGCGGATTATCTATCCAGGGTTAAAAATTGCGCAAGTGGTGTTTATTTCAGCAATCTTCGCAATCATCTGTCGCGGCCTCGGGCCTATTCTTATCACCAGAATCACTGCTCGGTAACACAGTCCACAGCGGCCCGCCTATCAGGCCCGCCGCGGCCGCCACCCCCACCGGGGTTGTGCTGGCCCCCGAGCTGCACACTGTCCAGAAGACGGCGTGAGGTGAGCCGACGTCAAAAGCGTCGAGCCAGGACGAAGTTCTCTAGAAGGGAGGCCGACGGGTCTCCCTTTTTTCTTGCCCGCGATTTATGCCGCGTTGCGTCGACGCCCTCAATAAATAAGTTGCGTGACTGATAACCTGTTGCAGAACCGGACATGTCCATCCCGGTCTTAGCTACAGGCCCCTCTTAATTACCGGCCGTAAGCCCCAGTGAGGAATTTCATGAAGTCGCGCATCTGGCGTCTGGCCAGTGTTGGTTTGCTGTGTGTGAGTATCAGTGCGCAAGCGCTTGCCGATGATCAATCGAATCGCGGGCCGGAGGGCGGCGGCCACGGTCAGGATCATCAGGGCAACAATCAGGGCCACGGTGGCAATAATCAGCCACGCCCGCAGAATAATCCGCCGCCACAGAATCAGCCGCGCCCGCAGAACAACGAGATCATTCGAGGCGACAACAGCCGTCAGTTCGAGCACAACGGCCAGCAGCACAACAACAATGGCCAGTGGCAGAATCACGATCAGAATCGGCCAGCCTACAATCCCAACCCGGTGCGCCAGCCGCTACCGCCGCAATTGCCGGCCAACAGCCTGCCGATCCGGCCACGGCCCGATGCCGTGCGCCAGACCCAGGAACCGCGTCAGGGTTACTACCGCGACGAGCGTCCGCAGAACGGTTACAACAACCAGCATTGGCAAACCAACAATCGGCCCAACGACAATCACTGGCCGGGACGTCCGGACGGGCATGGCAACGGTTGGGGGCCGGGCCCGCAATATCGGCCGGGGCATGTGATCGACCGTTTCCCGGATCGCGACTATCGCGTGCCGTACCGCGGTCAGGATTATTTCTATTCCGGCGGTTACTGGTATCGCCCGCAAGGCCCGCGCTACATCGTCGTGCAGCCACCACGAGGGATCCGCATTCAGTACTTGCCGGACTACGCCCGCGAAGTATGGATCGGTGGATCGCTGCTGTTCCTCGCGGCCGGCTCCTACTACGCCTATCAGGAGGCGACGCAGGACTATGTGGTGGTCGAGCCACCAGTGCAGCAACCGCCGCAGCCGCAATCCCAGGGTTATGACGTCGAAGCCTATCCGGCCAACGGTCAGTCACCGGAACAGGTGCAGCAGGACGGTTATCAGTGCTACCAGTACGCCGTGCAGCAAAGCGGTTTCGATCCGCGCACCGCGACTTATCAACCGGCGCCTGAAGTGGTTCAGGCCTATCGCCAGGCGCAGGGCAACTGCCTGAGCAGTCGCGGTTATCAGGTCCGCTACTGAGCCCTGGCAGCCAGCACCACTTCTTGCGGATCTGCGTGCACCAGCACTTCGGCGCGCGGGTAGGCCTGGTGAATGGCATCAGCAGCCTGATCGCTGATGCCATGGGCCACCGACAATGTCAGCTCGCCCGGCAACTCCAGATGCAATTGTACAAACCAGTGGTTACCTGAGATTCGCGTGCGCAAGTCATGCGCGCCCAACACCCCTGGCACACTGCACGCCAGTTCGAGCATGTGCTGACTGACATCGGCCGGCAGCTCTTCATCCATCAACACCGAAAAGCTTTCCCGGGCGATCTGGATTGCACTCCACAAGATGTAGCCGGCGATCCCCAGACCGAACCACGCATCGAGTTGCTCAAAACCCAACCCGGCCAACACCAGCGCAAGCAGAATGCTGCCGTTGAGCAACATGTCCGAGCGGTAATGCAGCGAGTCGGCGCGCACGGCGTTGGAACCGGTCTGCTTGATCACCCGATGCTGCAACACCAGCAGCGCAGCGGTCAGCAGCAGTGAAAACACAATCACGCCGATACTGAGCCAAGGCGCGCCAAGCGGCTGTGGATCATTCAGTCGCTCATAAGCCTGGAACGCAATCAACACCGCACTGCCGCCAATGAACAACGCCTGCGCCATGCCTGCCAGCGATTCAGCCTTGCCGTGCCCATAACGGTGATCGTCATCCGCCGGGCGCAGGGCGTAATGCACCGCCAGCAGATTGAGCATCGAGGTGATGCCATCCAGCGCCGAGTCGGTGAGGCCGGCGAGCATGCTGACGGATCCGCTCAGCCACCAGGCGATGGCTTTGGCGATGATCAGCGTGCACGCCACTGCCACCGAGGCGCGGGTCGCCAGCCGTAGCAGGCGGGCGTGTTCGGGGCTGGATGTCATTGGGTTTCCTTCTTAGGCGGCGGGTTGCAGGCCGAACATCGCCAGTTGTTGAGTGCTGCCCTTGTGCTGAATCAGGCGCGGATCGTCGAGAGGGAAATCTCTGCCCAACTCGCTTTCGAGAATAGCCTGCAGCTTGTGATTATCGACCTGACCGTCCGGGCCAATCGCTTGCTTGAGTTTGGCCGGGTCGATCTGCGCGGTGTGGCCCGGTTCGAAATAGATCGCGCCGGTGGCGAAGTCGACGGCAAACGCAATCAGCCCCGGGATGATGTAGAACAGCAGGCCCACCGCATCAAGCACGGCAATCGCCGGGTCAATCTTGCCGTCAATCTGACCACGACGGTCGGGGTAGAAAATCGAACCGCACGCAGTGATTTGCGTGAGCAGGGTGGCGACCAGTACACCGCCGATCAGGCGAAAAGGTAAGCGCATGGAAAATCTCCTGAGTCATCTGATAACGAAGCTTCGTCTTGTGAAGTTAAGACCCTGACGAAGGCTTTGCAGTTCGCCGTTATACTCGGCCCTCTGTTTGGGAGCCAGCATGAATTCTTTGCCGATCGACGACGTTTTACCCGCCCTGCGTGAAGCCTTGGCGACACGCCACGAAGCCGTGCTCGAAGCACCGCCCGGCGCCGGTAAAACCACCCGCGTGCCGTTGGCCTTGCTTAATGAAGCATGGCTCGACGGGCAGACCATTCTGATGCTCGAACCGCGGCGTCTTGCTGCACGTGCTGCTGCCGAACGACTGGCCAGCGAGCTGGGCGAGAAGGTCGGCGAAACCGTCGGTTATCGTATCCGTCTCGACAGCAAGGTTGGCCCCGACACCCGTATCGAAGTGGTCACCGAAGGCATTCTCACTCGCCGTTTGCAGGATGATCCGGCGCTGGAAGGCGTGGGCCTGCTGATCTTCGACGAATTTCACGAACGCAGCCTAGATGCCGATCTGGCCCTGGCCCTGAGTCTGAACGGTCGCGAGCTGTTTCGAGCTGAACAGCCGCTGAAGATTTTGCTGATGTCCGCCACCCTTGAGGGCGAACGTCTGGCCGGGTTGCTCGATGACGCACCGATCCTGCGCAGCGAAGGTCGCATGTATCCGGTAACGATGCGCTGGGGCCGCCCTTTCCAGCCCGGCGAATACATTGATCAGCGCGTCACGCAAACCGTGCTTGAAGCGCTGCTCGACGAAACCGGCAGCCTCTTGGTCTTTCTGCCGGGACAGGCGGAAATTCGTCGCGTTCATCAACAATTGGCCGACGCCATTGGCGAGCGCAGTGACGTGTTGCTCTGCCCGTTGCACGGTGAACTCGAGCTCAACGCGCAGCGCGCCGCCATTGATCCCGCTCCGGCCGGTCAGCGCAAAGTGGTGCTGGCGACCAACATCGCCGAGACCAGCCTGACCATCAACGGTGTGCGCGTCGTCATCGACGCCGGGTTGGCGCGGGTGCCGCGTTTCGATCCTGGCAGTGGCATGACGCGCCTCGATACCCAGCGGATTTCCAGGGCCAGCGCCACCCAACGAGCCGGTCGGGCAGGGCGTCTGGAACCGGGCGTCTGTTATCGCTTGTGGTCGCAGGATCAGCACGAACAACTCGCCGCTTATGGCAGCGCGGAAATTCTCTCGGCGGATCTGGCCAGCCTCGCCCTGCAACTCGGGCGTTGGGGTGTGACGCCGGGCGAACTGGTCTGGCTGGATGTTCCGCCCGCAGCGGCTTACGCGCAGGCGCAGGATTTGCTGCAACGGCTTGGCGCACTGGAAGGCGAAGCGCTGACCCCGCACGGTCAGGCCATGGCCGAATTGGCGGCGCATCCGCGTATCGGTCATTTGCTGCTGCGCGGTCAGGCGCTGGGTCTGGCCAACATGGCGTGCGACGTGGCTGCGTTGCTCGGCGAGCGCGATATTCAGCGCGGCGCCGGGGCGGATTTGCACAGTCGCCTGGTGCTGCTCTCCGGCGAAGAACGCGCCGCCCGTGGCGCGCAGGGCGGTGTGCAGCGCGCCCGGCAACTGGCGCGGCAATATCGCGGCTATTTGCGCGGCAAGGCCAACGAGCCGGTCAGCGACCCCGAGCACCCGCGCTGGCTCGGCGCGTTGCTGGCGCTGGCCTACCCGGATCGCGTTGCCCAGCAGCGGCGTGCCGGTGGGGCCGAATATCGACTGGCCAACGGCCGCGCCGCGCTGTTCGCCGAAGCCGACAGCCTGATGAAAGAGCCGTGGATTGTTATCGCAGACCTCGGCAGCCGTCACGGCCAGCGTGAAGAACGGATTTATCTGGCGGCGGATTTCGATCCGGCGCTGTTTGATTCCGTGCTCGCCGAGCAGGTGCAAAACGTCGATCAACTTGACTGGGACGAGCGCGAAGGCGTGCTGCGCGCCGAGCGTCAGCGCAAGGTCGGCGAGCTGATTCTCAGCCGTGAACCGCTGACCGGTCTCGACGAGGCGGCGCGCAGTCAGGCGCTGGTCAATCTGGTGCGGCGCAAAGGTCTGGAGCTGCTGCCGTGGACGCCGGAACTGCGCCAGTGGCAGGCGCGGGTGGCGCTGTTGCGGCAGCTGGATTTGAACGCGCAAACCGAAAGCCAATGGCCGGACGTCAGCGACGCGACCTTGCTGCAAACCCTCGAAGATTGGCTGCTGCCGTATCTGGGCAAGGTCTCGCGGCTCAGTCATTTCGCCAATCTGGATCTGTCGAGCATCGTCCGCAATCTGCTGCCTTGGCCGCTGCCGCAAAAGCTCGATGAGCTGGCGCCGCATCATCTGAGCGTGCCGTCGGGGTCGTCGATTCGTCTGGATTACAGCGAGTTTCCACCGATCCTCGCGGTGCGTTTGCAGGAGTTGTTCGGCCTGGCCGAGACCCCGCGCATCGCGGGCGGCCGGCAAGTGGTCAAGCTGCACCTGTTATCGCCTGCGCGACGACCGGTGCAGGTGACGCAAGATCTGGCGAACTTCTGGCGCAGCACCTATGCCGAGGTGAAGAAGGATCTCAAGGGGCGTTATCCGAAGCATTACTGGCCAGATGATCCGCTGGTGGCCGAGGCCACCGCGCGAGCAAAACCACGGGGTACGTGAAGGGTTGGATCTGTCACATGAATAATGGTGCGACATCGATTTACTGTGGTTTCGTGGCATGACGGACTGTGATGATTGTTCTTAAGTGTGGCTCTTTGCGGTCAGTTGTTCGCGGCAATAATCGGCGAACAATTGCGCCGGTTTGGTCAGTTGCCCGCGCTTGAGCCAGGCGGCGACCAGGCCTGAGCCGGTGACGTCTTCGACGATGTCCACGCACACCACTTTCTGGCCGTCGTAGGTGCATTCTGAGTGGGGTCTGGTCACCAGTATCGAGAAACCGAACCCCTGTCCGACCATGCCGCGCACCATCTCGATCGAAGGCGAGCTGAACTCGATGCGCGGGGTCAGGCCCAGTTCTTCGAACAGGCTGACGAAGTAGGTTCGGCTCGGTTGCACATCGAGCAGAATCATTGGCTCCAGACACAGGTCGCGCAGCGAGACCTGTTTGTAGTGGGCGAAGCGGTGATCAGCCGGCAACAGTGCGTAAGGTCGTTGCGCCGGCATCAGCGGCTCGGTCTGAATCGTCGCGTCGAGTTCGTGCTCATACAGAATCGCCAGATCGAACGCCCCCGAGGTCAGGCCTTGCACCAGTTCCTGTTGTTCGCCGTCGCGGATGCGGATCTTCACGCCCGGGTACAGGGCGGAAAAACCGGCGATCAATTGCGGCAGGTACAACGGCGCGACAGTTTCGAAACAGCCGATATCGATCTGCCCGGCGACCACGTCGTTGTCGGCCAATGCGTTCTGTTCGAACTCCTTGGCCATGCGCAGCAGTTCCTGCGCCTTGCGCAAGAAGCGCGCGCCACTGGGGGTCAGCGACACTCCTTGGGCGTGATGACGGATCAGCAGTTGCACGGCGAAGCTGTCTTCCAGCGCCTTGATCGCGGTGGAGATCGCCGGCTGGGCGATGTAGAGCTTGCGTGAAGCCTCGGCAACGCTTCCGCATTCGACGGTGGTGATGAAGTATTTCAACTGACGCAAATTGTAAGCGGCCACGGCAAACCTCAGGACGAGCGGACTCGCCTTCAAAGCAATTTGTGCGCCGCCACGTCCATTGCGCGACGATGTTTTTATCCTTCAACCATAGCCACCTGCGCAGCGTTTGGGGGAAGTCGTTGCCCAGTGTTTTTATTGCCTGCGAAGACATTTTTACTATTTTTAGCCCGCGCAGGCCTGAGCGACCATCGATTGCACAATAAAGCCCAAGGAGCATCCGACGTGTTCGAGCTTGCAGAGTGGCAGCGCCAGGCCGTTGCATTGAAGTTCCCCGCTCAAGCCGTGATCGACGGCAAATATTGCGCGGCGCAATCGGGGCAGACCTTTGCCGCGATCAACCCCGCTACCGGCCAGTTGCTGGCCAACGTTGCCGCGTGCGGCGAGGCCGATGTCGAGGCGGCGGTGTGCAATGCCCGGCAGGTGTTCGAGGCCGGCACCTGGTCACAACGTGCCCCGGCCGAGCGCAAGCAAGTGTTGCTGCGTCTTGCTGATTTGCTGATGGCGCATCGCGAAGAACTGGCCCTGCTGGATTCGCTGAACATGGGCAAACCGGTGATGGATGCCTACAACATCGACGTGCCGGGCGCCGCTGGCGTGTTCCGCTGGTACGCCGAAAGCATCGACAAACTCTACGACCAGATCGCCCCCGCTGCGCCCAACGTGTTGGCAACGATTACCCGTGAAGCGCTGGGCGTGGTCGCCGCCGTGGTGCCGTGGAATTTCCCGCTGGACATGGCCGCGTGGAAACTCGCGCCGGCCCTTGCCGCTGGCAATTCAGTGATTCTTAAACCGGCCGAGCAGTCACCGTTTTCCGCATTGCGTCTGGCGGAGCTTGCGCTGGAGGCGGGCCTGCCGCCGGGTGTGCTGAACGTGCTGCCGGGACTCGGCGAGCAGGCCGGCAAGGCCTTGGGTTTGCACGCGGATGTCGATTGTCTGGTGTTCACCGGCTCGACGCAGGTCGGTAAATACTTCATGCAGTACGCGGCGCAATCCAACCTCAAACAGGTGTGGCTGGAGTGCGGCGGCAAAAGCGCCAATCTGGTCTTCGCCGATTGCCAGGATCTGGATCTGGCGGCGGAAAAAGCCGCGTTCGGCATCTTCTTCAATCAGGGCGAAGTCTGCTCGGCCAACTCGCGACTGCTGGTCGAGCGTTCGATCCATGATGAGTTCGTCGAGCGCCTCAAAGAGCAAGCCGGGCTTTGGCTGCCGGGCGATCCGCTGAACCCGCAAAGTCGCGCTGGTGCCATCGTCGATCAGCGGCAGACGGCGGGCATCATGCGCGCCATTCACCAGGCACAAGAGCAGGGGGCGACGCTGGTATGCGGCGGCCAGCAACGGCGCTTCAATGATTCGGACAATTTCATCGAACCGACGATTTTCTCCGGTGTGAACGCAGACATGGCGCTGTTTCGCGAAGAAGTCTTCGGGCCGGTGTTGGCGGTCGTGCCGTTCGACAGTGAAGAGGAGGCTGTGCGACTGGCCAATGACAGCGTTTACGGGCTGGCCGCGTCGCTGTGGACCGATGACCTCAACCGCGCACACCGCGTGGCGCGGCAATTGCGCGCTGGCACGGTGTCGGTCAATACCGTCGATGCGCTGGACGTCACCGTGCCGTTTGGCGGCGGCAAACAATCGGGGTTCGGGCGCGACCTCTCACTGCACTCGTTCGACAAATACACGCAGTTGAAAACCACCTGGTTTCAGTTGCGCTGAAACCGCGTCGCCCACTTCGCGAGCAAGCTCGCTCCCACAGGGGATCTACAGCGCGTTGCAGATCCAGTGTGGGAGCGAGCTTGCTCGCGAATGCGTTCGCCCATTCGAAAGAACTCTCCTGATATGCACTCACCTTGAGCAGCTCCGCCAATCCCGCTCTTTTACAGTGCGCACTAAGCAGTTTTTTCATTGTTCGCAGCCAACAATTTCCTGATTTTCCTCGCCGCGCACATGGGCCAACATCGATCTCGCCAGCCCCAGCCGTTCACGCCAGAGTCCAGCAGAGACCGCAGCGTGCATGCGCACCTTTGGCGCTGGCCGTACTGCCCATGACAAAACTAAATCAACAGCGTCGGGAGTGCTCCAATGATCAAGTCCTTGTGTCTCCGTCTCTCTCATCCTCTGGCTATCACCGCACTAGCGGCGACAGTCGCCACCAGCGCGCAGGCCGGCACCCTGTCCATCGGCCACACCACGTGGGTCGGTTACGGCACCCTCTATCTGGCTCAGGACCTGGGCTACTTCAAGGAAAACGGCCTGACCGTCGAATTGCCGGTGGTCGAAGAGGCCTCGATGTACATGGCCGCGCAGGCGTCCGGACAACTGTCCGGTTCGGCGTCGACCATCGATGAAGTGCTCAAGTACCGGCCTCAATTCTGTTTCAAGGCTGTCGCGGCGCTGGACGACAGCCATGGTGGCGACGGTGTTCTGGTCGGCAAGGATGTGAAGAGCCTGCAAGAGCTCAAGGGCAAATCCGTGGCGGTGAACGAAGGCTCGACCTCGCAGTTCTGGCTTTCGTATCTGCTGAAAAAGAACGGCATGAAGATGAGCGACATCACCGTGCAGAACATGACGGCTGACGATGCCGCCACTGCGTTCATTGCCGGTCGCGTGCCGGCGGCGGTGACCTGGGAGCCGCACCTGTCGATGGTGCGCGACAAGCAGCAGGGCAAGGTGCTGATCGACAGCAGCAGCACACCGGGGGTGATCGTCGATGTGGTGGCGCTCAATTGCAGCGTTATCGAGAAGCAGCCGGAGGACGTCAAGGCACTGGTCAGTGGTTTGTACAAAGCCGTGCAGTACACCAAGGATCATCCGGAAGACGCTTACAGAATCATGGCCAAGGGTGTCGGCGGCTATCTGTCCGATCCAAAGGAGCTGGCCGCTGCCGCGCAAGGTGTGCGCTTCTACGATCAGGCAATGAGCGAAAAACTGCTCGGCGCGCCGGGCAAACCGGGCGACAGCGCACCGCTGATCAAACTGGCCAATGAAACCGCCAGTGAATTGCAGGGCAAACCTTACAACGTCAGCAACGACGATCTGGTCGACAACCGTTTCGTCAGCCCGCTCTAGGAGGTTTGCAATGTTCAAGCGCAATTCGTGGCTGAGCCGCAGCCTCACGCCGAAAACCGCTCTGCCGGTACCCGTGGTGTGGAGCGCCAGCGGTCTGGCCTGGGTGTTGTTGGTCGGTCTGTGGGCCGGGTTGTCCTACGGCGGCATTGTGCCGGGCATGTTCCTGCCGACCCCGGGTGCGGTGGTTGAAGCCGCCGTGCGCCTGAGCCGCGACGGCACCCTCGGCACGCATGTGTGGGCCAGTGTCGAAGTGGTGATGGTCGGCTTTATTGTGTCGTCGCTGGTGGCGGTGCCGCTGGGTTTGCTGATGGGCAGCTTCCGCATCGTTCAGGCGTTTCTGGAGCCACTGGTTAACTTCATTCGTTATCTGCCGGTGACCTCGTTTGTGCCGCTGTTCATCCTGTGGATCGGCATCGGCCTGGAGCAGCGCGTGTCGGTGATTATCTTCGGCGTGTTCTTCCAGCAACTGGTGATGATTGCCGATGTGTCGAAAGGCATTTCCAAGGATTTGATCAACGCCTCCTACACCTTGGGCTCCAATCGCCGCGATGCGGTATTGCACGTGATCGCCCCGGCCTCGGTGCCGGGCGTGCTCGACACCTTGCGGGTGACCATGGGCTGGGCGTGGACGTATCTGGTGGTGGCCGAACTGGTCGCAGCGTCCAGTGGCCTCGGTTACTTGAGTCTGAAAGCCATGCGCGGTTTTCAGGTCGACGTGATTTTCCTCGCCATCGCGATCATCGGCCTGCTCGGTCTGGTGACTGATCAACTGTTCCGTTTTCTCCGCTTGAGGGTTGCCGCATGGGCTCAGTGACTGCTGCCAATCATCGTTTTATCGAACCTGTCGCAGCCCCGGCGCACGCCGCGCCACGCTTGCAGGTGGACAAGGTCAGCCTGCGCTACAAGAAGCCTGACGGCGGGACGTTTACCGCGCTGGAAGAGGTTTCGTTCGAGGTGCCGGATCAGCAGTTCGCCGTGCTGGTCGGGCCTTCGGGTTGCGGCAAGTCGAGCCTGTTGTACCTGACCGCCGGTCTGGCTGAGCCAACCTCTGGCGAGATCTACGTCGGCGGCCAGCAAGTGCAAGGCCCCGGCGCCGATCGCGGCATGGTGTTCCAGAGTTACACGCTGTTCCCGTGGCTGACCGTCCGGCAAAACGTCGAGTTCGGCCTCAAGCGTCGGGGCCTGCCGGCGGCGCGGCGCAAGGAGATTGTTGATTATTACGTCAACGAAGTCGGTCTCGCCGGGTTCGCCGACAACTACGCCAAACAGCTCTCGGGCGGCATGATGCAACGCGTGGCGATTGCCCGGGCGCTGGCCAATGATCCGCAGATTCTGCTGATGGACGAGCCATTTGGCGCGCTCGACAGCCAGACCCGTTTGCAGATGCAGCAGTTATTGCTACGGGTGTGGGGCAACAGCAAGAAAACCGTGTTGTTCGTTACCCACGACATCGACGAAGCGATCCTGCTGGGCGACCGGGTTTATGTGATGGGCGCGAAACCGGGGCGGATCAAACAGATCCTCGACGTGCCGATCGAACGCCCACGTTCGCTGGACATGGTCATGGAACGCCCATTCATCGACATGAAACGGCAGATCTTCGGGCTGCTGCACGACGACCTGGAAGAGGTGCATTGATCCGTAGATCTACTCGAAACCTGGGGGAGCAAGCCCGCTCCCACCAGGGCTTTGTGGTGTTGCTGGCTAAGGCGTGGCAGGGAGCAGGAACCGCGCAATCACTGGCAGGTGATCGGAGATGCGCAGCGTATCGTCCTGGCGCACCATCGCTTCGATCCGTTTGATTTTCGGGCTGTAGAACAGGTAATCGACCGTGCGATCCGGGCCATTCAGGCCGGGATCGTTGGGGTAGTGGGTCAGCCACTGCGCACGGTCGATGCCGCTGGCTTCGTTGTTGGTCGGGATCATCGGGTACTTGTCCCACAGCAGGTGCAGTTCGCTGTCGGCGGCGTAGGGCGTGCGTTGCTCGGCAGACAGACGCCGGTATTGGCCAAGGGGCAGCAGGTTGAAGTCGCCGCCGATCAGCCATGGCAAACCCTGGCTTTCATACTTGTCGAGGACTCTGGCGACGGCGCTCACCTGCGCCTGCAAGGTCGTATCCGGTTGGCGGGCGCGTTCCAGGTGCGTGTTGAACACGGTCAACTGCCCGCCATCGCTGAGCGGCAGTTTGGTCGCCAGCAGCGCATCCTTTGGCTGAAACTGACGGCTGATGAAATTCGCCGGGGCCACGGGCAATTGCAGGCGTTCGGCGTGTTCGATGCGGTAGCGGCTGAGTGTCGCCAGTTGCCGGCCGACGCTGCCGAAAATGTGCGGTTCGGGTACGAAGTCGGATTTCCAGTCGAAGGCACTGGCGCTGCACGGATACAGGTCGGCGACCCGTTCCTGCAGCAACTTGAGTTGATCCTGATAATCGCTGGCCTTTGCGCCGTCATCCAGTTCCTGCAGCAACACCACGTCGGGCTGCTCGTCGCGGATCACCCGTGCCACTTCGTCGAGGCTGAACGCCATGTCTTCCAGCGTCGGCGCTTCATCGTCGCCTCCGGCCAGATCATTCCAGAACACATACCGCTTGCCGGCCAGGTACTGCACGTTCCAGGTCATGACTTTCAGCGTTTGCCCGGGCACCAGCGTCGGTGCCGCGCCGCTGCAACTGACCGGCAGGGTTTCGCGTGCGTCGGGGCGCCAGGTCAGGCTGAAAATCAGCCCGCCGATCACGACGATGGCGAGCACAGCGAGTAACAGGGTGTAGCGCAGTAGACGGGTCATGGCTCGGCTTATAGCGTTACAGAAAGTGGCTGCGAGCATACCTGAGGGCAGACTCGAAGCCCAAGGGCTGCGCGGTCAGACCGTTCCGCCACGTTTGTCAGGCAATTCGCTGATCAGCATGAACAGGCGGAACAGCACCACGCTGGTGAACAACTGCAGGAAGCTGTGAGCACTGTCGATCAGCACGGCGATCACCGGGTTTTGCGGCTCGGGATAGACCGCCAGTGTCGCGCCCTTAAGCAGCCACAGCGGCGTCATCACGCAGAGAATGCACAACAGAATCCGCCAGAAATGCCCACGGGTCAGACGCAGGCTTTCCTTCATGGCCTGCAGTGGCCCCATGCCGCGCAGCACCAGCAGGTATTCGCCAAAGGCGAGCATCACCATCAACATCAGGCCCGGCAGGAAATACAGCGACAGCCCCAGCAGAATCAGCAAGGTGTTGAGTGCCGTGAGCAGGGCGAAGCGCGGCCACAGGGTGGCGGCCATGGCCAGCAGATCGCGGTTGCGCGGCGACTCGCCACGGCTGCGGGCATCGAGAAACAGAATCAGCGCGGCGGTGTACAGCGGATACACCAGCAGACCGACGATCACACTGGTGGCCGAGAAATTCTCCGGCCCGCTGGCATGATCGACCACTTGCTGCAAAAACGCTTCGAAGATCACCAGCGGCAGGCACAGCTGGACGATGCTGCCCAAATGGCGTTTGAAAAAATACAGAGAGTCGCGCAGCACTTCGAAGGCATTCATCAGTCGGTATCGCAGGTCGAAAACAGTGGCTCACTTTAACCGATGATGCGCGGGCCGACACAAACGTAAACATTCGGTAAAGGTCATTGAAACGTTTTGTCACCGCCTCCATTACGGACAAGTACCTTGTCCAGCGTGGGCGAGGGCAACGTTATCCCCGGCAATCTACGAGGTCGCCATGAACAGCGAAGAGCAAACCCTGATCGATGGACTGTTTTCCCGCCTGCAACAGGCCGAAACGGAGGCAGCCCCGCGTGACGCCCAGGCCGAAACGCGGATCAAGGAACACCTGACACGCCAGCCGGCGGCAGGTTATTTCATGACCCAGGCGATCCTGGTGCAAGAGGCAGCGCTCAAGAGCCTCGATGAACAGAACAAGCAATTGACCCAGCAAGTCCAGCGCCTGCAGGCCGAACTGCAATCGGCCAAGGGGCAGAGCGCAGCCCCTGCGTCGAGCGGTGGCGGCTTTTTGTCGAGCATCTTTGGCGGCAGCCCGCGCCCGGCACCGACCCAGAGTGCGGCTCCGGCGTCCACCGGTGGCTGGCGTGAACCGGCGTCGCAGCAGAACTTCGGTGCGCCCGCGCCACAACAGAACTTCGGTGCACCGCCGCCCAACTATGCGCAACAAGCTGCCCCGGCCGCCGGCAGCAGCTTCCTCGGTGGCGCATTGAAAACCGCCGCCGGTGTGGCGGGTGGGGTGATGCTGGCGCAGGGCATCAGCAGCCTGTTTCATCACAATCAGCAGCCGGAAGAAATCGTTGAAGTGATCAAGGAAGAGCCAGCGCAGGTGGCTGACCAGAGCAACAACGATTGGGGCAACGATCAGCGCATGGCCGGTAACGATACCTACGGCAATGATCAGGGCGGATTCACCGATACCGACTACAGCGATGACAACTCGTCGTTCTTCGATGACGACGATTCGTTCGTCTGACCCACATCTCTAAGTTCACGCTAACCCTGTGGCGAGGGGATTTATCCCCGTCGGGCAGCGGAGCGGCCCCGGTTTTCTGGGACTGCTGCGCAGTCCAACGGGGATAAATCCCCTCGCCACATTCACCACTCGTCAGCAGCACCTCGGCGCCTGCCGGTGATTATTCGCAGTACCTTCCTCTTGGCTGGCATACTGAGCGCCTTTTTCAGACTCCGCGTCTGATCCCGCTTCTGGCGCTTGCGCGCTCACAGGAACTCCGGTGAAAAAAATCGCAGTGTTCGCCGACGTGCAGAACCTCTACTACACCGTGCGTCAGGCCTATGGTTGCCACTTCAACTACGCCGCACTGTGGGCGGACATCGGCAAGGACGGGAAAATCGTCGAGGCCTACGCCTACGCCATCGACCGGGGCGACAGCAAGCAGCAGCAGTTCCAGCAGATCCTGCGCAACCTTGGCTTCACCGTGAAGCTCAAACCCTACATCCAGCGCAGCGACGGCTCGGCCAAGGGCGACTGGGACGTGGGCATCACCCTCGACATCATGGACGCCGCCGACCACGTCGACGAAATCGTCCTTGCCTCCGGTGATGGCGATTTCGACATGCTGCTCGAACGCATCATCAACAAACACGGCGTACAGGCAGTGGCTTACGGCGTGCCCGGCCTGACCGCCAACTCGCTGATCCGCGCCGCCAGCCGTTACGTGCCGATCGAAGGCGCGTTGCTGCTGAAGAACTGAGCAGTTACTGAAGAATTTGTACGGAGTTGAACCCGGTTTGGAACGCATTGCAGTCATCGACTTTGAAACCACCGGCCTGTCGCCGCACAGCAACTGCCGCGCCACGGAAATCGCCGTGGTCATGCTGGAAAACGGCCGCATCGTCGAGCGTTACCAGAGCCTGATGAACGCCGGCGTGCGCGTCCCGGCCTTCATCGAGCAACTGACCGGCATCAGCAACGCCATGCTGCGCACCGCGCCATCGGCCGAGAAAGTGATGGAAGAGGTCAACGAATTCGTCGGCTGCACGCCACTGGTTGCGCACAACGCCTCGTTCGACCAGAAGTTCTGGGATTTCGAGCTGGGCCGGATCAAACGCACGCGGTTGCAGAACTTTGCCTGTTCGTTGCTGCTGGCCCGCCGCTTGATGCCAGCCGCGCCGAACCACAAACTTGGCACCCTCACCACCTTCGCGCGCCTGCCGCACACCGGCCAGGCTCACCGGGCCATGGCCGACGCCGAGATGGCGGCCAATCTGATGGCGCATCTGGCCGATGAGCTGCGCAGCAAGCACGGCGTGCGGGAGCTATCGCACGACTTGCTGTGCAAATTGCAGAAAGTGCCCGCCGCAAAGGTCGGCGAGCACTTGCAGCGTTATCGCTGATCCCGCGCCCCACACAAAACCCTTGTAGGAGTGAGCCTGCTCGCGAAAGCGGACTGTCATACGAGATCATCGGTGACTGGCACACCGCTATCGCGAGCAGGCTCACTCCTACATTGGATCTGTTGTGATCCGGACTATTTGCCGTTCCCTTCGATGTGGCCGAGCGGCACACGCTTTTCGATGGCACTCGACAACACAATCGACGTCTTGCTGAACCCAAACTTCGCCACCCGATTAATCAGCTCTTCCAACTCGAGCATCGACCCCACCGCTGCCTTCATCATCACGCAAGGATCACCCGTCACCCGAAAGCATTCGGTGAGTTGCGGGATTTTCGTCAATTCGTCGTAGACCTTCTGACTGCCGTTCTGGTGCAGGCGCAGCTCGATCATGCACTGGATCGGCAAGCCGATTTTCGACAGGTCGATGTTCGCCTGATATCCGGTGATTACCCCGGATGCCTCAAGCTTGGCCACGCGCTCGGCGACGGCGGGGGCTGAGAGGTTCACTTTGCGCGCCAGATCGGCGTAGGACGCGCGACCGTTTTCAAGCAGGGCACTGAGCAGCATGCGGTCGTATTTGTCCAAGGCCGGACTCCTGAAAATGCCAGACTTTCGAAATCGTGGTTTATGCCGTCGATCTCCGTTTTTTCGAAAGTGTACCGGCACGATAAACAGGTTTTGTAACTTATTTTTGCCTGCGTGCCTTTCTAGAATAATCAATCTCCTGACTCTGACGTTCGAGCTGCCAATGCCTGCCTTGCGCCGTTTTTCCTTACCCCTGATCGCCGCGTTTTTTGCGTTGTATGTGATTTGGGGGTCGACCTATCTGGTGATTCGCATCGGTGTTGAGTACTGGCCGCCGTTGATGCTCGGTGGTGTGCGCTTCGTGATTGCGGGCACATTGATGTATGTCTTCTTGCGCTGGCGCGGGGCACCGGCACCGACCTGGGCCCAGTGGAAAGCGGCGGGGATCATCGGGATTTTGCTGCTCAGTTTCGGCAATGGTGCGGTGACGCTCGCTGAGCACAGCGGCGTGGCGTCGGGTGTCGCTGCGCTGGCGGTGGCGACGGTGCCGTTGTTCACCTTGCTCTGCGGTTATTTCTGGGGCGCGCGCAATACCCGTCTGGAATGGGCCGGGGTGGCGATGGGGATTATCGGCATCGCGATGCTGAACATGGGCTCCAACCTGCAATCGAGTCCGCTGGGCGCGGCGCTGTTGATTTTCGCGGCAGCGAGCTGGGCATTCGGCTCGGTGTGGAGCAAACATCTGCCGTTGCCCCAGGGCGCGATGGCCAGTGCCGTGGAAATGCTGGTCGGCGGCGTGGTGCTGTTGATCGGCAGCGCGGCGAGCGGTGAACACCTGCAGGCCATGCCGCCGCTGGAAGGCTGGCTGGCGCTGGTGTACCTGATTTTCTTCGGCTCGATCATCGCCTTCAACGCCTACATGTATCTGTTGAAAAACGTTCGTCCGGCGGCGGCCACCAGTTATGCCTATGTGAACCCGGCGGTGGCGGTATTGCTGGGGATCGTGTTTGTCGGTGAGACCATCGGGGTCGAAGAGGCGCTGGCGATGCTGGTAATCATTGGCGCGGTGGTGCTGATCGGGCTGCCGCAGTGGCGGCGCCCACGGCAGCTGCCGGTGGTCAGCGAGCCTGCTGCCATTGCGACGGAGCAGCGTGGGAATTAGGGTAAACTCCGCGTCATCGCATACTCGTTTTGCACAATCGCTCCGATTTTTTCTACGGTACTCCCATGACTTTCGCCTCCCTTGGCCTGATCGAACCCTTGCTGCGCTCCCTCGAGACGCTCGGCTACCAGACCCCGACGCCGGTGCAGGCGCAAGCCATTCCGGCCGTTCTGGCCGGTCGCGACCTGATGGCTGCGGCCCAGACCGGCACCGGCAAGACCGCCGGTTTCGCCTTGCCGCTCCTGCAATTGCTGGCCATGGAAGGGCCGAAAGTCGCAGCGAACTCGGCCCGTGCGCTGATTCTGGTGCCGACCCGCGAGTTGGCAGAGCAGGTTCACGAATCCGTGCGCCAGTACGCCGAAAACCTGCCGCTGCGCACTTATGCGGTGTACGGCGGCGTCAGCATCAACCCGCAGATGATGAAGCTGCGCGGCGGCGTTGATGTACTGGTCGCCACGCCAGGTCGCCTGATCGACCTGTTCCGCCAGAACGCGCTGAAGCTCGATCAGTTGCAGACCCTGGTGCTGGATGAAGCTGATCGTATGCTCGACCTCGGTTTCTCCGAAGAGCTGGCGAACATTTACCGCATGCTGCCGAAAAAACGCCAGACACTGCTGTTCTCCGCGACCTTCTCCGATGACATCCGCCTGTTGGCCGGGCAGATGCTCAACGATCCGCTGAGCATCGAAGTCAGCCCGCGCAACGTCGCCGCCAACACCGTCAAGCAATGGGTGGTGACGGTGGACAAGAAGCGCAAGGCCGAATTGTTCGTGCACCTGATGCGCAAGAACAAGTGGAAGCAGGTGCTGGTGTTCGCCAAGACCCGTAACGGCGTCGATGCACTGGTGGAAAAACTTCAGGGCCTGGGCGTCAACGCCGATGGCATCCACGGCGATAAGCCGCAGGCCACTCGTCAGCGCGCATTGGATCGTTTCAAACTCAGCGAAGTGCAGATCCTGGTCGCTACTGATGTTGCCGCCCGAGGTCTGGATATCGAAGACCTGCCGCTGGTGGTCAACTTCGATCTGCCGATCGTGGCCGAGGATTACATTCACCGCATTGGCCGTACCGGTCGTGCGGGTGCAACCGGCGAGGCGATTTCGCTGGTGTGCGCCGACGAGGTGAACATGTTGTCGGCGATTGAAATGCTGACGCGCCAGACCCTCAAGCGCCAGAACGAGCCGGATTTCGAACCTGAGCACCGCGTGCCGGACACCGATGCCAGCGGTCAGGTGATCAAAAAGCCGAAGAAACCGAAGAAGCCAAAAACCTCTGGCGGTGGCGGCAAGCGCAATCTCGGCAAGTGGGTGGACAGCGGCGACACACAGGCGCCGGAACCTTCGATCAAGCCTGTGCGCAAGGTGCCGGTTTTTAACACTGGGCCGCGCAAGCGTAAGCCTTGATTTAGCGCGGCGTCTGTAAAGACTCTTTCGCGAGCAAGCCCGCTCCCACAGGGATCACATTGTCCTTGTGGGGCTTGCTCGCGAAGGGCGCACTTGGGTCTTCAGCGCTTGCCGCTGTTTTTCAACCACTGCAGCATTCCCAACCCCGCCGCCCGCCCACTGGCAAAACATCCCGTCAGCAGATAGCCGCCCGTCGGCGCTTCCCAATCCAGCATCTCGCCTGCGCAGAATACCCCCGGCAAGGCCTTGAGCATCAGTTGCTCGTCCATCGCTTCGAACGTCACGCCACCCGCGCTGCTAATCGCTTCTTCCAGCGGTCGGGTTTTCACCAGCGTTAGCGGTAATGCCTTGATCGCCCGGGCCAGCAGCGCTGGATCGGCGAAAGTTGCGGTGTCAGTGAGTTCACGCAACAACGCTGCTTTCACCCCGTCAATCCCGACCTGACTGTGCAGGTGCTTGGCCATCGAGCGCGAGCCTCGCGGTTTGCTCAATGCCGCCTGCAATTTATCCACAGGCCTGCCGGGCAGCAGATCGATGTGAACCGTGGCTGAGCCCTGTGCGTTGATCGCCTCACGAATCGGCGCCGACAGCGCATAAACCAGACTGCCTTCAATCCCGGTCGCGGTGATCACGCATTCGCCCAAGCGCGGAGTGTCGTCGTTGAGGCCGATGGCGACGTTTTTCAGCGGCGCGCCGGCGAATTTACTGACGAGGAATTCGCTCCAGGCCTGCACCTCGAAGCCGCAATTGCTTGGCTGCAGCGGCGCCATTCCTACACCGCGTTGCTCCAGCGCCAACATCCACGCGCCGTCCGAACCCAGGCGCGACCAACTGCCGCCGCCGAGGGCGAGCAGGGTGGCGTCGGGATTGACGGTTGTCTCGCCGTCGGGGCGGTCGATACGCAGCGCGCCGTGTTCATCCCAACCAAGCCAACGATGACGGGTGTGGATAACTACGCCGCTGTCGCGCAGACGCTTGAGCCAGGCGCGCAGCAGCGGTGCGGCTTTCATGTCCGTAGGAAAAACCCGGCCGGAACTGCCAATGAAGGTTTCGATGCCCAGGTCATGAATCCACCGGCACAGCGCATCGGCGTCAAAGCCACGCAGCAGCGGAGCGATGTGCGGCGCGCGTTCGGCGTAACGCGAGAGGAACGCCGGGTAGGCTTCGGAATGGGTGATGTTCATGCCGCCAACGCCGGCCAGCAGGAACTTGCGACCCACCGAAGGCATGCCGTCGTACAGATCGACACGGACGCCGGCCTGGCTCAGCACTTCGGCGGCCATCAGGCCGGCGGGGCCACCGCCGATGATGGCAACGTGAGTGGGGGAGGTGGCGGGAGTCTGGGTCATGGCGTGCGCTGCGGTATGGCGGGATAAGGCGCGCATTCTAACAGCGCAGAACATTGTGGGAGGGGGCTTGCTCCCGAATGCGGAGATTCAATTGACATCAAAGTTGAATGACGCCCCGTATTCGGGAGCAAACCCCCTCCCACACGGGATCTGTGGTGATCTCGTAAGCTCTGGTTGAAAATTGATCAGCGTGCTGCAGGCCATAGCCGGTATGGGCTGTAGTCCCTTTCGCTCAGGTTATCCACAGGCCGTTCCACAGCGATTGTGGGTAACGCAGCACAGCTCAATGACAACCGTGTGACTGCCATACACGTTGTGCGCTGTGATGGAGGATGCCGTGGCGGCGGGCGAGGGCGTGGCGATCCTTGCTGTAGCCGCCACCAATCACGCCGACCACCGGAATGTCACGGCCCAGGCAATGGCGCATGACGCTTTCATCGCGGGCGGCAACGCCTTCGTCGGTCAGTTGCAGATAACCGAGGGCATCGTCCTTGTGCACATCGACGCCAGCGTCGTACAGCACCAGATCCGGCTGATACAGCGGCAACAGGTAGTTGAGCGTGTCGTCGACGACCTTCAGATAGTCGGCATCACCCATGCCTTTGGGCAGCGGAATGTCCCAGTCGCTTTCGGCTTTGCGTGCAGGAAAATTCTTCTCGCAGTGCAGGGAAACGGTGATCGCCTCCGGAGTGTCATGGAGGATGCGTGCCGTGCCGTCGCCCTGATGCACATCGCAGTCGAAGATCAACACGCGGTTCACCCGACCGCTTTGCAGCAGGTAATGGCTGATGATCGCCAGGTCGTTGAAGATGCAGAAACCGGCCGGGTAATCGTAATGGGCATGGTGGGTGCCGCCGGCCAAGTGACAGGCCAGACCGTGTTCCAGAGCCTTTTGCGCCGCCAGAATCGAGCCGCCGACAGCGCGCACCGTGCGCCGCGCCAACGCTTCGTTCCACGGCAGGCCCAGACGTCGCTGATCCTCGCGGGACAATTCGCCACTCATGTAGCGTTCGATATACGCACGGTCATGGGCGAGGGCGAGGATGTCGTTCGGACAGATTTCCGGTCGCAGCAGGTCGGCGTCGCGGGTCAGGCCGCTGTCGACCAGGTGATCGCGCAACAGCCGGAACTTGTCCATCGGGAAGCGGTGATCCGCCGGAAACTCGGGGCTGTAGTCTTCGTGATAGATCAACGGCAGTGGCATGGCGATTTCTTGTAGGAACTGTCGGAAAGAGTGAACGATCCTACCAGCGATGTAGACTTGCGGCATGGAAACGGAGGAGCACGATGGAGCCGATACTGGAACTGGAAAGTGCGCGGCTGCTGATGCGTCAGTGGCAGGACGAGGATTTGCCGGCATTTGCCGCGATGTGCGCCGATCCTCAGGTGATGCGCTACTTTCCGGCGCAACTTTCTCGCTTGGAAAGTGCGTCGATGATCGGCCGCGTGCGCGGGCATTTCGCCGAGCACGGTTACGGTTTGTGGGCGCTGCAGCGCAAGGACAGCGGCGAGTTCATCGGTTTTACCGGTCTGGGCGTGGTTGGCTTTGATGCGCCATTCACCCCGGCGGTGGAAATCGGTTGGCGTCTGGCCAGGGAGCATTGGGGGCTGGGCTATGCCAGCGAAGCGGCATGGACCGCTCTGCGCTGCGGGTTTGATCGATTGGCCCTGAAGGAAATTGTCTCCTTCACCGCGCAAGCCAATTTGCCCTCGGAGAAAGTCATGCAAGCGATTGGCATGCATCACGATCCGGCCGATGACTTCGATCATCCGAAACTCGCTGTGGATCACCCGCTGCGCAGGCACCTGCTCTACCGCATCAGCCGCGAGCAGTGGCTGCAAACCTTGCATGGCTAAGCCGACACGGACGTTTACAATGGCGCGACAGTGGCTCGCGCCAGAACCTGAATCGCCCGCCGCAGCCAAGACTGCGCGGCATTGCTTTGTGTGAGGAGAGTCTGAATGAGCCAAGTGTTGGAAGATCTGGTCGACCTGCTGACCCTGGAACCGATTGAAGAAAACCTGTTCCGTGGCCGCAGCCAGGACTTGGGTTTCCGCCAGTTGTTCGGTGGGCAGGTGCTTGGCCAGTCGCTGTCGGCGGCCAGTCAGACCGTGGAAGAAGCACGCCACGTGCACTCGATGCACGGTTATTTCCTGCGGCCGGGCGATGCCAAGTTGCCGGTGGTGTACTCGGTTGATCGCGTGCGCGATGGCGGCAGTTTCAGCACCCGTCGCGTGACCGCGATCCAGAAGGGCCATCCGATTTTCACCTGCAGCGCGTCGTTCCAGTACGACGAACAAGGCTTCGAGCACCAGAGCCAGATGCCGGTGGTGGTCGGCCCGGAAAACCTGCCTTCCGAGCTGGAACTGACCCAGCAACGTGCGCACCTGATCCCGGAACACATGCGCGAAAAACTGCTGTGCCCAAAGCCGATCGAAGTGCGCCCGGTCACCGAAAAAGACCCGTACAACCCGCAGCCTGCCGATCCGGTGAAATACGTGTGGTTCCGTGCCGACGGCGCACTTGCCGACATTCCGGCACTGCACAAATACCTGCTGGCTTACGCCTCGGACTTCGGCTTGCTGACCACGTCGATGCTGCCCCACGGTAAATCGGTCTGGCAGAAAGACATGCAGGTCGCCAGCCTCGATCACGCGCTGTGGTTCCACAACGATCTGCGCGCCGATGACTGGTTGCTCTATGCGATGGACAGTCCGTGGGCCGGCAACTCTCGCGGTTTCTCCCGTGGCAGCGTGTACAACCGGGCGGGTCAATTGGTGGCGTCGGTGACTCAGGAAGGTCTGATCCGTCACCGCAAGGATTGGGCATGAGCCTGGCCGATGTGAAGCACTGGGTGTTCGACATGGACGGCACGCTGACCGTCGCCGTGCATGATTTTGCGGCGATTCGTGTGGCGCTGGCGATCCCGCCCGAGGACGATATCCTCACGCATCTCGCCGCGCTGCCGGCGAATGAAGCGGCGGCGAAACACGCCTGGTTGCTGGAGCATGAGCGTGATCTGGCGCTCGGTTCGAAACCGGCCACCGGCGCGGTGGAACTGGTGCGTGACCTGCACTCGCGCGGCTATCGCCTCGGCATTCTGACGCGCAATGCCCGCGAGCTGGCGCACGTCACGCTTGCGGCCATAGGCCTCGCTGACTGCTTTGCGGTGGACGATGTGCTGGGCCGCGATGAAGCACCGCCGAAACCGCATCCGGGTGGTTTGTTGAAACTGGCCGAGGCCTGGAAAGTGCCGGCCAGTGAGATGGTGATGGTCGGCGATTACCGCTTTGATCTGGACTGCGGGCGAGCGGCGGGGGCGCGGACGGTTCTGGTGAACCTGCCGGATAATCCGTGGCCGGAGCTGACCGATTGGCATGCGCAGGATTGTGTCGAGTTGCGGCAGATGCTGTCGGCCTGAAATTTTTACTGCCTGTCAGATTGTCTTCGCGAGCAAGCCCGCTCCCACAGGGGAATGCATTCCAAATGGGGGAGCGGGCTTGCTCGCGAAGAGGCCAGAACAGCCACCGCAAGGATTACTGTTCGAACAGGGCTTTCTGTCCCTCCGGCGAGGTCAGCATCCCATCGCCGTTGTGACCGACCCCGGGTACTTCCACCAACCGCTGGTTCACCCCTTCCGGGTGGCGCCGCAGCAAATAGCCGAAGTACAACTTGCCGCGCTCAAGCCGATAGGCACCCTGCGCCTCGGCTGCACAGCCCTTGTCCAGCGCCGGGTGCTTCGGGTCGATGTCCTGCTGCCCGAGCAGATAAATCACCTCACGTTTGACGTAGGCGCTTTCAAGCTGCAACGGAGTCTGCCCACCGGCGTACACCGGCATGTCGCTCAGGCCGTACTTCCAGCGATTGAAACCCGGGCACTTTGCGTGATCGAACGCCACCGGCCGCTGCTCGTTGAAGTACGCGTAGGAAGACGGATTGGCCACCACGTAGCGCAAGCGGATGCCATTGGCCTTCAGCGCCGGCTGATCCTTGGCGAGCAGGGCGTAACGCTGCACGACCTGGCCGCCGCCGGAGTGGCCGAACATCACGATTTGCTTTACGTCCGGAAACTGCTTGCGATCACTGACCCGGGCGACGATTTCATCGAGGGCGGCATAAGCGCTCAACGGATTCGGGCCTGTGGATAAGCCGCCGCCCATCCACTCGTTGCCTTTCCAGCGCAGCAACGTCGGCGGCAACGAGTACAGGGCGACATCACTTTCATTGAGGAACTGCGGCGCGATCACCAGCGTGTGAGCGGTTTGCCCGGCCAGCTCAGCGGCGCTTTCAGCGCTTTTGCGATAGGTCTCGGCGTTGCGCAAGCGACCGTGAATGACGATCAGCACACGCTCGATTTTCTCCGGCGCCGGGCCGATGCCCACCGCCATTTCCCCCGCCTTGAGTTGCAACCGCCCGGCACTGATGGCGTCGACGCCGGCCGCGTGCGCGGTGCTGCCAATAAGCAGTAAAGCCAAAAGCCATTTATGCATTTACAGGTTTTTCGCCGCGAAGGTGTCGCACTGGCCGACCTGGCCTTGCGCGAATCCGGTTTTGAACCAGCGCACCCTTTGCGCCGACGTACCGTGGGTAAACGAGTCCGGCACCACACGGCCCTGACCTTGTTGTTGCAGACGATCATCACCGATGGCGTTGGCGGCGTTCAAGGCTTCTTCAATGTCGCCCGGCTCCAGCCAGTTCAAACGCTTCTGTGCGTTGTAGGCCCAGACCCCGGCGAGGCAGTCGGCCTGCAGCTCCTGACGCACCAGCAAGCCACCGTCACCTTCCATCTGTCGGCCTTGCTGGCGGGCTGTCTGAATTTTCGCCGAGACACCGAGAAGCGTCTGCACATGGTGTCCGACTTCGTGTGCGATCACGTAGGCCTGAGCGAAATCGCCAGCGGCTTTGAAACGCTGGGCCATTTCCTGGAAGAACGCCATGTCCAGATAAACCTTCTGATCTGCCGGGCAATAGAACGGCCCGGTGGCGGACGTCGCCAGCCCACACGCGGAATTGACCCGATTGCTGAACAACACCAGGGTCGGGTCCTTATATTGCCGGCCGGCCTGCTGGAAAATTGCGCCCCAAGTGTCTTCGGTGTCGCCGAGGATCGAACGGACGAACTCCGCCTGTTCATCGTTGGCCGGCGGTGCCTGACGGGTTTGCGAAGTGGGCGCCGATTGCTGCCCCGATTGCCCGGCGAGCTGACCGAGAATTTGCAGCGGATCCTGCCCGGTGATCCAGCCAATGCCGACGATCAACAGAATCGCCCCCAGGCTCAAGCCCTTGCCGCCACCGAAGCGCATGCCGCCGCCACCGCCGGCATCATCACCACGGGCATCGACGACGTTGTCACTGCGTCGGCCTTTTTTCCATAGCATGGGGGAATCCTCTGTTTGTACCCGGTGAAGAGTCGTGGTGATGAGTGTTGCTGGTGCGCGGTAACGGCGCCAGTCCGGTCGTCAGACCATCGTGATCGACGGCGGTTCTGATAAACGTAGCGCGGTTGTCAGCTTACAGTCGATCGGCGTTGAAGGTATCGCAGGCATCGATCACGCCACGCTCGAATCCGGCGCTGAACCAGGCGCTGCGTTGTTGCGACGTGCCGTGGCTGAACGTGTCGGGGCGTACCGTGCGGTTCTTCGCACTTTGCAGGAAATCGTCGCCGAATACGGACGCGGCATTCAAGGCTTCGTCGATGTCGCCGGGTTCCAGCCACGCCAGACGTTTTTGCGCGTGATGGGCCCACACGCCGGCCAGGCAATCAGCCTGCAATTCGGCGCGCACCTCAAGGCCGCCGTCGCCGATGACCGGCTCGCGGGCCGATAACGCCGCCTCGAACGGCGCGGACAGGCCCAGTTCAAGCTGTACGTGATGCCCGACTTCGTGGGCGATGATGAAGGCCTGGGCAAAATCGCCGACCACCGAAAACCGTTCGGCCATCTGTTGAAAGAAGTTCGGGTCGAGATAGATCTGTTTATTTTCGGGACAGTAGAAGGGGCCGGCCGAGGCCCCGGCGTAACCGCAGCCAGACACCACCCCATCATTGAACAAGGTCAATGTCGGCGCGGAGTATTGCTGCCCGGTCTGGGCGAACAGTGGCTGCCAGGTGTCCTCGGTATCGCCGAGAATCGATTCGATGAAGTGCAACTGCGGATCGCTGGTCTGCACGAGCTGTTCGCTAATCTGATGCTCTGTGGCCGGGCGCTCTGGCGGCGCGGTGTCGAGTGTCGAATACAGTGCCGCGCCGGTGAGTGCGGCGGCGGCCAGTCCTGCGCCGAGTGTTTTCCCTGTCAGTGTGCGGGCGTCCTTGCCCTCTCGCGTGTCGTTGACGTTGTCGCTGCGTCTTGCCTTGTTCCATAACATGGTTGCGGTCTCTCGTAGGTTGATCGGCGTTTTTCGCCGCGCCTATGAATAACCGCGCACGTCACAATCTGCAGGACAGATGTGTAAGGGCGCGTAAGACCGTTCTTGAATCGGCCGTGCTGCAGCGCCCGAACGCCGCTTTCCTGCTTACTCGTCGAACGCATCCCACACGGGAGCGAAGTCCGGGCTGACCTGGCGTTCGCGTTTCGACAGACTCGCGATCAACGCGCGGTCTGCGTCGTCCAGATTGACCTCAAGTGCCGCCAGATTGGCCAGTTGATTGGCTTTGCTGCTGGCCTTGGGGATGGCCGCGACGCTGGGCTGATCGAGCAGCCACTTCAGCGCAACCTGGGTTGGCAGCACGCCATGTTTGGCGGCGATCTGCTGGATCTCGGCAATGTGTGAGACCTTGTTGCGTGCCAATGGCGTGTAGGCCGTCAGCGCCATGTCGTGTTGCCGGGCGTAGTCGAGCAGGGCGTTCTGGCCGAGCAGCACGTGGTATTCGACCTGAATGGCTGACAGACCGATGCCATATTCCTCGACGACTTTGCGCAGCAGTGGCAGTGGAAAATTCGCCACGCCGATGTTGCGCGCCAGACCTTGCTCCTTGAACGCGGCCAAGGTCTCGAGCGTGCGAGGCAAGTCCCAGTCGGTGCTTGGCCAATGGATCATGAACAGGTCGACGTAATCGCTGCGCAAGGCTTTCAGACTGCGCTCCATCGAATGACGCATGGCGTCGGGTTGCAGCTGATCCCACCAGACTTTGCTGGTGACGTGAATCTGCTCGCGGGGTGTCGGCGTATTCGCCAGCGCTTGTCCGACCGCGTCTTCATTGTTGTAGGCCGCCGCCGTGTCGATGTGCCGATAACCCAGTTCCAACGCCTGTTCCACAGCTTGGGTGCACTCCTCACCGAGCATCGGCCAGGTGCCGAGGCCAAGTTTGGGCATGTTCAAACCGTGGGCATTAACGATGTGCTGCATGGTCGATCTCCTGTTCGAAAGCAGTGATGCCGGCGATATGCCGGGCGGCGATGTAACCGAAGGTCAGTGCCGGGCCGATATTGATCCCGCCTGCCGGGTAGTGGCCACCCATGATGCTGGCCATGTCGCCCCCGGCGGCGTAGAGCCCGTCGATGGGCTGGTCGTTGGCGTCGAGCACCTGCGCGTGCGGGTTGACCTTGAGGCCGGCGAAAGTGCCAAAGCAGCCCGGCTGGACTTTCACGGCATAGAACGGGCCGTGCTCTATCGGCGCGACGCAGGGATTGGGCAGGTTCGCCGGGTCGCCCTGTTTGCGGTTGTACGGCGTCGAACCGCGACCGAACAGTGGGTCTTCACCGTGGCGGGCGTGGTGGTTGTAGTCGTCGAGCGTGTGGCGCAGGCCTTGTGGGTCGATACCGCAGGCGGTGGCCAACGCTTCAACGGTGTTTGCGCTTTTCAGATAGCCGCTGCGGATAAAACCTGACAGCGGCACAGGAAACGGCCGCGACATGCCGAGGCCGTAGCGGCGTTGAAAGGCGCGGGTGCAGATCAGCCATGACGCCACTTCTTCGCCCTCCGGCGCCGCCGCGACCATGGCGCTGACGTAATCGTAGTAACCGTTGGCTTCATTGACGAAACGCTGGCCGTTGCGCAAGACGCCGATGATTCCCGGTTTGCCGCGCTCGATGATGTGTGGGAAGTGTCCGGTGCTGCCGTCGGCATGTGGTACTTGCGACACCGGTGCCCACGCCACGGGGGAGGCGAGATCGGTGTTGACCCGGGCACCGACGCTTTCGCCCAGACGCAAGCCATCGCCGTTGACCGAGAGCGGCGGCAGCGCCCAGTGTTCCCGACCGGTAGGCGTACGCGCAAATAACGCTTTGCGCCGTTCGACGTCGTTGGCGAACCCACCCGCCGCGAGCACCACGGCTTTGCGCGCATGAATGCGGATCGGGCCTTTGTCGCTGTTGACCATGGCGCCGGTGACACGGGCGCCGTCGCGCAGCAGTTCAGTCACCGGCGCTGAGGGCCAGAGCAAGACGCCGAGGTCTTCGGCGGATTTTGCCAGTCGTGCGACCAACGCCACGCCGTTGACCAGTTGCATCGCCCGGCCATGCACGGCCAGATCGAGCAAGTGCCGAGTGAAGCGTCGGGTCACGTGCCAGGCGGCTTTCAATGAGCGGGTCAAATTGAGAAATGCAGAGAGGTCGGCGCCCGCCATGATCGGCATGCCCATGAAGGAGGTTTCGCGCATCGTTGTGCGAAGGCGCTTGAGCAAGCGTCCGACGTTGCGACCATCGTAGGGCGCGGCGATCACTGAGCGTCCACCGGTTCCAGCACCGGGCGTTTCACCGTGAATGTCGGCGATGGCATTGCCGTCGGCGAATTGCAGCGCGGTGTTGTGTTCGAAAAACGCGACCATGCGCGGCGCTGATTCGAGGAAGGCGTCGATCATTGCCGGGTCAAAGTGTTCGCCCAGTTCGTGGCGCAGGTAGGTGCGCGGTTGTTCGACGTCTTCGATGATCCCGGCACGCCGCGCCAGCGGATTGCACGGCACCCATGCCCAGCCACCGGACCACGCCGTGGCGCCACCGAAGACCGGATCTTTCTCGACGACGATGACTTTCAATCCGTGCCAGGCAGCAGTGACGGCTGCCGATAAGCCAGCGGCGCCGGAGCCGACCACAAGGACGTCGCAGTCAATTTGGGGAAGTTCGGCAGACATCAAAGCAAGCTCCGCTGATATTGTTTTTGGAATTTGATTCCAGAAAGTAATCAATAAGCTGGCCGCCCGACAAGGCTTGAATGGATATACCGGGCGGTTATCGAACAGCGGGTTCCAGATTTCGCTTTGCTGAGGATGTCTTCTAGAATCGGCGAAATTTCATTTGGATTTCCCCATGGCCGGCAGTCAGATCGAACGGGTTTTCAGCGTGCTGGAAAGCCTCACCAGTGAGCCGCGCGGGCTGCCGATGCAGACCCTCGCCGAGCAACTGGACATCCCCAAAAGCGCGACTCACCGCCTGCTCGCCGAGCTGATCCGCCTCGGCTACGTGCGGCAAAATGCGGAGACCTTGCGTTATCACTTGTCGACCAGACTGGTGGCGATGGGTTTCCGTTATCTGTCGAGCAGCGGCGCCGACATTGTCCAGCCAGTACTGGATCGTCTCGCGCAGGAAACCGGCGAACTGGTGCGCCTTGGCGTAATTGATGGCGAGCGTCAGACGTGGATCGCCAAGGCTCAGGGCGCGCGCACCGGTTTGCGTTATGACCCCGATATGGGCCGCGATGCGCCGTTGTTCTATACAGCGTCCGGGCATGCCTGGCTGGCGTGCATGAGCGACGCCGAAGCGCTGTCGCTGGTCGAGCGCCAGGCTGCCGAGGTGCCGGAGAGCGTTGGGCCGAACGCACCACGCTCCAACATCGAGTTGCTCGAACGCCTGCGTCTGGCCCGTGAGCAGGGTTATGCCTGTGTCGAGGAGAGCTCGGCCGTGGGCACTTCGGCGATTGCGGCGGTGGTCAGGCACCCAACGGATGGCCGGGTGATCGGCGTACTGAGCATCGCCGGGCCGAGCGCACGGATGCCGGGGGCGCGCCTGCATGAGCTGGCGCCGTTGCTGTTGAAATTTGCAGAGGAGTTGTCGGCGGCGAGTCTAGCGTCGGAGTTGTTTGTCTGACTGAAACGGAAAACGTGCGCTGTTCGCACGCTTTTCGTGGAAGTGGCTGTTTGATTCTGGAACTCGGTTCTAAATTGTTGGAGGAGTGTTTTTCCCACAACAATCACAAGAGGATCGCGCCTTGAATTCGCCCCTTCGAATCGCCCTGATCGGCGCCGGCAACATGGGTCAGCAACATTACCGCCACCTGCAAACGCTGACGGAGGCCACCCTGTGCGCGGTGGCCGATCCCGGCCCGCAAGCTGCAGAACTCGCCTCGACGTGGGGCGTAGCGCATTTCGCCGATCACCGTCAGATGCTTGAGCACGCGCGGCCAGACGCGGTGATTGTCGCCAATCCGAATAATCAGCACGTCAGCACCGCGCTGGATTGTCTGGCGGTTGGCGTGCCGGTGTTGCTGGAAAAACCGGTCGGCGTGCATCTGGATGAAGCGCGTGAGTTGGTGGCAGCGGTCAAGAGCAGTGGTGTGCCGGTGCTGGTTGGTCATCATCGGCGACACAATCCGCTCATCGTGCGCGCTCACGAATTGCTGCAAAGCGGTGCGCTCGGTCGGTTGATCAGCGTCACTGCGCTGTTTCAGTTGCGCAAACCCGACCACTACTTCGAGATCCCGTGGCGTCGCGAGGCGGGCGCGGGGATGTTGCTGACCAACCTGATTCACGACCTCGATCTGCTGCGGCATCTGTGCGGCGAAGTGCTGTCGGTGCAAGCGATCACCGATCACTCGGTGCGCGGCTTTGCCAACGAAGACAGCGCGGCAGTGTTGCTGCGCTTCGCGGGCGGCACGTTGGGCACCTTGAGTGGTTCTGACGCGGTGGCGGCGCCCTGGAGCTGGGAGCTGGGTTCCGGCGAAAATCCGGTGTACCCGCGACAGGCCGATCAACCGTGTTACCTGCTGGCCGGCACTGCCGGAGCCCTGAGCATCCCGCAACTGAGGCATTGGCATTACGCTGCCGAGTTGGTCGACGCCGGTTGGCACGAACCGTTGCTGAGGGTCGACGAGTCCTGCTCCGGCGACGATGCTTTGCGCTTGCAGCTGCAGCACTTCGTCCGCGTGGCACGCGGTGAGGTCGAGCCTTTGGTGAGTGCCGCCGATGCTGCCCGCACGCTGGCGCTGGTTGAGGCCATCCACGAAGCCGCCGCCACCGGTTGTGCTTGTGCACCCGCGTTGATCGAGGGCTGAGCATGAACGAACGAATTCTCTCGCTGGCCAGCCTGACGGTGCTCGAGCTGTCGCCACCGCAGATGGTCGAGGTCGCCGCCCGTGCCGGTTACAGCCATGTCGGCCTGCGTCTGGAACCGGCGACGCCGGAGGAGTATCACTTCCCGCTGGTCGCCGATAGCAGTTTGCGTCGTCAGACGCTGGCGCGTTTGCACGACACCGGGATCCGTGTGCTCGACGTGGAAATCCTGCGTCTGAAACCGCAGACCGTGGTCGCCGATTTCGACCAACTGCTGAGTGTGGGTGCGCAGTTCGGTGCCAGTGAGTTGCTGGTCGCGGGTAACGATCCCGACGAGCAACGGCTCACTGATAATTTCGCGGCGCTGTGTGATTTGGCCAGGCCTTATGGCTTGCATCCGCACCTGGAATTCATGCCGTGGACCGATGCGCGCAATCTTGAGCAAGCGCTGCGCATCGTCGAAAACGCTGACCGGGACAATGCGGCGGTGTTGGTCGATGCCTTCCACTTCGACCGCTCCGCTTCTCGCCTTGAAGACCTTGCCTGCGTGCCGCCATCGCGTCTGCGTTATGCACAGTTGTGTGATGTGGCGGGGCCGAGGCCGACCGACATGGCCGAAATCTTGCGTCAGGCTCGCAACGAGCGGCGGTTTCCCGGCGAGGGCGATTGCGATCTGTTCGGGTTGTTGAAAGCGTTGCCGACTAATATTGCGTTGAGTCTGGAAATTCCCACGGTGAAACTGCTGGAACAGGGCGTGAGTGGATTGCAGCGGGCGCAGATGGCGATCGATAAAACCCGGGCGTTGCTGGCGCGGCTTTGAGCGGTGCAGCGTCCCTGTCGCGGGCAAGCCGCGCTTGCACTGGATCTGCATTGTCCATGTGGGAGTGGACTTGCCCGCGAAGCTTTTGATTTTTTATGGCAACACAAGGATATCCAATGACCGTCAGCACCCCGCTCTCCGGTGTCAACCAACCCTTCAAGGGGATCTTGCTGATTGTCGTGGCAACCTTCCTGTTCTCCAGTCACGACGCGCTGTCGAAATACCTCTCCGGTTACTATCCGATCGTGATGGTGGTCTGGGCCCGATATCTGGTGCACACCTTGCTCATGGCGGGGATTTTTCTGCCGCAGTCCGGGTTACGCGTCCTGCGCACCAAGCGACCGTTGTGGCAATTGGTGCGGGCGCTCTGCCTGCTCGGCACCAGTCTGTTTTTTACCACTGCGCTGCTGTACATCCCGCTGGCGGAAGCCACGGCCGTCAACTTCCTCGCGCCGGTGCTGGTCACGGCGCTGTCGGTGCCGCTGCTCAAGGAGCGGGTGACACGCGGCCAGTGGATTGCGGTGATTTGCGGTTTTGTTGGCGTGCTGATCATCGTCCACCCCGGCGGAGAACTGTTCACCCCGGCGGTGTTGTTGCCGTTCTGCTCAGCGCTGTTTTTCTGCTTTTACCAATTGCTGACCCGCAAGCTCGCCGAGGTCGACAGCCCGACCACCAGCAACTTCTTTGCCGGGCTGTGCAACACGCTGGTGATGAGTGCGCTGGTACCGTTCTTCTGGCAGGTGCCGACGCTGACTCACGCAGGTCTCATGCTGGCACTGGGCAGTTGCGGGATGACTGCGCATTTGTTTCTGACCCAGGCTTTTCGCCATGCCGCACCGGCATTGCTGGCGCCGTTCGGTTATTGCCAGATTGTGTTTGCGGGGTTGTTGGGCTGGTTGCTGTTCAATCACACGCCGAGTCTGCTGACGGTCATCGGCATCGCGGTGATTTGTTGCAGCGGACTGGCGGCAGCGTGGCAGCAGAGCCGGCGCTGAGGAACGATGCAGAACCTTGTGGGAGGGGGCTTGCTCCCGAAGGCGGTGTATCTACCGACATTCGTTTTGAATGTCAGTCCGCTTTCGGAAACAAGTCCCCTCCCACAACAGGTTTTGGTGTAGGCCGGGGTTACTCGCAGACGGTAGGAATCTTGCGCGGGGCCATGAAGTACATCCACGTCAGTGCGATGAAGTACATCGCCGGAATCAGGGTGAACAACACGGTGTAGTTGTTATTGGTGACGGTAAGGATGTGGCCGACGATCTGGGTCATGAACATCCCGCCGATCGCCGCGCACATGCCGCCGAACCCGAACACCGTGCTCATCATGTGCTTGGGCGTGTAGTCCATCACCAGGCTCCAGATGTTTGCCGTCCAGGCCTGATGCGCGCCGATGGCGAGGGAGATCGCGGCGACTGCCACCCACAGATTGGCGGAACCGGCGGCCATGACCACGCCGATGATGCAGCAGGCGAACAGGAACATCGACAGCAGCCGCGCCTTGATCGAGTTCATCCCGCGACCGATCAGGAACGACGACAGAATCCCGCCCCCCACACTGCCGAAGTCGGCGGTGACGTAAATGATGATCAGCGGAATGCCCATCTGGGTAACGTTGATGCCCAGGTTGTATTGCTGATTGAGAAACGGTGGCAGCCAGTACAGGTAGAACCAGAATACGGGCGCGGTCAGCGAGTAGGCGAGAGCGAAGGCCCAGGTGCCGCGCATGCGCAGGATCTTCGAGAACGGCACGCGGGCCTGTTCCGGTTCGACTTCTTTCTGGATGTAGTTCAGCTCGGACTGTTTGACGCTCGGGTGGTCTTCCGGGTTGAAGTATTTCAAACCCCAGAACAGCAACCAGATTCCGCCCAGTGCCGACATGCACAGGAAAGCGGCCTGCCAGCCCCAGACGTGCAGAACCAGTGGCAGCAGCATTGGCGTGAACATCGCGCCGACGTTAGTGCCGGCGTTGAAGATGCCGGTGGCCACGGCACGTTCGCCGGCTGGGAACCACAGGCGCGTGGTTTTTACGCAGGCCGGATAGTTCGCCGCTTCAGTCAGGCCGAGAATGAACCGGCAGACCATGAAGCCCACCGCGGAAGTCGCCAGACCATGGGCGCCCGTGGCCAGGCTCCAGAGCAGCACGGCGCAGAAGAACACACGTTTGACGCCGACCCGGTCGATCAAACGCCCCTGCAGGACGAAACCGATCGCGTAGCCGACCTGAAACCAGAAGTTGATGTTGGCGTAATCCATCGCCGTCCAGCTCATTTCCTTGGCGAGGATCGGCTGCATGACGCCGAGCGCGGCGCGGTCGATGTAGTTCAGGGTGGTGGCGAAAAACACCAATGCCAGCATGCCCCAGCGGGTTTTGCCGACCGCCATGGCGCCGCGGATCTTGTCGCCGATGCCACCCGTGGCAGTGCTCATGGCCGGAGCCATGCGGGAAGTCTGTGAAGGAATCATGTGTTCCACCCGTTTTTGGATTTGTTATTTGGTGTGCTTTTTCATTGCACGCTGCGACCGGTGGTTCAGGTCCGGACTCAATGTGCGGTCGATGTTGGGCAGTGGACGAAAAATCGTCAATTCGTCAAAACGGCATAGTGTTCGATAATCGCACGCAAAACTAACCGGCTAGTACACTTTAAATTGCTGCGCGAAGGGATGCAGCCAATAATTTGCTCACCCTATAAAAACGGCGCGGATCACGCAGCCGTCGTCTCCACCGGGAGTTCAAGCATGCAGCGTTCCATTGCCACCGTTTCCTTGAGCGGCACCCTGCCGGAAAAACTCGAAGCCATCGCCGCCGCCGGGTTCGACGGGGTGGAGATTTTCGAAAACGACCTCCTGTACTACGACGGCAGTCCGCGGGAAATTAAACAGATGTGCGCCGATCTCGGCATCGCCATCACCCTGTTTCAGCCGTTTCGCGATTTCGAAGGCTGCCGCCGTGATCGTCTGGCGCGCAACCTGGAACGCGCGGAACGCAAATTCGATTTGATGCAGGAACTGGGCACCGACCTTGTGCTGGTGTGCAGCAACGCCTCGGCCGACAGTGTTGGCGATCAGCAAATCCTCATCGACGATTTGCGCCTGCTCGCTGAACATGCCGGTGCGCGCGGTTTGCGCATCGGTTACGAGGCGCTGGCCTGGGGCCGTCACGTCAATACTTGGCAACAGGTCTGGGACATCGTGCGTCAGGCCGATCACCCGAGCCTCGGCGTGTTGCTCGACAGCTTTCACACCTTGTCGCTCAAGGGTGATCCACGAGCCATTGCCGACATTCCCGGCGACAAGATCTTCTTCGTGCAAATGGCCGATGCGCCTATTCTGGCGATGGATGTCCTGGAGTGGAGCCGGCATTTCCGCTGCTTCCCGGGGCAGGGTGAATTTGATTTACCGGGATTCCTCGCACCGATCATCCAGAGCGGTTACACCGGGCCGCTGTCGCTGGAAATCTTCAACGACGGTTTTCGCGCCGCGCCGCCTCGGGCCAATGCTGCCGACGGTTTGCGTTCGTTGTTGTATCTGGAAGAAAAGACCCGTCTGCGCCTGGAGCAAGAGGTTGCGACGGTCGCCAACCGCGACATCCTTTTCGAAACGCCGAAGGCCAGCGAATACAACGGCATCGAATTTCTCGAGTTCGCCGTCGATGAAAGCCTCGGCGCCAAGCTGTCGAACTGGCTGGAACGCCTGGGGTTCGTCAAGGCCGGCCAGCATCGCTCCAAGAGTGTCAGCCTGCTGCGTCAGGGAGATATCAATCTGATCCTCAACTCCGAGCCCTATTCGTTCGGCCACAGTTTCTTTGAAGCCCACGGCCCGTCGCTGTGCGCGACTGCCGTGCGGGTCAAGGACAGTGCCAGTGCCCTGGCGCGGGCCGTGGCTTACAAAGGTCAGCCCTATCGCGGTCTGGTCGGCCCCAACGAACTTGAATTGGCGGCCGTGCGCGCACCGGACGGCAGCCTGATTTATCTGGTAGATGCCGAGGCGGATGTCTACGGCACTGACTTCAATCTGCTGCCGGACGCCGTCGCCCGTGGCGGCCTCAAGCGCATCGATCACATGGCCATGGCGCTGCCGGCGGACAGCCTCGACAGTTGGGTGCTGTTCTACAAGAGTCTTCTGGATTTCGAGGCCGATGACGAAGTGGTGTTGCCCGACCCGTACGGGCTGGTGAAGAGTCGCGCGCTGCGCAGCCGCGACAGTTCGATCCGTTTGCCGCTGAACATTTCCGAGAACCGCAACACCGCGATTTCGCACGCACTGTCGAGTTATCGTGGCTCTGGCGTGCATCACATCGCCTTCGATTGTGACGATATCTTCGCCGAAGTCAGTCGCGCCAAAGAGGCTGGCGTGCCGCTGCTGGATATCCCGCTCAACTACTACGACGACCTTGCCGCGCGGTTTGATTTCGACGACGAGTTTCTCAGTGAGCTGGCGTATTACAACGTGTTGTACGACCGTGATGCGCAGGGTGGCGAACTGTTCCACGTTTACACCGAACCGTTCGAAGGGCGTTTCTTCTTCGAGATCATCCAGCGCAAGAATGGTTATGCCGGTTACGGCGCGGCCAATGTGGCGGTGCGTCTGGCGGCGATGGCCAAATCGCGCAGCGGCGCGGTGCGACAGGCGAAGTTGTAGGAAATTCGTAAACGCGGGATTAAACACGGGCCGCGCGGCTTCCTTCAGTGTGCCGCGCGGCCCATAATCGCCAGCCTGTGCAGTGATGGCCGTGAGCCCGCAATGACAATGACTTCAGAACTCCCCGCAGCCCCCGTCGTATCCGCCGTTGAGCCGCGCAAGAGTCGCAAGAACAATCCGGAAAAGACCCGCGAGAATATCCTGCAGGAGGCGATCGTCGAGTTCGTCCAGCAGGGTTTGTCCGGCGCCCGCGTCGACGCGATCGCCGAGCGTATCCACACCTCCAAACGCATGATCTATTACTACTTCGGCAGTAAGGAGCAGTTGTACGTCGAGGTGCTGGAGAAGCTTTACGGCGATATCCGCAGCACTGAAAACCGCCTGCATCTGGATGAACTGTCGCCCGACGTGGCGATTCGCCGATTGGTGGAGTTCACCTTCGATCACCACGACCGCAACGTCGATTTCGTGCGCATCGTCAGCATCGAAAACATCCACAACGCCGAATACGTGAAGCGCTCCGATGCGATCAAGGCGATGAACAACACGATCCTCGATTCACTCGGCGAGATCCTGCGTCGGGGCGCCGAAGAAGGCGTGTTCCGCGCTGGCCTGAATGCGCTGGACGTGCATCTGTTGATCAGTTCGTTCTGCTTCTATCGCGTGTCGAACCGCCACACGTTTGGGGAGATTTTTCAGATCGACCTGCCGGACGAAAGCATCAAGCAACGGCATCGCGAGATGATTTGCGAGTCGGTATTGCGTTACCTGCAAGCCTGATATCAGAAGAGGGGGCTAGCCCCCTCTCTCGAATCAACCTTTCATACTTTGAAAGTGCGTCAGCATTCGTTGCGCATCCGGCGCCACGCCGCTGAACAGTTCAAACGCCTTCACCGCCTGAAACACCGCCATGTTGCCGCCGTCCAGGGTGCGGCAGCCCAAAGCGCGGGCGTTGCGCAGCAGTTCGGTTTCCAGCGGGAAATACACGATCTCCGCCACCCACAATTCCTTGCGCAGCAACTCGACCGGCACCGGCATGCCCGGCAGTTTGGCCATGCCCATTGGCGTGGTGTTCACCAGGCCGTCGGCTTGACTCAAAGTGCTCGGCAGATCATGTCCGGCGACCGCGCGGGCAAAACCGAAATGCTGGTTGAGGTTGTTCGCTAGACTGTCGGCGCGATCACGATCAACGTCGAAAATGCTCAATTGTCGTACGCCTTCGCTCAACAGGGCGTGGGCAACGGCCGCGCCTGCGCCACCGGCGCCCATTTGCACTACACGTTCGCGGGTAACGTCCTGCAAGCCACGGCGAAACCCTTCGGCGAAACCCAGGCAGTCGGTGTTGTGACCGATGCGTTTGCCATCCTTGAGCACCACGGTGTTCACCGCGCCGATGCCTCGGGCTTCCGGCGACAGCTCGTCAAGCAGCGGAATGATCGCCTGTTTGCACGGGAACGTGATGTTCAGGCCGGTGTAGTTCATCCGCTCGGCGGCGAGCAACAGGTCGGGCAGGGCGTTGCAGTCCAGATCCAGCTGATCGAGGTCGATCAGTCGGTACAGATAGCGCAGGCCTTGCGCATCGCCTTCGTGCTCGTGCAACGCCGGTGTGCGTGAGGCCTGAATGCCGGCGCCGATCAGTCCGGCCAGTATCACCTTGGGCCGGCTCATGCTGCCTGGCTCTTCAGGCGCTGGCTGAAATGCTCCAGTGCCAGGCGGTAGCCGTTGCTGCCGAAGCCGCACATCACCGCCGTGGCAATTGCCGAGACGAACGAATGGTGGCGGAACGGCTCACGTGCATGGACGTTGGACAGGTGCACTTCGATCACCGGCAGCTCGCTGGCGACCAGCGCATCGCGGATGGCCACCGACGTGTGCGTCCAGGCGGCCGGGTTGATCACGATCCCGGCGCAGCGGCCCCGAGCGGCGTGAATCCAGTCGAGCAATTCACCTTCGTGATTGGTCTGGCGAAATTCCACCGCGAGGCCGAACTCTTCGGCGGCACGACCGCACAGCGCCGAAATATCGGCCAGGGTTTCGTGGCCGTAAGTCGCCGGCTCGCGAGTGCCAAGCAGGTTCAGGTTCGGGCCGTTGAGCACCAGAACGATAGGGGGCATGAGGGATAACTCCACTTATTGTTTTTGGCTTTGGCCGAGGGTTTCAGCCTGTGGGGTTAAAATGTACCAGATGGTTACATCGGTCAATTGAACAAAAATAGCCTTGGTATTTTTTGTTCGGTGATCGCACACAAGCATGTTTCAGGTTCAGTTTTAATTCCGATGTAACGACAGCTTTGCTTACGTTTTTTCTTGAAGATTGATCACCTCTTCGCCTGCTCCGACGCTAGCCTCAAAGCAGTGAGGTGCGTTGTGTACACGATCACCAGTCGTCGGATTTGAAAGGAATATCAAATCCGGAAATTTATTAACCTAACAGATGGGTTAGCATGAAGGTGTGCAGCTACAAAGGATTGTCGATTGTCATCATGCTGCGAGACGAACATTGCCCGCCGCACGTTCACGTGAACGCGGACAGCTGGAGTGCCCGATTACAGTTCAGTTTCTGGCACAACGATATTGAGCTTTGGGATGTCGTTCCGCTCTCTCGTCGACCGCCACTGGCCGTGCTGGAAGGCTTGTGTCGAGCCCTTGAACAACCCGCTCATCTACGGCGAGCCCGGGGGATTTGGGGGTCGGGATTGCAAACAGTCTGTCTCGACAATCAGCTGTGGGACATGCAAGCAAACGAAGTGCTGGGGATGAGACTCGTCACCGACACGACATACAGAGTGGGATCGGCGCGTTATATGCCAGACGAGGACAGGACTCTTCTGACGTTGACAGGCTCATTGGAGGGAGTGGAAATCGAGTTATGAAAGTTATCAAGGCCAAGCCGTCCGCACGTACTCCATTGACGGAAGAAATGATCGATGCCGCCATCCAGCGCGGGGAAGCACGCCGCGCAAGCAGTTTGCAGGCAGTCTCTGTAACTTTTGAAAAGCCCTCTCTGGTCATTCGTTTTGAAGACGGCAGCGGTGTGTTGTTACCGGTGGATCGCTATCCGGAGTTCGACGGATTCGATGCGCAGGATTACGCGAAGCTGAAAATTGATTTCGCAGGCACAGCGCTTTGCCTCGAAGGCAAGGATCTCCACGTTTCCATCGCCGGAATGATTTCGGCGAATCCGTCCTTGATGCTGATGGCTGCCTCGGTCGTGGCTTCGCGCAACGGTCGTCAGAGCAGTGCTGCGAAGTCTGCCGCCGCACGGGCCAACGGCAAAAAGGGCGGGCGTCCACGTAAAGCCGATCCCGCTGAGTAAGCGCCCACAAAAAAGCCGTCAATCACGACGGCTTTCTTGTACCTGGCATTCGCAATCAACGCCGGGTCAGCAACACACCTGACTCCATGTGGTGCGTCCACGGAAACTGGTCGAACAACGCGCACCGGGTAATACGGTGCGTGTCGTGCAGTTGAGCGATGTTGGCCGCCAGGGTTTCCGGGTTGCAGGAGATGTACAGGATATTGTCGAAACGCCGGGTCAGCTCGCAGGTGTCCGGGTCCATGCCGGCGCGCGGCGGGTCGACGAAGACGCTACCGAATTCGTAGCTTTTCAGGTCGATGCCCTGCAGGCGACGGAACGGGCGCACTTCGTTGAGCGCTTCGGTCAGTTCCTCGGCGGACAGGCGCACCAGGGTGACGTTATCCACAGCGTTTTCGCTGAGGTTGCTCAGGGCGGCGTTGACCGACGTCTTGCTGATTTCGGTGGCCAACACTTTGCGCACGCGAGTCGCCAGCGGCAGGGTGAAGTTGCCGTTGCCGCAGTACAGCTCCAGCAGATCGTCGCTGCGATCGCCCAGTGCGTCGTATGCCCAGTTGAGCATCTTCTGGTTCACGGTGCCGTTCGGTTGGGTGAACGCGCCTTCCGGCTGGCGATAGCTGAACGTGCGACCGCCGACGTCGAGCTTCTCGACCACGTAATCGAGGCCGAGTACTTCGCGTTTGCCCTTGGAACGACCGATGATGCTGACGCCCAGATCCGCCGCCAGTTTGGTCGCCGCTGCATGCCAGTGCTCGTCCAGCGGACGGTGATAGCACAGAGTGATCATCGCATCGCCGGCCAGGGTGGTCAGAAACTCCACCTGAAACAGCTTGTGGCTCAGCGCCGCGCTGGCCTGCCAGGCCGCTTTCAATTGCGGCATCAACTGGTTGATGCGCAGGCTGGCGATCGGGAACTCTTCGATCAGGATCGGCGTGCGTTTGTCGTCCTGGGAAAACATCGCGTAGTGCCGCTCACCGCCCTCGCGCCACAGGCGGAATTCGGCGCGCAGACGGAAGTTCTGCAGCGGCGAGTCAAACACCGTCGGCTCGGGGGCATCGAACGGCGCCAGCAGGTCACGCAGGCGCGTGACCTTGTCTTCGAGTTGTGCGGCGTAGGCCTGGGAATCAAAAGTCATGCGTTGAACCAACCCAACTTGATCACGAACAGAATCGACAGAATCACCAGCGCCGGGTTCAGCTCACGGGCGCGGCCGGACAGCAGTTTGATTGCAGTCCAGGCGATGAAGCCGAACGCGATGCCGTTGGCGATGGAATAGGTGAACGGCATAGCCAGGGCAGTGACCACGACTGGTGCGGCAACGGTGATGTCGTCCCAGTCTATTTCCGCCAGGCCCGAGGTCATCAACACGGCGACGAACAGCAGTGCCGGTGCAGTGGCGAACGCCGGAACGCTGGCCGCCAGTGGGGAGAAGAACAGCGCCAGCAGGAACAGGATCGCCACGACGATGGCGGTCAGGCCCGTGCGGCCCCCGGCACTCACGCCGGCAGCGGATTCGATGTAGCTGGTGGTGGTCGACGTGCCCAGCAGCGAACCGGCCATGGCTGCGGTGCTGTCGGCGATCAGTGCGCGGCCCATTTTCGGCATGTGGCCGTCCTTGCCCATGAGGCCGGCGCGCTTGGCGACGCCGATCAGGGTGCCGGAGTTGTCGAACAGGTCGACGAACAGGAAGGCGAAGATCACGCTGACAAGACCGATGTCCAGTGCACCCTTGATATCCAGTTGCATGAAGGTCGGCGCCAGCGAAGGTGGCATCGAGGTCACGCCGCCGAACGGAGTGAAGCCCAAGGCGATGGAGACGATGGTCACCGCCAGAATGCCGATCAGCACCGCACCGCGCACTTTCAGCGCTTCGAGGGCGACGATGACGGCGAAACCGAGGGTGGCGAGGATCGGCGCCGGTTGTTTCAGGTCACCGAGGCCGACCATGGTCGCGGGGTTGCTGACCACGATGCCGGCGTTGTGCAGGGCGATCAGTGCCAGGAACAGGCCGATACCGGCGGCAATCGCCGAGCGCAGCGGCAACGGGATGCTGTTGATGATCCATTCACGGATGCGGAAGATCGACAACAGGAAGAAGCACACGGCCGAAATGAACACCGCGCCCAGCGCCACTTGCCAGGTGTGGCCCATGTGCAGCACGACGGTGTAGGTGAAGAAGGCGTTCAGACCCATGCCCGGTGCGAGGGCGATCGGGTAGTTGGCGATCAGGCCCATGATCGTCGAGCCGATGGCAGCGGCCAGACAGGTGGCGACGAACACGGCGCCCTTGTCCATGCCGGTCTCGCCGAGAATGCTCGGGTTGACGAACAGAATGTAGGCCATGGCCAGGAACGTCGTGATGCCCGCAAGAATCTCGGTGCGCACGTTGGTGTTGTGTGCCTTGAGTTGAAACAGCCTTTCCAGCATGTCTGCTCCCCGTGGCGCGCGTGGCGCCGTGAATGTATCGACCTCAACAGCAAAGCACAGACCGTCGCAAGCGCCTGAAAAATTGTGGTGGGCCGGAAAAAGCCGCGCATCATACCAGCAGCGTGAGGAATATGGCGGATGTTGGTGCCGAACGTCGTCGAAGTTTTGCGACAGAGCCAAGTGCGCCATACTGCGCGCTGTTTTTTGGGGGGACAGGCACGCATGAACAAGCGCTGGATCAGGGCTTTCGGAGTTTTCGCGATATGGATGGGCGGGATGGCTGGCGCGCTGGCTGCGTCGGCGCCGCCGTTGTCGCAGTTGAAAGTATTGAAAGTCGAATCGCCGGGCTGCGGTTTTGAAGATATTGCTGAAGGCCAGGAACAGACGCGCTGCGATCACAGTGGGCCGCACATCAAGGTGTATGTGCTGGAAGTCGGTTACGGGCAGAGCCAGCCCTATGTCAAATTGGACGGCTTTGAGGTGGATGGCACGCGAACTCCGGTCTGCGCTTTCGACAACGGCAATCTGACTGACTGCACTCCGGGCAGCAAAACTGTCGGCTCACTTTACGTCTTCGATCTGGCCGGCAAGCAGGAAGGCACTTTCATTTTCACCAATACCTCTATCAATGCACCGCACAACAGGATGTCGACCCAGCTTTACATCAAGTAACGCCTGTCTCTGAAACCGGGCGCGGCAAAGCTGACTACGCTTTAAAGATCACCCAGCGGATAGCGCCCATGACCTTTAGAGCCCTGATTACCCTCGCCGAGGGCATCGATGATCTGCAAAGTGTGACCCTGATCGACGTGCTGCGTCGCGCCGGCATTGAAGTGATGGCAGCCAGCATTGAAGGACGGCGGATGCTCACCTGTGCCCGTGGCACGCGACTGACGGCGGACGGCATGCTGGTTGACGTGCTGGCGCAGACTTTCGACCTGATCGTGCTGCCCGGCGGCGCTGTCGGCTCGCAACACTTGGCGGCGCACCAGCCACTGCAACAACTGCTCAAGGATCAGGCCAGCGCCGGACGCGTGTTCGCCGCCATCGGCGAAACCCCGGCCGTCGCCCTGCAAGCCTTCGGTGTGCTGCGCCAGCGGCGCATGACCTGCTTGCCGGGCGCCAGCCATCAACTCTCCGGTTGTACGTTTGTTGACCAACCGGTGGTGGTCGACGGCAACTGCATCACCGCCCAAGGCTCAGGCGCCGCACTGGCGTTTGCGTTGGCGTTGGTAGAGCAACTCGGCGGCAAGGCATTGCGGGCGAAAGTGGCAGGGGAGTTACGGGCTTGAAGGGGGTCAGGCGTGCGCGGCGATAGGTTCAATCGCCGGTTGCTCCCGATGTTCCGCTTGCCACAGATCGTAATCGGTTTGAACACCTAGCCAAACGCGTGCCTTGCCAATGCCTGCTCGCTCCAGTCGCACGGCCAGATCCGGACTGATCGGCGCATGCCCATGCAATACACGGGAAAGATGCGGGCGAGCGAAGCCGAGGTGCCGTGCCAGTTCGGTAACGCTGATGCCAAGCTCGGGCAAGACATCCAGCAGCAGTGTTTCACCGGGGTGTGGCGGGTTGTGCATGGGCATGAGCCTGCCTCCTGTCAGTGGTAGTCCAGATAATCGACCAGTTCGATATCCGAACCGACAAAACGAAAGATAACCCGCCAGTTGCCTGAGACACTGAGCGACCAGTATTCCGATAACTCACCCTTCAGTGGATGCAAGCGCCAACCTGGGATATCCAGATCTCCGGGAAGGGTTGCGCGGTCCATGAACTGCAGCATACGCGCCAGCCGTTTTGCGTGATCGGCGCGAATTCCGCGAGTCGAACCTGTTTCATAGAAGCCACGAAGGCCTTTGTGTTGAAAGGATTTGATCATGTCGGCGAGTGTAAGGCGATACATTACACTCGATGCGGTATCTATGTACCGCACCTTATCGGTTTATTTGTGCCAGGCGTGCTGAATAGATAGATAACGACTAGGCCTTCGCCTCTTCCACCGGCACATGCATGCGATCCCGATTAGCCAGTGTCGGGAACAGTTTGATCCACGTCCCCGTCACCACCAGCGTGCCAATCCCGCCCATGACCACCGCCGGCACCGTGCCGAACCAGTGCGCGGTGAGGCCGGATTCGAATTCGCCGAGCTGGTTTGAGGCGCCGATGAACAGGCCGTTCACCGCGCTGACCCGGCCGCGCATTTCGTCCGGGGTTTCCAGTTGTACGAAGGAGGCGCGGATGACCATGCTGATCATGTCCGCTGCGCCGAGCACCACCAGTATCGCCAGCGAGAACCAGAATGAGGTCGACAGGCCGAAAGCGATGGTTGCGACGCCGAAAATGCCGACGGCGGTGAACATCACCCGGCCGACGTTGCGTTCCACGGCAAACCGCGCCAGGAACAGAGACATCCCCAGCGCGCCGACTGCCGGTGCGGAGCGCAACAGGCCCAGGCCCCACGGGCCGGTCAGCAAGATGTCTTTGGCGAACACCGGCAACAATGCCGTGGCGCCGCCGAGCAGCACCGCGAACAGATCCAGTGAAATCGCCCCGAGGATGTCCGGACGGCTGCGGATAAAGCGGATCCCCGCCAGCAGTGAATCCAGCGTGGCTTTGCCTTTGTTCAGCGGTGTTTGCCGCGCGGGCAGGTTGAGCATCAGCGAACAGGCGATCACGTACAGCAGCACGGTCGGGCCATAGACCCAGACGCTGCCGAATGCATAGAGCAAACCTCCCAGGGCCGGAGCGACGATGGTCGCGGACTGCTGAGCCGATTGCGCTGCCGCGACGGCTCGCGGGAACAGCGCACTGGGCACAATGCTCGGCAGCAAGGCCTGCGTGGTCGGCATTTCAAAGGAGCGGGCGGCCCCTAAAAGGAAGGCAAGGATGAAGATCATCTCGCGGGTAACGTGATCGGTGGCACTGCCGATGGCCAGTGCCAGGGCGATCAACGCCTGCAGTGACTGGCAGAGCGCTGCAACCTTGCGTCGGTCGTAGCGGTCGGCGACGTGCCCGGTGTGCAGCATGAACAGCACGCGCGGGGCGAACTCCACCAGACCGACCAGACCCAGGTCGAGCACGTTGCCGGTCAGTTGGTAGAGGTTCCAGCCAATCGCCACGGTGAGCATCTGAAAACCGCTGGCGGTGAAAATCCGGGCGAACCAGAACGCGAGGAAAGGGCGATGGTGACGTAACAGCAAAGGCTCTTGGCTGGGCATCTGAAGGCAGGTCTGGCTCGGTGGGGAACCGCGAGGTTATCACCAGTCTGTAACAGGAAGTTGCTATGACAAAAAATTTAGTTAGCCAGACATCGATCTTTGCTGCATCCCACTCTCTCACCACAAGAAATAGATTTCAGCGTGTTGCCATGGCTGTGAGGCAACTTGTCACGCGGCAAACGACCACGCAGTTCATCGCCTGAAATGGGACTACTCTTTCAACGTTGCTTGATCCAGATCAAGACCCAAAAGGAATTGATCCGGTGGCCCGTTGGCCAGACTCCCTGCGTTGCGATGGTTGTTTAAAAAGAACGAATCAGAATTCGCCGCACTCCATATCCGTGGGGGCAGTGGGTGCAGGCCTCCGGGCCCGCAGCCGGTATTACCTGACAGAGGAAGCCATATGTTCGGTTTAGAGGCACTCGATCTCGCCCGAATTCAATTCGCGTTCACCATCTCGTTCCACATCCTGTTCCCGGCGATCACCATCGGCCTCGCGAGTTATCTCGCGGTGCTGGAAGGCCTTTGGCTGAAAACCGGCAACGACACCTACCGTGACCTCTACCATTTCTGGTCGAAGATCTTTGCCGTCAACTTCGGCATGGGCGTGGTCTCCGGTCTGGTCATGGCCTACCAGTTCGGCACCAACTGGAGCCGTTTCTCGGACTTCGCCGGTTCCGTAACCGGGCCTTTACTCACCTATGAGGTGCTCACGGCGTTCTTCCTCGAAGCCGGTTTCCTCGGTGTCATGCTCTTCGGCTGGAACAAGGTCGGACGCAAGTTGCACTTCTTCGCCACGGTCATGGTGGCCATCGGCACGTTGATTTCGACCTTCTGGATTCTTGCGTCCAACAGCTGGATGCAGACACCTCAAGGCTTCGAGATCGTCAACGGTCAGGTGATTCCAACCGACTGGCTGGCGATCATCTTCAACCCGTCGTTCCCGTACCGCCTGATGCATATGGCCACCGCAGCGTTCGTCGCCACGGCGTTCTTTGTCGGCTCTTCGGCTGCCTGGCATTTGCTGCGCGGCAAGGACAACCCGGCGATTCGCACCATGCTCTCGATGGCGATGTGGATGGCTTTGATCGTTGCGCCGATTCAAGCCGTCATCGGCGACTTCCACGGCCTCAATACCCTTGAACATCAGCCGGCGAAAATCGCCGCAATTGAAGGGCACTGGGAAAACAAGGGTGACGAAGCGACGCCACTGATCCTGTTCGGCTGGCCGGACATGAAAGAAGAAAGAACCAAATTCGCCGTGGAGATTCCGTACCTCGGCAGCCTGATCCTGACCCACTCGCTGGACAAGCAAGTCCCGGCGCTCAAGGAATTCCCACCGGAAGACCGGCCGAATTCGACCATCGTGTTCTGGTCGTTCCGGATCATGGTCGGCCTCGGTTTCCTGATGATTTTTACCGGTTTGTGGAGCCTGTGGCTGCGTAAACGCGACAGCCTCTACACCTCGCGGCCATTCCTGTACCTGGCGTTGTGGATGGGCCCCTCCGGTCTGATCGCGATTCTTGCCGGCTGGTTTACCACCGAGATCGGGCGTCAGCCGTGGGTGGTCTACGGGCTGATGCGCACGGCGGATGCTTCGTCCAACCACAGCTTCATGCAGATGAGCATCACGCTGATCATGTTTGTGGTGGTGTATTTCGCGCTGTTCGGTGCCGGTCTCGGTTACATGATGCGCCTGGTGCGCAAAGGGCCGAAAACCGATGAAGGCAAGGAAACCAACGACGGTGGTCCTGGCCAGAAACGCACACCGGCGCGACCGCTGTCGGCTGCTGACGATGATGGCGCCGACGCTGACCACAGCCCCAGCCTGACCAAGGAGATTTGAGTCATGGGTATTGATCTTCCGCTGATCTGGGCCGTGATCATCATCTTCGGCATCATGATGTACGTGGTCATGGACGGGTTCGATCTGGGGATCGGGATTCTCTTCCCGTTCATCCCGGGCAAGACCGACCGTGACGTGATGATGAACACCGTCGCCCCTGTCTGGGACGGCAACGAAACCTGGCTGGTACTGGGCGGCGCGGCGTTGTTCGGCGCATTTCCGCTGGCCTATTCGGTGGTGTTGTCGGCGCTGTACCTGCCGCTGATCTTCATGCTGATCGGCTTGATCTTCCGCGGGGTGGCGTTCGAGTTCCGCTTCAAGGCCAAGGACGACAAGCGTCACCTGTGGGACAAGGCCTTTATCGGAGGCTCGGTGGCTGCGACGTTTTTCCAGGGCGTGGCTCTTGGTGCGTTCATCGACGGTTTGCCGGTGGTCAACCGGCAGTTCGCCGGCGGCTCACTGGACTGGCTGACCCCGTTCACGATGTTTTGCGGCGCGGCACTGGTGGTGGCTTATGCCTTGCTTGGCTGCACCTGGCTGATCATGAAAACCGAGGGCAAGCTGCAAGAGCAGATGCACAATCTGGCCCGGCCACTGGCCTTCGTGCTGCTGGCGGTGATCGGCATCGTCAGCCTCTGGACGCCGCTGGCTCACCCGGAAATCGCGACACGCTGGTTCAGCATGCCGAATCTGTTCTGGTTCATGCCGGTGCCAATCCTGGTGCTGGTAACCATGTACGGATTGATCCGCGCCGTAGCGCGCAATGCCAACTACATGCCGTTCCTGCTGACTTTGGTGCTGATTTTCCTCGGCTACAGCGGGCTTGGCATCAGCCTGTGGCCAAACATCGTGCCGCCGTCGATCTCGATCTGGGACGCCGCCGCACCGCCGCAGAGTCAGGGCTTCATGCTGGTCGGCACGTTGTTCATCATCCCGTTCATCCTGGGTTACACCTTCTGGAGCTACTACGTGTTCCGCGGCAAGGTCACCCATGAAGACGGTTATCACTAGACCTGTGGGAGCGGGCTTGCCCGCGATGGCGTCGGCTGCGGCGCCATCGATCTGAATGAGGATCGAAACAATGAACGGCAAACATTCCCTGCACGACATTGAAGAAGCTGAAAAAAAGCCGTTGTGGCAGCGGCTCGGCTGGTTGGCCATGATCTGGATCGGCAGCGTGGGCGCACTGTTTATCGTCGCCAGCCTGATGCGCATGTTCATGAACGCGGCCGGCTTGACCACGCACTGAATCCGTCCCGGCGCCTTCGGGTACGGCTTTGTAACCCTCCTTGTGGAGGGTTTTTTTTGCGGTGCGCTTTACTTGCGCGCTTTGAGAATCACGAATTTCGGCGTGGCCGCCACTTGCTCGACACCCCGGAACAGCCGCGCCAGTTTGCTGTGATAACCCAGGTGGCGATTGCCGACGATGTACAGCGCACCACCGACGACCAAAGCCTCGCGCGCCTGCTGGAACATGCGCCAGGCGAGGAAATCGCCGACCACCTGTTGCTGATGGAACGGCGGATTGCACAACACCACGTCCAGAGATTGCGGCGCCTGCCCGGCCAGACCATCGCCAGCGCGAACGATCACCTCGCGATCACCGATCGCTGCCTGCCAGTTTTCAGCCGCCGATTGCACCGCCATGAACGACTCGTCGACCAGCGTGTAATGCGCATCGGGGTTTTGCAGCGCGCTGGCAATCGCCAGTACACCGTTGCCGCAGCCGAGATCGGCAACCCGGGCATTACCGAGGTTTTTCGGCAGATGCGGAAGAAAGGCGCGGGTGCCAATGTCCAGGCCTTCACGGCAGAACACGTTGGCATGATTGAGCAGTTCGATGTCCGGCTCGTCGAGGCGATAGCGTGAAGGGTAGGGCGAGACTGCCGGGGTTTTTGCTTGCGGCGTGGCGATGAGCAATCTGGCTTTTTTCACCGCCAGCGAGGCTTGCACGGGACCAATGTAACGCTCTAGCAGATCACCGGCGGCGCGCGGCAGGTGTTTGACCATCGCTGCTGCGATGACTTGCGCATCGGGTGCCAGTTGCCCCTGCAGTCGAATCAGTTGTTCTTCAAGCAGGGCGAGGGTTTTCGGTACGCGGATCAACACGCGGTCGAAGGGCCCGACCAAAGGCTCACTGGCGGGAATCGGACGAATGGCGTCGAACGCCTGACCGTTGCGCAGCAAATTCTTTTCCAGTCCCTGAAAGCCCAGGAACGAGTCACCACTGCTGCTGACCACGACTTTGCCCAGAAGACTGGCGGCCAGTGCGCCGAAGCTGTCATTGAGCACCAGCACCCGCGTTTCGGCAGAAGGTCGTTGTTCGGCCAAGTGATTCAACAGGTATTCGTCAGCGGCGTCGAAGGCTTGCAGCGGTTCATTCTGCTGCTCGGGCTGGCGGATCAGGTCGAGTTGGGCGAAAGGTGTGTCGAGCAAAGGCATGGGGCGGGGACTCAGGGTAATCGGGAGATGTCCCGCTGCCTTGAGGTGTGCGGCGGAACCGACCGAGTGGACTGCTACGTGTGAAGCTCACGTCATCACTCAGGAAGGCTGCAAATGGTACGTTTTTTTCGCTGTAAATACTCGCAGGTTTTATGGTCTGGCCGGCTGGGGCTTTCAAATAAGGTTCTGTCTGGTGGCGGCAATGACTGCAGAGATCTTGTTGCAGACGTTGAATTTCACAATCACGTTTTGCACGTGGTAGTTCACCGTTCGTTCACTGAGGCTGAGTATTCTGGATATATCGCAAGCCGTTTTTCCTACTGCGGTCAGACGCAGCACTTCCAGTTCCCGTTGTGACAGATGAGGGTGGCGAGGAAACGTCGGCGTGTTTGGCAGCGAATTGGCGACCAGATCCGTCAGATGGTGAGTGACGTAGAACAGATAGCCGAAGTGCTCGTAAAGCTCAAACGGGCTGATCGGGCATTCTTGTCTGGCCAGGCTGAGGGTACCACGCACACGTCGCTCTTCATTTTCAAACGATTGCGACCAGCCGTGGTATAGCCCTTCTCGTTGCAGAATTTGCCAGCGTTTAGGTGCTCTCGCGTAGGCGGCTTCGTTCCAGATAAACGGCAGCATCGAACTTCTGCAATGCTCAAGAACGGGATCAACTTCATCCCGGGTGCTGCGTTTGTACTGTTCATTCCATTCTTTAGAGAAGTTATTGATTTCCAACGTATCGAAACGCTGTTCTCGGCAGGTTGATGTCACAGTGATCGCACAAAAGTTGAAGCCTATCTTGTTGGCAAAGCTGAGCAGAATCGGGTAGGCGGTTTTTATGGTTCCCGATCTTGTCAGTTGCTTTAACTGCAGCTCCTTCCACCTTTCCATGAGGTCCTCCTCGGGTGTATCTAAGTGTTACTTGGGGGTGGCTCTTGGATCCAAAAGCGCACGAAAACGAGTGTAGGACTTTTCCTATAAATTCGTGAGATTTATTTTGCTCTTTATGAAGGAGATAATTTCAATAAAAAGTTATTAGTCATTCAGTATTTTAATATGAAGGTCGACATGTTAGTTCGTTGTTGGTTTTTTAAGGCATCTACGGTTTTTGGGAGCAAGATTTAACTGCGGTCAGCGGCGCTGAATACCATTACAAACTGGTGGTATTAACGCACCCGACTTTGCGCGAAACTAGACCCATCGTTGAATGGAGCGACCCATGACCGCCAGCGCAGACAAATTCACCCGTCAGACCTTGCTCAATGTGCAGCCGCTGACCGGCAATCTGTTCACCTTGCGTACCTCACGTGACGCAGGTTTTCGTTTTCGCGCCGGGCAGTTTGCCCGCCTGGGTGTGACCAAGGCCGACGGCAGTACGGTGTGGCGAGCCTATTCGATGGTGTCCTCGCCGTTCGACGAGTTCCTCGAATTCTTCTCGATTGTAGTTCCAGGTGGCGAGTTCACCAGCGAGTTGAGCCGGCTGCAGGTCGGCGACACCTTGCTGGTGGAAAAACAGGCGTTTGGTTATCTGACCCTGGATCGTTTTGTTGATGGCAGGGATCTGTGGCTGTTATCCACAGGCACGGGCGTGGCGCCGTTTCTGTCGATCCTGCAGGATTTTGAGGTCTGGGAGAAGTTTGAAAGAATCATCTTGGTCTATAGCGTGCGAGAGGCTCGGGAGCTGGCGTATCAACAGCTGATTGCCGAGCTGACTCAGCGTGACTACCTGACTGAGCATGCGCACAAATTCCAGTTCATTCCCGTGGTCACCCGTGAACCGAATGCCGGCGCCCTCAACGGGCGCATCACCACGCTGATCGAAAATGGCGAGCTGGAGAGGGTGGCAGGCGTCGAGCTGATCCCGGCGCATTCGCGGGTCATGCTCTGCGGTAATCCGCAGATGATCGATGACACCCGGGCCTTGCTCAAGAAACACGGCTTGGCCTTGAGTCTGACCCGGCGACCGGGACAGGTGGCGGTAGAAAACTACTGGTAATGAAACGGCGCCCTCGGGCGCCGTTTCATTATTCAAGGCCGATTGTTCTGTGCCTTGAGCAAATCACGGATCTCGCCCAGCAATTCCTCTTCCTTGGTCGGAACCGGCGGCAGCGTCGGGGCCACGGCTTCTTCGCGCTTGAGGCGGTTGATGGCTTTGACGCCCATGAAAATCGCGAAAGCGACGATCACGAAGTCGAGAATGCTCTGAATGAACTTGCCGTAGGCCATGACCACCGCAGGGGCGCTGCCCTCGGCGGCTTTGAGCGTAATGGCCAGATCACTGAAGTCCACCCCGCCGATCAACAGGCCAATCGGCGGCATGATCACGTCACCGACAAACGACGAAACGATTTTGCCGAAGGCTGCACCGATGATGATACCGACGGCCATGTCGACCACATTGCCTTTGACCGCGAAGGCCTTGAACTCACTTAGCACGCCCATAGGTTATTTCCTTGTTACAGATGAGTTTGGTGTACGCAGTGTAAATCAGCAAAACGCGTCCTGCGCGAAACACCTTCTTACAATGCCCGCTTTTATCGACACATGATTCGACGATTAGTTTGCAAAGTGCCACTAATCGCGCGCGAAATACGCCTTAACCCACTGAGCAGGAAACCATTTTTCTCAATCGTCGGGTTGTGAACATTCTATTTATGATCCCGCCCCCGGCCCTCTAGCCTCTGGTTGGCGCACCTGGATGCGCCCAGAAAAACCAGAGGAAACTGATATGACTTCATCATTTGGCCACGGGGCTTTTCCCTACCGTCGTACATTCGGCGTATTCACCGCCAGCCTGCTGACTCTTTCCGTCAACGCCGCGCCCCTGACCCGGGATAACGGTGCGGCGGTGGGGGACAACCAAAACTCGCAAACTGCCGGTGCCAATGGCCCGGTTTTGCTGCAGGACGTGCAACTGATCCAGAAGCTGCAACGCTTCGACCGCGAGCGCATTCCCGAGCGCGTGGTGCACGCCCGTGGTACCGGCGCCCACGGCTCGTTTACCGTGACCAACGACCTCAGTGACCTGAGCAAGGCCAGAGTCTTTGCTGCTGGCCAGACCACGCCGGTGTTTGTGCGATTCTCCGCCGTGGTGCACGGCAATCACTCGCCGGAAACCCTGCGCGATCCGCGCGGCTTTGCGACCAAGTTCTATACCGCCGACGGTAACTGGGATCTGGTCGGTAATAACTTCCCGACATTCTTTATTCGCGATGCGATCAAGTTTCCGGACATGGTTCACGCCTTCAAACCTGATCCGCGCACTAACCTGGATGATGATTCGCGACGCTTCGATTTCTTCTCACATGTGCCGGAAGCCACTCGAACACTTACCGAGTTGTATTCGAATTCGGGGACGCCAGCGAGTTATCGTGAAATGGATGGCAATAGTGTTCACGCCTATAAGTTAGTTAATGCAAAGAATGAAGTTCACTACGTCAAGTTTCACTGGAAGAGTTTGCAAGGAATAAAAAATCTGACGCCGAAAGAGGTCAGCAAAGTTCAAGGTCAGGATTACAGTCACATGACCAATGATCTGGTGGCGAATATCAACAAAGGCAATTTCCCAAAATGGGACTTGTACATTCAGGTGCTGAATCCGCAAGATTTGTCCAAGTTTGATTTCGATCCACTTGACGCCACCAAGATCTGGCCGGGTGTCCCGGAGCGAAAAGTTGGACAAATGATCCTGAATCGCAATCCGGCGAATGTGTTCCAGGAAACCGAACAAGTGGCCATGGCGCCGGCCAATGTTGTGCCGGGTATCGAGCCTTCGGAAGATCGCCTGTTGCAAGGGCGCATGTTCTCTTACGCCGACACGCAAATGTATCGTCTGGGTGCCAACGGGCTGCAATTGCCAATCAACGCACCGAAAGTCGCGGTGAATAACGGCAATCAGGACGGCGCGATGAATACTGGCGCCAGCCACTCGGGCGTGAACTATCAGCCAAGTCGCTTGCAACCGCGTGAAGAAAAGCAAAGTGCGCGTTACAGCCAATCGGCTCTGTTTGGCAATACTCAGCAAGCGAAAATAACGCGTGAGCAGAACTTCAAGCAGGCCGGTGATCTCTATCGCTCGTACAGCAAAAAAGAACGCCGCGATTTGATTGAAAGCTTCGGTGGCTCGCTGGCCGGTGCGGATGATGAGAGCAAGCACATCATCCTGTCCTTCCTTTATAAGGCCGATGCGGAATACGGCGCCAGCGTGACGCAAGTCGCCAAGGGTGACCTCGCCCGGGTCAAGGCGTTGGCCGCGAAACTGGTCGACTGATCGAGTCGCTGCGCAACGGGGCCGGGATCAGGCCCCGTTTGCGCTGATAAGTGTTTTTCCTGTTGCTTGATGTGTAGGAATCCGCGCCGCGCTGATCCACGGCGTCTGCGTTATCATCGCGGTTTTGCCCCGGGGGTTCAGATGGCCAAGGCCAAGCGCATGTATGGCTGCACCGAGTGCGGCGCAACCTTTCCCAAGTGGGCGGGCCAGTGCGGTGAATGCGGCGCCTGGAACACCTTGACCGAAACCATGATTGAGAGCGGCGGCGCTGCGGCACCCGCCGGACGCACCGGTTGGGCCGGGCAACAGGCACAGATCAAGACGCTGGCCGAAGTCAGCGTTGAAGAAATTCCAAGATTTTCCACTGCCTCCGGTGAGCTTGACCGCGTCCTCGGTGGTGGTCTGGTCGATGGTTCGGTGGTGTTGATCGGCGGCGACCCCGGCATCGGCAAGTCGACCATTCTCTTGCAGACGCTGTGCAACCTCGCCAAGAGCATGCCGGCGTTGTACGTCACCGGCGAAGAATCCCAGCAGCAAGTGGCCATGCGTGCCCGACGTCTCGGTTTGCCGCAGGATCAACTGCGAGTCATGACCGAAACCTGCATCGAAACCATCATCGCCACCGCCCGTCAGGAAAAGCCCAAGGTGATGGTGATCGACTCGATCCAGACGATCTTCACCGAGCAACTGCAATCGGCGCCCGGCGGTGTTTCGCAAGTGCGCGAGAGTGCGGCGCTGCTGGTGCGTTATGCCAAGCAGAGCGGTACGGCGATTTTCCTGGTCGGCCATGTCACCAAGGAAGGCGCGCTGGCCGGGCCGCGCGTGTTGGAACACATGGTCGATACCGTGCTGTATTTCGAAGGTGAGTCCGATGGGCGCTTGCGTTTGCTGCGGGCGGTGAAGAACCGTTTCGGCGCGGTGAACGAACTGGGTGTGTTCGGCATGACCGACAAGGGGCTGAAAGAAGTCTCCAACCCTTCGGCGATTTTTCTTACCCGCGCTCAGGAAGAAGTTCCGGGCAGTGTGGTCATGGCCACGTGGGAAGGCACCCGGCCGATGCTGGTGGAAGTGCAGGCGCTGGTCGATGACAGCCACCTGGCCAACCCGCGTCGGGTGACGCTGGGGCTGGATCAGAACCGCCTGGCAATGTTGCTCGCGGTTTTGCATCGCCATGGCGGTATTCCGACTCACGACCAGGACGTGTTTCTTAACGTGGTCGGTGGGGTGAAGGTGCTGGAGACGGCTTCTGACCTGGCATTGATGGCGGCGGTGATGTCGAGTCTGCGCAATCGACCGTTGCCGCATGATTTGTTGGTGTTCGGGGAGGTGGGGTTGTCTGGTGAAGTGCGACCGGTACCGAGCGGTCAGGAGCGATTGAAGGAGGCCGCCAAGCACGGCTTCAAGCGCGCGATCGTGCCCAAGGGCAATGCGCCGAAGGAAGCGCCGGCAGGGTTGCAGATCATTGCGGTGACGCGGCTGGAGCAGGCGCTGGACTCGTTGTTCGAGTAATCACAGCTCCATCAACGCGCCAAGCTCCCGTTCGAGCTCGGCCTCATCCCCGAGGTTGAGTTCGATCAGGCGCCGCAGGCGCTGGATCGACTCCAAGCTGATGTGCCGGCACTGGAAACCCAGTTGGCCATGATCGTCGTGCGCCAGTTGCACATCCATCTGAATGTCGATGTCCTTGCTCAAATGAATGTCGACGTTGAAGTCCTGCGTTTCATCCCCCAGCCACGGTTCCGGTTTTTCGATCAATAGGCCCTTGAGCGACAGATCAATCAACTTCACCGGCCAGATGTACTCGCCCTGGCTCAATTCGGTCTTGGCATCGAACGCAATACGTTTGAAGCGGCGACGCTCGCTCATGGCGCAATCCTCTTGAAAGTACGCTGACTATAGACCCGACCAATAGGGGGCTGCCAATGATCAAGGCGTCTAGACCAATGTCGGGGTATGGTCTTTGCCGCCAGTAGCGCTAAACTCGGGGTGGCTGTCTTTCTTGTCCACCCTGGCTGGAATAATAAAATGAAAAATAATAATAGCCTGCTACGCCACTTACCCTGGCTAGTGCTGGCAATCGTAGGAGCGTGCGCCCTGGGCGTAGTGGCGTTGCGCCGAGGCGAGGCGATCAACGCCTTGTGGATTGTGGTCGCCGCTGTGGCCATCTATCTGGTTGCGTACCGTTACTACAGTCTGTTCATCGCTAACAATGTGATGCAACTCGATCCGCGTCGGGCCACCCCCGCCGTGCTCAACAACGACGGTCTGGACTACGTGCCGACCAACAAGCACATTCTTTTCGGTCACCACTTCGCAGCGATTGCTGGCGCAGGGCCTCTGGTCGGCCCGGTTCTGGCGGCGCAGATGGGCTATCTGCCCGGTACGCTCTGGCTGATTGCCGGGGTGGTGCTGGCGGGCGCGGTGCAGGACTTCATGGTTCTCTTCATGTCGACCCGTCGCAACGGCCGTTCCCTGGGCGACATGGTGCGTGAAGAAATGGGCCGGATTCCCGGCACAATCGCACTGTTCGGCTGCTTCCTGATCATGATCATCATCCTCGCGGTGCTGGCGCTGATCGTGGTCAAGGCATTGGCCGAGAGCCCGTGGGGCATCTTCACCGTGATGGCGACCATCCCTATCGCGATGTTCATGGGCATTTACATGCGTTACATCCGCCCGGGTCGCATTGGCGAGATCTCGGTCATCGGCGTGTTGCTGCTGCTCGGTTCGATCTGGCTGGGCGGGCAGATTGCCGCTGATCCGGTCTGGGCCAAGGCCTTCACGTTCACTGGCATCCAGATCACCTGGATGCTGATCGGTTACGGTTTTGTCGCGGCGGTACTGCCGGTGTGGCTGATCCTCGCCCCGCGCGATTACCTGTCTACTTTCCTCAAGATCGGCACCATCATCGCTCTGGCGATCGGCATTCTGGTGACTATGCCCGAGCTGAAAATGCCCGCGCTGACCCAGTTCGTCGACGGCACCGGCCCGGTGTGGAAGGGCGGTCTGTTCCCGTTCCTGTTCATCACCATCGCTTGCGGTGCGGTATCGGGTTTCCACGCACTGATTTCTTCGGGCACCACGCCGAAGTTGCTGGATAACGAAACCAACGCCCGTTACATCGGTTACGGCGGCATGCTCATGGAGTCGTTCGTCGCCATCATGGCGATGGTTGCCGCTTCGGTCATCGAGCCTGGCGTGTACTTCGCCATGAACAGCCCGGCCGCTGTGGTTGGCGGTGATGTTGCATCAGTAGCGCAGATGGTCAGCAGCTGGGGCTTTGCGATCACGCCGGAAGCGCTGCAAGCCGTGGCGCATGACATTGGTGAAACCACCATCCTGGCCCGTGCCGGTGGTGCGCCGACCCTGGCGGTCGGTATCGCGCAGATCCTGCACAGTGTCCTGCCGGGTGAAAACACCATGGCGTTCTGGTACCACTTTGCGATCCTGTTCGAAGCGCTGTTCATCCTCACTGCTGTGGACGCCGGTACCCGTGCCGGACGTTTCATGCTGCAGGATCTGCTTGGCTCCTTCGTCCCGGCGTTGAAACGTACCGAATCATGGACCGCCAACCTGATCGCCACCGCCGGTTGTGTGGCGATGTGGGGCTGGCTGCTGTACCAGGGCGTAATCGATCCACTGGGCGGCATCAACACCTTGTGGCCGCTGTTCGGTATCTCCAACCAGATGCTCGCCGGTATCGCGCTGATGCTCGGCACCGTTGTGCTGATCAAAATGAAGCGTCAACGCTATATCTGGGTGACCTTGCTGCCAGCCACCTGGCTGCTGATCTGCACCACGACCGCAGGCTTCATCAAGCTGTTCGACGCCAACCCGGCGATCGGCTTCCTGTCGCTGGCCAAGAAGTACAGCGATGCACTGGCCGCGGGCCAGGTGATCGCCCCGGCCAAGAGCATCGATCAGATGCAGCACGTGATCTTCAACGCTTACACCAACGCAACGCTGACGGCGCTGTTCCTGTTCGTGGTATTCAGCATCCTGTTCTATGCGCTCAAGGTCGGCATCGCTGCCTGGGGCAAAAAAGAGCGTACGGATAAAGAATCGCCATTCCAGGCTCTGCCGGACGCGTAACCAGAGGATTGCAGCATGTTCAATGACCTGAGTCGCCTCGGTAAATACCTCGGGCAGGCCGCGCGCCTGATGGTCGGCATGCCCGACTACGACACCTACGTCGAGCATATGCAGACCAAACACCCGGACAAACCGGTGATGAGCTACGAGATGTTCTTTCGCGAACGTCAGGAAGCCCGTTACGGTGGCAAGGGTGGGCCGAAGTGCTGTTGAGCTGACAGCCTGCGGTTGCAGTAATCCCCTGTGGGAGCGGGCTTGCTCGCGAAAGCGCTGTGTCATTGAGCAACGATGTCGATTGACACGACCCTTCGCGAGCAAGCCCGCTCCCACATTTGTTTTTTGTTGTTCATCAATTTTGTGAAGGGGATCGATGTTGTCTTCTCCAATACCCGTAACGGTGCTCAGCGGTTTCCTCGGCGCCGGCAAGACCACGCTGCTGCGTCATTTATTGAAAGCCGAGCACGGCCTTAAAATCGCCGTGATCGAAAACGAATTCAGCGACGCCGGTATCGACAGCCAACTGCTGGGCGACGAGCCGGTGCAAGTCATGACTCTGGCCAACGGCTGCGTCTGCTGCACCATTCATACAGACCTGACCAAAGCCCTGTACTTGCTGCTCGAGCGTCTGGACAGCGGCGAAATCGCCTTTGATCGGCTGGTCATCGAGTGCACTGGCCTGGCTGACCCGGCGCCGGTGGCACAGACCTTTTTCATCGACGAAGAACTGCGCGAGCGTTACCTGCTCGACGGCATCATCACCTTGGTGGACGCTGCTCACGCCGAGCAGCATCTGAGCCAGACCATCGCCCAGGCGCAGATCGGTTTTGCCGACCGCTTGCTGGTGAGCAAGACCGACCTGGTCGATGATGCCGCGTTCACTGCGCTGAGCGAGCGCCTGACCCGGATCAACCGTTGTGCGCCGATTCGTGTGGTCGAACACGGGAATATCGATCTGGCTGAACTGCTCGACGTGCGCGGTTTCAATCTGAATGCCGATCTCGGCGGCGGGTTGAGCCTGCGACAGGTGAGCAAGGCGCCGTCCATCGACCGGATTTCCAGTCTGGTGTTGCGTACCGGCCAGCCGCTGGATATCGATCAGCTCAGTGAGTTCATGAATGAATTGCTGGAAGAACACGGCAAGCAATTGCTGCGTTACAAGGGCGTGCTGAACATTGCCGGGGAAGATCGGCGGTTGGTGTTTCAGGGCGTACTGAAACTCTACGGTTTCGACTGGGACACCGAGTGGGCCGAGGGTGAGACGCGAGAAAGCGTGATCGTGTTTATCGCCGACGATTTGCCGGAGGAGAAAATCCGGGCGGGGTTTACCAGGGTGGCGGCGCAGCAGAATTGAATTTGTGGTGGCGGTAAGGGCCTCTTCGCGAGCAAGCCCGCTCCCACAATGGACTGCATTCGGTCAGGCGGAATGCAATTCATTGTGGCAGCGGGCTTGCTCGCGAAGGCGATCTAACCGACAACACAATGCCCGATGACTGAACCCAGCAGGGTCTGCTCAAGATGGTCCAGATGCTGATTCATCAGCATACCGGCTCTGCAAGCATCACCTCGCTCCACCGCCTCAACCAAGGCCAAATGTTCCTGCCACGCGCAACAGCTGTGCGTCTGGTGCTGACTTAGCGCAATTGCCAGTGAAGTCAGTGGAACCAGCGTGCCGAGAAAATGCGCCAACGGCGCATTCCCGGCCATTTTCGCCAACTGCAAATGAACCTCCCCGGACAGGCGAATCGCCGCGCCGCGTCGATCTTTGTCCACAGCCTGACGCTCGCGCTCGATCAAGGCGCGCAGGCACTTCAAGTCTTCAGCCTGCGCATGCTGGCAAGCCAGTCGCACCAGCGTGTTCTCGGCCAGGCGCCGTGCGTGCAGGGTCTGCCGCGTCTGCTCGGCGTCCGGCGCGGCTACGCGCGGCCGATGGTTGGCCCGCAGCACGATGATCTGTTCGTGGGACAGTTGGGTCAGCGCCCGACGCACATCCGCGCGGCTGACACCGAACATGTGCTTGAGACTCTCTTCGGTAAAGCGGCTGGCAGCGTCAAGATGTTGTTCGAGAATCGCATCGAACAACCGGGGATACAGATCATCCACCGGCGTTTGCAGGCGGGAGAAGGGCAGGGCCGTCGACATCTGGCGACGGTGCGACGGCGTGGCGAGGCTGTTCATGGCCGGTCTCCAGAGTGAGTAAATTCAGTGGCTCAAGTTGTCTTCCGGAATATTCAGCTCGATGCCCATCCGTTGACCTTCACGCAGGATGTGCCGACGCATTTCGGCACTGGCCTGGGCGCTGTTCTTGCTGCGGATTGCGCGCACCACGGCTTCGTTTTCTTCAAGGCGTTCGGCCAGATGCTCCGGAGAGTTGCGCAGTACTTCGGCACTTTGCTTGAGGGCGTTGCTGGTCTGTTGCACCACGCTCTGGAAAATCGGGTTCGAGGTCAGGGTGAACAACTCTTCGTGGAACGCGATGTAGGCGCTGACCCCGGCTTCGCTGTCATTTGCTTCGAGGGCTTCGCGCATGTCCATCAGGGTCAGGCGCAACTGGCCGACTTCCTTGCTGCTGATCGACTGCGCAACGAGGCCGACGATGAACGGCTCAAGGGTGTAACGCAGTTGCAGGACGTCTTCGAGGCTGGCGCCGGTCACTGCGCTGTCGTGGCTTTGGCTGTCGCCGATTTGCGCGTCGAGCACCACCACGCCTTTGCCCGGCATCGAACGCACCAGGCCGAGGGTTTCCAGCACGATCACCGCTTCGCGCAGGCTCGGGCGGCTGATGCCCAGTTGTTCGGCCAGTTCGCGCTGGCCCGGCAGCATGTCGCCGGAGCGCCACTGACCTCGAGCCAATGCGGCGCGAAGTTTTTCGACCACTGAGTTGACGACGGTTGATGTAGTAATCACGTGTTCGCTCCATGAGCCGTGCCTGCATTGGCGCAGGCACGGCACTCATTCAGAATTCTTTGGCCGCCGCTTGAACGACGGATTTTCTCGGCTGAAAGTTATAGCCCTGCTCGCCGTTGAGCACTTTGTTCGCCCGCTGCACGTCGATGTCCTTTTCCCAGCGGGCGATGGCCACGGTGGCGACGCAGTTGCCGATCAGGTTGGTCAGCGCGCGACCGATGCCCATGAACCAGTCCACCGCCAGCACCAGCACCAGACCGACCACCGGAATCGCCGGGATGGCCGTCAGCGTGGCCGCCAGAATCACCAGCGCCGAACCCGGAATGCCGTGGGCACCTTTGGAGGTAATCAGCGACACCAGCAAAATCGTCAGCAGATCAGTCATGGCCAGCGGCGTACCGGTGGCGTTGGCAATGAAGACGATGGCCAGGGTCAGGTAAATCGAAAAACCGTCGAGGTTGAACGAGTAACCAGTGGGAATCACCAGCCCGACGGTCGAGCTGCCAATGCCCAGATGTTCGAGTTTGCGCATTATCTGTGGCAGCACAGCGTCGGACGAAGCGGTGCCCATCACGATCAGCAATTCTTCACGCAGGTACTTGAGCAACGGCCACATGCGCAGGCCGGAGGCGCGCATCACCAGACCGAGAATCACGCTGACGAACGCGATGCAGGTCAGGTAAAACAAGCCGACCAGACTGCCCAGATGTTGCAGCGAGTCGAGGCCATATTTGCTGGTGGTGAAGGCGATGGCGCCGAACACGCCAATCGGCGCCAGACGCACGATCATGCCCATGATCCGGAAGATTACATGGCTCAATTCGTTGATCAGCCGCGAGATCCCGGAAGCCGCTTCGCCCACCAGGTTCAACGCACTGCCAAACAGCACCGAAAACAGCAGCACTTGCAGAATGTTGTTGTCGGCAAACGCACCGATCACCGAGGTCGGAATCAGATCCATCAGGAACTGCGTGGTGGTGTGCATGTGCTGGCCGCGTTCGGCGATGTCGCCCATGTCGGCGGCAGAGAGCTGCTCCAGATGAATGTTCGCGCCACTGCCGATGCCGGTGCTGAAGGCGAAGACCAGACCGATCACCAACGCGATGGTGGTCAGCACTTCGAAGTAGATCACCGACTTGAGGCCGATGCGCCCGACCTTCTTCAGATCGCCGGCGCCGCTGATGCCGCTGACCACCACGCAGAACACGATCAGGCCGATGAGCATCTTGATCAGTTTGATGAAGCCGTCGCCGAGCGGTTTGAGCTGGGCCGAGTATTCAGGAAGGGTCAGCCCGCAGACGATGCCGAGCATCAGTCCGAGAACCACTTGGAGGAAGATTGAACGCGAGCACCATCTGAGCATGGGAGGAATCCTGGTCGGTGTCCTGGCTGCCGTGCGCTTGGCGCATCAGATTCAGGACTTAATTATTGTGGTCTTACCGGTATGTCCAGTGCGGGTGCAGTCTAGGCGCTGTTTTTTAGGGATCGCAAGTGAAAAGTGACGAATTGGCATGACCGGTCTGACCAGTTGTGCGGCAAGTCCCATTCTTGAGCGGTTCAGGCGTTTGAAAAATTTCAGGTGAAAAAAAACCGGCCAATCACTTGGCCGGTTTTTCATGCTGCAGATTTAACGTCGCAATTAAGCGCCGTATACCGGCAGTTTCTTGCAGATGGCTTTGACTTTCTCGCGAACAGCGTCGATCACCGCTTCGTTGTTCAAGTCTGCCAGGATGTCGCAGATCCAGCCGGCCAGCTCTTTGCACTCTGCTTCTTTAAAGCCACGAGTGGTCACAGCCGGAGTACCGAAGCGCAGGCCGGAGGTGACGAACGGCGAGCGTGGGTCGTTTGGCACGGAGTTCTTGTTCACGGTGATGAACGCTTTGCCCAGAGCGGCGTCGGCGTCTTTACCGGAGATTTCCTGCTTGATCAGCGACAGCAGGAACAGGTGGTTTTCAGTACCGCCCGACACTACGTCGAAACCGCGCTCGATGAACACGCTGGCCATGGCCTGGGCGTTTTTCACCACTTGTTGCTGGTAAGCCTTGAACTCAGGCTGCAGTGCTTCCTTGAAGCAGATCGCCTTGGCAGCGATCACGTGCTCCAGCGGGCCACCCTGGGCGCCCGGGAATACCGCGGAGTTCAGCTTCTTCTCGATGTCGGCGTTGGCGCGCGCCAGGATCAGGCCGCCACGTGGACCGCGCAGGGTCTTGTGCGTGGTGGTGGTCACGACGTCAGCGAATGGCACCGGGTTCGGGTAGACACCAGCGGCGACCAGACCGGCCACGTGAGCCATGTCGACAAACAGGTAAGCGCCGACTTTGTCAGCAATGGCGCGGAAGCGTGGGAAATCCAGAATCTGCGAGTAGGCAGAGAAACCGGCCACGATCATTTTTGGCTTGTGCTCTACCGCCAGACGCTCGACTTCGTCGTAGTCGATCAGGCCGTTGGCGTCGATGCCGTACTGGATGGCGTTGTACAGCTTGCCGGAGGAGGAAACGCTGGCGCCGTGAGTCAGGTGACCGCCGTGGGCCAGGCTCATGCCCAGGATGGTGTCACCGGCCGACAGCAGGGCCAGGTAAACAGCAGCGTTTGCTTGCGAACCTGCGTGCGGCTGAACGTTGGCGTAATCAGCGCCGAACAGCTCTTTGGCGCGGTCGATGGCCAGTTGCTCGACAACGTCGACGAACTCGCAACCACCGTAGTAGCGCTTGCCTGGGTAGCCTTCGGCGTATTTGTTGGTCAATACCGAGCCTTGAGCTTCCATCACCGCTGGGCTGGTGTAGTTTTCCGAAGCGATCAGCTCGATGTGTTCTTCCTGGCGCTGAGCTTCTTGCTCCATGGCGGCAAAAAGGTCGGCGTCGTACTTGGCAATAGTCAAATCACGGCTGAACATGGCAGTCCTCAAGGATCGGGGGGCAGAAAAGGGAGGCATTCTAACCCAACGGCTTTTAGATGGCATATGAAACGACATCATGTCGCAGACAAGTGGCGTTCATGACAGATGTGCGGTGCTTTTACCGGCCTCTCGCGAGCAAACTCGACTCGATAGTTGAACTGAGGGTCAACTATGGGGCCGGGGTTGCTCGCAAAAGCATCTTGTCAGCGCTAATGTTCAAACATTGGCACGATGTTCTAATAACGGTTTATTCAAACTTCATCGGGGTGACTGATGTAAGGCGCATTTCGCTCGAGTATATTGACGGTGAAGTAAGCAAATGCTTGATCGGATTTAGACTCGAAGTAAATCTTTTCCGGGATGTCACGGCCGGACGGAAACGGGCTGTTCGATGTACCTTTCATGGTGATCAAGTGTTTGTTGCCGACGAACAGATGCAGCTTGACGGTGTTGTTTTCGAAGTTGTCCAGTGTCATCCCGTCCAGATCGAAATTGATGCTGTTCGCCTCGGCGGGCGGGCTGACGGCGAGCTCGCCGTGACCGTTCAAATTGACCAGCTGGCCAATGTGCGATGGGTCGCGAACGTAGAGAATGTAGGCGTTGCGCTCCCAGCGAAAGTAAAATCTGGCGGGGTCTTTATCGGCGTTTGCGACTAATAACGTGTAGCCGCCGCGTCCTTCTCTGAAGACCCATTCGATACAGATTGGGCGGCCTTCGCAACTCAGGGTTCCAATAAAAGATTTTTGGCGATCCGTGCTCATGTTCAGTCCTTTTTAAGTTTGAGTGTTGATGACATGTCGTCATCGATTAAACTTAGCATGAGCAATTATGTTGGGAAGGGTCTATATGTTTCGATGTGTAGTTTGGGCGCTGTCAGCAAGTTTGTTTAATTGCTTTCAATAAATGTATTGCCTTGTATAAATCTAATCAAACATAAACAGTGCGTCATTACTGAACTGCGCCTCGAACCGGCTCGCGGGCATCGGCCGCCCAAACAGATAGCCCTGAACTTCATCGCAGCCATGCTCGCGCAGGAAGTCCAGTTGTTCATGGGTTTCCACACCTTCAGCGATTACCGCCAGATTCAGGCTATGGGCCATGGCGATGATCGCCCGGGCGATCTGCGCATCCTGTTCACCCGACGGCAAGCCATCGACAAATGTGCGGTCAATTTTCAGCACGTCGATCGGGAATTGCTTGAGGTAGTTCAGTGACGAGTAACCGGTGCCGAAGTCGTCGACCGCGATGCTCAGACCCAGGTTCTTCAGGCCGGCAAGGATCTGCATCGCCTCGCTGACTTCGCGCATCAGGATACTTTCAGTCAGTTCCAGCTCCAGACACGCCGGCGGCAGGCCGGTTTCGCGCAGGATCGTGGCGATCCGCGTGCCGAGCTGACCGTCAGAGAACTGCCGCGCCGAGATGTTCACCGAGACTTTTGGTACGCGCACACGGTTCTGGTGCCAGGTCTTGAGCTGGCGACAGGCTTCGCCGATCACCCAGTCGCCGACATCCACCACCAGCCCGAGCTCTTCGAGCACCGGGATGAAATCCCCCGGCGGCACCAGCCCGCGACGCGGATGACGCCAGCGCAGCAGGGCTTCGGCGCCGGTCAGGCGTTTGCCATCGCCGCTGAACTGCGGTTGGTAGTACAGGACGAATTCGTTCTGCTCCAGGGCGTGGCGCAGGTCGCTTTCCAGTTCCAGGCGTTCGAGCGCACTGGCGTTCATGTCAGCCTGATAGAACTGGAAGTTATTCTTGCCGCGCTCCTTGGCGTGGTACATCGCGGTGTCGGCGTTCTTCATCAACTGGCTGAGTTCATTGCCGTCCTGCGGGCTCAGGGCGATACCGATACTTGCGGTCACAAAGAACTCACGGCCTTCGAGCACGAACGGTCGGACCAGGCTGGCGAGAATCTGCTCGGCAACATGAATCGCACGGTTCAGCGCCAGTTCACGGCTGGAGCGATGTTGCAGGAGCAGGGTGAACTCGTCGCCGCCCATCCGCGCCACGGTGTCGTCGTCATCGACGCAGGCCAGCAGGCGCGTGGCCATGTCCTTGAGCATGCGGTCGCCGGCGGCGTGGCCGAGGGAGTCGTTGATCGGTTTGAAGCGGTCGAGGTCGAGGAACATCAGTACCACCCACGACTTTTGCCGCTCGGCTGATTGCAGCGCGGTGTGCAGGCGATCCTGGAACAGCGTGCGGTTCGGCAGGTGGGTCAGGGCGTCGTAATAAGCGAGGCGGTGAATGCGTTGCTCACTGGCCTTGCGCTCGCTGATATCGCTGAAGAAGCACACGTAACTGGCCAGATCGCCTTCGTCGTCGAGCACGGCGGTGATGCCCACCCACGCCGGGTAATGCTCGCCGTTGCGGCGCTTGAGCCAGACTTCGCCTTCCCAGGTGCTGTGCTGATGCAACTGTTTGAGTACGTAGCGCAGGTGCGCGTCTTGCTGCTCGTCGACGGTGAGCATGTTCGGCAACTGGTCGAGCACTTCGCTCACCGCGTAACCGCTGACCCGACTGAACGCTTCGTTGGCCTGGACGATGTAACCGGCCGGGTCGGTGATCAGAATCGCCGATGTCGAGTGCTCGAATACGGTGGCAGCCATGCGCAGGTCTTTTTCCGCCCGGCGCTGCTGGCTGATGTCGCGGCCGACGCCGAGCACGCCTTCGAACGCGCCGTGCTCGTCCCACACCAGCACCAGGCGCAGCTCGATCGGGATCTTGCGGCCGTCGGCGCGCAGGCAATCGAACAGGAACATCTGGGTCTGTACCTGACTGCGCAGCAGCGCCAGTTGCTCGGGTTTGTCCAGCGCTTTGCTGACCCGATCCATCAGGTGATAGATGCCGTTCAATTGCTGCGGGTTGGCGATGGTCGATTGCCAGCCGTTCTGGAAAATCCACTCGGCGTCGTAGCCCAGCACCGCTTGCACCGACGGGCTGACGTAGTTCAGCGACAACTTGCTGTCGGTGGAGAAAATCACGTCGCTGATGCTTTCGGCGAGCATGCGGTAGCGTTGTTCGCTGTCGCGCAACGATTCGCTGGCTTCGATCTGCTCGGTGATGTCCTTGGCCACACCGATGATCCGCGTGACCTGATCGTGCTTGTCGCGGGCCAGCGCCTGTTCGCGAATATCGAAGCGTCGCCACTTGCCGTCGCGATGACGGAAACGCAGCTGACACTGCAACAACTGGCTGTAACCGGCGTGACGCTGCATCTGCCGCGAGCGGTGGTAGTAATCGGCGTCTTCCGGGTGCAGGAGGATTTCCCAGAAGTACTCGCCCATCTGATGCAGTTCGGTGCGGTTGTAACCGAGGGTCTGGCCGAGGTGGTGGTTGCTGAAAATCATCCGCTGGCTGATCACATCCTGCACATACAGATGATCCGGCACGGTGCGCACCACGTCCGACCAGAAGCCTTCGCGCTCCAGCAGCGACAGCTCGATCAGTTTGCGGCTGGTGATGTCGTTGATGCTGAGAATCACCGCCGAGTAATCCTGCTGCTCGGTCGGCAGGCGCAACACCATCCACAGGTGCTGATCGCGGCCATTGATGTCCGGCAGTTTGATTTCCAGTTCCAGCTGCTTTTGTCGCTGGAGTACGGCGTCGAGCACTTGATTGCCGATCGCACACTGGCGGTGCGGATGACCGTCGATCAACAGTTGCCAGGCGTGTTCGCAGGAATTGACATTGAGCAGTTGCAGCGCGACCTGGTTGACTTCGGTAATGCGCAGTTCCTGGAGCAATTGCTGACGTTGTTGCGGCTGGTCGAGCCAGGCTTTGAGCTGGTCGCTGGTCTGGATCTGGGCCTTGTCGAAAACCTGTTTCAACCCGGACAGATCCAGCACGCACAGCGCCACGCCCGTGCCCTCGAAGATGTCCTGATAGCGCCGGCGACCTTCATGCACCTGGCGCTGGCGCCGGCGCATGTTCAACAGGGCGATCACCGGCAGCATCGAGAACGCCAGCCCGAGCAGGCATTTGCCGATGAATGCCGGCAGTAATTCTTCCAGCACGCGCTGGCGGTCGAAGAGGCCGCGCAACTGCCAGTCGCTGCTACTCAACGGCACGGTCAGTACGGTGTTGGCCAGATCGTCCGGGCTCAGCACGCCGGGCTTGGCCGACGGCAGCGCTTCGTCGCGGCTGATGATTTGATGGTTGAGGCGGTTTTCCACCAGCCACAGCGGACGCAGGCCGGTTTCACTCTGTTTGGTCAGCGAGTCGAAAAACGTCGGGGTCAGGCGCAAGGCCCAGTAACCACGGGTGCTACCGCTGGCTTGATGCAACAACAGATGCACCACCGAGCCATCATCGGCGTTGCTGAAATAGTGCGCCTGAGCGCGGCTGCGACGCACCAGTTCAGTGAGGTAATCGGCGTCGTGGCTGTTGGCGGCGCTGTCGCTGATGATGCGCCCGGACGGGCTAAGCAACGCCATGCTGCGCAGATCCGGTAGCGATTGCTGAAGCTTTCGCAGCAACGCCTGCTGTTCGTCGGTTGACTGCGGCTGTTCGACGATCGGTAGCAGATTGAGGGCGATTTGCGCGTTCAGCGCCATGTTCAGACTGACCTGCGAGGCGAGGTCGGCGGTGTAGTCGATGGTGTACTGGCGCTGGTTTTTCTGGGTTTCGCGCAATTGATCGAGCAGTTGCCAGAACAGCAATCCGAGCAGCAACAACACCAGCGTTGCCAGCGCACCCTTTAATGTTCCGCGCAGGGGCGAGCCAGTCGCCGGATTGGACGCGCTCACAGAAGCTGGCGGAGTGACATTGGACAAGCTGTAATCCTGCGGTTTGGCTGGACTGGCGCGACGTGCACTATAAGCCGGACGCCCAAAGGGCGGCTAGCATGCCTTGAGTTGTGGCGAAGTGCCAGCCCCTCGCGGCTGGACTGCCACTGGTCATTCAGGTAGCTTTGCCGGTTACGCGGGAGCGTTCCAGCTCCTAGACTTTCCGCGCGCACGCATTGATATCTTCCAGTGAACGACGCGCACGGTCTGGCCGGGTATCGCCTGAGCTCCAATCATTCATCTGTCACTGACCCAAGGTTCTCCATGGCTCAATACGTCTTCACCATGCATCGGCTGGGCAAAGTTGTTCCGCCGAAGCGGGAAATCCTCAAAAACATTTCGCTGTCCTTCTTCCCGGGCGCCAAGATCGGCGTACTCGGCCTCAACGGTTCGGGTAAGTCCACGCTGCTGAAAATCATGGCCGGCGTCGACACCGAGTTCGAGGGCGAAGCCCGTCCGATGCCAGACCTGAACATCGGTTATCTGCCGCAAGAGCCACAACTTGATCCGACCAAGACCGTGCGTGAAGTGGTCGAAGAAGCGGTCAGTGTGATCAAGGATGCGCAAGCGCGCCTGGACGAGGTTTACGCCGCGTACGCCGACCCGGATGCCGACTTCGACAAGCTGGCCGCCGAGCAGGCCAAACTCGAAGCAATCCTGCAGGCCAGCGACGGTCACAACCTGGAGCGTCAACTGGAAGTCGCCGCCGATGCGCTGCGTCTCCCGGCCTGGGACGCCAAGGTCGAACACCTGTCCGGTGGTGAGAAACGTCGTGTGGCCCTGTGCCGTCTGCTGCTGTCCGCCCCGGACATGCTGCTGCTCGACGAACCGACCAACCACCTGGACGCCGATTCGGTGGCGTGGCTCGAACACTTCCTGCACGACTTCCCGGGCACCGTGGTAGCGATCACGCACGACCGTTACTTCCTCGACAACGTTGCCGGCTGGATTCTGGAACTCGACCGCGGCGCGGGCATTCCGTACGAAGGCAACTATTCGGGTTGGCTGGAAGCCAAGTCCGATCGTCTGGCGGCCGAATCCAAGCAGCAATCGGCTCATGAAAAAGCCATGAAGGAAGAACTGGAGTGGGTGCGCAAAGGCGCCAAGGCCCGCCAGTCGAAATCCAAGGCTCGTCTGCAACGCTTCGAAGAGATGCAATCGCAGGAATTCCAGAAGCGTTCGGAAACCAACGAGATCTACATCCCGGCCGGCCCGCGTCTGGGCGACAAGGTCATCGAGTTCAAGAACGTCACCAAGGGTTACGGCGATCGCGTCCTGATCGACAACCTGTCGTTCTCGATGCCTAAGGGCGCCATCGTTGGCGTGATCGGCGGTAACGGTGCCGGTAAGTCGACCCTGTTCCGCATGTTGATGGGCAAGGAAACGCCGGATTCGGGCAGCATCGAAGTCGGCGAAACCGTGCAACTGGCCTGTGTCGACCAGAGCCGCGAAGACCTCGACGGCAGCAAGACTGTGTTCCAGCAGATTTCCGACGGCTCCGACCAGATCCGCATCGGCAACTACGAGATCCCGTCGCGTACCTACGTCGGTCGCTTCAACTTCAAGGGCGGCGATCAGCAGAAGTTCGTCAAGGACCTGTCCGGTGGTGAGCGCGGTCGTCTGCACCTGGCGCTGACTCTGAAGGAGGGCGGCAACGTCCTGCTGCTCGACGAACCGTCCAACGACCTCGACGTTGAAACCCTGCGTTCCCTGGAAGAAGCCCTGCTGGACTTCCCGGGCGCCGCCATTGTGATCTCTCACGATCGGTGGTTCCTTGACCGCGTCGCGACCCACATCCTGGCGTACGAAGACGATTCGCAAGCGATCTTCTTCGAAGGTAACTACACCGAGTACGAAGCCGATCGCAAAAAACGCCTCGGCGAAGCAGCGGCCCAGCCACACCGGGTACGCCACAAGAAACTGGCCTGATTACAGGTTGGTTGCATGAAAAAGCGGAGCCTTCGGGCTCCGCTTTTTTTTGCCTGCAATCCGCCATGACTTATATCTTGTGTACTGTTTGTTTTCATAAGTGCGACATTTTTGTCTGTTGCTGTGTACATGTCGTTTGTTACAGTCCGGCTCAATCTTCTCCAACGACAATAAATTTGCCGAGACTTTTCCCATGATCGAATCCGTCGAATCCTTTCTCGCCCGTCTGAAAAAGCGCGATCCGGATCAACCTGAATTCCACCAGGCCGTCGAAGAAGTCCTGCGCAGCCTGTGGCCGTTTCTTGAAGCCAATCCGCACTATCTGACTTCGGGAATTCTGGAGCGCATCTGCGAGCCGGAGCGGGCGGTGGTGTTCCGCGTGTCGTGGGTCGACGATCAGGGCAAGGTGCAGGTCAATCGCGGTTTCCGCATCCAGATGAACAGCGCCATCGGCCCGTACAAGGGCGGTTTGCGCTTCCATCCCTCGGTGAACATGGGCGTGCTGAAGTTTCTGGCTTTCGAACAGACCTTCAAGAACTCCCTGACCTCGCTGCCCATGGGCGGCGGCAAGGGCGGTTCGGACTTCGATCCGAAGGGCAAGAGCGACGCTGAAGTCATGCGTTTCTGCCAGGCGTTCATGAGCGAGTTGTACCGCCACATCGGCGCCGACGTTGACGTGCCGGCCGGTGATATTGGTGTCGGCGCGAGGGAAATCGGTTTCCTCTTCGGCCAGTACAAACGCCTGAGCAACCAGTTCACCAGCGTGCTGACCGGCAAGGGCATGACCTACGGTGGCAGCCTGATCCGCCCGGAAGCTACCGGTTTCGGTTGCGTGTATTTCGCCGAAGAAATGCTCAAGCGCCGCGAGCAGACCGTCGAAGGCAAGCGCGTAGCAATCTCCGGTTCCGGCAACGTTGCACAATATGCCGCGCGCAAGGTCATGGACCTGGGCGGCAAGGTGATTTCCCTGTCCGACTCCGAAGGCACGCTGTATTGCGAGACGGGCTTGAGCGAAGAGCAGTGGCTGGCGTTGCTGGAGCTGAAAAACGTCAAGCGCGGGCGCATCAGCGAGTTGGCGGCGGCGTTCGGTCTGGAGTTCCGTGCCGGTCAATTGCCGTGGTCGTTGCCGTGCGACATTGCGCTGCCGTGCGCCACCCAGAACGAACTCGACGCCGAAGCGGCACATGCACTGCTGCGCAACGGCTGTTTCTGTGTCGCCGAAGGCGCAAACATGCCGACCACGTTGGAAGCTGTGGATATCTTCATCGAGGCCGGGATCCTGTTCGCACCGGGCAAGGCATCGAATGCCGGCGGCGTGGCGGTGAGTGGTCTGGAGATGTCGCAGAACGCCATGCGCCTGTTGTGGACGGCCGGGGAGGTCGACAGCAAGCTCCACGCGATCATGCAGTCGATCCACCACGCCTGCGTGCATTACGGCGAAGAGAACGGGCGAATCAACTACGTCAAAGGCGCGAACATCGCCGGTTTCGTCAAAGTCGCCGATGCGATGCTGGCGCAGGGTGTGGTTTAAGCCGGTTCGATACGGATCACTTCGATCACCTGATCACCGGCAGGGCGCTGCCACAGCACCTCGTCGTTGAGTCGCGCGCCGAGCAAGGCGCGGCCCAGCGGTGAGCCCCAATTGATCAAGCCCTTGGCCGCGTCGGCCTGATCTTCGCCGACCAGTTGCACGCGATGCTCGCTGTCGTGTTCGTCGGCGTAGGTGACCCAACTGCCGATCTGCACTTTGTCGGTGGAGGTCGCGGCGACCGCCACTTGAGCGCTGCTCAAACGTTGATTGAAATACCGCAGATCCCGTTCGAGGTCGGCCAGGCGCTGCTTGTCCGCCTGTTCGCCCTTGGCTGACTGTTCAGCGTGCCGGGTTTGCAGCTCGGCGACTTTTGCCTGCAACTGCTCCAGACCCTGCGGCGTGACGTAATTGGGCTGTTCGCTGACGTGGCGTTCGACCGGTTGATCGGCTTGCGCGGCGGCGTTGTCTTCGTTGACGAAAGCGCGGCTCATGGTGTCCTCCTCTGTATAGAGAGTCTGGCCATGGTCGCAGGCATTTGGTTTCACCGGATGTCTGGAAACGACCTATTGCGAGCGATAGGCTCGCGCGGCGCCCTGATCCTTCTGTTGCTGCCAGGCACGCTCGCGATCATCCCAATGTTCGTTGCGATAGTCTTCGCGATCCTTGTTTTCCAGCATCGCCTGACACTGGCGGAAGCCGTCGGTCCAGCCTTCGGCGTACTGCTTGTCTTTCAGATAGCGCGGCACGTTCTTGCGGAACTCGCCGCTGATCGATCCGGCCGCTTGCCGGCCACTGACGCAACCGTCATCGAAGCCGTCGGCGAAGGCCGGTGGATAACCTTTGGCGATCAAGTCTTCGTGGGTGGATTGGCAACCACCCAGCACCAGCAACACCCCCAGCAAACCCGCACACCGCCACATCGCACTCTCCCGCGCCGCTTCACGACCTATAGGGAAAGTCTAGAAGCGGATTCGTCGCGCGTTGGTGAAAGGCATGTGAGTAATTCGTTGAACACCACAAATTTGCCTTTGTGGGAGCGGGATTTGTGTGGGGAGAGGGATCAGTAGTGATACCACTTCACTTCAAGCATGACTTCAGTTTCAGGCGTCGCTACATGACTGAACTCACGTTGCGCACTCAAACGCAGGCCAAGGTTGCGAGACAATTCCCACTGCTGATTCAGGCTCAGGCTACGGCGCACTTCGCCGTTGATGAAGTAATCACCCTTGGCTTCCAGGCTCAGGTTGCCCAAGGGATTTTTCCACAGCACACCCGTGTTGAAGCCGCCGGCCGGTGAAACGAATTCGGCGAAGTCGTTGTTGTGTTCCACGCGGACGGTGCCGAGGGCAAAACCGAGCACGTCCTCACCCAATTGCCAGGTGCCACCGCCGCCGCCATTGACATGGCTGACCAGCGTTTCGTCGTCATGCTTGCCCGGCACACGCTCAAGCCCACCGGTGACTTGCCACGACAGTGGCTGAAGCAATTCGTTACGCGGGGTCAGCGAACGAATCGTCGCCAGATCCAGTTGCTGGAATTGCCAGTGATTGCCTTCGTACTGGCGCAGTTTCATTTGCAGGATTTCGATCTGCGCGCCGAGCGGGAAGCTTTCGGCGTTGTCATTGAGGTCGTGATAAGCCATGCGCAAGCCGTACTCGCCGAACGCACGATCGCCACGGGTGCCGAGACCGGCCTGCCAGGTGCGTGATTCGTGGCCATCTTCCGGTAGGCCGGGTTGAGGGATTTCCAGATCCGGCGCCGGGTTCTTGTTGATTGCCCGCAGCAGTTCGAAACTGCGTTGCGCCCGTTGCGGATCGCGTTCCTGGCCATTGGCGCGATAGCGTTCCAGACGATACGCCGCATCGATGATCAAAGCCTGGCGGTCGCGTGGCAGGGCTTTGAAGGTCGGAGCCTGCAACTGTTGTTGATCGGCGCTGACCTTCAGCACCCATTGCTGTTCTTCGCCACTTAACGGCTCGGCACGGCTGAGCAGCTCACGCTCGCGCGAAGGGCGGTATTCGATGCTTTCCACCAGTCCGGCTTCTTTCACTGCTTTGACCGTGTCGGTGGGAATCGCGGTCAGCGGGAACTGTTCGGTCAGGCGCAGGCTTGGCCGTGCTACCTGTAGCAGTTCGAGCAAACGGTAGGAGCAGTTTTCGTCGAAGAAGAAATAGTCGAACTGGATCTGCTTCAACTCCCATACATGCTCGACCATGCGCGCGGTTTCTGCCTGGGTCAGGTTCAGCCGGTATTCCCACAGGTCGCGGTTTTCCAGGCTGCGGTATTCCGAGAGTTTTTCCTGATACGGCACCAGCGCGAACAGTCCCGGATAACCGCCCATCAGGCCTTTCCAAGCGTACAGAATGCTGTTGTCCGAGCCTTCGATGTAGGCGCCGAAGTTGATCGCGTAACTGAGCAGCGAGGTCTTGTCGCTTTGCACGTCAGCCTGATCGATGCGCAGCAGTGTGTGGCCGAACATCGACGATGGGCTGTTGAGGTAGGCCGCCGGGAAAATCATCACCGCGCTGTGCGGCGAGACATCCTTGAACCATTTCTTGTACTCGGCGCATGGCGGTGTCGGCAGATCAGTCAGATTGAGCTGAGACTTCAGCCAGCGGGTACGCGCCGGATAGACGCACTGGGCGTGTTGCTCGCCGAGACTGGCCGGTGCGTATAACGCTTGCACGGTCGCGGCCAGTTCGTGATCGGGATGTTCATTGCCATCGGCGGCGAGAAAGAATTTCTTGTCGCTGACATAGCTGCGCCAGCCGCCGAGTTTGGCGGTCTCGTAGTGACCGAGGGAAATCCAGAAGCGATCGTTGGCCAGTTGCTGCAAACGTTGAGGGTCGATGTTTGGCGCGGCGGACAGCGGGGCGCAGACACAGAGCGCCAGCCAGGCAAGGCGTTTGAGCATAGGTGGCAACTTAACTCGAAAGAAAATAAAACCCGATCGGGATGCTATCACTCCACTCTGTGGCGAGGGGATTTATCCCCGTTGGGCTGCGAAGCGGCCCCAGATCCTGTATCCCCAATGCATCAGATATTGCGCATGCACATACACCGCATGCACAGGTTTCACGACTGCTTCGCAGCCGAACGGGGATAAATCCCCTCGCCACAGGTTCAGCGTCACGGCGGACTGACTTCACTCAAAATAAAACCCGCTTCCCGAAAGAAGCGGGCAGGGGGTCGAGCTTAAGCCTGCGTTGCGTACTTGGCCAGACGTGGGTCTGATTTCAGAACGGCCAGGGTGTTGGTATGCACGTCTTCAGCGGTCACGTCAGCCTTGCTGAAGATCTGCTGGAAGTGCTCGTGAGTCACGGCAGCGAAGTGCGCACGGTCTTCCGGCGCCACGCCCAGTACCACGGCATAGGTCGTCAGCGCTTCGCCGTTGCCCTTGGCCATGTCTTCGGACAGCTCGTTCATCATGCCATTCATGGCAAACCAGGATTTGCCGCCGTAGGTCAGCGACGCGTTGGTCGAGCAACCGTTGGTGCCGGACGTCATGCCGAAGGTAGCGTTACCGGAAGTGCCGTTGGTGGTGGAAGCGAGGAAGTGAGCAGGGGTGCCACGCTGACCTTCGAACAGCATGTTGCCCCAACCGCAATCCGGGCCGCCTGGAGCTTGCGCCATTGCGTTGATGGATACAGCGGTGAAGAGAGTACCGAGAAGAATCCGTTTCATAGCTTTGTTCTCTTTGTGTGCATACCAATGGACAGGGTTCTGGCCCCCCAAGCTCTGTACGAAACAGATCCAAACGAAGCCAGTGGGCCGGTATTAGTTCCAGCCGCGCAGTTTGGAGTTTAGGCACGTTCCGGGGGTTCCGTGATTTTTTACAAAAGATTTGGCGATAACCCCGGTTTTATGGGGGCGGCGGCGGGGTTGGCCGGTTGTCTATGCTTTGTCGTGTGGCGCGCCTTGCCAGTGGGGCACGGGCAGCGCCAGAATGCCGCTATCTGCCCCGCCTGATTGTTAAGGAAGCCCGATGCCTGATCCTGTTGCTGCCAGCTTGCGTCTTGCGCCCGAAGCGCTGACCCGTCCGTTTTCCGCTGAACAGTTCAGCTTCACTACCACCAATGATCTGGAGCCCTTTCGCGGTGTGCTCGGCCAGGAACGTGCGGTCGAAGCCTTGCAGTTCGGTGTGGCCATGCCACGCCCCGGTTACAACGTATTCGTCATGGGCGAGCCTGGCACCGGTCGCTTCTCCTTCGTCAAACGCTACCTGAAGGCTGAAGGCAAACGTCTGCAGACGCCGGCGGACTGGGTTTACGTCAACAACTTCGATGAACCGCGCGAGCCGCGCGTGCTGGAACTGCCCTCGGGCACGGCCGCCTCGTTCATCGGTGACATCAACGGCCTGATCGACAACCTGCTGGCGACCTTCCCGGCAGTGTTTGAACACCCGTCCTATCAGCAGAAGAAAAGCGCCATCGACCGCGCCTTCAACCAGCGCTACGACAAGGCTCTCGACATCATCGAGCGTCTGGCCCTGGAAAAAGACGTTGCCCTGTACCGCGACAGCAGCAACATCGCCTTCACGCCGATGCTTGACGGCAAGGCGCTGGATGAGGCCGAGTTCTCGCAATTGCCGGAAGCCGATCGCGAGCGCTTTCACGAAGACATCTCCGGCCTCGAAGAACGTCTGAACGAAGAGCTCGCCAGCCTGCCGCAATGGAAGCGCGAGTCGAACAATCAACTGCGTTCGCTCAACGAAGAAACCATCACCCTGGCCTTGCAGCCGTTGCTCTCGCCGCTGTCGGAGAAGTACGCCGAGAACGCCGCCGTTTGCGGTTACTTGCAAGCGATGCAGGTGTATTTGCTGAAAACCGTGGTCGAGCAATTGGTCGACGACAGCAAGACCGACGCCGTCGCGCGCAAACTGCTGGAAGAGCAATACGCGCCGAGCCTGGTGGTCGGTCATCCGGTCAGTGGCGGCGCACCGGTGGTTTTCGAGCCGCACCCGACTTATGAAAACCTGTTCGGCCGCATCGAGTACACCACCGATCAAGGCGCGCTCTACACCACCTATCGCCAGTTGCGTCCGGGGGCCTTGCACCGCGCCAACGGTGGTTTCCTGATTCTTGAAGCGGAAAAAATGCTCAGCGAGCCGTTCGTGTGGGATGCGCTGAAGCGTGCCCTGCAATCGCGCAAGCTGAAAATGGAATCGCCGCTGGGCGAGATGGGCCGCTTCGCCACCGTGACCCTCAACCCGCAGCATATTCCGCTGCAGGTCAAAGTCATCATCATCGGTGCGCGGTCGTTGTACTACACGCTGCAAGACCTCGATCCGGACTTTCAGGAGATGTTCCGCGTCCTCGTCGATTTCGATGAAGATATTCCGATGGTCGACGAGAGCCTGGAGCAATTCGCCCAGCTATTGAAAACCCGCACTTCGGAAGAAGGCATGGCGCCGCTGACCGCCGATGCGGTGGCGCGTCTGGCCACTTACAGCGCACGTCTGGCCGAACACCAAGGGCGATTGTCGGCGCGTATCGGTGATCTGTTCCAGTTGGTCAGCGAAGCGGATTTCATCCGCCATCTGGCCGGCGATGAAATGACCGACGCCGGGCACATCGAACGCGCACTGAAAGCCAAAGCCACGCGCACCGGACGCGTGTCGGCACGGATTCTCGATGACATGCTCGCCGGGATCATCCTGATCGACACCGATGGCGCGGCGGTCGGCAAGTGCAACGGCCTGACCGTGCTCGAGGTCGGCGACTCGGCGTTTGGGGTGCCGGCGCGGATTTCCGCAACGGTGTATCCGGGCGGCAGCGGCATCGTCGACATCGAGCGCGAGGTCAATCTCGGTCAGCCGATTCACTCCAAAGGCGTGATGATCCTTACCGGGTATCTGGGCAGCCGTTACGCCCAGGAATTCCCGCTGGCGATTTCCGCGAGCATCGCGCTGGAGCAATCCTACGGTTACGTCGATGGCGACAGTGCGTCGCTGGGCGAGGCGTGCACGCTGATTTCGGCGCTGTCGAAAACCCCGCTCAAGCAGTGCTTTGCGATCACCGGCTCGATCAACCAGTTCGGTGAAGTGCAGGCGGTGGGCGGGGTCAACGAGAAGATCGAAGGCTTCTTCCGGCTCTGCGAAGCACGCGGTTTGACCGGCGAGCAGGGTGCAATCATTCCGCAGGCCAACGTGGCCACGCTGATGCTCGATGAGAAGGTGCTGGCGGCCGTGCGTGCGGGGCAGTTCCACGTCTACGCGGTGCGTCAGGCCGATGAGGCATTGAGTCTGCTGGTCGGCGAACCGGCGGGCGCGCCGAACGAGGAGGGCGAGTTCCCTGAAGGCAGCATCAACGCACGGGTAGTGGAGCGCTTGCGCGACATCGCCGAGATGATCAGCGAGGAAGACCTCAAAGAGGCCGAGAAGGAAGCGGCGCAGGAAGCCTTGGCCGAAGCCAAACCGGCTTAAGCTTAAATGCAGTAAACCTGTGGGAGGGGGCTTGCTCCCGAAGACGGTCTATCAGTCAACGACTCTGTTGCCTGACACACCGCCTTCGGGAGCAAGCCCCCTCCCACATTTGTTATTGCACTGATCTTCGGGAAATGTGCCATCACTCTGGCGCCAATATTCACACAATGACCATTCGGCGCCTTCTGGTTCCGTTCGGCTTGCGTGGCGGACTTTTCTTCTATTCTCAGCTCAAGGATATCGACAGTATCACTGGATCGAGCCAGTCCTCCCGTGAGGGCTGAATACCGGCTTCACCGAGGGTCGCCGCCATGTCGCGCAACCTCTGCCTCACCCGTCAATGCCTGGGTCTAGTGACCCGTATCGAATGCGCCATCAAGCCGTTGGCCGGCGATAACGGCATGTGGACACTGCTCTTCGCTGCCGGCATGGCCGGCGAACAACCTTCCGCGATCAAAGCCCAGGGCCCGTTTCACGGCCCGATTGCCGCCGAATCCATCCTCGACACCATCGTTGAAAGCCTGACGATGCATGGTTACGAGCTGGCCGATGACCCGCAAATCTGGAGCCTGCACCTGCAAGCCCAGCTGCGTCAGATCAACGGCGGGCGCGGACGCAGTCTCAATAGCTAAGGCGCGGCGTCGGGCAACTGCGCCTTGTCGAGTTTGACCTCAAAACCGTATTGCACGGTGGCGAGGTCGGTGCGCTGATAGGTTTCCACGCGGGTCGGACGACCGTAGAAATAGTGCACGCCGAACATCGCCGGGCCTTGTGCACTGGCGTCGTGGCTGACCGAGAGAATCTGCTTGAGGTAGTTGCCACTGTCGTCCTTGACGAAGAATCGCCACTCGTTGGCCGGAAACACTTTCAGGTCGACCACCAACAGGTTGTTTTTGATCTCCAGGCCTTTGGGCAAAGACTTGGCGTCGTACGCTTGCGTGGCGACTGTCGCGAGGAACAGCGGCATTGAACCGACGGCAATCGCCGGGGTTTCCGGGAACAGGTTCAGGTCGTAGGTAATCGTCGCTTGCAGCGGATCGACCTGATACGCCTCGGGCGGCAGTTCGATCGGCTCGTCGAGTTTGCCGTTGTGTTTCTCGGTGAAGAACGTCACCGGGCTTTCACCGGGGTTGAAGTCGTCGCCCAGCAGTTCATCGTTGAAGGTGCGGCGGTGGGAGAACTCGATCCGCGCAGCGCTTGGGTCTTCCACCGACTGATGGATGCGGATGCCGGCCTTCAGTTGTTCCTCCGTCAGGCTCGCACCCTTGAGCCAGTTCGCCGCCAGGTCGTCGTACACCACTACCGGCAGATCGAGCGGCTGGATGGCTTTTTCGGTGGTGTGCTGGTTGAAGACGCGAATCGGCAGATCCAGCGCTTTACGAGTCACGGTCGCTTGCGAGAAATCCAGCACACTGACTTCCAGCGTGTCGATCGAGCCGTTGAAGTAGACCTTGTTGTAGCGTCGCGGGTGTTGTTGCTCGAACGTTTGCTGCTCCTCGGTCAACTGCTTTTCCAGTGTGTCGCTCCAGCTTTTCTGCTGCTGCAGATGCGTCAGTTGTTGCTGGTAGAAGGCCACTTGTTCCGGGCTTTCGTTGATTGAACCTGCGCGCACCAGGTATTGCCCGGTTGCGTCACGGGCCTGGACGATCAGCGGGTTGAGCTGTGCGCCAGCGACTTCTGCGGCCAGGGGCAGGTTGTTGCTGAACTCGACTTCGGCGTAATTCTTTTCGAGTTTGATCAGCTTGACGCTGAGGTTGTCGTTGTTGCGCGTCTGACCGACATCCTTGCTGGTCAGGTCAAAACTGTACAAGCGGCGTGGCGCGATGACTTCGACCTGGCCTTGCAGGCTGACCGGTTGCGGCTGAGTCTTCTTGTCGACATCCAGGCCTTCGATGAACGGATAGGTCACGGTCAGGTCATCAGGGTTGGTGACGTTGGAGCTGGACGGGCTGAGTTGAATGCCGGGATCGGTTTCCGACCATTCCGGCTGGTAAGGGATGACGCGCTTGTTGCTCAGCGTGACTGACTGCCACTCAACGCCGTGAGGAAACAGGAAGCCGCCGGGCGTGTTGAGGTTGAACGGGAAAACCGGTTGCAGGTCGGTGAGGTAATCCGAGCTGGCGTCCTTGTGCAGCACGAACAGGCCGTTGATGAAGGTGTCGACCAGCGCTTGTGGCGTCGGGTAGTGCTTGAGGACGCCGAGGGCGTCTTCGCCGTATTCGGTTTTTACCGGATGGTTGGCGAGTTTGAGCTGTGCGCGTTCCAGCAACAGGAGTGAGCCGCCCAGTTCAGTGACGGCGTCCTTGAGCTTCGGGTCGGTGATGGCGTCGAGGGAATGTTCGAACTTCGCCGTCTTCTCTTCAAGACTGACCGCGTGTTTCTCCTCGCCGGGCGAGCAACCGCCGATGAGCAGAGCAAGGCAGATTCCGGCCGTCGTTATTGGCAATCGCACATCCATTTCCACTCGTCCTGTCCACTGTCGCTGGGCTGTCAGTGATTTGGACACTAGCAGAAAAAAAATGACACACACACGCAGGTGGCGGATTTTCGGGCGGTTTCTGGCGGTCACAGGTCGCTGGTATACTCGCCGCCCATTACAACCCCCCTTGTGTGAGATTCAATGGAACGCTTTATCGAAAATGCAATGTACGCCACGCGCTGGCTGCTGGCGCCGATCTATATCGGGTTGTCGCTCGGGCTGCTGGCGCTGGCATTGAAATTCTTCCAGGAAGTGTTTCATGTCATTCCCAACGTCTTCTCCATGGCCGAATCCGAGCTGATTCTGGTGCTGCTGTCGCTGATCGACATGGCGCTGGTGGGCGGTTTGCTGGTGATGGTGATGATTTCCGGCTACGAGAACTTTGTCTCCGAGCTGAACATCGACGAAGGCAAAGAGAAGCTCAGCTGGCTGGGCACCATGGACTCCTCGTCGCTGAAGATGAAAGTGGCGGCGTCGATCGTGGCCATTTCCTCGATCCATTTGCTGCGGATCTTCATGGACGCCAAGAACGTCGATCCCGAGCATTTGATGTGGTACGTGATCATCCACATGACTTTTGTGATCTCGGCGTTTGCCATGGGTTATCTGGACAAGCTCACCAAGCACTGATGTGTTGTCGTTCGCTGTAACAAAACCGCCCGTCTGTTGCGAAACAGACGGGCGGTGTCGTTTGTGGCTTGTGCTTTGGCACGCACGGGCATATCCCTGTAGATGTCCTGACTCGCCACAGCGTGAGGTGCGTTCATGAATCTGCAAGAGCTGAATGCGTTTGCCATCGCCAGGAAGGTTGATGAGTTGAACCTGATCTCCATGGAAGGCGGGATTTACCTGCTTGAAGCGCGGATGCATGGCGCGGCGTATCCGTTGAGTGATCTCAAGGGCAACATGCTGACGCTGCGTTCGGTCGAACATGCTCGGGATTTGTTGCACAGCTTTCCGGTGTTGCCGTTCAACCTCGTACACACCTCGGTACACGATGAAATGTGTGGTCTGGGTGCCAGTGGCGAGGAAAGCCTAAAAGTGCCGCTCGCCTGGCGCTCGGCCCTGTAGGCCCGGCGCGCCACAGGTCTGGCTTCTGTGCTAGTCTGCTCGCCCTTTTGGTTCCGGGCGCGCCGGGACGCGCTGTGCACGCACGGCAAGTCTTGTGGCCGTCCGCACAGCGGAGCAGTGTCATGTCCGAAGTAAATCTGTCCACCGACGAAACCCGCGTCAGCTACGGCATCGGCCGTCAGCTGGGTGACCAGCTGCGCGACAACCCGCCACCGGGCGTGAGCCTGGACGCGATCCTGGCCGGTCTGACCGACGCGTTCGGCGGCCTGCCAAGCCGTGTGGGTCAGGAAGAAATGTCCGCCAGCTTCAAAGTGATCCGCGAGATCATGCAAGCCGAAGCGGCAGCCAAAGCTGAAGCCGCCGCTGGCGAAGGCCTGGCCTTCCTGGCTGAAAACGCCAAGCGTGACGGCATCACCACTCTGGCTTCCGGCCTGCAATTCGAAGTGCTGACTCAGGGTGAAGGCGCCAAGCCGACCCGTGAAGACCAAGTGCGTACTCACTACCACGGCACGCTGATCGACGGCACCGTGTTCGACAGCTCCTACGAGCGCGGCCAGCCTGCAGAATTCCCGGTTGGCGGCGTAATCGCCGGCTGGACCGAAGCCCTGCAACTGATGAATGCCGGCAGCAAATGGCGTCTGTACGTGCCGAGCGAGCTGGCTTACGGCGCGCAAGGCGTTGGCAGCATCCCGCCGCACAGCGTTCTGGTATTCGACGTCGAGCTGCTCGACGTTCTGTAATCCCGTTACCCTGCACAAGCGTGGCTTGTGCAGGGTTTCTCAGTCTTTCTCATACTTGAAACTTGTGCTGCAGTTCGCTGGTCGGGCGCAAGGCCCGGGCGTAGCAGAACAGGAACAGATTGCGCACCAGCTCCTTGAGCACCAGCGGCTCACTGGAATTCAGGCTGCTGACGTCCAGATCCCCTTGATCCTGCAACTCATGCAAGGCTTCTTCTTCAAGCACCGCACAGACTTCGCCGGTTTCCCGATGGAGGATTCTTAGGTAAGGGTGTGGGCGATCCAGCCAGGCGTCGATCAAATAAGTCATGGTGCTCATCTCCATTGAAAGGGTTTCAATGAGAATAATTCTTATTCGTCAAATAGCAAGCGCCTATTGGCGGTTTGTGATTTTTTGCGGGTAAAGATTGCGTAAGGTCAAAACGGCTGGCGTTCAGCTATTACGTGGATTGGCTGGGGAAGGCGGGGATGGCGACGCTCCATCCCACGACTGGCGCGGGATGGATGACAGCAGATTCAGACTTTTCTGACGAACTCGGATTTGAGCTTCATCGGGCCGATGCCGTCGATCTTGCAGTCGATGTCGTGGTCGCCATCGCACAGGCGAATGTTCTTGACCTTGGTGCCGACCTTGACCACCAGCGAAGTGCCTTTGACCTTCAAGTCCTTGATCACGGTGATTGTGTCGCCGTCCTGCAGGACGTTGCCGACCGAATCTTTCTTCACGGTGTCATCCGCAGCGACTTCTGCTTCGCCGTTTGCCGACCACTCGTGGGCGCACTCCGGGCAGATCAGTTGGGCGCCGTCTTCGTAGGTGTATTCGGAATTGCATTTCGGGCAGGGTGGCAACGTGCTCACTAAGGCTCCTTGGGATGTGGGTCACTAAAAGTCGCACATTGTATAAGGTTTTAGCCGCAAGCGGGCAGGCAACAAAAAGCCGCAGGCTTCAAAGAAGGCTGCGGCTCTTGATTGCGCAGGGGGAGATCAGTGCGTGCGGGCGACCGCAAACTCGCTCAGTTCAACCAGTGCGTCGCGGTATTCGCTGGCCGGCAGCGCTTCGAGGCACTTGATCGCACGGGCTACGTAATCACGGGCCAGTTGCGCGGTGTATTCCAGAGAACCGGACGCTTCCACGGCAATGCGAATGCTTTCCAGGTCTTCGATCCCGCCTTTCTGGATCGCCTGACGCACCAAAGCTGCCTGTTCTGGCGTGCCTTCGCGCATGGTGTAGATCAGCGGCAGGGTCGGCTTGCCTTCGGCCAGATCGTCGCCGACGTTCTTGCCCAGGGTTTCGGCGTCGCCCTTGTAGTCGAGCAAGTCGTCGACCAGTTGGAACGCCACACCCAGGTGATCGCCGAAGGTGCGCAGCGCTTCGCTCTGCTCGGCGGTGGCACCGGCCAGCGCGGCGGCGCTATGAGTCGAGGCTTCGAAGAGCATCGCGGTCTTGCCGCGGATGACTTCCATGTAGGTTTCTTCCGTGGTGCTGGCGTCACGCACCTTGGACAACTGCAGCACTTCGCCTTCAGCGATGATGCGCGTGGCCTGGGAGAGGATCTTCATCACCGGCATCGAGCCGAGTTCGACCATCATCTCGAACGAGCGCGAGTACAGAAAGTCGCCGACCAGCACGCTTGGAGCATTGCCCCACATGGCATTGGCAGTCGAGCGGCCACGGCGCATGCCAGACATGTCGACCACGTCGTCATGCAACAAGGTCGCGGTGTGCAGGAATTCGATGGTTGCCGCCAGCAGACGCATGTCGTCGCCTTCGCGACCCAGAGCCTTGCCACACAACAGTACTAATAAAGGACGCAGGCGTTTGCCGCCGGCCGACGTGATGTAATCGCCGATTTTCGATACCAGCGGCACTCGGGAAGTCAGCTGCTTCTTGATGATGCCGTCGACGGCGCTAAAATCGTCCGCCACCGCGCGGTAGAAAGCTTGGGGTTGCATCAGCGAGAGTCGCTCCAGAAGGGTTGCGCGGCATGCTAGGACCCCCACCCAGACCTGTCAAGGCGCGATGGACGGCTACTTGCAAGCCTGCGGCGCCTTGCGTACAATCGCGCACCCTGAACTTCCTGGGCAGCACCTGCCTTACGCAATTGCAAGCGGGCCTTCCAGCCCCATGCAGCCATGCCAGCCAATACCTCTTCTTATAAAGAGCTGGGTGAGCAGGATTATCGGAGAAATACCATGTCTTATGCAGTAATCGTTACTGGCGGCAAGCAATACAAGGTCGCCCCAGGTGAATACCTGAAGATCGAAAAACTGGAAGTCGCTACCGGCGAATCCGTTACCTTTGATCGCGTTCTGTTGGTTGCCAATGGCGACGACGTGAATATCGGCGCTCCAGTTGTTGCTGGCGCTACCGTTGTGGCTGAAGTGATCTCCCAAGGTCGTCACGATAAAGTCCGCATCATCAAGTTCCGTCGCCGTAAGCACCACATGAAGCGTATGGGCCACCGCCAGTGGTACACCGAGATCAAAATCACCGGTATTCAGGCTTAATTTCAGCCTAATTCCTCACTAGGAGAATTGAACTCATGGCACACAAAAAAGCTGGTGGTAGTACCCGTAACGGTCGCGACTCAGAAGCCAAACGCCTTGGCGTGAAGATGTATGGCGGCCAGGTCATCAAGGCCGGCAACATCATCGTGCGTCAGCGCGGCACCCAATTCCACGCTGGCTACGGCGTTGGCATGGGTAAAGATCACACTCTCTTCGCTAAAATCGAAGGCGTGATCAAGTTTGAAGTAAAAGGCGCCTTCGGTCGTCGTTACGTGAGCGTAATCGCGGCTTAATCGCGAGATCGCTGGAAGAGCCCTGTCTTGCGACGGGGCTTTTTCGTTTGTGGGGTGAGTCTCTTGCAAAACTGTTTGTATGGGCTGTCGGCGTGCGATGCAGGTCGTGTTTTGGGGTCGCTGCGCTCATTTTTGCAAGAGTCTTATGTCTTGATTGTTTTTCGGCTCGTCCGTATGGCGAGAGGCGTTGGTTATGAAGTTTGTTGATGAAGTATCGATCCGCGTAAAGGCTGGCGACGGCGGCAATGGTTGCATGAGTTTCCGTCGGGAAAAATTCATTGAAAACGGCGGTCCTAACGGCGGTGATGGCGGTGACGGCGGTTCCATCTACATGATGGCCGACGAAAACCTAAACACCCTGGTGGATTACCGTTACACCCGGCACTTCGATGCCGAGCGTGGCTCCAACGGCGGCAGCACCGACTGCACCGGCAAGAAGGGCGAGGATCTGATTCTGCGTGTGCCGGTCGGCACCACGGTGATCGACTCCGCCACCCAGGAAGTCATCGGTGACCTGACCAAGGCTGGTCAGAAACTGATGGTGGTGCAGGGCGGCTGGCACGGTCTGGGCAACACCCGTTTCAAATCCAGTACCAACCGTGCGCCGCGTCAGACTACTCCGGGCAAGCCGGGTGAGCAGCGCGACCTGAAGCTGGAAATGAAGGTGCTGGCTGACGTCGGTCTGCTGGGCTTGCCGAATGCGGGCAAAAGTACCTTTATCCGTTCGGTGTCGGCCGCCAAGCCGAAAGTTGCCGACTATCCGTTCACTACCCTGGTGCCGAACCTGGGTGTGGTCAGCGTCGACCGCTGGAAGAGCTTCGTCATTGCCGACATTCCGGGTCTGATCGAAGGTGCTTCCGATGGCGCCGGTCTGGGCATTCGCTTCCTCAAGCACTTGGCGCGTACGCGTCTGTTGCTGCACCTCGTCGACATGGCGCCGCTGGATGACAGTAGTGCGCCGGATGCCGCTGAAGTGATCGTCAACGAGCTGACCAAGTTCAGCCCGTCGCTGGCCGAGCGTGATCGCTGGCTGGTGCTGAACAAGTGCGACCAGATCCTTGAGGAAGAGCACGAAGAGCGCGTCAAGGAAGTTGTCGAGCGTCTGCAGTGGGAAGGTCCGGTCTACGTGATCTCGGCCATCGCCAAAGATGGCACTGAACGTCTGACCCGCGACATCATGCGTTACCTCGAGGATCGTGCTGATCGTCTGGCCAATGATCCTGCTTACAAAGAAGAGCTGGCAGACCTCGATCAGCGCATCGAAGACGAAGCGCGCGCGCAATTGCAGGCGCTGGATGATCAGCGTGCCCTGCGTCGCAGCGGCGTGAAGTCGGTCCACGACATCGGTGATGATGATTGGGACGAAGAAGATGTGGATGACGAAGATGGTCCGGAAATCATTTACGTGCGTGACTGATTCGTTGCAGTAAACTTAAGCGCCGCTCAATCGAGCGGCGTTTTAGTATCTGGAAATCGATTGTTGGTCGCGAAGAACCACGAATAACGTCACGGGCAGTGCCAGGTCGCGCTGCCCTCAAGCTAAGGTTGAAGATGATGCGGAGCAAGGTGACAGGTGCGCAGCGTTGGGTCGTGAAGATCGGCAGCGCTTTGCTGACAGCTGATGGCAAGGGGCTGGATCGCGCGGCAATGAGTGTCTGGGTCGAGCAGATGGTGGCCTTGCATGAGGCTGGCGTCGAGCTGGTGCTGGTGTCCTCCGGGGCGGTGGCGGCCGGCATGAGTCGTTTGGGCTGGACTGCGCGACCCAGTGCGATGCACGAGCTCCAGGCGGCCGCCGCCATCGGTCAGATGGGTTTGGTGCAGGCCTGGGAATCCAGCTTCGCCGAGCATGGCCGGCACACGGCGCAGATTCTCCTGACCCACGACGACCTCTCTGATCGCAAGCGCTACCTGAATGCCCGCAGCACCTTGCGCGCGTTGGTCGAGCTGAAGGTCATTCCGGTGATCAATGAAAACGACACTGTGGTCACTGACGAAATCCGTTTTGGTGACAACGACACGCTGGCGGCATTGGTCGCCAACCTGGTCGAGGCTGATCTGCTGGTCATTCTGACCGACCGCGACGGCATGTTCGACGCTGACCCGCGCAACAATCCCGATGCGCAGCTGATTTATGAGGCGCGCGCCGATGATCCGGGTCTGGATGCGGTCGCGGGCGGCACGGGTGGTGCGCTGGGTCGTGGCGGCATGCAGACCAAGTTGCGTGCGGCTCGTCTGGCGGCGCGTTCCGGGGCGCACACCATTATTGTCGGCGGGCGTCTCGAGCGCGTACTTGATCGCCTGAAGGCTGGCGAGCGCATTGGTACGTTGTTATCGCCCGAGCGCGGTATGCTCGCGGCCCGCAAGCAGTGGCTGGCCGGCCACCTGCAAACTCGCGGCACATTGGTGCTGGATGAGGGGGCGGTGTCGGCTCTTTCTCAGGGCAACAAAAGCTTGCTGCCGGTGGGTGTGAAGCTGGTGCAGGGCAGTTTCCGTCGTGGTGAGATGGTGGTGTGCGTAGCGCCGGATGGTCGTGAGATCGCTCGGGGGCTGGCCAATTACAGCGCGCTGGAAGCACAAAAAATCATCGGCCAATCGTCGGATGCGATTGTCGGTTTGCTGGGGTACATGGCTGAGCCGGAACTGGTTCACCGTGACAATCTGATTCTGGTGTAAGGAAAGCTCGATGCGCGTAGCAAAAGGATTGTTGGGTCTGCTGATGGCGCTGCCATTGCTGGCGTCCGCCGAGGAAATCGGTCAGGTGTCGACCGTGTTCAAGTTTGTCGGCCCAAATGACCGGATCGTGGTCGAGGCGTTCGATGATCCGAAGGTTGAAGGTGTGACCTGCTACCTGTCGCGCGCCAAGACCGGCGGAGTGAAGGGTGGGTTGGGTCTGGCAGAAGATCGCGCCGAGGCCTCGATCGCTTGTCGTCAGGTTGGCCCGATCAAGTTCAAGGGTGAGCTGAAGGATGGCGATGAGGTGTTCAAGGAGCGTACCTCGCTGGTATTCAAGACCATGCAGGTAGTGCGTTTTCTCGACAAGAAGCGCAATACCCTGGTTTATCTGGTCTACAGCGATCGCTTGATCGAAGGCAGTCCGCAGAATGCGGTGACGGCAATCCCGATTCTGCCATGGGTGCCGGTTCAGCAATAACGCGCAATCTGAAGGCGGGAGCAGGCAAATCTGCTCCCGCTTTTTTGTGTCTCGCCAAATCGCAGGCAATAAAAAACCGACCCTGAGGTCGGTTTTTTAATGACTACGTCGATTAAGCAGCAGTTTTCAGTGCTTTGACGTGGCCATTCAGACGGCTCTTATGACGAGCAGCCTTGTTCTTGTGGATGATGCCTTTATCGGCCATACGGTCGATAACTGGCACAGCCAGAACGTATGCAGCTTGAGCTTTTTCAGCGTCTTTTGCGTCGATGGCTTTAACTACATTCTTGATGTAGGTACGAACCATGGAACGCAGGCTGGCGTTGTGGCTGCGACGCTTCTCAGCCTGTTTTGCACGTTTTTTGGCGGAAGGTGAGTTGGCCACCGTCGAGCTCCTCGAAAGACTTTTTAGGAAATAGCAAACAAAATAGGCCGCGAATCATGCCGATGAAGAGAAGTCTTGTCAAGGGCGCTTGAAACGTTCCGCTAAGTGGTAGGCGTGGTGCGACGGGATATTTCTTTCCGGCGTGTGACCTGTAAACTCGCGAGCTTTGGCTCTGTGCTGTTGCGGCGCAGAGTATCGCACAAGTGGGCGCTATATTCGCCTGCTGTTTATCGACAGGCACACATTCCCTCAATGAATCTGCTCAAATCGTTGGCCGCCGTCAGCTCTATCACGATGCTTTCCCGGGTTTTGGGGTTTGTGCGTGACACGCTGATTGCCCGTACATTCGGCGCCGGAATGGCGACGGACGCCTTCTTCATTGCCTTCAAACTGCCCAATCTGTTGCGGCGGATTTTTGCCGAAGGTGCGTTTTCACAGGCATTCGTACCGATTCTGGCCGAATACAAAAGCCAGAAGGGCGAAGAGGCGACGCGAACTTTCATTGCCTACGTTTCAGGTCTGTTGACCCTTGTGCTGGCGGTGGTAACCGCGTTGGGCATGATCGCCGCGCCGTGGGTGATCTGGGCCACCGCGCCCGGTTTTACCGACACTCCGGAGAAATTCCAGCTCACCTCCGATCTGCTGCGAGTGACGTTCCCCTATATATTGCTGATCTCCCTGTCTTCGCTGGCAGGCGCGATTCTCAATACCTGGAACCGTTTCTCGGTGCCGGCGTTCGTGCCGACACTGCTCAACGTCAGCATGATTGTGTTTTCACTGTTCCTGACGCCGTACTTCGATCCGCCGGTGATGGCCCTTGGCTGGGCTGTACTGGTGGGGGGCTTGGCGCAACTGCTCTATCAACTGCCGCACCTGAAAAAGATCGGCATGCTGGTGTTGCCACGCCTGAATCTGCGCGACACGGGCGTCTGGCGAGTGATGAAGCAGATGCTGCCGGCGATCCTAGGTGTGTCGGTCAGCCAGATTTCGCTGATCATCAACACCATTTTTGCCTCGTTCCTGGTGGCGGGCTCGGTGTCGTGGATGTATTACGCCGACCGCCTGATGGAGCTGCCGTCCGGCGTTCTGGGGGTGGCGCTGGGTACGATTCTGTTGCCGACACTGGCCAAGACCTACGCCAGCAAGGATCGTCATGAGTATTCGCGAATTCTCGACTGGGGTCTGCGTCTGTGCTTCGTTTTGGTGCTGCCATGCGCGTTGGCGCTAGGGATACTCGCTGAACCGCTGACGGTTTCGCTGTTCCAGTACGGCCAGTTCAGTGGCTTCGACGCCGAGATGACCCAGCGTGCGTTGATTGCTTATTCTGTCGGCTTGCTCGGGATTATTGTGATCAAGGTGCTGGCGCCGGGCTTTTATGCGCAACAGAACATCCGTACGCCGGTAAAAATCGCAATCTTCACGCTAGTAGTGACTCAACTGTTCAACCTGGTGTTGATTGGCCCGCTGGCCCACGCCGGCCTGGCATTGGCGATCAGTGCCGGTGCCTGCCTGAACGCCGGGCTGCTTTTCTACCAACTACGCAAACAGCAGATGTATCAACCGCAACCGGGTTGGGCCAAGTTCGGTTTCAAACTGGTGGTGGCGGTGACAGTGATGTCGGCCGTGCTGCTGATCGGCATGCATTTCATGCCGGCCTGGGATCAAGGGCACATGCTTGAGCGCTTCTTGCGCCTGGGCGCCTTGGTCGTTGCTGGCGTGGTGGCGTATTTCGGTATGTTGCTGCTGCTCGGATTTCGCCTGCGTGACTTCAATCGCAAGGCCTTGAGCTGAGGTTTTACCCTTTATAAACAGGCGTGGGCCGGCAGTTTTGTCGGCTCGATCACTTTGCGTTACGGTGTTGCCTGTCGTCGACCGTCGGGTGTGGTTATAATCGACCACTTTATGAGCAAGAAGCGCGTTATGCAGCTGGTTCGAGGCCTCCACAACTTGCGCCCCCAGCATCGGGGCTGCGTCGCCACTATTGGCAACTTTGACGGTGTTCACCGTGGTCACCAGGCTATCCTGGCCCGACTGCGTGAGCGTGCGCTTGAGTTGGGCGTACCCAGCTGCGTGGTGATTTTCGAACCGCAGCCACGGGAATTCTTTGCCCCCGAGACGGCTCCGGCGCGTCTGGCCCGGCTGCGTGACAAACTGCAATTGCTGGCCGCCGAAGGCGTCGACCGGGTCTTGTGCCTTGCCTTCAACCAGCGATTGAGCAAACTCAGCGCCAGTGAATTCGTCGACACCATCCTCGTCGATGGACTCGGTGTGCAACATCTGGAGGTCGGTGACGATTTCCGCTTCGGTTGCGATCGCCTCGGCGATTTTGACTTCCTGTTGCAGGCCGGACAGGTTCACGGCTTTACCGTTGAAGCCGCGCAAACTGTCGAGCTGGATGGCATTCGCGTCAGCAGTACGCAAGTGCGCAACGCGTTGGCCGCCGCCGACTTTGCCTTGGCCGAACGCCTGCTGGGCCGGCCGTACCGCATCGCCGGTCGCGTGCTGCACGGCCAGAAACTGGCCCGGCAACTGGGTACGCCCACTGCCAACATTCAACTGAAACGCCGTCGCGTGCCGTTCACCGGGGTTTACCTGGTGGATGTCGATATCGACGGCAAGACCTGGCCCGGCGTCGCCAATATCGGCGTGCGGCCCACGGTGCAAGGTGATGGCAAAGCCCACCTTGAAGTGCATCTTTTAGATTTTGCCGGCGATCTGTATGACCGGCGTTTGACGGTGGTTTTCCACCAAAAGCTGCGTGAAGAGCAGCGCTTCGCCTCTCTGGAGGCATTGAAAACGGCGATCAATGCGGATGTCGCCACCGCCCGTGCACTAGCCGCACCTAGCGCCCATCGCTAATGAAGAGCCTTAAATGACCGACTATAAAGCCACGCTTAACCTTCCGGACACCGCCTTCCCAATGAAGGCCGGCCTGCCACAGCGCGAACCGCAGATCCTGCAGCGCTGGGACAGTATTGGCCTGTACGGAAAGTTGCGCGAGATTGGCAAGGATCGTCCGAAGTTCGTCCTGCACGACGGCCCTCCGTACGCCAACGGTACGATCCACATCGGTCACGCACTGAACAAGATTCTTAAGGACATGATCATCCGCTCGAAGACCCTGTCGGGCTTCGACGCGCCGTACGTTCCGGGTTGGGACTGCCACGGCCTGCCGATCGAGCACAAGGTTGAAGTGACCCACGGCAAGAACCTGGGCGCGGACAAGACCCGCGAACTGTGTCGTGCCTACGCCACCGAGCAGATCGAAGGTCAGAAGACCGAATTCATCCGTCTCGGCGTGCTGGGCGACTTTGCCAATCCTTACAAGACCATGGATTTCAAGAACGAGGCCGGGGAAATCCGCGCCCTCGCTGAAATCGTCAAGGGCGGTTTCGTCTTCAAAGGCCTCAAGCCTGTGAACTGGTGCTTCGACTGCGGTTCGGCCCTGGCCGAAGCGGAAGTCGAGTACGAGAACAAAAAGTCCTCGACCATCGACGTAGCCTTCCCGATCGCTGACGAAGCCAAACTGGCTGCCGCCTTCGGTCTGCCGTCGTTAACAAAACCGGCCGCCATCGTGATCTGGACCACCACCCCGTGGACCATCCCGGCCAACCAGGCGCTCAACGTTCACCCTGAATTCAACTATGCGCTGGTCGACATCGGCGACAAGCTGCTGGTGCTGGCTGAAGAGCTGGTCGAAGCCTGTCTGGCGCGTTACGGCGTTGAAGGTTCGGTGATCGCGACCACCACCGGTAAAGAACTCGAGCTGATCAACTTCCGTCACCCGTTCTATGACCGTCTGTCGCCGGTATACCTGGCTGACTACGTGGAACTGGGCGCCGGCACTGGCGTGGTTCACTCCGCTCCGGCCTACGGCGTGGACGACTTCGTGACCTGCAAGAAGTACGGCATGGTCAACGACGACATCCTCAACCCGGTGCAGAGCAACGGCGTTTACGCGCCGTCGCTGGAATTCTTTGGCGGTCAGTTCATCTGGAAGGCCAACCCGGCCATCGTCGACAAGCTGACCGAAGTCGGTGCGCTGATGCACACCACCGTCATCGAGCACAGCTACATGCACTGCTGGCGCCACAAGACCCCGCTGATCTACCGCGCCACCGCGCAGTGGTTCATCGGCATGGACAAAGAGCCGGTCAGCGGCGACACCCTGCGCGTGCGCTCGCTTAAAGCCATCGAAGACACCAAGTTCGTTCCGGCCTGGGGCCAGGCGCGCCTGCACTCGATGATCGCCAACCGTCCGGACTGGTGCATTTCGCGTCAGCGCAACTGGGGCGTGCCGATCCCGTTCTTCCTGAACAAGGAAAGCGGTGAGTTGCATCCACGCACCGTTGAGCTGATGGAAGAAGTCGCCAAGCGCGTTGAAGTCGAAGGCATCGAAGCCTGGTTCAAACTCGACGCCGCCGAACTGTTGGGCGATGAAGCGCCGCAGTACGACAAGATCAGCGACACCCTCGACGTCTGGTTTGATTCGGGCACCACGCATTGGCACGTCCTGCGCGGCTCGCACCCGATGGGCCACGAGACCGGCCCGCGTGCCGATCTGTACCTGGAAGGTTCCGACCAGCACCGTGGCTGGTTCCACTCGTCTTTGCTGACCGGCTGCGCCATCGACAACCACGCGCCGTACCGCGAACTGCTGACCCACGGCTTCACCGTCGACGAGTCCGGTCGCAAGATGTCCAAGTCGCTGGGCAACGTGATCGCGCCGCAGAAAGTCAACGATACTCTGGGCGCCGACATCATGCGTCTGTGGGTCGCCTCGACTGACTATTCCGGCGAAATGGCCGTGTCCGAGCAGATCCTGCAGCGCAGCGCGGACGCCTACCGTCGTATCCGTAACACCGCGCGCTTCCTGCTTTCCAACCTGACCGGTTTCAACCCGGCCACTGACCTGCTGCCGGCCGAAGACATGCTGGCGCTGGATCGCTGGGCAGTGGATCGCACCCTGCTGCTGCAACGCGAGTTGCAAGAGCACTACGGCGAATACCGTTTCTGGAACGTTTACTCGAAGATCCACAACTTCTGCGTGCAGGAGCTGGGTGGTTTCTACCTTGACATCATCAAGGATCGTCAGTACACCACCGGCGCCGACAGCAAGGCTCGCCGCTCGTGCCAGACTGCGCTGTTCCACATCTCCGAAGCGCTGGTACGCTGGATCGCGCCGATCCTCGCGTTCACCGCCGACGAACTGTGGCAGTACCTGCCGGGCGAGCGCAACGAATCGGTGATGCTCAACACCTGGTATGAAGGCCTGACCGAGTTGCCGGAAGGCTTCGAGCTGGGTCGCGAGTACTGGGATCGCATCATGGAAGTGAAGGTTGCGGTCAACAAAGAGATGGAAATCCAGCGCGCGGCCAAGGCCGTCGGTGGCAACCTGCAAGCCGAAGTGACGCTGTTCGCTGAAGACGCCCTGACCGCCGACCTGGACAAGCTGAGTAACGAGCTGCGCTTTGTGCTGATCACCTCGACTGCCACTGTTGCGCCGTTCGTGCAGGCTCCTGCCGATGCTGTGGCCACCGAAGTCAGCGGCCTGAAGCTGAAGATCGTCAAATCCGCCTTCCCGAAGTGCGCCCGTTGCTGGCACTGCCGTGAAGACGTCGGCGTGAATCCGGAACATCCGGAAATCTGCGGTCGTTGCGTCGACAACATCAGCGGCGCCGGCGAGGTTCGTCACTATGCCTAATGCCGTTGGCCGTTTCGGACGGTTGAGCTGGCTGTGGTTGAGCTTGCTGGTTCTGGTCATCGACCAGGCCAGCAAGTTCTACTTCGAAGGCAAGCTCGAAATGTTCCAGCAGATCGTGATCATTCCTGATTACTTCAGCTGGACACTGGCTTACAACACGGGCGCGGCGTTCAGCTTCCTCGCAGACAGCTCCGGCTGGCAGCGCTGGCTGTTCGCCCTGATCGCGATTGTTGTCAGTGCGGTGCTGGTCGTTTGGCTCAAGCGCCTTGGCCGCAACGAAACCTGGCTGGCCGTCGCACTGGCGCTGGTGCTGGGCGGCGCGCTGGGCAATCTGTATGACCGCATTGCCTTGGGGCATGTGATCGATTTCATTCTGGTGCACTGGCAGAACCGCTGGTACTTCCCGGCATTTAACTTCGCCGACAGCGCTATCACTGTTGGCGCGGTGATGCTGGCACTGGATATGTTCAAAACCAAGAAAACCGAAGAGGCCGTTCATGACTGAACAGGTATTGGCTGAGCAACGCATCGGCCAGAACACGGAAGTCACCTTGCACTTTGCATTGCGCCTGGAGAACGGCGACACCGTCGACAGTACGTTCGACAAGGCACCGGCGACTTTCAAGGTCGGCGACGGCAACCTGCTGCCCGGCTTCGAAGCGGCGCTGTTCGGCTTCAAGGCCGGCGACAAGCGCACGCTGACCGTCGAGCCGGAAAACGCCTTCGGCCAGCCGAACCCGCAAAACGTACAGATCATCCCGCGCTCGCAGTTTGCCGACATGGAGCTATCGCCGGGTTTGCTGGTGATCTTCAACGATGCGGCCAATACTGAGCTGCCGGGTGTGGTGAAAGAGTTCGACGACACGCAAGTGACCGTCGACTTCAACCATCCACTGTCGGGCAAGACGCTGACCTTTGACGTCGAGATCATCCACGTCAAAGCGCTGTAAAATGTAGGTGTGAGCCTTTTTGGCGAGGGGATTTATCCCCGTTGGGGTGCGAAGCGCCCCCGAACCAGTCACCGCAATTGTGAATGAATGCGCTGAAAGGTCGACGACTGCGACGCAGCCGAACGGGGATAAATCCCCTCGCCACAGAGAGCTGACTCCCACAATGGTTTTTCATTGTTTTCGCGCGCAAGACACGAGGCACAGCATGCAAATCAAACTCGCCAACCCCCGTGGCTTCTGCGCCGGCGTGGATCGGGCGATCGAAATCGTCAACCGCGCCCTGGAAGTGTTCGGGCCGCCGATCTACGTACGCCACGAAGTGGTGCACAACAAGTTTGTCGTAGAAGACCTGCGCAGTCGTGGCGCGATCTTCGTCGAAGAACTGGATCAGGTACCGGACGACGTCATCGTGATCTTCAGTGCCCATGGCGTCTCGCAAGCCGTGCGTACCGAAGCCGCCGGTCGTGGCCTGAAAGTTTTCGACGCCACCTGCCCGCTTGTGACCAAGGTGCACATCGAAGTCGCGAAATACAGCCGCGACGGTCGTGAATGCATCCTGATCGGCCACGCCGGTCACCCGGAAGTCGAAGGCACCATGGGTCAGTACGACGCCACTAACGGCGGCGCGATCTACCTCGTCGAAGACGAAAAAGATGTCGCCGAACTGCACGTGCGTAACCCGGAAAAACTGGCATTCGTGACCCAGACTACGTTGTCGATGGACGACACCAGTCGTGTCATTGACGCCCTGCGTACACGTTTCCCGGCCATCGGTGGCCCGCGCAAGGACGACATCTGCTACGCCACGCAAAACCGTCAGGACGCCGTCAAGCAATTGGCCGACGAGTGCGACGTGGTGCTGGTGGTCGGCAGCCCGAACAGTTCCAACTCCAACCGCTTGCGTGAACTGGCGGAGCGTATGGCCACTCCGGCCTATCTGATTGACGGCGCCGAAGACCTGCAAAAGAACTGGTTCGATGGCGTTGAACGTATTGGCATCACCGCCGGTGCCTCGGCGCCGGAAGTGCTGGTGCGTGGCGTGATTCAGCAGTTGCAGGCCTGGGGCGCGACCGGCGCCGACGAGCTTGCGGGTCGTGAAGAGAACATCACGTTCTCGATGCCTAAAGAACTGCGCGTGCGTTCGATTTAAGCCGTTTTTCCTGCCGACACAGCGCCTGTTCAGTTTGTTCACTGGCCAGGCGCACGCGACCGGTCGCGGCCAGCACGATTTGCCGCTGGCTGACCGGTTCGTGCTTTGAGCAAATATGCAGCGTGCCTGCCTGAAAGGCCCGCCCGGGCATCAGCGGTTGCCCAAGACTGCTGAATCGCACGTAACGACTCACCAGCCAATTGCCGGCAATCGGCACTCGCGCATCACTCGCCCGTTCCACCAGCAGTGGGTTGTTTTTGTCCTGCGCGCCCTCGCCACTGATGTCCAGAATGATCCGCCAGCCCTGGCTCCAGTCTCCATTGATCCCGTAAATCATCACACTCTGGTTGTGCGTGATGGCCAGCGTGCGCGCCTTGCGAATGCCCTCAAGCATCGACTGCGCAGCCTGATCGCGATGATTGGACTCGGTAAGCGTGGCAAACGCCGGACTGACCAGCAGCAGAACAATTGCGCCAATCGCCAGTCCCATAAGCAGTTCAATCAGACTGAAACCTTGTTGCGACATGAAAACTCCCTCCATGGAGTGACGTGACTGGCGCGATCCGTGCGCCGGGCAGGGCAAATCAACCGACACAGGTCGGCTGAATGTTCTAGCGTGTAGAAGCAGGTATAGCCGACGGCAACGGAGGGCATCGATGGATCATCGTACAAAAGGTTTCACGCTGATCGAGTTGTTGATCGCGATCGCGGTGTTTCTGATCCTGATTACTCTGGCAGTCCCGGCGTTCACCCGCTCGATTCAGGGCAGCAAGGCCGATACTGAGATGGGCGACCTGCAACGGGCAATCAATTTTGCCCGCCTCGAAGCCATTGATCGTGGCGTGACCACGCGCCTGCGGCCCACGGCGGGTGGCAGCGTGTGGACGGGGGAATTGTCGGTCTATGACAGTACTGGCACTCCGGCCAATGTATTGCGGGTTGTTCCAGCGATGAGCAGCGGCGCGACTCTGACGCTACCCTCAGGTGTGACTGCGCTGGATTTCAACAATCTTGGCGGTCTGGCGGCACCGGCCACGGCAGTGGTCATCAGTTACACGCTGGGAGCGCAAAGCAGGACGCTGAACGTGTGTTTGAACGGACGAATTCAATTGGGTGGAAGTTGCGGATGAGGGCAGGGAGCATAGGCGTACAGCGGGGCATGACGCTGATCGAGGTGCTGGTCGCGTTGCTGATTCTGACGGTCGGATTGCTTGGGGCAGCGGCGGTGCAACTCAATGCGCTGAAATACACCGACAGCTCGCGAATGACCAGTCAGGCCAGTTTCATCGCCTACGACATGATGGACCGCATCCGCGCCAACTCGGGTGCTGATTACACCGTCACGCCACCGACCTCGGGAAACCTGAGCGTCACCCGTGATCAGGATCTCTACGATTTCACCAGCAACATTGTCAGTTTCGGCGGCCCCACGGCCACCGGCAGCATCACCCTCAACCAGCGGGTCTACACCATCACCATCAACTGGAGTGATGCGCGAGCGGCCAATACCGCCAGCGCCCCGCGCAGTTTTGTCTTGAGCAGTCGCGCCGCGGTCGATCCGGTGGCCACGCCATGAAGCGCAATCAACGTGGTTTCGGCCTGATTGAATTGATGATTACCCTGGCGTTGGGGCTGATTGTGGTGCTGGGCGTGGTACAGATTTTCATTGCCGCGAAAAACACCTATGTCAGTCAGAACAGCGCGGCGGCGATGCAGGAAGATGCACGCTTCGTGCTGAGCAAAATGATTCAGGAGCTGCGCATGGTTGGCATGTTCGGTTGCCTGGGCACCATCACCGACGCGAGCAGCGCGGGGGATTTCAACGCCGCGCAGATCACTCCCATCAATTGGGACAACGCCAACCTCAAGCTGACGCTGGTCACCGCTGATGTCGGCAGCAGTGGCGGCACCCCGACGTGGACCGTGGTTTCCGACTGTCGCAACAGTGCAACGGCTTACACCGGGCTGCGTGCCCCGGCCAGTGGGCAGATTGCCTTCCCGATCCGTCGTTTGATCTACAGCTTCAGCAATAACCAGATTCTGATGGGCACTGGCAGCGGCAACCCGGCGCAGCAGGTTCTGGTCAATAACGTCAACGCTTTCAACGTTACCTTTGGCCTCGCCAGTTCAGCTACGGATGTCGCGGCGTCCACTTACAGCGCCAACCCCAGCGATCCGGCGCGCATTCGCAGTGTACGACTGAGCCTGACCCTCAACGACCCGAACAACCGGGTTCCCAATCAAACCTTCAACGTGGTTGCCGCTTTGCGCAACCGCTTGCAGTGAGGGCGGGGCGATGAGGCATTCACTTCAGCAACGCAAGGCGCAGCGCGGCATGGTGTTGCTGATCAGTCTGGTGTTTCTTTTGCTGCTGACATTGATCGGCCTGTCGTCGATGCAAAGCGCCAACTTGCAGGAGAAAATGGCCGGCAGCGTCAGCTTGCGCAATCAGTCGTTCCAGACTGCCGAAGCGGCGTTGCGGGTAGGGGAGAGTGCGGTGCAGCTCGATGGCTACACCCTCGCGGTTTGCAGTGGTACCACGCAATGCGCTCCGCCTGCGGAGTCATCGGTGGTCAGTGCGGCGGGGCTCAACTCAACGTCGGGCGTGACCTGGATAGCCGCCGGCAACGGTTTCTACGGCGTACAGAACATTGGCACGACACTCACTGCCGTCAACGTGCCGAGCAACACCTCGGCGACCTTGTACCGAGTCACCGCTGTCGGCATCGTCGGCACTTCGCGTAGCGTGGTGGAGAGTGTCTATGCGAAATATTGATCGCTGCCGGACGCTGCTGATCGGCATGCTCCTGAGCTTTTATCTGGCAGCCCCGGCGTATGCGTTCACGCCATCCGATTCACCGCTGTTGAGTGCGGCCGCCGTAGCACCGAACGTGATGCTGCTGATCGATGATTCGGGGAGTATGAACAGCATCATTTATGCAGCGGGTTTCGATCCGACGGTGGATCGCAATCCGGCCCGCCAGTGCAATGCCGTCATCGGGCTGTGCCTGAGTTCTTCTGCCATCACCGGTGATTCGGTTTTTCTCTCGAGCCTGCCGACCTCAGGCTGCTCTGGCGGTGCCTATGCGTTTTACAACAACAGTATTGCGCCGCTCTGTCTGAAACTGCCGGATCCGGTGGGCGGCGGCAACACCCGTTATTCGGGGGACTACATCTCCTACGTGGTCAGTCTGGCCATCAATAACGGCACCCGCGATTTCACCACCGGCGCGATTCCCAACGATTACCGGATCAACGTCGCACGCAACGTTTCCACCGCGCTGGTCACCAGCAACCGCACCTTGCGCATGGGGCTCTCGACCTTCAACCCGGTCACCAGCAGCAACTCCGGCAACGGCGGTTACATCGCCCGCGCCATCAGCGATCTGTCACCGGTTTCCGGCAGCGTGACCCAGGCCCAGGCCGACACCAACTACAACGCGTTGATTGCCTCGATCAACGGCTTGAGTGCGGTGGCCAATACACCTTTGGCGGAGACCTACTACGAAATCACCCGCTACATGCGCGGGATGGCGCCGTACTACAACAGCACGCCGAGCACCTATACCAGTCCGATCCAGTACCGCTGTCAGAAAAACTACGGCGTGGTGATTACTGACGGCTTGCCCACCTACGACCGCACCTTCCCGAGCAACGATCCGCTGGGCGGCAGTCGTCTGCCGAACTGGGACGGGGTGAACAATGACGGCAACAACCTCAATGGCGACAGCGAGGGCGACACGCTGTACCTGGACGATATCGCCAAGTTCGCCTTTGATATCGACATGCGCTCGACCGGCACCGATGCGGCGGGCAAGAGCTGGAACGCAGTGGATTTCCCCAAGCAGAACATGAACACCTACACCGTGGGGTTCACCGCCTCCAACGACATGTTGTCGGATGCGGCCAGTTACGGGCAGGGAAGGTACTATCAGGCAACCGACAGCGCGGGCCTCAATACGGCGTTGTCTTCAGCGCTGAGTGACATTACGTCCAAGGCCGGGTCCGGCGGCAGTGGTGTCACCAGCGGCACCACACTTGCCAGCGGCACCAGTTACTTCCAGACCAATTACGACCCCAAGGACTGGCGCGGAACCATCAAGTCGTTCGGCTTCACCTCGGCCGGGGCGGTGAACACGTCGGCGGTGCTGTGGACTACCGACACGACGATTGTGCCGGGTGCGACGGTGCCGACTTACCAATCGTGGAACACCTTGAATAACGCCGTAGTAACTCTGGCGTACGCTAACTTTTCCCCCGCGCAGCAGACCACGCTGAGCCAGGGGCTGCCGACCGGCATCACCGGCAATGATCTGGTGGAGTGGAGCAAAGGCACCAACAAGAGCGGGCTCAAAGTGCGTAGCGTGTTGCTGGGCGACATCATCAACTCGCCGCTGGTGCTGGCATCTCCGACGGAAAAAACCGCGTCTGATCTCGCGGGCGATACTACTTACACTTCTTACCTGAGCACCAAAGCGGCGAACATGAACGCCAGCCTGGTGGTGAATGCCAACGACGGCTTCGTCAACGTCATCAACTCGGCCAACGGTACCCGGCGTTATGCGTATATGCCGTCCAGTGTGTTGCCGTCGCTGCGCCTGATCGCCGACACCAACTACATCAACGGGGTCAGCCACAAGTTTCTGGTGGATGGTCAGGTCGGGGTGTTCGACACGCAGTCCGGCTCAGCCTGGAAGACCCTGGCCATTGGCGGCACGGGTGCCGGCGGTAAATCGTTCTACGGGATACAGTTGTTTGATGCTTCTGCGGGCAATGTGATCAAGGCTTTGTGGGAAGTCAGTGCGCCGGCGACCGCCAGCACCGCCAACGTTTTTAATGATCTGGGTTATGCCTACGCCCGTCCGGAAGTGGCACGCTTGGCCGACGGTCGTTGGGCGGCGTTTATTTCCAATGGTTACGGCAGCAACTCCGGTGTGGCAGCGCTGTATGTGCTGGATGTGCGCGACGGTTCGCTGATCAGGAAGATCGTCATCGACAGCACGGAAACCACCAACGGTCTGTCTTCGGTGAAGCTCAAGGTCAATTCGTCGAATGTAGTGCAGGCCGCTTATGGTGGCGACTTGAAAGGACGGCTGTGGAAGTTTGATTTGAGCGCGACGTCGTCCGACAGCTGGGGCGTGGCGTTTTCCGGCAAGCCGTTGTTCACCACGGCGGGCGGGGCAACGCAACCGATCACCGCGCAGCCGCTGCTCGCCGACAATGCGCTCGGCGGCAAACAGATTTTCGTCGGTACCGGCAAGTTCAACGAAACCGCTGACAAAACCAACAAGGATTTGCAGTCGTTCTATTCGGTGTGGGATGCCGATGGCGGTTCGGGCCAGCTCACCGTCAGCAGCCTGCAGGCGCAGGCTATCACTGGGGTGTTCTCCGGCAGCACGGGGCAATTCGTGACGACGTCCCAGAACGATACGACGTATCCGGGCGAGAAAGGCTGGTATCTGCCATTGGTGTACAACAACGCGCTGATCGGCGAGCGGGTGATCAACCAGGCCAGTCTGGTGCTTGGGCGAATCGTCTTCACCACGGCCAGTGTCGATACGACCGACCCCTGTTCCAGCTTCGGCACCGGCAAAGTGGTCGAAGTCGATGCGTTCAGCGGTAAGATGCTCAACTACGCGGTATTCGATACTAACGGGGATGGTGTGGTCGACAGCAGCGACACGATTTCCAGCGGTGTGATATTCACTGGTGGCATTCCAACCCTGAACGCCATCGTCAATGGCGCAACACGCAAGATATTCAACGATACCAGCGGCAACATCACAACACTGGTGGAAAAGGGCGGTGGCGGCAGCCGTCGTATCATGTGGCGACAAATACAGTAAGTGAGAGTTTGAGGCATGCGCAGATTCAACCGAGGCTTCACCCTGATCGAGATCATGATCGTAGTTGCGATCATCGGGATCATCATCACCATCGCTGCTCCCAGCCTCACTGAATATGTGAAGAAGGGCCGTCGTGCCGAGGTGGTGTCGTTGCTGTCGGAACAGGCGCAGACGCTCGAACGGTTCTACACCAAAAACAATCTCTACACCGGCATCACCGGTCTGAGCGCGGGCACTGACTACTACACCATCACCCCGACGATCACCGACCAGACTTTCCTGCTGACGGCTACCCGCAAGACGGGCTCGGCCATGGCCACCGACAAGTGCGGGGATTTCACCCTGACCAATACCGGTGTCAGAAGCATGAACAACGCGACCACCGGGCTCACCACCAAGGATTGCTGGGGCCGCTGAGGCGCTTTCTTTCGGGCGCCTTTTGCGCCCTCTGTCTTTTTTACGGTTGGATCAAACATGACCAGGCAACAGCAAGTAGTGATTGTCGGTGGCGGGGTGATTGGCCTGCTGACCGCCTACAATCTTGCTTCCGAAGTGGGCAGCGTGGTGCTGCTCGACCGCTCGAACGTCGGGCAGGAATCATCCTGGGCGGGTGGTGGTATCGTTTCGCCGTTGTACCCCTGGCGCTACAGCCCGGCCGTAACGGCGCTGGCGCACTGGTCGCAGGATTTTTATCCACAGCTCGGCGAGCGCCTGTTTGCCGATACCGGGGTTGATCCTGAAGTGCACACCACTGGCCTGTATTGGCTGGATCTGGATGACGAAGCCGAAGCGCTCGGCTGGGCCAAGCGTGAAAATCGTCCGTTGCGCGCTGTGGATATCTCGGCGGCGCACGATGCCGTGCCAGTGCTGGGCAGTGGTTTTTCGCGCGCAATCTACATGGCCGATGTGGCCAACGTGCGTAATCCGCGTCTGGTGAAATCGCTGAAAGCGGCGTTGCTGGCACTGCCGAACGTAACCATTCACGAACACTGCGAAGTCAGCGGTTTTGTTCGCCAGGGTGAGCGGGTGATTGGCGTTCAGACCTCGACCGGCGTGATCACTGGCGATCAGGTCGTACTGACAGCGGGTGCATGGAGCGGTGATCTGCTCAAGACGCTGAACCTGACGTTGCCGGTCGAGCCGGTCAAAGGCCAGATGATTCTCTACAAATGTGCAGCGGACTTTTTGCCGAGCATGGTGCTGGCCAAGGGGCGTTATGCGATTCCGCGTCGCGATGGGCACATTCTGATCGGCAGTACGCTGGAGCACGAAGGCTACGACAAGACGCCGACCGACGTGGCACTGGAAAGTCTCAAGGCGTCGGCGGTGGAGCTGATTCCGGCGCTGGCGGAGGCCGAGGTGGTCGGGCATTGGGCCGGATTGCGCCCGGGATCGCCGGAAGGGATTCCGTACATTGGCCGTGTGCCGGGACACGAAGGGTTGTGGCTGAACTGCGGCCATTACCGTAATGGTTTGGTACTCGCGCCGGCGTCGTGCCAGTTGTTTGCGGATGTGATGCTAGGGCGGGAGCCGATTATTGATCCGGCGCCTTATGCTCCGGAAGGGCGCATTTAGTCAGTTGTTTCTTGGGTGGCTGGCCGACCGCATTCGCGAACAAGCCCGCTCCCACATTTGATCTGAGTTGCTGACAAACTTGTGTTCACCTGGATCAAGTGTGGGAGCGGGCTTGCTCGCGAAGAGGCCATCAGTCCAGACCGAGTTTCTTCAAACGATAACGCATTGAGCGAAACGACAAACTCAAGCGCTGCGCCGCCGCCGTTCGGTTCCAGCGGGTTTCCTCCAGAGCTTGCAAAATCAGTTTGCGTTCGACGTTCTCCAGATAATCCTCAAGGTTGTCGATCTGCGTGAGGTCGGCGATACCGCCCTCGGCCGCGCAATTACCCTCACTGAGCCGCAAGTCCAGCGCCTCGATCAAGTGGTTTTCACACAGCGTGTGGGCGCGTTCGAGGACGTTCTCAAGTTCGCGCACATTGCCCGGAAAACGGTAGCCCTTCAGTGCCTCAAGTGCCTGCGGGTGCAGGCGCGCCGCCGGTTGGCCGGTGCCGCTGGCCAAGCGCTTGAGCATGTGCGTGGCGAGCACTTCAATGTCGTCGCGTCGCTCACGCAGTGGGGGTACGCGCAGTTCGATGACGTTGAGCCGGTAATACAGATCCTGACGGAAGCGTTCGGCGGCCACCTCGGCTTCGAGATCCTTGTGGGTTGCGCAAAGAATCCGCACGTCGACCACGGTTTCCTGCTGGCCGCCGACGCTGCGCACGGCTTTCTCCTGAATCGCCCGCAGCAGTTTTACCTGCATCGACAGCGGCAAGTCCGCCACTTCATCGAGAAACAACGTACCGCCCTGCGCAGCCTGAAACAGCCCCGGTTTGTCCTCGACGGCGCCGGTAAAACTGCCTTTACGGTGACCGAAAAACTCGCTTTCCATCAGCTCCGACGGAATCGCCCCGCAGTTCACTGGCACAAATGCCTGGCTGGCGCGCGGGCCTTGCTCGTGAATCAGCCGCGCAACCAACTCTTTACCGCTGCCGGATTCGCCGCTGATGTACACCGGCGCCTGACTGCGGGCGAGTTTGTCGATTTGTTTGCGCAGATTGCGCATCGGCAGCGAGTTGCCCAGCAGGCGCCGATCAATCGAGCTCGATACGCCACCTGCTACTGGCATGCGCAGAGCGGCGGCGACCAGTTCGCGCAGACGGCTCAGGTCCACCGGTTTGGTAAGGAAGTCGAATGCCCCGGCCTTCAGCGCGTTGATCGCGGTTTCGAGGCTGCCATAAGCGGTGATCATCGCCACCGGCAATTGTGGATAACGTTGCTGGATGTGCTGCACCAGTTCAAGCCCGGTGCCGTCGGGCAGGCGCATGTCGGTCAGGCACAGGTCGAACGTCTCGCGGTGCAACAGCGTCTGGGCTTCGGTCAGATTGCGTGCGCTGAAAGTCTCGAGCTTCATCCGCCCGAGGGTGATTTCCAGGAGTTCGCGGATGTCCGGTTCGTCGTCGACGATGAGGATTTTTTGCCGTGGGCTCGTGTTCAACTTTGTTTCCGTCCGTGAGCAAAGGTGATGCGAAAGCAGCCGCCGCCTTGGCGTGGTTTGAAGTCTAGGCGCGCCTGGTTGCTTTCGCACAGCTCACGGGACAGATAAAGCCCAAGGCCGGTGCCTTGACTGCTGGTGGTGAAGAACGGCTCGAACAAATGCGGCTGCTCTTCGATCGGAACGCCGGGGCCGTTGTCTTGCACTTCAAGCACCGCCAATTGACTATCGGCGTCGATGAAAAGGGCCAGCCAGACTTCAGCGCGGTCGTGTAGCAGGGCGCTATGGCGCCAGCCGTTGCGCAGGAGGTTGTCGAGGATCTGTGTGAGCTGGTTGGGATCCATCAGGGTGGTGAAGTCGCCTGAATCAATGCGCAGATGAATCTGCTGGCGCTCACTGGCCTGTTCACGGCTTTCGGCGACGAAGTTTTCCAGCCACGGCTTGAGGTCCAGCCGTTGCGGTGCGCTTTGCTGACGGCGGGACAGTTGCAGGACGTTTTCAATGACTCGGTTCATGCGCTGGGAATGGTCTTGAATGATCTGCGTCAGACGTCGATCCGCGTTGTCGAGTTCCTCGGATTCGCCCAATAGCTGCGCGGCGTGACTGATGGCGCCCAATGGATTGCGAATCTCGTGGGAGATGCCGGCGGTCAGACGTCCAAGCGCCGCCAGTTTGAGCTGCTGGGCCTGTTGGGCGATCTGGGCGAGGTCTTCAAGAAAGATCAGGGTCTGCTGATTCGGGCTCTGTTCGAGCGCAATAAAGCTCGGTTGCAGTTCCAGACCGTTGCCGGGGATCTTCAGGCTCTGTGGGCGCAGGGTCGGATTGTTCATCCACAATTGCAGGCGATCGACCAGTGCCGACGAATAGTCGTCGATCAGGTGGCCCTGCAAATGCGTTTGCGCCAGCAGCGTCTGGGCGCTGTGGTTGGCCAGTTGCACCCGGCGTCGTTCGTCGATCACCAGAATGCCGGTGCGCATGCGTTGCAGGATCAGCGCGTTCAGGGCTTCGAGACCGACCACTTCGCTGGCGCGTTGCTCGGCCAGGGTTTCGCTGACTTCCAGGCGCCGGATCAACCCTTGCACCAGTAGCGAGGCGGCAAAACACAGTGCGCCGAGGGTGCCGGCCTGCAGGTATTCGTTGGCACTGAGGGGATGACTGAAACTCAGCAGAAAACTCAAGCCGACAATGCCGAGGGCGCCGATGGCGGCAATCAGCAGGCCGATGCGTCGGCGCAGCAAGGTATTGCTGATGGCCACCGAAACGATCAGCAAGTTGCCAAGCGCACTGCCGACACCGCCCGCCGCGTAAAACAGGCCGCACAGCAGCAAGACATCGACCAGCGCCAGACTGAACAGTTGAGCGGGGCGTCGGGTGTTCTCGAGGAACACCACCAGCAGGATGTTGAGCACCAGATACAGCCAACTGCCGCTGCGCAGCAGATCGTCGTCGGCCGACATCAGCAGGCGGTTGTCCATATTGCTGGAGATCAACAGCACCAGGGTGATGCCGACACTTAAACGGTAGAGATGATAGAGGCGCAGCAGTCGCTGGGCCTGTTTGCTGTCGGCGTGGGTGGCCTCAGCGATCACTTGCACCCGGGCCTTGCTCGAGGTGAGCCTGGCTGCAATACCATTGTTGTTGAACGCTTAGTGCGCGATCACGCGGCAAGTGCACGCCGCAATGGGCGCAACGCACCATGGGCGGTGCATCCTGTTCGCGAGGGGCTCGGGAGGATGGGTTGGAGGAGGCGGGCGCCTTGAATTTACGCCACAGCCATATTGCGGCGAAGATCACGGCGATCCAGAACAATAAACGAAGCATGATGAGCGGCTTTTCGACTGATGATCCGGCAGTTTAGCCAAGGTCCCGAGCAGCGCACAGTCAATTAAAGCGCGGTAATGCAAAAGGGAGATCCGAAGATCTCCCTTTTCTGTACTTGCGGTGTGATCAGTCGAACACGCCGAAGGTCATGTAGCTGAACCACGAACGGTCGCTGGTGGACTCAGGCTCCGGCTCTTCGATCACGTCGCCGTTCTCGTCTTTAGGCTTGAGCTCGTTCGGGATCGCGTCTTTCGCGTCCTGGAACTGTTTCTGCACGTCCTGATTGGCGCGGGTTTCTCCCGGCGGCAGCGGTGGGCGCGATTCGATCAGACCCAACGTCGCCTTGCTCAGGAACGAACGGTTGTCGGCTTCGGCAACCCGTGGCACGAACTGGCCGTCTTGCAGGCTCGGGTGGTTCGGGTAGTTGAGCTTCAGGGTTTCCAGACTGGTGGCCGCCAGATCGTCCAGGTGCAGACGCTGATAGGCTTCAGTCATGACCGCCAGGCCGTCGCCGACCGATGGGGTTTCCTGGAAGTTTTCCACCACGTAACGGCCACGGTTCGCGGCGGCGACGTAAGCCTGTCGGGTCAGGTAGTAGTCGGCCACGTGGATTTCGTAGGCCGCCAGCAGGTTGCGCAGGTAAATCATGCGCTGCTTGGCGTCCGGCGCGTAGCGGCTGTTCGGGTAGCGGCTGGTCAGCTGGGCGAACTCGTTGTACGAGTCGCGCGCGGCGCCCGGGTCACGCTTGGTCATGTCCAGCGGCAGAAAGCGCGCCAGCAGGCCGACGTCCTGGTCGAAAGAGGTCAGACCCTTGAGGTAGTACGCGTAATCGACGTTCGGATGCTGTGGGTGCAGACGAATGAAGCGCTCAGCGGCGGACTTTGCAGCTTCCGGCTCCGAGTTCTTGTAGTTGGCGTAGATCAGTTCCAGCTGCGCCTGATCGGCGTAGCGACCGAACGGATAACGCGACTCCAGAGCCTTCAGCTTGGCGGTGGCGCTGGTGTAGCTGTTGTTGTCCAGGTCAGTCTGAGCCTGCTGATACAGCTCGGCTTCGCTGAGGTTTTCGTCTACGACTTCCTTCGATGAGCAAGCAGCGGTCAATGCGAGGATGGCGATCAGCAGCAGGTGTTTCACTTGCATGGCGGCTTGCGTCCCTATGACGGCCGCTGTCTTGGGCGGGGCCGTCCTGTTATGATGAGCGCCCCGTTGAAAAGCCTCGGGGCAAAAGACGCCGTATTTAACCACAAGCGCGCAGCCGAAACCAAAAGCTGTGCCGACGCCAGTCAGAGCATGTCCGATAAAATTGAACTTCGCGCAGAGGTGCCGTCCGATTTGGGCGGCCAACGCCTCGATCAAGTCGCCGCCCAACTCTTCGCTGAGCACTCACGCTCGCGCCTTTCCGCCTGGATCAAAGAAGGTCGCCTGACTGTGGACGGGGCGGTCATCCGCCCGCGCGACATTGTGCATGGCGGTGCCATTCTTGAGCTGACTGCCGAGCAGGAGGCCCAGGGCGAGTGGATCGCCCAGGACATCGAGCTCGACATCGTCTATGAAGACGACGACATCCTGGTCATCAACAAGCCTGCGGGCCTGGTGGTGCACCCGGCTGCCGGTCACGCTGATGGCACCTTGCTCAACGCCTTGCTGCACCATGTGCCGGACATTATCAATGTCCCGCGCGCCGGCATCGTGCATCGCCTGGACAAGGACACGACCGGTCTGATGGTGGTGGCCAAGACCATTCAGGCGCAGACGCAGCTGGTGGCCCAGTTGCAGAGCCGCAGTGTCAGCCGGATCTACGAGTGCATCGTGATCGGCGTGGTGACTGCCGGCGGCAAGATCAACGCGCCGATCGGTCGTCACGGCCAGCAGCGCCAGCGCATGGCGGTGATGGAGGGCGGCAAGCCTGCCGTCAGCCACTACCGCGTGCTGGAGCGTTTCCGTTCGCACACCCACGTACGGGTGAAACTGGAAACCGGCCGTACTCACCAGATCCGCGTGCACATGGCGCACATCAACTTCCCGTTGGTCGGCGATCCGGCATACGGCGGTCGCTTCCGTATTCCGCCGGCGGCGAACCTGAACATGGTCGAAACCCTCAAGAACTTCCCGCGGCAGGCGCTGCACGCTCGGTTCCTTGAGCTGGATCACCCGACAAGCGGTCAGCGCATGAGCTGGGAATCGCCGCTGCCGGAAGATTTCGTCTGGCTGCTGACCCTGCTCAAGCAGGATCGCGAGGCTTTCGTCGGATGAGCTGGCTGACGCCGGACTGGCCTGCGCCGGCCAGCGTCAGGGCCTGTGTCACCACCCGCGAGGGTGGTGTCAGCGAGGCGCCGTTCGACAGTCTCAATCTGGGCGATCATGTTGATGATCGCCCGCAAGACGTCGCCGAGAACCGTCGGCGTCTGACTGATCACTTCTCTATAAAGCCTGCCTGGCTGCAGCAAGTGCACGGGATTGCCGTGGCGCATGCTGATCCGGGCATTGTTGCGACCGCCGACGCCAGTTGGACGGCTACCCCCGGAATTGCCTGTGCGGCGATGACGGCGGATTGCTTGCCAGCATTGTTCTGCGACCGTGCTGGCACCCGTGTAGCGGCAGCTCACGCCGGTTGGCGCGGTTTGGCAGCAGGTGTGCTTGAAGCGACGCTCGACACACTTGATGTTCCGGCTGAAGAGGTGCTGGTCTGGCTCGGTCCGGCCATCGGCCCGCAAGCCTTTGAAGTCGGCCCGGAAGTTCGGGAAGTCTTCATCAATCAATTGCCCGAAGCAGCCGATGCCTTTGTACCGAGCAGCAATGCTGGCAAGTTCATGGCTGACATCTATTTGCTGGCGCGCCTGCGTCTGGCCGCCCGTGGTGTCACAGCGGTTTATGGCGGCGGTTTCTGCACAGTGACCGATCCGCGCTTCTTTTCCTACCGCCGTGCGTCACGCACCGGTCGCTTCGCCTCCCTGGTTTGGCTCACCCGCTAGACTTGCCTGATCTGCATCACACCTCTGACGCTTGAATCTTCCAGAATCGACCGCATCTATAGCGGTATCTGGCAGGTTTCTTTATTCAGGATGGTTTTTAGGTCCGGCCTGCTCAAAAGGAAGGTGACTTATGCGAATAGACCGTTTAACCAGCAAATTACAGTTGGCCTTGTCCGACGCCCAGTCGTTGGCAGTCGGCCACGATCATCCGGCCATCGAGCCGGCGCACTTGATGCAAGCCATGCTTGAGCAGCAGGGTGGTTCGATCAAACCTCTGCTGATGCAGGTAGGCTTCGACGTCAACAGCTTGCGAAAAGAGCTGACCAAAGAGCTCGACCAATTACCGAAAATCCAGAACCCGACCGGCGACGTCAACATGTCGCAGGACCTGGCGCGCCTGCTCAATCAGGCTGATCGTCTGGCCCAGCAGAAGGGCGACCAGTTCATTTCCAGCGAACTGGTGCTGCTCGCGGCGATGGACGAGAACAGCAAGCTCGGCAAGTTGCTGCTCGGCCAGGGCGTGAGTAAAAAAGCTCTGGAAAACGCGATCAACAACCTGCGTGGCGGCGAAGCGGTGAATGACGCCAACCACGAAGAGTCGCGGCAGGCGCTGGATAAATACACCGTGGACCTGACCAAGCGCGCCGAAGACGGCAAGCTCGATCCGGTGATCGGCCGTGACGACGAAATCCGTCGCACCATTCAGGTTCTGCAACGCCGCACCAAAAACAACCCGGTGCTGATCGGTGAGCCTGGCGTGGGTAAAACCGCCATCGCCGAAGGTCTGGCCCAGCGCATCATCAACGGCGAAGTACCGGACGGCCTCAAGGGCAAACGTCTGCTGTCGCTGGACATGGGCGCGCTGATTGCCGGTGCCAAGTATCGCGGTGAGTTCGAAGAGCGCCTGAAATCGCTGCTCAACGAGCTGTCGAAGCAGGAAGGGCAGATCATTCTGTTCATCGACGAACTGCACACCATGGTCGGCGCTGGCAAGGGCGAAGGTTCGATGGACGCCGGCAACATGCTCAAGCCTGCACTGGCTCGCGGTGAGTTGCACTGCGTCGGCGCGACCACGCTCAACGAGTACCGCCAATATATAGAGAAGGACGCGGCGCTCGAACGACGCTTCCAGAAAGTGCTGGTGGATGAGCCGAGCGAGGAAGACACCATCGCCATCCTGCGTGGCCTCAAGGAGCGTTACGAGGTTCACCACAAGGTGGCGATCACCGACGGCGCGATTATCGCGGCGGCCAAGCTCAGTCATCGCTACATCACTGACCGGCAGTTGCCGGACAAGGCCATCGACCTGATCGACGAAGCTGCCAGCCGTATCCGCATGGAAATCGACTCCAAGCCGGAAGTGCTGGATCGTCTGGAGCGTCGCCTGATTCAGTTGAAGGTGGAATCCCAGGCACTGAAGAAAGAAAGCGACGACGCGGCGAAGAAACGTCTGGAAAAACTCCAGGAAGAAATCGAGCGTCACGAGCGTGAGTACTCGGATCTGGAAGAAATCTGGAACTCGGAAAAAGCCGAGGTACAGGGTTCTGCACAGATTCAGCAGAAGATCGAACAGTCGCGTCAGGAGCTCGAAGCGGCGCGCCGCAAAGGCGACCTCAACCGCATGGCCGAGTTGCAGTACGGGGTGATCCCGGATCTGGAACGCAGCCTGCAAATGGTCGACCAGCACGGCAAGAGCGAAAATCAGTTGCTGCGCAGCAAGGTAACTGAAGAAGAAATCGCTGAAGTCGTGTCGAAGTGGACCGGCATTCCGGTGTCGAAAATGCTCGAAGGCGAGCGCGACAAGCTGATGAAGATGGAAAGCCTGTTGCACCAGCGCGTAATCGGCCAGGACGAGGCGGTAGTGGCTGTGGCTAACGCAGTACGGCGTTCGCGTGCCGGGTTGTCCGACCCGAATCGTCCGAGCGGTTCTTTCATGTTCCTCGGCCCGACCGGTGTCGGTAAAACCGAGCTGTGCAAGGCGTTGGCCGAGTTCCTTTTCGATACCGAAGAGGCGATGGTACGAATCGACATGTCCGAGTTCATGGAGAAACATTCCGTGGCTCGCCTGATCGGTGCGCCGCCGGGATACGTCGGTTACGAGGAGGGCGGTTATCTGACCGAAGCGGTACGGCGCAAGCCTTACTCGGTGATCCTGCTGGACGAAGTCGAGAAGGCGCATCCGGATGTGTTCAACATCTTGCTGCAAGTGCTGGAGGATGGTCGCCTGACCGACAGCCATGGCCGTACGGTGGACTTCCGCAATACCGTGATCGTCATGACCTCGAACCTGGGGTCGGTGCAGATCCAGGAACTGGTCGGTGATCGTGAAGCCCAGCGTGCAGCGGTAATGGATGCGCTGACTTCGCACTTCCGCCCGGAATTCATCAACCGGGTCGACGAAGTGGTGATCTTCGAGCCTTTGGCGCGGGATCAGATTGCGGGCATTACCGAAATCCAGTTGGGCCGTCTGCGCACACGTCTGGCCGAGCGCGAGCTGAAGCTGGAGCTGAGTCCGGAAGCGATGGACAAGCTGATTGCTGTCGGTTACGACCCGGTCTATGGCGCACGTCCTTTGAAACGGGCGATTCAGCGCTGGATCGAAAACCCGCTGGCACAATTGATCCTGTCGGGTCATTTCATGCCCGGCGATACCGCCACCGGCACTGTCGAGAACGACGAAATCGTTTTCAACTGAGCCAAAGCGGCAATGAAATAAGGAAGGCCCCACATTGTGGGGCCTTTTTTTCGTTAGGCTGTTGAACTCAAAGGAAAAGGCTTGTAAAGTGCGCCCCGCAGTCAGTCACCCACAAGGTTTCAGCTCACTGAGCGGAAATCTGAAATAAGTTGCAAATCATTAACTTGAAAGCAATTTAGGGGGTTGACAGAGGTGATCTAGGTTGTAGAATAGCGCGCCTCAGACACACGAACGCAGCGATGCGAACGAAGTCTAAGAGCTGTAAGTTTCACCGTTGTAAATTGAAATATGTAGTTCCGTGATAGCTCAGTCGGTAGAGCAAATGACTGTTAATCATTGGGTCCCAGGTTCGAGTCCTGGTCACGGAGCCAATTTCAAGCCGGGGTATAGCGCAGTCCGGTAGCGCGCCTGCTTTGGGAGCAGGATGTCAGGAGTTCGAATCCCCTTACCCCGACCATTTTTGGGTCGTTAGCTCAGTTGGTAGAGCAGTTGGCTTTTAACCAATTGGTCGTAGGTTCGAATCCCACACGACCCACCATTTTTGAAACCAGTTAGCGCTGGGATCGAATCTTAAGATCAGAGGCCAAAAGCGCTGATCGAAGAAGGCGATCTTTGAAAGGTCGCCTTTTTTTTACCGGGGTATAGCGCAGTCCGGTAGCGCGCCTGCTTTGGGAGCAGGATGTCAGGAGTTCGAATCCCCTTACCCCGACCATATTAAAAATCCTCGTATCGAAAGATACGGGGATTTTTTTTGCCCGCCGAAAAGACGATTCTCTTCAAGTCATCGTACAACTTGCCGATAGCCCGCTAACACGAGGGGGACTGCCACTGCTTCGCCCCTTGAATCTGGCCAATACAAGAATAAGGGCTTTTGTCATGTTGCTTCGTCAGTTGAATATTGCTCCCCGGGCTGCCTTGGGGTTTGCCCTGATCGCGGTATTGGTGGCATTGCTCGGCGTTTTTGCCCTCGGGCAGATGTCGAGTATTCGCGACAGCGAAGTCGCGGTGGAAAACCGGTGGCTGCCGAGCATTCGCGGCGGTGACGAGATTCGCGAACTGATGTTGCGCATCCGTACCATCTCGTTGCGTATGGCGCTGGATCAGGATCCCAACAATATTGCCACCTACCGCAGCCAGATGGACACGCGCGACAAGGAACTGAGTGAGAAGATCGCCGCCTACGACAAGCTGGTCACCACGCCGGAAGGTCAGCAACTTTACGATCAGTTCAAAAAAACCTTCGCGGCGTATCGCACCGGTATCGCGCAATCCTTCACGCTGGCCGAACAGGGCAAGCGTGACGAGCTGACCAAGCTGTTGCTGGTCGACATGAAAACCGTGGTTGATGGCTCCGGCAAACAGCTCAGCGATCTGGCTGACCTGTTCGCAAAACAAGTCGCCGCGGAGAGTCAGAAGTCTGCAGCGCACTACGAAACCTCGCGCACCATCGTCAGTCTGTTCATTGCCTTGGCGGCACTGGCCACGGTGGCGTTGGCGATGTTGCTTACGCGTAGCATCGTGCGGCCCCTGACCAGCGCGGTGAACGCCGCCGAGAGCGTCGCGCAGGGCGATTTGACCCGCCCCATCGAAACCCAGGGCAATGATGAAGTCAGCCGATTGCTAAAAGCCCTCGCGACCATGCAGCAGAACCTGCGTGAAACCCTGCAAGGCATCAGCGGCTCGGCCACGCAACTGGCCACCGCTGCCGACGAACTCAACGCCGTAACGCTCGACAGCACCCAAGGCCTGCAACAGCAGAACAACGAAATCGAACAGGCTGCCACTGCGGTTAACGAAATGACCACGGCCGTTGAAGAGGTCGCGCGCAACGCGGTCTCGACATCCGATGCCACCCGCCAGTCCAGCGAATCGGCGCAACGAGGGCAGGAGCGCGTCAGCGAAACCGCCAGTGCGATCAATGCGCTGGCCAGCGATGTGCAACACACTGGTGAGTTGGTGCAGTCGCTGGCCAATCAGTCGCAGGACATCGGCAAAGTGCTCGATGTGATTCGCGCCATCGCCGAGCAGACCAATTTGCTGGCGCTGAACGCAGCCATTGAGGCGGCGCGAGCGGGGGAGAGCGGGCGAGGCTTTGCCGTGGTTGCCGATGAGGTACGGGCGCTGGCGTATCGCACGCAGCAATCGACTCAGGAAATCGAGCAGATGGTGCAGGGCATGCGCAGTGGTTCGAGCCTGGCGCTGGATTCGATGCAGGCCAGCGCTTCCCGTGCCACGACCACGCTGGCATTGGCCGAGCGCGCGGGGGAGGCGCTGCAGACCATCACTGCGTCGGTGCACGAGATTCACGAACGTAATCTGGTGATTGCCAGCGCCGCCGAAGAGCAGGCGCAAGTGGCGCGCGAGGTTGATCGCAATCTGGTGAATATCCGTGACTTGTCGGTGCGTTCCGCTGCGGGTGCCGATCAGACCAGCGCTTCGAGTCATGAACTGTCGAAACTGGCCAATGCGCTGCAAAGTCTGGTGCGGCGATTCCAGTTGTAAGTACGACGGGCACAAAAAAGCCGCGCCTTCTTGTGAAGGTCGCGGCCTGATTTTGTAGCACCGCGTGGGTCAGGCGCCGTCTTGATCCTTCAAGTGTTCGAACAGGCCTTTAGGCATTTTCTTGCCATTGGCTTCGAAGTTGGCTTTGACGTTGTTGTAGGCCTCTTGCTCGTCAATGAAGCCGTCATGGTTGGTGTCGATCTTGTCGAAGTCAGACTTTGGCGCGACCTTGAGGAATTCTGCGCGGGAGACCTTGCCGTCTCCATCACTGTCGGTTTTGGCCATCGACGCATCGCCACATTTGCCTTCACCGCATTTGCCTTCCGGGGCTTTTAACGACGTTTCCGCCGAGGCGACCATGTAGCCCTGAGCCAGCGGCTGAGCCGCGAATACCGAACCGGACAACATCAGGCCGCCGGCCAGCGCAGCGCCGAGCAGGCCAATGGATTTTTTACCGAGAGCCGAAGTGCGGGACATTTACATTCTCCTGGGCTGCGCAACGCAACCACACGTTAAGGACGATTAGCCAGAGCAGGTGTTGCTCGGGTGTGGCCATTAAGCGGTGGCGGTGTATCGCGACTGTGTCGCTGAGCAGGGGCGTTTGTAAGCGAAGTCGGGGAATGTGTGGCGCGGATACAGTGAGAAACAGATCTTCAACTGCATGAGGATCGAAATGTGGGAGGGGGCTTGCTCCCGAAAGCGATAAATCAGCCACATTAACGTCGACTGACCCACCGCATTCGGGAGCAAGCCCCCTCCCACAACGTTTACTGCATCAATGCAGTTTCAGACGCGGCTCGGTGCCCCGGCCAATCTTGCTGCCCAACATCAGCATTGCCGTGCGGAACGGGCCGTACAGCGCCATCTGGTGCATACGATACAGCGACACGTAAAACATCCGCGCCAGCCAGCCTTCGAGCATCACACTGCCCGTCAGGTTGCCCATCAAGTTACCCACAGCCGAAAAACGCGACAGCGAAATCAGCGAGCCGTAGTCGGTGTACTTGTACTCCGGCAGGGTCTTGCCTTCGATGCGCAGTTTCAGCGATTTGGCCAATAACGAGGCCTGTTGGTGCGCCGCTTGCGCCCGTGGCGGTACGTTGCGATCCGAGCCCGGTTGCGGGCAGGCCGCGCAGTCACCGAAGGCGAAAATGTTTTCGTCACGGGTGGTTTGCAACGTCGGCAGCACCTGCAGCTGGTTGATGCGGTTGGTTTCCAGACCGTCGATGTCCTTGAGGAAACCCGGCGCACGAATACCCGCCGCCCAGACTTTCAGACTGGCCTTGATCTCATTGCCGTCGGCAGTGATCAGGCTGTCGGCCGTCACTTCGCTGACCGAGGCGTTGGTCATCACATTGACCCCGAGTTTCTCCAGGGTCTTGTGCACCGGCCCGCTGATGCGCTCCGGCAGGGCTGGCAGCACCCGTGGGCCGGCTTCGATCAGGGTGATGTGCATGTTTTCCGGTTTGATCCGGTCGAGGCCGTAAGCCGCCAGTTCATGGGCGGCGTTGTGCAGTTCCGCCGCCAGCTCGACTCCGGTCGCACCGGCACCGACGATGGCCACGCTGATCTGCTGGACCACATCGGTCTGCCCGGCGTGCGCCCGCAGATAGTGGTTGAGCAGTTGCTGGTGGAAGCGCTCAGCCTGTTTGCGCGTGTCGAGGAACAGGCAATGTTGCGCCGCGCCCTGAGTTCCGAAGTCGTTGGTGGTGCTGCCGACCGCGATCACCAGCGAGTCGTACTGCACTTCACGCGCCGGCACCAGCTCTACGCCGTTTTCGTCATAAGTAGCGGCCAGCTGGATTTTCTTCTGTGCGCGATCGAGCCCGCTCATGCGCCCCAGTTGGAACTCAAAGTGGTTCCATTTGGCCTGGGCGACATAGTTGAGTTCATCTTCGGAAGAGTTCAGCGATCCGGCGGCCACTTCGTGCAATAGCGGTTTCCAGATGTGCGTGAGGTTCGCGTCGACCAGCATCACGCTGGCCGTGCCGCGCTTGCCCAGAGTCTTACCCAGACGGGTAGCCAACTCCAGACCGCCGGCGCCGCCGCCGACAATGACAATACGATGGGACATAGGGATAACTCGCAAGGTTTTTAAAGGAAATCGGTGCGGTTACCCAAGCGAGCGCAAGGCAGCTCATAGCGTCAGGTAACTGATAAATCGGCTCAACAGGCCCAGACCAATGGTCACTGCCAGCACCAGCACCAGGAGCATCCACGGCCGGAATGGCCGGCGCTCGACACGGTGTTGGGACAGTTGCAGGTACTCTTCGACATGCTTTTGGTCTTCGGGGTTCAGGCGGCTGGTCATATTGGCCTCGTCAGGTAGACGTTGCTGAATGTGCAGAAGCTACAGCGGTTTTCAACCGGGGTTGAACGCAGCATAGCCGCTGTCCGGAACAGGCTCGACGGACACGCCATCATCGAGGCGAATGATCCCGCTTTGTAACACTCGCGCAGTAATTCCGCCATGCCCGCGCACCGCTTGAAAGGTGCCGGGACCGAGGGCGTTCTGCAGGCGTGCGCAGGGCTGACACCAGCCAGTGGTTTCGAATATTGCCTGACCGATGCGAAAGCGCCGACCCTTGAGGCTAAACAAATTGATACCGCTGATAACGAGATTGCGCCGCAGATCTTCAGGTTTCACCGGTTGGTCGGTGGGGCGTCCCATCAAAGCACTGATCACTGCCAGATGCTCCCACTGGATCAACGTCACTTGCCGCGCGTTACGCACGCCGGGGCGGGCGTGATCGCCGGTCAGTCCGGCCTCGAGTCGTGCCTCCACCGCATCCAGTTCAATCATCGGCCCACGTGATTGCGGGCGCACGCCGATCCAGCGCACGCGGCCGGTCTGCGGCACATCGGCGATCAATTGCTGAAGGGGCGTCACAGGCTGATTCCGACATCAAAGACAATGCTGCGACCAAGGTTGCTGCGCAGGAAATCCGGTGCATCGGGGTGGGCGAACAGCACGCGGGCGAAGGTCGGGCCGACGAGTGACAGCGAACGCCAGCCCTGACGCAGGTATTCGGTGGGTGGTGGGAAGTGGCTGTTGAGGTCGAGCACTTCACGCTTGAGGCTGGCGAAGGCAATGATGTCGAGTTCGCCCAGATCCATTCCGCGTTCCTTGTAGTTGTGCGCTTTTTTGCGCAGGGTCGGTGCCAGTCGCATCAAAAACTCGTTGGCCGGGATCCGTCGCGGCTTGGCTTCCCGGCGCACCAGTTGGCTCAAGGAAAAGGCGCTGCGGCGACGCTGCAATTCGTCGCGCCATTCGTCATTAAGGCGGCGCCCTTCATCGAGCACGAAAAACACCTCGAAGTTGGCGTCGCGAAACAGCACGTCCGGCGGCTCCCCGGCGGGCGCGAATTCGTCGGCGCGGTAGGGAATGTTCAGGCCTTGCAGCAGGCGCTGGCAGACCCAACGCTCACGCTCCCATTTGCGGGCATTGGACAAAAAGGCGTTGGCTTGCTCGGCCGCAATGGTCAGCAGGCGTAAATAATCAGAGTCATCCATAGGCCCAAGCTTAGCGTTCAAATGTGAACCTAAAGAAGAAAGTCTCTCGGACAGGGCCACAGATTTTTCGATCTACCCCTATCGAGTTACCTCCACCGCGTAATTTTCCGGGTGCCCGGGGTTGCCCATACTGTGGCTCAGACAGATAACAAGGAACCCTCATGAAGGTCGAATTTGCCCAACTGGCAGGCCGTGACAACGCTACCGTTTATAACCTCGAACGTGCACTGAGCGCGATTGCGGCGTGCGCCGCCGATACGCAACTGATCGTGTTTCCGGAAACCTACCTCACGGGTTTCCCGACCGCCGAGACCGTCGCCGATGTCGCCGAACCGCTGGATGGGCCGGCCGTGCAGGCGATTGTCCGGGCGGCGCGGGAACGCTCCATCGCGGTGGTGATCGGCATCGCTGAAAACCATGACGGCCATTTCTACAACACGACCCTCCTGATCACCGGCGAAGGCGTTGCCCTGCGCTACCGCAAGACCCACTTGTGGCCGCTGGAACGCGGCGTCTTCGCTCCGGGCGATCGCTACAGCACTTGCCTGTGGAACGGCGTGCGCGTCGGTCTGCTGATCTGTTACGACATTGAATTTCCGGAAACCGCCCGCGCCCTCGGGCAACTGGGCGCGGACGTGCTGATCGTCACCAACGGCAACATGGATCCGTACGCGCCGACTCACCGCACCGCAATCACTGCTCGCGCCCAGGAAAATCAGGCGTTCGCGATGATGGTCAACCGGGTCGAAGAGGGCGATGGCGGATTGTTGTTTGCCGGCGGCAGTGCCCTGGTCGATCCGTTTGGCACGGTGCTGTTCGAAGCCGGGCGCGAAGAAGGCCAGTTCAGCGTCGAACTGGACCTTGAGCAACTCAAGGCAGCGCGCAAAGACTATTTCTACCTGGATGACCAGCGCATCAAGCTGCCGGGCGAGGTCGTCGAGTACGATGACGGCACGCGGGATTTGCTGATCCCGAGACACTGATCTCGTTTTGTGGGGCGCTGTTTTGCGTATTCCCCCGAACGCGTCCAGCAGTCGGGGATCGGCACATCAACTGTTTCTCACCAAGAGGCGGTGTAGACTCCGACAAAGGACTTAAACCCGCGAAAAAGGTGAGGGAATCGTGATCGGTGCCGAACTGTTGTCATCGGCGAGCCTGACGCTCGGTTGGCTGATTTATCTGCCGGTGCTGCTCTGGGCGATGGTGCGGGCGCCGTGGGTCGAGTTGTTCAGCGACAGTCGTCGTCAGCATTTGCTGTTCGGCACGGTGTTCGCGCTGTTTCTGTTGTGGCTGGTGCGCAGGGATTTCGACACTGGTGTGTCGTATCACTTTATCGGCATGACGGCGGTGACCTTGCTGCTCGACTGGCCGCTGGCGATTGTCGGCGGGCTGGTCGCGCAAATCGGCTTGGTGCTGCTGGGGCGCCAGGATCTGCTGGCGCTCGGGGTCAACGGGTCTTTGTTGGTTCTGCTGCCGGTGGCGATCACCGAAGGCGTGGCGATTGTCGTCGAGCGTGCTCAGCCGCGTAATCCGTTCGTGTACATTTTTTGCTCAGGGTTTTTCGCCGCTGCCCTGTCGGCATTGCTGTGTCTGATCCTGAGTTTGACGTTGTTGTGGTACGACGGTCTCTTCGCCATGCCGGAATGGCTGGAGGATTTCGTTGGTTATCTGTGGCTGCTGATTTTCCCCGAAGCGTTCATCAACGGCATGGTCATCAGCGCGTTGGTGGTGTTCTGCCCGGAATGGCTGGAGACCTTCAATCGTACCCGCTACCTTTCGGCGCCGTGGAAGGACGACGATCCCAAGTCTTGATCCACATCAAATCGATTCCGCACGCGGCATTTCATGCTCGGCCAAATCCCTTCAGGAGCAGCGGCATGAGCGTTTACGAGTGGGCAAGGCAGGAGACCCGGCAGAGTCTGGAGATGGCGCAGGAAGTCGGGTTTGACCCTGGTTTGAGCCTGCGCGCCTTGCTCAGTGCGGTGGTGCAACAGAGCAAGGCCGTGCGCAACGTAGAGGATCTGGCCGACGAGTTGCGTTTTCTCGCGGAGAACCTCGACGACGATCAGGACTACGGCTTCATGCGGCCCTGATCAACGTTGACCCTGTGCGGATCAGTGGCGCGGGTCGAAATCGCCTGAAAACAGCTCATCTTCGGCATCCGGTGCAACCGGGATCTTGTGTTCTTCGGACGCCCACGCACCGAGGTCGATCAGCTTGCAGCGGTCGGAGCAGAACGGGCGGAATTTGTTCTCGGGGGTGAATTCCACGGGAGCGCCGCAGGTTGGGCATTCGACGGTTGGGATCGGGCTCATGACTGGCCTCCGGATAAAGTCAGGTAAAAGTGATGCAGGCGCTCGACTTCGCTGTGCAGCCAGGCGAGGTCGCGGTCGTTGACCACCACATCATCGGCGCGGCTGATGCGGTCTTCACGGCTCGACTGAGCATTGAGGATCGCCTGAACCTGCTGCTCGCTGGTCTGGTCACGCTGCAAGGTGCGTTCGATCTGCAGTTGTTGCGGGGCGTCGATCACCAGAATGCGTTGGGTCATCGCGTATTGCCCGGATTCGATCAGCAACGGCGAAACCAGAATCGCGTAAGGCGATTTTGCCAGCGCGAGATGATGGGCGATTTCCTCGGCGATCAACGGATGCAGCAATGCTTCGAGCCAGCGGCGTTGCTCCGGCACTTCGAAGATCAGCGTGCGCAGGGCGGCGCGATCCAGCGTCCCGTCTGCCTGCAATACACCGGGGCCGAAGTGTTCGGCGATCTTCGCCAGCGCCGGACGGCCCGGCTCAACCACCCAGCGCGCCGCGTGATCGGCGTCGACCACATGGATACCAAGGTCGATGAAATGCTGGGCCGCAGCACTTTTGCCGCTGCCAATGCCGCCGGTCAGGCCGAGAATCCAGGGTTTTTCCACAGGGGTATTCATTGCAAACCGACAAACTGCCAATAGAAGTCGGTTATTTGACCACCCCAGAGCAATGCAATCCAGCCGGCAATTGCCAGATACGGGCCGAAGGGGATCGGCGTCGAGGTTTTCTGATCGCGCAGGCGCAGCAGAATCACCCCGATGATCGCCCCCACCAGTGACGACAACAGGATCGTCAGCGGCAAAATCTCCCAGCCACCCCACGCCCCGATCAACGCTAGCAGCTTGAAATCACCGTGACCGATGCCGTCCTTGCCGGTGAGCAGTTTGAACAGCCAGAACACCGAACACAGCGCCAAGTACCCGGCCACTGCGCCCCACAGTGCGTCGTGTAGCGGTACGAACAGGCCGAAACTGTTGACGATCAAGCCCAGCCACAATAACGGCAGCACCAGCACATCCGGCAGCAGTTGATGCTCGGTGTCGATCAGGCTCATCGCCAGCAAGCCCCACGTCAGGAAGATCAGCAGGCATGCTGGCCAGCCAAATCCCAGGTGCCAGGCAATGAATGCCGAAAGCAGTCCGCAGGTCAGTTCAGTCAGCGGGTAGCGTTTGCTGATCGGTGCGGCACACGCTGAGCAGCGCCCGCGCAGCCACAGATAACTGAGCAGCGGAATGTTTTCCCACGGGCGGATCCGGTGCGCGCAGTGCGGGCATTCGGAGTGCGGCAGCATCAGGTTGTAAGTCGGTAGTGGCGCTTCGCCGGGCAAGCCGAGGACATCGTGAGCCTGCTGGCGCCAATCGCGTTCGAGCATTTTTGGCAGGCGCCAGATCAGCACATTGAGGAAACTGCCGACCACCAGACCGAGCAACAGCGCGGTGCAGACGAAGGCCAACGGGTACAGAGCAAAGAATTCGTCGATGGGCATGTCAGATCGCTGAGCCGAGTTGAAAGATCGGCAGGTACATCGCCACTACCAGTCCGCCAACGATTACCCCCAGCACCACCATGATGAACGGCTCCATGAGGCTGGTGAGGTTGTCGACCATATTGTCCACTTCGTCTTCATAGAACCCGGCGACCTTGTCGAGCATGTCATCCAGCGCACCGGACTCCTCGCCGATCGCGGTCATTTGCACGGCCATGTTCGGGAACACGCCGGTGGCGCGCATGGAAAAATTCAGCTGCATGCCGGTGGCCACGTCCTGGCGGATGCGCAGCACGGCGCGTTTGAATACGACGTTGCCGGTGGCACCCGCGACGGAATCGAGCGCTTCCACCAAGGGCACGCCGGCGGCAAATGTGGTCGACAGGGTGCGGGCAAATCGCGCCACGGCGGACTTGTACATCAGGGTGCCGACCAAGGGCAGTTTCAGCAGCCAGGTGTCGCGACGATCACGCAGCGCCTGAGAGGATTTCAAGGCATGGCGCGTGCCGAAAATCGTCACGACCAGCACCGCGAGCAGTGCCCACCACCATTGCTGCATGAATTCCGAAAGGCTGATCACCATCAGGGTGAAGGCCGGCAGTTCGGCACCAAAACCCTTGAACACCGACTGGAACTGCGGCACCACTTTCACCAGCAGAATTCCGGTGACGACCGTGGCCACCAGCACCACGGCAGACGGATAGGTCATGGCCTTCTTGATCTTGGCTTTGAGTTTTTCGCTCTTTTCCTTATAGGTCGCGACCCGCTCCAGCAACGTATCGAGCGCCCCCGACTGCTCGCCGGCGTCAACCAGGTTGCAATACAACTCATCGAAGTACTGCGGCTTCTTGCGCAGGGCTGCAGCGAAGCTGTTACCGGCGGCGACTTCCTGTTTGACCTCGTCCACCAGGGTGCGCATCGCCGGATTCTCGAAGCCTTCACCGATGATGTCGAACGACTGCAACAGCGGCACGCCGGCCTTCATCATGGTTGCCATCTGCCGCGTGAACAGGGCGATATCCTGCGCCTTGATGCGTTTGCCGAAACTCAGCAACGAGGCGGATTTCTTGCGCACTTTGCCAGGGTTGATTCCCTGTTTGCGCAACTGTGCCTTGACCAGTGCGGGGTTCTGCCCGCTCAGCTCACCGCTGATTTTGCTGCCTTTCCTGTCTGTGCCTTCCCAAGCGTAAACGCTGACTTTTGCTGCCTTGACCGCCATGTTCAATCCTTGGTGACCCGGTTGATTTCTTCCAGGCTAGTGATGCCTTGCATCGCTTTGTGCAGGCCGGAGGTGCGCAGATCGTCGAAACCGTCACGGCGCATCTGGCTGTCTATTTCCAGCGAGTTGCCTTCGGCCATGATCAGCCGTTGCAGTTCGGCCGTGTTTTTCACCACTTCATAAATCCCCACGCGTCCTTTGTAGCCGCCGTTGCAGTGATCGCAACCGACCGGTTCGTAGACGGTGAAACTGCCGATGCGTTCCTCGGGGAAGCCTTCCTTGATCAGGGTTTCCCGGGGGATCTCGATGGCTTTTTTGCAGTGGCTGCACAGTTTTCGCGCCAGCCGCTGGGCGATGATCAGGCTCACCGAGGTGGCGATGTTGAAGCCGGGTATGCCCATGTTGTGCAGGCGTGTGAGGGTTTCGGCAGCGCTGTTGGTGTGCAGGGTCGAGAGCACGAGGTGACCGGTCTGCGCAGCCTTGATCGCAATCTCTGCCGTTTCCAGGTCGCGAATCTCGCCGACCATGATCACATCCGGGTCTTGGCGTAGAAACGAACGCAGAGCCTGGGCGAAATCCAGACCCTGTTTCGGATTGACGTTGACCTGGTTGATGCCTTCCATGTTGATCTCCACCGGGTCTTCGGCGGTGGAGATGTTGATGTCGACGGTGTTGAGGATATTCAGCCCGGTGTACAGCGATACGGTTTTTCCGGAGCCGGTGGGGCCGGTGACCAGAATCATGCCTTGCGGCTGTTTGAGCGCGGCCATGTACAGGTCTTTCTGCGCCGGCTCATAACCGAGGGCGTCGATGCCGATTTGCGCACTGGACGGGTCGAGAATCCGGATCACCACTTTCTCGCCCCACAGCGTCGGCAAGGTGTTCACCCGGAAGTCGATGGACTTGCTCTTCGACAGGCGCATCTTGATGCGCCCGTCCTGGGGTTTGCGCCGCTCGGAGATGTCGAGACTGGCCATCACCTTCAACCGCGCGGCAATACGCCCGGCCAGTTGAATCGGCGGCTTGGCCACTTCACGCAGGATGCCGTCGGTGCGTACCCGTACGCGGTAGTTTTTTTCGTAGGGTTCGAAGTGCAGGTCGGAAGAACCGCTCTTGATCGCATCGAGCAACATCTTGTGAACGAAACGCACCACCGGCGCATCGTCGGCGTCGATCACGCCGATGGCGTCGGATTTGTTGTCGTCAATCGATTCGACGTCGAGGCCATCCAGATCAACGTCGGCCATTTCTTCGAGCCCGCTGGCGTGGGTGTCGAAGAATTTCTCGATGGCGTCGCTGAGCTTGTCGTCCTCGACCAGAATGGCTTCGGTGTTCAGTCCGGTGCTGAACTGAATGTCGTTGATTGCCTGATGGTTGCTCGGGTCGGAAATACCCACGAACAGCTTGTTGCCGCGCCGCCACAAGGGCAAAGCATGGTGCTGGCGCACCAGTTTTTCGCTGACCAGGCCTTTGGGTTGAGTCTCTTTATCGAGGCAATTGAGGTCAAGGAAGGCCATGCCGAAGTGTTCCGAAGCAATCTCGGCGATCTGCCAGCCTTTCACCAGTTTGTTCTGCACCAGATAGCTGACCAGCGACAGGCGATTGCGCTGCGCCTGTTGCCAGGCTTGCTGGGCACTTTTTTCCGTCAGCAGTTCAGCCTGCACCAATTGCTTGGCCAGACCGCTCAGAGCGATGTCATTCATGGGGATTCCGCGCGCTTGCCGTTCATGACTTATAGCCTAGTCAAGTGACAGCGCCAAACATGCCCGGTGCAGGTGACAAAAAGTGTCAGATAGTGCGGTTACAGGTTGTAGGAAACGGCGTGGCCCCACGCTGATGTCCAATCCCCGGGCTGGCGAAGCGCTTGGCACGGGCTATGCTCGGTTGATCTCAGATCATGAGATTCCGACTCATGCATGGAGCGTGTCTATGAAAAAACAACAAGGTTTCACTCTGATCGAGCTGCTGATCGTAGTGGCGATCATCGGCATTCTGGCGACCATTGCTTTGCCGCAGTATTCCAAGTATCAGGCGCGGGCCAAGGTCACGGCGGGGATCGCCGAAGCCTCGTCGCTCAAGGTCAACTTTGAAGACGTGATCAATGCCGGTTCGGCTGATCCGACCCTTACCAACGTCAACGCGGGTACTGGTGCGACGCAGAACTGCACGCTGGGCGTCACGGGCAAAGTGTCCGATGGCTCCGGCACCATCACCTGCAAACTGCTGAACGCCCCGGCTCCGGTACTGGGCCAGACCATTACCCTGACTCGCAGTGCCGCCGCCGGCTGGACATGCGGTTTCTCGGGGGCCAAGGACTACACCACCACCAGTTGCCCTGGCGTTTAAAGAAACGCTGCCATGAAAAATGCCCCGCTGATGCGGGGCATTTTTCTTTATATAGGGCTTCACAAAAGCTTCAATATTTTCAGTGTGTTAGGAACTTTTCGAAAACCCGCAACTTGCATGCAGATAATTGCAATCTCATGCAAATTGCATGATTCCGGGAATTTCATCAGTTAATAAGTTATTGATTTATATAGAAATATTGTATTTTTAAAAGTTGGCACAGCGTTCGCAATATCTCCAGTAACCCTGCTGACAAGACACGCAGCAGACTTTCCAGAAAAACAGGAGTTACTCGTATGAAGAAGTTCGCTATCACTGCCGCTGCTGCTACCGCGCTGACCCTGACCATGGCTTCCGGTGCTTTCGCACAATCCACCCAGGCCACTCAGGCTCCAATGACTTTGGCTGCTGGTGAAATGACCAAGGCTAAAGAAGCTACTTCCGATACCTGGATCACCACCAAAGTCAAAAGCGACCTGGTCACCGAGAAAGGCATTCCAGGCACCGACATCAAAGTTGAAACCAACAAAGGCGTTGTTTCCCTGTCTTCCACTGTTGCAGTGACCGAAGCTCAGAAAACTACCGCCGTGGCTATCGCCAAGAAAATCAAAGGCGTCAAAGCGGTCTCCGCTGACGGCCTGAAAGCCGAGTAAGGCATGACTTCTCGCCTGGACCGGGAGAAGGCGCGACAGACGGGCCGAGCAATACGTCTGCCGCCACTTTAGAGTTCATGCGAACGGTCACAAGGATGTGACCATTACAGGCTCCGGCACTTGTGTCGGGGCCTGTTCTATTTCCGGGGCAATACAAATTGAATGTGGGTGTTGTGTGTCAGTTGCCGCGTTTGCTGTTGATCTGGCGCAGGCGATTGCCTTCGAAACGCAGGTACTGGTACATGCCGTTGCTCGGGCCGTAGGTCCATTCTTCGACCTGGAATTCTTCGCGGCGATTGGCGCTGCGCTTGTAGCCGAGCATGTCGCGGCTCACTGGTTCGCCACACTTCTGCAGCACTTCGCTGGAACGGTCGCCCAGACTGACCAGTTGGCTGCCGCAACGCAGGGTATCCGACGCCGAAGCCTGTCCGGCAAGGAGCGCCAGCGCCATCACGAGCAACCCGTTTAGCTTCATCATTCGGCATCCAGATGCATTTGGGTGACCACGCGGCCATCGCTTTCGGCTTCACCAAGGTTGGCATCGATGAAGTACACACGGTCATCCTCGAGTTTGCCCTTGTCCACCAGATAATCCTTGATGCTGCTGGCGCGTTCCTGACCGAGCTGACGCAGCAACACGTCGCTGCCGCTCCAGAACTTGATCAGGCCTTCGCGCATTTTTGCCGTGCGCTCTTCCTTGCCGAGGTCTTTCCATTCGGCCGGTGGCTGGGTTTTCAGACGCGTACGGTAAATGCCTTCCAGCAGCGGGCCTTTTTCGCCGTCCGGTACCTGCAGCAGTGAGGCCTGAGCCGGAACCTTGTCGCCACGACGCTGGAGCATCTTGTAGTAGTTGTACTGGTATTCACGCTCCAGACGTTGCTCGGCAATCAACGGGCCGTCGCTGCTTTGCGCGGCGGTGCCTTCGATTTCCAGACGCAGAGCCGGGCGTTCTTTCAGGGCCTGGGACAGTTTGACCAGCGCGGCCTCGGCGTCCTTGTTCAGTTCGCTGGAGCCCGGCGCGAACGACACGGTACCGAGGTCTTCCGAACCGCCGCCACTGACCAGGCCGCCAATCAGCTTGAACGGTGCCGCTGCTGCTTTGACGATCAGGTTACGCAGGGTCTGCCAGACAATCGGCATCACGCTGAATTGCGGGTTGTTCAGGTCGCCGGTGACTGGCAGCTCGATGGAGATCTTGCCATCGACGTCCTTGAGCAAGGCAATCGCCAGTTTCAGCGGCAGGCTCACGGCATCCGGGCTATCAACCTTTTCACCGAGTTGCAGTTGCTCGACCACCACTTTGTTTTCAGCTTTGAGCTGGCCATTGGTGATCAGGTAATGCAGGTCGAGATTGAGTCGGCCCTTGCGAATACGGTAGCCGGCGAATTTGCCGGAGTAGGGTGTCAGGGTGGTCAGTTCGACGCGTTTGAAACTGGTGGCGATGTCGAGGCTGGCCATCGGGTCGAACGGATTGACCGCGCCCTTGATGGTCACGGGTGCATAACGGTCGACCTTGCCCTTGATGTCGACGCTGGCCGGTTTCGCCTGACGGCTGTCGATGGTGCCGATCTGCCCGTTCAGTTGCTGAACGGCGGTAGCGAAATTCGGCGTCAGGCTGAAGTCGGCGAAGTTGGCCGAGCCGTCGTTGATGGCAATACCGCCGATGTGAATGCCCAGCGGTTTGTCTTTGCTGGCCGGTTTGGCCGCGGCAGTCTTTGCTCCGCTGTCGGCGGATTGCGGAATCAGCAGGTCATCGATATTGGTGGTGCGGTCATCGTTGATCATGAAGCGCACGTACGGCTGGAGCAGGTTGACCTTGTCGATCGACAGGCTGTCGCCGTGCTGATAATTCAGACCTTCGACCACCACCTGCTGCCACTTGAGGAAGTCGCGGGTTTTAAGCGTGTCGAGGGTGTGCAGTTGATCGATCTGCGCCCGTCCGGTGACGCTGAGTGCGAGAGGCTCGGTGCTTTTCAGGTTGACCTTCAAATCACTGCCGAGCATGCCGCTGCGCAGTTCCAGGCGAATGAACGGGTTGATGTAAGACTGCGCGACACGCAGATCGATGTCCTGGGTCTTTACGTTGAGCTGGGCGGTGACCGGCGCGAGGTTGACCACACCGTCGGCCATGAGCTTGCCTTGCTTGCCCACACCGGTGTCGAGCTTGAGCTTGAAGGGCGAACCGTTGAGGCTGTCGAAATCCTGCAAATCCACGTTCAGTGGTGTGATGTCCAGAGCGACTTCCGGCTTCGCCGAGCGGTCGGCCAAGTGCACTTTGTAGTCACGCAGTTGCACGTCCTTGAGCAGCACTTGCCAAGGCTTGCTCGGGGCGTTTGGTTCTGGTTTCGGTGAGTCGGCGGCGGCCGGTGTGGTTGCCGGTTCGGCGGCGGCTTTGGCGGCGGGCTTCGATGGTTGGCTGGCGAACAGTTTTTGCCAGTCAAGCTGACCGTCCGCTTCGAGGGCTGCCCAGGTTTCCAGTTTCTGGCTGCGGATTTTGCCAACCACCACTTGTTGTTTGGCCAGATCGATGCTGGTGTCGGTGACGTCGAGGCGTTCGAGCTTTACCAGCGGGCGCCCATCCGGTGCCTTGATGGCGAAGGGTGCAATGTTCACTGCAACGTTGTTCAGCAGCAGTTCGGTTTGTTTCGACAGATTGAGCTTGTACTCAGTGCTGAGGCTGATCACACCGTCTTCGAGCACCAGCGGCACCGAATCACGCACGTAAGGCCAGAAAGCCTTCATCTTGCCGTCGGTGAGTTTCAGTGTGCCTTCGGAGGCGATCGGGATCAGGCTGAAATTGCCGCTCCAGTCGATCCGTCCACCGTTGGGGCCGATGGCGACGAGGGTCATGTCGGCACTGTCTTCGGGCAGGGTACTGAGGTTTTTCAGTTCGAAGGTGAGGTCGTCGTAAAGGAACTCGATCGGCTCGCTCGGACGCGCATCCTGAAAGTGCACGACGCCGCTGGCCAGTTTGATGCTGTCAATGCGCAGTGGAAACGGTTTTGCATTGGGATCGACCGGTGTCGGTTCACTCGCTGGTACCTTGAACAGGCCCAGCAGGTTGAGCTTGCCGTCCTTGGCGAAGAGGATTTCGGTTTTTGGCTTGTCCAGCTGAATGTCGGCCAGGTGCACCGCTTTTGTCCACAGGCTATCGAGTTGCAAGTCGGCGTACAGGCGTTCGAAGCCGATCTGCTCCTTGCCCGGCTCGCCGATGACCAGGCCCCACAGGGTGACTTCGAGGCTGAACGGATTGAGTTCGATGCGCTGCAGATGCGCAGGTACGGTGGCGTAGTTGGCCAGTTGCTGGTTGGCGATGCGCAGGGCAATGCCCGGCAGAATCAGAAACCCCAGCAGGCTGTAGAGGGCCAGAGCAGTCAACAAGGCGCCAATCGCGCGAATCAATCCTTTGGGCATGTGCGGCTTCATCTGTCTGAATCGGAGTGCCTTGGAGTATGGCACGCGATTCTGGTTCCGAAGTGCTCACGCCTTGCAGGAAATGTCTGAAAGTTGTGAGTGATGCTCAGAGCTGGAGGATCAGGGTTTTCAAGGGCGGCTGTTGATCCAGTGACGGGAAATCCTCGCCAGGGGTCATCACACTCCACTCACGCACCGGTCGGCCGGCCTTTTCGGCGCAGCGCAATACCTGTTCGCGCCAGTCGTCCATGCTGACTTTCGCCAGATTGTTGCAGCAGATCAGCACGCCATTGTCGGCGGTGGTCAGCAAGGCCGGTTTGAGCAGGCTCTGATAATCGCGCAGCAGGTCGACGGTGCCGAATGCGCTCTTGGCCCAGGCCGGCGGGTCGAGCAAGACCAGATCGTACTGGCGCTGTTCGAGGCGCTGGTAGCTTGGCAGTTTCTGCCCGCGACGCTGGCTGATCGGCAGGCCGGCGAGCTGGCGGATGGCCGGGAAATAATCCGACTGAATGAATTCCATTGCGGGCAGCTGCGGGTTTAGCTGACCGTTTTCGCGACCGACTGCCAGATTGCCTTCGGCGAAATCCAGGTTGCACACTTCACGGGCGCCACCGGCTGCGGCACTGAGGCCGACGCCGCAGGTGTAGGCGAACAGGTTGAGCACGGATTTGCCTTTGGCGTGATCCTTGACCCAGCCGCGGGTGTTGCGCAGGTCGAGGAACAGCAGTGGATCCTGACCTGCGTGACGTCCGCGAACGCGATAATTGAGGCCCCACTCGTGACCGACCAGATCGGCCAGCGCTGCGTCGTCGGCGCGGTAGACGCTGTCTTCACGGTCAATACGCGAGTTGCCCCGGGAGCGATCGTTGTAGACCAGCAAGGTCTCCAGCCCAAGGGTTTGATTGACCATGGCGTGCAACTGCAGAAGATCTTCACGCTCCAGCGTCTGGTGAAAACTTTGCACCAGCAGTTGCGGCCCGTAGCGGTCGATGGTCAGGCCGCCGGCGCCTTCTTGGCTGCCGTGGAACAGGCGATAGCAGTCGGTGCCCTGGCTGTGCAGTGCCGTGAGCAAGTCCTGGCGTTGATCGAGGGCGGCGCGCAGCGCCTGATTCAAGGAAGACATGCGGGCGCCTTGCTGGTGAGAATTGGGGCGCGGGAGTTTAACAGCTTGGCGGGTAACCGAGTTAAGCCCTTCGCGAGCAAGCCCGCTCCCACATGGGAACGCATTCCAAATGTGGGAGCGGGCTTGCTCGCGAAGCTTTTCAGGTCGGCAGACTCATACGACGTTTGGCTCTCTGCACCGAACCATTGCGCATCGCCCAGCGCAGCATCGGTGCGCTGCGTTTGACGCTGGCGCGGATCAGTTGGCGCTGCAGCGGGTTCTGCCGGGCATCGAGCATGTCGCTGGCCCAGTCGGGCAACAGGTCGATGCCGGCCTTCATCATCAGATCGCCAAAAGGTCGTGCCAGAGCGCTTGGTGCCGGCGCGTCGAGGAGCAGGCGCAGGACTTCGCGGCTGCGTTCATCGCAGAGCAACTGCGGGCGCATGCGTTGCAGGTAATCGGCCACGCACTGTCGCGATTTCGGCACGTCCCGCGCGCCAAGCCGCTCGGCCACCACGGCGATTTCCGCGTAGTAGCGATCCTGATCCGCCGGCGACAACTGCGGATTGCGATAACGCAAATGCGCCGCAAGGAAGTTGCTGACCTCGGCGACGTGCACCCAGGTCAGCAAGTCCGGATCACTGGCTGCGTAGGGCCGGCCATCTGGCGCGGTGCCGACCACTTGCAGGTGAATAGTGCGCACTTTCTCGATCAACCAATCGGCATCTCGCCGCGAGCCAAACGTGGTGCCGGAGACAAACTGGCTGGTGCGCCGCAAGCGGCCGAGCATGTCCTGACGAAAATTCGAATGATCCCAAACCCCGGCCAGCGCCAATGGATGCAGGGCTTGCAGCAACAACGCACTGATGCCGCCGATGAGCATGCTGCTGAAGTCGCCGTGAACCTGCCAACTGATCGAGTCAGGGCCGAACAGGCCGGGATCGCCCTTGGGGTTTTCCAGATCGAGCTGACCGAGGGACAGACCGGTCAGGCTCATGAGCTGGTGTTCGATACGGCTGCGGATGAATTCCATGACCACTCAACGGAGAAGGGCGAGCGCGGCCGGTTGACCGCGCCCGCAGGTTTACTGATTGAGGCGCTTGTCGATCAGTCCCTGAACCACGCTTGGATCCGCCAGGGTCGAGGTGTCGCCGAGGCTGTCGAGTTCGTTGCAGGCGATCTTGCGCAATATGCGCCGCATGATCTTGCCTGAGCGGGTTTTCGGCAAGGCCGGTGCCCACTGAATCAAGTCCGGCTTGGCGAAGCTGCCGATTTCCTTGCTGACGTGGGCGAGCAATTCTTTCTTCAGCTCGTCATTGGCCTCGGCGCCGTTCATCGGCGTGAGGAACGCGTAGATGCCCTGGCCTTTGACGTCGTGTGGATATCCGACCACGGCGGCTTCGGCGATGCTGTCGTGCAGCACCAGCGCGCTTTCCACTTCGGCGGTGCCGATACGATGGCCGGAAACGTTGATCACATCGTCGATGCGCCCGGTGATCCAGTAATCGCCGTCCTCGTCGCGGCGCGCGCCGTCACCGGTGAAGTAGTAACCGGGACAGGGCTTGAAATAGGTGTCGACCATCCGTTGCGGGTCGCCATACACGCTGCGGATCTGCGCCGGCCAGCTGGATTTGATCGCCAGTACGCCGCTGCCGGCACCTTTGATTTCTTTGCCGTGCTCATCGAGTAGCACCGGTTGCACGCCGAACATTGGCTGGGTGGCGCAGCCCGGTTTGATCCGTTGTGCACTGACCAGCGGGCTGAGCATGATGCCGCCGGTTTCGGTCTGCCACCAGGTATCGACGATGGGGCAGCGCTGTTCGCCGACCACGTTGAAATACCATTCCCACGCTTCCGGGTTGATCGGCTCACCGACACTGCCGAGTAATCTGAGGCTGGCGCGCGACGTTTCCTTCAACGGTTCGGCCCCTTCACGCATCAATGCGCGCAGGGCGGTGGGCGCGGTATAGAAAATGTTGACCTTGTGTTTATCGATCACCTGCCAGAATCGTGAGCTGCTCGGGTAGCTCGGCACGCCCTCGAACATCAGCGTGGTCGCGCCATTGGCCAACGGGCCGTAGACGATGTAGCTGTGGCCGGTGACCCAGCCGACGTCAGCGGTGCACCAGAACACTTCGCCGTCACGGTAGTCGAGCACGTATTTGAAGGTCATCGCGGCTTGCAGCAGGTAGCCACCGGTGGTGTGCAAGACCCCTTTGGGTTTGCCGGTGCTGCCGGAGGTGTAGAGGATGAACAGCGGGTCTTCGGCGTCCATCGGCTCCGGCGGGCAATCGTCACTGACGTCGCGCACGGCCTGGTGATACCAGAGGTCGCGCCCTTCGACCCAGTCGACTTTGTTCTGCGTGCGCTCGACCACGACCACGGTGCTGACGTTCGGGCAGCTTTGCAGGGCTTTATCGACGTTCTGTTTCAGTGGAACGAACTTGCCGCCGCGCACGCCTTCATCGGCGGTGATCACGGTGCGGCAGTCGGCGTCGAGGATGCGGTCGCGCAGGGAGTCCGGGGAGAATCCGCCGAACACTACCGAATGAATTGCACCGATCCGTGCGCAGGCAAGCATGGCGTAAGCGGCTTCGGGAATCATCGGCATGTAAATACACACCCGGTCGCCTTTTTTCACGCCACGACTTTTCAGCACGTTGGCCAGGCGGCAGACATGGTGGTGAAGTTTTTTGTAAGTGATATGCGCCGATTCGGCCGGGTCATCGCCTTCCCAGAGCAGGGCGGTCTGATCACCGCGCTTGTCCAGATGACGATCAATGCAGTTGAAGCTGACGTTCAGTTGCGCCCCGGCGAACCAGGCGGCTTCACCGGTTTTCAGGTCGTAGCGCTGAACGGTCTGCCACGGCGTGCTCCAGTCGAGGAAGCGTGTGGCCTGTTCGGCCCAGAAGGCACTGGGGTGTTCAATGGATTCACGGTACAGGCGCTGGTAGTCGTCCTGACTCAACTGTGCAGCCCGGCGGACGGCATCGGCTTTGGGGAACGTGCTGATATCGAACATGACGGTTCCTTATTCTTGTTGTGCGACAAGAATAAAGATGCGCCGAGAGGTGCAGAGGTTCAAGTCATGCGCAAAACAACTGTGGGAGGGGGCTTGCTCCCGAATACAGTGGGTCAGTCAACATCTCTGCTGAATGACACGCTGCATTCGAGCAAGCCCCCTCCCACAGGGTTAACGCTGTGCCGTCAAATCAACCGCGGTGACGACCGCGGAAGTAGTTGATCAGGCCTTGAGTGGACGGGTCTTCGGCAACGCTTTCTTCGCTGCCGACCAGACGGCTGTAGACGCCTTTGCCCAGTTCCTTGCCCAGCTCCACGCCCCACTGGTCGAAGGCGTTGATGCCCCAGACCACGCTTTGCACGAACACTTTGTGTTCATACATGGCGACCAGCGCGCCGAGACGACGCGGGCTGATGCGTTCAACCACGAGGGTGTTGCTCGGACGGTTGCCCGGGATCACCTTGTGCGGTGCGAGTTTGTGCACCTGCTCTTCGCTCATGCCCTTGTCGCGCAGTTCGGCTTCGGCTTCGGGCAAGGTTTTGCCGAGCATCAGTGCCTGACTCTGCGACAGGCAGTTGGCGTACAGCCACTGATGGTGGTCGGCTACCGGGTTAAAGCTGACGATCGGCACGATGAAGTCGGCCGGGATCAGTTGGGTGCCTTGGTGCAGCAACTGGTGGTAAGCGTGCTGACCGTTGCAGCCGACGCCGCCCCAGATCACCGGGCCGGTATCGGTCGATACCGGCGTGCCGTCCTGGCGCACGCTCTTGCCGTTGGATTCCATGTCCAGCTGTTGCAAATGCTTGGTGATGTTGCGCAGGTAATGGTCGTACGGCAGGATCGCGTGACTCTGTGCGCCCCAGAAGTTGCCGTACCACACACCAAGCAAGGCCAGCAGCACTGGCATGTTCTGCTCGAATGGCGCGCTCTGGAAATGCTGGTCCATGGTGTAAGCGCCGGACAGCAGTTCCTTGAAGTTGGACATGCCGATGGCCAGAGCAATCGGCAGACCGATGGCCGACCACAGCGAGTAACGGCCACCAACCCAGTCCCACATCGGGAAGATGTTTTCTTCGCGGATACCGAAAGCCACCGCTGCCGCGTTGTTGCTCGACACGGCGATGAAGTGACGATACAGCTCGGCTTCCGAACCGCCCTGCGCCAGGTACCAGGCGCGTGCAGCCTGAGCGTTCTTCAGGGTTTCGAGGGTATTGAACGACTTCGACGAAACGATGAACAGCGTGGTTTCGGCGCGCAGCTTTTGCGTCAGCTCGTGGAACTCGCTGCCGTCGATGTTCGCCAGATAGTGGCAACGCACGCCTTTCTGCGCGTAAGACAGCAGGGCTTCGGACACCAGTTCAGGGCCGAGGAAAGAGCCACCGATGCCGATGTTCACCACGTCAGTAATCGGTTTTTCTGTGTAACCACGCCACAGACCGTCGTGGATGCGGCCCACGAGGTCGGTGATCTGGTTCAAGACTTTGTGGACTTCCGGCATCACGTTGACGCCGTTGACCGACAACTTGTCGCCCACCGGGCGACGCAGGGCGGTGTGCAACGCCGGGCGGCCTTCGGAGGCGTTGACGATTTCACCGTCGAACAGCGCTTTGATTGCGCCCTTCAGATCGACTTCATTGGCCAGACCCACCAACAGGTTGCGGGTCTCGGCGTTGATCAAATTCTTCGAATAATCGAGAAACAGCCCGCAACTGCTGAGGGTGAACTGATTGAAGCGCTGCGGATCGGCGTTGAAGGCTTCGCGCATGCTGAAATCCTGCATGGCTTGGCGGTGATCTTTCAACGCTTGCCAGGCGGGCAGAGCGGTAACGTCGTGAGGAGTGCGGTAGTACGCCATCGCTGCGGTTTTCCTTTTTACTTGAACGGCCTTTTGAACACTGAACAGACCGCTACGCCCTGATGGGGCGCGGGTCAAATGCGTCGACACGATTTAGGGACGCAGGGCGAATACAGTAACCCTCGCGCTGCGTTCTGTCTTGACTTTGTCTGACCTGTTTCCGGTACTTTTTTAACATCAAGGTTAGAAACAGTCCGACAAACGGACGCGGGCAGGGCGATCAGGCAACCTGAACCGGAATGGCATTGCTGGTGTGGCTCAACTCGTTGCCCGGCGCCATGTAGAGCATGCGCGGCTTGAAGTTGGCCAGTTCCGCTTCGCTGTAATGAGCGTAAGCGCAGATGATCACGCGGTCGCCGACCCGGGCCTTGTGCGCAGCGGCGCCGTTGACCGAAATCATCCGTGAGCCTTCTTCGCCACGGATGGCGTAGGTGGTGAAGCGTTCGCCGTTGTCGACGTTGTAGATCTGGATTTGCTCGTATTCACGGATGCCGGACAAGTCCAGCCATTCGCCATCGATGGCGCAGGAACCTTCGTAATCGAGTACCGCGTGGGTGACTTCGGCGCGGTGCAATTTGGCCTTGAGCATGATGGCGTGCATGAGATGTTTCCCGGGTTGGAATCGAACGGCGGGCAGTGTGCCCGAAGGCTTTATGGGCGGCAATATGGCCCACGGCATACAGAAACCAAAGTGGGAGGGGGCTTGCTCCCGAATGCGGTGTGTCTTCAACAATAATGCTGAATGACACACCGCATTCGGGAGCAAGCCCCCTCCCACAAGGTATTGCGGTGTTGTTTAAGCTGGGCTGTCGAGGTTCAGGTGCAGGTTATCGATCAACCGCGTGGTACCGAGGAACGCAGCCACCAGAATCACCAGGTCACGGTCTTGAGCCGTCGCCGGACGCAATGTCAGGGCATGGCGGATTTCCAGATAGTCGGGACGCAGACCGGCGGCTTTCAGTTGTTGCAACTGCGCGCCGATCAGCGCCGGGAAGTCGCGTTGACCTTGCTTGATCGCATCGGCAATCGTGCTCAGGGTCTGGTAGACCACGGGTGCAACGGCACGCTGTTCCTCGCTGAGGAAGCCGTTGCGCGAAGACAGCGCGAGGCCGTCGGCGGCGCGCACGGTCGGCTCGCCAATGATCTGTACCGGCATGTTGAGGTCATGCACCAGCGCGCGAATCACCGCCAGTTGCTGGAAATCTTTCTGACCGAAGACTGCCAGATCCGGCTGAACCATGTTGAACAGCTTGCTGACCACAGTCGCCACGCCTTCGAAGTGCCCCGGACGGCTGGCGCCGCACAGGCCTTCGGAAAGTTGCGGAACACTGACGCGGGTCTGCCCGGTCATGCCGTCGGGGTACATCTCTTCGACGGTCGGGGCGAACAGCAGATGACAGCCGCCTTGCAGCAGTTTTTCCTGATCCGCCGCCAGGGTGCGGGGGTATTTGTCGAGGTCTTCGCCGGCGCCGAACTGCAGCGGGTTGACGAAGATGCTGGCCACCACGAAGTCCGCACGCTGGTTGGCTTTGGTGATCAGTGCGATGTGGCCGCTGTGCAGGTTGCCCATGGTCGGCACGAAGGCGATGCGCTTGCCTTCGCTGCGGGCGCGAGCGACGGCGGCGCGCAGTTCGCGTACGGTTTTGACAGTGTTCATGCAGAGAATCCGTGTTCGATGCCAGGGAACGTGGTGGCTTTGACTTCGCTGACGTAGGCCTTCAGCGCGGACTGGATGCTGTCCTGACCGTGCATGAAGTTCTTGACGAATTTCGGTACACGGCCAGTGATCGACAAACCGAGCATGTCGTGCAGCACCAGCACCTGACCGTCGGTGGCGTTACCGGCGCCGATGCCGATCACCGGGATCTTCACGGCCTGGCTGATCTCGGCTGCCAGCTCACTCGGTACGCATTCCAGCAACAACATGGCTGCGCCAGCCTGTTCCAGCGAGATCGCATCAGCGCGCATCTGTCGCGCCTGGTTCTCGTTGCGGCCCTGCACTTTATAGCCACCGAGAATGTTCACCGCTTGCGGGGTCAGGCCCATGTGCGCGCATACCGGCACACCGCGCTCGGCGAGCAGACGAATCGACTCCGCCAGCCACAGCTGCCCTTCGACCTTGACCATGTGCGCACCGGCCTGCATCAGCATGGCGCTGTTGTTCATGGTTTGTTCGAGGGTAGCGTTGGCCATGAACGGCAGGTCGGCCAGGATCAGGGCATCGGTGTTGCCGCGTTTGACGCAGGCGGTGTGGTAGGCCATTTCTGCGGTGGTCACCGGCAGGGTGCTGTCGTGACCTTGCAGGACCATGCCGAGGGAGTCGCCCACCAGCAGCACTTCGACACCGGCCTCGTTGCAGGCGTGGGCGAAGGTCGCGTCATAGCAGGTCAGCATGGTGATTTTTTCACCTTTCTGCTTGAGGCTCTGGAGCGTGGTCAGGGTGATGGCTGGCATGTAAAAAATCCTCGTTCAGGCGCTCTGGAAACTACTGCGAGTAACGCGCGTGATTCTTCATCTACTCAGGCGCACGCTCTTTTGTCGTGCTTATAAGGCCTGGATTGCGCCCGTATGTGCCGGGTTGGCGGCAGCGGGACGCCTATAGTCGTGAGGAGAACCGAGGAAGTCAATTGCGTGTGTTACCGCATTGTTACGAGGGAAGTGTTACCGGCGTTACTGATGCGATTCAGCGACGCGGCAGGCCTGATTCGGCGAGTTTTTGTCTGACAAAAACCTTGTTGGAAAAGGGCTTTTGTGGCGAGGGGATTTATCCCCGTTGGGCTACGAAGCGGCCCCTATATCTGCCACCTCGGTATATCAGGCTGATCGCATTCAGCCTTTTTGGGGCTGCTGCGCAACCCAACGGGGATAAATCCCCTCGCCACAAAGGCTCATTCGGCAGGAGATTGTAGTCAATCAGTCGGGAGGCGTTCGAGGCCGACGAACGGGCAGGCTGCAAGCAGGTCGGGGAGAGTGCGGCCATCGGGCAGGCGAAGACCCTGCGGGGCCAGTTCGGCCAGCGGGTACAGTACGAACGCGCGTTCCTGAATCTGGTAATGCGGGACTTTCAGGCGTGGCTCGTCGATCAGCCGATCGCCGAACAGCAGAATATCCAGATCCAGCGTACGCGGGCCCCAGCGCTCCAGGCGCTCGCGACCCTGATCGTTTTCGATTGCCTGCAAGGCATCCAGTAGCTCAAGTGGCGCAAGGCTGCTGTCGAGGGCCGCTACCGCGTTGGTGTAACGCGGCTGGCCCGGCAGCAACGAGTCGCTTTGATAGAAAGCGGAAACGCCGGCGAGGGAGGTCTGCGACAATTGCCCCAGCGCCTCGATGGCGCTGCGCAATTGTTCGGCCGGGTCAGCGAGGTTGCTGCCCATGCCGATGTAGATACGTTCCATGTCTTACTCGCCCGTAGCGCTCGGTGCACCCGCGCGTTTGCGCTTGGAGCCGCTGCTGCGGCGGCGTTTGCGTGGCGCGCCGCTGGCGTCATCACCCTTGCCGCCGAGGTCACGGATCATGTCGCGACGCTCGCTGTCGTTGGCGTCCTGATAGTCCGTCCACCACTCGCCCAGACCATCGGTCTGTTCGCCAGCGCTTTCACGCAACAGCAGGAAGTCGTAACCGGCGCGGAAGCGCGGGTTGTCCAGCAAGAGATCGGCGCGTTTGCCGCTGCGACGTGGCAGGCGTTCCTGCATGTCCCAGATTTCGCGGATCGGCATGGTGAAGCGCTTTGGAATAGCGATGCGCTGGCACTGTTCGGCGATCAGTTCGTGCGCGGCTTCCTGCATCGCTGGAATCGGCGGCATGCCACGTTCCTGCAGGCGCAGCACGCGAGCCGGCAGGGCAGGCCACAGCAGTGCGGCAAACAGGAACGCAGGGGTCACCGGTTTGTTCTGCTTGATCCGCAGGTCGGTGTTGGTCAGTGCTTCGCTGATCAGCGTGTGGGTGTACTCCGGGTTGTGTTCCAGCGCATCGGCACTGGCCGGGAACAGTGGTGCGAACAGTTGCAGGTCGACCAGCATCTCGAAGGTGATGGCACCGTGACCGGAGAGGAACAGCTTGAGCACTTCTTCGAACAGGCGCGCCGAAGGGATCTCGCGCAGCATCGGCGCCAGTTCGCGGATCGGCTGCACAGTGTGCTTTTCGATGCCGAAGTTGAGCTTGGCAGCGAAACGCACGGCCCGCAGCATGCGCACCGGGTCTTCCTGGTAGCGCTGCTTCGGATCACCGATCAAGCGGATCAAGTGGTTGCGGATGTCGTGTACGCCGTTGGCGTAGTCGAGGATGCGCTCACTGACCGGATCGTAATACAGGGCGTTGATGGTGAAGTCGCGGCGTTGCGCGTCCTCTTCCAGCGTGCCGTAAACGTTGTCGCGCAGAATCCGCCCGCTCTCGTTACGCGAGGACTGATTGCTGTCTTCGTCGTCTTCGTTTTGCGGGTGATTGGCGCGGAAGGTCGCGACTTCGATGATTTCGCGACCGAAATGGATGTGCACCAGTTTGAAGCGGCGGCCGATGATCCGCGCATTGCGGAATTCGGCGCGAACCTGCTCGGGGGTGGCACTGGTGGCGACGTCGAAATCCTTGGGCGTGATGCCCAGCAGCATGTCACGCACGCAACCGCCGACCAGATAAGCCTGGTAACCGGCACCTTGCAGGCGTTCGACGATATTCACCGCGTAGCGGCTGAATTGCGTTTTCTGCAGCGAATGTTGGCCGCTGTTGAGCACTTCAGGGGTGCTGCGGATGTGTTGCGTACGACGCACGGGAGTTCGGAATGACTGGAACAGCTTCTTCAGCATGGGATGCACTGTTTGAAGGAATGTTCGGCCATACCAAAGAATGACCGCATGATGGGCGCAGATTCTAGCATTTAGTCGGGGGATGGTGTAGGACACGGCCGATTTGAGCTGCAAGCCGCAGGCTACAGGCTTCGGACGCTATGAAAGTGGGGGAATTTAGCGAAAGGGAGAAACTACAAGGGGAGCCGAAGCTCCCCAAGAAGTAGTTGCGTGCTCTTTTTATTATTGATTCGGGCTTCTTGTTTTTGTTGAGTGCCCTCGCCATGAAGCTTTTCCTTCATGACCCTCCCAATCGGGAGCCAAGAGCAAACGGATTGCTTTGGTCGCTGAATTGCAGTGATCTCTCGATCCAACCAGTACAGGCTCTGTCTTAGGACAGTTTTTGTTGTTCTCGGCCTGGTCGTGGGGCAAGCCCCAAATACAACGCCTCTCCAAAAGAATCAGTTAGCTGCGCCTCTCGCCGTCTTGTTTTTATTGTGCGTGAGTCGATTCGTCTTATTTTTATTGTCTTGTGCATTGCTTGTTATTGTTCTTGTACCAAACATATAGCAGGTGCCGTGCCAACTTTTGCGAAGCCCAGTAAAACAAGGGGTTAGGTCGATATAACCGTTTTCGAGGGGCGAAAAAAAGCCGGGGTTTCGTTACCGATAACCCCGGCTTCTGTTACGTGAAAAGACTGAGGTAACAGTTTTTTCACTTCTTCAAGCGTTACCCGCACATTCGACAGGTAACGTTCAGCTCTCGCTGGCGACCCCGGTCTTGCGCCGTGGGATGCCCAGACGCTGACGGCGTTCCCACAGGCATTTGCGGCTGACGCCGAGTTTGCGCGCCAGTTCGGTCTCGGTCATGTGGTCCTGATGTTCGAGGACGAAGTGCTGGAAGTAGTCTTCCAGTGACAGGTCTTCAGTCGGTTCATGGCTGCTGTTGCTGGCATTGCCGGCGCTTTGCGGCGGCAAACCGATGAATTCATCGTCCTCCAGGTCGCCCAGCTCGATGTCGATGCCCAGCAGGTCGGCGGAGATTTCCGGGCTTTCACTCAGAATCACCGCGCGCTCGACTGCGTTTTCCAGCTCACGCACGTTACCCGGCCAGGAATAGTGCCGGATCGCCTGTTCGGCATCGGAGGCAAATTTCAGGTCGGTACGGTTGATGCGTGCGCTCTGACGAGCCAGGAAGGCATTGGCGATTTCATTGACGTCGGCGCCGCGTTCGCGCAGGGCCGGCAATTTCAACGCGATCACGTGCAGGCGGTAATAAAGATCTTCACGGAACTGGCCGATTTTCGCCAGGCTCTTCAGATCCCGGTGAGTGGCGGCGATCAGGCGTACATCAACCTTCTGCGACTGTACTGAGCCAACACGACGAATTTCGCCTTCCTGCAATACACGCAGCAAACGAGCCTGGGCTTCCAGCGGCAGCTCGCCAATTTCATCAAGGAACAGCGTGCCACCGTCCGCCGCTTCCACCAGACCGGCGCGACCGGCGCTGGCACCGGTGAACGCACCTTTTTCGTGACCGAACAGTTCGGACTCGATCAGGCTTTCCGGAATGGCAGCGCAGTTGACCGAGATCATCGGTGCCTTGGCGCGTTTCGACAGGTTGTGCAGCGCGCGGGCCACCAGTTCTTTACCGGTGCCGGACTCACCCTGGATCAGGACGTTGGAGTCGGTTGGCGCGACTTTGCGGATCTTGCTGTACAGATCCTGCATCGGTGGGCAGGAGCCGATGATGCCGATTTCGCCATTGCTGTTGTCGACACCCGGTTTCGCCGCGCCGTTGGCGGCCTTGCCGACGGCAGGTTCACCGCTGGCCTGAACCGTTTGGCGATCACGCAGGATCCGCGCAACGGCCTGAAGCATTTCGTCGTGGTCGAAAGGCTTGGCGATGTAGTCCACCGCGCCCATCTTCATCGAGTCGACCGCCGAGCGCAGGCTGGCGTAACTGGTCATGATCAGCACCGGCGTGCCTTGGCCGAGCTTGATCAGCTCGGTGCCGGGTGCGCCCGGCAGGCGCAGATCGCTGACGATCAGATCGAACGTAGGAATGGTGAAGCGTTCTTGTGCTTCCTGCACTGAACCGGCTTCGCTGACCTGGTACTGATTGCGTTCCAGCAGGCGGCGCAAGGCGGAGCGGATAATTGTTTCGTCTTCGACGATCAAAATGTGCGGCATTGATTCGATACTCTCGACGGTCTCAGTTCACAGCGGACGTCGCTTCGACATGACGCGGTAAGGTCACCCGGATACGGGTGCCGCGTTGGCTTTGTACATCAGCCGGGCTGTCGATGGTGATTTGTCCATAATGCTCTTCAACGATGGAATAGACCAGTGCAAGGCCCAGACCGGTGCCTTCACCCGGATCCTTGGTGGTGAAGAAAGGTTCGAACAATCTGTCCATGATGTTCTTCGGAATACCGCTGCCTTCGTCCTCCACGATCAGGTCGACCGTGTGTTCGCCGGCTTCACTCTTGACCCGCACCGCACTGCCCGCAGGCGAAGCGTCACGGGCGTTGGAGAGCAGATTGATCAGCACCTGGGCAAGTCGCTGCGGATCGCCTTCGACCCAGTGATCCGGGTCGCACAGGTTGTAGAACTGCACTTCGAAATTGCGCCGGTTCAAGGCCAGCAAGCCGATGGCGTCCTGCGCCACTTCCGCCAGACAAACGGGCTCGTCGCTGTGCTGATGGCTGCCGGCGTGGGCAAAGCTCATCAGCGACTGGACGATGCGCGATACGCGCTTGGTTTGCTCAAGGATCTGCCCGCTGATCTCGGTCAACTCGCCGTCGTCTTCGCGCTCTTCGCGCAGGTTCTGCGCGAGGCAGGCGATGCCGGTGATCGGGTTGCCGATTTCATGGGCCACACCCGCTGCCAGTCGACCGATGCTGGCCAGCCGTTCGGAGTGCACCAGTTTGTCTTCGAGCATCTGCGTTTCGGTCAGGTCTTCAACCAGTAACACCAGGCCGCTGTTACCCGGCGCGAGCGGTTCGTCGATCGCCGCTTTGTGCAGGTTCAGCCAGCGCGTCTGGCCATCGAGGGCCAGATGTTGCTTGTGCAAGTGCTCGTCGGGCAGGTTGATGAAGCCTTGCAGCAATGCTTTCCACGGCTCGCCAATGGTACTCAGACGCGAGCCGACCACCCGTTGCGCGGCGATGCCGGTGAGTTCTTCCATGGCCTTGTTCCACATCAGGATCTCTTGATCCTTGGCCAGCGAGCAGACGCCCATCGGCAGTTCCTGCAAGGTCTGGCGGTGATAACGGCGCAAGGCATCGAGTTCGGCGGCCAGACCGGTGAGGCGCGAGTGGTAATCCTCAAGACGGCTTTCGATGAAGTGGATGTCCTCGGTGACATAGTTTTCACCGCCGGCCTTGTACGGCAGGAAAGTCTCGACCATGTCCTGCGCCACGCTCGGCCCCATCAGGCCGGAAAGGTTGGCTTCGATCCGGTCACGCAGGCGGCGCAGTGCGTACGGACGGCGCTCGTCGAACGGCAGATACAGGTCGCGCAGCGCCTGCTCGACTTCTTTCTGCGCAGCCTTGGCGCCGAGCGGTTTGGCCAGTTGCGTGGCGAATTCCTGGGGCGAGGCGGCGTGCAGTTCGCGGCGTTGCGGGCGGCGAACGTTATCCACCGCGCAGGCTTCGGCGGCACTGGCCTCTTCCGGGCTGGCGTTGGTGAACAGCGAAATCAGTGTGAACATTAGTACGTTGGCTGCCAGCGACGCGATGGCCGCCATGTGCCAACTGGTGTCGTCGAGCACGTAAATCATGTTCAGCAGCGGGATGTAGAAACCCTGCAGATTGCCGACCAGCGGCAACAGCATGGTAATCACCCAGACCAGAATCCCCGCGAGCAAACCGGCGATAAAACCTCGGCGGTTGGCGGTCGGCCAATACAGTACCGACAACACGCCCGGCAGGAATTGCAGGGTCGCAACGAAGGCAACAATGCCGAGGTTGGCCAGATCCTGCTCGGCGCCGAGCATCAGGTAGAAGCCAAAACCGGCCATGATGATCGCGACGATCAGCGCGCGGCGGGTCCACTTCAACCAGCGATAAATGTTGCCCTCGGCCGGTGGCTGATAGAGCGGCAGCACCAAGTGGTTCAGCGCCATGCCCGACAGCGCCAGCGTGGTGACGATGATCAGCCCGCTAGCCGCCGAAAGGCCGCCGACATAGGCGAGCAACGCCAGGGGTTTGCTGTTGGCGGCAATGCCGATGCCGAGGGTGAAGTATTCCGGGTTGGTCGTGGCGCCGAGCTTGAGGCCCGCCCACAAAATCAGCGGTACCGCGAGGCTCATCAGCAGCAGGAACAGCGGCAGACCCCAACTCGCGCTGACCAGGGAGCGCGGGTTGAGGTTTTCGGTGAAGGTCATGTGATACATGTGCGGCATCACGATCGCCGAGGCGAAAAACACCAGCAGCAATGTGCGCCACGGGCCTTCCTGCAGTGGCGTGTGCAGTGCGGCGAGGGCGGTCTGGTTTTGCAGCAGCCACAGTTCCAGCTGTTGCGGGCCGTCGAACACGCCGTACAACGCGTACAGACCAACGCCGCCGAGGGCGACCAGTTTGATCACCGATTCGAAGGCAATCGCGAACACTAGCCCTTCATGCTTTTCGCGCGTAGCGATGTGCCGGGAGCCGAAGAAAATCGTGAACAGAATGATCAGCGCACAGAACGCCAGCGCCACGCGGCTCTGAATCGGCTCGCCGGTGAGAATGCCGATCGAGTCGGCCACTGCCTGAATTTGCAGAGCCAGCAACGGCAAGACGCCGATCAGCATGAAGATCGTGGTCAGCGCGCCGGCCCAGGTGCTGCGAAAGCGGAAGGCAAACAGATCAGCCAGCGACGACAGTTGATAAGTGCGGGTGATTTTCAGGATCGGATAAAGCAATACCGGCGCCAGCAGAAACGCGCCGGACACACCGAGATAGCTGGACAGGAAGCCATAGCCGTACTGATAGGCCAGACCGACCGTGCCGTAAAACGCCCAGGCACTGGCGTAAACCCCGAGCGACAGTGTGTAAGTCAGCGGGTGGCGAATGATCGCCCGCGGGATCATGCCCCGTTCGCTGACCCAGGCTACGCCGAACAGCGTCGCCAGGTAGGCGGCACTGATCAGGATCATCTGGGTCAGGCTAAAGCTCATCGGCATCTTTTTGGCTCTGCAGGATGAAGGTCACGACAATCAGGATCAGCCAGAGCAGATAGGGGCGATACCAGGCGCCCGTAGCGTCGATCCACCAATCCATGATGGCGGGGGAAAACAGATAGATCCCCACGACTAAAAGCAGGACCAAGCGATAGATGTACATCCCGGCCTCTCTTTTTTATGCGCGTGCCCGAAAACGTGCGGCGATGGTAACGGATGGCGGCGCGACTGCAAGTGTCGTCATGGCAGTTGCGCTTCGGGCAGGGTCAGTGTGCGCGGGATCTTGCTTGCATCCCAGTGGCGACTGCCCCAGCTGAGCAGTTCCTGCGGTGAGGCGTGGGCCAGCTCGGCGCCGGGGTTTTGCCCCAGGGCGCGCAGGGCTCGCAGTAACAATGGAGTTGCCTGATCGGCCTCAAGCGGCGGCGAGCGGTAGGACTTGCCGAGTTTGTTGCCGTCCGGTTGAGTGATCAGCGGCAGATGCAGATAGCGTGGCTGACGCAGGCCCAAGAGTTCTTGCAGGTAAAGCTGACGGGGCGTCGAGTCGAGCAGGTCGGCGCCGCGCACGATGTCGGTAATGCCTTGCCAGGCATCGTCGAGCACCACAGCCAGTTGATAAGCGTAGAGGCCGTCGCGGCGGCGGATCACGAAATCCCCCACATCGCGGCCCAGGTGCTGGCGATATTCACCCTGCACGCGGTCGATGAAGTGGTATTCCAGTTCCGGCACGCGCAGGCGGATGGCGGCGTCTTGCTGATCGTGGCCGAGATTGCGGCACAGTCCCGGATAAATCCCCTGATACGGCTCCAGTTGCTTGCGCGAGCAAGTACACGCGTAGGCCAGACCATGGTTGAACAGGCTGTTGAGCACTTCGGCGTAGGCGTCATGCCGATCACTCTGACGCACCATCTCGCCATCCCATTCGAAGCCGTAGCTTTCCAGCGCCTTGAGAATCGCCGCTTGCGCGCCGGCCTCTTCACGGGGCGGGTCGAGGTCTTCCATGCGCACCAGCCAACGACCGCCGACCGAACGCGCGTCGAGGTAAGAGGCGAGGGCTGCCACCAGCGAGCCGAAGTGCAGGTGTCCACTGGGCGTGGGGGCGAAGCGGCCGATATAGGCGGGAGATGTTTTGGCAGTCATGGAAGCGATACTACTTTTTCAGGGCTTGTACGCACTACCTTGTGGGAGGGGGCTTGCTCCCGAACGCGGTGTGTCATTAAACAGATATGTTGTCTGATTAGCCGCATTCGGGAGCAAGCCCCCTCCCACAAAGGCAGGAAAGGCAGAAACAAAAACGGAGCGTTCGCACGCTCCGTTTTTCGTTCAGGTCGGGATTATTTGCCGACCTGCTTTTCCTTGATTTCCGCCAGGGTCTTGCAGTCGATGCACAGATCCGCAGTCGGGCGGGCTTCGAGGCGCTTGACGCCGATCTCGATGCCGCAGGACTCGCACCAGCCGTACTCTTCGTCCTGGATCAGTTCCAGCGTCTTGTCGATCTTCTTGATCAACTTGCGCTCGCGGTCGCGGGCGCGCAGCTCGAGGGCGAATTCTTCTTCCTGGCTGGCACGGTCGGCCGGGTCAGGGAAGTTGGCCGCTTCGTCTTTCATGTGATCAACAGTACGGTCGACTTCCTGCATCAAGTCCTGTTTCCACTTGTTCAGGATCTTGGTGAAGTGCGCGCGCATTGGAGCGCCCATGTACTCTTCGCCAGCCTTCGGAACATAAGGTTCGAAGCCGCTGATCGTCGCTTGCTGCTGTTGCTTTGCTTGGGTGGGCATGAAATGGACCGCCTCTACTCTTGTAATCCATTGCGCAGGATTGCTCCATCACCGACACCTGCCGGCCCTGCGGCTGCAAGCGGGCGAACTTACCAGATCAATTCAGCCTGCGCTACTCCCGGATGTCGAGGCCCCGGCGGGTGGCGCTTGCAAATGTTTGGCAAGCGGTGTCAGGTGGTACGGGCGACCTGTTCAATCACTGATTTTAGTCAATCCTGGAGCGTACGCTCATATCGTTACAGTCCAGCGTTCTTGAGGCTGTGACCGCTGTGGGTTCTCGCTCGTTCCGGCAGATGGGTAGAATCGTCTCTTTTTCGCCGTCGAAGGAAATCCAATGGCTCAGCCGTACAGTGCGCGCAGTCGTGCGATCGAACCGTTCCACGTAATGGCGCTGCTGGCGCGGGCCAATGAATTGCAGGCTGAAGGCCACGACGTTATTCACCTGGAAATCGGCGAGCCGGATTTCACCACCGCCGAGCCGATCATTCGCGCCGGGCAAGCGGCGCTGACGGCGGGCAAGACCCGCTATACCGCCGCCCGGGGCATTCCCGAGCTGCGCGAGGCGATATCCGGTTTTTATCAACAACGTTACGGCTTGAACATCGATCCGCGACGGATTCTGATTACCCCGGGCGGTTCCGGCGCATTGCTGCTGGCCAGCGCGTTGCTGGTCGATCCGGGTAAACACTGGCTGTTGGCGGATCCGGGTTACCCCTGCAACCGGCACTTCCTGCGACTGGTCGAAGGCGCTGCGCAGCTGGTGCCTGTGGGGCCGGATGTGCGTTATCAACTGACCCCCGATCTGGTGGCGCGGCACTGGGATCACGACAGCGTCGGTGCGCTGGTTGCCTCCCCGGCCAACCCGACCGGGACAATTCTGACCCGCGATGAACTGGCCGGGTTATCCGCAGCCATCAAGGCGCGACACGGCCATCTGGTGGTGGATGAGATCTACCACGGCCTGACATACGGCACCGAGGCGGCGAGTGTGCTGGAAGTGGATGACAGCGCGTTTGTGCTGAACAGCTTCTCCAAATATTTCGGCATGACCGGATGGCGCCTCGGCTGGCTGGTAGCGCCCGATGCGGCCGTCAGTGAGCTGGAAAAACTTGCGCAAAACCTCTACATCAGCGCGCCGAGCATGGCGCAGCACGCGGCGCTGGCGTGCTTTGAACCCGACACCATCGCCATTCTCGAGGAGCGCCGCGCCGAATTCGGTCGGCGCCGCGATTTCCTTTTGCCGGCACTGCGCGAGTTGGGTTTCAACATCGCGGTCGAGCCTGAAGGCGCGTTTTATCTTTACGCCGAAATCAGCCAGTTCGGCGGTGATGCCTTCGCGTTCTGCCGACATTTCCTCGAAACCGAGCATGTTGCGTTTACCCCGGGGCTGGATTTCGGCCGTTATCAGGCCAGCCACCACGTGCGTTTTGCCTACACGCAAAACCTTGCGCGTTTGCAGGAAGCGGTGGAACGGATTGCCCGTGGCTTGAAGAGTTGGCAAGGCTGATGCGTTTTTATCCTCCTCTGGAAGAGGCGCGGCTGATCCGTCGTTACAAGCGTTTTCTCGCCGATATCGAAACCGTTAGCGGCGAGCTGCTGACCATTCACTGTCCGAACACTGGCTCGATGCTCAATTGTCAGGTCGAGGGCGGGCAAGTCTGGTTCAGCCGCTCCAATGATCCGAAACGCAAATTGCCCGGTACCTGGGAAATCGGCGAAACCCCGCAAGGGCGCCTGTTTTGTGTGAATACCGCGCGCGCCAACGGTCTGGTCGAAGAGGCGTTGCAGGCTGGTGTGATCACTGAGTTGAACGGATTTACCGCGCTTAAACGCGAAGTGGCTTACGGGCAGGAAAAAAGCCGCATCGATTTTCGCCTCGAATACCCGACTGGCCCGGCCTATGTGGAAGTGAAAAGCGTCACATTGGGCTTCGATGGTACGGCCGTGGCGGCTTTTCCCGATGCGGTGACCCAGCGTGGCGCCAAACATTTACGCGAACTGGCGCATCTGGCGCGAGACGGGATTCGTGCGGTGCAGTTGTATTGCGTCAATCTCAGCGCAATTGAGGCGGTACGCCCGGCGGAGGAAATCGATCCAGCCTATGCCGAGGCACTGCGTGAAGCGGTCGCTTGTGGCGTTGAGGTACTGGCGTATGGCGTGCGTCTGAACCATGAAGAGATGTTGATCGACCGCCGTCTCGACGTATTGCTCAACGGTTAAACATCTATCCACAAGCCTTGCGCGTCTTCACGGCAAGTAATGGCTGTCAAGGATTGCCCGGCGCAGGGCCCGGCGACACATTCACCGTCCTCGATGAGAAACAGTGCGCCGTGGGTGGCGCACTGGATCAGGCTGTTGCTGGCATCGAGAAACTGGTCGGGATGCCATTCCAGTCCGACCCCGCGGTGCGGGCAGCGGTTCAGATAGACGTACGCCTGACCGTTGCGGCGCACGGCCAACAGTTTTTTCCCTTCGACATCGAAACCGCGGCTGCCGGCCTCGACCAGCTCGGCGCCCGCGCACAGAAACTTCATGGCTATCCTCTAACGCGGCTCGTGTCCGGATATGTCCGAGCTTGACGTTTAAATGCAAACAATTATCAAATGGCGGCCTTCACCCGCAGGTCGCCACCAGTGCCAAGGATACTTTGGCTGGTATCTGTCCGTCCGGGAAAACCTTCTTCAAGGAAGCTGTGTATGCGCTTGAATACTCGCGTTGCTGTGCTGTGTGTCGGAATGTTCGCCAGTCACCAGGCAGCGGCGGCCGAACTGCCGCAACGTTGGGTCAGTGCGGGCGGCGGTCTGTCGGAGTGGGTCAGCGCACTGGGTGGCGAGTCGAAACTGGTCGGCGTCGATACCACCAGCCAACACCCCGAGTCCTTGAAAGCCCTGCCCAGCATCGGCTATCAGCGCAGTCTGTCGTCGGAAGGCATTCTCAGTCTGCGTCCGGACATCCTCATCGGCACTGAAGAAATGGGCCCGCCGCCGGTGTTGGCGCAGGTCAAGAGTGCCAAGGTGCAGGTCGAGCTGTTCTCCGCGCAACCGGATCTGCCGACGCTGGAAAAAAACGTTACACATCTGGGGCAGTTGCTCGGGGCACAAGCGCAAGCGGCTGAGCTGTTGCAAAGTTATCAACAACAGCTCGGTGCAGTGAAGGCGCGTGTCAGCGCATTGCAGGCCAATCACCAGCCGCCGGGCGTGCTGGTGCTGATCGGCCATGCGGGCGGCAAACCGTTGATTGCCGGCAAGGACACCGCCGCTGACTGGATGCTGCAACAAGCGGGCGGACACAACCTTGCGACCCATACCGGTTACAAGCCGTTTTCCGTGGAGTCACTGGCCGGTCTGGATCCTCAGGTGCTGGTATTTGCCGATCGCGCGTTGACAGGCGATGCGGCGAAAACGGCGTTGTTCAAGGAAAACCCGATTCTCGATTCAAGTCGCGCCGCCAAGACCGGGCGGGTGCTGGAACTGGATCCGACCTTGCTGGTTGGCGGCCTCGGGCCGCGACTGCCGGCGGCACTGAAAACCTTGGCTGACGGCTTCTACCCGGCCCAGAGCGGCCAATGACCACGCTGGTCAAACCTCGCGGCTTGTTTATTGGCCTGACGCTGCTGTGTTTACTGGCGATCTGGCTGTCACTGGCGCTCGGCCCCGTCAGTTTGCCGCTGTTCGATACTTTGCGCGTGGCGTTGCGCATGATCGGTGTGCCGCTCGCGCCGGAGGGGCTGGAGCAGGCGGAGCTGATTCTGGGGCAGATTCGTCTGCCGCGAACACTGCTTGGGCTGGCAGTTGGCGGCGTGCTGGCCTTGTCCGGCGTGGCAATGCAGGGGTTGTTTCGTAATCCGCTGGCGGATCCGGGACTGGTCGGCGTTTCCAGTGGCGCGGCGTTGGGCGCGGCGGTGGCGATTGTCGGCGGTTCGTTTTTTGGCGGGTTACCGGAGTGGTTCGGCCCTTATCTGTTGTCGGCATGCGCGTTTCTCGGCGGCCTCGGGGTGACGGCGCTGGTCTATCGACTCGGCCGCCGCAACGGCCAGACCAACGTTGCGACCATGCTTCTGGCAGGGATTGCTCTCACTGCTTTGGCTAGTTCGGCGGTCGGGCTGTTTACCTATCTGGCAGATGACGCGACGCTGCGCACGCTGACGTTCTGGAACCTTGGCAGCCTGAATGGCGCCAGTTATGCGCGGTTGTGGCCTCTGCTGATCATCAGCGCCGGTGTGGCGATGTGGCTGCCGCGTCGGGCCAAGGCGCTGAATGCCTTGCTGCTCGGTGAGTCGGAAGCGGGGCATCTGGGGATAGATGTCGAACGGCTCAAGCGTGAGTTGGTGTTTTGCACGGCGCTGGGTGTCGGTGCGGCAGTGGCGGCGGCGGGCATGATTGGCTTTGTCGGCCTGGTGGTGCCGCATCTTGTGCGGCTATTGGCCGGGCCCGATCATAAAGTTTTGCTGCCGGCCTCGGTGTTGGCCGGTGCAAGTCTGTTACTGCTGGCCGATCTGGTGGCGCGTCTGGCGCTGGCACCGGCAGAGTTGCCGATCGGTATCGTTACGGCATTCATCGGAGCTCCGTTCTTCCTGTATCTGTTGCTGCGAGGACGTGCCTGATGTTGCGTGCACAGAATCTGCATATCCGTCGCGGCCGTAAAACCGTGCTGAGCGGTGTGACTCTGCAACTTGAGCCGGGCGAAGTACTCGGCGTGCTGGGACCGAACGGTGCGGGCAAAAGTACTTTGCTGGGGGCGTTGTGTGGAGAGCTGACGCCTAGTGAAGGCGAGGTTTCGCTGGACGGGAAGTCGCTGGCGCACTGCACCGGTACGCAACGCGCGCAACGCTTGGCGGTGCTGCCGCAGGTGTCGACGCTGGATTTCGCCTTCCGCGTTGAAGAGGTGGTGGGCATGGGCCGCTTGCCTTATCAGACCGGTCGGGTGCGTGACGACGAGATCATCGTTGCAGCGCTGGATGCCGCAGACGCCGGGCATCTTGGTGGCCGCAGTTATCTGGCCTTGTCCGGTGGTGAGCGTCAGCGCGTGCATCTGGCGCGGGTATTGGCGCAGTTGTGGCCGGGGCAGGCCGGGCAGACGTTGTTGCTGGATGAGCCGACTTCGATGCTCGACCCGCTGCATCAACACACCACGTTGCAAGCCGTGCGCGAATTTGCCGATCGCGGCGCGGCGGTGTTGGTAATCCTGCATGATCTGAATCTGGCGGCGCGCTATTGTGATCGTATTCTGCTGCTTGAGGGCGGCCGGCCTATTGCGCTGGATACACCGGAACAGGTTCTGCGGCCGGATTCGCTGAAAGCCGTGTTTGGTCTTGAAGTGCTGGTACAGCCGCACCCGGAGCGCGGGCATCCGCTGATCATCGCCCGCTGATTGTCGTCGAGGTAAATCATGCGTGGTATCTGGCTGTTGGCGGTGATGTGGCTCGCGGGCTGTCAGCATGTTGCCGCGCCGCCGATCAGTGGTGAAATTCGTGATCTGCACAGCGGAGAGCTGCTGACCGCGCAGCAATTGCTCGCGCGTCTTGATGAGCCAGAACGGCTGATTATCGGCGAGCAGCATGACAACGCCGCTCACCACGCCGTGCAGTTGTGGCTGCTGAAGTCCTTGGGTGAGCAACGACCGCAAGGCAGTCTGCTGCTGGAAATGCTCACACCGGTTCAGCAATCAAAGATCGATGCGCTGCGCAAAAACGCTTCGACGCCGACTGATCTGCCTGCTGCGTTGGCCTGGCAGGACGGTTGGGACTGGAAGCTTTATGGGCCGATTGTGCAGTTTGCTCTCACACAGCCGTATCCGCTGCTCGCGGCCAATCTGGATACCAGTGAAATCCGCACGGTCTATCGCACGCCCCCGACCTTGAGAGGGGAGCGCAGCAATGCGCAATCCGTGAAAACCACGTTGCTTGAACAGATCGGTGATTCGCATTGTGGCTTGCTGCCGGCCTCGCAAATGCCGGCCATGCTCGCCGTTCAGCAACAACGTGATCGGCGCATGGCCGAGCGTTTGATGGCGGCGCCGACCCCTTCACTGCTGCTCGCTGGCGCGTGGCATGCGCGTAAGGATGTCGGCGTGCCTGTTCATGTGCTGGATCTGGGCGCGACCCAGGCTCCGACAGTGTTGATGCTGGCGGAGGAGGGCGCCGCAATCACGGCGGCGATGGCCGATTTCGTCTGGTACACGCCAGTGACACCGAAGCAGGATTACTGCGAGCAGATGCGCAAACAGTTCGGTAAATGACTTTTCCACAGACAAAAAAAGACCCGGTAAAAACCGGGTCAAATAACCGTGATTAGCCTGATGAGGAGATAATCTGAGAGTCCGAACCAAGGGCTTTTCAGAATATCGACTGATCTCGCGATCAGTTGTGATAATCATAGCGATTCTCATTACCGAGTCAACCACTGATTCTGCATTTATTTGATTTAGTCTGGAAAATGGCCGCAAATCCCCGAAAACAAAGGACTCCGCGCTATGCGTTTTTGGCTGTCAGCTGAGTGATCTGCTTGTTCAGCTGTCCAATACGCCGCGCCATGCTCTCGATCAGGCTGTGAGCAATCTTCGGGTTGTTGCGGGTCAGGCTCAGAAACTGTTCTCCGGGGATCAACATCACGGTGCTCGGCTCCCGGGCGATTACCGTGGCGTTGCGCGGCTCGCCTGTGAACAGCGCCATGGCGCCGAAAATTTCGTCTTTGGGCACATCGCCGACTTTATGCCCGTCGACAAACGCCTCGGCCTGTCCGTCGATGATCACAAACACGTGATCGGCTACGTCGCCCTGGTGAATCAGCACTTCACCGGCCTCGACGCGTTTGAACCCGTTGGTACTGCGAAACTCCCTGGGTTTCAGCTCGGCCACCGCGTGGGCGAGGACGGCCATTTGCCCCAACAGATAATCGAGAAATTGATCGGCGCGCCGGGCATCGACATACAAGTGTCGGAAAACCTCTTGGCGCCGATAGGGCTGCAAACGCAACGGCCCGTCGCTGCACAAACGACAATCCGCCCAGTCCTCACCCCGCTGGAGACCGATCAAGTCACCTTCCTGCCAGTAAAACAGTGCACGGATGCCGAAGTATCCGTTGATCACGCCTTCTTGCAGCAGAAACAATTGATCGTCAGGCAACTGCGCCATCAGGTCCTCAGTCGCCTCCAGATCAAGGGCCGGCCCGCACGGTTCCAGACCTTCGAGCCACTGAGCGGGCAAACCCTGCAAGCGGTTGATCAGTGCGTCGGCAATTGTCGATTGTTCCCCTAGCAGGTACATGACGGTCAGCGCCCTTTCAGTTCTTGTGACGCGAGGAAATGGCTTCGAGTTGCTTGTTCAAAGCGTCCTTGCGCTCGGCGGGAATGTCGTTCCAGTGCACATCCATCAACGCTCCCTCGATCGCATACAACAACACCTTCGATGCGCGAAACCCGCGGGTACGCACGGCCCGGTAGGCATCGACAGCGCCCAGGCGACGCAAGTCCGAGGCGCTGTGGATGCCCACGGCATGCAGCCATTGCGCCGACGTCTTGCCAAGATTCTTCAGGTGTTGCAGTTCATCATTCATCAAGCCTCCTTGCGACGGCCGAATGGTGCGTGGGCGAGCTTCTCAGGAGTGTAGCCATCAGTAGGAAAAGCGTGGTTGTTTGGTCGGATTCAGCCCAAACGCTTCTAAGAACAGTCGGAAATTTCAGCGGGATAGACGTTTGAAGTGCAAAAGGCGAGGGCAGGAAAATTCGCCAATGCACGCCATCCAGCGCAAAGCGGGGGCGCTGGACAGGTCAGGCAGAACGGCGTTTAGCGGGTGCGATAACGCAGGCGCGTGCCGAAATTCATCGACATCAGGATCTCGTCGGCGCTCAGCTCTGGCGGGAAGTACGCACCGGAAATCTGTGCGTGGGCCAGGCTTGCGCCTTCCAGCGATGCATTTCGGAAATCGATGCCGCGCAAATCGGCGGATCGGAAGTACGCGTCCCTGAAATCCACGCCATCGGCGTTCAGTTCACGCAAATCGAGACCACGGAAGTCACCGCCGACCATGTCGATCGGTCCGTCTTGCGGGCGCTCCTTGTTGAAACCTGTGATGTCGTCTTTGTGCAGCAAGGCATACAGCGGGGTGTCGAGAAGTTTCGGCTGGCTCATGTCACATCACCTGTTGGTTTTATGACGCCAGTATAGTGCCACTATTTGGCGGCCGTGAAGCGAGCGAGGGCTTCACGGCCGAAATAGTTTCTTACAGACCAGGCAGGCGTTGGCGGATCTGCGCGACCACGGTGTCCAGCGTCCCGGATTCATTGGTTTGCACGCGTTTGCTGCGCAGAATTTCTTCCGGTGTCAGCGCTTCACGATTGGCTTGTTGGGCCTCGATCACGGCCAGGGTGGCGTCGGACGGATCTTTTTTGTCTGCCTGACGAATCGCCAGCCAGCTCTCGATCACTGCTTGCGGAGCGTTGCAGTCGAGGATCAGGAACGGCGTGCCGGTGGCTTCGGCGATTTTTGCGGCGCTGTCACGTTGCTCACGCTTCAGGTAAGTCGCATCGATGACCACCGGGAAACCGGCGTGCAGGATCACTTCAGCGATTTCATGCAGGCGCGCATAAGTCTGAGTGCTGGCGTCGGCGCTATAAATGCCGGCTTGTACGTCATTGGCGACGGTTTGTTCGCCGAACAGACGCTTGCGCTCAACATCCGAACGCAGACGGATGGCACCCAGTGCTTCAACCAGGCGCATCGCCACGTGGCTCTTGCCGACAGCGGAAACGCCGTGGGTAATCGCCATGAAGCGCGAAGGAATGGTGCTGTAGCTTTCTGCCAGGTTGGCGTAGTTGCGGTACTGGCGCAGGGTGGTGGCGCGCTGCACCGGCGTCGCGTCCGTCGGCATGCTGAACAGTGCAACTTTGGCGCGAACCAGTGCGCGATAGGCTTTATAGAAGTTCAACACTTCCAGACCTTGATAGTCGCCGGTCAGTTCCAGGTATTGGCTGATGAAGCGACGAGCCAACGATTTCAGACCGCGGTCTTCCAGGTCCATCGCCAGGAACCCGGTGTCAGCCCAGACGTCGGTGAAGCGGAACGGTTCGTTGAACTCGATGCAGTCGAAGATCACCACTTTGCCGTCGATGACCGTCGCATTCCCCAAGTGAATGTCACCGTGGCATTCGCGGATGAAACCTTGGGCCTTGCGCTGGGCGAACAGTGGCTTGAGACGCTCGAAGCTGCTTTCAGCCCAGGCTTTCAGCGCCTCGAGTTGCAGCAGATCGTTCTTGTCGCTAAGGAACGGCAGGATCTGTTCGAAGTTTTGCGAAACCGGCGCCATCACGCTTTCCGGGCTGCCGGCATCGTGTTCGGCCGGGACTTTTGGCGCATTGAGGTGGAAGCGCGCGATTTGCTCGGCCATTTCGTCGATGTGCTGAGTGGTCAGCTCGCCGTTGGCTTGCAAGGTGCTGAGCAAACCGGTCTGCGGGAACTGGCGCATTTTCAGCAGGTATTCGATGGCCGGGCCTTCACCGCCCAATTGCGGGGCTTCGGCAGTGCCAGTGACCGGCAACACTTCCAGATACAGGTCATCGGTCAGACGCTGATTCAGACGCAGTTCTTCAGCGCAGAAGTGCTCGCGCGATTCGAGGCCGGTGAAGTCGAGGAAGCCGAAATTCACTGGCTTCTTCACTTTATAGGCAAAAGGGCCGGTGAGGATCACCCAGGAAATGTGGGTTTCGATGACCTGGAATCCGTCGACGGGATGTGGGTAGAGGGCCGGGTTTTGCAGGGCAGCGATCAGGGACTGGCTCACGGGCGATCCTTCAGAGACTGGGGAAAATATAAGGCCGCCATTATGGCTGCTCGCCAGCCTGACGCAAACCTCGGAGTGCTCCTGTTGAGGATGAATAAAGTGCGTATAATCCGCCGCCATGACTCGAACTCGATCTCCCCGTACCAAGAAAAAACCACCCTCCAGGGGCCTGCGCCCGTGGTTGAGCTGGGCCATTAAACTCAGTCTGGTCGGCCTTGTCGTGCTGGCCGGCTTCGCCGTTTACCTCGATGCCGTGGTGCAGGAGAAGTTCTCCGGCAAGCGCTGGACCATCCCGGCCAAGGTCTACGCGCGTCCGCTTGAGCTGTTCGTCGGACAGAAACTCAGCAAAGAAGATTTCCTCACCGAACTCGATGCCCTCGGCTATCGTCGCGAAGCCGTGAGCAACGGTCCGGGCGCCGCCGCGGTCAATGGCAACACCGTTGACCTGAACACCCGTGGCTTCCAGTTCTATGAAGGCATGGAGCAGCCGCAACCGGTGCGCGTGCGCTTCTCCGGTGACTACGTCGCCGAACTCTCCGCGACCAACGGTTCCAAGCTGTCCGTGGTGCGCCTCGAGCCGCTACTGATCGGCGGTATCTACCCGAAGAACCTCGAAGACCGCATTCTGATCAAGATTGATCAAGTGCCGCCGTATCTGCTCGACACGCTGGTTGCTGTCGAAGACCGCGATTTCTACAGTCATTGGGGCGTGTCGCCGAAGTCGATTGCCCGCGCCATTTGGGTCAACACCTCGGGCGGCAAGATGACGCAGGGTGGCAGTACGCTCACCCAGCAGTTGGTGAAGAACTTCTACCTGACCAGTGAACGCAGCCTGAGCCGCAAGCTCACCGAAGCCATGATGGCGTTGTTGCTGGAGTTGCATTACGACAAGAAAGAGATTCTTGAGGCCTACCTCAACGAAGTCTTCGTCGGTCAGGACGGCCAGCGCGCTGTACACGGGTTTGGTCTGGCGAGTCAGTTCTTCTTCGCGCAGCCGTTGTCCGAGCTGAAACTGCATCAAGTCGCATTGTTGGTGGGAATGGTCAAAGGCCCGTCTTACTACAACCCGCGCCGTAACCCGGAGCGCGCGCTGGAGCGACGCAATCTGGTGCTCGATGTGCTTGAGCAACAAGGCGTTGCGAGTGCCGAGCAAGTAGCGGCGGCGAAGAAAATGCCGTTGGGCGTGACCACTCGCGGCAAGCTCGCCGACAGCTCGTTCCCCGGCTTTATCGATCTGGTCAAACGTCAGTTGCGTGAAGACTATCGCGACGAAGACTTGACCGAGGAAGGACTGCGGATTTTCACCAGTTTCGACCCGATCCTGCAGATGAAGGCCGAGGCGTCGGTCAACGACACCTTTAAGCGTCTGGCCGGTCGCAAGGGTTCCGATGACGTGGAAGCAGCGATGGTCGTGACCAATCCGGAAACTGGCGAAGTGCAGGCCATGATCGGCAGTCGTCAGGCCAGTTTTGCCGGTTTCAACCGGGCGCTGGACGCGGTGCGGCCGATCGGCTCGCTGGTCAAGCCTGCGGTTTATCTGACTGCGCTGGAGAAACCAAGTCAGTACACGCTGACCAGTTGGCTGTCGGACGATCCGCTTTCCATCAAGGGTGCAGACGGCCAGGTCTGGAAGCCGCAGAACTATGACCGTCGATCACACGGTACGGTTTTCCTGTACCAAGGCCTGGCGCATTCCTACAACCTGTCGACCTCGCGTCTCGGCTTGGCGGTTGGCGTGCCGAATGTCCTCAAGACTATTGGGCGCCTGGGTGTAACCCGTGAATTCCCGGCGTTCCCGTCGATGTTGCTCGGCGCTGGCGGCATGACTCCGATCGAAGTGGCGACCATGTATCAGACCCTCGCCAACGGTGGCTTCAATACGCCAATGCGCGGGATTCGCAGCGTGTTGACCGCCGAGGGCGAACCGCTCAAGCGCTATCCTTTCCAGATCGAGCAGCGCTTTGATCCGGCCTCGATCTACCTGATCCAGAACGCCATGCAGCGGGTCATGCGTGAAGGCACCGGCAGTTCGGTTTATAACGTGTTGCCCAAGACCCTGACGCTGGCCGGCAAGACCGGTACCAGCAACGATTCGCGCGACAGCTGGTTCGCCGGTTTCAGTCAGGATCTGCTGGCGGTGGTGTGGCTTGGGCGCGACGATAACGGCAAGACACCGTTCACCGGTGCGACCGGTGCATTGCAGGTCTGGACCAGTTTCATGCGCAAGGCCGATCCGCTGCCGCTGGACATGCCGCAGCCGGATAACGTGGTACAGGCGTGGGTCGATTCGCGCACCGGACAAGGTTCCGATGCCAACTGCCCGGGCGCCGTGCAGATGCCGTATATTCGCGGCAGCGAACCGCCACCTGGCGCCGCGTGTGCAAGCGAAACGCCTGCTTCGCCGGAGTCGGTGATGGATTGGGTCAAGGGCTGGATGAATTAAGCAAAGAGGGTTTCAAGTGAACAAGTGGTTGATTCCAGCGGTGACCGCCGTGGCTTTGCTCAGCGGTTGCTCTACCGTACAGCGTGGTTCGATTCCGGTGGTGGATTCGGGGACGGCCGTGTCCAACAGCGAACGCATTTCGGCCAATGGCGGCTTCCGTCAGACGACGGTGAAGCGTCCTGTGCAAGGCCAGCAGACTCAAGCCATTCCGCAAGGCGACACGGGTGTCGTGGTGATGGTGCCAGGCGGTGGCGCGACGACGTCGGCGCCGATCAGCACCTCGCCAATCGTGCCGGGGCCAGCGTCCGGGGGCATCACGCCGGGGCCGTACAATCCTTCATCGGTTGAGTCCGCGCCGATCAACTCCGGCAGCTACAGCATGCCGTCGACGCCGAGCGGCATTCCGTCGGCCAGCAGTGGCGGTGGTCTGTCGGCTGATGAGCAACTTGATGGCCCGGTGCTCGCACTGCTGACCACCGCGCAGCAGCAACAGGCCGGCGGCGACCTCAACGGTGCGTCCTCCAGCCTGGAGCGCGCTCAACGCGTTGCACCACGTGAGCCGCAAGTGCTTTATCGCCTGGCGCAAGTACGCATGGCTCAAGGTGATGCGCCGCAAGCCGAGCAGTTCGCCCGTCGTGCGTTGACCATGGCCAACGGTCGTCCGGATCTGCAGGCCAACCTGTGGGAAGTGATCGCCCAGGCGCGTGAGAAGCAAGGTGATTCCGCCGGTGCTACGCTGGCCCGTCAGAAGGCCAAGGTTTCGCTGTGATGGATGCCCGTTTCTCGAAAATCGCCGATCAGTTGCTGCTGATCGAACGTGAACTGCGTACGCAGGGTTGGTGGGATGACGTTCAGCCATCGGTCGAAGCCTTGAGCAGTGTCGAGCCGTTTTCGGTTGACACGCTAGACTTCGAGCAGTGGCTGCAATGGATCTTCCTGCCGCGGATGAAGATGATCCTTGAGCAGGATCTGCCGCTACCGAACGCTTCGGGTATTCAGGAGATGGCCGAAATGGTCTTCGCCCAGCGCAATCTGCAGGGCAAGGATCGCCAGCTTCAGGTGTTGCTCAAAGAGTTCGACCTGCTGATCACTGCTTCACGCTGAGTCGATGGGGGCTGCCAGTGGTTACTGGCAGTTTTCCGCAATCTGCTTCTGCGCTTCGACCATGCGTTCCTGGCGTTGTGCATCGTCCAACCGCCGCAACTCTCCCTCCACTTCCTCTCGCAAGCGCGGATTGTTCTGCAATTGCGCCAGATTCGTGCGTGCCTGTTCGCAAAATGCTTTGAGCTGCTTCTGCTGGTCAGCCACCTGCTTCTTGACCTTGTCGTCGATGGCTTTCTGATCGCCCAATGTTCCGCTGCCCGGTATCGCCGCAGGTTTTGGTGGGGGCGAGGAGGGCGTCTGCAGCGTTGTGGCCGACTGACCCTGGGGCGGTTGGGCATCAAAGTGCGTGACACCTTGAGCGTCGACCCATTTGTAGATCTGAGCGGCCAGGCACACTGGACTGAGGCCGATCAGCAGAGTTAACAGAAGCGTTCGCATGCTGATTCCTTGGCAAAACTGCGCAATTGACACTAACAGAGTAGCGCTTTTCAGGTTTTTTCTTGCGTTCTCATGTGCTTACCCACAATTAAGCACATAGACGGCTTGACTTGGAGAGGGCGAAACAGAAGAATCCAAAGTCCGCTGTAGAGGGACTGCCAGAAGCAGACCCACTCGGTAGATCATGAGGCGCATATCCGCGTCGACCTGTTACACCCGCAACGCGTTACCTCGCGCTGGGTGGGAAAGGCCCGCAACACTTGGGACGATCCCAATACTTGCTCAGTCAGTGCTGACGTAGTCGGCGACCACCGTCGCTCATGCTCTGCCGAGAAGTAAACCTATTAAGACCCGCCCCTTTTTTGTGGACGGTATTCTGGCGTTTTAGAGGTGAACAACGTGGAGCTTTTATCTGGCGGTGAGATGCTCGTCCGCTTCTTGCGTGACGAAGGCGTCAAATATATCTACGGGTACCCGGGTGGTGCTCTCCTGCATGTTTACGATGCCCTGTTCAAAGAACCGGAAGTGACCCACATCCTGGTTCGTCATGAGCAAGCGGCTACCCATATGGCTGACGGCTACGCCCGTGCCACCGGTAAAGCCGGCGTGGTATTGGTGACTTCCGGTCCAGGCGCCACAAACGCCATCACCGGTATTGCCACCGCCTATATGGATTCGATTCCGATGGTGATCATTTCCGGTCAGGTGCCAAGCACCATGGTCGGCACCGACGCGTTCCAGGAAACCGACATGATCGGTATCTCCCGGCCGATCGTGAAGCACAGCTTCATGATCAAGCACGCGTCGGAAATCCCGGAAGTCATGAAGAAAGCGTTCTACCTGGCGCAATCCGGTCGTCCGGGCCCGGTCGTGGTCGATATCCCGAAAGACATGACCAACCCGGCCGAGAAGTTCGAATACGTCTTCCCGAAAAAAGCCAAGCTGCGCTCCTACAGCCCGGCCGTGCGCGGTCACTCCGGGCAAATCCGCAAGGCGGCAGAAATGCTCCTGGCGGCCAAGCGCCCTGTGCTCTATTCCGGTGGTGGCGTTATTCTCGGCAACGGTTCCGCACCGCTGACCGAACTGGCGAAAATGCTCAACCTGCCAGTGACCAACACCTTGATGGGCCTGGGCGGTTTCCCCGGTACTGACCGCCAGTTCATCGGCATGCTCGGCATGCACGGCAGCTACACCGCCAACCTGGCGATGCACCATGCCGACGTGATCCTGGCTGTGGGTGCACGCTTCGACGATCGCGTGATCAACGGCGCGGCGAAGTTCTGCCCGAACGCCAAGATCATTCACATCGACATCGACCCGGCTTCGATTTCCAAGACCATCAAGGCCGACGTGCCAATCGTTGGACCGGTGGAGAGTGTCCTGACCGAAATGGTCGCGATCCTCAAGGAAATCGGCGAGACCCCGAACAAGGAGTCCGTGGCCAGTTGGTGGAAGCAGGTGGATGAATGGCGCGGTGATCGCGGCCTGTTCCCTTACGACAAGGGCGACGGCAGCAAGATCAAGCCGCAGACCGTGATCGAAACCCTGTGCGAAGTGACCAAGGGCGATGCCTTTATCACTTCCGACGTGGGCCAGCACCAGATGTTCGCTGCGCAGTACTACACGTTCAACAAACCGAATCGCTGGATCAACTCCGGTGGTCTGGGCACCATGGGCTTCGGATTCCCGGCGGCCATGGGCATCAAGTTGAGCTTCCCGGAAGACGACGTTGCCTGCGTCACCGGTGAAGGCAGTATCCAGATGAACATCCAGGAACTGTCGACCTGCCTGCAATATGGCTTGCCAGTAAAAATCGTCATCCTGAACAACGGTGTTCTGGGGATGGTTCGTCAGTGGCAGGACATGAGCTACGGCAGCCGTCACTCGCACTCCTACATGGAATCGTTGCCTGACTTCGTCAAGCTGGCTGAAGCCTACGGCCACGTTGGCGTACGCATCACCGAATCGAAAGATTTGAAGTCGAAGATGGCAGAAGCGTTCGCCATGAAGGATCGCCTGGTCGTGATCGATATTTCGGTCGACACCAGCGAGCACGTCTATCCGATGCAGATCAAAGACGGCTCGATGCGCGATATGTGGCTGAGCAAGACGGAGCGTACTTAATCATGCGGCACATTATTTCCTTGCTTCTGGAAAACGAACCCGGCGCTTTGTCTCGCGTAGTCGGCCTGTTCTCGCAGCGCAACTACAACATCGAAAGCCTGACCGTGGCTCCGACCGAAGACCCGACCCTGTCGCGTCTGACGCTGACCACCGTTGGCCACGATGAAATCATCGAGCAGATCACCAAAAACCTGAACAAGCTGATCGAAGTGGTCAAGCTGGTGGACCTGTCGGAAAGTGCTCACATCGAGCGCGAACTGATGCTGGTCAAGGTCAAGGCCACTGGCGCCCAGCGCGCCGAGATCAAACGCACTACCGATATTTACCGTGGACAGATCGTCGACGTCAGCGCCAGCGTGTATACCGTTCAATTGACCGGTACCAGCGACAAGCTCGACAGCTTCATTCAGTCCATCGGCACCGCATCGATTCTGGAAACCGTCCGCAGCGGCGTGACCGGCATTGCGCGCGGCGACAAAGTACTCAGCATCTAAACCAAATTAGCGAATGGCCTGAACGGCCTGGATATAAAGGGGAAATTCATGAAAGTTTTCTACGATAAAGACTGCGACCTGTCGATCATCCAGGGCAAGAAAGTTGCCATCATCGGTTACGGTTCCCAGGGCCACGCCCAAGCGTGCAACCTGAAAGATTCCGGTGTCGACGTTACTGTTGGTCTGCGTAAAGGTTCGGCCACCGTTGCCAAAGCTGAAGCTCACGGCCTGAAAGTGACTGACGTTGCTTCCGCTGTTGCTGCTGCCGACCTGGTCATGATCCTGACCCCGGACGAGTTCCAGTCTTCCCTGTACAAGAACGAAATCGAGCCGAATATCAAGAAAGGCGCCACCCTGGCCTTCTCCCACGGCTTCGCGATTCACTACAACCAGGTTGTTCCGCGTGCCGACCTCGACGTGATCATGATCGCGCCGAAAGCCCCCGGTCACACCGTACGTTCCGAGTTCGTGAAGGGCGGCGGTATCCCTGACCTGATCGCGATCTACCAGGACGCCTCGGGCAACGCCAAAAACGTTGCACTTTCCTACGCTGCTGGCGTTGGTGGCGGTCGTACCGGCATCATCGAAACCACCTTCAAGGACGAGACCGAAACCGACCTGTTCGGCGAGCAAGCCGTTCTGTGTGGCGGTACCGTTGAGCTGGTAAAAGCCGGTTTCGAAACTCTGGTTGAAGCTGGCTACGCGCCGGAAATGGCCTACTTCGAGTGCCTGCACGAACTGAAACTGATCGTTGACCTCATGTACGAAGGCGGTATCGCCAACATGAACTACTCGATCTCCAACAACGCTGAATACGGCGAGTACGTGACCGGCCCTGAAGTGATCAACGCCGAATCCCGTCAGGCCATGCGCAACGCCCTGAAACGTATTCAGGACGGCGAATACGCCAAAATGTTCATCAGCGAAGGCGCAACCGGCTACCCTTCGATGACCGCCAAGCGTCGTAACAACGCCGCTCACGGTATCGAAATCATCGGCGAGCAACTGCGCTCCATGATGCCGTGGATCGGTGCCAACAAGATCGTCGACAAAGCCAAAAACTAAGTCGTCGTTCCTTGTACGAAAAACGCGGCCTCGGCCGCGTTTTTTCGTTTGAGTCGGTGGTTCTGGTATAAAGCTGCATCGTTTGTGGCCGAACTGTCGTCCCAGACTCCTGTCGAATTTTTCCAAACCGTTGCAAGGTAATGTCCATGAGCGAACGTCCCGAAGAGCCGAACAAGGCTTCTGACGCCGAAAGCCTGCTGCCCATCGATGAGCACATCGAAGAAGGGCATGACGCAGAAGGTCGTAAAGTCCGGCATCGTGGTATCTATCTGCTGCCGAATCTGTTCACCACTGCAAACCTGTTCGCGGGTTTCTATTCCATCATCAACTCGATGAGTGCCCAGGCCGCCTTGAGCGCCGGGGACTCTGCCAACGCGAGCAAGTACTTCGCGTTTGCTGCGATCGCGATTTTCGTCGCCATGGTGCTCGACGGCCTCGATGGTCGTGTCGCGCGCATGACCAACACGCAAAGTGCGTTCGGTGCCGAGTACGATTCGTTGTCGGACATGGTCGCCTTCGGTGTTGCGCCTGCATTGCTCGCCTTCGGATGGGCACTGGGCGACATGGGCAAGGTTGGCTGGATGGTTGCCTTCATCTATGTCGCGGGGGCGGCACTGCGTCTGGCGCGTTTCAATACTCAAGTCGGCACTGCAGACAAACGCTATTTCATCGGCCTGGCCAGTCCGGCAGCGGCCGGCGTGGTGGCGGGGATTGTCTGGGCGTTCAGCGATTACGGGATTCAGGGTTCGAAGATGTCGTTCCTGGTCGCGTTGATGGTGGCGGCGGCGGGCATGCTGATGGTCAGCAACATCAAGTACAACAGCTTCAAGGAGCTGGACTTGAAAGGGCGTGTGCCATTTGTGGCAATTCTCGCCGTGGTACTGGTGTTCGCCGTGGTCTTCAGTGATCCGCCGCGCATTCTGCTGCTGGTGTTCCTGGCCTACGCGGCGTCGGGCCCGATTCAGTACCTTTTGCATCTTCGTCGGCACAAAAACGTCGAGTGATGTAATTTCCCTCATACTCCGCAGTCTACGGGTGCATCTGTCCTCCAAAGCTGCGGAGTTGTCATGCTGATAAAAATCCCCAAAGCGTCCGACTGCCATGAGTCGGATGTCACGCCAGAATCCATCTATCTCTCTCGTCGCCAACTGCTTGGAGTAACTGCCGCGGGCCTTGCCGTGAGCAGCCTTCCGCGTTGGGCCAGCGCTGAAGATGCCGCGCGGTATGCCGATGTCGAGCCGGGTAAGGCACCTGCATGGTTTGCCGAAAAGCTGCCTTCTATTAAATGGGGCGCAGTCAGCGTCAAGGATGAGGCGATCACGCCTTATAAAGACGCAACCCATTACAACAACTTCTATGAGTTCGGCACCGACAAGGGCGATCCGGCGGCGAATGCCGGTTCGCTGAAAACCGAGCCGTGGAGTGTGGTGGTCGACGGGGAGGTGGGTAAGCCGGGGCGTTATGCGCTGGAAGACTTCATGAAACCGTATCAACTGGAGGAGCGCATTTATCGTCTGCGTTGCGTTGAGGCATGGTCGATGGTTATCCCGTGGATCGGCTTTCCGATTTCGGCGCTGCTCAAGCAAGTAGAACCAACCTCCAATGCCAAATACATTCGCTTTGAAACCTTGCAGGATCCTAAAAGCATGCCCGGGCAACGCTCCGGCTTCGCTCTGATCGACTGGCCTTATGTAGAAGGCCTGCGACTGGATGAGGCGATGAATCCTTTGGCGATTCTAGCGGTGGGTATGTATGGCCGGGAGTTGCCTAATCAAAATGGTGCGCCGTTGCGTCTGGTGGTGCCGTGGAAGTATGGCTTCAAGAGCGTTAAATCCATCGTGCGTATCAGTCTGGTCAGCGAGCAGCCAAAGACGACATGGCAAAGTATTGCGGCGGATGAATACGGTTTCTACGCGAATGTGAACCCGACGGTTGATCACCCGCGCTGGACGCAGGCACGGGAGAGGCGGTTGCCGAACAGTCTGTTCAAGCCGAATGTGCGCGATACGCAGATGTTTAACGGCTACTCGGACGAAGTCGCTTCTTTATATACAGGGCTCGATCTGCGGAAGAACTACTGATGCGATATCCGTTCTGGCGAGTGAGCGTGTTCATTGTTGCGTCGATCTGGCCGTTGCTGTGGTTTTATCAGGCCTTCGCTGACCTGCTTGGGCCGGATCCCGGTAAGGTTTTGGTTGATCGGCTAGGGCTGGGCACACTGGTGCTGTTGTTGATCACCTTGAGCATGACGCCTTTGCAGAAACTGACGGGGTGGGCGGGGTGGATTGCTGTCCGCCGTCAGTTGGGGCTTTGGTGTTTTGCTTATGTGGTTCTGCATCTATGCAGCTATATGGCTTTTATCCTGGGCTTCGATTGGTCTCAGCTGGGCGTTGAGTTGCGTAAGCGGCCGTACATTATTGTCGGCACACTGGGTTTTCTTGGATTGTTGGCATTGGCGGTGACGTCCAATCGTTACAGTCAACGGCGATTGGGCGCGCGCTGGAAGAAACTGCATCGGCTGGTTTACGTGATTCTGGGGCTGGGTTTGCTGCACATGCTGTGGATTGTGCGGGCAGATCTTAAGGAATGGGCGATTTATGCCTTTATGGGGGCTCTTCTACTATCGTTGCGTCTCCCTCCTGTGGCGCGCCGAATCCCCCGTTTATTGGGGAAAAGACAGGTTTTGCAAGAAAAACGAAATTAACGGTTGACGGCGAATTTCAGATGTCTATAATTCGCCCCACTTCCGGCGCAGTCGAAACGGAAAACTCCTTGAGATTCAATGAGTTATGTGGGTTTCGGCGGTAAGTGCTT
>NZ_VXCA01000029.1 GCF_011369485.1 Pseudomonas atagonensis | reverse complement strand
TCGATGCATTCCTTTTCGGCGCATTAGGTTAAGGGGTGGGACGATGTCTCCCACAGTCTGTACTGGTCAGAGTCAGAAGCGAGGCTCTAGTCCCACCCACCCCTTCAAGTCTAAACATACAAGCGGGCTTGCTCGCGAAGGCGCAGGAACAGCCAACAAATGTGTTGAATGTTACATCGCTTTCGCAGGCAAGCCCGCTCCCACAGTGTTTTGCATTGTCTGCCGAATCGGCGTTCGACTTAGAGGCCGTAGCTCATCAGTCGGTCATAACGACGCTTCAACAGCGCTTCGTTATCGAACTTCTTCAGCATCGCCAGTTGCGAGCTCAGCTCGGCACGAATCGACGCCGCAGCGGCCGCCGGATCACGGTGCGCGCCGCCCAGAGGCTCGCCAATCACCTTGTCGACAATACCCAGGCCTTTCAGACGCTCGGCGGTGATACCCATCGCTTCAGCGGCATCCGGTGCCTTTTCGGCAGTTTTCCACAGAATCGATGCGCAACCTTCCGGCGAGATCACCGCGTAAGTCGAATACTGCAGCATGTTCAGCTGGTCGCAAACGCCGATGGCCAATGCACCGCCGGAACCACCTTCACCGATAACAGTGGCGATGATCGGGGTTTTCAGGCGCGACATCACGCGCAGGTTCCAGGCAATGGCTTCGCTCTGGTTGCGCTCTTCAGCGTCGATCCCAGGGTAAGCGCCCGGGGTGTCGATGAAGGTCAGGATCGGCATTTTGAAACGTTCGGCCATCTCCATCAGACGGCAAGCCTTGCGGTAGCCTTCCGGACGCGGCATGCCGAAGTTGCGGCGAACCTTCTCACGCACTTCACGGCCCTTCTGGTGACCGATGATCATCACAGGCTGGTCGTCCAGACGTGCCACACCGCCAACAATGGCCGCGTCGTCGGAGAAATGACGGTCGCCGTGCAGTTCGTCGAACTCAGTGAAGATATGCTCGATGTAGTCGAGGGTGTACGGGCGTTTCGGGTGACGCGCCAGGCGTGCGATCTGCCAGCTGGTCAGCTTGCCGAAGATGTCCTCGGTCAGCGTCTTGCTCTTGTCCTGCAGGCGGGAGATCTCATCGCCGATATTCAGCGAATTGTCATTACCGACCAAGCGCAACTCTTCGATCTTGGCTTGCAGGTCGGCGATCGGCTGTTCGAAATCTAGAAAATTCGGGTTCATAGGCGTCCGTCTTGGGTCGTGTCCCAAATGAGCTTGGGTCGGCCGGTTGTCTATTCGCGCCCTACCTTAAGGGAGAGGCGCGCTGAGGTCGAGATTAAAAATTCAGGTCGCGGGCAGGCGCTTTGAAAGCACCTGCCGGTCAACGGTATTGGAGGAAGACGTTGTCTCGCCCGAACTGGTCACGCAGGGCTTGAATCAAGGCATCCGCCGGGTCGATTCGCCAGGACTCGCCAAACTGCAGCAAGGTCTTCGCATCGGGGCTGGTGTACTCCATGGTAATCGGGCATGCGCCGCGATGACGCTTGAGCAGGTCGCCCAACCAGCGTAGCTGATCGCCTTTCAAATCCTGGGTTTGCAGCTTCAGACGCAGGCTTTCGGCCAGGTTGGTACGTGCATCTTCCATGCTCATCACCCGCTTTACCCGCAGACGCAGGCCGCCGGAGAAGTCGTCATTACTGACTTCGCCTTCGACCACCACCATCGCGTCGGTCTGCAACAGCGATTGCGCGGAATGGAACGCATCGGCAAACAGCGACGCCTCGATCCGCCCGGAACGGTCGTCGAGGGTGATGAAGCCCATTTTGTCGCCTTTTTTGTTCTTCATCACGCGCAGGGCAATGATCATCCCCGCCACCGTTTGCGTGTCGCGCGCCGGTTTCAGGTCGATGATGCGCTGGCGGGCGAAACGGCGAATCTCGCCTTCGTATTCGTCGATCGGGTGACCGGTCAGGTACAGGCCCAAGGTGTCTTTTTCACCCTTGAGGCGTTCCTTGAGGGTCAGTTCCTTGGCCTTGCGATGCGTCGCATAAACGTCTGCGTCTTCCTCGACAAACAACCCGCCAAACAGGTCGGCGTGGCCACTGTCGTGAGTGCGTGCAGTCTGTTCGGCCGCCTTGATCGCCTCTTCCATCGCCGCCAGCAGCACGGCACGGTTGCGGTCGATGTTGGCCTGATAAGCCTTTTGCTCGTCGTGAAAGTACGGGCCGAGACGATCCAGCGCACCGCTGCGGATCAAACCGTCGAGGGTGCGCTTGTTGATACGTTTGAGGTCAACCCGGGCGCAGAAGTCGAACAGATCCTTGAACGGACCTTCCTGACGCGCCTCGGTGATCGCTTCCACCGGACCTTCGCCGACACCCTTGATCGCGCCGAGGCCGTAAACGATGCGGCCGTCGTCGTTCACCGTGAACTTGAACTCCGAAGTGTTCACGTCCGGCGCGTCGAGGCGCAGCTTCATCGTGCGCACTTCCTCGATCAAGGTCACGACCTTGTCGGTGTTGTGCATATCCGCCGACAGTACCGCGGCCATGAACGGCGCCGGGTAGTGAGCTTTCAGCCATGCGGTCTGGTACGACACCAGACCGTAAGCGGCGGAGTGGGATTTGTTGAAGCCGTAACCGGCGAATTTTTCCACCAGGTCGAAAATGTTACCGGCGAGGTCGGCGTCGATATTGTTGGTCGCGCAACCTTCAATGAAACCGCCGCGCTGCTTGGCCATTTCTTCGGGTTTTTTCTTACCCATTGCCCGACGCAGCATGTCCGCACCACCGAGGGTGTAACCGGCCATGACCTGAGCAATCTGCATCACCTGCTCCTGATACAGGATGATGCCGTACGTCGGCGCCAGCACAGGCTTGAGGCCTTCGTACTGGTAGTCCGAGTGCGGATACGCCAGTTCAGCGCGACCGTGCTTACGGTTGATGAAGTCGTCCACCATGCCCGATTGCAACGGGCCCGGACGGAACAGCGCCACCAGTGCGATCAAGTCTTCCAGACAGTCGGGCTTGAGCTTTTTGATCAGCTCTTTCATGCCGCGCGATTCAAGCTGGAACACCGCCGTGGTCTCGGCTTTTTGCAGCAAGGTGTAAGTCGGTTTGTCATCGAGCGGGATAAACGCGATATCCAGCGGCGGTTCGTTGACCTTGGCGCGGTCGCGGTTAATCGTTTTCAGCGCCCAGTCGATGATCGTCAGCGTACGCAAACCGAGGAAGTCGAACTTCACCAGACCGGCGGCCTCAACGTCATCCTTGTCGAACTGGGTTACCAGACCGTCGCCGGCCTCGTCGCAATAGATCGGCGAGAAGTCGGTCAGCTTGGTCGGCGCGATAACCACACCACCGGCGTGTTTACCGACGTTTCGCACGACGCCTTCGAGTTTGCGCGCCATCTCCCAGATTTCGGCGGCCTCTTCATCGACCTTGATGAAGTCACGCAGGATTTCTTCCTGCTCGTAGGCTTTTTCCAGGGTCATGCCGACTTCAAACGGAATCATCTTCGACAGACGATCCGCCAGGCCGTAGGACTTGCCCTGCACCCGCGCCACGTCGCGCACCACAGCCTTGGCGGCCATGGAACCGAACGTGATGATCTGGCTTACTGCATTGCGGCCGTATTTCTCGGCCACATAGTCGATCACCCGGTCACGACCGTCCATGCAGAAGTCGACGTCGAAGTCGGGCATCGATACCCGTTCCGGGTTAAGGAAACGTTCGAACAGCAGGTCGTATTCGAGCGGGTCGAGGTCGGTGATCTTCTGAACGTAAGCCACCAGCGAGCCGGCACCCGACCCACGGCCAGGACCTACCGGCACGCCGTTGTTCTTGGCCCACTGGATAAAGTCCATCACGATCAGGAAGTAACCGGGGAAACCCATCTGGATGATGATATCCAGCTCGAAATTCAACCGGTCGACGTAGACCTGACGCTTGGCGTCGTAGTCTTCAGTGGTGTCTTTGGGCAGCAGCACCGCCAGCCGCTCTTCGAGACCGTCGAAGGAGACCTTGCGGAAATATTCGTCGATGGTCATGCCATCGGGAATCGGGAAGTTGGGCAGGAAGTGCGTGCCCAGTTTCACGTCGATGTTGCAGCGCTTGGCGATCTCGACGGTGTTTTCGATGGCGTCGGGAATGTCGCTGAACAGCTCGGCCATTTCCTCGGCGCTTTTGAGGTACTGCTGATCGCTGTAATTCTTCGAGCGACGCGGATCGTCGAGGGCGCGGCCCTCACCGATGCACACGCGGGTTTCGTGGGCGGCGAAGTCTTCCTGCTTGATGAAGCGCACATCGTTGGTCGCCACCAGCGGCGCGCCGAGCTTGTCGGCCAGGGCCACGGCGCCATGCAGTTGTTCTTCATCGTTGGGACGGTTGGTGCGCTGAATCTCCAGATAGAAACGATCCGGGAACACCGCCATCCATTCGCGCGTCAGGGCTTCGGCTTCGGCCGGGTTGCCGCCGATCATCGCCATGCCGATCTCGCCTTCTTTCGCGGCGGACAACATGATCAGACCTTCATTGGCCTCGGCGACCCACTGGCGCTCGACAATGATCATGCCGTTGCGCTGGCCTTCGATGAAGCCGCGCGAGATCAGTTCGGTAAGGTTTCGATAGCCCTTGGCATTCATGACCAGCAGGCTGAGCCGGCTCAATGGCGCGTCCGGATCCTTGTTCGACAGCCACAGGTCAGCGCCGCAGATAGGCTTGATGCCTGCGCCCATGGTGTTTTTATAGAACTTGACCAGGGAACACATGTTGTTCTGGTCGGTGACCGCGACCGCCGGCATGTTCATGCCGGTCAGCGCTTTGACCAGCGGCTTGATCCGCACCAGCCCGTCGACCAGGGAGTATTCAGTGTGCAGGCGTAGATGAACGAATGAAGCCGGCATAGTGATCCTGTCCAGTTACATAGAGACAACAAGGCCCGGATTGTACCGGGCCTCGAACAAAACATCAGCCTTGCGACTAAACCTGCGTCAGACCTTCCCGTGCTTCGTAAGCCTGACGCACCGGGGCGAACGAGCGCCGGTGAATCGGCGTTGGGCCGAGACGCGCCAACGCTTCCAGATGAACGGGCGTCGGGTAGCCTTTATGGCCGCCGATGCCGTAACCCGGGTAGATCAATTCGAAAGCAGCCATCTCGCGATCACGGCTGACCTTGGCCAGAATCGACGCAGCGGCAATCGCCGGCACCTTGCCGTCGCCCTGCACCACGGCTTCGGCACGCATCGGCAGTTTCGGGCAGCGGTTGCCGTCGATCATCGCCAGTTTCGGCTGGATGTGCAGGCCGGCGACCGCGCGCTGCATGGCGAGCATGGTCGCGTGCAGAATGTTCAGTTCGTCGATTTCTTCGACTTCCGCCCGGGCGATGCACCAGCTCAGGGACTTTTCGATGATTTCGTCGTAGAGCTTTTCGCGCTTGGCTTCGGTGAGCTTCTTCGAGTCGTTGAGGCCGAGGATCGGCCGGTTCGGATCGAGGATCACCGCCGCCGTGACCACCGCGCCGCACAACGGGCCGCGACCGACTTCATCAACACCGGCTACCAGTTCTTCGGCTTCGGCAACCAGCGTGAAATCCAGGCCCATTTGCATCGTTGTCTTGCTCATCGTGTTTGACCGATCAGGTTCAGCACGGCATCCGCCGCTTGATTGGAGGCGTCCAGCCGCAACGTGCGGTGAATCTCGTCGAAACCCCGGGTCTGCTCTTCGCCACCGTCGATCAGGGGCGACAGGGTCTGCGCCAGCGCTTCGACCGTCGCATCATCCTGCAACAATTCCGGAACCAGCAAGCGCTGAGCCAAGAGGTTTGGCAAGGACACATACGGGCTCTTGACCATGCGTTTGAGAATCCAGAACGTCAACGGCGCCAGGCGATAGGCCACGACCATCGGCCGCTTGTACAACAACGCTTCGAGGGTTGCCGTGCCGGACGCGATCAACACCGCGTTGCAGGCGGCCAGCGCCAGATGGGACTGGCCGTCGAGCAGGGTTACCGGCAAATCACGACCGACGAGCAACTCTTCCAGTTGCAGGCGACGTTCTCCGTTGGCGCACGGGATGACGAAGCGCAACCCCGGGCGCATGGTGCGCAAACGCTCGGCGGTGTCGAGGAACAGCGCGCCCAGACGACCGACTTCGCCGCCACGACTGCCCGGCATCAACGCCACCAGCGGGCCGTCGGGCAGACCCAGCTCGGCACGTGCAGCGGCGCGATCGGCTTCCAGCGGAATGGTATCGGCCAGCGTGTGACCGACGAACCGCACAGGCACGCCCTTCTCTTCGTAGAATCTGGCCTCGAACGGCAGCAGGGTCAGCATCAGATCGCAGCCTTCGCGGATTTTCAGCACACGCTTCTGGCGCCACGCCCACACCGACGGGCTGACGTAGTGCACGGTTTTGATCCCGGCCTGACGCAGCTTGAGTTCGATATTGAGGTTGAAGTCCGGCGCATCGATGCCGATGAACACATCCGGCTTTTCGGCAATCAGCGTAGCGATCAGGTCTTTGCGGCGTTTGAGCAGCTCGCGCAACCGCCCGAGCACTTCCACCAGGCCCATGACCGACAGGCGTTCCATGGGGAAGTAGGAGGTCAGGCCTTCGGCCTGCATCAGCGGCCCGCCGACACCGATGAACTCGACCGCCGGATGCTGTGCCTTGAGGGCACGCATCAGACCGGCGCCGAGAATATCGCCGGAAGCCTCACCCGCCACCAGCGCAATACGCAGATTGGCCATGATCAGCGGGTGATGCCGCGAGTCGACGACTGGATCGAATCGCGGAACAGTGCGACTTCAGGGAACTGTGCAGAAGGTTCAGCCAGCTCGGCCAACGCCTGCTCCACAGTCAAACCCTGGCGGTACACCGTTTTGTAGGCGCGGCGTAGCGCGTGGATGGCATCTTCGCTGAAACCGCGACGACGCATGCCTTCGAAGTTCATGCTGCGCGCTTCGGCAGGGTTGCCGAACACGGTGACGAACGCCGGAACGTCCTTGCCGATCGCAGTGCCCATGCCGGAAAAGCTGTGGGCGCCGATGTGGCAATACTGGTGAACCAGGGTGAAACCGGACAGGATCGCCCAGTCATCGACGTGCACATGGCCGGCCAACGCGGTGTTGTTGACCAGAATGCAGTTGTTGCCGATGACGCTGTCGTGGCCGATGTGCGCGTAGGCCATGATCAGGTTATGGTCGCCGAGCGTGGTTTCCGAGCGATCCTGAACAGTGCCACGGTGAATTGTTACGCCTTCACGGATGACGTTGTGGTCACCGATCACCAGGCGGGTTTCTTCACCTTTGTATTTCAGATCCGGCGTGTCTTCGCCTACCGAGGAGAACTGGTAGATGCGATTGTGCTTGCCGATGCGGGTCGGACCTTTGAGGATCACGTGCGGCCCGATCACTGTCCCCTCGCCGATTTCCACACCTGCGCCGATGATCGACCACGGGCCGACCTCGACGCCATCAGCCAGTACGGCCGACGGATCGATGATTGCACGAGGGTCAATCAAACTCATAGCTTGCGTTCCGCGCAGATGATTTCAGCCGAGCAGACCGGCTTGCCGTCGACCGAAGCCTGGCATTCGAACTTCCAGATCTGGCGTTTGCAGCTGATGAACTTGGCTTCAAGGATCAACTGATCGCCCGGCAACACAGGCTGGCGGAAGCGCAGCTTGTCGGAGCCGACGAAGTAATAAAGGGTGCCGTCGGCCGGTTTGACGTCAAGCATTTTGAAACCGAGGATCCCGGCAGCCTGTGCCATCGCTTCGATGATCAATACGCCCGGCATGATCGGATGCGCCGGGAAGTGACCATTGAAGAACGGCTCATTGATGCTGACATTCTTGTAGGCGCGAATGCGCTTGCCTTCAGTGTCCAGTTCCACCACCCGGTCCACCAGCAGGAACGGGTAACGGTGAGGCAGGTATTCGCGAATCTCGTTGATGTCCATCATTTCGGGGGGAAGCCTATGTAAAGATTGGGAGCGCGACTGACGCGCACTCCTCTAGCAAATCAAGGAGGCAGTCTAGAGGCTGTGCACACTTGATATGGAAATGGTATCAGCCATCTGAAGAAGCATTGCCGTCAGGGGTCACTTCCCCTACGCGCTTTTCCAGCTGTTTCAAACGCCGCGCGATGTCATCGAGCTGACGCAGGCGTGCCGCGCTTTTGCGCCACTCGGCCGCCGGCTGCATGGCTGTGCCGGAAGAATAGGCGCCTGGCTCGGTAATCGAGTGGGTCACCATGGTCATCCCGGTCAGGAAAACGTTGTCGCAAATATCAATGTGCCCTACCAGGCCGACACCGCCGGCGAGCATGCAATGCTTACCGATTTTGGTGCTGCCGGAAATCCCCACGCACGCGGCCATGGCGGTGTGATCACCGACCTGCACGTTGTGAGCGATCTGAATCTGGTTGTCGAGCTTCACGCCATTGCCAATCACGGTGTCTGCCAGAGCGCCGCGGTCGATGGCGGTGTTCACGCCGATCTCGACATCGTCACCGATGGTCACACCGCCGATCTGCGCGATTTTCTGCCAGATGCCTTTCTCGTTGGCGAAACCGAAGCCTTCACCACCGAGCACGGCGCCGGACTGAATCACCACACGCTTGCCGATGCGCACATCGTGATACAGCGTCACGCGTGGAGCGAGCCAGCCGCCCTCACCGATTTCGCTGCGCTCACCAATGAAGCAGTGCGTACCCAGTGTTACCTGAGCACCAATCCGCGCACCGGCCTCGATCACCACGAAGGCGCCGATACTGGCGGTTGGATCAACCATGGCGTCCGCCGCGATCACCGCAGTCGGGTGGATACCGGCAGTAGATTTCGGTTTCGGATCGAACAAATGAGAGATGCGCGCGTAGGCCAGATAAGGATCCGGCACCACCAATGCATTTCCGGCAAATCCTTCGGCATCGGCTTCTTTGAGCAACAGTGCTGCTGCCTGCGAACCTGCGAGGAACTTTCGGTATTGGGGATTTGCCAGAAAGCTCAACTGAGCTGGGCCAGCCTCTTGCAAAGTGGCTAGCCCAGTAATTTGCTTCTCCGGGTCGCCACGCAGGGTGGCGCCGAGGAACTCGGCCAACTGGCCGAGCTTGATAGTCACGGTCATGGGTTACTTCAGCTGATTCATGCGCTCGATAACCTGGCGCGTGATGTCGTACTGAGGTTTGACATCAATCACTGCGCCACGCTCGAACACCAGGTCAAAACCACCTTTCTTGATGACTTCTTCCACTGCGCTATCCAGTTTCGGCTTCAGTTGCTTGAGCATTTCGCGGTCAGCAACAGCTTTGGCTTCGTTCAGCTCCTTGGACTGGAACTGGAAGTCACGGGCCTTTTGCTTGAATTCAAGCTCCAGACGCTCACGCTCGCCCTGCTGCATTTTGTCGCCACCGGCCATCAGACGGTCCTGAATGCCTTTGGCGCTGCTTTCCAGCGTCTTCAGCTTGGTCAGTTGCGGACCGAACTTCTTCTCGGCATCCACGGCGTATTTCTTCGCCGCATCGGATTCCAGCAGTGCCATCTGATAGTTCAGAACAGCGATTTTCATGTCGGCAAATGCCGGGCCTGCCACCAGTACGGAGGCCAGGAGAACCAATTGAGTCAACTTACGCACGATGCACTCCTACAAAATCCATTGTCGTTATCTTGGGTCAGACGCTTAGAACGTCTGGCCGAGGGAGAATTGGAACACTTGAGTATCTGCGTCATCCGGTTTCTTGACCGGCATGGCCAGAGCAAAACTCAAAGGACCCAGTGCGGTGACCCAGGTCACACCCACACCTACGGAACTTGCCATGTTGCTCAGGCTGATGTCATTGCACTGAGTGTCCGACTTCGAGCCGTTGGCGTTTGTAGTGTCCGAGCACTTGGAGTCAAACACGTTACCGACATCCCAGAATACCGAAGTACGCAGGGAGCGCTGATCCTTGATGAATGGCAGCGGGAACAGAACCTCGACACCACCCTGGATCAGGACGTTACCGCCGAACGGCAGCGGATCCTGATCCGGGTCACGCGCGGTGCCCGGGTTTGTACCCTTGCTCGGCGTACTGCGTGGGCCAAGAGTGCTGTCCTTGAAGCCACGTACCGAGTTGAAACCACCAGCATAGTAGTTTTCATAGAATGGCAAGCCGTCAGTCGAACCATAACCGTCGCCATAACCCAGCTCAGTGTGCAGACGCAAGGTGTAGTTCTCGGAAATCGGCTGGAACAGTTGACCGCGGTAATCAAGTTTGTAGAACGACAGGTCGCTGCCCGGAATGGTGGTTTCCAGGGTCAGGCTCTGGGAACGGCCACGGGTCGGCAATACGCCCTTGTTCAGGGTGGACTCGGACCAGCCGGCCGAGGCCTTGAAGTTCAGGTACTGATCGCCTTCCTTGTTAACGAAGTCGAAAATCTCGTCAACGGTGTAGGTACCGGTCTTGATCTTGTCTTGCTGTGCGGACAGACCGAAAGTCAGACGCGAAGTCTCGCTGATCGGGTAGCCAACGTTTACGCCGGCACCGAGGCTGTCTACCGCATAGCTCGCTACGTCGACGTCGAGGTCTTTGTAGTCGGTGGTGCGATAGAACGCGTTGTAACCCAGGCTCACGCCATCGGCGGTCCAGTACGGGTCAACATAGCCGAAGTTGTAGCGGCTCTGGTATTCGCTTCGGGTCAGACCGATGCTGACGCGGTTACCGGTACCGAGGAAGTTGTTCTGGGTGATCGAACCACCGAGGATCAGACCGGCGCTCTGGGCGAAACCGACACTGGCGGTGATCGAGCCGGAAGCCTGTTCTTCAACGCTGTAGTTCACGTCAACCTGGTCGTCGACACCCGGTACGGCCGGGGTTTCAACGTTGACTTCCTTAAAGAAGCCCAGACGTTCAAGACGGGTCTTGGACTGGTCGATCAGGTAGGTCGAAGCCCAGCCACCTTCCATCTGACGCATTTCACGGCGCAGCACTTCGTCTTCGGACTTGGTGTTGCCACGGAAGTTGATGCGGTTGACGTAAGCGCGCTTGCCCGGATCGACTGCAAAGAGGATGTCTACAGTGTGATCGTCATCGTGCGGCTGAGGAACGCCGTTGACGTTGGCGAAGGTGTAACCCTCGTTACCCAGACGACGGGTGATCAACTCGGAGGTCGTGGTCATCAGCTTGCGCGAGAACACCTGGCCTTTCTGTACCAGCAGCAGGGACTTGACCTGATCCTCAGGCACTTTCAGGTCACCGCTGAGTTTGACGTCACGAACGGTGTACTTCTCGCCTTCAGTCACGTTGACCGTGATGTAGACGTGCTTCTTGTCCGGGGTAATGGATACCTGGGTCGAAGCGATATCCATGTTGATGTAGCCGCGGTCAAGGTAGTAGGAACGCAGACGCTCCAGGTCACCGGACAGTTTTTCGCGGGCGTACTTGTCGTCGTTCTTGAAGAACGACAGCCAGTTGGTGGTTTTCAGTTCGAACAGGTCGGTCAGGTCTTCCTCTGGGAAAACCGTGTTGCCTACCACGTTGATGTGCTGAATGGCGGCAACGGTACCCTCGTTGATCTTCACTTTGAGACCAACACGGTTACGCGGCTGCGATACCACTTCGGTATCTACGGTCGCCGAGTATCGGCCCTGTGCAACGTACTGACGCTGCAGTTCGTTGCGCACACCTTCAAGGGTGGCGCGCTGGAAGATCTCGCCTTCGGCCAGACCGGATTGCTTGAGACCTTTCATCAAGTCTTCGGTAGAGATCGCCTTGTTACCTTCGATCTCGATACTGGCGACGGATGGACGCTCGACAACCGTGATCACCAGAACGTTGCCTTCGCGGCCCAGCTGGATATCTTGAAAGAAACCGGTTTTGAACAACGCACGAGTGGATTCCACCAGGCGACGATCATCCGCCTGCTCGCCGACGTTCAACGGCAAGGCACCAAAGACGCTACCCGCGGAGACCCGCTGGAGGCCATTGACGCGAATATCAGAGATAGTGAAGGACTCGGCGTGAACTTCGGCGATCATCAATACGGTGAGAACCGCAGTTAGCAGCAGACGTTTCATGAAGTCCTTTCTTATTCCAACTGGCAATAAACAAACTGCCGCAAAATGCGGCAGATTCGCAATTCAGCGAAGCGTTACAGTCGACCCAGATCGTTGACCAGAGCAAGCAACATCACCCCGACCACCAAACTGATACCGATCTGTATCCCCCAACCTTGCACCCGATCCGACAAGGGACGACCACGCGCCCACTCGATCAGATAAAACAACAAATGCCCCCCATCCAGTACAGGAATGGGCAGCAAATTCAGAACACCCAGGCTAATACTCAGATAAGCAAGGAAATTCAGGAAATCAGCAACGCCCGACTGGGCAGAAGCGCCCGCCACTTTAGCAATGGTTATCGGTCCACTCAAGTTTTTTACCGAGAGCTCGCCGAACAGCATTTTCTTCAGTGAATCGAGCGTCAGAACGCTCATGGTCCAAGTACGACGGGCACCCTCGCCAATCGCGGCGAACGGCCCGTAACTGACCTCGCGAATCATCTCCGGCGGCCAGTCGACAGCTTTTACACCCGCCCCCAGATAACCGCTTGGCGACTTGCTCTCGCCACGCGCCGCCAGAGTGACAGGGACGTCGATTTGAGCACCGTCGCGCTCGATGCGCAGCATGATTTTGGTATCAGGACGCGTACGAACCGTATCGACCACCTGCTGCCAGTCATTCAACGCCTGCCCATCTAGCGACAGCAGCCGATCACCAGTCTTCAGACCCGCCGACTGCGCCGGGCCTTTCGGATCAAGTTCAGCCAGTACCGGCGGCAACGCCGGACGCCAAGGCCGGATACCCAACGAGCGAATCGGATCCGGCTCATCGGCACCCTTGAGCCATTTGTTCAGGGCAAGCTCACGCGGCGAATCGGCCGTAGAGCCCTGCTCGCGCACCAGCAACTGCAACGAACCGCTTTCACCGAGACGCCGCACCAATTGCAGATTGACTGCCGCCCACCCCGTGGTTGGCTCGCCGTCGATGGCAACGATTTCCTGACCTGCATTCAAACCCGCCATTGCGGCAATGCTGCCAGGCTCGACTGCACCGATGACCGGACGGATCTGCTGGCTGCCGAGCATCGCCAGAACCCAGAAGAACACCAACGCCAGCAGAAAGTTGGCGATAGGGCCAGCGGCAACAATGGCGATACGCTGACGGACAGTTTTGCGATTGAATGACTGATGCAACTGATCGGCCGGGACTTCGCCTTCACGCTCATCGAGCATCTTGACGTAACCGCCCAACGGAATGGCGGCAACCACGAACTCGGTGCCCTGCTTATCGTGCCAGCGCAGCAGCGGCATGCCGAAGCCTACGGAAAAGCGCAGAACCTTGACGCCACAGCGACGCGCGACCCAGAAGTGGCCGAATTCGTGAAAGGTGACCAGTACACCCAAAGCGATCAGGGTGCCGGCAATCATATAGAGCGCGCTCATCTACTTTCTCCGCAATCCTGTTCAGTGCCGCGTGCAGCCATTGTGTTGCAAAATCTATCGGTTATGCCGGCTCAGCCATTGTTGCGCGAGAATCCGCGCTTTCGCGTCAGCCGTGAAGACCGCATCGAGGTCATCCAGTGCCACTACAGACTCCAGATTCAATACTTCCTCGATGATACTCGCGATTTCCAGGTAGCGAACCCGTCCATCGAGAAACGCCGCGACCGCCACTTCGTTGGCCGCGTTGAGCATCGCCGGCGCGCTATCGCCTGCTTCGGCGGCTTGCCGAGCCAGACGCAGACACGGAAAACGTTGCTCGTCTGGCGCTTCAAAGTCCAGACGCGCAATTGCAAACAGATCCAGCGGCGCAACCCCCGAATCGATTCGCTCAGGCCAGGCCAGAGCGTTGGCGATTGGCGTGCGCATGTCGGGATTGCCCAACTGAGCCAATACCGAGCCATCCACATAATCGACCAGCGAGTGGATCACGCTTTGTGGGTGGATCACCACCTCTACCTGCGCAGGGCTGGCGTCGAACAACCAGCAAGCCTCGATCAACTCAAGACCCTTGTTCATCATGCTGGCCGAATCCACGGAAATCTTGCGCCCCATGGACCAGTTCGGATGCGCACAAGCCTGGTCAGGAGAAACATGCGCCAACTCAGCCATCGGTGTCTGCCGGAAAGGACCACCAGAGGCTGTGAGTAAAATACGACGCACACCGACCGAACTCAATCCGCGAGCGAAATCCTGTGGCATGCACTGAAAAATCGCGTTGTGTTCGCTGTCGATCGGCAGCAGCACCGAACCGCTTTTGCGTACGGCCTGCATAAACAGAGCGCCGGACATCACCAGCGCCTCTTTATTAGCCAGCAGAATCTTCTTGCCCGCCTCAACCGCAGCCAGCGTCGGACGCAGGCCGGCAGCACCGACAATCGCCGCCATGACCGCATCGACTTCCGGCGCGGAGGCAACCTGACACAAGCCCTCCTCCCCTACCAGCACGCGGGTCGACAGGCCTGCGGCACGCAGGTCATCCTGTAACACACGAGCGACATCGACTTGTGGCACCACCGCAAACTGCGGGACATGACGCACGCACAAGGCCAGCAGCTCGCTCAGACGAGTGAAGCCACTCAAGGCAAATACTTGATAACGGTCAGGGTGACGCGCAATGACGTCCAGGGTGCTCAGACCGATAGATCCGGTCGCACCGAGTACGGTGATCTGCTGAGGACGGCTCACGGTGCAGCCATCCACAGCAGCACGGCAAATACCGGGATCGCCGCAGTCAGACTGTCGATACGATCCAGCACACCACCGTGACCCGGCAACAGATTACTGCTGTCCTTGATGCCGGACTGACGCTTGAACATGCTTTCGGTAAGGTCGCCGACAACCGAAATGAAGACGATCAGCGCAGCGCCGATCAAGCCTTTGAACAACTCGGCCACCGTCCAGTCGCGCACCAGACCGACAATCGCGGTAATCACCAGACTCAGTGCCAGACCGCCATAAACGCCTTCCCAGCTCTTGCCCGGGCTGACCTGCGGGGCCAGCTTGCGCTTGCCGAAAGCACGACCGGAGAAGTAAGCACCAATGTCGGCACCCCAGACCAGTACCATCACCGCCATGATCAACCAGTTACCCAGCGGGTATTGCTTGATCTGTACCAGACCTTGCCATGCCGGCAACAGAATCAACAGGCCGATCACCAGCTTGGTGGCTGCACTGGACCAGTGTTCACTGGAGCGCGGATAGGTCAGCACCAGATAGGTCGCCACCGCCCACCACAGCACCGAAGCGCCCAGCACCCAAGGTGCGAGGCCGGGCAGGATGTACATGATGAACAGCATCAGCGCGACAATCACGGCAAAACCGACACGGAACGCCTGACCATTGAAACCGGCCAGACGCGCCCACTCCCACGCCCCCAGACTGACAACCAGACCGATGAACAGAGCGAACCCTGCGCCCTGCAGCAGGAAAAAGCCGCACAAGACAATCGGCAGCAGTATCAGCGCCGTGATGATTCGTTGTTTAAGCATTAAACCCGGGCTCCAGCTTCGACCTGCTCGCTCGTTTTACCGAAACGACGCTGGCGCGAAGCGAAATCGGCCAGCGCGTTGCGCATGGCTTCGTGTTTGAAGTCCGGCCAGAACAGGTCGGAGAAGTACAGCTCGGCGTAAGCCAGCTGCCACAGCAGGAAGTTGCTGATGCGGTGCTCGCCACCGGTGCGGATGCACAGATCCGGCAACGGCAGATCGCCGGTGGCCAGACAGGTTTGCAACAAGTCCGGGGTGATGTCTTCCGGACGCAGATGCCCGGCCTGAACCTCGCGAGCCAGACGTTGCGCAGCCTGGGCGATATCCCACTGACCACCGTAATTGGCAGCGATCTGCAGGACAAAGCGGTTGGCACCGACCGTCATGGCTTCAGCTTCGCGCATCGCTGCCTGAAGCTCAGGATGAAAGCGCGAGCGATCACCAATGATACGCAGGCTGATGTTGTTGTCGTTGAGGCGCTTGGCTTCACGACGCAAGGCCTTGAAAAACAAATCCATCAAGGCACTGACTTCATCGGCCGGGCGCTGCCAGTTTTCACTGGAAAAGGCGAACAGGGTCAACACCTCGACCTTGGCCTCAGCGCACACCTCGATCACCGCTCGTACAGCATCGACACCCGCTTTATGCCCGGCGACACCCGGCATAAAGCGTTTTTTCGCCCAGCGATTGTTGCCATCCATGATGATCGCGACATGGCGCGGCACCGCGGACGGCGCAGTCTGCTTGGTCTTGTCCATTAAAAGCTCGACCCTTATACGGCCATCAGGTCTTTTTCTTTCTCGGCCAGTTTGGCGTCGATTTCTGCCACGTATTTCTTGGTCAGGTCATCGATCTCGCCAGTTGCACGGCGCTCTTCGTCTTCGCTGATTTCCTTTTCCTTGACCAGATCCTTCAGCGAGCTGTTGGCATCGCGACGGATGTTGCGCACGGCAACACGGGCGTCTTCAGCGACATCACGAGCCTGCTTGGTGAAGCCGCGACGGGTTTCTTCGGTCAGGGCCGGCATGCTGATCAGCAGCAGTTCGCCAAGGTTGGTTGGGTTCAGGTTCAGACCGGCACTGCCGATGGCTTTGTCGACAGCACCGAGCATGTTGCGCTCGAACGCGACAACTTGCAGGGTACGGGCGTCTTTGACAGTGATGTTGGCCACTTGCTTGATCGGGGTGTCAGCGCCGTAGTACGGAACCATCACGCCTTCCAGAATGCTTGGGTGCGCCTGACCGGTGCGGATACGACCGAAGTTGTGAGCCAGGGACTCGACGGACTTGGTCATGCGCTCTTTGGCGTCTTTCTTGATTTCGTTGATCATTGTTGGACTTCCTCGATCAGAGTGCCTTCAGCGCCGCCATGCACGATATTCAGCAGTGCGCCGGGCTTGTTCATGTTGAATACGCGCAGCGGCATTTTGTGGTCGCGGCACAGGCAGATTGCCGTCAGATCCATTACACCCAGCTTGCGATCCAGGACTTCATCATAAGTCAGATGATCGAACTTCTCGGCATGCGGGTCCTTGAACGGATCTGCGGTGTAGACGCCATCGACCTTGGTCGCCTTGAGCACGACGTCGGCATCGATTTCGATTGCACGCAGGCAAGCTGCCGAATCCGTAGTGAAAAACGGATTGCCGGTACCGGCCGCGAAAATCACGACGTCTTTGGAGTTCAGGTGGCGCATGGCTTTGCGGCGATCATAGTGATCGGTCACGCCAACCATGGAGATGGCGGACATGACGATGGCCGAGATATTGGCACGTTCCAGCGCGTCGCGCATGGCCAAGGCGTTCATCACAGTGGCCAGCATGCCCATGTGGTCGCCAGTGACCCGATCCATGCCGGCCTTGCTCAGGGCTTCGCCACGGAACAGGTTACCGCCACCGATCACCAGCCCGACCTGTACGCCGATGCCGACCAATTGGCCGACTTCCAGCGCCATGCGATCCAGCACTTTTGGATCGATCCCGAACTCTTCCGACCCCATCAGGGCCTCGCCGCTAAGCTTGAGTAGAATGCGTTTATAGCGAGCCTGATAACCACTGCCCTGCTGAGCCATTGCGAATCTCTCCTGCGGCGTATTTTAAAAATTCTTTGCGAGCTGTTTTACAGCTGGCGTTCACTCTAGCTTGGCGCTGCTTCAGCGCCATCGGAACATGGCTTTGTAAGTCAGTTCCTGGAGGAAACCAATTAAAAATTGCTTACCCCATCTGAAAAGAGGCTGCGCGCGTGAGCGGGCAGCCTCTTTCGGGCGACAGTTGAAAAACCGTCTTATTGCTTGGCGGCAGCCAGCTGGGCAGCAACTTCTTCAGCGAAGTTGTCGACCGGCTTCTCGATGCCTTCGCCTACCTTGAAGTAAGTGAAGGAAACGATTTCAGCACCGGCTTTCTTGGCCAGATCGCCAACCTTGACTTCAGGGTTCTTGACGAACGCCTGCTCGACCAGGCTTGCTTCTGCCAGGAACTTGCTGATACGGCCTTTGACCATGTTCTCAACAATGTTTTCTGGCTTGCCTTTGATCTTCTCTTCGTTCAGCTGCAGGAACACAGCCTTTTCACGCTCGATCGCTTCGTCGGAGACTTGCGAAGGCAGCAGGAACTCAGGGTTGCTTGCAGCAACGTGCATTGCGATGTCTTTGGCCAGCTCGACGTCGCCGCCTTTCAGGACAACAGCAACACCGATCTTGTTACCGTGCAGGTAGGTGCCGACAACGTCACCCTCTACGCGAACCAGACGACGGATGTTGACGTTCTCGCCTACTTTGGCAACCAGTGCTTCACGAGCCGATTCCTGAGCGGCGATCAGCGGAGCTGCGTCGGTCAGTTTTTCGTCGAAGGCTTTTTCTACGCTGGCAGCAACGAAGTTTTTGAAGTCGTCTTGCAGGGCCAGGAAGTCGGTCTGCGAGTTGACTTCCAGCAGCACGGCTGCCTTGTCGTTCGATTTGATGGCGATTGCGCCTTCAGCGGCAACGTTGCCAGCTTTCTTGGCAGCCTTGATCGCGCCCGAAGCACGCATGTCATCAATGGCTTTTTCGATGTCGCCGTCAGCCTTTTCCAGGGCTTTCTTGCAATCCATCATGCCTTCGCCGGTACGCTCGCGCAGTTCTTTGACCAACGCTGCAGTAATTGCTGCCATTTTCAAATTCCTCTTGGATAGGTTTTCAACCATTCCACCCGATCGAACGGGCGTTCAATTCTTCTCGAACCACCTTGTAGCCGCTGCACGTTACAAATACAGGGCAAGCGCTGCCACAAGTGGGCGCCGACAATTGGTTTTCGAGGTGGCAAAAAGGGGGCCAAGCCCCCTTTTTGCTTACTGAGTCAACGCCAGGGCGTCAATTACTCAGCTGCAGCCTGAGTTTCTTCAGCTGCGAATTCTACAGTACCGCCAGCAACGTTGTTGCGACCGCGGATCACTGCGTCAGCCATCGAACCCATGTACAGCTGGATAGCGCGGATTGCGTCATCGTTGCCTGGGATGATGTAGTCAACGCCTTCCGGGCTACTGTTGGTATCGACAACGCCGATAACCGGGATACCCAGCTTGTTGGCTTCGGTGATCGCGATGCGCTCGTGGTCAACGTCGATCACGAACAGTGCGTCTGGCAGACCGCCCATGTCCTTGATGCCGCCCAGGGAGCGATCCAGCTTCTCAAGATCACGGGAGCGCATCAGCGCTTCTTTCTTGGTCAGCTTGGCGAAAGTACCGTCTTCGGCTTGAACTTCAAGGTCACGCAGACGCTTGATGGAAGCACGAATGGTTTTGAAGTTGGTCAGCATGCCGCCCAACCAGCGGTGATCGACGTACGGCGAACCGCAACGTGCTGCTTCTTCAGCAACGATCTTGCCAGCGGAACGCTTGGTGCCGACGAACAGAATCTTGTTTTTGCCCTGGGCCAGACGCTCTACAAAAGTCAGAGCTTCGTTGAACATTGGCAGGGTTTTTTCAAGGTTGATGATGTGAATCTTGTTACGCGCGCCGAAAATGTACTTACCCATTTTCGGATTCCAGTAACGGGTTTGGTGACCGAAGTGCACACCGGCCTTCAGCATATCGCGCATGTTGACTTGGGACATGATAGTTCCTTAATAAGTCGGGTTTGGCCTCCACGTATCCCAATGACCAACCAATGGCATAAAGCCAGAAGCACCCAGGTCATCGTGTCGACACGTGTGTGGATTTAAGCCTTTCGGGGTATCCCCGGAAAGCGGCGCATTTTATATCACAGAGATGACAGAAACGGAACCCGAAATCTGCAATCGCGCCAGTGACATGCACGCAGCCCCCTTGGAATCGGCCCCGGGCGCACCATTGTATAGAGAGAAGCGATGCACGCAGGCGCGGATTTGCTCCTTCCGTCTGTTAGAATCGCGTTTTTCAGGGTCGCAAAACGAACACCGGCCACCCTATCCGTACCAGCAAGCGCCGCCGAGCGCAGAGAGAGCCTGTATGACCGTCAACCTCAAAACTCCCGAGGACATCGCTGGCATGCGTGTCGCCGGCAAACTGGCCGCCGATGTGCTGGAAATGATTGCCGAACATGTCAAACCGGGCGTCACCACCGATGAGCTGAACCAGATCTGCCACGACTACATCGTCAACGTGCAGCAAGCCATCCCTGCCCCGCTCAATTACAAGGGTTACCCGAAGTCGATCTGCACGTCGATCAACCACGTGGTCTGCCACGGCATCCCAAACGACAAGCCACTGAAAAACGGCGATACCCTGAACATCGACGTCACCGTGATCAAGGACGGCTACCACGGCGACACCAGCCGCATGTTCCACGTTGGCACCGTACCAGTCTGGGCCGAACGCCTGTCGCAGATCACTCAGGAATGCATGTACAAGGCCATCGAAATCGTCAAACCCGGCTGCCGCCTGGGTGACATCGGTGAAGTCATCCAGAAGCACGCGGAAAAGAACGGCTTCTCGGTGGTTCGCGAGTTTTGTGGTCACGGCATTGGCAAGGTCTTCCACGAAGAGCCGCAAATCCTGCACTACGGCCGCGCCGGCACCGGCATGGAACTGAAGGCGGGCATGACCTTCACCATCGAACCGATGATCAACCAGGGCAAGGCCGACACCAAAGTATTGGGCGACGGCTGGACCGCGATCACCAAGGACCGCAAGCTGTCGGCCCAGTGGGAGCACACCCTGCTGGTCACCGACACCGGTTACGAGATCTTCACCCTGCGCGCCGACGACACCATCCCGCGCATCTCGGCCTGATCCACACAATGCTCCCAGCTTTTATATAGAAGGAAAGCCAATCGATGCCGCAGGTGGATCCCGAACTCTTCGACCGCGGCCAGTTCCAGGCTGAACTGGCCCTGAAAGCGAGCCCTATCGCCGCGTTCAAGAAGGCGATCCGTCAGGCTCGCGAGGTGCTCGACGCACGTTTTCGCAGCGGCCGTGACATTCGGCGATTGATTGAGGACCGTGCCTGGTTCGTCGACAACATCCTGCAAAAGGCCTGGGAGCAGTTCAACTGGAGCGAAGACGCCGACATTGCGCTGGTCGCGGTCGGCGGCTACGGCCGGGGTGAATTGCACCCTTATTCCGATATCGATCTGCTGATCCTCCTGGACAGTGCCGATCACGAAGTTTTCCGCGATTCCATCGAGCGCTTTCTGACGCTGTTATGGGACATCGGCTTGGAGGTCGGTCAGAGCGTTCGCTCGGTCGACGAGTGCGCCGAAGAAGCGCGCGCCGACCTGACCGTGGTCACCAACCTGATGGAAAGTCGCACCATCTGTGGCCCCGAGCGCCTGCGCCAGCGCATGCTCGACGTCACCAGCACCACTCATATGTGGCCGGCCAAGGAGTTTTTCCTGGCCAAGCGTGCCGAACAAAAGGCCCGTCACCACAAGTACAACGACACTGAATACAACCTGGAACCCAACGTCAAAGGTTCGCCCGGCGGACTGCGGGATATCCAGACAATTCTGTGGGTCGCCCGGCGCCAGTACGGCACGCTGAACCTGCGCGCACTGGCCGGCGAAGGCTTCCTCGTCGAGAGTGAAAACGCCCTGCTCGCGTCTTCGCAGGAATTCCTCTGGAAAGTGCGCTATGCACTGCACATGCTCGCCGTGCGCTCCGAAGACCGCTTGCTGTTCGACCACCAGCGCACCATCGCCGGGTTGCTCGGTTTTGAAGGTGACGACGCCAAACAGGCCGTCGAAAATTTCATGCAACAGTATTTTCGCGTGGTGATGAGCATTGCCCAGCTCAGCGACCTGATTATCCAGCACTTCGAAGAAGTGATCCTGGCCCCGGAAGACGAAGCGCCGCCGCAGCCGGTCAACTCGCGCTTCCAGCTGCACGATGGCTACATCGAAGCACGCAACGACAATGTGTTTCGGCGCACGCCGTTCGCCATGCTCGAGATCTTCGTGCTGATGGCCCAGCAACCGGACATCAAAGGCGTACGCGCCGACACTATTCGCCTGCTGCGGGAAAACCGTCATCTGATCGACGACAACTTCCGCAACGACATCCGTAATACCAGCCTTTTCATCGAGCTGTTCAAGTGCAAGATCGGCATCCACCGCAACCTGCGCCGGATGAACCGCTACGGCATTCTCGGGCGCTACCTGCCGGAGTTCGGTTTCATCGTAGGTCAGATGCAGCACGACCTGTTCCACATTTACACGGTCGACGCGCACACGCTGAACCTGATCAAACACCTGCGTAAGTTGCAGTACACCCAGGTGTCGGAAAAATTCCCGCTGGCCGCCAAGCTCATGGCCAAACTGCCCAAGCCCGAACTCATCTACATGGCGGGCCTGTACCACGACATCGGCAAAGGCCGGCATGGCGATCACTCGGAAATCGGTGCAGTCGATGCCGAGGCGTTCTGCCAGCGCCATCAGTTGCCGGTGTGGGACAGCCGTCTGATCGTCTGGCTGGTACAAAACCATCTGGTGATGTCGACCACCGCCCAACGCAAGGACTTGTCCGATCCGCAGGTGATCCATGACTTTGCCCAGGCCGTCGGCGACGAAACCCGCCTCGATTACCTCTATGTGCTGACGGTCGCCGACATCAACGCGACCAACCCGACCCTGTGGAATTCCTGGCGCGCCAGTCTGTTGCGCCAGCTCTACACCGAGACCAAGCGTGCCCTGCGCCGTGGCCTGGAGAACCCGGTGGATCGCGAAGAGCAGATCCGCCAGACCCAGAGCGCAGCGCTGGACATCCTTGTGCGCGGCGGTACCGACCCGGACGATGTCGAGCAATTGTGGGCGCAACTGGGCGATGACTATTTCCTGCGCCACACCGCGGGTGACGTCGCCTGGCACAGTGACGCGATACTCCAGCAGCCGGCCGATGGCGGCCCGCTGGTGCTGATCAAGGAAACCACCCAGCGTGAGTTCGAAGGCGGCACGCAGATCTTCATTTATGCGCCGGACCAGCACGACTTTTTCGCGGTGACCGTAGCGGCGATGGATCAGCTCAACCTGAACATTCACGACGCCCGCGTCATTACCTCCAGCAGCCAGTTCACCCTCGACACCTACATCGTGCTCGATACCGACGGCGACTCCATCGGCGACAATCCGGCGCGGGTCAAACAGATCCGCGACGGCCTCACCGAAGCCCTGCGCAACCCGGACGAATACCCGACGATCATTCAGCGTCGAGTGCCACGCCAGCTCAAGCATTTTGCCTTTGCGCCGCAGGTGACGATTCACAACGATGCCCAGCGCCCGGTCACCGTGCTGGAACTCACCGCACCGGATCGACCCGGGCTGCTCGCGCGCATCGGCGGGATCTTCCTCGAGTTTGATCTATCGCTGCAGAACGCCAAAATTGCAACGCTGGGCGAGCGGGTGGAGGACGTGTTCTTCATCACCGACGCACACAACCAACCGCTGTCCGATCCCCTACTGTGCAGCCGTTTACAGGATGCGATCGTCGAGCAACTGAGTGTCAATCAGGAACCGGATATCAAGCTGTCGCGCATCAGTATCTGAATCAATGAATTTCCCCTGTGGCGAGGGAATTTATCCCCGTTGGACTGCGCAGCGGCCCTAAAACCATTCACTGCGATTTGACTGAAAGTCCGCGTGCACAGGTTTTACGACTGCTTCGCAGCCGAGCGGGGATAAATCCCCTCGCCACAACGGCTCCCCTTTCACACTTAAAGAGGCCCCCATGAACAACGCTCTGAACCAGCTCCAGCCCTACCCGTTCGAAAAGCTCCGCGCACTGCTCGGCACGGTTACGCCGAACCCGGACAAGCGCCCGATCGCCCTGTCGATCGGCGAGCCGAAACACCGCTCGCCAAGCTTTGTCGCAGAAGCGCTGGCGAACAATCTGGATCAGATGGCGGTGTACCCGACCACACTGGGCATCCCGGCGCTGCGCGAAGCCATTGCCGGCTGGTGCGAGCGCCGCTTCGGCGTACCGGGCGGCTGGATCGACCCGGCGCGCAACGTGTTGCCGGTCAACGGTACCCGTGAAGCGCTGTTCGCTTTCACCCAGACCGTGGTCAACCGTGGTGACGATGCGCTGGTGGTCAGCCCGAACCCGTTTTATCAGATCTATGAGGGCGCGGCGTTTCTCGCCGGAGCCAAGCCGCATTATCTGCCATGCCTGGACGAAAACGGCTTCAACCCGGATTTCGATGCTGTTTCGCCGGATATCTGGAAACGCTGCCAGATCCTGTTCCTGTGCTCGCCGGGCAACCCGACCGGCGCACTGATTCCGGTCGATGTGCTGAAAAAACTGATCGCTCTGGCCGATGAATACGACTTCGTGATCGCCGCCGACGAGTGCTACAGCGAGCTTTACTTCGACGAGCAAACCCCGCCGCCGGGCCTGCTCACTGCCTGCGTTGAACTGGGTCGCAAGGACTTCAAGCGTTGCGTGGTGTTCCACAGCCTGTCCAAGCGCTCGAACCTGCCGGGCCTGCGCTCCGGTTTCGTTGCCGGCGATGCCGACATCCTCAAGGGTTTCCTGCTGTACCGCACCTACCACGGTTGCGCGATGCCGGTACAAACCCAACTGGCCAGCGTCGCCGCGTGGAATGACGAAGTGCACGTGCGAGCCAACCGGGCGCTGTACCGCGAGAAGTTCGATGCGGTGCTGGCAATCCTCAGCCCGGTGATGGACGTGCAACGTCCAGATGGCAGCTTCTACCTGTGGCCGAATGTGCAAGGCGATGATGCGGCCTTCTGCCGCGACCTGTTTGCCGAAGAACACGTAACCGTTGTACCGGGATCCTACCTGTCCCGCGAAGTGGAAGGCGTCAATCCGGGGGCCGGACGTGTGCGCATGGCCCTGGTGGCACCATTGGCCGAATGCGTGGAAGCCGCAGAACGCATTCGCGCGTTTGTAACCCGTCAGCAGTAATCAATGACACCGTGCCGGGCAATCCGGCACGGTAACTTGTGGCACCACGTCACAGTTCCAAACAACTAATTACTCCCTCTTTCGACATGAACGGCTTATCTTCAGCCGTGCACTTTGTTGTATCCAAACAAAAAACCATACTACTTCAAGGAAGAAGTCCAAGATGAATACTCTTCAAGATTGCCTGCTCATACAGTGGCCGGATGAAATAGCCGCTTATAACGCCGCCATTAAAGAAAATCCCAACAATCAAAGTTCCAACAGCGGTGGGCGACGCAAACGCTCGCTGGTCAATTACTCGAAACTCTGGGCAAACGGCCGCACATTGAAAATCGCGTTCATTGATGCGCCGGAAGCGGAACATAAACAAAAGATCATTGATGCGGCGAGCCGCTGGCTGCCCTATATCAATCTGACGTTCGACTTCGTTGACGGCGAGCAAGGTGATATCCGGATTGCCACGAAAAACAATGTCAACAGCTCGATACTTGGCACCGACGCCTTGCTCATTCATCCCGACTGGCCAACCATGAGTTTGGGGGTAAAACCGGATCATGAGGATTTCGAAGTGATCGTCACTCATGAGTTTGGCCACGCTCTTGGCGCCATGCATGAGCACCAACATCCAGAAGCCAATATCCCTTGGGACAAACCGAAAGTTTATGAGTTTTATCGTAACCGCGAGATGAACCCGCTCACGCCGGAACAAGTTGATCGAAACCTGTTTATTCCTTTCGACACTCTGGCGGCGATTTATACCGAATACGATCGAAAGTCGATTATGCATCACCCTGTTGCAAACGCGTTGACGCTGGGTAACTGGGAAAACCCGACCAATCGAGAAATAAGCAAGAAAGATAAAAAGCTGATGAGACTGTTGTATCCAAAATAGCCTTCCCTGAAACGATCAATAACCAAATCACTCTCTTAAGTTAAAACAAGGAGGTTTATCCATGACAACATCATGTTTCTGCAAAGTCATTCAACCGGCACAAGGTGTTCCTTCGGCCGACGCGTCACAGCCTTCCAGTCCTGCTCGCCGGCTACCGCGCAGCGTCGGTGACGGCTCGAAATTCTGGCGTGCCGGACAATGGTTGAGCATCGCCTTTACCGACGCCCCGACTCAGGAACTGCAGGACGCCATTGAAGCGATTATCTGGGAGTGGCAGCCGTACATTAACCTCTACCTGGCAATGTCCAGCGTGGCTGACGCCAAGATCAGAATCTCGACCAGGATTACGGAAAATACGTCCTACATCGGCACAGACGCGCTAAAGGTACCTGCAGGAGAACCGACTATGTCCATCGGCAATAAACCCGGGAATCCGGAATTCAGGGCAGCGGTGTTGCACGAATTTGGTCACGCACTGGGTTTTGAACATGAGCATCAGCATCCGGAGGCGAACATTCCCTGGAACAAACCCATGGTCTATCGCCTGTATGCTGAACAATACGGCCATGACAAGTCAGCGATAGACCTGAATTTCTTCACCCCCCTCAACACCAAGCACCTGCGCAGCGCCCCCTACGACCGTAAATCCATCATGCACTACCCCATCGAGAACCGGCTGACCAACGGTGAGTGGGAGGTCAAGCTCAACTCGGACATCAGCGAACAGGACATCGAGTTCGCCCGCCTGATTTATCCGAAATAAACCCTGCGAATTAAGGAGCTCCACCCTCCATATCGGCTATTTGACCTGCCCCAGATTCGCTTCACTCAAGTCCAGTTCACCCAAGACTTCACGCAATACGTCATCGCCAATCTGGTGATGACGGCTGAGGCTATAAAGCTCCAGACGTTGTGCGCGCAAGGCCTTCAGGCGCAGACGGCGCTCCAGCAAGTCCATCTGAAAGGCCAGCGCCTGGGCTTCGGCGGAGTCGTTAAACACTTCGAGTTGATGACGATATTCGGACATGATCCGCGCCTTCAGCTCCGCCGAAAGTGCTGCCTGAGCGGCGTCCTGCGGTACCACCTCTTCAGTTTCCAGCGCATGAATCGCCGCCTCGGCGGTTTTGCGCCAGGCGTCGCGCACTTCCTGACGGCGCTTGTCGTCAGGACTTTTTTCGATGCCGCGCAACAACAGCGGCAGCGCGATACACGCCGACACCAGCGACAGCAGAATCACCCCGGCGGCGATGAAGATCAGCAGATCACGCTCGGGAAACGCCTCGCTGCCCATCAACATCGGCACCGACATTACACCCGCCAGCGTCACCGCACCGCGCACGCCGCCGACCGTCAGCAACCAGCAGGAACGCGCGGTCGGCACTTGCGTCAGCTCGCCTTTGCCACGCAATCGCCGCAGCAACACCGACAGGCGCCAGATGCTTTGCACCCAGATAAACCGCAGCAGCACCAGCGCGAGGAAAATCGCCAGCACGTCGAGACCGCGATACAGCAGCGTCGGCCACAACGTCGGTTCGTGGCTGACCACCGCTTTGATAATGTCCGGCAATTGCAGGCCAAGCAGCAGGAAGATCAGGCCATTAAAAGCAAATTCCAGCAGCGACCAGACACTGCGATTGAGCAAACGGGTGCTGGTCTGTCGTGGCAGCAGATCGAGCCAGCTCTGCATCATCCCCGCCGCAACCGCCGAGAGGATGCCGGAAACACCCAGGCGTTCGGCCAGTACGTAAGCGGCAAATGGCAACAGCAACATGAACACCACGTGGGTGGCCGGGTCATCCCAGCCACGCGCAATCATCCACGCCCGCAAACGCCCGACCAGCCAGCTCAGCGCCACACCGACCGCCAACCCGCCCAGAGCGACCACCACGAAAGTCAGACTCGCGTTGGTGAGCGAGAACACCCCGGTAATGGCCGCCGCCAGAGCGAACTTGAATGTCACCAGGCCCGACGCATCATTCATCAGCGCCTCGCCCTGCAGAATGTGCATCAGCGGGCGCGGCAAGCGATTCTGCGAAATCGCCGAGACGGCCACGGCATCGGTTGGCGACAACACGGCGGCCAGAGCAAATGCCACTGGCAACGGAATCGTCGGCAATAACCAGTGAATGAAATAGCCAGCGCCCACCACCGTGAACAACACCAGACCTACCGCCAGCGTCAAAATCGGCCCGCGCAAATGCCAGAATTCGCGCTTGGGCATGCGCCAGCCATCGGAAAACAGCAGCGGCGGCAGGAATAGAAAAAGAAACAATTCCGGGTCGAGGGCCACGTGCAGGCCGAGGGTGGGCCAGGCCAGCAAGGCGCCGGCGGCAATCTGCACCAGAGGCAGTGGCAGCGGGATAACCCGTCCGACCAGACGCGAGACGCTGACCAACATCAGCAGGATCAGGACGGTGTAAGCAGTTTGCATAAAGCAGAGTTCTCAGACGATCGACAGCGTTGAACTGCCATATTAGCCGCTTAGGCTGTACGTGACCGTTGCACCTATGTCGCAGCCCTGGCGTAAATCCCCTTGTGGGAGCGGGCTTGCTCGCGAAGGCGGTGGGTCATTGAGCAATGATTTCGACTGACACGCCCCTTTCGCGAGCAAGCCCGCTCCCACAGGGTAATCTGCAAGCAGATAAACCTCGGCGCCGCGAAACCGTTTGGTCATGGCATAATCCCACACCATTTTTTTCCAGCACCTGTAAAGGGGGCGATTCCTTGACCGTTTCAAGTAAAACGTTGCACCTTTTCGGCATCAAAGCCTGCGACACCATGAAGAAGGCGCGCACCTGGCTCGATGAACACGCTGTCAGCTACGACTTTCACGACTACAAAACCGCCGGCATCGACCGTGAACACCTGACCCAATGGTGTGACGAACACGGCTGGCAAACGGTGTTGAACCGCGCAGGCACGACCTTTCGCAAACTCGACGACGAACGCAAAGCCGATCTCGACCAGTCGAAAGCCATCGAACTGATGCTCGCTCAACCCTCGATGATCAAGCGCCCGGTGCTTGATCTCGGTGACCGAACCCTGATTGGCTTCAAGCCAGATATCTACGCGGCCGCCCTCAAGTAAGCAGCCCGTCACTTTTTGTAGAGGTATTCACATGTCCAATTCCCTGTTCAGCATTGCCTTCGGTGTCGGCACGCAAAACCGTCAAGGCGCCTGGCTCGAAGTGTTCTACGCCCAGCCGCTGCTCAACCCGTCGGCCGAACTGGTCGCAGCCGTTGCGCCGATCCTCGGTTACACCGGTGGCAACCAGGCCATCACCTTCACCACCGCTCAGGCTGCGCAACTGGCGGAAGCGGTCAAAGGCATCGACGCCGTTCAAGGCAAGCTGCTGACCCGACTGGCCGAGAGCCACAAGCCGCTGGTCGCCACTGTTCTGGCTGAAGACGCACAGCTGACTTCCACGCCTGAGGCGTACCTGAAGCTGCACCTGCTGTCCCATCGTCTGGTCAAGCCACACGGCGTCAGCCTGGCCGGGATCTTCCCGCTGCTGCCAAACGTTGCCTGGACCAGCCAGGGCGCCATCGACCTGAGCGAACTGGCCGAACTGCAACTCGAAGCCCGCCTGCGCGGCGAGCTGCTGGAAGTGTTCTCGGTGGACAAGTTCCCGAAAATGACCGACTACGTAGTGCCGGCTGGCGTGCGTATCGCTGACGCCGCGCGTCTGCGTCTGGGTGCTTACGTGGGCGAAGGTACCACCGTGATGCACGAAGGTTTCATCAACTTCAACGCCGGCACCGAAGGCCCGGGCATGATCGAAGGCCGCGTATCCGCTGGCGTATTCGTCGGCAAGGGTTCGGATCTGGGCGGCGGTTGCTCGACCATGGGCACTCTGTCGGGCGGCGGCAATATCGTGATCAAGGTCGGCGAAGGCTGCCTGATCGGCGCCAACGCCGGTATCGGTATTCCGTTGGGCGACCGCAACACCGTCGAGTCGGGCCTGTACGTGACCGCCGGCACCAAGGTTGCGCTGCTGGACGAGAACAACAATCTGGTCAAAGTCGTGAAAGCGCGTGATCTGGCTGGCCAGACCGACCTGCTGTTCCGCCGCAATTCGGAAACCGGCGCCGTGGAGTGCAAAACCCACAAATCGGCGATCGAACTGAACGAAGCGCTGCACGCTCACAACTAAGCAGCACATTGATAACCTGTGGGAGCGAGCTTGCTCGCTTTCACAGGGTCAGGCGTATACACATGATGATTCCCTCGCCCTGGCGCGCCGATTTCCCGGCCATCGCCGCTCTGCAACGGCAAGACCAGACCTATCTGGACAACGCCGCCACTACGCAAAAACCCCAAGCCCTGCTCGACGCGCTGGCGCATTACTACGCCAATGGCGCGGCCAACGTGCATCGTGCGCAACATCTGCCCGGCGCCCACGCCACGCAGGCGTTCGAGGACAGCCGCCTGAAGGTTGCCCAGTGGCTGAATGCCGGTGACAGCGGGCAGATCATCTTTACCCACGGCGCCACCAGTGCGCTGAATCTCCTGGCTTATGGCCTGGAACATCTTTTCCATCCGGGCGATGAAATTGTCATCAGCGCCCTGGAGCATCACGCCAACCTGCTGCCGTGGCAGCAACTGGCGCTACGTCGCAACCTGAAACTGGTGATTCTGCCGCTGGATGAGGACGGTTTGATCGACCTCGCCCAAGCGGTGCACCTGATCGGCCCGCGCACGCGTTTGCTGGCGGTCAGCCAGTTATCCAATGTGCTCGGCGCCTGGCAACCGCTGCCGGCGCTGCTGGCCATGGCCAAGGCGCAGAACGCGCTGACGGTGGTCGATGGCGCCCAAGGTGTGGTGCACGGTCGGCATGACGTGCAGGCGCTGGGGTGCGACTTTTACGTATTTTCCAGCCACAAGCTGTACGGCCCCGATGGCCTCGGTGTGCTGTTCGGGCGCAACGCAGCGCTGGAACACCTTAAGCCCTGGCAGTTCGGCGGCGAAATGGTGCTGGAAGCCAACTATCACGACTCACGCTTCCGCCCTGCTCCGCTGGGGTTCGAGGCAGGCACGCCGCCGATTGCCAGTGTGATCGGCCTCGGCGCGACCCTTGATTATCTGGCCGGGCTGGATCAGGACGCGGTGTCCGCTCACGAAGCGGCGCTGCACGACTATCTATTGCGTGGCCTCGCGGCGCGTAACGGCATTCGTCTGCTGGGCAAACCGCAACTGGCGCTGGCCAGTTTTGTCGTCGAGGGCGTGCACAACGCCGATCTCGCGCATCTGCTGACCGAGCAAGGCATCGCCGTGCGTGCAGGGCATCATTGCGCCATGCCATTGCTGAAAAGTTTTGAGCTGGCCGGGGCGATTCGCGTGTCACTGGCGCTGTACAACGACTCCGAAGATCTGGAGCGCTTTTTCGAAGCCCTGGATCAGGCGCTGGAGCTGTTGCGATGAGTCTGCCGGTCGAGGCCGCCGAGGCGCTGCAGACTTTCCAGACTGCCGCTGGCTGGGAACAACGGGCGCGGTTGCTGATGCAGTCCGGCGATCGTCTGCCGCCGTTGAATGCCGAGGACAAGTGCGAGGCCAACCGGGTGCATGGCTGTGAAAGTCAGGTATGGCTGGTCGGCGAGTTGCGCGATGGTCACTGGCAGTTCGCGGCAAGCAGCGATGCGCGGATGATTCGTGGATTGGTGGCGTTGTTGTTGTTGCGGGTGAACGGTTTGACCGCTGGCGAGTTGCAGCAGGTGGATCTGCCGGATTGGTTCAATCAGTTGGGTTTGTCGCGGCAACTGTCGCCGTCGCGCAGCAATGGCCTCAATGCCGTGCTCAAGCGGATGAATGAGTTGGCGGGTTAACCCTGTGGCGAGGGGATTTATCCCCGTTGGGGTGCGAAGCGCCCCCAGATCTGCTTCCTCGGAGAGTCAGGTAACCCCTATGTGATTGATTGGGGCTGCTTCGCCCCCCAACGGGGATAAACCCCCTCTCCACCAAGTCTGCTAAACAGTCGGCTTGATCCGGTCAGCCGGGCGCCGAACACCCGCCACAATCTTGTCCACTGCCTTGGTCGCAGCGACCATGCCGAACGTTGCCGTGACCATCATCACCGCACCAAACCCGCCGGCGCAGTCCAGTTTCACGCCGTCGCCGACAAAACTTTTCTGCAGACAAATACTGCCATCCGGTTTCGGGTAGCGCAGTTGCTCGGTGGAGAACACGCACGGCACGCTGTAATGGCGAGTCACGGTGCGCGAGAAGCCGTAGTCGCGACGCAAGGTCGAGCGCACTTTCGAGGCCAGCGGATCGTTAAACGTGCGGTTAAGGTCGCAGACCTGAATCAGTGTCGGATCGATCTGCCCGCCCGCACCGCCAGTGGTGATGATCTGAATCTTGCGGCGTTTGCACCAGGCGATCAGCGCCGCCTTGGCGTTGACCGCGTCGATGCAGTCGATCACGCAATCGATGTTCGGCGTGATGTATTCGGCCATGGTGTCGCGGGTGACAAAGTCCGCCACAGCGTGCACCTTGCAGTCCGGGTTGATCCCGCGCAGACGCTCGGCCATCACTTCAACCTTGGGTTTGCCCACCGTGCTGTCCAGCGCGTGCAACTGACGGTTGGCGTTGCTGACGCAGACGTCGTCCAGGTCGAACAGCGAAATTTCACCGACGCCACAACGGGCCATGGCTTCCGCCGCCCAGGAGCCGACGCCGCCGACGCCGACAATCGCCACATGAGCGGCGCGCAAGCGCTCCAACCCCTCGATGCCATACAAACGGGCGATGCCTGCAAACCGCGGATCTTCTGTACTCATGACCATTACCCCAAAAACCGGCGCGCATTATAGGGCCACGCAGCGACAAGTTTTAAGCTTCGCGCTACAAGTGTAAGAACTTAAGTCAAAGTCGGCTGCCCAATATCGGGAATTTCCCTGTCCGGTGTACGACCAGTGGAGTGCCGGTGTAGGATTCGCGCCCTTTTGGCGTAAGCCGATCCGTTCCTTCGTTCCACAGCCTTTGGAACCCGAAATAGCTATGTCATCGCGTAAATTTGGTCTCAACCTGGTGGTGGTTCTGGCGATCGCCGCCCTGTTCACCGGTTTCTGGGCGCTGATCAATCGCCCGGTCTCCGCGCCCAACTGGCCGGAGCAGATCTCCGGTTTCTCCTATTCGCCATTTCAGCAGGGACAATTCCCCCAGAAGGATCAATATCCGTCTGACGACGAGATGCGCCGCGATCTGGAGATCATGAGCAAGCTGACGGACAACATCCGTATCTACTCGGTCGACGGCTCCCTGCAGGACATTCCGAAACTGGCCGAAGAGTTCGGCCTGCGCGTGACCCTCGGGATCTGGATCAGCCCCGATCAGGAACGCAACGAGCGGGAAATCCAGCGCGCCATCGAACTGGCCAACACCTCGCGCAGCGTGGTGCGCGTGGTGGTCGGTAACGAAGCGATCTTCCGCAAGGAAATCACCGCCGAACAACTGAGCGTATTGCTCGACCGCGTGCGCGCTGCCGTCAAAGTGCCGGTGACCACCTCCGAACAGTGGCACGTCTGGGAAGAACACCCGGAGCTGGCCAAGCACGTCGACCTGATCGCCGCGCACGTTCTGCCGTACTGGGAATTCATTCCAGTCGACAAGGCCGGGCAGTTTGTTTTCGATCGCGCCCGCGACCTGAAAAAACTTTTCCCGAAAAAACCGCTGCTGCTCTCCGAAGTGGGCTGGCCGAGCAACGGGCGCATGCGCGGTGGCGCCGATGCTTCGCCAGCGGATCAGGCGATCTACCTGCGCACGCTGGTCAACAAACTCAACCGTCAGGGCTTCAACTACTTCGTGATCGAAGCGTTTGACCAGCCGTGGAAAGCCAGCGACGAAGGTTCGGTCGGCGCGTATTGGGGCGTGTTCAACGCCGCCCGTCAGCAGAAATTCAACTTCGAAGGCCCGGTGGTGGCGATTCCGCAATGGCGCGTGCTGGCCGTTGGCTCGGTGGTATTGGCGCTGTTGTCACTGACCTTGCTGATGATTGACGGCTCGGCATTGCGCCAGCGTGGCCGGATCTTCCTGACCTTTATCGCCTTCCTCTGCGGTTCGGTGCTGGTGTGGATCGGTTACGACTACAGTCTGCAATACAGCACGTGGTTCAGTTTGACGGTGGGTTTCCTGCTGGCGCTCGGTGCGCTCGGGGTGTTCATCGTCCTGCTGACCGAAGCCCACGAACTGGCCGAAGCGGTGTGGATTCACAAGCGTCGGCGTGAATTCCTGCCGGTGATCGGCGATTCGGACTACCGCCCGAAAGTATCGATCCACGTGCCTTGTTACAACGAGCCGCCGGAGATGGTCAAACAGACCCTCGACGCCTTGGCCAACCTCGACTATCCGGACTTTGAAGTCCTGATCATCGACAACAACACCAAGGACCCGGCGGTCTGGGAGCCGGTGCGCGACTACTGCGAAACCCTCGGCCCGCGCTTCAAGTTTTTCCACGTATCGCCCCTGGCCGGTTTCAAGGGCGGTGCGCTGAACTACCTGATCCCGCACACCGCCAAGGACGCCGAAGTGATCGCGGTGATCGACTCCGATTACTGCGTGCACCCGAACTGGCTCAAGCACATGGTGCCGCACTTCGCCGATCCGAAAATCGCCGTGGTGCAGTCGCCGCAGGACTACCGCGATCAGAACGAAAGCACCTTCAAGAAGCTCTGCTACGCCGAATACAAAGGCTTCTTCCACATCGGCATGGTCACTCGCAACGACCGCGACGCGATCATTCAGCACGGCACCATGACCATGACTCGCCGTTCGGTTCTGGAAGAACTCGGTTGGGCCGACTGGTGTATCTGTGAAGACGCCGAACTCGGTCTGCGCGTGTTTGAAAAAGGTCTGTCGGCGGCGTATTACCACGACAGTTACGGCAAGGGCTTGATGCCGGACACCTTCATCGACTTCAAGAAGCAGCGTTTCCGCTGGGCCTACGGTGCGATTCAGATCATCAAGCGTCACACCCGAAGCCTGCTGCGCGGCAAGGACACCGAGCTGACCCGTGGCCAGCGTTATCACTTCCTCGCGGGCTGGCTACCGTGGGTCGCGGACGGCATGAACATCTTCTTCACCGTCGGCGCGCTGTTGTGGTCGGCGGCGATGATCATCGTGCCGCAACGGGTCGATCCGCCGCTGCTGATTTTCGCGATCCCGCCGCTGGCACTGTTCGTGTTCAAGGTCGGCAAGATCATCTTCCTCTACCGTCGCGCCGTCGGCGTGAATCTGAAGGATGCGTTCTGCGCGGCACTGGCCGGTCTGGCGTTGTCGCACACCATCGCCAAAGCGGTGCTGTACGGCTTCTTCACCAGCAGCATTCCGTTCTTCCGCACCCCGAAAAATGCCGACAACCACGGCTTCTGGGTGGCGATTTCCGAAGCGCGTGAAGAGCTGTTCATCATGCTGCTGTTGTGGGGCGCGGCGCTGGGCATCTACCTCGTCCAAGGCATTCCGAGCAACGACATGCGCTTCTGGGTGACCATGCTTTTGGTGCAGTCGCTGCCGTATGTGGCGGCACTGATCATGGCGTTCCTGTCGTCGCTGCCAAAACCTGCGGCTGCGCCGGAACCGGCACCGGCTGTCTAATTCCTCACCGATGCACTAAACGGCGGCCAATGGTCGCCGTTTTGCTTTAAGATAACCGCCATTTTGCAGGGCTTGGCGAGATACCCGGTCTGACTGACTGGACTGTATCCCTGTGGGAGCGGGCTTGCTCGCGAAGGCTTTGTAACATTCAACATCTATGTTGGCTGATAAATCGCCTTCGCGAGCAAGCCCGCTCCCACATTTAGTCCGCGCCCACATTCATGATCTCCGGAGTTCTCCATGACGGCCCACGCCGACCTTTCGCCGACCCTCCAACTCGCCATCGACCTGATCCGCCGTCCGTCCGTGACGCCGGTCGACGCCGATTGCCAGAAGCAGATGATGCAACGCCTGGGCGATGCCGGTTTCACCCTGGAGCCGATGCGCATCGAAGATGTGGATAACTTCTGGGCCACCCACGGCAGCAACGACGGCCCGGTGCTGTGCTTTGCCGGTCACACCGACGTGGTGCCGACCGGCCCGGTGACGGCTTGGCAGATCGACCCGTTCAACGCCGTCATTGACGAGCACGGCATGCTCTGCGGCCGTGGCGCGGCAGACATGAAAGGCAGCCTGGCGTCGATGACTGTCGCCGCCGAGCGTTTTGTCGCCGACTACCCGAACCACAAGGGCAAGGTCGCGTTCCTGATCACCAGCGACGAAGAAGGCCCGGCGCACCACGGCACCAAAGCTGTGGTTGAGCGTCTGTCGGCACGCAACGAACGTCTGGACTGGTGCATCGTCGGTGAACCGTCGAGCACCACCCTGGTCGGCGACGTGGTGAAAAACGGCCGTCGCGGCTCGCTCGGCGCCAAGCTCACCGTCAAAGGCATTCAAGGCCACGTGGCTTATCCGCACCTGGCGAAAAACCCGATCCACCTCGCTGCTCCGGCGCTGGCTGAACTGGCCGCCGAGCACTGGGATCACGGCAACGACTTCTTCCCGCCGACCAGTTTCCAGATCTCCAACGTCAACTCCGGCACCGGCGCGACCAACGTGATTCCGGGCGATCTGGTGGCAGTGTTCAACTTCCGTTTCTCCACCGAATCGACCGTTGAAGGTCTGCAGAAACGCGTTGCCGACATCCTCGACAAACACGGTCTGGACTGGCACATCGACTGGGCATTGTCCGGTCTGCCGTTCCTCACCGAGCCGGGCGCGCTGCTCGACGCGGTGTCGTCGAGCATCAAGCAGATCACCGGTCGCGAGACCAAGGCGTCCACCAGCGGCGGCACCTCCGATGGCCGCTTTATCGCGACCATGGGCACGCAAGTGGTTGAACTGGGCCCGGTCAACGCGACCATCCACCAGGTCAACGAGCGCGTACTGGCAGCCGACCTCGACGTGCTGACCGAGATTTACTACCAGACCCTGATCAAGTTGCTCGCCTGATGCTTGCATGTCCGATCTGCAGTGAGCCGCTGAATGCGGTGGACAACGGCGTGGCCTGCCCTGCCGGGCATCGTTTCGACCGTGCGCGTCAGGGTTATCTGAACCTGTTGCCGGTGCAGCACAAGAACAGCCGCGACCCCGGCGACAATCAGGCGATGGTCGAAGCCCGCCGCGACTTCCTCAACGCCGGCCACTATGCGCCAGTGGCCAGGCGTCTGGCGGAACTGGCGGCGGGTTATGCGCCGGGTCGCTGGGTCGATATCGGTTGTGGCGAGGGCTACTACACCGCGCAGATCGCCGAGGCCTTGCCGGACGCTGACGGCTACGCGCTGGATATCTCCAAGGAAGCGGTCAAACGCGCCTGCAAACGCAACCCGGCGCTGACGTGGTTGATTGCGAGCATGGCCCGAGTGCCGCTGGCCTCGGGCAGCTGCCAGTTTCTCGCCAGTGTTTTCAGTCCGCTGGACTGGGAAGAAGCCAAGCGTCTGCTCAGCGTCGGCGGCGGCCTGATGAAAGTCGGCCCGACCAGCGGCCACCTGATGGAATTGCGCGAGCGCCTGTACGACGAAGTGCGCGAGTACACCGACGACAAGCACCTGGCCCTGGTGCCGGAAGGCATGGCGCTGGCGCACAGTGAAACCCTGGAATTCAAACTGACGCTGGACAAACCCGAGGATCGCGCAAACCTGCTGGCGATGACACCCCACGGCTGGCGCGCCAGCGCCGAGCGCCGCGCGGCGGTGATCGAACAGCCCGAGCCGTTCGTGACCACTGTCTCGATGCGCTACGATTATTTCGTTCTTCAATAACTTTTGGTCTCGGGCACAGGCCCGGGGCCGGCTAAATCCGCGAATGGATTTTTCAGACCCGCAGTGAGGACATCCATGCGCCAACCGGACATCGAGATTTACCTGAAAGACGCCGACGTCGACCACAAGGCCATTTCCGCCTGGCTGGGCACCGCTCTTGGCCCGTGCAGCGACTGGGTACAGAAAGGTCAGACCTACAAGTGCAAGGCCGGCAATATCCCGGTGACCTGGCTGCCGAAAGCCGTGGGCAAGTGGAACAGCCTGTACCTGGAAAGCGATGCGACCCCATGGGACGACGACATCGCCTGCGCTCGCGCCGCATTCGCCGCACTGAACGTCGAAGTGCGCTGCGCGCCGGGTACGTGGGTCGAGGAAGAAGGTGAGGAAACGGCGGATCGCTGGATTCGCATCAGCGAAGACGGTGAAGAAGAGATCACCTGGAAAACCGCTTAAAAGCAAAAGATCGCAGCCTTCGGCAGCTCCTACAGGTGTTGATCGTGTTGATCGTTCCCACGCNNGACGCTCTGCGTCCCAAAGCGGACGCGGAGCGTCCATTGAGGCATTCCCACGCAGAGCGTGGGAACGATCATCACAGGCCTACAACATCTTCCGCCTGTAATCCCTTCTCGCCAGTAATCACCGCGTACTCGACCTGCTGGCCTTCAGTCAGCGACCGATGCCCTTCACCACGAATGGCGCGGTAGTGCACGAACACGTCCACCCCGTCTTCGCGCTGAATGAAGCCGTAACCCTTGGCGTCGTTGAACCACTTCACGTTGCCGGTTTCACGTGTTGCCATCTGTTCATACTCCTTTTTTATTATTGAACGGGCTTTTCGCAGGAAAGCCTCTTGAGGAACGTCAGCCTGCGCCCGACGTCCATTAAAGGGTCCCGGCGACAGACCGCCGAGTATATGACAGGCGACAAAACTCTCAACAGGAGTTTACTTCGCCGCTTTTTTGCCGATTTTCGAGTAATCCGGCAAACTGTCGACCGCCCGAGCAAACGCTCGGTTTATCCACTCACGCAGAAGCCGTATGACCCGTTCCCCGTTCCGCCGTCTTGTGTTTGGCACCTTGCGCCGACTGTTGTATCTCTGGGTTCGCTCCGAGACGATCAACCAGTCGTCGTTCACCCTCAACCTCGACCGCAGTCGTCCGGTGTTCTACGTCCTGCAAAACCCATCGCTGACTGATCTGGCGGTGGTCGACACAGAGTGCACCAAGGCCGGCCTGCCGCGCCCGGTGCTGCCAGTGTCAGTCGGAAATCTGTTGGAGCCGGCGGCGTTCTTCTATCTGACGCCGGACCCGGACTGGCTTGGCCGCCAAGACAAACGCGGCGCACCGCCGACCCTGACCCGATTGGTCAGTGCTCTGAGCCAGAACGCTGCCGAAGACGCGCAGATCATTCCGGTCAGCGTGTTCTGGGGCCAGTCGCCAGACAGCGAAAACAGCCCGTGGAAACTGCTGTTCGCCGACAGTTGGGCCGTCACCGGTCGTCTGCGTCGCCTGCTGAGCATCATCGTGCTCGGACGCAAAACCCGGGTGCAATTCTCCGCACCGATCCATCTGCGCGAACTGATCGAACACAACAAGGGCCACGAGCGCACCGTGCGCATGGCCCAGCGGATCCTGCGGGTGCACTTCCGCAACCTCAAAGCCGCAGTGATCGGGCCGGACATTTCGCACCGACGCAATCTGGTCAAGGGCCTGCTCAACCAGCCACTGGTCAAGCAAGCGATCCTCGACGAAGCCGAACGCGAAAACATCTCCCCGGAAAAAGCCAAGGCCCAGGCCCTGCGCTACGGCAACGAGATCGCCTCGGACTACACCTACACCGCGATCCGCTTCCTTGAAGTGGTGCTGAGCTGGTTCTGGAACAAGATCTACGACGGGATCAAGGTCAATCACATCGAAGGCGTGCAGAAGGTCGCCCAGGGTCACGAAGTGATCTACGTGCCCTGCCACCGCAGCCACATCGACTACCTGTTGCTGTCGTACTTGCTGTTTCGCAACGGCCTGACCCCGCCGCACATCGCAGCCGGGATCAACCTGAACATGCCGGTGATCGGCAGCCTGCTGCGCCGTGGCGGTGCGTTCTTCATGCGCCGCACGTTCAAGGGCAACCCGCTGTACACCTCGGTGTTCAACGAATACCTGCACACCCTGTTCACCAAAGGTTTCCCGGTCGAATACTTCGTCGAGGGCGGTCGCTCGCGTACCGGACGCATGCTGCAACCGAAAACCGGCATGCTCGCCATCACGATGCGCAGCTTCCTGCGTTCGTCGCGGATGCCGATCGTCTTCGTGCCGGTGTACATCGGTTATGAGCGCGTGCTCGAAGGTCGCACCTACCTCGGCGAACTGCGTGGCGCGAGCAAAAAGAAAGAATCGATCTTCGACATCTTCAAAGTCATCGGCGCGCTCAAGCAGCGCTTCGGCCAGGTCGCGGTGAACTTCGGCGAGCCGATCAAACTCGCCGAATTCCTCGACGCCGAACAGCCGGACTGGCGCCAGCAGGAACTCGGCCCGCAGTACAAACCCGCGTGGCTCAACGAAACCACCAACCGCCTCGGCGAGAAAGTTGCGCAGCATCTGAACGAAGCGGCGGCAATCAACCCGGTCAACCTGGTGGCGCTGGCACTGCTGTCGACCACGAGACTGGCGCTGGATGACCGGGCCATGGCGCGGGTGCTGGATCTGTATCTGGCGCTGCTGCGCAAGGTGCCGTACTCGCCACACACGACGTTGCCGGAAGGCGATGGACGCGCGCTGATCAAGCACGTGAAGGACATGGATCTGCTGTCCGAGCAGAACGATGCGCTGGGCAAGATTCTTTATCTGGACGAACAGAACGCCGTCCTGATGACCTATTACCGCAACAACGTCCTGCACATCTTCGCCCTGCCGGCGCTGCTGGCGAGCTTCTTCCAGAGCGCCTCGCGCATGAGCCGCGAACAGATCCTGCGCTACACCCGTGCGCTGTATCCGTACCTGCAATCGGAGCTGTTCATTCGCTGGACGCTGGACGAGCTCGATGCGGTGGTCGATCAGTGGCTGGAAGCATTCGTCGAGCAAGGCCTGCTGCGCTTCGAGAAAGAGGTTTACTTGCGCCCGGCGCCAAGTTCGCGGCATTTCGTGCTGCTGACCCTGCTGTCGAAGAGCATCGCTCAGACCTTGCAACGCTTCTACATGACCGTGTCGTTGTTGCTCAACGCCGGCCAGAACAGCATCAGCGCCGAAGAACTGGAAGACCTGTGCACGGTCATGGCCCAGCGCCTGTCGATTCTGCATGGCCTGAACGCGCCGGAGTTCTTCGACAAGAGCCTGTTCCGCCATTTCATCCAGACCCTGCTCGATCTCGACGTACTGCGCCGCGACGAAGCGGGCAAGCTGAGCTATCACGAACTGCTCGGCGAACTGGCCGAAGGCGCGGCCAAGCGCGTATTGCCGGCAGAGATTCGTTTGTCGATCCGTCAGGTGGCATTGCATCGCAGTGAAGATGCGGCAGAAACAGCTGTCACTGCAGACGTCTGAAACTTGCCGACAACTAACGAGAGCACTTCGCCGTTCTCTCGTTAGTTGATTCGTGAATAAATGGGCTCACTTCAATAATCACGATAAGGATATCGAGATGAGCCTGCTACCCGAACAAACTCCGATTGTCACCGTGGTCTTCCGCCTGCCGCCTGATTTCAGTGCACCGCTGGACGGCGAGAATGAAACGGTGGTCAGCGTCAAAGTCGTCAATTCAAAATCGCCGATCAACGTCAAAGACTGGCGTCACTCGTCAGTGTTCGATGTCGACTGGAAGTTCTCTTTCCCGCACCGCTACAACGATGTCGGGGTGAAGTATCAGATCAATGTGCAAATGTTCCATGACCAGCGGGCGTTGCTGGTGAAGCAGGACTATTTCGTTATCGTCAACAAGGCGCCGCATCGACAAACACTGCACTTGAGCCCGATCGGTTTTTTATACGTCGAAGTTCAAGAGCCTCGCGCAATAAGCGCTCATGAAGCCGTCACCATCACCCTGCACGATGCCGACGACAATGGCGTTGAAATCGCTCGAGCCTCGCACGATGAACAGACTGCAACTTCGTTTTATCTCAAATATGATCCCGAGCGAGTTGTCCCCGGCAAACGCTACGCCTTGAGTGGCATCGAAAACCGCTATCACCAATCAGTTTCAGTCACGCCATGGCAGGTGGAACTGGCGCCTGTTTCGTCCAGGTTGAGCGCAAGACTTCTGCGCAGTCTCTCGCAGTTCATGCAAAGCCCATTACGTTTGTTCACTGACGTTGCTGGCAAAATCCGCTAGATTTCTCTTCGGCGCCGGGATTCTTCCGGCGCAAAAGTCTTAGAGGTCCCGATGAAAAAACTCACCCTGCTCGCCGCCGCCACTCTGTTGAGCGCCTGCCAATCGACAACCCCTGCCGGCAAGGTCAACCTCGACGGTGAAGTGTTCTATCTGCAGCGCATTGCCCTGCCGCCGAGCGCGACACTGAGCGTGAGCCTGCAAGACGTATCGTTGGCCGATGCGCCAGCCATCGTCCTCGACGAGCAGAAAGGCCCGGTCAAAGGTCAGGTTCCGCTGCCATTCCACTTGAGCTACGATCCGGCGCAGGTCAAACCCGGCCACCGCTACTCGGTCAGCGCGCGCATTGAAGTCAACGGCGAGCTGATGTTCATCACCACCGAAAACCACGCCGTACAACTCGACGGCAACGACCCGCAGCCGCTGAAAATCCGCGTCGACGCCATTCGCTAATTGCCTGATAAGGAAGCTGTCATGCTCCGCCCTACCCTTCGCTTTGCCAGCCTGTGCGCGGGCCTGTTGATCTCTGCCAGCGCCTTGGCGCTGTCACTCGGCGACCTGTCGCAACAAGACGCCACCGGTGGCCTCAAAGACGCCTTGACCCAAGGCGCGCAACTGGCCGTCAAACAACTCGGCACTCCGGGCGGCTTCAGCAACAACCCTGACGTGAAGATCGAACTGCCGGGCAAGCTCGGCAAAGCCGCGAGCAAAATGAAAGCCTTCGGCATGGGCGCCCAGGTCGAAGAACTGGAAACCGCGATGAACAAGGCTGCCGAAAGCGCCGTGACCCAAGCCCAGCCGATCCTCGTCGATGCGGTGAAAAAAATGAGCGTGGCCGACGCCAAGGGCATCCTCAGCGGCGGCAAGGATTCGGCCACCCAATACCTGGATAAATCCAGCCGCGAACAGATCCGCGCCAAGTTCCTGCCCATCGTCAAGCAAGCCACCGACAAAGTCGGCGTTGCGCAGAAGTACAACGCGTTCGCCGGCCAGGCTGCAACGTTCGGCGTGGTCGATGCCAAGAGCGCCAACGTCGAAAACTACGTCACCGAGCAGGCGCTCAACGGCTTGTTCGAAATGATCGGCAAACAAGAAGAAACCATCCGCCAGAACCCGGCCGCTGCGGCGACCAGTCTGGCGAAGAAGGTGTTTGGCAGCCTTTAAGCGGGCATGAAACGGGAGCGAGAAGGCTCGCTCCCGTTTTTCAATTCCTGTGCGATGTGCAAAAAGAACACCCACTCCGAACCCATTTTTCTCTTCTCGAAAACTCCACCTCTTCACTACACGCCACGTTCTTGCGCCAGGCCTGATCAAAACTGTCCACCGCCCGCACAATCACCGAACACTGGAACTCGATGAAGTAGGTCAGATCAAGCTCATCCGCCTCGGTATGCAGATAGGAGCGCCCGTACTTCACCGGTGCATTGCGCAACAACAGACTGATCGCAATGTAGCGAAAAGCCGCGAACTCGTTCTTGAACATAAACCAATAAAACAAAGCCCTCGCGACCCGGCCATTACCGTCGCGAAACGGATGCTCGTAGCCCAGGGCAAAGTGCAACGTGATCGCCTTGATCAGCGGACGCAGATAGTTTTTGTGGTGAGGTAATTCATGGGCAACATTGATCCACTCTGAAAGCCGTTCCAGCCGCACAACCAGCCCCGTGGCCGGTGGCGGCCGATGCACCGTATTGCCCGCTCCGTCCTGAACGACCACTTCATCATTCGCCCTGAACACACCGGGAGAATATTGCTCGTCATCAATCCCCTCGACACCCGCCCGGTGCATCGCGCAAATCAACTCGACACTCAACGGTTCGTAGCGTTTTTCCCAGGCGAAATTCATCATCCGGTAATTGCCCATGACCATGCGCTCATCAGGAGTGCGCGGCTGACGCTGACGCTTGAGCATGTCCTTGGCCACCCGCGTAGTCGTCGCTGCACCTTCCAACTGACTGCTGGCGATGGCTTCGTCTTCGATCAAATCATTCAACAAATAACTGAAATGCGCCCGCTCGCCGATCTGGCTGGTCATGTAGTCCAGCGCAGCACTGGTCGTCTGCCGATCCACGATAGACAAGGTTCTCTGCGCCAACGGCGTCAGCAAATACCTGGCCCACTGCACCGGCTCCCCCAGCGGCAACAAATCGACGTACTGCGCAACCCGCGCCTTCTTGACCAGCGCCCAGCACAACTTGGCATCCAGCCCCGCAGCCCAGCGATAACGCAACGCCTCAAACGGCAGATAACGACCCTGATCGTCGAACGGTTTCAGCAACGCGAGATAATCCGCCAAACGCTGATTGTGAGGCGCACGCATCAACAAATCGAAGACTGGGTCAGTTCTGCCTTTTAATGCTGGTGGCTTTTTCATGAAGACAAACTCAGAAACGCTGAAAAGCAGAGGCTGGAGTACAGCATCCAAGGCACCAAGGCTCAATATCGGAGGTTTCTTAAAAAGATGTAGGAAGCTCCGAAGGCAAACCGCATTCGAATTCGCCCCTCACCACTCAACAGGATGAGCGCAAGCTCGGGTGCAGCTTTTGTTCTTGATCTGGAAGCCCGTCGGCAGGCTGAGTGGAGGGATTGATCAGGGGGTGGGAGCGCAGCGACCGTGCGGCGCAGCCGCATGCATCGAGAGGAGGTGCAGCGAAGCAAACCGTAGGCGATGCGCCCGGATCGATCCCGGAGCGAAGGAACCCCGAGCCCGAGCGAGCGGGCCGGACGTCAGGGCACAGACCTTTGGTTCCTTTGGGGCGTTTGCCAAAGGGACTCGCTGTAAGAGCGAAACCGCCAGCGGCAACACCCGCAGAACGGATATTCACCCGAAACCCAAGAACAGGGTCGGCCCGAAGGCCGCCACGTCAACCCCAAGATCAACCCTCCCGCCGAACCCGGAACCAAGCCGCATACAACGCTGGCAAAAACAAAAGTGTCAGCGCAGTCGCCACAATCAACCCGCCCATGATCGCCACCGCCATCGGCCCGAAAAACACACTGCGCGACAAGGGAATCATCGCCAGCACAGCCGCCAAAGCCGTCAACACAATCGGCCGAAACCGCCGCACCGTCGCCTCGATAATCGCCTGCCAGGGCTTAAGCCCGGAGGCAATGTCCTGCTCGATCTGATCCACCAGAATCACCGAGTTACGCATGATCATCCCCGACAGCGCGATCGTCCCGAGCATCGCCACAAACCCGAACGGCTGGCGGAACACCATCAGAAACAGCGTCACCCCGATCAACCCCAACGGCGCCGTCAAAAACACCATCGCCGTGCGCGAAAAACTGCGCAACTGCACCATCAGCAACGTCAGCACCACGACAATGAACATCGGCACCCCCGCATTCACCGACTTCTGCCCACGCTCCGAGTCCTCCACCGTGCCACCGACATCCAGCAGATAACCATCCGGCAACTCGGCGCGAATCGAATCCAGCGTCGGCATGATCTGCTTCACCAGAGTCGCCGGCTGCTCCTTGCCATAGATGTCCGCCCGCACCGTCACGTTCGGCAGACGATTACGGTGCCAGATGATGCCTTCCTCGAAACCGTATTCCAGCGTCGCGATCTGCGACAACGCCACACTGCGACCGTTATCTGTCGGCACCGCCAGACTCGGCAGCAACGACAACTCGGTACGCTCATGCACTGTGCCCCGCAGCAGAATCTCGATCAGCTCATTGTCTTCGCGGTACTGACTGACGCTCGACCCGGTCAGCGAACTCTGCAGAAACTTCGCCAGATTGGCTGTACTCACCCCGAGCGCGCGGGCACGATCCTGATCGATGTTCAGGTAGACAACTTTGCTCGGCTCCTCCCAATCCAGATGCACATTAACCACATGCGGATTCTCGCGAACCTTGGCCGCGACCTTGCGCGCCAGTGCACGGACTTCCTCGATGTGCTCACCCGTCACACGGAACTGCACCGGATAACCGACCGGCGGACCGTTTTCCAGCCGCGTGACCCGCGAACGCAGCGCCGGGAATTGCTCGTTCAACGTGTCAATCAACCAGGTGCGCAGCGCCTCACGCTCCTCGATGGTTTTCGCCAACACCACAAATTGCGCGAAGCTCGCCGCCGGCAATTGCTGATCCAGCGGCAGATAGAAACGTGGCGAACCGGTGCCGATATACGCCACATAATTGTCGATACCGGCGTGATCCTTGAGCATCGCTTCAAGGCGCTTCACTTCACCGGCGGTATTGGCCAGCGACGCGCCTTCGGCCAGTTTCAGATCGACCATCAGCTCCAGCCGGTTCGAAGCCGGGAAGAACTGTTGCGGGACGAAACGGAACAGCATCACCGAGGCAATAAACAGCCCGACAGTCAGCACGATCACAGTCTTGCGATGCGCCACGCACCACTCGACCAGACGACGCACGCGCTGATAGAACGGCGTGCCGTACGGATCCGGCTGACCATCCCCCGTGCCGTGCTTGGCTGCGTGAATTTTCGCCAGATCCGGCAGGAGTTTTTCCCCCAGGTACGGCACGAACATCACCGCCGCCACCCAAGACGCGAGCAGCGCGATGGTCACTACCTGAAAGATCGAACGGGTGTACTCGCCGGTGCCGGACTGCGCGGTGGCAATCGGCAAAAAGCCTGCCGCGGTGATCAACGTACCGGTGAGCATCGGGAACGCCGTGCTGGTCCACGCATAGCTCGCCGCGCGGATACGGTCGAAGCCCTGTTCCATTTTGATCGCCATCATTTCCACGGCGATGATCGCGTCATCCACCAGCAAACCCAGCGCCAGTACCAGCGCACCGAGGGAGATCTTGTGCAGGCCGATGCCGAGGTAATACATGCAGGCGAAGGTCATCGCCAGCACCAGCGGAATCGTCAGTGCGACGACCATGCCGGTGCGCACGCCGAGGGAGAAGAAACTCACCAGCAACACAATCGCCAGTGCTTCGACCAACACCTGGACGAACTCGCCGACACCGGTCTTCACCGCAGCCGGCTGATCGGAAACCTTGCGCAACTGCATGCCGGCCGGGAGGTTTTTCTGGATCCGCGAGAACTCGCCTTCCAGCGCTTTACCCAACACCAGAATGTCGCCGCCGTCCTTCATCGCAACGGCCAGACCGATGGCATCTTCGCCCATGAAACGCATGCGCGGCGCCGGTGGATCGTTGAAACCGCGACGCACGTCGGCGACATCAGAGATGCGGAACGTACGATCAGCGACGCGAATCGGGAAGTTCTTTATCTCGTCGACTGTCTGAAAATTTCCCGAAACTCGTAGCTGCAATCGCTCACTACCGGTTTCAAAGAAGCCTGCGGTGGACACCGCGTTCTGCTCCTGCAGCGTTTGTTGCACCGCTGCCAGCGGCAAGCCGAGGGTCGCCAGTTTGACGTTGGACAGTTCGACCCAGATTTTCTCGTCCTGCAAGCCGAGCAAGTCGACTTTGCCAACATCCTTGACCCGTTGCAGCTGGATCTGGATACGGTCGGCGTAATCCTTGAGCACCGCGTAATCGAAACCGTCGCCGGTCAACGCGTAGATATTGCCGAACGTGGTGCCGAACTCATCGTTGAAAAACGGCCCCTGAATATCTGGCGGCAAGGTCTGGCGGATATCACCGACCTTCTTGCGCACCTGATACCAGAGGTCGGGGATTTCCTTGGAATGCATCGAGTCGCGGGCAATAAACGTGACCTGGGACTCACCGGGGCGCGAGAACGACACGATGCGCTCGTACTCGCCGGTTTCCATCAGTTTCTTTTCGATGCGTTCGGTGACCTGGCGCGAGACTTCCTGCGCGGTCGCCCCTGGCCAGCGGGTCTGAATGACCATGGCTTTGAAGGTGAATGGCGGGTCTTCACTCTGGCCGAGCTTGGTGTAGGAAAGCGCGCCCACAATGGCCAGAAGAAGCATCAGGAACAGCACGATCTGGCGATTACGCAGCGCCCATTCGGAAAGGTTGAAGCGCATCGGGACTTACTCCTTGTCCGCCAGATTGACCACGCGGTTGGAGCGATCCACCGGACGCACTTGCTGACCTTCGAGCAACACGTGAACGCCGGCGGCGACCACCCAATCGCTGGCGTTCAGGCCTTCGAGCACCGGCACGGTTTTTTCGCCGAACGGGCCGATGCGCACGGGCGTTTTGCGCAGGGTGTTGTTGGCGCTGACTACCCAGACGTACGTCGCACCGTTTTCTGCGGTCAATGCCGACAGCGGCACCGACAGCGAAACGGAGTCCGCCGATTGCACAAATACCCGGGCACTCTGGCCCAGTTCCGCCGGGACTTTGCCGCTGGTGAAAGAGATGCGCGCCGCGAAGGTTCGGGAGCGCGGATCGGCAGCGGGCGACAGTTCACGGATCTGCCCGGCGAAGCGCTGGTTCTGCTGCGTCCACAGCTCGACCGTCACCGGTTGACCGACCTTAAAGCGGCCGAAGCTCTGTTCCGGCAGGCTGATCAACACTTCACGTTCGCCGTCGGTGGCGAGGGTAAACACGGTTTGCCCGGCAGCGACGACCTGGCCGACTTCAACCGATCGCTTGGCTACCACGCCATCCTGGGGCGCACGCAGCACTGCGTAACTGGCCTGATTGGTCGAAACGTTGAATTCAGCTTTGATTTGTTTGAGGCGGGCTTCACCGGAACGGTAAAGGTTTTCCGCATTGTCGTAGGCGGAGCGGCTGACCATCTGCCGCTCCATCAGGGTTTTGTAGCGGTCGCGTTCGGCGCGTACCAGATTCAGATTGGCTTCTGCGGCGGCGACCTGAGCGCGGGTGGCTTCCAGTTGCAGGCGTACGTCTTGCGGATCGAGTTCGGCGAGCGGTTGATCAGCCTTCACGCGCTGGCCTTCATCGACCAGTCGTCGGCTGACTTTGCCCCCGATCCGGAATGCCAGATCGGGTTCGTAACGGGCGCGCACCTCGCCCGGATAACTTTCCATCGCCTGCGCCGAAGGCTCTGGCTGCACCACCATGGCCGGTCGCACGCTGACTTGCGTCACCTCTTCCTTGCCACATGCCGACAATAAAAACACCAGACTGACTGGCACCGCAAAGGACAACGCATGGCGGAACATGGTGAAGGACCTTTCGCTAAGGAGGCTTGGAATAATTATACTGGCCGGTATGTTATTAATAGCAAACTCACCAGTCCAGTATTAAAAGCGAAGAATGTCGAACAATCTTTCAGCTCCAAACGGCCCGGGCCGCCCCAAGGATCTGGCCAAGCGCCAGGCGATCCTCGACGCGGCGAAAATTCTGTTTCTGAGTCATGGCTACGCCAACACCAGCATGGACGCGGTGGCCAGCGAGGCAGGCGTGTCGAAGTTGACGGTTTACAGCCATTTCAACGACAAGGAGACGCTGTTCTCCGCCGCCGTCGTGGCCAAATGCGAGGAACAATTGCCGCCGCTGTTCTTCGAATTACCCGAAGGCATCGCCGTAGAAAATGTGTTGCTGAACATTGCGCGGGGTTTTCATCACCTGATCAACAGCGATGAATCGGTGAATCTGCATCGCCTGATCATGGCGTTGGGCAGTCAGGATCCGAAGCTGTCGCTGATCTTCTTCGAGGCCGGCCCGCAGCGCATGGTGCAGGGCATGGAGCGATTACTGACACGCATCCACGAGACGGGCGCGCTGAGCATCGATATACCGCGCAATGCCGCCGAGCATTTCTTCTGCCTGATCAAGGGCGCGGGGAATTTTCGTTTGTTGTATGGCTGCGGCGAGCCGTTGAGCGAAGAGGCTTCAGAGAGCCATGTGCAGGAAGTGGTGGCTTTGTTTATGCGCGCCTATCGGCCCTGAATATTTGGTGTTTGGGCTGGCCCTATCGCGAGCAGGCTCACTCCTGCGGTGGATGTTTGTACGGATCCATTGTAGGAGTGAGCCTGCTCGCGATAGGGGGCGACGCGGTTTTAAGGTTTGAGCGCTTTCTTCGGATAGATGTCGTAACGGCTCGATTTGCCATCCAGCGCATGGCTTGGCTTCGGCCCTTCAATGCACGGTGCCTTGCGCGGGCGCTTGACCACCACCCGGTGCGTCGCCAACGCCAACGCCGCTTCGAGCAACGCCGGTGCGTCCGGATCATCGCCAACCAACGGCCGGAACAGACGCATTTCCTTCTTCACCAGCGCGGTTTTCTCACGATGCGGGAACATCGGGTCGAGGTAGATCACCTGCGGCGACTCGCCTTCCCAGTTGCGCATGACCTCGATGGAGTTGCCCTTGAGCAATTTCATCCGCGCCACGATCGGTGCGACGTCGAAATCTTCCGCGCCACGCGCCAGACCATCCTCCAGCAATGCACCGATCAACGGCTGACGCTCGATCAGGCTCATCTCGCAACCGAGGCTGGCCAATACGAACGCATCCTTGCCCAGCCCCGCCGTGGCATCCAGCACCCGCGGACGCACGCCTTGGGCGATGCCGACAGCCTTGGCGATCATCTGGCCGCTGCCGCCGCCGTACAACCGACGGTGCGCCGCGCCGCCCTCAACGAAGTCCACGCGCACCGGCCCCGGTGCATCCGGGCCAAGTTGCTGGAGCTGTAAACCCTGCTCGCCGACCTGCAAGGCGAATTCGCCGTCGGCCACCTCGAGCGGCAGTCCCAGACGCTCGGCCCACTGCTCGGCTTGCGCTTCATACGTCGGGCCGAGGGCCTGAACATGGATGCGGCAGGCCGCGGGTTGCTCAATCATGGAAAACACGCTCAAAAAAGTTAAGGATCGGCAAAATCCGCCGATAACCCAATCAACGCGCATTTTGCCAGAGCTGAGCGTCAACCGAAAAAAATGTCAGGCATTCTTTCCACATCGATCGGCTACATCTCGCCCCATGGCGATTTCAGCCGTCAAAATACTCAAGCACTGAGCGGCGTCAGTCACCTGTGGCAGGATTTCTTTGCCCAGGCCCTGGCCGAACAGTCGAGTGATGTGGTTCCCGCCTGCGGCACGTTTCCACCGGTTGACCTGAGCAGCCCTGAAGAACCGACCCTTGGCAGCGAGTTGCACGCGCACATCGTCAGCCAGCGTGAATGCAACGTCGTCGAAACCGAAGTGCGTCCGCCGGAGCCTTTGTTCCTGCCAATTGCCGAGTTCGAAACGGAACTACTGGACAAGCCGTTCCCGCCGTTCCCGCCGCAAGAACTCAAGGCTCAGCAAGAGCAGCAGGACTTCGACAGCAGTTGGGTGCGCCCGATTGTGATCAACAACGGGCAGCCGATTCCGGAACCGGGTGCCGCACCGCAAAAGCGTCCGCTGTACCTGCCGATTGCCGAATTCGACCTCGATCTGCTGCAGAAGCCTTACCCGCCATTCCCGCCAGAAGAAATCGCCGAACAGCAGAAAGCCCTCGATTTCGATAACGGCTGGGCGCGCCCGATCGTTCTGCAGAACCTGCGCATCGCCGCCTGATCCTCAGCGACACACGCTCCAGCGCCCGACATCGACATGAAAGTGATTGCGATGGGCGGCGTTGTAATCCGGACTCAACACCACACTGAACGACTCGCAGGCGCCGTCGCGCACCTGACGGAGAAACGCTGCGTCCTGATTTTGCCGGGGCCAGTCCTTGAGCACGCTTATGTTGCGACCGCTGGCCAGACGAAAACCGGCGATGTCCAGCGCATCGGCGCTGGCATGGCGGCTCAGTGCCCCACTCTCGCGGTTGTAGACATTGCGGCAGGCGAAGCTGCCAAGGTGCTCGAGGCGCGCGACCTTTTCGCCATAAACGGATTGCGCGGCAGGTTGAAGGGTATGGCGCTCGAACATCGCGTAAGCCACCGCCAGCGGACAACTGGCGAGGAAGCTGCTGCTCAGCGCCACCTCGCCACCCTGCACGCGCAAGGCGCCGATCAATGGGCACTTGGCGTCAGGACTGTCGGATTGCCGCGTGACAAGCAGATCAGAGCTGCTCAAGGCCTGGGCACAGAGTTGCGCATCACTGCGCAAACGCATCAGCTTGTAACCGGTCATCCAGTTGGGCGTGGCTTTCACGTCCAGTGGTGCCCACGGGTTCCACTCGGCCGGTACGTCCAGCCATCCGCGCCACACACTGGCAGCGGCGGTGCCGATGATCAGCACCACGCTCAGTGCAATCCAGCGCCCCATGCTCAGCCCTTGAAGAACTGATTGGCCTTGGCGTACGGCATCGATTGCGAGGTGAAGCCAAACGTGCCGGATTGCTGGATCTCTTCGGCTGCCCGGAAGAATTCACCGAACGCCGCCAGCGCCAATGCCGAACCGGTGCTGATGCGCTTCACGCCCATTTTTTCCAACTGCTGCACAGTGAGTTTCAAACCGCCGGACATCAACACGTTGACCGGTTTCGGCGCCACCGCACGCACCACCGCCAGCACTTCTTCGGCGCTGCGCAAACCCGGCGCATACAGCACATCCGCGCCCGCGTCGGCGAACGCCTTCAAACGGCGAAGAGTGTCGTTGATATCGGGATTGCCATGCAGGTAGTTCTCCGCACGGGCGGTCAGCAGGAAGGGAAATGGCAGCGTGCGTACGGCGGCAACGGCGGCTTCGATCCGCGCCACGGCGTGTTCGAAACAATAGATCGGCGCGTCCGCACGGCCCGTCGCATCTTCGATCGAGCCACCGACTGCACCTGCCTCAGCGGCACGCAACAAACTCTTCGCGCACTCGGCCGGGTCGTCGGCGAAACCGTTTTCCAGATCCACTGCCACCGGCAAATCGGTCGCCGCAACAATCGCGCGGACATTGGCCAAGGTGTCATCGAGACTTAAGGCACCATCGGCTTTGCCCTGAGAAAACGCATAACCGGCACTGGTGGTCGCCAGCGCTTGATAACCCAGACTGGCGAGCATTTTTGCCGAACCGGCATCCCACGGATTGGGAATGACGAAAATCCCCGGACGTTCATGCAGGGCTTTGAAGGCGTGGGCTTTGCGGGTTTGAGCGTCCATCGGCAGGCTCCAGGGCAGGAAAAAATCCGCCTCAGAGCAGGCCAAGTTGCTCCGCGGCGGGTTCTCTGTATAGCTCAGGCAAGGATGGCAAGCCAGGCAAACGTTGCATCAATTGTGCGTGAAAACGTTGCGCCAGCTTCGCCGCCAACAAGTTGTCGGCGGTGTGCAGGAAGATGTACGGCGTGCGCCCCTCTTCGATCCACTCGGCGATTTTCGCCACCCACGGCACCAGGAACGTGTCGTTGGCCTCAAGCTCGGGGTGGCCGATGAAACGCACCTGCGGGCATTGCGTAAACGCCGCCGGACGCGTCGGCACCCGAGGCTTTTTCGATTGGGCGTGGATCACCGAGGACTCTGTCGACAGGCAACTGAACAGCGCGCGCGGATCAAGGCAAATACGCTCCACGCCACGATCCAGCAGCAGACGATTTAGCAGCCGCTCGCTCTCGCCTTTGGCAAAGAACTGTTCGTGTCGCACTTCCACCGCCAGCGGGCAGTCCAGCGCATCGATGAAGGCTGCGAGTTCTGGCAGTCGTTGCGGCGTGAAGCTTTTCGAAAGTTGCAGCCACAGCGGCGCTACACGCTCGCCGAGGGGTTTGAGCAATTGCAGAAAGGTTTCGGCGGCGGTCAGTTGATCGCGCAAGTCGCCACTGTGGCTGATGTCACCGGGAAACTTGGCGGTAAAGCGAAAATGCGCAGGCATGATTTCGGCCCAACGCTGCACAGTGGCGGGCGAAGGGCTGGCGTAGAAAGTCGTATTGCCTTCAACGGCGTTGAATACCTGGCAGTAGAGACCGAGGAAGTCGGAGGTTTTGGCGTCTACCGGGTACAGATACTCGCGCCAGGCATTTTCGCTCCAGGACGGACAACCGAGGTAGTAAGGCAGATCCATCAGATGTACAGATCGAGGCCCAGCACGTCCGCATCCCAATCGACAAAACCGGCAGTGCTCAGGTAGCTGGCCAGGGCCATGGCTACGCTCTTTTTCATCGCACGGTGGTAGATCATGTCTTGTTGGCGGGCAGGCAGATTGCTCAGGCGTTGTGCCGAGGCTTTGGCAGCGCGGGCGGCCAGTTGCTCTTCGGTCGGGAATTCCGGCTCGCCGTCGATATCGTCGACGGACTCATCCAGCGCCACATTGCCTTTGCGAGGCTTGCGCTTGATGGGGTAGGACTGAGAGGAAAGGCCGTCTATACGCATAAATTCATGCTCGGTATCGATGATGGCAATTTAGCGGCACTTGACCGACTTAGCAAACCGCCGAGTGATAACTAGAACACATAAAGCGCAAAAGGTTTAAAGCGCGGGGTTGGAAACTGACGATTGGCAGAATCTTAAAATCCATGCGCAATTTCACATGTCTCCTATGGCGAGGGGATTCATCCCCGTTGGAGTGCGCAGGACTCCCTGCGCTTTTTCAGTGACACCGCATTCTCAGGATCGATGACTGCTGCGCAGCCGAACGGGGATAAATCCCCTCGCCACAGGGGCATCGCAAACAGGCAGAAGATCAGCGGGCCTTGGGCGTGGCCACTTTGTCGCGCAGGTAAACCGGTTGCGCGTCGTCCGCCGGGATCGACTCGCCGCGCGCCCAAGCGAAACGCGCCAGCGTCAGCAAGTCTTCGGCGTGAGGCAGCATGCCGGCATCGGAACCGGTCAGGTTGACCGCGATGCGCTCGCCATAACCCCAGCCGGTACCGGCACCGAACCAGTCGCCGCTGGCATCGGCCGGCAGAGCCGCGACTTCTGGCGGCAGCACCGCTTCGGCACCGACGAGGCGCATCTCGCCGGCCGTCTCGCGGTAGCAGCCCCAATACACTTCATCCATCCGCGCATCGATGGCGGCGGCCACCTGGCTTACGCCATGCTCGCGAAAGGCGCGCTGCGCCAGCACGGCGAGGTTGGACACCGGCAACACCGGGCGATCCAGCGCAAACGCCAGCCCCTGCACCACACCGATGGCGATGCGCACACCGGTAAACGCCCCCGGCCCGCGACCGAAGGCAATCGCGTCCACCGCTTGCAACGTCGTGCCGGCGTCGGCCAGCAGTTGCTGAATCATCGGCAGCAGCTTCTGCGCATGCAGACGCGGGATCACCTCGTAATGGCTCGTGACCTTGCCGTCATGCAGCAAGGCAACGGAGCAAGCTTCAGTCGCGGTGTCCAGGGCCAGCAAGGTGCTCATCGATGTTTCCAAAACAGGTGGGGGAAAAGGGCGTCAGTATAAACAACTACGGCCCGCAAGCGGGCCGTGGATGATGCAGCAGGTCAGACTTTTCAGCTCAGCGCTTCAAGCACCTTGGCGGTGATCGCTTCAACCGAACCGACGCCCGGGATGTGGCTGTACTTCGGCTTGCCGTTGGCAGCCGACAGCTTCTGGTAGAAGTCCACCAGGGGCTTGGTCTGCGAGTGGTAGACCGACAGGCGATGACGCACGGTTTCTTCGGTGTCGTCCTTGCGCTGCACCAGCTCTTCGCCGGTGACGTCGTCCTTGCCAGCCACTTTCGGCGGGTTGTAGACGATGTGGTAAACGCGGCCGCTGGCCTCGTGAACGCGACGGCCGGCGATACGCTGAACGATTTCTTCGTCTTCGACAGCGATTTCAACGACTGCATCCAGCTCAACGCCGGCAGTGACCAGTGCCTCAGCCTGCGGAATGGTGCGCGGGAAACCGTCGAACAGGAAACCGTTGGCGCAATCTGGTTGAGCGATGCGGTCTTTGACCAGCGCGATGATCAGGTCATCCGACACCAGGCCGCCGGCATCCATGATGCTCTTGGCTTGAACGCCCAGCGGGGTGCCGGCCTTGACCGCAGCACGCAGCATGTCGCCGGTGGAGATTTGCGGAATGCCGAATTTCTCGGTGATGAACTTTGCCTGAGTACCTTTACCGGCCCCGGGAGCTCCCAGCAGAATGACGCGCATCGATGTGCTCCTCAATTTTTTATATAGAAAACAACAGGATTCGCCTCTTGGGGCCAATCTTGAAAAAACGGGTCGTGGCCGCACAAACGGCCAAAGGCTGATCAAGATACACAGCAGGCTGCGCCCACACAAGACGCCAAAAGTCGGAGAAACCGACGCCCGCCGCGACCCCGCAACGTGGTGCCCCAAGTCGCAACCCCATCATTAACTGTCGCCTGACGGCACTTTCCCCTTGAGTTTGGCAAGGCCGTCGACGCGCGCGCCGACGCCCCTGCCCCGCCTCAAAAAACTCATCCGGTATTGCGCAAACCGGCGGCAATCCCCGCCACAGACACCAGTAACGCCTGTTCCACCGGGCTGCCCTGCTCGACATTCTGCCGCCGCGAACGGGCCAGCAGTTCGGCTTGCAATAGATGTAGCGGGTCGAGGTAAGTGTTGCGCAAACGGATGAATTCGAGGGTGTCCGGGCTATGTGCCAGCAGCTGCGACTGCCCGGTCAGCCCAAGGACGACGGAACACGCCTGCGACAATAGGTCGCGTAAGTGCGCGCCCAATGGCAGCAGATCCGGCTCGACCAGACGCTCGTCGTAGGACAGCGCGATGTCCGCGTCAGCCTTGGCCAGAACCATTTCCAGCATGTCGATGCGCGTGCGGAAGAACGGCCATTGCTCGCGCATCTGCCCCAGCAGTTCGCCCTCCCCGCGCTCCAGCGCTTTGCTCAGCGCCGATTCCCAGCCGAGCCAGGCCGGCAACATCAAGCGCGTCTGGGTCCAGCCGAAAATCCACGGGATCGCCCGCAAGCTCTCAATCCCGCCGGCGCGGCGCTTGGCCGGACGACTGCCGAGGGGCAAGCGACCGAGTTCCTGCTCAGGCGTTGACTGGCGGAAATACTCGACGAACTGCGGATTTTCCCGCACGACCTGGCGATAAGCGCTGACACCGTCGGCGGCCAATTCATCCATCAGATGACGCCATTCAGGGGTTGGCGGCGGTGGCGGCAGCAGCGTTGCTTCAAGCACCGCCGCCAGATACAGATTGAGGTTTTGTTCGGCGATGTCCGGCAGGCCGAATTTGAAACGAATCATTTCCCCTTGCTCGGTGGTACGGAAACGCCCCGCCACCGAACCCGGTGGCTGCGACAGAATCGCCGCGTGGGCCGGTCCACCGCCACGGCCGACGGTGCCGCCACGACCGTGGAACAGCAGCAGTTCGACTTGCTGCTCGCGGCAGATTTCCACCAGCCGTTCCTGCGCCCGGTATTGCGCCCATGCCGCGGCGGTCGTGCCGGCGTCCTTGGCCGAGTCGGAATAGCCGATCATCACTTCCTGCGGGCCTTGCAGCCTTGCGCGATAGCCCGGCAACAGCAACAGACGCTCCATCACCGGCCCGGCGTTATCGAGGTCGGCGAGGGTTTCGAACAGCGGTACCACGCGCATCGGCCGCAGCACGCCCGACTCTTTGAGCAGCAGTTGCACGGCGAGCACATCGGAGGCGGCGCCTGCCATGGAGATCACGTAGGAGCCAAGCGACGCGCCCGGTGCAGCGGCGATTTCCTTGCAGGTGTTGAGCACTTCGGCGGTATCGGCCGACGGTTTGAAATGTGCCGGCAGCAAGGGGCGGCGGTTGTTCAACTCGCGTGTCAGGAAGGTAATACGCTGTTCTTCATCCCAGTCTTCGTAACGACCCAGGCCGAGGTAATCGGTGATTTCGGTCATCGCCGCTGAGTGCCGCGACGAATCCTGACGCACATCGAGACGCACGAGGAACAGGCCAAACGTCACCGCCCGGCGCAAGCAATCGAGCAGCGGCCCGTCAGCGATCACGCCCATGCCGCACTCGTGCAGCGAGTTGAAGCACAGCTCCAGCGGATCGAGCAGGTCGCGATTGTTGTGCAGTACATCGGCGGGCGCCGGCGTTGTCGCCGTCAATGACGCATGGGCCCAGTTGCGCGTAGCGCGCAGGCGTTCACGCAATTGTTTAAGCACCGCACGATACGGTTCGGCGCTGTCGCCGGCCTTGGCCTTGAGGGCGTCGCTGGCCTGTTGCATCGACAGTTCGGCGGCCAGATGATCGACATCGCGCAGGTACAAGTCGGCAGCCATCCAGCGCGCCAGCAGCAACACTTCGCGGGTCACTGCGGCGGTGACGTTGGGGTTGCCGTCACGGTCGCCGCCCATCCACGAGGCGAAACGAATCGGCGCGGCTTCCAGCGGCAAACGCAGGCCCGTCGCATCATGCAGGGCCTTGTCGGCCTTGCGCATGTGGTTGGGAATCGCCTGCCACAGCGAGTGTTCGATGACCGCGAACCCCCATTTCGCTTCGTCGACCGGCGTCGGCCGCGTGCGGCGAATTTCTTCGGTGTGCCAGGCCTCGGCGATCAGTCGTTGCAGGGTATTTTGAATCTGTTCGCGCTCGGCACCGGTCAGGTCGCGATGATCTTGAGCCGCGAGTTGCGCGGCAATCGCGTCGTACTTCTGGATCAGCGTGCGCCGTGCGACTTCGGTCGGGTGCGCGGTCAGCACCAGCTCGATTTCCAGTCGCGCCAGTTGCCGCGCCAGCGATTCGGCGCTGTGTCCCTCGCTGCGCAGACGCGCGAGCAATTCCGGCAACACGCGGGACTCGAACGGTGCGGGCTGCGATTCTTCGCGGCGATGAATCAACTGATACTGCTCGGCGATGTTCGCCAGGTTGAGGAACTGGTTGAATGCGCGCGCCACCGGCAGCAGTTCGTCTTCGCTCAACTGATTGAGGCTGGCGCTCAGTTCGGCGTCCATCGAGCCACGCCGGTCGGCCTTGGCGCCTTTGCGGATCTGCTCGATCTTGGCGAGAAATGCTTCGCCGTACTGGTCTCGAATGGTGTTGCCCAACAGCTCTCCGAGCAGGTGAACATCTTCGCGCAAGCGTGCATCAATATCGGTCATCAGCAGTTCTCCAGCAGTTATCCGGACAGCTTTGAAAACGAGTGCATGGGCTAGAGAGTGCCGCTCTGCGCCGCCACTTACAAGCAGGCGACGAAGGGACTTTAAACCTTGCGCACGAAAGCTAGTCTCAACAGTAAGCCGCACAACGGCTTGCCGCCGGCCCCGGCCGGACACTCACCAAGGCCTGCCACCCGCAGGCGCGACATGAGGTTTTTATGAAAATTCGTGAGCTCGCCCAGCATTGGGAAGAAAACGCCAAGGGTCGCCTGACCGACACTGGCTACACGATTCATCTGGATGTCGAAGCCGCTGCGCGGCTGGCGGCGATTGCCGAGATGTACCCCAAACGCCATCCCGAAGAACTGCTCGGCGAACTGATCGGCGCGGCGCTCGAGGAGTTTGAAGCGAGCCTGCCGTATGTGAAGGGCTCGACCGTGGTGGCGACCGATGAGGAAGGTGATCCGCTGTATGAAGACGTCGGGCCTACGCCACGTTTTCTGGCGCTCTCGCGTCGCCATTTGCATGATCTTTCGGCCGTTGAAGGCAAGCAAAAACACTGACACAACCTAGATCAAAACTGTGGGAGCGGGCTTGCTCGCGAATGCGCTGGAACAGTCGACATTGAAGGGGACTGTCACACCGCTTTCGCGAGCAAGCCCGCTCCCACATTGACTGTATTTCCACTTTGAAATTGGCTTGTTGTCTGGCTTTTAAAACCCCGCGCGTACCACTCTAAATCGCCAAAGTTCCCGGTTTAGAGCCTTGTCTATTCGGTCAAAAAAATTTTTGGCGATAGGCCATCTTTTCTGAACTTTTGAAAAATCCCTTCGGTCGGAACCTGTAACCACGCCTGGAACGAGCGTTTCAAAAACGCGCATTCATACGACGCTTACGGCTCCTCGACCAGGATGGATTCAGTTGTTTTCAGGAGATGCCTAATGGAGTTGAAGACCATGAAAAACCAAACCTCTTTCTCACACCTGCGCGGTCTGAAACTGGCCGCTCTGGCCATCGGTACAAGCTTCGTGCTGGCCGGTTGTGCCGGCAACCCGCCGACCGAGCAATACGCCGTGACCCAATCGGCAGTGAACAGCGCTGTCAGCGCCGGTGGTACCGAGTTTGCTGCTGTGGAGATGAAGCAGGCGCAGGACAAATTGAAACAAGCTGAGATCGCCATGCACGACAAGAAGTATGACGACGCCCGTCGCCTGTCCGAACAGGCCGAGTGGGACGCTCGTGTCGCCGAACGCAAGGCTCAGGCCGCTAAAGCCGAACAGGCTGTGAAGGATTCCCAGAAAGGTGTTCAGGAACTGCGTCAGGAAAGTCAGCGCACCGTGCAGTAAGTGCGCATCCCGACCGCAAAGCTGAAACTTTTATTGATAGAAAGGACGACAAATTATGCGTAAGCAATTGATGATCCCCGCTCTCCTGGCTGCAAGCGTTGCCCTGGCTGCCTGCTCCACCCCGCCTAACCCGAATCTGGAACAGGCGCGCACCAACTACGCCGGCCTGCAGGCCAACCCACAGGCGAGCAAAGTCGCAGCGCTGGAAACCAAAGACGCCAGCGATTACCTGGACAAGGCCGACAGGGCTTACCTGGACAAGCAAGACGCGGCCAAGGTCGACCAACTGGCTTACCTGACCAACCAGCGCGTGGAAGTGGCCAAGCAGACCATTGCTCTGCGCACCGCTGAAAACAATCTGAAGAACGCTTCGGCGCAACGTGCCCAGGCGCGTCTGGACGCCCGCGATCAACAGATCAAACAGCTGCAGGACAGCCTCAACGCCAAGCAGACCGACCGCGGTACGCTGGTGACCTTCGGTGACGTGCTGTTCGCCACCAACAAGGCTGACCTGAAGTCCAGCGGTCTGGTGAACATCAACAAACTGGCGCAGTTCCTTCAGGAAAATCCGGATCGCAAAGTGATCGTCGAGGGTTACACCGACAGCACCGGCGCGGCGAACTACAACCAGTCGCTGTCCGAGCGTCGTGCGACTTCGGTACAAGTGGCGCTGATCAAGATGGGCGTAGATCCTTCGCGCATTGTGGTGCAGGGTTACGGCAAGGAATACCCGGTCGCCGATAACGGTAGCGTTTCCGGCCGTGCAATGAACCGTCGCGTGGAAGTGACCATTTCCAACGACAACCAGCCAGTGATGCCACGTTCGGCGGTCAGCTCGAACTAAATCACACGCTGTAACGCAAAAGCCCCGCCTGATTTGATCAGGCGGGGCTTTTTTGTGGGGCTGAAATCGCGGCCCCTCACCCCAGCCCTCTCCCGAGGGAGAGGGAGAGGGAGAGGGAGCCGATTGGGGATGCTCAATAGCTGCATCGACCTGGGAGTGCTTTGCCGAATCCATAATCGACACAATCTTTCAGGTCGGTGTATAGCAAAAGACAACTCGGTCAGTCCCCTCTCCCCCTGGGAGAGGGTTAGGGTGAGGGCTGGTCCTGCAGAATCACTCCTCGAGCTTTTGCGGTGTCTCCTCACCCATGCAGCGCACGGCTTTTTTCTGTGCGTTGATCAGCACGCCGGTCAGGCCTTTCTGTTCGGTATCGAACAACACCAGCACACCATCGATGCACTGCGCCACTTGCGGCGCCGGGTCCAGCGAGACTTTGTAGTCTTCGCCGGGAATGGTCTTGAGCATGGTGAATTCGTTGAGCAGCAACGCATCCTCGGGTTTGGCGAAGTGCAGGTAGCCGTAGTACCACAGGGCGCCGACGGTGCCGAGGATGCTGCAGATACCGGTGATGATCAGCGGGATGGCGTTGCGTTCTTCACTCATTGCGGACTCTCATCTTCAGAATTCGGAGGTTGCGGGTAATTCGGGATTTCGCCGAGGCGGCGCAGGCCGTTGAAATGCTCGGGATCGTCGAGGTAACGCAGCATCACCTGACGCCAGACCGGGTCGCCGAAGGTCTGCACATGGCCGCCACGGGTCAGTTGCAGGACGCGTGGCGGCGGCGCAGCTTGATACAAACGGATGCCGTTGGAAAGCGGCACCAGCGGATCGTCGATGCTGTGGAAAATCAGTTTCGGCACACCCGTGAGTTGCGGCATCGAGTGGATGGCGCTGTCGCCGTCGGGCACCAGCCACGACAGCGGCACCTGAAACGGCCAGGTCAGCCACGAGGTGCTGAGGGCGTATTGGCCGACGCTGCGGTAACTGGCGGGGACGCCATCGAGGACGAACGCCTTGAGCTGTTTCTGCCGTTCGGGATGCTGCGCCAGCCAATGCACGGCCATCGAACCGCCGAGGCTTTGGCCGAGCAGGATCAGCGGTTTACCTTTGACCTCGGGTGCCTGGTCCAGCCAGGCGAATGCGGCGTCGATGTCCTGATAAATCGCCGGCAGGCTCGGTTCGCCTTCGGACAGGCCGTAGCCGCGATAGTCCACCAGCAACACTTGATAGCCGTTTTTCGGTAACCACCAACTGCCGCCAAGGTGCATTGGCAAATTGCCGCCGTTGCCGTGCAGGTGCAGCACCGTGCCCTTGACCTCGACACCGGTTTTGGCCGGCAGCCACCAAGCGTTGAGTTTGAGGCCATCAGCCGTGACCAGCGTAACGGTGCGGTATTCGAGTTTGGCCTTTTCCGGGGTGAAGACCTGACCCGGCTCGGGGTAGAACAATAGAGAACTGCATCCGCCAAGGGTCAGGAGCAGGCAGAAAATACCGAGGATTCTCATCCGGTGAAACCTCGCAAAAATTCGGGTTGGTCTAGAGGATGTTGGAATAGTCCGCCTCGATCCGGTCCAGGCTCAAATGGTTGAGGAAGTTGGAGAAGCACATCCACGCCGACAACGCGTTCATGTCGCGGAACTGATCCGGCAAATATTTCGGCGGCACCACCAGCCCCTCATCCACCAGCTGACGCAGGGTTCGCATGTCTTCCAGTGTGGTCTTGCCGCAGAACAGCAGCGGAATCTGCTCAAGCTTGCCCTTGCGCACGGCCAACTGAATGTAGTTGTAAACCATGATAAAGCCCTTGAGATAGGACAAGTCTTTGGTGAATGGCAGCCCGGTAGGCGTCGATCCACGGAACACTCGACTGGCGTTGCCGTAGCTTTCCGCCATTTCGAAGCCCTGCTCGCGGAAGAACTCGAAGATCTGCAGGAAGTCCGCGCCCTCCTCGACCATGTGAATGGCGCGGGTGCGGTTGGTCAGTTTGCGCAGACGGCTCGGGTAGGAAGCGAAGGTGATGATTTCCATCAGGATCGCCAGGCCCTCCTGAGTCACTGTCGACGAGGGCGGGCCTTTCGACAGGAAGGTGCAGATCGGCTGGTTCAAGCCATTGAGCGTGGTGCCGACATGCACCAGCCCCTCGTGAACCTCCAGGGCGCGCACGTCGCGGTCATTGAACATCGCGTCGGTGCGGATCTTGATGTAGTCGGCGCCTGCTGCGGCGTCGGCAACGATGCCGTCGGACTCGAACACGCGGATGGTTTCCTCGGCCTCGCCGAACACTTTGTTCAAGCGCGTTTGCAGCAAGTGCACAGCGTCCTTGGCGGTGAGAATCTTCGGCTCGTCCTTCAGATCGCCACGACCATCAATGTTGTTGAGGTAGTCGGACATCATCAGGCCGAGGTCGGCCAGGGTCGGGTCGCCGGCGTGAAAGGCGTCGGACGCGGCGCCGTACAGCTCTTGCGAGATCAGGCCGAAATCCTCGGTGCCGCGCGCTTCAAGCATGCGCACGACCATGCGGTATTCCTTGCACATACGCCGCATGATCTGGCCGACCGGGTTGAACTGGCCGAGCTGGCGGGTGATGTCGCGCTCGATGTTCTGGAATTCCAGCTTGACCTTGCTCGAATCGAAGGACAGCGGCCGATTGAGGTAGTAGTCACGATCCACCGCCGGCATTTCCTTGCCCTTGGCCTTGAGGAAGCCCTTGCGGATGTTCTCGTCCCATTTGACCGCGTCGAGGACGCGGATCGGCGTCTGCGCCAGCACAATGCGATCGGACAGCGTGCGTATCGTCTGCTGGTAATCGTCCACCCGAAACTCCTGTTGAAAACGTGACGAACTGAATTATTTGCCGCGCGCCTGGCGCTGGTAACGCACCGCTTCGACGAAGACATCGGAATTGGCCGGATCGTCGAGGTAAGCAAAGACCTTGTCGAGGCGGCTGTCGACTTGCACGCCTTCGCCGTCGTCAGTCTGGAAGGCCTGACCGTCGAGGGCTTGCTGTTTGATGGCCTGATTGACCTGCTCGAGGTCGAGGTTATAGACCACCAGTTCGTGTTTATCGGTGAGTTCGAAACCGGCAATGATGAACTGCCCGCCATACTGCGCCGGCACTTTGGCCGACAGATACCAGCGGCTGCCGTGGCGCGACACGGTGAACGGGTAAGCCTCGCGCTCGCGGGGTCTGACCTTGAAATACGTGACGGCCTGATAGCGGTCGTTGCCCAGGCGTGTCAGTTCAAGGTTCATTGGCTCGCCCCAGGCATTGACGCTCGACCACTTGCCGAGCAGGCCTTTGGGCGCCGGGTCACTGGCGGACAGCGGCTCCTTGAAAGTCACCAGACAGCCACTGAGCAGCAGGAACGACAAGGCGATCAGCACGCCACGCCAGGCTTTCATTCGACACTCCCTTGAACACCTTTTTCTCCGATCGTTCCTACGCTCTGCGTGGGAATGCATACAGTGACGCTCTGCGTCACAGTGGACGCGGAGCGTCCATGGCGGCATTCCCACGCAGAGCGTGGGAACGATCAGGGTCGATAATTACACCGACGCGAGCACCAGGTGCATGTAGCGCGTCAGAATGCCGAGCAAGTCCTGTTCGGCCAATGGCTCGGCGTCGTTGAGCAGGCCCTGATATTCCATCCGTCCGATAATCGCCGTCAACACCTTGGCATCTTGCTGCGGTTCACGCGAGCCCAATACCTGGAACAACTGGCAAGTGCCCTGCAACAGAATCTGCTGATGCGAGCGCACCAGAATCGCCAGACGCGGGTTGAGCAGCGCTTCCTGGCGGAAGGCCTGTTCGGCCATCAGATGCTCGCGACGGTTGAGCAGTTGCCGGTGCACGTAATCGGCCATCAGCCGCGCAATATTATCCGCCAGTTGCGAGCGCGACTCGGGGCTGCCGTCACCGCTGACCACCATGTCACGCAACAGGCCTTCGTTGTTGATCCACAGTTTGGCCATGTAGGCCGCGCTGCGTTCGACGTATTGGGCGAAGGTATCGGTGAGCAGGTCGTCGATGTCCTTGAAGTAATACGTGGTCGCCGACAGCGGCACACCGGCCTCGGCAGCCACGGCGCGGTGGCGCACGGCGCGCACACCGTCACGCACGACAATGCGCATCGCTGCGTCAAGAATGTCCTGTCGCCGCTGCTCACTGCCCTGCCGGCTGGCCTTGCGGCCCTGGTACTGAACACTTTCAGCGACCGCAGTGGCGATACCCGCTGCACCTTCTTGAGCCAATGCACCCATCACGACAGCACTTCCTCTGTTATTCCAAAAGTAACCAATTGATACATTTGTACCAGACAGGCAATAAAAAGCCGCCTGTTTTAGGCGGCTTTTTAACTGAAACGTTTACGCTTGCGGTCGCATGTGCGGGAACAGGATCACATCGCGGATCGACGGCGAGTTGGTCAGCAACATCACCAGACGGTCAATGCCGATACCTTCACCGGCCGTTGGCGGCATGCCGTACTCCAGCGCACGCACGAAGTCGGCGTCGTAGTGCATGGCTTCGTCGTCGCCGGCGTCCTTGTCGGCCACCTGCGCCATGAAACGCTCGGCCTGGTCTTCCGCGTCGTTCAACTCGGAGTAGGCGTTGGCAATTTCACGGCCGCCGATGAACAGCTCGAAGCGGTCGGTGACGTTCGGGTTGTCGTCATTGCGACGAGCCAGCGGCGACACTTCGAACGGGTACTGAGTGATGAAGTGCGGCTGTTCCAGCTTGTGCTCGACCAGCTCTTCGAAAATCATCACCTGCAGCTTGCCCAGACCTTCAAAGCCCAGCACCTTGGCGCCGGCCTTCTTGGCGATGGCGCGCGCCTTGTCGATGTCGTTCAGGTCGTCGGCAGTCAGCTCAGGGTTGTACTTGAGGATCGAGTCGAACACCGAAAGACGTACAAACGGCTCGCCGAAGTGGAACACCTTGTCGCCGTACGGCACGTCGGTGCTGCCCAGAACCAGCTGCGCCAGCTCGCGGAACAGTTCTTCGGTCAGGTCCATGTTGTCTTCGTAGTCGGCGTAAGCCTGGTAGAACTCCAGCATGGTGAATTCAGGGTTGTGACGGGTCGAAACGCCTTCGTTACGGAAGTTGCGGTTGATCTCGAACACTTTTTCGAAGCCACCCACCACCAGACGTTTGAGGTACAGCTCCGGGGCGATACGCAGGAACATTTCCATGTCCAGCGCGTTGTGGTGGGTTTCGAACGGCTTGGCCGCGGCGCCGCCCGGAATGGTCTGCAGCATCGGCGTTTCGACTTCGAGGAAGTCGCGCTTCATCAGGAAGCTGCGGATGTGCGCGATCACTTGCGAACGCACGCGGAACGTCTGGCGCACTTCTTCGTTGACGATCAGGTCAACGTAACGCTGACGGTAACGCTGTTCGGTGTCGGTCAGGCCGTGGTGCTTGTCCGGCAGCGGGCGCAGCGACTTGGTCAGCAGGCGCACTTCGGTCATTTCGACGTACAGGTCGCCCTTGCCGGAACGGGCCAGGGTGCCGACGGCGGCAATGATGTCGCCCATGTCCCAGGTTTTCACCGCGGCCAGGGTGTCTTCGGACAAGGTTTTACGGTTGACGTAGACCTGGATGCGGCCGGTCATGTCCTGAATCACCATGAACGAGCCACGGTTGAGCATGATGCGACCGGCAACCTTGACCGGGATTGCAGCCTCTGCCAGCTCTTCCTTGGTCTTGTCCGCGTATTTCTTCTGCAATTCTTCGCAGTAGTTTTCGCGGCGGAAGTCGTTCGGGAAGGCGTTGCCCTTGGCGCGCTCGGCAGCAAGCTTTTCCTTGCGCAGGGCGATCAGGGAGTTTTCTTCCTGTTGCAGGGCTTGCGGGTCGAGTTGTTGGTCGCTCATGTCTTTAAATTTTCCATCACAGGTTCGTTGCCCCCAGCCTGCGGCTGGGGATCGCGGGCAGGCCCACTCCTACAGGGATCGTGTTGAATCAGCGATCCTGCAGCTTATTTCTTACAGCCCCGATTTCAGGCTGGCTTCCAGGTATTCGTCGATGTCGCCATCGAGCACCTTGTCGCAGTCGCTGCGTTCGATGTTGGTGCGCAGATCCTTGATCCGCGACGCATCGAGCACGTACGAACGGATCTGGTGACCCCAGCCGATATCGGACTTGGTGTCTTCCAGCGCCTGGGACGCCGCGTTGCGTTTCTGCATTTCCTGCTCGTACAACTTGGCCCGCAGCATTTTCATGGCGGTGTCCTTGTTGGCGTGCTGGGAACGTTCGTTCTGGCAGCTGACCACGGTGTTGGTCGGTACGTGAGTGATACGTACGGCCGAGTCGGTGGTGTTTACGTGCTGACCACCGGCACCGGAGGAACGATAGGTGTCGATCCGCAGGTCTGCCGGGTTGATTTCGATTTCCACCTTGTCGTCGATCTCTGGCGAGACGAAAACCGCGGAGAACGAGGTGTGGCGACGGTTGCCGGAGTCGAACGGGCTCTTGCGCACCAGACGGTGCACGCCGATCTCGGTGCGCAGCCAGCCAAAGGCGTATTCGCCCTTGATGTGCACGGTCGCACCCTTGATCCCGGCGACTTCACCGGCGGACAGTTCCATGATGGTCGCGTCGAAACCGCGTTTGTCAGCCCAGCGCAGATACATGCGCAGCAGGATGTTGGCCCAGTCCTGGGCTTCAGTGCCGCCGGAACCGGCCTGGATGTCCAGGTAGGCGTTGTTCGGGTCCATTTCATGGCTGAACATGCGGCGGAATTCGAGCTTGGCGAGGTTTTCCTCGAGACGGGCCAGCTCGGCGACGACATCGCCCACTGCGCCTTCGTCGTTCTCTTCGACGGCCATGTCCAGCAGGTCACGGCAATCGGCCAGACCGCCGTTCAGTTCGTCGAGGGTGTCGACGATCTGCGCCAGCGCTGCGCGCTCGCGGCCCAGCTCTTGGGCGTATTCAGGTTTGTTCCAGACTGCAGGATCTTCAAGCTCGCGATTGACTTCGATCAGACGCTCATGCTTTTGATCGTAGTCAAAGATACCCCCGAATAGTTTCGGAGCGCTCGGACAGGTCCTTGATGGTGTTCAGGATCGGGTTGATTTCCATGACGGGCAGCACTCGTTGGCGAACTTTTGAAAGCCGGCGAGTATAACGTAATCAAGCTGTCACGGCAGCCCGTCTGGCGGCTGTTAAGGCGAATCGCTTGACACTGGCCTGACGCGGATCCCTTGTGGGAGCGGGCTTGCTCGCGAAGGCGTCGTGTCAGGCGACATCAATGCCGACTGTCAGGCCGTTTTCGCGAGCAAGCCCGCTCCCACAGGGGATTGCGAACCTATTCAATACCGACCTGATTACGCCCATTGTTCTTGGCAAGGTACAACCCGCGATCCGCCGCCGAGATCAGCAGCCGGCAATCGCTGCCCGACTGCGGCACCATGGTCGCCAGGCCGATGCTGATGGTCAGGCTCGCCCCTTCACTGGGCGAAATGTGCGGAATTTTCAGCGAAGCCACGGTCTGACGCAGTTTCTCCGCCACCAGTCGCGCACCACCCGGCGAAGTGTTCGGCAGCACCAGCGCAAACTCCTCACCGCCATAACGCGCCGGCAAGTCCGACGGTCGGGCGCTGGCGTCGCGGATCGCCGTAGCGACCTTGCGCAGGGCTTCGTCGCCTTCCACGTGACCGAAGGTGTCGTTGTAGGACTTGAAGTAATCGACGTCGATCATCAACAACGACAACTGGCTCTGGTCGCGCAGTGAACGGCGCCATTCCAATTCCAGGTACTCGTCGAAGTGCCGGCGGTTGGACAGCCCGGTCAGGCCATCGGAGTTCATCAGGCGTTGCAGCACCAGGTTGGTGTCGAGCAACTGCTGCTGGCTGACCCGCAGCGCGCGATACGCCGCGTCGCGCTGCAACAGGGTCATGTAGGAGCGCGAGTGATAACGGATGCGCGCCACCAGTTCGATGGTGTCCGGCAACTTCACCAGATAATCGTTGGCGCCGGCAGAAAACGCCGCGCTCTTGATCAGCGGGTCTTCCTTGGTCGACAGGACAATGATCGGAATGTCCTTGGTGGCCGGATGATTGCGGTATTCGCGCACCAGACTCAGGCCGTCGAGGCCGGGCATGACCAGATCCTGCAGAATCACCGTCGGCTTGATCCGTACCGCCTGGGCAATGGCCTGATGCGGGTCGGAGCAGAAGTGAAAGTCGATGTTTTCTTCATTCGACAGCCCACGACGCACGGCTTCGCCGATCATCGCCTGATCGTCCACCAACAACACCATGGCGGCGTTTTCGTCGGTTTTAATGTCGTCGATCTGTAAGTCATTCATGGGCGGTCACCTGAGTACTGCGGGGGCCAGGATTGCGGATCAATCGGTTCATTTGGGGAAAATCTCCAGCAATCGTGGCGCTATCTTTTCCAGTGGGCGAATTTCTACGGCGGCATCAATCGCTGCAGCAGCCTTGGGCATGCCGTACACCGCACTGCTGTGCTGATCCTGCGCGATGGTCAGATAACCCTGTTGGCGCATGAGCTTAAGCCCTTGCGCCCCGTCGCGTCCCATCCCGGTCAATAAAACCCCGACCGCTTCACCGTTCCAGTAACTGGCGACGCTTTCGAAAAACACGTCGATGGAGGGTCGGTAGATCTCGTTGACCGGTTCGGCGGTGTAGGCCAGCGTGCCGTTTTTCAATAATCGAATGTGGTGATTGGTGCCGGCCAGCAACACCGCGCCGGCCTGCGGCGGTTCTCCCTCCCGCGCCAGACGCACGTCCAGGCCACTGGCGCTGGCCAGCCATTCGGCCATGCCGGCAGCAAACACCTGATCGACATGCTGCACCAGCACAATGGCGGCGGAAAAGTTGCGCGGCAAGCCCTTGAGCAATACTTCCAGCGCTGCCGGGCCTCCAGCAGACGATCCGATTGCCACCAGCCGCTGACACGAGCCGGAACTGCGCTGGGCGGTCGGGGCCGGACGCGAGCGCGGCGCTTTGTCGCCGATCAGCCAGCCGATATTGAGGATTTTGCGCAGCAAGGGCGCGGCGGCTTCCTGCGCATTGCCGGCGCCGAGGGCCGGCGTGTCGACCACGTCCAGCGCGCCGTGGCCCATGGCTTCGAAGACCCGGTGCACGTTCTGCTGGCGGTCGACCGTGACAATGACGATCGCGCACGGGGTTTCGGCCATGATTCGCCGGGTGGCTTCGACGCCATCCATCACCGGCATGATCAAATCCATCAGGATCAGATCCGGGGTATTTTCCGCGCACAGGCGTACTGCTTCGGCACCGTTATAGGCGACCCAGACCACCTGATGCGCCGGCTCGAAGGCCAGCGCCCGGCGCAGAGCCTCCACCGCCATTGGCATGTCGTTGACGATTGCGATCTTCATGCCCGCGCTCCTCCGATGAGCTCGACCACTGCGTCGAGCAGGGCGTCGTCATGAAAACTGGCTTTGGCTAAATAATAGTCGGCGCCGGCATCGAGTCCACGGCGGCGATCTTCTTCACGATCCTTGTACGAAACAACCATCACCGGCAGCGACTGCAGACGGTTGTCGCGGCGCAACAGCGTGACCAGTTCGATGCCGTCCATGCGCGGCATGTCGATGTCGGTGATGAGCAAATCGAAGTCCTCCGAGCGCAACGCGTTCCAGCCGTCCATCCCGTCTACCGCCACCTCGACGTCATAGCCGCGATTGAGCAGCAACTTACGTTGCAGCTCACGCACGGTCAGCGAATCGTCGACCACCAACACACGCTTGCGCGCCGCTTCTGCGACTTGATGGCCGTGGCGGGCGATGCGCTCCAGACGCCCGGTATTAAGCAGTTTGTCCACCGAACGCAGCATGTCCTCGACATCCACGATCAGCACTACTGAACCATCGTCGAGCAAGGCACCGGCAGAGATGTCCTGCACTTTGCCCAGACGCTCGTCGAGTGGCAAGACCACCAGCGTGCGCTCGCCAATGAAACGTTCGACCGCCACGCCGTAGATCGCATCGCGCTCGCGGATCACCACGACCTTGAGGGTTTCGCCAATGTTCTGGCTGGCCGGGCGGTTGAGCAACTGGCTGGCGGCGACCAGGCCGACGTGCTGCCCTTCGTGCCAGAAATGCTGGCGACCTTCGACTTGCACGATGTCTTCCGGCGCCAGGTCACACATGCGCTCGATGTGCGCCAGCGGAAAGGCGTAGGCCTCTTCGCCGACTTCCACCACCAGACTGCGCACCACCGACAACGTCAGCGGCACTTCAAGGTGAAAACGACTGCCCTCGCCCGCCGCTTGCTCCAGCACCACCGCGCCACGCAGTTGCCGAACCATGTGTTGAACGGCATCCAGTCCGACACCTCGCCCGGAGACTTCAGTGACGGTATCGCGCAGGCTGAAACCGGGCAGGAACAGGAAGGTCAGCAGTTCTTCTTCGCTCAACTGCGCGGCGGTTTCCGCCGGAGACAGCTGTCGCTCGATGATGCTGCGGCGAACCTTTTCCAGATCGACGCCGTTGCCGTCGTCGCTCAGTTCCAGCACCAGCAAACCCGCCTGGTGCGATGCACGCAGGCGGATCAGGCCTTCCTCGGGTTTGCCCTTGAGCAAACGCTGCTCCGGGGTTTCGATGCCGTGATCGACGGCGTTGCGCAGCAAATGGGTGAGCGGTGCTTCGAGTTTTTCGAGTACGTCGCGATCGACCTGAGTCTTCTCGCCTTCAATCTCCAGCCGCACCTGTTTGCCGAGGCTGCGCCCCAGATCACGCACCATGCGCACCTGACCGGTGAGCACGTCGGCGAACGGCCGCATGCGACAGGCCAAGGCAGTGTCGTAAAGCACTTGCGCACGTTGGCTGGCCTGCCAGGCGAACTCGTCGAGTTCGGCGTTTTTTTCACTCAGCAATTGCTGGGATTCGGCGAGCAAGCGTCGGGCATCTTCCAACGCCTCCAGCGCCTCAAGGCTCAGGGCATGTTCCTTGAGGTGCACGTTGAGGTTTTCCAGCGCACGCAGCCCGTTGTTCTGCATGCGTTTGAGGCGCTGCATGGTCGCCAGATGCGGTTTCAGGCGCTGGGTTTCCACCAGCGATTTGCTCGACAGGTCGAGCAGGCTGTTGAGGCGTTCGGCAGTGACGCGCAATACCCGCTCGCCACCTTCAGTGGTGCGTTTATTCTTGCGCGGAGCTGGTTCCGAGGTTTCCAGCGGGGGTTCCAGGAGCGGCGCGGGCGCGGGTTCAAGCGGCGCCGGCGCCGGCGCTTGCAGTTGCAGCTCGGCCATCGGCGGCGCAACCAACGTGGCCGGCGGCGCCGACGGGTCGAGCAGCCGCGCCATCAATTCAACATAGGCGTCGATATCGGCGGGCTGCGGAGCGTTGGCCGGGGTCGCGATGCGCATCAGCAAATCGGTGCCCTGCAACAACGCGTCGATGTGTTCAGGGCGCAGCAACAAGCGCCCTTCCTGCGCGCTGACCAGACAATCTTCCATGACGTGGGCAACGCTGACGCCGCTGTCGATGCCGACAATTCGCGCCGCGCCTTTGAGCGAGTGCGCCGCACGCATGCAGGACTCGAGCTGATCGGCCTGGGTTGGATTGCGTTCCAGCGCCAGCAGCCCGGCGCTCAGCACTTGGGTCTGGGCCTCGGCTTCAAGGCTGAACAGCTCGAGCAACGAAGCGTCACGCATTTGCTCGGGGGTCATGTCAGGCTCCGGGTCACGGCGGACAACAGCTGTTCTTCATCCAGCCACCGCAGGCTGCGACCGCGAAATTGCAGCACGCCACGGGTGTATTTGGCGCTGGCCTGCGCGCCGGATTGCGAGGCGGCATCAAGGATTCGCTCATCGATGGCATGAATGCCGTCCACCTCATCCACCGGCACCACGACGGGCCCGCCGTGAGCAGCGATGATCAGCATGCGCGGCATGATTCGCACGCCACTGACAGGTGCGGCGTTGCTGTCCAGATCCAGCAGCTCGACCAGCGACAGACACGCTACCAGCGCACCACGGACATTGGCCACGCCCAGCAAAGCGCGCGAACGCTGGTGCGGCAACGAGTGAATCGCTTGCAACGGCGCCACTTCAACGAGGCTGCGGGTGGCCAGGCCCAACCATTCCTCGCCGAGACGGAACATCAGCAACGAACGGGTTTTCACGTCCGTTTCTACGGCGGTGGCCACCGGATCACGTTCGTCCTGCTGCAGCGCATAGCGGTCAAGCAAACGCGTGGCGGCAGCGGAATACACCGAGCAGTTGCGGCAATGAATGTGTTCTTCAAGCAACGGGCAGGACTTGTCGCCGTGAATGCCGATGCGGTTCCAGCAATCATCGATGGCGCGGGCGTCTTCGTGGGTGACGTTCAAGGTGTCGGACGCGATCATCGTTTGCGCTCACTGTCAGCGGTGCGGCTGCTGCGGGCGGCGCGCTCCTGCAATCGTCTGGCACCCGCCGTGTCGCCCTGGGCCTGCAACAACGCGGCCAGGTGCATCAACGCTTCGGGGTGTTGCGGTTCAAGGTACAAGGCCTTGCGGTAATAACCCTGGGCTTCGAGGGTCAGGCCAGCGACATCGCTGAGCAGGCCAAGCCAATAAAACACTTGCGCCACTGGTTCGTGGCTACGCAAATACTGATCGCACGCAGCGCGGGCCTCGGCGCTTTTGCCTTCGTTGGCCAATGCGGCAATGTTCGCCAGCAACGTTGCCGAGTCCGGGTTGGCACTTGCGCGAGTGGCCGGCAGCGGCGTCACGCCGGCAAACGGTCGGTTGCGTACCGGCGCGGGCGGCGTGCTGCGCAGCGGTTGATTGACCGGCAGCGACACAGGTTTTGGCGTCGGCAGAGGCTCGGGCTGCGCCTCGCTGTGGCGGCTGAACGCGAACGACTGTGGAATGCCGATCGAACGCATGCCCAAGCGACCGAGCAGACTGCCTTCGGCCGGGCCGATGAACAGCACGCCGTCGATATGAGTAAGGCCTTTGAGCACTTCGAAGACTTGCTTCTGCGTCGGTTGATCGAAATAGATCAGCAGGTTGCGGCAAAACACAAAATCGAACGGCGGCTCATTGGCCAGCAGCACCGGATCGAGCACGTTGCCGACTTGCAGACGCACCTGATCGCGCACGTTTTCGTTGACGCGATGGCCGTCCTGCTCCGGGGTGAAATGCCGTTCGCGATAGTCCAGATCCTGGCCGCGAAACGAGTTCTTGCTGTACAGCGCCCGCCGCGCCTTGTCCACCGACAGCGGACTGACGTCCATGCCATCGACCTTGAACTGATGGGGCTTGAGCCCGGCATCCAGCAACGCCATGGCAATCGAATAAGGTTCCTCGCCGGTCGAGCACGGCAGGCTGAGGATGCGCAGCGCACGCATGTTGTTCAGCTCGTTCAGGCGTTTGCGCGCCAGTTTGCCGAGGGTGGCGAAAGATTCCGGGTAACGGAAGAACCAGGTCTCCGGGACGATCACTGCTTCGATCAGCGCCTGCTGCTCATCCCGCGAGCCTTGCAGCAATTGCCAATACTCGTCGGCGTTGGCCGCTTGCGAAAGTGTCGTGCGCTGGCGCACCGCCCGCTCGATGATCGCCGGGCCGACCGAGGTGACATCGAGACCGATGCGTTCCTTGAGGAAGTCAAAAAAGCGCTGGTCGCTGCTCATGGCTGCGCCTCAAGCTGCGCCGGATCCAGCGGCGGAGGGGGGAACAACAAGGCGCGCACGGCGTCGTCGAGCAAATCACTGACCCGCACCCATTGCACCAGCCCCTGCGCATCTTCGCGCACCGGGCCGAGGTACGGCGCCTCGCGATTGTCGAGGCCATAGGGCTGAAAATCCTGCGGGTTGCAGCGCAGAGTATCGGTGGCCTGTTCGAGAATCAGGCCGAGCCATTGCTCCGCCTGGGTTTCGTCCGGGCGATAGTGAACCAGCACCAGTCGGGTGCTGGTGCGCGCCTCGGCGGAGTGACCAAACGTCAGCGCACTGAGGTCGATCACCGGCACCACCGCACCGCGATAGGCAAACACCCCGGCGACCCACTGCGGCGCCCGGGCAATCGGCTTCAACGGCAGACGCGGCAGCACTTCGGCGACTTCAGTCGCGCGCAAGGCGTAGCGTTCACTGCCGATGCGAAACAGCAGGAACAACGCCTGCTTCGCCACCGGTGCGACGTTGCGTTTGGCGATGATTTCGCTCATCAGACTTTGAATCGCGAAACGCCGCTGCGCAGCCCGACGGCCACCTGGCTCAGTTCGTCAATGGCGAAACTGGCCTGACGCAGCGACTCGACGGTCTGGCTGCTGGCATCGCCCAATTGCACCAGCGCGTGGTTGATCTGCTCGGCGCCGGTGGCCTGGGCCTGCATGCCTTCGTTGACCATTAACACCCGTGGGGCCAGCGCCTGCACCTGATGGATGATCTGCGACAGCTGCTCGCCAACCTGCTGCACTTCGGACATGCCACGGCGCACTTCTTCAGAGAACTTGTCCATGCCCATCACGCCGGCGGATACCGCCGACTGGATTTCGCGAACCATCTGTTCGATGTCGTAAGTGGCGACGGCAGTCTGATCCGCCAGACGCCGCACTTCCGTGGCGACCACGGCAAAACCGCGACCATACTCGCCGGCCTTCTCGGCCTCGATGGCGGCGTTGAGCGACAGCAAGTTGGTCTGGTCGGCGACTTTGACGATGGTCACCACCACCTGATTGATGTTGCCGGCCTTCTCGTTGAGGATCGCCAGTTTGGCGTTGACCAGATCCGCCGCGCCCATCACCGAATGCATGGTGTCTTCCATGCGTGCCAAGCCCTGCTGGCCGGAGCCGGCGAGTACCGAAGCCTGATCGGCCGCCGTGGACACTTCGGTCATGGTGCGCACCAGATCCCGCGAAGTAGCGGCAATCTCACGGGAGGTTGCGCCAATCTCGGTGGTAGTCGCCGCTGTTTCAGTGGCGGTGGCTTGCTGTTGTTTGGAGGTGGCGGCGATTTCAGTCACCGATGTGGTCACCTGCACCGAGGAGCGCTGCGCCTGGGACACCAGCGCGGTGAGCTCGGTCATCATGTCGTTGAAGCCGGTTTCCACCGCGCCGAACTCATCTTTGCGCTCAAGGTTCAGGCGCGTGCTGAGGTCACCGGTGCGCATGGTTTCGAGGATCCGCACGATCAGGTTCATCGGCGCCATGATTGCGCGCATCAGCAGCAAGCCACAGCCCGCCGCCGCCAGCACAGCAACCAGCAGGGAAATACCCATGCTGACTTTTGCCGCCGCGACCGCGTCATCGATGTTGTTCATGGCCTCGTCGGCGACGGCTTTGTTCTCGCGGATGATGTCGTTGAGCTTCATGCGGCCGGCCGTCCACGCCGGGGTCAGCTGTTCGTTGAACAGCTTCGCCGCCTCATCGTCCTTGTTGCGCTGATGCAGATCGAGCACCTGCGTTTGAATCTTGTTGTAATTGAGCACGTCCTGCTTGAACACGGCGAACTCGGCCTTGTCCTCATCGGTGGTGACCGTGCTCTGATAGTTGCCCATCTGCTCTTCAAGGCGCGCTTCGAACGATTTGAAGTCCGCCGCATCTTCGGCGGAAATGCCCTCGCCGCGTTTCAGGCCGAGCAATTCCTGGGTCTGCAAATAGCTGTCGACCCACGCGCTACGGATCATCGAGCTGAAATACACGCCTGGCACCGCGTCCTGACGCACGCTTTGCTCACCGGCTTCGATCTTCAACAGGCGCGAATACGAGACGACGACCATCAGCAACATAATGGCGATAATCACCGCAAAGCTCGCCAAAATGCGTTGGCGCAACGTCCAGTTCTTCACAGTGATTCCTCGTGCCTTGGGTCGAAATGCGGGGAGTATAGCCGAGGGCGGTGTTTCATTTATAAGACGCTTTTTAACCCTCGCAGCGCCCCGACGTGTTTGGCGCGGTGCGCTGAGGCTGGACTGTCCATCAATCGGGGGACGGCGTGCCAGTGGGGAAATGGCAAAAAGGGGCGATGGATCGGTCATTTGCTGAAGGACGGTGACCGGCCAATGGCGGCCATGAGCCTTAGTGCGCAAGAAGTTGCGCATATGCTCGTAATATTTCGCCCTCAACTTCTCTGAAGGCCACGCCGCACAAGGCCTGCAGCCAAGTGCGCAAGAAGTTGCGCAGTACTGCGCAACTTCTTGCGCACTTTCACCCTGATTCAGCCGCCGAAACTGTCGGAAATTTGCGCTCAGCGTGGTTTCACCCCCGGCTCCCGGCGACTTCATAAAAGCTGGCACGCTCCTTGATAACCGTCAGGCACCCACCGGGCGATTTCGCCTCCCGGGCACCCTAAATTTATCCGCAAGGAGAGCACCCCATGGCAACACCAGCGTACATGTCGGTTACCGGCGAAAAACAAGGCCTGATCACTGCAGGCGCTTTCACCGCTGACTCCGTCGGCAACACCTATCAGGAAGGCCACGAAGACCAGGTGATGGTTCAGGCTTTCACCCACGACGTGATCATCCCGCGTGACCCGCAATCCGGTCAGCCAACCGGTCAGCGCGTACACAAGCCAGTTGTGATCACCAAGGTCTACGACAAGGCTTCGCCACTGCTGCAAGCAGCACTGACTTCCGGCGAGCGCATGAGCGAAATCGTTATCCAGTGGTACCGCACTTCGGCTCAAGGTACCCAAGAGCACTACTACACCACCAAACTGGAAGACGCGATCAT
>NZ_VXCA01000028.1 GCF_011369485.1 Pseudomonas atagonensis | reverse complement strand
GGGTGCGGTTGGAGGTGGGGAGGTTGGGGGAGGGGGTGGAGATGCCTAGGTTGGTGAGACCGTGAGTTGTTGGGCTTATTTCAAGGATATTGCCCTTTCCGCTGGAATAGCGCTCTTCTACCAGTTCGAGTGCCTCGGAAAAAAGAGGCCGGAAAAGCAAAGAATGTTTGAAGTGGGACAGGAGCGCTCTTGAGTACGATTATCTATAGTTCAATTTAGCAGAGTTGAATTTTCTCACCCCGAAAAAGTTAAAGAATAATGGGCTTGGCTGCTAATATGTTCGGCTCGATACGGTTTTGAGACCAAATAATTAAGTCGTCAAGTGTTGAGGGATGGTTGATTAACGACTTGATGTAGGCCGGTTCTATGGCGTTTGGGGCTAATGCAGCACGTTCCAAGGCGGACTTTAGAAGTCTTGGTAGTTCTTTGACTATGCTTTTTCGATCGAAAGATATGTTGTTGGACAATAAGTCTCTAATTATTGCATTTCTACATCTGCCGATAGCATGGTTGCAACGTGTTTCGATATTGAGTTTTTTTAAATGAAAGTTTAATCGTTCACGTTCCTCTTTGCGCAAGCTACCTTTGGCATGTACTAAAAATCGGTTTCTCTGGGATGTCGGATAGATACTCAATACTGAGTGCATCAAGAACGAATCTACGTATGGATGAAGCAATCTAAGTGGTTTTATACGCATGCTTAGGGTGTGTCGCGAACTTTTTCGGTTGCTGATTTTGATGTGCTTGTAGGTTTTTTTTATTTTGCGTGTTGTTTTGAGTCTAGATCTTCGTTTGGGGATTGATTTTTCTTTAGTAAGTGTATAGAAATCACTCTTCTTTCCTTGGCAGTCTGAGCAGGCCGGCACTAGATTTTTAGACAATATAGAGAATTCTGGGAAAGCACCTATTTTTCTAGGGAGATAGTGATCTAATGTTATGTTGCTGGGCAGCCCGCAGTATGGGCAACCACCAAGCTTATCGATAGCATCATGGCGAAAGTCATCAACGTAGGATAGGCATTTTGCTTTGCTGTCATAGAGAAAGTGAAAGGCAGTCGCCGCGCTAATATTGTATTTTCGCCATGCTCTATGGCTGTTTGGGTCTTCTACAGCGTGCAAGTAGTTATTGAACATCGAACGAAGATTGCTGAGTTGTGGTCGCAAAATATCTGAGTTTTTTTGTTCTTCTTTTACGAACACTGATATAGCTTTCAGATCATCGCTGATTTGTCTGGTGCGTTGAATATACGTAGGCATGTTTATTCTCTTAATGCTCCAACGATCGCGCATAGGCTGCGGCATCGATGCCAAGGGCAGTGAATTGCTCCAAGACAGCTTTTCGAGCGGCAGGATCACGGCAGGCACGCAGGGATTCATCGATGGACTCTTGATAACCTTTTCGCACACTAATGTCTTCAAAAACAAAGTCAGAAATTAGCGATATATCACCACCCAGCGTTTGCATGCTTGGTCGAAATAGTGATGGGAGGTTTTGCTGATCAACTTGCAAAATTAACACACCAGACTTGTCGATTTCTCTCACAATGAAGGGTGAATGTGTGGCGACAATGGCTACCGATTCTGTTGCTAATAAAACTGAGTTAAGTGTCTGTATGAGTAGCGAGATAAATCTTGGGTGTAGGTGGTTTTCTGGTTCGTCAATTAATAATATTGATTTTGGCCTGCAGTGTAAGACTACATTAAAACAAAAGCAGATTAAGGCTCTCTGGCCTGAGCTCAAGTGATGTTCTAGGCCATGGTCGTCTATAAATTTATATTCGGCACTAATGTCAATGCGTTCACACTTATCCGGTTGGTTTGCTAATTCGTCAAGGGAGTATCCCGTAGATTCATTCCCCATCTTTTTTAAGTATAGATGACGAGTGTCTAGCACTTTTTTAATGATGTTGTTAAGTGTGCTGAGCGAAAAGTTTCTTTCGCGCAATAGCGAAATTTCTTGTGTGATGGCGGGTAGCTTTCCCCAATCAGAACGGGTGATACTTAGCGAAACATGTTTGAAGCTTTTTGCACTGTTCTCTCTCCAACGTTGTGGCTCATGGGAAAACACAACAATCGGGTTGCTGCGAGGATATTCATTCTTAGAGTATCTACCATCATTTTTTTGTAAAGTGCGTGCGATCGCTTGAAGGGTGCGAGTTTTACCGACGCCGTTAGATCCTATGATTACGTTAAGTGGTAAAGCAAATGGTGTCGCAGTGTGGTTGAAGCGAAAGTCTAGTTCTAGCTGTGCTTTTTGATTGTTTGATATTGTCGGTAAAGTCGATTGTAAATGAGAGATCGTCTTATGACCTCCAATTGCGTTTTCCTCAAATATAAGCTTTAGAGAGATGTAAGTGTAGAATTCGCTGTCGTTTACAATGAGCCCGTGTAGAGATGAGTCTTGAACAAGTTTTTTATACAGCTGGCTGGTAGGTCTGAATGCGTGTAGGACTGCAGCGTCATGAGCGCGAAACAAGAGAGCTTTAGCAGTGGCTGGTCCTGCAATTTCTATAAGTTCTCTATATGCAGAACGATCATCCAGGATGCTAGCTTCTTGGGAATTAAATTCAAATAAATTTACAGCGGCGCTGAATTCTCCATTTGAGGTGTGTGCTAATGTCGCGTTAAATTTGCTGAATTTTGTAATTCGTGCGTGCCAGGTTCGAACGACATGATCGTTGCGAACGAAGCAGACAGTTGCCAATGTTATCTCAGGTGAATAAGTTGTCGGCTGAGTTAGGTAGAGTAGGCAGTTATTGAAACTGTGGTCTTCCATCAGTCGGCCGCTCTCGAAGTCATCTATGCGGCACTTTAGTGTGGTGTTGTTATAGTTCATGCGCTTAGGGTTATTCATTGGGGTCGGCTTCGTGTCTGTGTTAAATGTCCGTTGTTATAGGTTTGATGCTAAGCTCTGTTGCTTAATTAATATGGCTGCATGATTTGTGCTGTGTTTGATATTTTATTGGGTTGTTGTGTTTTGTGTGGATTGGGCTGTCGGTTTTTATTTGGCCGTTTTTTTTGGGGGGGGGCTTGGTTTTTATCAAATGTAAGAAGCTGTAAAAATGGGGAATAAGGAATTCCCCTGTTTTTACCTTCATTCAACATCAAGCGTAATCGATCAGCTTGCTCGCGACTGACTCCGTAGGCATTCGACTGCTGCCTCCAGCAAGTCCTCATTAGGTTTCAGCGAACCCCATTCCTTCCAGAATTCTCGCGTCGCGCTGTCAGGTTTTACTTGAGGTCGATCCAGCTTGATTCGAGTGGGAAGGAGAACAGCATCACCTAGAAGCAGAGCCTCGCCTGTATCGAGTAAGGGTAGCATTGCTGTTAGCCCAACTAATGAGTCCGGCATGAGTTTTTTTATAACATTCTGATCGCTATCATTTGTAAGCCTGAGAGCGAGAAAGTTATTGCATTGGGAGAGAATCGTCCGACTCACATCAGATGGTCTTTGGCTAACCACGAGTAATGAAAAACCGTATTTACGCCCTTCCTTTGCTATACGTTCAAATGACCACAACGCCTGCCGCTGGACAGCGTCGGCGTCATCTTTCACCGGTAGGTAGAGATGCGCTTCGTCGCAGAGCAGCGTGATCGGCGTCCGTGCATCCCCACTCATCCAAAACTGGACATCGTAAAGGAGGCGAGCCAGTGTACCGGTAACGACGGGTAGTACATCGGCAGGAACCTCAGAGAAGTCAATAATCTTAATGCCATTATTTGAACCCGCGCGAAGCAGTTTCACAATCTGCTTTGCGAGCCATCCGTAATCTAATGACTCTGGTGGCGGCGAGAACATAAAACCGTAACGGCGATCTTCAAGCTTCGCCTCAAGACGGGAAATAAATCGGGTCAGTTTATCCTCCCATTCCCCCTTTACCGCTGCGCCTTTTGATCCGACCCCTTTCGTCGTGTTGTCGATCTTCAACTTTGCGACTAGGTCTGAAACGGCATAGGGTATCGGCGAGTCGACCGTAAAAGTCTCTTTAACCTTGGCCTTATCCGAAATATCCAGAGTGGCGCCCTTTAACTCTCGAACGTGGCGAGTGAAGCGAGAAGCTTGGTTGGGAGCATTTTGATCACTCCGGTCCAAAATCATCGAAAGCATCTCATCACGGTTTAGCAGCCAGTACGGAAGGAACAACGCATCGTCCTTTGGTGCTGTAAGGTCGCCAGGTCCAGCGATACGGAAACGCTGTGCGAATCCGCCTTTGCTCTGGTCTGCAAGCGGTTGATATTCGCCATGCATATCGAATACCACAATGTTGGGGAACTTGAGTTTGGCGGCCCGTTCGAGAATGAGAGCGACAGCCCAGCTTTTACCCGATCCAGTGCTACCCAGAATTGCCGCGTGCCGCTGAAAGAATTTGTCACCACTCGCGATCGCTTCAGCACTCCGATCAGCAACAAAGGTCCCAAGTTTCAACCGCTCGTCTTCGGAGAGCCCAGCGCCCAAAATACCCATAAATCGCTGAAGATTGGGGCCTTCAATGACGAAGCAGTCTCTATCTATCTGTGGAAAGCTATCAGCGCCGCGCTTGAAGGTGTCAGAACTGTCACCATCAACCGACCGATAGGTGCCGATAACAAATGCTTGCATGTGATCTGCAGGCGAAATCATCAGAGTTCCGAACTCACCATCTGCCGGATCAGGAAGTTCCTCTCGGAGTGTGCGAGTAACCCGATCAGCCATTGCGATCAGATATTCTGCTTGGGTCACGCCTTTGATGGCGATGAGTTGCCCAATTCCAACGCGGGTCAACATGTCGGAGTTGGTGACATCAATGGCTACACGACTGGTGTCGACACCGGCCACGCGTCCAATTTGGTCGTTGTCTGTAAAATCAAGCGCTGAACCAGTCATGCGGATAGAACTCCTTTCACAAATCCGTCGAGATCCCAATAGTTAATACCGGGATAAAACTTTTCGGTGCCATCAACTATGAAACGAGTACCAACAGTTCCTCCATCTTCGTGATACTCGGCAGCAATTACATGCTTGTTTTTCGTAGCGATCTCCCGAGCTTTAGGGGACAGCCAATGCGTCAAAATAACCGTCTTCACACCGGACTTTATGCGAGGGGTGAGATGGGTTTCCAAATGATCGTCATTGAAGCCGTAGCCGATGATGAGGAAATATCGCGCCTTATCAATGGCATCGTTCGCTTTTTCGCGATGTTTGTCGAAAGGGCTATCGTAACCGCTCCGAAACTTGTTCAAACCTGGCGTAATGATGAGCCGGGGAAGAGGCAAGGTCCCAGCGTAGCGCACAGGATTGCCTTCGCGGTAATACCAGTCGAGGCTACCGTGAGGTTTGAATACATTCACCTTCGACGCGAATTTATAGCGCACATTTTTGCCCGCTAGCTTAACGCCTCGGCAGAAACTCCAATAGCTATCCTGCGGGTCAAGCCTCGCTGCAAAATGACCACTGAACATCGTATCAACACCTAGCTTGGCTTCCTCGCACGCAATCTCGACAAGGCGATCATAGTTAGTTGTAACAATTGGTATGCCGGTGTCCGGCTTTAATAGATGAGGAATGAGGTTGGTTAAGCGAAGCGTCTTTGTGTTATTGAAAACTTCGGAAATGATGCTTGATTCAGCGAGAGCAATGAAGTCGGCCGTACTTTGAACAATGGCCGCCTCGAGGGAGGGAGTGGGAGCATACCTCAGTAAAGCTGCCTCCAGCCCGTCGGTTTCTATGAGGGGATGAATCTGTTCCCAGAGTGTGTTGTCGTCCGGAGAGAGGGCCGCAGGAATATGCGTGACAAGATGCTGCCCAAGCGCTCCCATCCCGGGCACGCCTTCTGCACAGGACAATCCAGAACCAATTACTAATACAAGTCCGTCACCAAGATGTTGCTGGAGCCGCTTCTTCAACGCACCTAATTCCATGTGCCCCTACCCAAATCATTGCGCCATAGCACAAGGAAGGTATCACGGGGGCCAGTACATTCAATAGTCAATTTCAGAAATGAGCAATCTGTAGCACGACTGGTTGGCGAGTAGAAAAAGGGAAAAAGGGGACTGATTTATTTCCAAAAAATAAACCGGAAAATCATCTGGCCGGCCTCCACACCTCATGGAGGTGCCGCAGTAAGGCTTCGATAAACACCAACGTTTAAAAAGACATCTCCAGAAACTCTCTCAGGCTACATGTCCTTGCGCCGTTGCCTACAGCTACGCCAGAATCCGCCGGCTTGTGCGCTTTGTACCTGGTCTTTATCGTCTACGTGTCGCTGGCAACCCAGCGACCGGGTTTAGCGACCCGACCAGGTATAAGTTCAACGACGCTCCCGTTTGTCGCAGACATTTGCGATGACGATATGGTGGCTGTGCGTGGGAGACCTTCGGGTCTGCCGGGTCTTATACCTCTCGGTTCGCTAACCCGCGCACAGCTGCCACCCTTACTTGTTTAGCGACAGGTGTTGGTGGTTCCACCAGGTATAAAAATGGAGCTTCACCATGATCAAACCAACACCCAACCCGCCTGAAACCGAATCGGTTTCCCCCTACGAATCCATCGATTCCAGAAAACTCCACGAAGCCGCCGACCGCGCGCTCGACCATTACCTCTGTCCGCCCGGCTCCACGCCGCCGCCACGCAGAACCCGCGGGATGTATGCCGTGACTGCGGACAACAAAAACGAAGAACTGCTGATTGATGCCAGTGAGACTCTCGCTTCGGCCCAAACCATTGCCCAGAACATCGCCAGTCTGGTGCCGGCTTCGCAGCGTCGGGCGTTGGTGGGCATTGCGCAGTTGATCATGCTCGGAGAGTTGGCGGTGAATCGGGCGTTGGATAATTTGCAATTGCCGGTGAGGCAGACCTCGGGATCACCTGCTGATTAAACGGGTCAATTCTGGCGCTTTCGCGAGTAAGCCCGCTCCCAAGGAAAGGGGACTGAATTATTTCATTCAGTCCCCTTTGTTTCTTAACCCGCGTCGCCGCTATCTGGCTCTGAAGGTGCATCCGGACATTCATCGCTCCATCGCGTTACCGCCATGTCTTTGAGCTGCTCACCCATGGTGTCGACGCGCAAGCAGGCGCCTTTCTTTGAATAGAACAGGATGCAGCGCGAGCTATCAAAAGAGCAGGTATCGAGTTCCAGGAAATTGCGTGCAGCCAGCTCGCGCTCGACACCGCTGTATTCATAGCCATCGCTGGTGTGCATTCGGGTTGGCTTCCATCCTTGTTTGATCAGCTTGGATCTGGCCGACACCAAGGGCTCATCGACGGCGACGCCTGCTGGCCCGTGCTTGACGTTTGTCGCTTGCGAGCCGCCGGCAAACGCAGAGCTTGTACCCGTGCAATACATTGCAAGGAGCAGGAGGGTCGGTGTCTTCATTTGATCGTTCCACAAAAAGGAACAGGTTTCTGTTCCCTTTGGTTTCTGGCTTCAATCCTTTTCAGGGCATTTGAAGTTCCAGGAATAAACCTTCATGTCTTTGACTTCCTCGCCGACAGTTCCTACACCTAAGCAATCTCCGTTCTTGGTGTAGTTGAAGCTGCAGTAACGGATGCCTTCCGTGCAAGACTCGATTTCACTGAAGCCTTTTCTTTGGATGACGCTTTCAACGCCGAACTCACCGGAGTAGGTCGGATTTGGCTTCCAGCCATTTTTGATCAAGGCTTTTCGGGCTTTTGAAAATGACATTCCCTCTTTGATAGGAAGGTCTGCTGCGCTAGAAAATAAACTGACGCAACCTAAAAGGCTGATGGCTAATATTTTTAGTTTCATTTAACAGTACCGCCAAAGCCTTTATATATTTTTTCTACTTCGTCGTACTCGGTATAAGGTTGGCCGGAAGGCTTTCCGTTGATTGGTCGGTTTGCCAACCCCGGCCCCATAGGCAACGCTTCCCATTTTTTTGATGCTTTTCCAACTGCCGTTTTTAAGTCGCCGCCGATCAGCGGTTCGATGGCACTCACGTTGCGCAGGAGCTCAACGGCAATCAAATCCTGGGTTCCGGGGCTGAAGTCAGTTAGCCCCATTGCTTTGATGGAGAGTTCCGACCATGTGGCTTTCGTGATTTGGTACCTTCCAGAAGCTGTCGTTGAACCACCATGACCTGGTCCTGGGTGAGTAGACTCATCACTGAATGTCCACTTCCCGGATTTCCAGCCGGCTGCCCAGCCATACCCGAATTTCGCGTGATAATCGCCACCCTCGACTTTTGCCAACGTGTCCAGAAAGGCCTTCACATTTTGATTCTTTAAGAACTCCGCATTCTCGGCACGCCTCTTTTGTTGCTTTGCGTCTACGGATACAGCTTTAGGGCTGGAGTCTTTGACAGGTGTCACCGTTCTGGTGGCTACAGGTGACATTTTTCGGCCGTTTTTGCTAATGACTTCAGCCATGAGGAAAACTTCCGTTATTTGCTTTGACATCCATGTTCAATCCTCCAAAAACAGTTGGATCGTTTCGGCGAGGTGCGAGCTAACTACGTGCGTATACCCCATTGAATCGCTGACGCCGTGCTCAATGCTGCCGTCAGCTCGCTGAATGGCGTAATCAAGATTAGCCAAGGGCTCCCCTGACTCGTCGTCAATAAGCCTGAACTTGTCGTTGAAGTGCACTGGCATCGGCATCAAACCGCTGAAGGGCGCGGATACGACGGTGTCACCAATAATGACGGTGCCAGAGCCACCCACAACCACGTTGCCGTGGCCACCGGTACTGTCTTTAGTAGCGGCATTCAGGCCATTGATAAAAACCGTCGAGCTGACCGCGCCGGTGATCGGGCTACCGCATGCGGATTTATCGGTCATCCGAGCGGCGGGAAGGCCGTCGAAATTGACATTGGGAGAGCCGCTGACAATTGGATTTGTGCCGTGCCCCGGGAGTGGGCAACTGGTGGGATCTGTTACTCGGGCTGCAGGTTTGCCACTCACGGGAAGTTCCTTTTCAAAGATTCAGTTGTCCTTGGCCTGATTGGATTAGAAATTCCGGCCACTGAGATAGTGCGAACATCAAACGTTTGGCAGAGCGGGAGTATCAAAATCCGCCACCCTGTGCGTTTGCGTCGCACAGGATGCCTGAGGCAAATGTTGCGCTCAACATTTCTTACAATTCTTCGGTTGACGGGTTGTGAATGTTCTTGAAGCGAGTAGTCCGTAACGCCTTCGTGTTCGGATCGGTTGAAGCTTTTGGTACAGAGAAAAACGCATTTGGCCGAGGTCGTCAGTCACACCTGACAACCTCGGCCATTTTCTTTTCGTCTATTGAGCTACCGCACTCAGCCGCTTACGCCTTCACCTCAACATGATCCAGCGCCTGGTTCACCGCCAACTCGCTCAGCATCACCAACTGTGCAATTCCAATCGCGGTTTTGCGATGAGCAGGCTCCAGCGTCGCAGCAAAGTTGTTGAGCATTTCGCTGGCCGATCCCAGGGATTCGCTGGCATTGGCTAGAAGTGACTCGGTGTTGTAGGCCGGGTTGGCCAGGTACATGGGATCGTGTTTGTGGTGGCTGCCCATGATGCGTTGTTGTGGGGTGAGGTAGTGATCGAGGGCGCGTTCGGCGGCTTCGTTTAGGGTTCGGGAGTCGGGGAATTTGTAGGGGGAGACCGGATCGGTTTCTGGTGGGTTTGGTGTTGGTTTGAACATAGATGTAGCTCCATATGGGACTTAAGGAGCCATCACTCTCGCTACCAAACGAGTGGTGGTGGCCATACGAAGGTTGGTAGACCGGCCCATATGGAAAATCCGGCGCGCCCGAGGGCGCCCTGCGCATGGCCACCATAAGACAAATGCCGAAAGGGCGTCTGCGCTAGGTGACGTTATGCGTCATATGGGAGGTCGGGCTACCAAACCCGATCACTGTTTTTCAGTGACCCGGAAACGATAAAACCCGCACCCCAGACGCACAAGCCGGCGGATTCTGGCGTAGTCGTAGGTAATGACGCAAGGTTGTGTAGCCTTGAGGAAGTAACGGTGGGTGTCTTTTAAACGGGGTTTTTGGAGTGGGTAAACGGGTGGTTCAACAAGCGGCCCTCACCCCAGCCCTCTCCCGGAGGGAGAGGGGGCCGACGGAGGTGTCTTGCGCTCTACATCGACCTGAGAGATCGAGTTGATTATGGATTCAACGCGGTAAGCGCAAGTTGGTTTAGATCTTTAGGTGGGTATCGGAAATGTCCCACGGCTGATTCATATGCCTCTGAGCTGTCCGACGTTTCGGGACGGTTTAGGGCTAGGGATTTTCAGGACGGCTAAGCAACGTCTCCAGCCGAGCCAACGGCGGCGCTTCCTGGCTGCGATCAAAAACTTGCACACCAACCTTGAGCAACCGCCCATTCTCCGCCGTGCCAATCACCTGCTCACACCGCAACAACAACCTCCCTTGATCACACTCCACCGCCTTGACCCCCATCGGCAATCGCCCCTCCAGCCGCAACTCCGCCATCCGACTCTGCGCCGCAATCATCGCAATCGAGCGATCCCGCAAAACCCCGCTGCTCTGCGTCATCAATCCCGCGACACGCACGGCGGCGGACATGGCGACGGCGATGATCGCCAGCGCGACGAGCACTTCAATCAGGGTGAATCCGGCTTGCGGGGAGGGGGTGCGCATCGGGGGCTCGGGCGGTCGGGCAGCCCTTGACGCTAACGCCCGTGCTTGACGGCTTGACGACGAAAACACCCGAGGATTTTCAACATCCCTGACATATCTTCTTGCAACACTGCGCGTCGAATCGAATCAAGCCAGGGAATGACGAGATGGATATCGCGCAATTCAAACAGCCCAGTCGACCGAGCCGGATGCCCCGTGGGCAGCAGGGTTTCACGCTGATCGAGATCATGGTGGTGGTGGTGATTCTCGGGATTTTGGCGGCGATGGTGGTGCCCAAGGTGCTCGACCGGCCGGATCAGGCGCGGGCGACGGCGGCGAAGCAGGACATTGGCGGGTTGATGCAGGCGCTGAAGCTGTATCGCCTCGATCACGGCACTTACCCGAGCCAAAGCCAGGGCCTGAAGGTGCTGGTGGAGCGGCCGGCCGATGCGAAGAACACCAACTGGCGCTCGTACCTGGAGCGCCTGCCGAATGACCCGTGGGGTCGTCCTTATCAGTACCTCAATCCCGGTGCCAACGGCGAGATCGACATCTTTTCCCTCGGCGCCGACGGCCAGCCTGACGGCGACGGTGTGAATGCCGACATCGGTTCCTGGCAGTTGTAAGGCCGGTCATGAACAGCCAATCGAACCAGCAGGGGATGGCGATCATCAGTGCGCTGCTGATCGCGGCGGTGGTCGCGGTGATCGCCGCCGGCATGCTGACCCGCCAGAGCGTTTCGACCCGGGCGCTGGAAGCCGAACAACTGCGCGTGCAGGGCCATTGGGTGTTGCACGGCGGGTTGGAGATCAGCCGGCAATTGTTGTGGGACGCCCGGCAGCGCGATCCGCTGACCCGGCTCGATCAACCCTGGGCGCAGCGCTTGAACACCCAGGGTTTCGAAGGGCGGCTGGAGGACGAGCAGGGCAAGTTCAATCTGCGCAATCTGGTGGCCAACGAGCGGATCGATGACGCGCAGGTGCAGGCGTTCGAGCGCTTGTGCGAGTTGATCGGTGTCAGCAGCGGCTTGAGCCGACGCATCAGTCAGCGGGTAATCGGCTCTTATCCGCACCTGTTGAATGCCCAAGTGGTGGACAAGCCTGTGGCGAAAAACACTTTCGACAGCGGGCGCGCCACGTCGCCGTCCGCGTCGCGCAAACCGCAATCGCCGACCTTGCCGATGCTGCGCACGCTTGACGATTTGCGCAGTGTCGACGGGGTCAACGATGCGCTGTTGGCGAAACTGGCGCCTTATTTGACGGTGATTCCGGCGACTACCTGGCTCAACGGCAACACGGCCACGGCGCCGGTGCTGGCGGCTTATGTGCCGGGGCTGTCGCTGGAGCGGGCGCAGGCGTTGATCAATGAGCGCGACGCCGGGCGCTGGTTTATCAATCGTGGGGATTTCGTCAATCGCCTGCGCTTGCCGCAACTGGAGATCACCAGCGTCAAGGTCGGCATCACCAGCGACTGGTTCCGGCTGCGCGGGCAGGCGCGGCGCGATCAGCGACGGGTCAGCCTCGATGCGTTGCTGCATCGCAGTCAGGATCGTTTGCCGCAAGTGATCTGGTCGCGGGTGGGTGTATGAGCCAGTTGCGCGTGAGTTTGCCGCCTCTGGCGGAGTTGAGCCTCGACAGTGACGTGGATTGTGCGTGGCTGGATCGACAGGGGCAGGTCACGCGGCAGGAGCGCGTACGGCTCGGCGCGCTGCCGAAGCAACCGCTGGTGTGCTTTCTGCACCCGTCGGACAGCCTGCTGGCGAGCATCGATCTGCCGCCGTTGCCCGCGAACAAAACCGCCGCGGCGGTGCAATGTGCGGCGCAGGCCTTGATGCTCGGCGACAGCGCCGAGATGCACATCGCCCACAGCGCTCGAAATGAAAGCGGCCAGGTGCAGATTGCCTGGGTAGCTTGCAAGGATTTGCAGCACCTCGGGCAATTCGGCTTGAACCTCAAAGGCCTGTATCCGGCGGCCTACAGCTTGCCGGTGATGGCCGGTGGCGTTGGTTGCTTGCACGACGATCATCTGTTGCTGCGCCACGGCCCGAATGCGGCGCAAGTGCAGCCGATGATCGATGAAGCGTGGTTGTTGCAAACCGGTCTGCCGGCGCACTGGATCGGCGACGGCGCACCCGAAGCGGTGCAATCAACATTGGCCGACACGCAACGCTGCTCCGGCCCGTTGCCAAATTGGGGTCTGCACGGCGGCCTTCAGCAACCGGGCACCGAGCATCGCGGCTGGGGCAGGGCGATCGGCTGTTGTGCGCTGGCACTGGCGGTGTGGGTGATCGGTTTGAACCTGTACGCCGCCCGCGAGGCCGGGCAGGCCCAGCAGCTCAAGGCGCAGATGGCGCAGCGGGTGAAGCAGGCGTTTCCCGAGTTGCCGGTGATCCTCAATCCGCTGCAACAGGCTCGTCAGCAAATCGCTGCGCGCCAGCAAGGCGCGGTGGATGCGCCGGGACAGGATTTCACGCGGCTGGTGTCGCAGGCTGGCAGCGGCATGCCGTCCATGGCGGGCACGGTGCAGCGCTTGGAGTTTGTCGACGGCGCGTTGCAATTGAGTTTGCTGCCCGAGGCCCGGCGTTCGGGCAGCGACAAGGATTGGCAAGGCACGCTGGCCCAGGCCGGCATCAGCATCAGCCCGAATGACGACGGCTGGGTCCTGCGCCCGGCTGGCGAGGCGACCGCCGCCACCGAAAACGACGACAGCAGCGGAGCCGAAGATGAATAGCCCATCGCTTGCGAAATACCGCGCCGGCTGGCAGCGCTTCAACGCTCAGTTACAGGCCCGTTGGCAGCCACTGGCCCTTCGGGAAAAACGCATGGTCGGCGGGATGGCGGCGCTGTTGCTCGGACTGTTTGTGTGGGTGGCGTTGGTTCAGCCGCCGCTGAAGAAGATCGCCGCCTCGCAAATCGAAACGCCAAAACTGCGCGCCCAGGCCGAAGCGCTGGAACTGCTGTTGCGCGACGTCAGTGTGCGCCCGGACGGGCAGAACCTGGAGCAGTCGCTGCAGCAAACCCTGCAGGCCAGCGGACTGGGCGGCCATTACCAATTGGCGGCCGCGTCCGCCGGCTGGCAGTTGACCTTCGACGCCGCACCGGCCGACGCCGTGCTCGACTGGCTGCTGAGCCAGCCCCGGAATTTTTCACTGCAAGTGGTCGAGGCCCGTCTGCAACGCGCAGACGACGCCGCGACCGATGACACCGCCGGCACTCTGTCGGGCACCGTACGCATGGATCAGGCGCTGGGCGCTAAGGAAGCTTCATGAAGGGGTCAGGATCCAAACGCATGGCGTTGCCGATGCTGTTGATGGCATTGAGCGCGTGCAGCAACACCACACCACCGAATCAACCGCCGCTGCTGGTGGACAGCGAACTCGGCCGGCCGCTGGCCAACACCCAGCGCAGTGGCGACGCGGTGCTCGACCGCGAGCGGGCGCAGGCTCAGGTGAAACCGGCGCCGAAGCAGTTGCACAACATCACCGAACGCGCTCGCAGCGGCGGTTCGGCGCGGGGCACGACGTTGCCGGCCAATCCGTTGGGCGATCAACCGGTGACGCTGAATTTTGTCGACGCGGATATTCAAGCGGTGGTCCGGGCGTTGTCGCGCTCCACCGGTCAGCAGTTTCTGGTCGATCCTCGGGTCAAGGGCAATCTGACGCTGGTCTCTGAAGGCCAGGTACCGGCGCATCAGGCCTACGACATGTTGCTGGCGGCGTTGCGCATGCAGGGTTTCAGCGTGGTGGATGTCGGCGGCGTGGCGCAGGTGGTGCCAGAGGCCGATGCCAAGTTGCTCGGCGGGCCGATCTACAGCGCGGACAAACCGGCCGGCAACGGCATGCTCACCCGCACGTTCCGTCTGCAATACGAGAACGCGGTGAACCTGATCCCGGTGCTGCGCCCGATCGTGTCGCCGAACAACCCGATCAACGCCTATCCGGGCAACAACACCATCGTCGTCACCGACTACGCCGAGAACCTCACGCGGGTCGCGCAGTTGATTCAAGGTATCGACACCCCAAGCGCCATTGACACCGACGTGGTGCAGATCCAGAACGGCATCGCCGCCGACATCGCACCGATGGTCGCCGACCTGCTCGACGCACCGGGCAATGACCCGACGCAGAAAATCGCAGTGATCGGCGACCCGCGCTCCAACACCATCATCATCCGCGCCGGCAGCCCCGAGCGCACGGAGCTGGCGCGCAACCTGATCTACAAACTCGACAATGCCCAAAGCAATCCGAGCAACCTGCACGTGGTGTACCTGCGTAACGCCCAGGCCGGCAAACTGGCCCAGGCACTGCGCGGTTTGTTGACCGGCGAGAGCGACAGCGGCACCAGCGACAATGCGCGTTCGGTGCTCAGCAACATGGGCAGCTCCACCAACTCCGGTGGCGGACAGAACGGCCAGAGCGGTACGCAAACCACCGGCAGCACCTCGACCACTAACAGCGGCAGCACCGGCGGCAGCTACGCTCAGGGCAGCAGCGCCACCAGCGGCAGCAGCAATGCGCAAAGCAGCGAACAGAACGTCGCCTTCAGCGCCGGCGGCGTGACCATTCAGGCGGACGCGACCACCAACACCTTGCTGATTTCCGCGCCGGAACCGCTGTACCGCAACCTGCGCGAAGTCATCGACCTGCTCGACCAGCGCCGCGCCCAAGTGGTGATCGAAAGCCTGATCGTCGAAGTCGGCGAGGACGATGCCAGCGAATTCGGCGTGCAATGGCAGACCGGCAATCTCGGCGGCAACGGCGTGATCGGCGGCGCCAACCTTGGCGGTTCGGGGATCAACGTCAACGGCAAGACCAGCATCGACGTATTGCCGCAAGGCCTGAACCTCGGTTACGTCAACGGCACCGTCGACATCCCCGGCATCGGCAAGATCCTCGACCTGAAAGTGCTGGCCCGGGCCCTGAAGAGCAAGGGCGGGACCAACGTGCTGTCGACGCCGAACCTGCTGACCCTGGACAACGAAGCGGCGAGCATTTTCGTCGGCCAGACCATCCCGTTTGTCAGCGGCAGCTATGTGACCGGCGGCGGGGGCACCAGCAACAACCCGTTCCAGACCGTGACCCGTGAAGAGGTCGGTTTGAAGCTCAACGTGCGGCCGCAGATTTCCGAGGGCGGCACGGTGAAGCTCGACATCTATCAGGAAGTCAGCAGCATCGACGAACGTGCCTCGGCCGCGGCCAATTCGGCGGGGATCGTCACCAGCAAACGCGCGCTCGACACCAGCATCCTGCTCGACGACGGGCAGATCATGGTGCTCGGTGGTCTGCTGCAGGATGGCTACAGCCAGAGCAATGACGCGGTGCCGTGGCTGTCGAACATCCCGGGGCTGGGCGCGCTGTTTCGCAACGAGCGTCGTTCGATCACCAAGACCAACCTGATGGTGTTCCTGCGCCCGTACATCATCCGCGACAGCGCGGCGGGGCGGAGCATCACGCTGAACCGCTACGACTTCATGCGACGCGCTCAGGGTGGTCTGCAACCGGAGCGCAGCTGGGCGATGCCGGACATGCAGGCGCCGCAGTTGCCGACCGCAGCGCAAGGCGTGCCGGCGGTGGTGCCGAGTTCTGGCCCCCGCGCGACCATCAAAGCCGTGCCGATCCAGCCGGGGCCCTCATTATGAAACCGGTTCTGCATAGGCGTGATACCCCTGTGGTGAGGGGATTTATCCCCGTTGGGCAGCGAAGCAGCCCCAAAACCTGCAATCCGGTTTCTCCTGACATACCGAGTGTTTCGGGTTTACGACTGCTGCGCAGCCGAGCGGGGATAAATCCCCTCGCCACAGAAGTACTTCTGAGCAATGTGGTGGGGGAGGTGGAGGGATGAGTGCGCTGCCCTACGCCTGGGCCAAGGCCCAGCGCATACTGTTGCGCGACGGTGTGTTGACGGTGTGCCCGTCGACGCCCGGCTGGTCGATCAGCGAGGTGCGGCGCCAGTTCGGTGAGGCGCGGATCGAGCGCGTGCGCGATGACGAGCTCGACGGCTTGCTCGCCACTGCCTACGCCGACACCGGCAGCGCGGCGGCGGTGGTCGGTGCGGCGGAAAACGAAGTCGACCTCGACCGCCTGATGCAGGACATGCCGGAAATCACCGACCTCCTCGACACCCAGGACGGCGCGCCGGTGATCCGCATGATCAACGCCTTGCTCACGCAGGCGGCGCGCGACGAGGCCAGCGACATCCACATCGAACCGTTCGAAACCCATTCGGTGGTGCGCTACCGGGTCGACGGCACCCTGCGCGACGTGGTCTCGCCACGCAAGGCGTTGCACGGTGCGCTGGTGTCGCGGATCAAGATCATGGCCCAGCTCGACATCGCTGAAAAACGTCTGCCGCAGGACGGGCGCATTGCGTTGCGCGTAGCGGGGCGGCCAATCGACATTCGTGTTTCTACTGTGCCCACCGGCCATGGCGAGCGGGTGGTGATGCGTTTGCTGGACAAGCAGGCCGGCCGCCTGCATCTGGAAACATTGGGCATGGACGCGCAGGTGCTGGCCAAACTCGATCACCTGATCCGCCAGCCCCACGGCATCGTGCTGGTCACCGGCCCGACCGGTAGCGGCAAGACCACCAGTCTCTACGCTGCGCTGGCGCGATTGGATGCGAGCACCAGCAACATCCTCACCGTGGAAGACCCGGTGGAATACGACTTGCCGGGTATCAGCCAGATTCAGGTCAACGCCAAGATCGACATGACGTTTGCCCTCGCGCTACGTGCCATTTTGCGGCAGGACCCGGACATCATCATGATCGGTGAGATCCGCGACCTCGAAACCGCGCAGATTGCAGTGCAGGCTTCGCTGACCGGTCACCTGGTGCTCGCGACCCTGCACACCAACGACGCGGTGTCGGCGGTCAACCGCTTGGTCGACATGGGCGTCGAGCCGTTTTTGCTGGCCTCGTCGATGCTTGGGGTTTTGGCCCAGCGGCTGGTGCGGCGGCTGTGCAATCAGTGCAAACAGGAAGACCCGGCCACGCCCGGCACCTGGCGCCCGGTCGGTTGTGCGGCGTGCAATCACACCGGTTACAGCGGCCGGACCGGCATTCATGAGTTGTTCTGCATCGATGACGACATCCGCACCCTGATTCACCAAGGGGCAGGGGAGCAGGCGTTGCGTGCGGCTGCGAGCAAGACCGGGATGTTCAGCCTGCGCGAGGACGGCGAGCGCTGGATTCGCAGCGGTGCCACGGCGCCGGAAGAAATCCTTCGTGTGACACGGGACGCCTGATGAATCGCTATCGTTTTGAAGCCGCCGATGCCAGCGGCAAAATCGAATCCGGGCATCTGGAAGCGGACAGCCAGGGCGCCGCGTTTGGCGTGCTGCGCGGTCGTGGTTTGACGGCGTTGTCGGTGGAGAAGGAAAGCAACGTCTCCCAGCATGGCGGCGGTGGATTTTTCAGCGCCAAACTGTCGGATAACGATCTGGCGTGGGCCACCCGGCAACTGTCGAGCCTGCTCGGTGCCAGTTTGCCGTTGGAGGCCGCGCTAAGCGCCACAGTCGAACAGGCCGAAAAAAAACACATCGCCCACACCCTCAGCGCCGTTCGTGCCGATGTGCGCAGCGGCATGCGCCTGGCCGAAGCGCTGGCGGCGCGGCCACGGGATTTTCCGGAGATTTACCGGGCGCTGATTGCAGCAGGTGAGGAGTCCGGCGATCTGGCGCAGGTGATGGAGCGGCTGGCGGATTACATCGAGGAACGCAACAACCTGCGCGGCAAGATTCTTACCGCGTTCATCTATCCCGGCGTGGTCGGGCTGGTGTCGATCGGCATTGTGATTTTCCTGCTCAGTTATGTGGTGCCGCAGGTGGTCAGTGCGTTTTCCCAGGCGCGACAGGACCTGCCGGGGCTGACGCTGGCGATGCTCAATGCCAGTGATTTCATTCGCGCGTGGGGCTGGCTGTGCGCCGGGATCATGGCCGGTGCGTTCTGGAGCTGGCGCTTGTATTTGCGCAATCCGGCGGCGCGTTTGAGTTGGCATCATCGAGTACTGAAGCTGCCGTTGATCGGGCGGTTTGTGCTGGGGCTGAACACTGCGCGGTTCGCTTCCACGCTAGCCATTCTCGGCGGCGCCGGGGTGCCGTTGTTGCGCGCGCTGGAGGCGGCGCGGCAGACCTTGTCGAATGATCGCTTGAGCCTGAGCGTGAATGAGGCCACCGCCAAGGTGCGAGAAGGCGTCAACCTGGCGGCTGCGCTGAAAGTGGAGAATGTGTTTCCACCGGTGCTGATTCACCTGATCGCCAGCGGCGAGAAAACCGGGGCACTGCCGCCGATGCTCGAGCGTGCTGCACAAACCCTGTCACGCGATATCGAGCGCCGGGCGATGGGTATGACCGCGCTGCTGGAGCCGCTGATGATCGTGGTGATGGGCGGGGTGGTGCTGGTGATCGTGATGGCGGTGCTGTTGCCGATCATCGAGATCAATCAGTTGGTGCAGTAGAGGTGTGCCTGTTTATTTGATGTTGTATGCGCTGGCCTCTTCGCGAGCAAGCCCGATACCACAGTGGTCGGTGGTGAATACAGAATCTGTGACCACCTCACACCCCTGTGGGAGCGGGCTTGCTCGCGAAGAGGCCAGTCAGAGCAATAAATAATTCAGCATTTTTGCAAAGGATTCTCCATCACCCGAGCCTCGATCCGGCCATCCTCGGGTTCTCCTTTCTGTCATCTGCAACGGCCCTTCAAGGCCTGTGGCCGGTTCCCTCGAAAAGCTTGTTTCAGACACTCCGCACAACAACCAGAACACCCGAGAAAATCCCTCGAAAAACAGCCTGCACCTCCCGAGGTTTTTTCCTTTATCTGTCACCGGAAACTGCGAATTTCTCAGTGCGACTTAACCACGGACCCCGCTTGCGAAGGTCAGCGGTGAGTCTTCCCAGTGTCATGCAAGACCCCTGAAAACCTGTGTTCACAACCAACGTTGAAAAGGAGATTCTTCATGTTCAAGCGCACTCTGATCGCAGCTTCCCTGACCGTTGCCGCTCTGGCTTCCGCTCAAGCCATGGCCGTTACCGGTGGTGGTGCAACTCTGCCAGCCGCTCTGTACAAAGGTTCTGCCGACAGCATCCTGCCAGCCAACTTCAGCTACGCGGCCATCGGCAGCGGCGGTGGCAAGACCGCTTTCCTGACCAACAACCCGGCTGGCTTCAGCACCACTGGCACCGTGCACTTCGCCGGTAGCGACTCGATCCTCAGCGCTTCGGAACTCAGCACCTACAGCAGCACCTACGGCGCTTCGTTCGGTCCGCTGATTCAGCTGCCTTCGGTTGCCACTTCGGTTGCCATCCCTTACAAAAAAGCTGGTCAGACTGCTCTGAACCTGACCAGCGCTCAGCTGTGCGATGCCTTCTCCGGCGCCAAAACCACTTGGGGCGCGCTGCTGGGCACTGCCGACACCACTCCGATCCGCGTCGTTTATCGCAACGTTTCCAGCGGCACTTCGGAAATCCTCAGCCGTCACCTGAACTCGGTCTGCCCGACTCAGTTCGCTACCAACTCCACCTTCACCAACGCTCGTCTTCCAGCCGGTTCGGCGCTGCCTTCGAACTGGGTCGGCGTTGCCAACACTTCCGATGTCGCCACTACCGTGAACGCGGTTGACGGCTCCATCGGTTATGTCGGTCCGGACGGTGTCGACGCTACCAGCAACGCTGTTGTTGCCCGCGTCAACGGTGTTCAGCCGACTTCGCTCAACGTGACGCTGGCGCTGTCGTCGGTGACCCCTCCATCGTCTGCTGTCGATGCTGCCGACCCATCCAAGTGGTCGCCAGTGGTTGCCAACCCGACTTCGGGTTACAAACTGGCTGCTTACACCAACTTCATCTTCGGTCAGTGCTACAAGGATGCAGCCGTGGCCGCGGACGTTAAAGCCTTCCTGACCACTCACTACAGCAACCCAGGCAACAACACTGCGACTCAGGCACACAAGTTTGTCGCTGTGCCTAACGCCTGGAAAACCGCTGTAACCGCCAACTTCATCACCAACACCTCGGGCAACAACCTGGACATCAACAACACCACCGTGTGCAACACCATCGGTCGTCCGTTGTAAGCAGGTTGGTTTAGTTAGCTGTAACGGTGGCAGCCCTTCGGGGCTGCCATTTTTTTTGGCTCCCGTTCGGGGGGCATTCGATAAGGAGATTGAAAATGTTCAAACGTATTGGAGTGGCCGCACTGGTATCGGCGGCGCTGGTTTCGGGGCAGGCGATGGCGGTGACGGTGATCGGAGGTGGGGCAACCATCCCGGCGAAACTTTACAGGGGCTCGGTGAACAGCATATTGCCGGCCACCTTCAACTACGCCGCAGCAGGTAGCGGTTACGGAAAACAGGCCTTTCTGACTAACGATCCCATGCGTCTGGCTCAAACCGGGACGGTGCATTTTGCGGCCAGTGATTCCACACTGACGGCCTCGGAGCTTTCGACCTATAGCACCCAATATGGGGCTTCATACGGTCCATTGATCCAGCTACCGTCGGTTATCACGTCCGTGGCGATCCCTTATAGAAAGTCTGGCCAGACTGCTCTGAACCTGTTTGATAATCAGCTTTGCGATGTGTTTTCCGGTAATAAAACCACGTGGGGTTCTCTACTGGGCACCTCGGACACCACCCCTATTCGCGTTGTCTTCCGGAAGGAGGCGAGTGGCGCTACGGAGATTCTGACCCGCCATTTGAGCTCGATCTGCCCAACGCAATTCGTGACCAATGCGCGATTCACTGTCGCACGCATCCCCTATTCCTCAATACCTGCAAATTGGGTAGCGGTGGAATATGACCAGGATGTCGCAGAAGCCGTAAACGCTGTCGATGGTTCCATCGGATATGCCGGCCCGGATAACGTTGATGCAACGAGCAACGCGGTTGTTGCTCGCATCAATGGCATCCAGCCGACGAACCCTAATGTCCTGTTGGCGTTGGTGAGTTTAAGTCCACCGACGACAATCTTTGATGCGGGTAATCCGGCCAAGTGGTCGCCAGTGGTCGCTAACCCGACTTCGGGTTACAAACTGGCTGCCTACACCAACTTCATCTTCGGCCAATGCTATAAAGATGCTGCGGTTGCAGCGGAAGTTAAGGCCTTTCTGGCAGCTCACTACAGTATTCCCGGCAACAACGTCGCGACGCAGGCCCATAAATTCATTGCCATGTCTTATGCCTGGAAAAACGCGGTCATCGCCAACTTCGTCACTAACACCACCGGCAATAACCTCGATATCAACAACCCCAGCGTTTGCAACGGCATTGGCCGGCCTCTAAACGACAAATCTTGAAACCCAATGGCGGCCCTTTCTGGGACCGCCATTTTATTCGCCCGGCATTCGGTCCCGCGGATTGCGCGAATACTCCCCCAACATGAAGTTTGTGTGACATCCGTTCGGTCGCGCCCTTCGCCAACTGCCTATGACGTAACAGCAGGTTTTTGCACGCCTGCGGCCTTGTGTGGCAATCAAAAAGGATCTCGTAGTGATGCTCGCTCGCCCATCCCGTCGTCGTACCAACGTTCTGTCCTCCAAGCGTGAAACCGGGGAGCCGTCGCTGTGGCTGCTCAAACCGTTGGCGCACGCGGTGGCGTTGTGTCTGGTGGCGGGTAGCGCGCAGGCGCAGACGGCGTTCAGCTCGGGTTGGTTTGCTGCCAAGGGCGCGGCGCAACAGGCTGCGGCAGCACGCCCGAGCGTGGGTGGCTTGCCGGGCATGACGCCGCCGCTGGCCCAGCAGCAAAAGGCCAATGCGCAGTTACAGCGTTCGATTCAGACTCTGAACAACACGGTCGCTGCGATTGCCGCTCAACAGGCGGCGCAGGCGGCCGGACGCGCTGCTGCATTGGGCACGGTGCAATTCGTGCCGGACGGCCTGGGCGAGGGCGGTTTGAAAGTCGACAACAGCCTGACCCAAGGCTGGCAGAACGCGAAGGGCCCGCAGCAGACCCAAGTCGATGGCAAAACCACGGTGACGATCGAGCAGACTGCCGACAAGGCCATTCTCAACTGGGAAACCTTCAACGTAGGCCGCAACACCACGGTCGATTTCGCCCAGCAGTCGAACTGGGCGGTGCTCAACCGGGTCAACGATCCGAACGCCCGGGCCAGCCAGATTCAAGGCCAGATCAAGGGCAACGGCACGGTGATGCTGATCAACCGCAACGGCATCGTGTTCAGCGGCAGCAGTCAGGTCAACGTGCGCAATCTGGTGGCGGCTGCCGCCAATATCACCGATATCCAGTTCCGCGATCGCGGTCTGTATTTCGACAGCACCGGCACTCAGCCGACCTTCACCGACGCTGCCGGCAAGGTGCTGGTGGAGCGCGGTGCGTCGATTGAAACCCACAAACCGGCGGCTTCCACCGATGCCGGCGGCTATGCGCTGCTGCTCGGCAACGAAGTGCAGAACGACGGCAGCATCAACACCGCCAAAGGCCAGACCGTGCTGGCGGCCGGTGACCGCTTCTACATCCGCAAGGGCTCGGGCACCGAAGGCAATGCGCTGTCGACCACCTTCGGCAGCGAAGTCATTCCGGGCTTCAAGGCCGGTGCCGTTGCGGGCAAAGTCACTAACAACGGACTGATCCAGTCGTCGACCGGCGACATCACCCTTACCGGCCACGAGGTTGTGCAAAACGGCGTATTGCTCGCCAGCACGTCAGTCGCGACGCGGGGCACGATTCACCTCTCCAACCCGATCACCGATACCAACGGCAGCGTGACGTTGGGGCAGGGCAGTGCCACGGCGATCATGCTCGACAGCAGCGACATGACCGCCCTCGACAGCCAGCATCAGGCCGCGCTGACGGGCGTCACGGCCAACAACCGGATCCGTGGCGACCAGTCGCGCATCGAGATCCAGAGCGGCGGCAGTGTCGAGTTCCAGAACGGCTCCATCACCCTGGCCACCGGTGGTCAGGTCGCGGTCAGCGCACAGCGCCGCAGTCTGGTGCGTGACGGCGCGATGATCGATGTGTCCGGTGCCATCGGCGTCAAAGTGGCAATGGAAAACAACAGTATCAAGATCAACGTGCAAGGCAACGAGCAGCGCGATGCGTCGGTCAACCGCGAGAAAGGCGCGCTCAACAGCAACGACATCTGGGTCGATGTGCGCGAGCTGGTGTATGTGCCGGCCGGCACCAACGGCTACGCCACGGATCGTTGGTACACCGCCGGTGGCCTTTTGGAAGTCGGTGGTTATCTCGGCACCCAGGGCCACAGCGTCGGCGAATGGATGGCCCAGGGCGGCACGGTGAGTTTCGCCGGCAACGACGTGGTGACGGAAAAAGGCTCGCTGATCAACCTGTCCGGCGGCACCCTGGATGTGCAGAGCGGACAGATCCGCCAGAGCTGGCTGCGCGGCGCAGACGGGCGCTTGTACGAAGTCTCTCGTGCGCCGGGGGATCTGCTCTACACCGGGTTGTACAAAGGTTATGAAGACAGCAGCGAACGCTGGGGCCAGACCAGTTATTTCTACAACCCGCTGATCGCCCCGCGTTCACGTTTCGAGTCGGGTTACACCGTGGGCCGCGATGCCGGGCAACTGGTGATTTCCACAGCCAACGCCGTGCTCAACGGGCAGATGATTGGCGATGTGTATCAAGGTGAACGGCAGAATCAGGCGCCGAAACCGGTGCTCGACGGCTATCAGCAGAGCCAGACCGCGTTGGCCCGGCGTGCGCAGTTGATCGTCGGCAGTTACGACCCGACCTTCGTCGCGGCGTCAAATGGGCTGCTCTATACCCTCAATCCGCTGCTCGATCAGGTACAGATCGGTGGCACGCGTCCGGTCGCCGGCAATGATCTTGATTTGACCGGCGCGGTGTCCGATACCCGCAAGGGTAAGCTGTATCTCGATAACGATCAGCTCAACGGATTTCGCCTCGGTGCGCTCAAGGTGTCGGCCAAGGATCAGGTCGTCGTTGACGGTGCGCTTACGGTCGACAGCGGTGGCGACATCACCCTGTACGCCCCGGATGTGCAGGTCGGCGCCGACCTGACCGCTCGTGGCGGCAGTCTGCGTCTGGGCAACGTACTCAATCAGTTCACTGGCGGTGCAAACACTGACACTCGTCTGGCGGCCAAAGCCGACAAAACGACGCAAACCCGCATCGCCGAGGGCGTGCTTCTCGATACACGAGGTCTGTGGAGCAACCTGCGCACCAACCCGGACGATAACGCCAGCCTGGCGTATCTGAACGGTGGCCTGATATCGATCCGCAGCAGCGGTGATATCGATGTCGCTACCGGCAGCCTGCTCGACGTTTCTTCCGGTGGCGCCGTACTCGCCAATGGCAAGACCCGGGATGGCAAGGGCGGGGATCTGACGCTGGAATCGAGCGCCATTTCCGCGCCTGGCAAAACCCGTCTGAACCTCGATGGCGAACTGCGCGGTTACGGCGTCACGGGCGGCGGCACCTTGACGGTGCAGGCCAACAAAATACTGGTCGGGCAAACGGATAAAACCCTGGCAGACAACACCCTGCAACTGTCCAGCGACCTGTTCAGCAAGGGATTTTCCGCCTACAACCTGATCGGTCTGAGCGGGCTCGACGTTGCCGAAGGCGCCGCGATTGACGTGAACATGCCGGTCTACCGTTTCGGCGATGCGGCACCGAACGAGGTCAGCGGCGTTGACCCGCGAACGGCGCTGGAGCTGTGGACCCCGACACTGTTCCAGGAAAACCCGACCAAGGGCGTACTGACTCAGCGCGGCGGCGCCAGCCTGACACTGCAAGGCGGCGCGACGCTGGTCGGGCTGATCGATGCCGCCAACAGCACCTTGACCCTGGGCCGAGGCTCTCGCATCAGCGTCGACCCAGGCCAGAGCATCAAACTGCGCGGCGCCGGGCAGATCACCGTTGAAGGTGAGCTGAATGCCTGGGGCGGCACCATCGATATTCGTCAGCAACAGTTCGGCTCGATCCAGCCGGCCACCTCCATTCAAGTTGGGGATCCGAACGCACATGACCGCTCGATCTGGATCGGCGAGCAGGCCGTGCTGGATGTCGCCGCGCGCACCAATACAGCGACCGACACCCTGGGCCGCACTTACGGGCAGGTCGGCAAGGGCGGCAGCATCATCATCGGCGGCGAGATCGATTCGAAGCTGGCAACCGCCACGGCCGCCGATGCCTACGTGATTGTGCGCCCGGGCGCGCGGCTGGATGCCTCAGGCACCGAGGCCGTTCTTGATATTGCCGGTCAGGGCCCGACCCGCGTCGCAACGGACGGCGGGCGTATCAGTTTGAGTTCTTATAACGGTTTATTCGTTGAAGGCAACTTGCGTGCGGCGGCGGGTGGCGTGGGTGCTGCCGGTGGTCGTCTGGAGCTGGCGCTGGAGACACCGCTGTATTCCGACTCGGCGAGCAACGCGGTGCGGGCACCGAGGGAAATGATCATCGGCCAAGTGGCAGAGAACGCGCTGTTGCCCGCGAATCTGCGACCCGGCGAAGGCGCCGATGGCTTGCGTTACGGTCAGGGCCGCCTGAGTGCCGATAACTTGATGACGGGCGGTTTCGACAATCTCAGCCTGCTGAGCAATGGCCTGTTGTCGTTTGATGGTGACGTCAATCTGCGCATGAATCAGAGCCTCAGTCTGTTCGCCGGAGCGCTGTCGCTTGCCGAGAACTCCAAAAGCACGGCGCGGGTTGATTTGAGTGCGCCGTACCTGCGTCTGTCAGGGGTGGGGAGCTACTTTGCCGGCTTCAGCATGATGCGCCCACGATTGCTTCCTGGCCCGACGACCCGGTTGTCCGACGCGACGTTCAATGCCTCCGCGAACTTGTTGGATGTAAGCAATGGCCTGTCCTTCGGGACTCGGGGTTCGATCCTGCAACGGCAGGCGCCGGCCATTGAATACAGCCGTCGGGCTTTCGGTCTGGTGAGCCTCGACAGCAGCGGCGACCTGCGTTTCCTCGCGCCGAACGATGGCGCTGTGGGCACCCGTTTGTGGACGCCAGGCGACTTGAACCTAGGGGCTGCGCAGATCTATCCCGCCACCGGTATTCAGGCCGAGGTGCGCGTCGGATATCAGGGCGAGGTTCCGGTTTCTCAACACACCTTGCGGATCAGCGGTCACGGGGCTGCACCGGCTGCAGTGCCGTACTCGGCATTCGGAAAGCTGATTTTTTCTGCCGCCTACATCGAGCAGGGTGGTGTCTTGCGTGCACCGCTGGGCAAGATCGTATTGGGTGACGATTTGCTCAGCACTACTCGCGAGGTTCATCTCTTGCCGGGCAGTCTGACTTCGGTCAGCGGTGCCGGCCTGGTCATGCCATACGGTGGCACCACGGACGGAATCGACTATCGCTACAACGGCAAATCCGTGGTGCTCGACGGCATCTCCGGCGAAACATCAGGCGTGTCGATCGGCACGCAGTTCGCCGATGTGCAAAGCGGCGCGGTCATCGACCTGTCCGGTGGCGGGGATCTGCGCGGCGCCGGTTTCGTGTCCGGTCGTGGTGGCTCCACCGATGCGCGTTTCAACCCGCTGGTGCGCAATGCGGCTGATGGCACCTTCAGCCTGCCGGGGCTGGCGAGCAACCCGGTCTATGCCATCGTGCCAGGCAATCAGAGCAGCTATGCGCCGATGCTGGCCGAGGCGGGTGCGGTCGATCCGCGCATCGGTCAGCAGATCACCATTGGTGCCGGCGTGCCGGGGTTGGCGGCGGGTACTTACACGCTGTTGCCATCAACGTTTGCCTTGATGCCCGGCGCGTTCCGGGTTGAGGTGAACGGTCAGGCGACGCCCGGCGTGACAACTGGCGCGCTGGCGTTGCGCAATGGTTCATGGACCAGCAGCGGGCAGATGTCGATTGCCAATACCGGCCTGCGTGACAGCCTGGCCAGTCAGGTGATTCTCACGTCTGCCGACGTGTTGCGTCGTTACTCGCAGTACAACGAAACCGGTTTCACCCAGTTCATCCAGAGCGACGCCGCCCGGCGCGGTGTGCCACGCGCGCTGACACCGATGGACGGCAAGATACTGGATCTGCGTCTGGCCCCCGGCGGCAAGCAAGACATCGCTCTACAATTCAACGGGCGCGCACTGTTCGACGCTGCCGAGGGCGGTATGGCCGGCACGGCGGTGGTACGTGGCGGCTACGCCGGCAGCAGCTTCGAGATACTGGGCGCGGGCCGTGCATCGACAACTGGTTTCAACGGTGTGTCGCTGTACGCCGACACGCTCAACAGTCTCAACGCGGGGCGGCTGACCATCGGTGCGATGCCGAATGTCTTGTACAACACTACCGCCAACGTCATCGGTTTCCTGGGCACCAGTGAAAACATTGTCTTGCGTGAAGGGGCGATTCTGTCTGCGCCGCAGGTTTTGCTGCGCACCACCTCAACGCTTGGCGGCATCACGGTCGAGGCGGGGGGCGGGATCAATACGCTGGGGCGTGGCAACGTGACCTATGACTCAATGGCCGGTTTCGTTTATGAGCCGAAAGCCTCCAGCGTGTTGCTCGTTTCCAACGGTTGGACCCAGGTACTCGCGCCGGAGCGGGCCAGTGACATCACCGGAGCGGGCAGTATCCGGATCGGCACTTGCGCAACGAGTGTGTGCAGTAATCCGGCTCTGCTGTATTCGAACGGCAGCATCACTGCCGCCACGGATAACCAGTTCGAACTCGGTGAAGCGGTGCGTTTCGGCACCCGTCATCTGGCATTGTCGGTCGGCTCGGTCAATGCCGGCAGCGCCGATGCACTGGCGGCGGCAGGCAGCCGCGTTCCCGCCGGCCTCACGCTCAACCAGAACGTACTCGACCGTTTGCTGCGCGGAGATACGCAGTTTGGTGCGCCGGCCCTGGAAACCCTGAGCCTGACCACCCGCGACGCCTTCAATTTCTTCGGCAGCGTCAGCCTCGACACGATCGATCCACAGACCGGCCAGAGCAAACTGCAGAATCTGGTGCTGGTCACTCCGGCGATTTACGGTCTGGGCAACGCCAGCGACGTGGCGAGTATCCGGACCGCCAACCTGATCTGGAACGGCGCGACCCAAAGCCCCGGCAGCGTCATCACGGGTGGCGCGGGCACCGGCAGCGGCACGCTGGACATTCAGGCCCAGCGTATCGAGCTGGGTTATGGCCCGATGCCTCAGGCCAGCGGGCTGGATCAGAACAATCGCCTGGCGCTGGGTTTCGCCAACGTCAACCTGAGCGCCAGCGACCGCATCACCGCCAATCACAAGGGTAGCCTCGCGGTGTATCAGGAGCAGGGCGCTTACGATCCGGTCAAGGGTTACAGCTACAGCGGCGGCAATCTGAATCTGCGTACGCCGTTGCTCACTGGCGAGGCGGCATCAGTCAGCCTGCTCAAGGCCGGCAATAGCCTGACCTTGAGCGGCGCCGGGGCTGCCGGCGTGGCCAATGACCTGGGGGCGGAGTTGAACCTTGAAGCCCGCGATATCGTGCTCGACAGCCGCATCGCATTGGCCAGCGGCAAGCTGACGGTGAAGTCCGAAGGCGATCTGATCCTGGGCACCGGCGGCGTGCTGGATATGGCCGGGCGCACTTTGCCATTCAACGATGTCAGCAAGTACAGCTGGGGCGGCGACGTATCGCTGTACAGCGCCAACGGCAATATCCGTCAGGCTGTGGGCTCGCGGATCGATCTGTCGGCGAGGAACAATCAGGCCGGTAACCTCAGCGTCGTCGCTCTGGCCGATGCGGCCGGGATGGTCGATCTGCAGGGCGAGATTGTCGGCGGCAGCAGCGGTTACTACGACGCCGGGGGCACTCTGGTGCCGTACAAGGCCGGTGGCGTGGACATTCGCGCGCAACGTCTGGGCGGTGACGCCACCGAGCAGTTCGCCGCACTCAATCAGCGCTTGAATGCCGGGCAGGTTTTCGGCAGCCGCAGCTTGCAGCTCAAGCAAGGCAACCTGGTGATCGGCGATGGTCTCAAGGCTGGCGAGGTCAATGTGTCGGTCGACAATGGCAGCCTGACGGTGGCCGGTCTGATTGATGCCAGCGGCGAACGTGTCGGCAGCATTCGTCTGTCGGCGAAAAACGGTCTGACTCTGGCCGGTAACAGCGTGCTCGATGCTCATGGCCGCGTGCTGCGGGTCGACAGCTACGGCAAGATCATCGATGCGCCGAACCGTGCCACGGTTGAACTGAGTTCCGGCGAGGGCTTGCTCACGCTGGCGAGTGGTGCCCGGATCGACTTGCGCCACGGCACCGATGCCGTGCCGGGTTTCCTCGCAGGACAACATGACGGAATGCTGCGCGGCACGCTGGAGCTGAACGCGCCACGTCTGGGCAGCAATGACATCGCCATCGACGCCAGCGGCGTGCTGAGCATTCAGGGCGCGCGTTCCATCGGCCTCAATGGCATGCGCCGTTACACCGATGCCCGTGATGGTGTCGATCAGGCCGTCAGTGGCCGGCCGTATCAGGTGATTGACAAGGTCATGCTTGACCGTATTCACGGTGACAGCGAAACCTTCATCAATGCCGCTCTGGGCAACAACGATCTGCTGCAACGCAAACTCGCCGGGCTGAACAACGCCACTTACGCTGACGCGTTCCATCTGCGCCCAGGCGTGGAAATCGCCAGCAAGACTGCCGACGGTGATCTGGTGGTGGAGGGCGATCTGGACCTTTCGGGCTATCGCTACGCCAGTCTCAATCCGCACACGCGACTGAACCCGTCGGTGTACGGCTCAGGGGAGGCCGGCAGCCTGGTGATTCGTGCCGGTGGCAACCTCGATATTTACGGCAGCATCAACGACGGCTTCGCGCCTCCACCCGAAACCACGGATGACGCCGGCTGGAAACTGATTGCCGGCGTGCAGCCGTTCGGTGGCGATCTGATCGTGCCGGGCAGTGGGGTGACGCTGGCCGAGGGCACGCAGTTTCCGGTGGGCGCGACGCTCAATTACGACGTGACGATTCAAGGCGCGAGACTGGCCAGTGGCACGTTGCTGCCGACCCAGGCGGTACTGGGCGAGGCTTATACGTTCAGCGCCGGTACTGTGCTGGCGGGGGCTATCCATGATGCCAGCGGAAATCTGTTGTACGCGGCGGGAACGTTGCTCAGCGAAAGTGTGACGTTGCCGGCGAACACTCGCCTGGGAGCCGGTATCAGTCTGAACAAGGCCACGAGCCTGCTGGCCATGACCTGGCCCAAGGGCGTGCCGCTGCCAGGGGTTTTCGACCTCGATCTTTCAACGGTTTCCGGTGTGAAACTGAGTAGCTCGCTGGCCTTGCTGCGTGGCTCGCTGATTCCTTCGATGACCGATGTAAAGCTTGCCGACGGTACTTCGCTGATCGAACTGCGTCCGTTCAACGGCACGCAGCAAGGCAAGAACTGGGCGGTGGCGAGCATGCTGCCATCGGGCAGTGCGTCGTGGTCGATGCGCGTGGTGGCGGGTGCCGATCTTGAAGCCGCAGACAGCCGTGCCGTGAAGCCCGTCACCACCGATGGCAATCTGCGACTGGCGGACACTCATTACGGTGTCACGCTTACCCAGGCAACGGGGATACTCGTCTGGGCACCGGGCAATCCGTATGACCTTCCGGGGTATTACCCTGTGCCCGATGACCAATTGGAGATCTGTGCGCAGATAGAAGGGCTCTGTGTGCCGATGGCACGCTGGGTATGGGCGCCGGGCAGTGGTCAAGGACCTGACTACGAACCCGTTCCCGAGGAGTATCAGGTCCTTTGTGAAATCTATCCGGAGTTCTGCATCGGCAATAATCCCGGCACAACCGCCAAGGCCCACAGCCAGATGTTCAGTGTGCTGCGCACCGGTACTGGTGATCTCGATCTGATGGCTGCCGGCAACCTGAGCATGGATTCACCGTTTGGCGTTTATACCGCCGGCACTCAATCAGCGAACGTCGATCCGTTGTACAACCAGAAACGCGGGCATCTCTCGAACAGTAATTCGGTATTGGGCAGCGCCGGTGCCGATTATGAAAAATGGGTCAACGGCGGCACCGACAGTCTTTACCAGGCCTGGTATCCGCAGATGGGCGGCAATCTGACGATCAACGCGGGCGGGTCTGTTTCGGGCGATTCGGTAGGGCAGAAAACTCGATCGACTTCAGGTGGAACCCGGGAGCAGATCGCAAGTGTCGCGGTTGGTAGCTGGCTGTGGCGCCAAGGCACGGACAACCCGGATATGCCCACGGCCTGGTGGATCAACTTCGGCAGCTATGCCACCCAATTGATGCCAGACACGAACACCAATACCGAACCGTACCTGGTCGGGTTCACCGGTTTTGGCACTTTGGGCGGCGGTAATATCAGCCTGCGGGCCGGTGGTGATGCCGGCATGCTCAAGCCGTTGGGGGATGCCGTGAACAATCCTCGAAGCCAAGGTCTGATCGTCGCGGTGGGCAGCACCGGTCGAGTCGCCAGCGATGGCAGCGTGCAGATGACCGGTGGTGGTGACATGGATATTCGAATCGGCGGTACTTTCAACCCGTCGCTGCAAGCGCGGGCAGGAGAAACCGGTATCGGCAAACCGGTCCATGATCTGCAAGGCGCGCTGATCAACCTGCGCGGCGCGGCACAGATGACGGGTGGAGCACTGGGTGGCATCAACCTGAAGTACGGCGCCAGCACCGTGGTCAATGATCTTCGGGAAACCCGGGCACTTGATCCGTTTACCTCGACCACCGGTAGCGCTTCCGGAGGCGTGGTGCTGATTCCGGGTGACGCGGGCATGAGCCTGAGCAGCCGTGGGGATCTGGTGTTGGGCGGTGCAGCGGATCCTGGGCGGGTGAGTCTGATGAACGCCAGCCCGACCATTTCCGCCGACGGAGGTGTTCAGCAGGGCGGCACCCTGAGCGGCTTCTCATTGTGGACTGACCACACCGCAATCGATCTGTTCTCGGCTGGCGGGAACCTGACGCCGGGCACACAGATATCCGAGTTCAATACCTCCAACGGCCTGATCACGGGACGCAATACCTCGCCTACCGATGGCCGGTTTGTCTATCCATCGATACTACGCGCGGTGGCGGGGCAGGGATCCATCTATGCAGGACCGTCCGCGACGTTCACTGGCGTGGATATCTACCCGCTGCAAGGTTACTCACTGCTCCTGGCACCGTCGAAGTCGGGACAGCTTGAACTGTTGGCAGGTGACTCTATCTACGCCGGTGGCTATGCGATCAACCAGTCGGGGGCTAGCCCGATGGCCATTACCACGCGGTTCAACCCGGCGTTCAACACGTATGCCAACAGCAACGCCAGTAAACCGCTACGCACCAACTACAGCGAGGATGGCGTGGCACCCCAGGGCAACATGCGATATCCGCTATTTGCCTTTGGTCCCGATAGCTACTCGGGTTTGAACGACGTACAGGGGCCGGCGCGAATCTACGCACTGACGGGGGACCTGGTGGGCGTTCGCAGTGGTGAAACGTTGAGCTTTTCCACTTCCAGACGCACCTGGTACGAAGCCGCTGGGCCCGTGTGGATGATCGCCGGTCGTGACATCGTCGCCTCCGGCACCACCCTGGGGCAGCCTACGGCAGTACCGAGTTCGGAAATAAGCAACGGCAAGGATGGCATTTCTTCCACCGGCAACCTGTTTGTCCACAATGATCCGCGAGACGTATCGCGAGTGTCGGCAGGCCGCGACATTCTCTACAGCAGCTTCGACATCGCCGGGCCTGGAACGCTGGATATCAATGCCGGGCGCAACATCCTGATGGAGAACCGCGCCAGTATTACCAGCCTCGGCTCGCTGGTGGCCGGCGATAAACAACCGGGCGCCAGCGTGGTATTGCAGGCCGGTGTAGGCGCGCAGGGGCCGGATTATTCACGGTTCATCGCCCGTTATCTGAACCCGCAGAACCTCGCCGACCCGAATGCGTCGCTTAACGGGCAGCCAGGCAAAGTGGTCAAGACTTACCTCGACGAATTGCAGAGCTGGCTGACCCTCGGCTACGGCTTCAGCGGCAACGCGGAACAGGCGCAAACGTTCTACGCCGCGCTGCCAAGTGCCGAGCAGGCGATCTTCGCCCGTCAGGTGTACTTCGCTGAATTGCGTGCCGGTGGCCTCGAATACAACGATGTCGATGGCCCGCGCAAAGGCAGTTACCTGCGTGGTCGCAACGCCATTGCTTCGCTGTTCCCGACAACCGATGTGGCCGGCAATCCCGTCCGTTATGACGGCGATATCACGCTTTATGGCGGCGCCGGGGTCAAGACGCTGTTCGGTGGCGACATCCAGATGCTCACGCCGGGCGGTGGCCAGGTATTCGGTATCGAAGGTGCGGCGCCGCCCTCCACGGCGGGGATCATCACCCAGGGTTCGGGCAACATTCAGCTCTACTCCCAAGGCAGCATTCTGCTGGGGCAAAGCCGGATCATGACCACGTTTGGTGGCTCGATCCTCGGCTGGTCCGCCGAGGGCGACATCAACGCCGGTCGCGGTTCGAAAACCACCGTGGTCTACACGCCGCCGAAACGCGTGTACGACACCTGGGGCAACGTGACCCTGTCGCCATCGGTGCCAAGCACCGGCGCCGGTATTGCCACACTCAACCCGATTGCCGAAGTGGCCCCGGGGGACATCGACCTGATCGCGCCGCTGGGCACCATCGATGCGGGCGAGGCGGGGATTCGCGTCTCGGGCAACGTCAACATCGCCGCGCTGACGGTGGTCAACGCCGCCAACATCTCGGTGCAGGGCAAGGCAACCGGCGTGCCGGTGGTCTCGGCGGTCAACACTGGAGCAATCACCTCGGCCAGCTCCGCCGCGTCGTCGGCGACTCAGGCTGCGGAAGACGTCGCCCGTCAGCAGCAAGCCGCATCGCGCCAGAATCAGGCTTCGGTATTCACCGTGCAGGTACTGAGCTTCGGCAACGAACAACTGGCCCCGAACCGCGACGGTGCAAGCCGCGCACCAGCGCCGGGTTACAACCCCAACAGCCCGGTGCAGGTGCTGGGCGCCGGGGCGCTGGATGAACAGGCGAAACAGCAGTTGACCGAGGAGGAGCGGGGGCAGCTGACGTTGTAAAAGACTCTCGTGTAGTACGCTTCGGGCGGCCAATTGGCCGCCCTTTTTTATGTTGAAGATGTCAGCCAGTTGATCTATTCACGCCGCAGCGCGTCGCGTCCTGCGCATTTCTTCCAGCATTTGGTCGAGCATTAACATAGCTTCATCATGGGGAATGCCAGGACTAGGATCATCGAATGCAGCCTGTACTTTTGCTCGAAACCAGCGATCGTAGCTTTCGGCCTCTTCTTCGGATTCAAACTCGGAATAAAACGGGGAAAGCAAAAAGCTCATAGTGGCCTCGGTGATCAATCTCAAGGGGATTGGTTCGCTGTCGTCACTCGCAAACGATGTACCCTATGAACCCTGAGGAACCATGGGATAACGAAAGCCAGTATCTGCAAGCGCCCCCGTTAAATCTGCCGGACGTTTCCCACCGTTGTCCGGCAATCTCGACCGCCGCTGTAGGCGTATTCCTCCCCTCTGTTTTTCAGGTTTTCAGCCTACAAATCCGCGCGCACCTTCCTACAAATGCACTCAGAACGCATACGGAATACTCACCTTCGCCCACAACATTTCCCCCTCCGGCCGGTTCTCCACATCGAACTCCTTGGCCCAGCGAATCTCCGCACTGGCGTACTTGAGAAAGGTGAAATGCAGCGCCGGGCCGATGGCGAACACCTTGCCGCGCACGCCGTCATCAACGTCCTGGCCGGCAAACTGCACGGTGTGGCCGAACTGTTTGTCGTCGGTGGTCTGCTTGAGGTAGTAGCCGTTGACACCGAACATCAGGTCGTCAGTGATTTTGTAGCTGGCCGAGTAATCGAAATGGAAGATCTGCCCGGACTTGTAGTCGGTGTCCTTGTTCTTCTCATTGAAGCTGTAAGTGGTCTTCATCGAGACTTCGGTCTTGTCGGTCGGCAGCCAGGTGAAGGAGAACAGCGGTTTGTAGGTGTAGAAATTGTTGCTGGTGTTGGCCAGGCGATCGACGCTGTATTCGCCAGTGGGCACGGTGATTTCAACGGCGGCGCCGAGAGTCAGGTTCTTGCCCATGTCCCACAGAATGATCGGCGCGAAGGTGGTATCGCCCATGCCTTCGCGGGTGTCGCTGAGGCCGAATACTGAAACCTCCTGCTTCAGCCACGGCTGGGCGATATAGCCGGCCAGGCGTCCGCCGAATATACGTACCGGGCTTAAATAATCGAGACGCGGGATTACGGCGGTGGATTCGATCTCGACGTTGGGCACCTTGCCGCCAAACGAGCTGATGTTGAGCTTCGTCGCCTTGTAATGGTTGTAGTAGAGGTTGAACGCGACCATGTTCTCCGGAAGGCTGTCGACTTCCAGCGGCAGCATGAAGAATCCGTCCGTGCCGGTGCCGATGTTGTCGACGCCGGCTTCAGTGGCCAGAGCAGGCAGGGTCGCGGCGCAGCCCAGCAGCGTCAGGGCCAGGCGGCAACGGTAAGTCGCGCGGTTCGGGTTCATATCCGTCCTCATTATTATTGTGATTGGGCGCAACGCCGGCACGCAGGACGCCCGGCACTATAGAAATAAGCGCTTGGCGCCCGACAGAGCAGGGTATTGGCGGACAGTTATGGGGACTTCTGCGGACAGTGCGTGAACCCTGTGCTAACTTCTTTCGACATAACCGGTTACAAAAATAACAATCAAGCGTGCTCCGGAATGTCTCTCCCCCATGAACGTAAAAGTCCAAGACCCGACCTTTGAACTGGCGCTGGTCTCGCCGTTTCTCCTGCAAACCCTCGCCGAAGTCGCGCAGAACAAGGGCATCGACCCCGACAGCCTGTGCCGTGGCCTGGGCTTAACCCTTGAAGATTTGCAGGACCCTGCGCAGCGGATTTCCTATCGTCAGGCCGTGGCGATGATTCAGCGCGCGCTCAAGGCGCTACCCAATCAGGGCTTGGGCCTGTGGGTCGGTGCGCAGAATGTCCTCGGCACACTGGGGCTGCTCGGTCATGTGTTGTCGTTGTGCAAGACCTTGCGCGATGCCTTTGCCTTGGGCATTCGCCATCAGCACACTTCTGGCGGGATTGTGGTGTCCAGCGTCGATGTGGTGGGTGAGCAGGTGCTTCTCGATGCCGAGTGCCGCTTGCCGTTCGCCGATGTTCAGGTGTTCGCGGTCGAGGAGTTTTTCGCCAGTCTGCTGGTGTACGGCCGCGCGCTGGCCGGGGCCGAGTTCAAGGCGATTGCCGTGGAATTCGTACACGCCGCACCGGATTACGTGAGCGAATATCACCGCCTGCTCGGGCCGAACGTGCGCTTCGGTTGCCTGCACAATCGCATGCTGATCGACGCGCAATGGCTCGACGTCAATCTGCCCAATCACCACTCGCTGGCCCTGCGTCAGGCCGTGGCGTTGCTGGAGCTGGAAGCGGCGCAGGTGCATCAGAAGCTTGATCTGATTCAAGCCGTGGAGCGCGCAATTGCCCGGGACCTGAGCCGTGGCAGCCACATCGAAAAGATTGCCGGCGACCTGAACATGAGCAGCCGTACTTTGCGCCGGCGCCTGACCGAGCATTCGCTGACGTTTGAGGCATTGCTGGAGCAGGTGCGACAGGCGCGGACGATGAGTCTGCTGGCCAATCCGGACATGCCGATCGAGCGGATTACCGAGGAGGTGGGCTACAGCGATGTGCGCAGCTTTCGCCGGGCGTTCAAGCGCTGGACGGGGATGAGCCCGAGTGCCTGGCGTAATGACGCAAACCCTCACCCCAGCCCTCTCCCAGAGGGAGAGGGGGCCGACCGAGGTGTCTTGCTTCATGCACCGACCTGAACGTTTTGCGTCGATTATGGATTCAATACCGCACGTTCAAGTCGGTGCATTTCCCGAATATCCCCCATTCGGTTCCCTCTCCCTCTGGGAGAGGGCTAGGGTGAGGGGCTTTTGGCGTCATCCAAACCCACACAAATCCTCCGGCCACAGGTAAACTCCCGCGCACTTTCCAAGGAGTTCACATGAGTTACTACCAGCCGGGCATTCTCGCCACCCCTGTTCCTGCGCAAGCACGTCATCTGTTTTTCGCACTCGAGTCGGTTGAAGCATTGCCGCAGGCGATCGACAACCTGATGAATCTGGTGGACGGGCAGTCGGCGGTGGTCGGTTTCGGTGAATCCCTGGTCAAGGCCCTGAATGTGCAGATCGACGGCCTGCGCAGCTTTCCGGCGATGACCGGTGTCGGCGTGGAAAACCCGTCGACCCAGCATGCGCTGTGGGTCTGGTTGCACGGCGTTGATCGCGGTGAATTGCTCAACCGCTGCAATGCCTTCGAAGCCGCACTGGCTCCGGCACTACGTCTGGTGCAGATGCAGGAAGCCTTCCGCCACAAGGACGGCCATGACCTGACCGGTTATGAGGACGGCACCGAAAACCCGCATGACGAAGCCGCCATCGCCGCCGCCCTGCAAAGTGAAGGCGCCGAAGGTCTGGTCGGTGGCAGTTTCGCCGCGATCCAGCAGTGGCAGCACGACCTCAAGGGGTTCCACAAGCTGTCCGCCGACGACAAGGACAACATCATGGGCCGTCGCCTGAGCGACAACGAAGAAATCGACGACGCGCCGGTTTCTGCCCACGTCAAACGCACCGCCCAGGAAAGCTTCGCCCCTGAAGCGTTCGTCGTCCGCCGCTCGATGCCGTGGATCGAAGGCGACCGCGCCGGCCTGATGTTCCTCGCCTTCGGTTTTTCGCTGGACGCGTTCGAAGCGCAACTGCGCCGTATGAGCGGTCTGGAAGATGGCATCACCGATGGCCTCTATCGCATCAGCCGACCCATCACTGGCGGCTACTACTGGTGCCCGCCGTTGAAGGACGGTCACCTCGATCTGCGCGCCTTGCGCATCGGCTAAAGGCATGAACATGGACGTGGTGCGCTGGGGCATGATCGGTTGCGGCAGTGTCGCTGAACGCAAGAGCGGGCCGGCGTTTTATAAAGCGCCCGGTTCGGCGCTGGTGGCGGTGATGGGCCGCCGCCTCGAAGCCGTGACCGACTACGCCGCGCGCCACGGTATCGCCCGGGTCTACACCGATGTCGATGCCCTGATCAACGATCCCGAGGTGGACGCGGTGTACATCGCCACGCCGCCCGACAGCCACCACGCTTACAGCCTCAAAGTCGCCGCCGCCGGCAAGCATTGCTGCGTGGAAAAACCCATGGCGCTGAATGCCGGCCAAAGCCGCGAAATGCAGCAGGTGTTTGCCGCCGCCGGTTTGCATCTGTTCGTTTCCTATTACCGCCGCTCGTTACCGCGTTTCGCCCAAGTGCGACAATGGCTGCAGCAGGGGCGCATCGGCGAAGTGCGGCACCTGAGCTGGACGCTGACCAAGGCGCCATCGCCCAAGGATCTGGACGGCAGCAACAACTGGCGAACCGACCCTGCGGTGGCCGGCGGTGGTTACTTCGCCGATCTCGCCAGCCATGGCTTCGACCTGTTCCAGTACCTGCTCGGCGACATCGTAGAAGTCGCCGGATTCACGGCGCGTCAGGCCGGTCTGTATGCGGCGGAAGATGCCGTCAGCGCCAGTTGGCGGTTTGCTTCAGGAGCGCTGGGCATGGGTTGCTGGAGCTTTGTGGCCGATCGACGCGAGGATCGGGTCGAGATCATCGGCAGCCATGGGCGGATCAGTTTTTCCGTGTTCGATGAACATCCCGTTCAACTGCACGCGGATGAAGTCGTCAGCCTGGAAATCGCCCATCACGAGCATATCCAGTGGCACCACGTGCTCGGCATGAATGCCCATATTCGTGGTGTTTCCAAACATCCCGCCGTCGCCGAACAAGCCCTCAAAACCGACTGGGTCATGGACCAGATCCTCAAACGCCACTGATTCCCCAGACCACACACTTTCTCTTTGTGGGAGGGGGCTTGCTCCCGAAGGGGCCGGCATTGCTGGCATCACTATTGCCTGATACACCGCCTTCGGGAGCAAGCCCCCTCCCACAATGTTCTTTGTGTTGTCGCATCTAAGGTTATGCCCAAACAATATTTCTCAACCTTGTCATAACATCTCTAAGATCACCTCATAACTCGTTATGACAAGTGATCCCGTGATGACCGATAACGTTCTCTCCTTAAGCCCGCTCTCCTTATCAAGTGTCCCGCTGCACACCCAGCTGCGCGACGTACTGCGCGCCCGGATTCTCGACGGCGAATACCCGCAAGACAGCCAGATGCCGTCCGAAAGCGAACTCGGTGCACTGTTCAAAGTCAGCCGCATCACTGTGCGTCAGGCACTGGGTGATCTGCAGAAAGAAGGGCTGATCTTCAAGATCCACGGCAAAGGCACCTTCGTTGCCAAGCCGAAAACCTTTCAAAACGTCAGCAGCCTGCAAGGCCTCGCTGAGTCCATGACCGGGCGTGGCTACGAGGTGATCAACCGTCTGCGCAGTTTCAAATTCATCCCTGCCGACAAGCGTGTCGCCGAGCGCTTGCAAGTCGCCGAAGGCGAGACCGTGGTGCAGATCAAACGCGTTCGGCTGATCAACCGCGAGCCGATCTCGCTGGAAATCACCTACCTGCCCAAAGCAGTTGGTGAGCGGCTGGAGAAGGCTGATCTGGTGACCCGCGACATCTTCCTGATTCTGGAAAACGACTGTGGCATCGCGCTCGGCCACGCCGATCTGGCCATCGACGCGGTGCTGGCCGACAGCGACCTGACCCAGGCGCTGAACGTTGAAGCCGGCTCGCCGATCATGCGCATCGAACGCCTGACCCACGACGCTAACGGCCAGCCACTGGACTTCGAACACCTTTACTACCGCGGCGATGCGTTCCAGTACCGACTGCGGATCGACCGGCAAAAAGGGGAGCAGGCATGACGCGCAACACCCTCGAACAGGAATACGACATCGTCGTGATCGGCGGCGGCACCGCGGGCCCGATGGCCGCGATCAAGGCCAAGGAAAAGAACAAGGAGCTGCGCGTGCTGCTGGTCGACAAGGCCAACGTCAAACGCAGCGGCGCGATCAGCATGGGCATGGACGGCCTGAACAACGCGATCATTCCCGGCCACTCGACGCCGGAGCAGTACACCAAGGAAATCACCATCGCCAACGACGGCATCGTCAATCAGGCGGCGGTGTACGCCTACGCCACCCACAGCTTTGAAACCATCGAGCAGCTCGACCGCTGGGGCGTGAAGTTCGAGAAAGACGAAACCGGCGATTACGCGGTGAAAAAAGTCCACCACATGGGCGCCTACGTGCTGCCGATGCCAGAAGGGCACGATATCAAGAAAGTCCTCTACCGCCAGTTGAAGCGCGCGCGGGTGAGCATCACCAACCGCCTGGTCTGCACGCGTTTGCTGACTGACGAGGAGGGCACCGTAAACGGTGTCATGGGCTTCGACTGCCGCACCGCCGACTTCCATGTGATCAAGGCCAAGGCAGTGATCCTCGCCTGCGGCGCGGCCGGACGCCTCGGTCTGCCGTCCTCGGGTTACCTGATGGGCACCTACGAGAACCCGACCAACGCCGGCGATGGTTACGCGATGGCGTATCACGCCGGGGCCGAGTTGGCGAACCTGGAGTGTTTCCAGATCAACCCGTTGATCAAGGATTACAACGGCCCGGCCTGCGCCTACGTCACCGGCCCGCTGGGCGGCTACACCGCCAACAACAAGGGTGAACGCTTCATCGAGTGCGACTACTGGAGCGGGCAGATGATGTGGGAATTCCACCAGGAACTGGAGAGCGGCAACGGCCCGGTGTTCCTCAAACTCGATCACCTGGCCGAAGAAACCATCCAGAACATCGAAGAAATCCTGCACAGCAACGAACGCCCGAGCCGGGGCCAATTTCACGCCAATCGCGGTACCGATTACCGCACGCAGATGGTTGAAATGCACATCTCCGAAATCGGTTTTTGCAGCGGTCATTCGGCGTCCGGGGTGTGGGTCAACGAGCGCGCCGAAACCTCGGTGAAAGGTTTGTACTCGGCCGGCGACATGGCCGCCGTACCGCACAACTACATGCTCGGCGCGTTCACTTACGGCTGGTTCGCCGGGCACAACGCGGCGGATTTTGTCGCCGGGCGTGAATTTTCTGCGCTGGATGCCGAGCAGATCGAAAAGGAGAAAGCCCGGGTCTATGCACCACTGGATCGCGAGCACGGTCTGCCGCCGGCACAGGTCGAGTACAAGCTGCGCCGCTTCGTCAACGACTACCTGCAACCGCCGAAAGTGACCAAGAAGATGCAGATCGGCCTGCAACGCTTCAACGACATCGAGCGCGATCTCGAGCAGATGAAAGCCAACAATGCCCACGAACTGATGCGCGCCATGGAAACCAGTGTGATCCGCGACTGCGCCGAAATGGCCGCCCGCGCCTCGTTGTTTCGTGCCGAAAGCCGTTGGGGCCTGTACCACTATCGCGTCGATCACCCGCAGCGCAATGACACTGAGTGGTTCTGCCATTGCCATCTGAAGAAGGGCGAGGACGGCCGGATGACCAGTTTCAAGAAAGCCGTCGAGCCTTACATCATCCCGCTTGATGCCGAAGAAATGCAGGCCTATGACCGCTTGCGTGTTGGCGCTTTCGCTGCTTGATGCATCACTAGAGAGAGTCCGAACCATGGCCTATCAAGCCCAGGAAATCTTCTTCCGCTCCAACGCCCCCGTCACCGTGGACGAGGATAAATGCATCGCCGAAAAAGGCTGCACCGTGTGCGTCGACGTCTGCCCGATGGACCTGCTGGCGATCAACCCGGCCACGCAAAAGGCCTACATGGCCTTCGATGAATGCTGGTACTGCATGCCCTGCGAAAAGGACTGCCCGACCGGTGCCGTGAAAGTCGATATCCCTTATCTCCTACGGTGACCCCAAATCCACTGTGGGAGGGGGCTTGCTCCCGAAGAGGCCTGCATTGCTGGCATCTCTATTGATTGGAACACTGCTTTCGGGAGCAAGCCCTCTCCCGCAAGGGATCTCCCACATTCGGGATTTGTGGCAAGCCAAAGCTATCCGGCAACACCGGACGCCTGATTCAAGACACCCCTCGTTTCCCACCGCGCCCTGATCGCGGCGGAGACGAACATCCTATAAATGATTCGAGGGGATTAAACCATGTTGCGTGCAGCAATCGCCGGTCTGGTACTGGCTTCGTTCACCCTGTCGGCCTCGGCCGAAACCATCCGCATTGCCATCGGCACCCAGGACACCACCATCAACTGCGCCGCCGGTGGCCTATTGATTCGCGAGCTGGGCCTGCTCGACAAATACCTGCCTCACGACGGCGCCTATAAGGACGCCAAGTACGACGTGCAGTGGAAGAACTTCACCAGCGGCGCACCGCTGACCAACGAGATGGTCGCCGGCAAACTCGACTTCGGCGCCATGGCCGATTTCCCCGGCGCGTTCAACGGCGTGGCGTTCGAAACCGCCGGCAAACACAGCCTGTTCATCAGCGTGCTGTCGGGCAGTATCAAGGGCAGCGGCAACGGCATCGTGGTGCCGAGCGCTTCCGGCGTGCAGTCGCTGAGCGAGCTCAGGGGCAAGACCATTTCCGTACCGTTCGCCTCCACCGCCCACGGCATGTTGCTGCGCGCGGTGGCGGAGCAGGGTTGGGATCCGCTGAAAGATGTCAACATCATCGCCCAGCCGCCGGAGGTCGCAGGCTCCGCGTTGCAGGCCGGCAAGATCGACGCCCACGCCGACTTCGTGCCGTTCGCCGAACTGTTCCCGAGCCGTGGTTTCGCCCGCAAGATCTACGACGGCGCCCAGGCCAATGCGCCGACTTTCCACGGTGCGCTGGTGGATCAGGCCTACGCCAGGAAGTACCCGGAAATCGTCGTTGCCTATCTGCGCGCCAGCATCGAGGCCAATCAACTGCTGGCCGCCGAACCCGAGAGGTACAGCGAACTGATCGCCAAGGTTACCGGCGTTGATGCCGAGGTCAATTACCTGTTCCACGGCCCGCTCGGCGTGCAGACCCGTGACCTGAGCTGGAAGCCGGAATATCGTCAGGCCGTTGGCACCGCCATTGATACGTTGAAGCTGCTGAAGAAGGCTGATCGTGGGCTCGATCTGAATACCTTTATTGACGATCAATACATCCGTGCGGCGTTCAAGGCTTCGAATCTGGATTACACGGCGCAACTGGGCAATTACGCGCAGACCCCGTTGCAAGCCACGGATGCGGCGACTGCGAAAGCGATCACCGACTTCAGTCACGTCGCCGAAATCTGGGTGCGTGGTGAAGACAAGGTGCGCCAGTACACCTCCGCTGAATCTGCGTTCACTGCGCTCGCCGCGCTGAAGCAGGAAGGCAAGAACATTCGCGCTGTGTATGCGCAGGCCAGTGACAGCGGGATCAAGTTGCTGGCCGATCAGGCGTGGTTTGCCAGTGATGCCAAGGGTCGCTTGAGCGCGTTTCTGCTCAAGGGCCAGGCGCAGCAATACGCGTCGGCGCAGGGCGGGAAGGTGTTCGACTTCACCGACGCCACCACCCAGGCCGTGGCCACCCGCTGATTGAAGATCAAGAGCCCCTCACCCTAACCCTCTCCCGGAGGGAGAGGGGACTGACCGTATTGTTCTGAAGAGTTACGCCGACCTGAAATATCGAGCCGAACTCAGGTTTTGAAAGGCTTGAAGATCGGCTCCCTTTCCCCCTCGCCCCCTTGGGGGAGAGGGCTGGGGTGAGGGGGGGCGATCTCAGCCATCACACGGAAAATCGCTCCATGAGAATCACAAAAAACCGCTGGATACCCAGAGCAACCTCCCTAGTACTCTGCCTGCTCTTCTGGCAACTCGCCGCCAGCCACCACTGGAATCTTGGCCTCGTCACCTTCGCCAACGTACCAACCCCGCTGGCCGTAATCGAAGCCGCTCTCGGCCTCGGCGACTCCGGCAAGCTCATCCAGCACCTCACCGCCAGCCTCAGCCGCGTCTTCGTCGGCTACCTCGCTGCGCTGGTGATCGGCATCGCCCTGGGCCTGGCCATCGGCCGCTCGAAATGGGCCGAAGACCTGCTGCTGCCACCGTTGGAAGTGCTACGGCCGATCCCCGCCGTGGCGTGGATTCCGCTGGCGATTCTGATGTTCCCGTCTTCCGAACTGTCCATGGTTTTCATCACCTTTACCGGCGCGTTGTTCCCGATCCTCCTCAACACCGTCCACGGCGTCGAAGGCGTCGATCCTCGGCTGATCGCCTCGGCGAAAAGCCTCGGGGCAGGGCGCCGGGCAATCCTGCGGGAAGTGATCCTGCCCGGCGCCGCGCCGAGCATCATCACTGGCCTGGCGATCGGCATGGGCACGTCGTGGTTCTGTCTGGTGACCGCTGAAATGATCTCCGGCCAGTTCGGCATCGGCTACTACACCTGGGAGTCCTACACCATTCAGAACTACGCCGACATCGTCGTCGGCATGTTGCTGATCGGCGTGCTGGGCATGGGCAGCAGTCTGCTGATCAAACGCCTCGGCGCAGTGTTCACGCCTTGGCATCGACCACGAGGAAAAGCCTGATGAGCGCGATGCAAACCCCGGAAGGGCGGATCGACATCCGTCAGCTGTCGATTGTCCTCGGCGAAGGCCGGCAAGCGTTCGAAGCGGTACAGGGGCTGGATTGCCAGATCGAGCCCGGCCAGTTCGTGTGCATTCTCGGCCCGTCCGGTTGCGGCAAATCGACCTTGCTCGGCGCGCTGGCCGGGCATCTGCAACCCCATGCTGGGCAGTTGAAAGTCGACGGCGCCGAGGTGTCTGGCCCGTCGCCACAGCGCGGCATGGTGTTCCAGCATCACACCCTGTTTCCGTGGCGCACGGTGCGCGACAACGTTGCTTTCGGCCTGAAGATGCGTGGCATCGGCAAGACCGAGCGCCATTGCGCTGCCGATGAAATCCTCGCACTGGTCGGCCTCGAAGGCTTCGCCGAACGCTGGCCCGATCAACTGTCCGGTGGCATGCAGCAACGGGTGGAAATCGCCCGGGTGCTGGTCAATCGTCCCCAGCTGTTGCTAATGGACGAGCCCTTCGGCGCGCTGGATGCGCTGACTCGACTGAACATGCAGGAACTGCTGCTGGACATCTGGACGCGCATTCGTACCACCGTGGTCTTCGTCACCCACGACATCGACGAGGCGCTGTTCCTCGCCGATCGCTTGCTGGTGATGAGCGCACGGCCGGGGCGAATCATCGAAGACTTGCGTCTGGACTTCCCGCGCCCACGCACCACCGAACTGGTCACCAGCCACGAATTTTCGCGCCTCAAACGCCATTGCCTCGACCTGCTGCGCCACGACAACGACCGACCGCTGCCGCGCCTCAATCCGCTCGGCCTGCCTCCCGAAAACCCTTTGCCGCGATTTGCCTTATGACCTCTATTTTTGCTGTGACCGATATCCAGGACATCCTTGCCCTGCAACCGCGCCTGACCGCCGACGACGCCGGGGTACGGCGCATCGCGCTGATTGATCTGGCGGATCTGGAAGAGCCGGACGGCTTGCTCTGGCTGGTCGATCGCCTCGGTCAGGATCCCGCCGAAGAAGTCCGCGCCGAAGCTGCGCGCTTGCTGGAAGCGTGGGAAGACGAGGAGGTCGTGCAGGCCTTGTGTGAAGCACTGACCGACCCGGCGCCCGCTGTGCAATCCGCTGCGGCGCAAAGCTTGAGCCTGCTCAAATCCGAGGCGGCGGGGCGGGTGATTCTGCCGTGGACCGCTCACGCCGACGTCGCGGTGCGGATCGCCGCGTTCCGCGCCTTGCGAGAACTGCGTTTCGCTGACGCTGCACCGGCGGCGCTCGCGGCGCTGAATGACGCCGACGCCAATGTCCGTCGCGAAGCCGTTGGTGTGCTTGGCTGGCTCAAACAACTTGATGCACTGCCAGCCCTGGCCCGATTGGCCAGCGAAGATCCCGACACCGAAGTCCGCCGTGCCGCCACCGGCGCTCTCGGTTTGGCCTCCAGTGCAGACGTCTTGCCGGCCCTGCGCCAGGCTTTGCAGGACAGCGCCTGGCAAGTGCGCGAAGAGGCCGCAACGACATTGGGCAAGATCGGTCACCAAGACGCCGGCCCGGCGTTGGTCGAGGCCTTGAGCGACGACTATTGGCAAGTTCGCCTGCGCGCCACCCGCAGTCTCGGTCGCTTGCGCTTTGCCCCCGCGCTGGACGCCTTGATCGACACCCTCGGCCACCGCATCAGCAACCTGCGCAAGGAAGCGGCGCTGGCCTTGGGTGAACTGAATGATCGCGGCGCCGTGGCGGCGTTGCAGGCCGCGCAGGATGACGGCGACCCGGAAGTGCGCAAAGCGGTGCGCATTGCCTTGAGTCAGTTGCAATGAATCCGCTGTCGGTGGGCAATTCGCCGAGCGAGCAGACGCTGCGGTTGAGCTGGCCGGACGGGCGCGAACAGCAGCTCAATCACGCCGAATTGCGCCGCCAATGCCCGTGCTCGCAATGCCGTGCGTTTCGCCTGCGCGGCTCGCCGCCACGGGTCGATGACCGCGTGCGCATTCTCGAACTCAACCCCCAAGGCTACGGCCTGCAACTGATCTTCAGCGACGGTCACCAGCGCGGCATCTACCCGTGGGCCTATCTGGCAAACCTCAAGTAACTGTGGGAGGGGGCTTGCTCCCGAATGCGGCTAGTCAGTCAGCTCAGATGTGGCTGACCCACCGCCTTCGGGAGCAAGCCCCCTCCCACAGGTTTTTGTAGTGTTTGATGGGTTATTGCGCAGCCGTCATGGATGGTCGGCAGCCATGGAAAATATCCAGCCCCGGCTGATACAGCGAAGTCTTCACTTCAAACAGACCGAGCACCGAATGAAACAGGTTGTCGTGGCTAAGGTCTGCCTGACCGGTTTTGCCTTGCAGGCAACCGCGATCAATCCCTTCATGAGCCAGCGTGTTGTCGCCAAACCACATCACCATCGGCACATGGGTCTGTGCCTCCGGCGCCAGCGCATAAGGCGCGGCATGCAGGTACAAGCCGTTTTCCCCGAGGGATTCGCCGTGATCGGAAACATAGATCATCGAGGTATCCAGCGTCGCCTGATTGCGCTTGAGCAGTTCGATCACCTTGGCGAGGAAGTGGTCGGTGTACAGGATGGTGTTGTCGTACACGTTTACCAGTTCATCGCGGCTGCAACTGCCCAGTTGATTGGTGTGGCAGATCGGTTTGAAGCGCTCCATCTCTTTCGGATAGCGCTCGTAATACTCGGGGCCGTGGCTGCCATCGGCGTGCAGCACAATGATTGCGTGGCCCTTGAGGCTGTCGATGTAGCTTTGCAGGTCGGCCAGCAACGCTTCATCGAGGCAGTTGTTGCCGTCGCAGAACGGCCCCGGCTGATTCTTCGAAATATCGCGATGCGGCACGCGCAGGCAAGTGCCTTTGCAGTCGCTGTTGTTGTCCAGCCACAGCACCTGCACGCCGGCGCGTTGCAGGATATCCAGCAGGCCTTCGTAGGTTTTGCCTTTCTTGTCGCTGTAATCCTCACGCGGGAACATCGAGAACATGCACGGCACCGACACCGCCGTCGACGTACCGCAGGAGTGCACCTGCTTGAAGTTGAGGATGTCCAGTTTGCTCAGTTGCGGATTGGTCTCGCGCTCGTACCCGTTCAGCGAGAAATGATCGGCGCGGGCCGTTTCACCGACCACGAAGACCATCAGCGATTTCTTCTCGCGGCTGGCAGCCTTGGCGCTCATCACCGCGTCTTCGCCGATGGCCTGCACCACGAAATGCTTTTTGATGCCCAGGCGCTGCTTGGTGTATTTGCTGATCGCGTAGATGTAGTTGGTCGGGTTGATGAAGTGGGTGAGTTTGTCTTCCTCGCGAAAGATCGGCGCGTAGGTCGAATAGAACGCGCCCACCGACGCGGCGATCACCAGCACACAGGCGACGATTACCAGAATCTTGTTGAGCAGGCCGCGAAAGAACGGCCGATAACTGACCGGCCAGCGCCAGATCAACGCCGCCGGCAAGACGCCGAGCAGCAGCACGTAAGCCAGCAACTTGCCGTTGAACAGAGCGGCGGCTTCGGCTGGGTTGGTTTCGAATACGTTCTGAATCATCACCGTGTCGATGGTGATCCCGTATTCGTTCATGAAATACGCCGCACAGGCCGACAGCAGTGCGACCACGGTGAGCACTGGTTTCAGCGTCCAGCGGAATGACACCAGGGTCAGCAGCAGGGTGATCGCGGCCCACAGGAACACCCCGAAGGATGCGAAAAACGCCACTTTGTGCGTGCCTTGCAGGGTAATCAGCGTGCCCAGCGCCTTCCAGGTCGCCAGGTTGTATAGCGCGACCAGCGCCAGAGAAAACAGCAGCACCAGTCGGGTAGGAGTGATGGACGGTAAACGCAGTCCGTTGCCCAAAGCCATGTCAAACATTCCTCTACATGAATGAAAAACCACGCGGTTCGCGTGTAACTGTAGAAGAACATTAGTAAAAAATTCGTAAACATCCTGTAACAAGTGGTTTGCGCAGATCAAAAATGTGGGAGCCAGCCTGCTCCCACACTTTAATTTCAGCGTGTCAGAAGGATTTGCTGACGCTGGCGACGACCGTCGCGGTGCACACGTCCTTGAAACCCCAGTTACTCAGGCATTGCGTCTGCGAAAGGTCAGTGTCGATGTAACTCAGTCCGAGCACCACACCGGCCAGGTTGTGGGTGACTTTGACTTCCCATTCGCGATAGCTGTCTTCGGCCTGCCCGGACGCCGAGTACAAGTGCGGATCCTTGAAGTCCATATTGCCGTAGCGCAGTTTCAGGCCTGAATCGAACGGCAGTTCGGTTTCATAACTGACGTAGCTGTACAGCGAGCTCTGCTTGCTGTCGATCCCCGGTGCGTCGCTGGAGTAATACGCCGCAACCTTCACGCCGTAGGCGCCGAAAATCCCGTAGACCTCGCTCTGGTTGAACTGGCTTTCCTTGGGGTAGGCGTACTTGATGTAGCCCAGATCGAGGCTGACATCCTCGGTGGCCTGCCACAGCCAGCCGGCGTAGTAATCGACTTCCTGACGGGTTTTCAGACCGCCGCCGAAGTCGACGTTCGAACTCCAGGCGCCCAGGTACAGGCCGCTGCTGTGGGCGAGGGTCAGACCGGCCTGCACGGCAGGGTCATTCTGGGTTTGCGAGATACCGCGCGTGCGGTAATCGCTGGCCAGGGTCAGATCCACCAGCACGGCGAAGTCGTCGTTCAAAGGAATCGCGTGGCTGCTCAAGGGCAGCACACTGAAAAAACTCAGGGTGAACAGGGGCAAGGCTTTCATGTGAAGTCCCGGTGTTGTGATTGTTATGGGAGGGCAGGCCGGACACTTTGTGGGAGGGGGCTTGCTCCCGAATGCGGTTAGTCAGTCAGCTCAGATGTGGCTGATCCACCGCCTTCGGGAGCAAGCCCCCTCCCACAGAGATGGGTGTTGTTATTGGGTGGCGGTGTAGACCTGGCGGCCACCGAACCAGGTTTGCAGAACCTGTGTGTCGTGCAGGGCTTTGTTGTCGACGCTGAACACATCGCGATCAAGGACGATGAAGTCAGCCTGTTTACCCGGTGTCAGCGAACCGATCTGCTGCTCCAGGCCAATGGTGCGCGCCGCGTTGACGGTGTAGGCGTAGAACATGGTTTCGCGGTCCAGACGTTCGTCGGCATTGAGCACGCCCAGAGGGCCGACCCGGGTGATGGCCTGGGCCATGGCGTTGAACGGGTTCGGCGATGACACCGGCCAGTCACTGGCGCCGGCAATCGTTGCGCCCTGTTTCAGCAGCGAATGCGCCGGGTACTGGTAGCGAAAGGCGAGGGCACTGACGTACGGCTTGATCATGTCGGTGGTGTAGTCGTCAGCGCTGGCCCATAGCAGTTGCATCGATGCGATCACGTTGAGCGGTTTGAAGCGGGCAAATTCTTTCGGGTTGACCATTTGCAGGTGAGTGATCGAGTGGGTCACGCCGCTCTGGCGATCCTTGCGCGCCTGAGCGATCCCGTTCAGCGACTCACGCACGGCGAGGTCGCCGATGGCGTGGATGTGCACCAGCCAGCCGCGCTGGTCGATGGCGCTGACCAGTTCGCCGAAGTGCTGCGGATCGATCAGCAATTCGCCCTGTTTGTGCGAGTTGCTGTACGGGTCGATCATCGCCGCGCTCTGCGCCGGGTATTCGATTACGCCGTCGGCGAAAATCTTGATTCCGGGCAGGCTGAGGTTTGGGATGCCCTGAAACTGCTGGCGCACTTTATCCAGCGTTTCGAGGTCGGCCGGCATGCTTTTCGGGTTGGCCACCAGCAGCGCGGCAACGTGCACGCTCATGTCGCCGCTTTCCGACAGCGCTTTGTAGGCGGGCAGCACGCCGATGGTTTTCTCGGTGGGCTTGAGGGCGAACACCGCTTCGCCCGGTGCGGCGTTGGCGGCAGGATCCATCCACGCGGTAATGCCGAGGCTGTTGTTGAAACGCACGGCCGACTGCGCGGCTTTAAGCATGTCGGCAGCGCTCGGCACCGGCATTTTCGAGGCGACCCGATCCCATCCGGCGTCGACGACAAAACCGTTGGGATCGCCGCTGGCCAGTTTGCCGATAGTGTCTTTTTCCGCGTCGGGCAGGGTTTTCAGCAGCGCGGCGTCGATACCGGCGCGTTTGAGCATGACGTTATTGGCCCATGCGGTGTGGTGGTCGCTGCCGATGAACACCACCGGCACATTGGCCCATTCGCCCTTGTTGAAAATATTGCCCAAGGCTTCGGCCTGCGCCCAATACTTCGAACTCATGCCGGCAATGCTCAGCACATCGCCGTGCCGGGCCTTGCCATCGTCACGCCAGGTGCGCAGGTTTTTTTCCAGTTCGTCGAGGGCGACGACTTCGTCTTCCATGTTCGCCGAGACCATTTCCAGACCGCCGAAAATGGCGTGGGAATGGCTGTCGATCAGGCCGGGCATCAGCGCCTTGCCGCCCAGATCGACGACTTTGGTGCCGGGCTCGATCAGCGCTTTGATCTGCGCGTCGCTGCCGACTTTCAGTACTTTGCCGTTTTCCACGGCCAGTGCCTGAACCTTTGGTTGAGCGCGGTCGGCAGTGAAAATCTTGCCATTGAGCAGGACCAGATCAGGGGCGGCCATGGCTTCCATCGAGGCAAAACTTACGGCAGCGACCAACAGATTCGGGATGAATCTTTTCATTGAAGATTTCCTTGTTATTGCGTCTGATGGCCAGATTAGTGGCTGTCCCCGGTCGACAGAACGCCTCCCTTACGAAAAACGTTTTTGCCTGAATGGAAAAAGCATGGACAAGTTGGGTGCATTGAAAATGTTCGTGGTCACGGCGCAACTCGGCAGTTTCAGCCGTGCTGCCGAGCAATTGGGCAAGACCCCGTCGGCACTGACCAAAGCGGTCAATCATCTGGAGTCGGAGCTTGGTGCGCGGCTGTTCGAGCGCAGCACGCGACGGATTCTGCTGACTGAAATCGGCCGGGTGTATCTGGAGACAGCCCGTCTGGTGCTGCAGCGGCTGGAGGAGGCCGGCGAGGAAATCGAGCAGTTGCAGCACGGTCTGCGCGGCAGTCTGAAAATCACCGCGCCACTGGCGTACGGCCGAGCCTTTCTCGATCAGGTGTGTGACGGCTTTTTGCAGCAATACCCGCAGATCAGTCTGCAAGTGGATCTGTGCGACGAGTTCGTCAACCTGCTCGAAAGTGGTTATGACCTGGCCTTGCGCGAAGGTCACGATGATTTGCCGGGGCTGATTTCGCGGGTGGTCGGCAGTAATCGGCTGGCCCTGTGCGGCAGCCCTGAATACTTGGCGCGCAAGGGTCTGCCGGTGAATCCGCAAACCCTCGAACAACACGAATGGCTGTTGTACAGGCATCCGTTGCTCAGCCGCGAATTCTGGTGGGCCGAGCGCGACGGTCAGCGCCTGAGTCTGCCTCAACCCTCGGCGCCGTTATTGCGCAGCGACAATTACGACCTGTTGCTGGCCAGTGCCCTGGCCGGGCGCGGCTTGCTGCACACGCCACTGTGGAGCGCCGCGCCGTACATTGCCGACGGGCGTCTGGTGCGGGTCATGGCCGACTACGCCATCGACCCGGACAGCTTCGGCCCGCACATTCTGGCGGTGTACCCGAGCCATCGCCGGGCCACGGCGAAAGTCGTCGCGTTCATCGATTACATCAGTGAGTTTCTGGCCGAGCGTGGTTGATCGTTCCCACGCTCTGCGTGGGAATGCCTATGGGGACGCTCTGCGTCCAGTGACGCGGAGCGTCACGGGCTGCATTCCCACGCGGAGCGTAGGAACGATCACATGGGGAGGCCGACCTGCGGTGCTTGTCAGGAAAATGCCAGAAGAGTACAAATGTACTCCATGACGAACCTGACTCCCCGCCGTACCGCCATCCTGACCTTTATCCGCGAACGCATCGCCGAACACGGTCAGCCCCCAAGCCTCGCTGAAATCAGCGAGGCTTTTGGTTTTGCCTCGCGCAGCGTGGCGCGCAAGCATGTGCTGGCGCTCACTGAAGCCGGGTTTATCGAGGTCAACCCCAATCAGGCCCGGGGCATTCGGTTGCTCGGGCAACCGCCGCGCCCGGAGCTGCTGGACATTCCGGTGCTCGGTCGCGTCGCCGCCGGGGCACCGATCGGCGCCGATGCCGACATCCACAGCCGCTTGATGCTCGACCCGGCACTGTTCTCCCGCGTTCCGGATTACATGCTGCGCGTGCAGGGCGACTCAATGATCGAGGACGGCATCCTCGACGGCGATCTGGTCGGTGTGCGGCGCAATCCCGAGGCGCTCAACGGCCAGATCGTCGTAGCGCGGCTCGACGGTGAAGTGACGATCAAGCGCTTCGAACGAATGGGCGATGAAGTCCGGCTGTTGCCGCGAAACCCGGCGTATCAGCCGATTGTCGTGCGTGATGACCAGGATCTGGCCATCGAAGGGGTGTTCTGCGGTCTGGTGAGGCAAGGCTGATGGGCGCCGTCGTTGCACTGGATACGCTGTTCAATGGCGGCCAGGTCTGGAAGGGCCGGCCTGCGCCACCGGCCGCCAGTCCGCAACCGACCGGGCATGCCGCACTGGATGCGGCGCTGCCCAGCGGTGGCTGGCCGGAAGCGGCATTGAGCGAAATCCTCCTGGCCGGCCCCGGTGTCGGTGAGCTACAACTGGTCTGGCCGACCTTGGCGCGGCTGTCGACGGCGGGCGAGCGCATCGTGCTGGTGGCGCCGCCATTTGTGCCGTACCCGCAGGCGTGGGCCAGTGCCGGGGTCGATCTGCGCCAGTTGTCGGTGATCCAGGCCAATGAGCGCGATGCCTTGTGGGCGGCGGAACAATGCCTGCGCTCGGGCAGTTGCGGCGCGGTGCTGTGCTGGCCGCACAAGGCTGACGACCGTGCGTTGCGCCGTTTGCAAGTGGCGGCGGAAACCGGCCAGACCCTGGCATTTGCCTGGCGCCCCTTGAGCGAGGCGGTCAACCCGTCACCGGCGGCGCTGCGCATTGCCATCGACGCGCAGCCCGCGCAGTTACGCATACTCAAGTGCCGTGGCGGGCTGGCGCGTACGGCGCCGATTGCCTTTGCCGTGGGTCATTGAGGTCCTCATGCGCTGGGTGTGTATCCTTTTTCCGCAATTGGCCCTCGACGCCGTGCTGCGTCAGCGTCCCGATCCCGATGAGCCTTTGGTGTTGCTCAGCGGCCCGGCCCAGCGCCGGGTGCTGCAAGCGGTGAATGCGCCGGCGCGCAAACTCGGCCTGCGTCCCGGCCAGTCGATAACGGCCGCCCAGGCCATGAGCAAAGGTTTCGCCACCGCCGATTACGAAGCCGCCGAGGTCGAACACTGGCAGCAGTTTCTCGCCGCGTGGGCCTACCGTTTCAGTGCACAGGTCAGCGTGCATTACCCGCGCACGGTGGTGTTTGAAATCGAGTCGAGCCTGGGCCTGTTCGGTTCCTGGGCGCAGTTCGAGGCGCGGTTGCGCAAGGAACTGACCGATCTGGGTTTCCGTCATCGCATCGTCGCGGCGCCCAACCCGGCGGCCGCACGTATTCTGGCCAACGCTTATGACGGGCTGGTGGTGCCGGACGGCGAGGCCTTGCAGCATCATCTCGGCCAGTTGCCGATTGACCGCGTCGGTCTGGAGCCGGGCGTGGCCACAGCGTTGTCGCGCATGGGCCTGCGCAATCTGAGCCAGCTGCAAAGCCTGCCGCGTCAGGCGCTGGCCCGGCGTTTCGAGGCGCCGATGCTCAAACACCTCGATACCCTGTTTGGCGCCCGGCCACTGGCGCTGGCGTTCTATCTGCCGCCGGATCGTTTCGATGTGCGCATCGAACTCAATTTCGACGTGCAATCCCATCAAGCCTTGTTGTTCCCTTTACGGCGTTTGACCGGCGATCTGTCAGCCTTCCTGTGCGGGCGTGACAGCGGTGTGCAGCGCTTTGATCTGCATCTGGAACACGCCGGGCTGCCGGACACCGTGATCAAGGTCGGCCTGCTCAGCGCCGAACGTGACCCGGCGATGCTTTTCGAGCTGGCCCGTGGCCGTTTGGAGCAGGTGCAGGTCGAGGCGCCGGTACGAGGCTTTCGTTTGCGCGCCGAAGATCTGCCGAGTTTCGTGCCGCAGTTTCAGGAACTGTTCGACGACCGTCCGCAGCAGACCTTGCCCTGGGAGCAACTGCGCGAACGCCTGCGTGCACGGCTGGGCGATGACGCGGTGCAGGGGCTGCGCTTTCAGGCGGATCACCGACCGGAGTGCGCCTGGCAAAACGGCGTCGATAAACAACCGTGTCCGGGCTTGCCCGGTGTGCATCGTCCGGGCTGGTTGCTTGGCGAGCCGCAGAGTGTGCCGCAAGGTTCGGCGCGGATCCTCATGGGCCCGGAGCGCATTGAATCCGGCTGGTGGGACGGTGACGATGTGCGCCGCGATTATTACCTGATCCAGAACCGCGCCGGTCAGCAAGGCTGGGCCTATCGGGCGGTGGGCGAGGGCGGTCCGTTGTGGCTGCAGGGCTGGTTTGCATGAGCCACGGTTATGCCGAACTGCACTGCCTGTCGAATTTCAGTTTCCAGCGCGGTGCGTCCAGTGCGCTGGAACTGTTCCAGCGGGCGAAAAAGCACGCTTATCAGGCGCTGGCGATCACCGACGAATGCACGCTGGCCGGAATCGTTCGCGCCTGGCAAGCGGCGAAATCGGTTGAGTTGCCGCTGATCATCGGCAGTGAAATCCGCATCGACAACGGCCCGAAACTGGTGCTGCTGGTGGAGAGCCTTGAGGGCTATCAGGCACTGTGCGGCTTGATCACCCGCGCCCGGCGGCGGACGCAGAAAGGCCAGTACCAAGTGCTGCGCGAGGACTTCAGTGAACCACTGCCGGGATTATTGGTGTTGTGGGTGCCGGACACGCTGGATGACAGGGAAGAGGGCCACTGGCTGAAGCAAACCTTCGGCGAGCAGCTGTGGCTGGCCGTGCAGTTGCATCGCGGGCAGGACGATCAGCGACGGCTGGCGATGTTGTTGAATCTGGCGGCCGAACTGCAGATTCCCGCCGTGGCCAGCGGCGATGTGCACATGCACGCCCGTGGCCGCCGCGCCCTGCAAGACACCATGACCGCGATCCGCCATCACGTTCCGGTGGCCGAGGCCGGTTTGCGTCTGCACCCCAATGGCGAGCGGCACTTGCGCAGCCTCGACGTCTTGCAGGCCTTGTACCCGCAGGCCTTGCTGGACGAATCGGTGAATCTGGCGCGGCGCTGCACCTTCGATCTCGGTGATCTGCGTTATCAGTATCCGAAAGAACTGGTGCCCGAGGGGCACAGCGGCCGTTCATGGTTGCGACATCTGACCGAGGAGGGCATCGCCTGGCGCTGGCCGAAAGGCGTACAGCCGAAAGTCCTCAAGCAGATCGACGATGAGCTGAAGCTGATCGCCGAACTCGGCTACGAAAGCTACTTCCTCACCGTGCACGACGTGGTGCGCTTCGCCCGCCAGCAACGCATCCTTTGTCAGGGCCGTGGTTCGGCGGCCAACTCGGCGGTGTGTTTTGCCCTGGGCATCACCGAAATCGACCCGGATCGCACCACACTGCTGTTCGAGCGCTTCATGTCGAAAGAGCGCAACGAGCCACCGGACATCGATGTCGACTTCGAACACGAACGCCGCGAAGAAGTCCTGCAATACGTGTTCCGCCGTTACGGTCGGCATCGCGCAGCGCTGACGGCGGTGGTCAGCACTTACCACGCCGCCGGCGCGGTGCGCGATGTGGCCAAGGCGCTGGGGCTGCCGCCGGATCAGATCAACGCATTGGCCGATTGCTGCGGCCACTGGAGTGATGAAACCCCGCCCGTGGCGCGCCTGCTGGAGGGCGGCTTCGACCCCGACAGTCCGGTGCTGCGCCGGGTCTTGAGCCTGACCGGGCAACTGATCGGTTTCCCCCGGCACCTGTCGCAACACCCCGGCGGCTTCGTGATTTCCGAGCAGCCGCTGGACACACTGGTGCCGGTGGAAAACGCGGCAATGGCCGAGCGCACGATCATTCAGTGGGACAAGGATGACCTCGACGCGGTGGGGCTGCTCAAGGTCGATATTCTGGCGCTGGGCATGCTCAGTGCGATCCGCCGCTGTTTCGACTTGCTGAGCCGCCATCGCAATATGGATCTGAGCCTGGCGACGATCCCGTCCGAAGACAAGCCGACCTACGAGATGATCAGCCGCGCCGACACCATCGGTGTGTTCCAGATCGAATCGCGGGCGCAGATGTCGATGCTGCCACGCCTGAAACCGGCGAAGTTTTACGATCTGGTGATCGAAGTGGCGATCGTTCGACCGGGGCCCATTCAGGGTGGCATGGTCCATCCGTATCTACGCCGCAGAAACAAGGAAGAACCGGAAACCTATCCTTCACCGGAACTTGAAGTGGTGCTTAAGCGCACGCTCGGCGTACCGCTGTTTCAAGAACAAGTGATGCAGATCGCCATTGTTGCTGCCGACTACAGCCCCGGCGAGGCCGATCAGTTGCGCCGTTCGATGGCCGCGTGGAAACGTCACGGCGGCCTCGAACCGCACAAGGAACGCCTCGCCGCCGGCATGAAGAAAAACGGCTACACCCCCGAGTTCGCCGCGCAGATCTTCGAGCAGATCAAGGGTTTCGGCAGTTACGGCTTTCCTGAATCCCACGCCGCCAGTTTCGCCTTGCTGACTTACGCCAGTTGCTGGCTCAAATGTCACGAACCGGCGGCCTTCGCCTGCGCGCTGATCAACAGTTGGCCGATGGGTTTCTACAGTCCCGACCAGATTTTGCAGGACGCACGGCGGCATCAATTGCAGATTCGCCCGGTGGACGTGCGCGCCAGTGACTGGGATTGCAGCCTGGAAACCACCACCGGCGCACAACCGGCGATCCGCATGGGCCTGCGCATGATCAAGGGCTTTCGCGAGGACGATGCCCGGCGTATCGAAGCGGCGCGGGCGCGGGGGGCGTTTGCCGATGTTGCCGATCTGGGCGAGCGCGCCGCACTCGACAGTCGGGCGCAAGCGTTGCTGGCGGATTCCGGAGCGTTGCGCGGGCTGGCCGGGCATCGCCATCGGGCGCGTTGGGAAGTGGCCGGTGTGCAAAAGCAGCTGGGGCTGTTTGCCGGGTTGCCGAGTGAGGAGGAACCTGAAGTGCTGCTGCCCAAGCCCAGCGTCGGCGAGGATCTGCACGCCGATTACGCCACGGTCGGCACCACCTTGGGCCCGCACCCGCTGGCCTTGCTGCGCGACGAATTGAGCGCACGGCGTTGCCGCAGCTCACGGGAATTGCTCGACGTCGAGCACGGTCGCCCGGTGAGCATCGCCGGGCTGGTCACTGGTCGACAACGCCCCGGCACCGCCAGCGGCGTGACCTTCGTGACCCTGGAAGACGAGTTCGGCAACGTCAACGTGGTGGTCTGGCGCGACCTGGCCGAGCGTCAGCGCCAGGTGCTGGTGGGCTCGCAACTGCTCAAGGTCGACGGGCGCTGGGAGCGCGAAGGCGAAGTGCGCCACCTGATCGCCGGACGCCTGAGCGACCTGAGCCCGCTGCTCAACGGCATCCGCGTACAGAGCCGCGACTTCCACTGATAAACACACCCCCTGTAGGAGTGAGCCTGCTCGCGATAGCGGTGTGTCAGACAGCATCAACCGCTATCGCGAACAGGCTCACTCCTACAAGGTTTTGCGTATGTTCGAATAGCCAATTCACTGGCGTCAAAAAAACCTGTCTTCAATGATGGCACTTTGTCATAATGCCGCCCCTTTTCCGCTCCCCAGCGCTTTATCACGCCGGGACATACCGTTTTTCAAGAAGGAAATACCCAGTGAGAATGATCTCCCGGATGTTGGTCTCAGGCGTTGCCATCGCCGTGCTTGGCACGCTGGCCACCACGCTTTCCGGCTGCGCCACTGAAAGCTCCCGTGCATTGCCGGTGGCCAAGGTGGAAAGCGCCACGCAAGTCTGGACCGGCGTACGCGTGCCAATGGCGGTGGGCAAGTTCGATAACCGCTCCAGCTATATGCGCGGGATCTTCTCCGACGGCGTCGACCGTCTCGGCGGCCAGGCCAAGACCATCCTGATCACCCACCTGCAGCAGACCAACCGTTTCTCGGTACTGGATCGCGACAACATGGGCGAGATCCAGCAGGAAGCGGCGATCAAGGGTCAGGCCCAGCGCCTCAAGGGCGCCGATTACGTGGTCACCGGTGACGTCACCGAGTTCGGCCGCAAAGAAACCGGCGATCATCAACTGTTCGGCATTCTCGGCCGTGGCAAGACTCAGGTCGCCTACGCCAAGGTCAACCTGAACATCGTCAACATCAGCACTTCCGAAGTGGTGTATTCGACCCAGGGCGCCGGCGAGTACGCCTTGTCCAACCGTGAAATCATCGGCTTCGGCGGCACCGCTGCCTACGATTCGACCCTCAACGGCAAAGTCCTCGATCTGGCCATGCGCGAGGCGATCAATCGCCTGGTCGATGGCATGAACGCCGGTGCCTGGAAACCGGGCAACTGATAGCCCCTCTTTGCAAGGAGCAACACACCATGAATTCGAATCTGTCGCGGTCACTGATGGCCCTGACGCTGGCCGCCAGCGCCTTGCTGGCCGGTTGCAGCAGCCCGCAAACCCTGTACCAGTGGGAAGGCTACCAGCCGCAAGTCTACGAATACTTCAAAAGCGAAACGCCGAAAGAGGCTCAGGCCGAAGCGCTGGAAGCCGATCTGCAAAAGATCCGCGCCAGTGGCAAACCCGTGCCGCCGGGTTACCACGCGCACCTGGGTCTGCTGTACCTGAGCATGGGCAAGGACGATCAAATGGTGCAGCAGTTGCGCACCGAAAAGACCTTGTTCCCTGAGTCCGGCACGTACATGGACTTTCTGCTGAAAAACGCCAAGACCGGAGACGCGCAATGATCTCCCGTGCCCTGAAGCTGCTGGCCGCTGGCCTGGCGCTGACCGTTCTCGGCGGCTGTGTCGCACCGAAAACCGTGGATTATTCGGCGTATAAACAAGCGCGTCCAAAGTCGATTCTGGTGCTGCCACCGCTGAACACCTCGCCGGACGTCAAGGCGTCCTACAGCCTGTTGTCGCAGGTGACGTTCCCGTTGGCCGAGGCCGGTTACTACGTGCTGCCGATCACCCTGGTCGACGAGACGTTCCGCCAGAACGGCCTGACCACCCCGGATGACATCCATCAGGCACCGCCGACCAAGCTGAAGGAAATCTTCGGCGCCGACGCGGCGCTGTACATCACCGTGACCGAATACGGCACGCGTTACATGGTGATCAGCAGCGAGACAGCAGTGACGGCGACGGCGAAACTGGTGGATCTGAAAACCGGGACGACGCTGTGGACCGGTTCGGCGCGGGCGTCGAGCGAAGAGGGGAACAACAACGGTGGTGGTGGCCTGATCGGTATGCTGATTACGGCGGCGGTGAAGCAGATCATCAACAGCTCCACCGATGCCGGCTACCCGATTGCCGGTGTGGCGAGCAATCGCCTGCTGTCGGCCGGACACCCGGCGGGCTTGTTGTATGGGCCGCGTTCGCCGAAGTACGGCACGGACTGACATTAGGTACAACTGAGAACCCTTGTGGGAGCGGGCTTGCTCGCGAAAGCGGTCTGTCATTCAAAGATAATTTGACTGATACACCGCTTTCGCGAGCAAGCCCGCACACACAGGGGGTAAGCATTTTGCGCTTGATTTACTTGGACTCTGGCCAAAACCGCTCGCCACCGCCCGGTGCTTCCGTCCACGCTTGCAACGAGCGGGTCGGTAAATCGAAGTAATCGCGGGTTCGCGCGTAACCATGGCCACCCATGCGCCCGATGGCATCCAGGCCCAATTGATCGATGTACAGGGTCTTCGGATCGATCAACTCATCGCGCACATGCGCCATCAAAACCTCGCCAAAAATGATTTCCCGCGACTGCCCGATGTTCAGCGCCATCATGCGCCGACACTCTAGCGCAACCGGCGCTTCACCAATGCGCGGGCATTTGACCGAGGTGCCGGGGATTGCCGTCAGGCCGGCGGCGGTCAATTCGTCGAAACCCGGCGCGAACGGCACGGCGCACACGTTCATCGCTTCCACCAGTGCATCGCTGACGATGTTCACGGTGAACTCCTGATTCAACTGGATATTGCGCGTGGTGTCTTTCGGGCTCTGATCGCGGTAATTCTCCACGCCCAGCGCGAGGATCGGCGGGTCCGCCGACAGCGCATTGAAGAAGCTGAATGGCGCAGCATTGACCCGGCCTTCGCCATCAATGGTGGTGACCAAGGCAATCGGCCGAGGAACGACGCTACCGATCAGGATTTTGTATTTTTCCCGTGGGCTGAGCTGGCTGAAATCGAAGCTGTGCATTGGCAGAGGTCTCTAGGAAAGTGGATCGATTGCGCTCAACGGCGCGTGCGCGCTGTAGTCATCGGCGAACGGAATGGCCGGCTGGAACAGGGTTTTCCAGTCCGGTCGGGCCAAGGCCCGGTCGCTGTGGCTGCGCATCAGTTTTTCGTATTGGCGTTGGGCCTGGCGTTGCAGGGCGGGGTAGTCGACGCCGCTGACCTGGCCGTCGTGCATCACGCAACGACCGTCGATGTAACTGGCGATGCAGTCATCGCCGCGCCCGGCCAGCAGCAGGTTTTTCAGGGGATCGAATAGCGGCCCCAAATGCAGACCGCGCAGATTGAATACGGTGATGTCAGCTTTGGCGCCAGGGGCCAGACGCCCGAGGTCAACACGCCCCAGCGCTTGCGCACCGCCGAGGGTGGCGGCGTTGTACAGATCGAGGCTGCTGGTCAGCGTCGATCCGCCTTCCATCAGCCGTGCGATATTCAAGCCGTGACGCATGTTTTCCAGCAGATCCGCCGGCCAGGTGTCGGTGCCAAGGGCGAAGTTGATGCCTTTGGCCCGATAACGTCCGAACGAATTCAACGCCTCGCCGTCACGGGCGAACACCAGCGGGCAATGCACCAGACTCGCGCCGCCATCGATCACTCGCTGCAAGTCGTCATCGCCAGCGGTGTAAATGCCATGGGGCAACAAGCTGCGCGGCGTGAGCAAGTCCAGTTGCTGTAACCAGGCCAGAGGTGAGGCGCCGCGCAACTGTTCGACCATGGCCACTTCGCTGAGCGCCTGACAACAATGCAGGCGCATCGGTGCATTCAGTTCGCGGCTCACTGCCGAGGTGCGTTGCAACAACGCCGGGGTGCAGGTCTGGATGCGATCGGGCAGCAATGCGCCGCGAATCAAGTCATTGTGCGCGCCGTCGAAGTCCAGGAAAAAACGTTCAGCCGCATCAAGCCCGGCCAACCCGCGTGCCTCATCCCAGTGATGGCCGAGGCTGCCGTCGGCGCGCCAGTAACTCATGCCGCTCATGTAGCAAGGGCCGAGGTAGGTGCGCAGTCCCAACTCGCCAGCCATGTCGGCGACCGCCGCGAATTCGTCGTAGGTTTCCGCCCACTCGCGGTAGTACATCGAGGTGATCGGCATCGCGGTGGTGATGCCGTTGCGGATCAATTGGCTGAAGGCGTAGCGATATTTGAAGACTTCTTCGTCCGGGCTGAACGTCTCGTGCGGCCCTCGGGCCAGATACTCCGCCGACCACATGCGGCCCATGGCGCGTTCGTCGCCATTGTCCAGCGTGAGCACGGTGGAATCGAGATCGCCAAGGGCGTCCAGATCAATGAAGCCGGGGCCGATCAGCGCGTTGCCGTAATCGATCCACTGATCCACCGACCCTGAATATCCGCGTCCGACAAACTCGATGCGCGCCCCGCAAAACACCACTTCACCGTCACGCCACAGCACGTGTCGGGTGCCGTCGAAGCCGACCACGCAAGTGGCTTTCAGGCCGATGCGTTTCACAGACGGCTGTCCAGCAAACGGCCACCGCTGGCGATCAGCTCACCGCTGCGATAAACCTGACGCAGTGGCCGCGACACCACCGCCTCACCGAGCGTCTCGACGGGCATCAGCAGGAAATCCGCTGGCCCGCCGATGTCGAAACCATATCCCTCGATACCCAACGCCCGCGCACCGTTAACCGTGGCGGCTTCGAAGGCTGCCGCCAGTTCTTCGTCCTTGCCCAGATCAAACCGGAATGCCAGCAGCATTGCCCGTTCGAGCATGTCGCCATTACCCATCGGCGACCACGCATCGCGAATGCCGTCGGAGCCCAGGCACACATTGACGCCGGCCTCGCGCAGCGCCAGAAACGGAGGTACGGCGGTGTCGGCCGGCGCCGAACTCATCAACGAAATTCCCAACGCCGCCAGACGTTCAGCCACCGGTTTGACCTGACCCCACGGCAACATGCCCAGGCAGTAAGCGTGGCTGATCATCACCCGGTTTTGCAGGTTGAAGCGCTCGGTGTAATTGGCAATCAGGGCGATCTGCCACAGGCCCAATTCACCTTTGTCGTGCAGGTGAATATCGACACCACGGCCAAATTCAGCCGCCAGTTTGAAGACGAAATCCAGCTGTGCGATGGGATCGTTGTCGATGCCGCAGGGGTCGAGGCCACCGACGTTTTCCACGCCAAGGGCCATCGCTTCGCGCATCAGTTCGGCGGTGCCGGGGCGACTGATCAGCCCGGTCTGCGGGAATACCACCAGTTGCAGATCGATCAGGTCTTTGTAGCGTTCGCGCAATTGCTGCATGGCCTCGACGTGACGCAGGCCGAATTCCGGGTCGATATCGACGTGGCAGCGCATGGTCAGCGAACCCCGGGCGATGCAGTTTTCCAGCAGCGCGCCGGCGCGTTCGGCGATCGGTGCTGTTACTTCACGGAGAATACGGCGTTCGTTGCTGATGTAGTCCTTGAGCGTCGGGCCGGCGCTGTTCGGGCGCCACGGTTGGCCGTAGAGGGTTTTGTCGAGGTGGACGTGGCTTTCCACCAAGGGGGCGGTGAGCAGTTGGTTCTGGCCGTCGATGTCGGTGGCTGTCAGCGGCGTGTTTGAGGCTGGACGGCGTTGAGTGAAGCGACCGTTTTCGATCCGCAGGTCTTCGGCGGTAGCGCCGTAGGGGCGGATATTTCTGAGCCAGCGGGGGTGAGACATATGCACCTCAGTGTTCTTTGATTTTTTCCCCTCACCCTAGCCCTCTCCCGGAGGGAGAGGGGACCGAATGGGGGATATTGAAGAGCTACGCCGACTTGAGCGATCTACTTTGAATCCATAATCGACTCGATCTTTCAGGTCGGCGTAGCCCTCGAGACGACTCGGTCAATCCCCTCTCCCTCCGGGAGAGGGCTAGGGTGAGGGGGCTTTTCCAGGTTAACCATGTTGGTCGGCATTTCGATAAAACCATCGATCCCGAATCAGCCTTTGAGCTTCGACCAGATCCGGTCCTGCAGCTCGCGCGCCTTGTTGCTGCATTCCTTCTCCGGGCGCAGGCGCGAGGCGTATTCCTCGGGCATGTTGATGGCGTCCATGACCTTCCATTTCGCATCCAGCAACTGATCGCTCTGAATGCCGTTGGCGTAGGCAATGGCGTTGGACACCGCTGCGGCGTTCTCCGGTTTCATCATCCAGTCGATGAAGATCTTTGCGTTACCCGGATGCGGCGCGCTTTTCGGCACGGCGAAGTTGTCCTGGAACATCGCCAGGCCTTCACGCGGATAGACGTACTTGATCGTGCTCTTCTGCAAGGTCGCCCGCGCGGTCGAGCCGTTCCAGTTCTGCATCATGATCACTTCGCCCGAGGCCATGCGGTCGACGGTGTTGTCCGAGCTGTACATCTTCAGGAACGGTTTCTGTTTTTGCAGCAGTTCGAGGATGCGCTTGGCGTCCTGCGGGTTTTCCGTGCATTCGTCGACGTTCAGGTAATGGCTGGCGGCGTTGATCACGCTGCTCGACGTATCGAGGGCGGCGAGCTGGCCTTGCAGCTCCTTGCGTGGCTCGAAGAATTCTTTCCACGAATCATCCAGCTTGCCGCCCGGCACCCGTGCACTGTCATAGGAAAACCCGGTAGTGCCCCACAGGTATGGCGCCGAAAACTTGCGGCCCGGATCGAAGCTCGGGTCGCGAAACGGGCCTTTGACGTACTGGAAGTTGCTCAGGGTCGGCGTGTCGATTTCCATCAGCAGATCCTGCTTGATCAGCGTCTGCATGATCGACTGCGACGGCACGATCACGTCATACGCCGCGCCGCCGGCCTGCAACTTGGCGAGCAGGGTTTCGTTGCTGTCGTAGCCGTCCATCGTGACCTTGATTCCAGTCTCCTTTTCGAACTTGGCCAGCAGGTCCACCGGGTAATAATCGGTCCAGTTGTAGAAGAACAATTCCTTGGGCTCGGCGGCGTGGGCGCTGAACGCGGTGAAACAACTGAGGGCCAGACCGGACACAGCCAAACGCATGTTTTTGATGTTCATGAACAGAGCGCTCCAGGTTTATTGTTGTTTGCCGCGTTGGCCAAGCCAGAAGGCCAGCACCACCAGCACGATGGAAATCACCAGCATCAGGGTCGAGATCGCGTTGATTTCCGGGGTCACGCCAGCCTTGATGGCCGAGAAGATGTACACCGGCAACGTCGTCGAACCGGGGCCGGCGACGAAGAAGGTCATGATGAAATCGTCGAGGCTGACCACGAATGCCAGCACCGCACCTGACAACACCGCCGGCCACAGCAGCGGCAAGGTCACGCGGCGGAATACCTGCCACGGATTGGCGTACAGATCGTTCGCCGCTTCCAGCAGACTCTTGTCCAGATCGTTCAGGCGCGCACGAATCGGCAGGTAGGCGAACGGAATGCAGAAGCCAATGTGCGCAACGATCACCGTCAGCAAACCGAGCTTGATCCCCAGCGCCATGAACAGCAGCAGGGTGGCCACTGCGGTGACGATCTCCGGCAGGATCAGCGGCAGGTTGATCCCGCCCTCGACCATTTTCTGCCCGTAGAACGGCCGGTAAGTCGCCAGCGCCGCCAGCAGTGCAATCGCCGTGGCGCACACCGTGGCGATGGTCGCGACGATGATCGAGTTCAGCGCCGCCGTCTGGATCGACGGGTTGGCCAGGATCCGCCCGTACCAGGCGAACGAGAACTCGGTCCACACCGTCGCGGAGCGATTGGCGTTGAAGCTGTAAACGATCAACACGAGGATCGGCAGGTACAGATAAGCGAGGATCAACAGGCTGATTTCGCGGGTCGCCGGAAGTTTTTTCAGGTGCAGGGAAATCATGCTTTCGCTCCTCGATTGAGCTGCTTCGTCGCGCTGCGGCTGTAGAGCGCGTAGAGCACCAGCGACACCAGCAGAATCGCCAGCAACAAGAACGACAGCGAGCTGCCCAGCGGCCAGTTGCGCGCGGTGCCGAACTGTTGCTGGATCAGGTTGCCGATCATCAACGTCTTGCCGCCGCCGAGGATCGCCGGGGTGATGAAGGCGCCGAGGCTCGGCACGAACACCAGCAACGCGCCGGCAATCACGCCGGGCATCGACAGCGGCAGGATGATCCGCCGCAGTGCGTGCCAGCGGTTGGCGCCCAGGTCGTAGGCGGCTTCCACCAGACGCCAGTCGAGTTTTTCCAGGGTCGAATAGATCGGCAGAATCATGAACGGCAGGAAGCTGTAGACCAGGCCGACGCTGACGGCGAAGTCGTTGTAGAGCAGGGTGATGCCGCCGGCGCTCGGGAACAGCGCGTTGAGGCTCTGGGCGACCCAGCCCTGTTCGCGCAGGATGATCAGCCACGCGTAGTTGCGGATCAGCAGGTTGGTCCAGAACGGAATGGTGATCAGCAACACCATCAGATTGCGTCGACGCGGGGTCAGGCTCGACATCCACAACGCCACTGGAAAACCGAACAGAAAGCACAACACGGTGGTGCCGCCGGCCTGCAACACCGAGCGCAAAAGTGCCTGGGCGTAGACCCAGTTCAGCTCCAGTTCACCGTCAAAACCTTCCTGGAAAAACAGCTGCACGTAACTCTGCAGTTGCCATTGCGCCTGCCAGTCGACGCCGCCATAAGTGTTGCGCGGCAACAGGCTGATGTAGCCCATGATTCCCAGCGGAATCGCGATCAGGGCGAGCAGGGTCAACACCACCGGGCTGAGCAACAGCGCGCGGTTGAGAGCGGGGGAAGTACTGCTGACGCTCATCTCAGGCCTCCATCAACAGGCAGGCGTGCGGCGGCAGGTGCACGGCAACGCGTTCGCCGACGACTCGGCCACGGTTCAGGCCTTCATTGTTTTCGCGCAGCATGACTTTGATGTCGTTGTTCAACCTGCACTGGTATAGCGTCGCGGTGCCGACGTACAACACGGCCTCGATCACCCCGCGCAAATGATGCGGCTCGCTGGCATCGACCAGTTGCGAACGCTCCGGGCGGAACGCCAGTTGCACGCTGCTGCCGTCGAAGCCCTGCGGCTGGCAGGCGATTTCCACGGGCATGCCGTTGGGCACGAAGAGCTTTTCGTTGTGCTCGCCGTGCTTGAGCTGGCCGGGGAGGAAGTTGATGTCGCCGATAAACTGCGCGACAAAGCGATGTTTGGGGTGCTCATAAATCTCGGTCGGCGTGCCGATCTGCAGGATCTTGCCGGCGGACATCACGGCGATCCGATCAGACAGGGTCAGCGCTTCTTCCTGATCGTGGGTGACAAAAATGAAAGTAATCCCGGCTTCTTTTTGCACGCGCTTGAGTTCGACCTGCATTTCCTTGCGCAGCTTCAGGTCGAGTGCCGACAGTGGTTCGTCGAGCAACAAGACTTTCGGTTTCGGCGCCAAGGCCCGGGCCAGAGCCACGCGCTGCTGTTGGCCGCCGGACAGTTCGGCCGGTTTGCGTGCGGCCAGATGCTCCATTTGCACCAGCGCGAGCATTTCGTTAACGCGATCCGGAATCAACTTGCGATCAAGACCCTGCATCTCGAGGCCGAAGGCGATATTCTGCGCAACACTCATGTGCGGAAACAGCGCGTAACTCTGGAACACCGTGTTCACCCGGCGCTTGAATGGCGGCAAGTGATTGACCGCTTCACCGGCCAGACGAATCTCGCCTTCACTGACGTGTTCGAAACCGGCGATGGTGCGCAACAGGGTGGTTTTACCGCAGCCGGAAGGGCCGAGCAGGGTGAAGAATTCGTTGTCGGCGATATTCACCGAAACGTTGTCGAGGGCCGGCGCGAGGCCAGGATCATCAGAATACCGCTTGGATACATTACGCACTTCAATGGCTATTGGCTGACCCATAATGGTGCAATCCTCTAATTATTGTATGCAATATCTGAATGCAATTTAGAAATACTCGGATTAATCTGCGTGTGCAACCCCCTTTTTCCATGGCCATGCATCGCCAGGGGTTGGTTGCCCGACGCTAAAGGAGCTTTTGAATGACCGAAAAGAAACTGGAAACCACGGTCGACCGCGTCTACCAAGGGGTTTACGAGGCGATCAGCAAGCGTTCGCTGCGGCCCGGCATGAAGCTGGGCGAGGCCTCGCTGGCGGAATTATTTAACGTCAGCCGCACGTCGGTGCGCGCCGCGCTCAAGCAATTGGAAGCTGACGGATTGGTCACCACCGAGCCCAATAAAGGTGCATCGGTGTCGTTACCGAGCAACGAAGAGATCCGTTCGCTGTTCGAAACCCGCCGGCTGATCGAGATCGGCATCGTTACCGAACTGTGCCGGCGCAAGGACACCGCCGCGATGCAGGACTTGCGTGAACACCTGTTGCTGGAAGATGAAGCGCACGCGGCCGGGGATCACGAACGGCTGATTCATCTGCTCGGCGAGTTCCACATCAAACTGGCGCGCAGCCTCAACAACCCGGTGCTGCTCGACTGGTTTCAGAAGCTGATTTCCCGCGCCTCGCTGTACGCCGCCGCGCTGGATGACGACAGCCATGAAGCCTGCCGCGACGATGAACACCTGCGCCTGATCGAGTACATCGAGGCCGGCAATCAGAGCGCCGCCATCGAACTGACCTGCATGCACTTGAACGGCATCGAAAAAGCCATTCTCGACGTCGCCGCGAAGATGAAAACTGGCTACCATCCGCTCAAGCACCTGATCGGGGTCTAGCCCCCGAACGGGAATGAAATCGGCTATACCTCATATGAAACCAATACGACTCAAGACGCTCGAAACAGACGGGCGTCGCGTCGTTATGGCGTCGCGATTTATCGGGCAATCACCACAGGACACTGAGTCAGTCGATGCAGTTTTTATCCGATAGCCATGGTTGTGACGGCTGGAAAGGCGAGATGGCCGGGCGCATCCGTGCGTTCGACTGGAGCAATACCGCGCTGGGTGCGTTGCAGCACTGGCCGGCCAGCCTGTGCAGCACGGTGCAACTGATGCTCGCCTCGCCGTTGCCAATGGTCATGCTCTGGGGCCATGCCGGCCATATGATTTACAACGATGCCTACTCGCGATTCGCCGGCGGCCGTCATCCTTATCTGCTTGGCGTGCCGGTGGAACTGGGCTGGCCGGAAGTCGCCGAGTTCAATCGGCATGTGGTGAATACCTGCCTGGGCGGCGGCACGCTGGAATTTCGCAATAAAGATCTGGTGCTGTTGCGCGACGGGGTGCCCGAACAGGTCTGGCTCGATCTCTATTACAGCCCGGTGGCCAACGATGACGGCGTTCCGGCGGGCGTCATGGCGATGGTGGTAGAGACCACCGAACTGGTGCTTTCCGAACGCCTGCGCCAATCCGCCGAAGATGCCTACCGCGCCGACAACGAACGGGTGCGTCTGGCCTTGAATGCCGGCGCCTTGCTGGGCTCGTTTGTCTGGGACGTGAAAAACAACGTGCTGTCGGCCGACGAACGTTTTGCCCGCACCTTTTCCTATCCGGCGGATCAGGCACTCGACAGCCTGCCGCAGGCCGTTGCCGAAAGCCGTATCCATCCCGACGATCTGGCATGGGTCAGCGAACGCGTCCGCCACTCGGTAGAAACCGGCGAGCCATACAACGCCGAATACCGCGTGCAACGCCCGGACGGCAGTTATCTCTGGGTGCTGGCCAGCGGCGGTTGCGAGTTCGACGAACAGGGCCAGGCGCTGCGTTTCCCCGGCGTGTTGATCGACATCCACGAACGCAAGATCGCCGAAGAATCGCTGCTCAAATTCACCCGTAATCTGGAACAGCGCGTGGCCGATGAAGTCGGTGCGCGGCTGGCTGCCGAAGAGCAATTGCGTCAGGCGCAGAAGCTCGAATCGATTGGCGGCCTCACCGGCGGCGTGGCCCACGACTTCAACAATCTGCTGCAAGTCATCGCCGGCAACCTGCACTTGCTGGCCCGGCACGAGCCGGACAACGCCAACGTGCAGCGCCGGGTCAGTGCCTCGCTGGCGGCGGTCGAGCGGGGGGCGAAGCTCTCCTCGCAACTGCTGGCGTTCGCCCGCCGGCAACCGTTGTCTCCAGCGGTATGCGATCCGCAGCAGATTTTTGAAGGGGTTGGCGAGCTGCTGCAACGGGCGCTCGGCGAAACCATTCAGATCGATGTGCAATTGCCGCAAGAACCCTGGCACATCAACGTCGACCGCAATCAACTGGAAAACGCCATTCTCAATCTGGCGATCAATGCCCGCGACGCCATGAACGGCGAGGGCACCATCGTCCTCAGTGCGCAGAACACGACGCTCGATCAGCCGTTTTGCACCGGCAAGGGCATCGTCCCCGGCGAATTTGTGCGGGTGTCGGTCAGCGACAACGGTGTCGGCATCGCCCCGCATATGCTCGAGCAAGTGTTCGAGCCGTTTTTCACCACCAAGGCTGACGGTCAGGGTACGGGGTTGGGCCTGAGCATGGTCTTCGGCTTCGTCAAACAGAGCGGTGGCCACGTCGAGATTGACAGTCAGGTCGGCAAAGGCACGCGGGTGCAGCTGTATTTCCCGCGCAGCCTGCGACCGGTTCGCGATCAATCGAGAAGCATCGGCCAGCCACAGAGCGGCGGCCATGAAACGATTCTGGTGGTCGAGGACAATGAGGCGGTACGGGCTTCGGCTGTGGAGTTGCTGCGTGAGGAGGGCTATCAAGTACTCACTGCCGGCAATGGTGACGTCGCCATGAAAATGCTGCTGGAAGGCACGGCAGTCGATCTGATCTTTACCGACGTGGTCATGCCGGGTCTGATCAAGAGTTCCGATCTGGCCGCGTGGGCCAAGGTGCAGACGCCGGCGGTGGCGGTGCTGTTCACCTCCGGGCATACCCGCGACATCATTTCGCGCAATCACCAGCTCAGTCCGGACACGCATTTGCTCGGCAAACCGTATAGCCCCGAGACGTTGTTGCAGAGGATCCGTGAGGTGCTCAGTGCCTGATCGGGTACACCCTGTTAACTGTGGCGAGGGGATTTATCCCCGTTGGAGTGCGAAGCGCTCCCCGCCATTTTCTCAGGATTACCCAAGAGACCGGATTGACGACGGCTGCGCCGCCGAACGGGGATAAATCCCCTCGCCACAGGGGGCTTCTTAAGCACTCATTCGGTGTTTCATTCTTCATCCAAGGTCCGCCCATGACTTCCAAGCGTAATTCCCAAGCGCCCGCCGGCATGGTCCGGGTGCGGGGTGCCCGTGAGCACAATCTGAAGAACGTCGACGTCGACATCCCCCGCGATGCGCTGGTGGTGTTTACCGGGGTGTCCGGTTCGGGCAAGTCGTCGCTGGCGTTTTCGACGCTGTATGCCGAGGCGCAGCGGCGCTATTTCGAGTCGGTTGCGCCGTACGCGCGGCGGCTGATCGATCAGGTGGGCGTGCCGGACGTCGATTCCATCGAAGGCCTGCCGCCCGCCGTGGCCCTGCAACAGCAACGTGGTACGCCGAGCACGCGTTCCTCGGTGGGCAGCGTGACCACGTTGTCGAGTCTGATCCGCATGCTTTATTCACGCGCCGGCAGTTACCCGTCGGGCCAGCCGATGCTCTACGCCGAGGATTTTTCGCCGAATACCCCGCAAGGGGCGTGCACGCAATGTCATGGCCTGGGGCGCGTCTATGAAGTCACCGAAGCGCTGATGGTGCCGGATCCGAATCTGACTATCCGCCAGCGTGCCGTGGCGTCCTGGCCGTTGGCGTGGCAAGGCCAGAACCTGCGCGACATCCTGGTGACCCTGGGCATCGACGTCGATATCCCGTGGCGCAAGCTGCCGAAAAAACAGCGCGACTGGATTCTTTTCACCGAAGAAACCCCGACCGTGCCGGTGTACGCGGGGCTGACCCCGGAAGAAACCCGCGTCGCCCTCAAACGCAAACTGGAACCGAGTTACCAAGGCACCTTCACCGGCGCCCGACGCTATATCCTGCACACCTTCGCTCACTCGCAAAGTGCGCTGATGAAGAAGCGCGTTTCACAGTTCATGCTCGGCAGTCCATGCCCATTGTGCGACGGCAAACGCCTGAAGCGCGAGGCGTTGTCGGTGACGTTTGCCGGCTACGACATTGGCGAGTTGTCACAGATGCCGCTCTCGCAAGTCGCCGAGGTGCTCAGGCCGGTGGCGGCGGCGAGTTACCTTGAACACGCCGACGAAAGCGGCGAGACCCTGAGCCATGCGCAAACCCGTGAAGCGCGCGAGCAGCGCGTGGCCCATGGCGCCAGTGGCCATGCGAGCGCGCCTGACGTGCGTCACACGCCCAATCTGTCGCTGGAAAAGCGCCTGGCGGCGCAGCGCATCGCTCAGGACTTGCTGGAACGGGTCAGCACCCTGACGGATCTGGGGCTCGGTTATCTGGCGCTGGAGCGCAGTACGCCGACCCTGTCGTCCGGCGAGTTGCAGCGCTTGCGTCTGGCGACGCAATTGGGTTCGCAACTGTTCGGCGTGATTTACGTGCTCGACGAGCCGTCCGCCGGCCTGCATCCGGCCGATGGCGAGGCGCTGTTCGAAGCATTGCAACGGCTGAAGGCCGACGGCAACACGTTGTTTGTGGTCGAGCACGATCTGGAAACCATGCGCCGCGCCGACTGGTTGATCGATGTCGGGCCGGCGGCGGGCGAGAAGGGCGGTGAAGTGCTGTACAGCGGCCCGCCGGCAGGGTTGGCCGAAATTTCCGCGTCGCAGACCCGCGCTTACCTGTTCGCCGAGCCACAGCGCATGAGCCGTGCCGCACGCAAGCCGACAGCGTGGCTCAAGCTCGACGGTATTTGCCGCAACAACCTCAACAATCTCAGCGCTGAATTCCCGCTCGGATGCTTCACCTCGGTGACCGGTGTGTCGGGCTCTGGCAAATCGAGTCTGGTCAGTCAGGCGTTGCTGGAACTGGTCGGTGCGCAACTGGGCCGTCCGGCCGCTGAAGCTGAGTCGGAAGAACTCAATCTGGAAGACGAAACACCGCGGGCCAGCAGCGGTCAGGTCACGGCCGGGCTGGGGTCGATCAAGCGACTGGTGCAGGTCGATCAGAAACCCATCGGCCGCACGCCGCGTTCGAATCTGGCGACCTACACGGGACTGTTCGATAACGTGCGCAAGCTGTTCGCTGCCACGCCCCAGTCGCGAGCGGCGGGTTACGACGCCGGACAGTTCTCCTTCAACGTCGCCAAGGGTCGCTGCGCCACTTGCGAAGGGGAAGGCTTTGTCAGTGTCGAATTGCTGTTCATGCCCAGCGTCTATGCGCCATGCCCGACGTGTCACGGCGCGCGTTACAACCCGCAGACACTGGCGATTCTCTGGGAAGGCTTGAGCATCGCGCAGGTGCTCCAACTGACCGTTGATGAAGCGGTGACGGTGTTCGCCGGGCAAGCGGGGATCCGTCGTTCGCTGGAGGTTCTGCGCGATATCGGTCTGGGTTATTTACGCCTCGGGCAACCGGCGACGGAGTTGTCCGGCGGTGAGGCGCAGCGGATCAAACTGGCCACTGAGTTGCAACGCAACCCGCGTGGCGCGACCTTGTACGTGCTGGACGAACCGACCACGGGATTGCACCCACGAGATGTCGACCGGCTGATGGAACAGCTGGATACGCTGGTGACGGCGGGGCACACGGTGATCGTGGTCGAACACGAAATGCGCGTAGTTGCGCAGAGTGACTGGGTGATCGACATCGGCCCGGGGGCGGGGGATCAGGGCGGCCACATTGTCGTGGCGGGCACGCCGCAGAAAGTCGCCGCCAGCAAAAAGAGCCGGACGGCGCCATTTCTGGCCCGTGCCTTGAACCGATAGCACCCTCCCTGTCGGAGCTGTCATCAGTATTGGGGTACGCCCTCAATCCCTGTGGGAGGGGGCTTGCTCCCGAAAGCGCTGTGTCAGCAAACGCAAAATTGACTGACGCGACGCCTTCGCGAGCAAGCCCCGCATTTGTCCAGCGATGAGGCTTAAGTCATTGCCCGTCGAGTGTGCGGCGGACTTTTTCGAGCAGTTCGCTGATCTGGAACGGCTTGACCAGCATGTCCATGCCGCTGCCCAGAAACACCTGACGGTTGATTGCGGTTTCGGCATAACCGGTCATGAACAGGATCGGCAAGTCTTCACGCCAGCCCCGGGCAACGTCGGCCAGTTCGCGGCCGGTCATGCGCGGCAGGCCGACGTCGGTCAGCAGCAGGTTGATCGACGTATCGTTCTGCAAACGCTCCAGCGCGGTCTCGATGTCGCCGGCGGTGGTGCAGCGATAGCCGGCGTCTTCCAGCACTTCCGTGACAAACATGCGCACCGACGCCATGTCCTCGACGATCAGCACGTGCTCGCCAGTGCCTTGTGGATCGATCACCGGTGCCGCGATGTCAACGAAGGTCGGGTCGCTGGTGGCCGGCAACATGATCGTCACTTCCGTACCGCGCCGGGCGACGCTGCGGATGTGCGCGTCACCACCGGACTGGCGGGCAAAGCCGTAGATCGTCGACAGACCCAGCCCAGTGCCCTGGCCGAGCGGTTTGGTGGTGAAGAACGGATCGAAGACTTTGTCGATCACGTTGTGTTCGATACCGGTGCCGTCATCGCGCACCGACAACGCGACATACGCGCCATCGGCCAGGTTCGGATCGCCGTGGGAATACGCCGCATAGGTGTTGACCCAGATGTTGCCGCCCTGGGGCAGCGCATCGCGGGCGTTGATCACCAGATTGAGTACGGCACTTTCCAGTTGCACCGGGTCGACCAGCGCAATCGCCGGTTTGTTGGTCAGTTCCAGCTTGAGGTTGATCCGCTCACCGATGGTGCGCATCAGCAATTCTTCCAGCGAGCGCACTTGCTCGTTGATGTCCACCGGGCGCGTGTCGAGGGGTTGCTGGCGGGCGAACGCGAGCAGGCGATGGGTCAGCGAGGCGGCGCTCATGGCCGAGTTCAGCGCCGCTTCGGCATAGAACTTGACCTTCTCCGGGCGATTGTCAGCGATGCGTTTCTGGATCAGTTCCAGACTGGTGATGATCCCGGTCAGCAGGTTGTTGAAGTCGTGGGCGATGCCGCCGGTGAGTTTGCCCAGCGCATCCATTTTCTGCACTTGCAGCAATTGCGCTTCGGCGCGCACCCGCTCGGCCACTTCCTTGGCCAATTGCGTGGTGGTGTCGTCCAGTTGCGCCAGGTGCGAGCGTTCGCGGTGGCGGTGCTCGGTGACGTCCTCGACGAACACCAGGCTCAGTTCCGGCGTGCGATACGGCGAAATCTGCCACTCGGTCTCGCGAATCTCACCCTGCACGCGCATATTCAGCGTGCCTTTCCAGCGCTCGCCATCGACCAGGCGCAGGCGCAGTTCACTGAGAATGACGCTCTGTTCCTCGGCGAAGCATTCGCTGAGGGTTTGCGGGTCGAGGTTGTCCTGAATCAGTTGCGCAAACGCATGGTTGCATTCGTGCACCTTGAGATGCGCATCCAGCACGGCAATCGGTGCGGAAACATTGGTGAAGATCTCGCGAAACCGCGCCTCGCTTTCGCGCAGGGCGTTTTCCGTGTCGCGCACCCGCAATAAGGTGCGCAAGGTTGCCAGCAGAACGTCCGGGTCTATGGGGTGGATCAGGTAGGCGTCGGCGCCGGCATCGAGACCGGTGATGATGTCGCCGGTCTGGATCGACGCCGCGGACACGTGAATCACCGGCAGCAGTGCCGTGCGCGAATCGGCGCGCAGAATTCGCACGATGTCGAAGCCGCTCATGTCCGGCAGGTTGACGTCGAGGATCAGTGCATCCAGCGGCTCGCTTTCAATCAGCGCCAGGCCTTCACTGCCGGTGCCGGCCTCCAGCACATGGTAATCGTGACGTTCCAGGCGTTTACGCAAGGCATAACGCGTGGCCACGTTGTCATCGACGATCAACAGATGGATCTCACGTTTCATCGACGTTCTCCAGAGCGATCGCCAACGGAATAATCACAAAAAACGTCGAACCGACGCCGGGCGTGCTGTCCATGCCGACTTCGCCACCCAAAAGCGCGGCGAAGCGTTTGCACAGCGACAGGCCCAGACCGGTGCCGCGCAGGCGTTTCTGCAGCGGTGAATCGACCTGGGAGAAGTCCTCGAACAATTCACCGTGCAGCTCGGCGGCGATACCGATACCCGTGTCGCTGACGGCAAAACGGACTTTGTCGGCGCCTTGCAGGCTTGCCGAAATCCGCACTTCGCCACGGGTGGTGAACTTCAGCGAGTTGGAAATGAAATTGCGCAGGATCTGCGCGAGTTTCTTGTCGTCAGTGTAGAGCCGTGGCAGGCCGACCGGTTCTTCGAAAATCAGGTCCACCGCTGTCGCATCGACAATCGGCCGGAACATCCCGCGCAGGGCGGAGAACAGGTCGAACATGTCGAACCACGCCGGGGAAATGGTGATGCGTCCGGCCTCGATCTTCGCCAGATCGAGCAGGTCATCGACCATGTCGCTGAGCTCGCGTGCCGCGCTGCTGACGAACGCCACCTGCTTGTGCTGCTCGGGGCTGAGCGGGCCATCGAGTTCATCGGCAAGCAGGCTGTTGACACTGAGGATCGACCCCAGCGGTGTACGGAACTCATGGCTCATGTACGACAGGAAGCGGCTCTTCAGATCCGATGCCTGGCGCAGTTGTTCAGCCTGGGTGTCGAGTTCGGCGTACAGGGCCAGTACGCCCTGATTGGTTTCGTCGAGTTCTTCGCGCAGGGCTGCCGACTCGCTCTGTAACTGCGCGATCAGTGCAGCCTGTTCGGCGGGGCTCAGAATGGGCGACTCAGCCATGGGCGGCCTCCAGGGCAACGACCAGCACCGTTACATCGTCACGCCCGCGACAGAAATCACGGTGCAAAACGCTGGCTATCACGGCGGGATGGCGGTGCACCAGGCCGGGGTAGTCTTGAAGGTTCCAACGGGACTGCAAGCCGTCGCTGTACATGATCAATAGATGTCCGTTCACGTGAGCATAGTCAAAGGGCTGGGCTTTCCGGTATTGGCCGCCCACGATCCCCGGGTGCGAGGCCAGTCCGCGGGACTTGTCGGAGGCGATCAGGCTCGCGCCGATGTTGCCGATGCCGACAAATTTCAGGCTGTCGCGTGCACCATCGAACTGCGCGAATGCAGCGGCGCCGCCTCGCGTGCCCATCATGTCGCGGTGCATGTCTTCCATCAGCACCGTTGGTGCATTGAACGGCGCCAGCGCAAAGGCCTTTTCCCCTGCGCGGGCCGCGCGTTCGGCGTCCTCGCCATGACCCAGGCCGTCGATCACCAACGCGCTGATGCCGGAGTCTTTATACGCCAGATGCCAGACATCACCGCACGCCGGGTCGTGGTGCAGCGAATGCTGACTGACGCCGTAACGCATGTCCGGTTGCCGGTCGTTGCGAGGAAACAACCGCGCGAGCAACACCGCACCCCGTGCATCGGCGTACACGTCAAACACCTCGGTTTGCCGGGAGATGGCGCCGAGGCCGATACCCTGGGTGCCGCCGGTGGAAAACCCGTCGGTGAGGCAAGCATCCAGATCAAAGCCCTTGGCCCGATCAACCGCCAGAATCTCGATGCCGAAACCTGCTGCTCGCGGCAACAGGCGCAGGTGCAATTCGCCCCGGCTGGCATGTTTGAGTACGTTACTGGCCAATTCTGTCGCCACCAGCGCCACGCGTCCGGCATCGCTTTCGCCGAAGCCATGCTGTTCGGCGAGTTGCTGTGCGGCGCGTCGGGCATGGCCGACCTGGCTGCTGTCTTCGATCAGCAATACGTGGGTCAACGACCCGCTGATGTTCACGTCCATCGGGTGATCGTTATGCGGGTGCCCTTGCCGGGCGCAGTGTCCAGTTCGAACTCGTCAACCAGGCGTTTCGCACCGGTCAGACCCAGTCCCATGCCCGAGCCGGAGGTCCAGCCATCGGTCATTGCCAATTTGATATCGGCAATGCCGGGGCCTTCGTCACGGAAGGTCAGGCGCAGACCGACTTTGTGATCCTCATCGAGAATCTGCCAGTCCATGTCGCCGCCGCCTCCGTAAACCACCGTGTTACGCGCCAACTCGCTGACCGCCGTGACCATTTTGGTCAAATCAATCAGTCGCATGCCGCACTCTGTCGCCAGTTTGCGGGCATTCTGGCGAGCCAACACGACGTCTTGCTCAATGTTGATAGGTTGAGTACCGCTGCTGCGCACGCTCATTGCTTGCGTACTCGTTCCTGCAGCAGTTTCATCCCGCGCTCAACGTTCAGTGCAGTGCTGACGCCAGGCAAGGTCAGGCCAAGTTCGACCAGTGTGATCGCCACTGCAGGTTGCATGCCCACCAACATGGTTTCAGCGTCCATGATTTTCGACAGGCCGGAGATCGTACTGATCATCCGGCCAATGAACGAATCGACCATGTCCAGCGCCGAGATGTCGATCAACACCCCGCGCGCCGAACTTTTGCTGATGCGTTCGGACAAGTCGTCCTGAAGGGTCAGGGCGAGTTGGTCATGCATGTCAACCTGAATGGTCACCAGCAGGAACTCACCCATTTGGAGAATCGGTATACGTTCCATGCTTAAACCGACTTGACGAGGCTGACACCCAGACGGGTCAGGGCCAGTTTCAGTGCGTCGGCCAGATTGGCCTTGGTCACCACACCTTGCAGGTCAAGACCGAGGTGGACGATGGTTTGTGCAATCTGCGGACGCACCCCGCTGATGATGCAATCGGCGCCCATCAGGCGAATCGCCGTCACGGTTTTCAGCAGGTGTTGCGCAACCAGCGTGTCGACCGTCGGCACACCGGTGATGTCGATGATGGCGATTTCCGAACCGGTGTCGACGATGCGTTGCAGCAGCGACTCCATCACCACTTGCGTGCGTTGCGAGTCGAGGGTGCCGATCATCGGCAGGGCCAGTACGCCGTCCCACAGCTTGACCACCGGTGTCGACAATTCGAGCAGTTCTTCCTGCTGACGCTTGATCACCGCTTCACGGGATTTCTGGAAGGTGCGGATGGTGTGCAGACCGAACGCGTCGAGTAACTCGGAGACTTCCCAGAGTTGTTCGGCGAGCAGGGCAGGTTGTTCTTTGTAGTGATTTTGCAGCAGGGTAAACAGCGGCCCCTTGAGCGAAAAAATGAAGCTGGCGGTCTGTTGCGAATCCTGTCCGAGCAGCGCGCGACTGTGCGAGAGCTTTTCAAGGAACTGGCGGGTGGCCTCCCAGCCTGTTGCATTGATGTTGGTGCCGTTGTCGTTTTCCAGGCCGTTGACCACCAGTTGCAGGAATTCGCTGGTCTGCTGCTGCACGTCGTGGTCTTTGAGATTGCGGGTGGCACCGCCGTTTTCCAGTGCGTTGATCCAATCGCCCAGCAGTTGCGCCTGTTGTTTTTTCATCGCATCGAGTGTGCTGTTCTGCAGTGCTGCCATGTGCCTGTTGCTCCGTAACGAATTGGGGGCTGGTACTGACGAAAATCACCAGCGCGAAGTGAATGACCTTGGCCGTTCGAAATAGTTGTTCGTTCCCGCGAGGATATTTTTGATCTGCCGCAAGAAACTCCCCGGTAACTCTAGACCGCGCCCATGACGGCGCCGATTTTTTGAACGTTTTCCCGGTACGCGCCTTCGAAACTACAAGGCCCGACTGCTTCCAGTCGTGCAGGTTTTGATGACCGAGGTGGCTATGACCGAGCAATCGTCGCAACAGCAAAATCAGGCCGCGCAACCGAGCGACCGCAATGATCCGGCAATCGATCCGCAAGTGCCGGGGCAACCGGCGCCGGCGCCGCGACAGAGTGACACAGAGCGGGCACAAAGTGCTGATCCGGCGTTGGATCAGAAGAACAAAAATACTGACAACGACAATGAATTCAGCCCGGGCTTCAAACCCGAACCGGATCGCGCCGAACCCGGTGAGCCGACCGACGCCGATATCGATACTGACGGCGGCTGAGTCGACGCCAACAAAAAGGCCGCATCCATTGGATGCGGCCTGTTTTTTTGCTGAAAGGTTACTTGAGGGTTACTTGCTTGGGTGCTTGGCCTGCAGCTCTTTGGCTGCTGCCAGATGTTTTTCCAGCCCTGGCAACATTTTCTGTGCGAACGCCTTCAGTTCAGTCGCGCCTTTGACCTGGTCGTCGGTCACGGTATTCGCTTGTTTCTTGAACAGCTCGATGGTGTCTTCGTGCGCCTTGACCTGGTTGTTGGCGTAGGCCGCGTCGAAGGACTCATCGCGCATGTCGAGGATCTTTTCCTTGGCCTGCTTGACCAGCGTAGTCTCGTCCGGCACCTCTATGTCGTGGGCCTTGGCGATCGCCGCCAGTTCATCATTGGCCTTGCCATGGTCGGTGATCATCATGTTGGCGAATGCCTTGATGTCGGCCGATTGACTCTTTTCCAGGGCCAGACGGCTGGTTTCAATTTCGGCGATGCCACCGGCAGCGGCGTTATCGACAAAGTCGTTATCGGTCGCCGCAAACGCCGAGCCCATACCCGAGCTCAAGGCAACGGCCAAAAACAGATGACGCAGTTTGAATCCGTCCATAGGTGTATCTCCACGCAGGTTTTTGTGAGCGTTACTGAATGGAGGGACCGGCGCGCACAAAGGTTTTATCGCATTTGCGACAGGGCGACGAACGGGCACCGCTGGTCTGACAGGTGGTCGACAGAACCGCCCAAGCGAGGCCATTCTGATAACTGGCCAGCGCAATCGGTCGCACTGGCCAGCCGATCAACTGACGGAGGTGTTCCATGCCGGTGACCCATGATCTGTTACAGGACTTGAAGCTTACGAAGGAAGAGATCCAGCAAAGACGCACCGCGGATCCACATCTGGATGCACTGATCAACAAGTATTCCCAGGCGGACGCAGAAGTAGTCAAGGCCGAGACTGCCACCTCGGATGCGCCCAGCGATGACACGCTGAAAAAGCTCAAAGAGAAGCGCTTGCAGGTCAAAGACAAGATCGTCGAGCAGTTGCAGGCTCGAACCTGACCGCCAGTCGCGCCATCGACCGTCGATGGTGAATTGACTGGAACGACACCCACCTGCGGCACCTCGAATATACAGAGTCTTCACTCATCGACTCTTTGCGAGGTGCCTTATGAACGATCCCGCGCTCCACAATGAAAAGTTCCCCAGTGAAGAGCAGGGCGCATTCGACCCGGTTCCAACCCATCCCGAACCTAACAGCCCGGCGCACACCACGGCCAATCCCGAGGAGCCGGACGAGGATCTTCCGCCAGACGAGGATCCGGACAAGTTCGACAGATCTTCTAACTGACTGACCACTTTCGCGAGCAAGCCCGCTGTTACAGGGGATTCGAGTCGATAACAGGATCGGTGTGGGAGCGGGCTTGCTCGCGAAGCGTCAGTCGATTCAACTATTGCTTCAGGGCCGCCTTCAATGGCATCCGCGTCATGTGCGACGCTTTCAGCGAGCCAAAATACAGCCAGTCCCCATACTCCCGCGCCGTGGTGATCGGCGAGTAGTTGCCGCTGCTTGAATCCTGCAGATTGGCAATCACCTTGCCGTCCAGATCCAGTCCCAGGACAAAACCGCGTTTCTCCACCGGTTTCGGCAGCACGGTCAGCGCCCGCACGATCATCTTGCGCACGAATGGATACCCGGCGGTGCCGTCGAGCAAGGCGTTGCGCGGGGCATACAGCGCGACCCAGAAACGATCGCGACCGTTGAACGCAAGGTTGTCCGGCAGCCCCGGCAGATTGTCGATGAACAGGTCATGGGTACCGGCTTTCGGCCCGGTCAGCCAATAGCGGCTGATGCGATAGGCGCCGGTTTCATTGACCAGAACATAGGCGTCATCCGGGCCGAGGGTCACGCCGTTGGCGAACTCCAGCTTGTCCAGCAACACACTGGTCTTGCCGCTCTGGAAGTCGTAGCGCAACAGACGCCCGTCGCCACCGTGCTCGATGATCGCCTCGCCGTCATGGCCGTAGCCCCAGCGACTGGAAGCATCACTGAAATAGGCGTAATGCCCGGACTTGTCGATGGCAACATCGTCGGTAAAACCAAAGGCCAGACCGTTGGCGTCGGTGGTCAACGGAATCAGGCGACCTTGAGCGTCGAGGGACAACAAACCCTTGATGCCGTCGGCGATCACCAGCAAACCGCTCGGATGCCGTGCCAGCCCCAGCGGACGTCCGCCCGTGTCGGCGAGCACGTTGCGCGTCTTTCCGTCGAGACTGGTGCGGATCAGCCGGCCGTCGTGCAAACCGCTGATCAGAAACTCATCCTCCAGCAACAAGGCTTCAGGCCCTTCAATGCCTTCAGGGCCGACCCGCGTCACGCCCTTGAGCTTCTGGTTCTCGGCGTAAATGCCTTCTGCCAGTGAGGGCGCCGGCGCGGGTGTCCAGGCCACTGGTTTGACTTTGGTAGGCATCAATAACAAAAACGCGATGACGGCGATGATCAGTAGCAACACAAGCCGCCGCCACCTCATGCGCTGGCCCTCGCCGACGTCGCATAACGCGTGGCCATGTCGCGCAGCGCCAGCATCGACGCGGCCGATTCGCGCTCGATACGGCGCTTGAGCAGCAATCGGTTGGCGATGCGCATGCCCAAGCCGTCGAAGCGATAATCCAGCGTGCGCACGAAACGCGTGCCGTTGCCTTCGGCGGAGCACTCGTACGTCAACGCCAGCGACAAACCGTGATCGCCCTGAGCCCGTGCGCACCAGCGCCGTCCCGGCAGGTACTCGGTGACTTCCCAACTCAAGTGACCGGCACGGCCGCCGGCATGAATGTCTTCTTCAAAGCGCGCGCCGGCATGCAAGGGGCCTTGCGCGCCGTCGATCTTCAGCGACGAAGGGTGCCACTCGGGCCAACGGCTGACGCTGGCGGCGTAGGTCAGCACGGCAATCGGTTCGCCGGCGATATCGATCAGGTGCTGCATGCGGGTCATGGGCATTCTCGAGTCATTCAGAGGGGCGATTTCCGGCTCCCAGTACAGGGTGCCGAACAGGTAATCCATCAGCGGCAGGACGATGTTGAAATTGCGCTCTTGCATGCGTTCGCGGCGGTGATGCAGTTCGTGCAGGCGACGCATCTGGCGGATCCACGGCAGGCGGGCCAGGGGATTGTCCGGTGGCAGGTGTTCGCAGGCGTGAAACACCTCGTAGGTCAGGTAACCCAAAACCATGCAGCCGCCGAACAGCCCGGCGACATTGGCGTTGAACTGCGCGAACAGCCACCACAGCGGCAGGGTGAGCAGCGTGTGCACCACGATCAACCACGCCGGGAACAGAATCACCCGCCAGTCGCGAGCACTGTCGTAGGTCATGTGGCCGGGCGTGAAGAAGCTGTGATGGTCGCCGGCATGCCGGGCATAGAACATCTTGGCGAAATTTTTTTTGTGGTGGCCGAGATGGCGATGAACCATGTACACGCCAAAGTTGAAAAACAGCAGCGTCAGCGGCACGGTCAGCCATTCCAGCCAACCGACCTGTTGCACAGTGCTCCAGAATCCGCCGATGGCCAGCACACCGAACAGCAGCACAAAGGCGCCGTGCAGCCACGGGTTGTAGAGCGGATGGATCGCCGCACGGTAGCGGCTGCGAAATGCCTCGGTGGTCTGCCTCACTGCGTTCACCTGTGGGTATTGTTATACCCGGCAGATTAGCCGATCCCGCCGTTCGTGCAGGCCGAACGTTGAGGTCACAAGCGCCAGGCTTCGGTGCAAAGTGGCCGCTGAATGCGATTTCAGCTCAGCGGGTTCCAGCGTTGCGACCAGTCGTCATCGCTGCGGATCACTTCGCGCAGCAGGTCGAAGGCCTGTTGCAGGGTTGCCGAGTCGCGGTCGCGTGAGTAGACCAGATAGGTCGGGTAGCTGAATTCTGGGGCCTTGGTCACCGGTTCCAGCGCACCGCTTTCCAGGTAAGTACGCACCACGCGGGTTCGGAAATAGCCGCTGCCACCGTTTTCGAGGATGTATTGCAGGGCCAGTGGGCCGAGGTTGAAGCTCAGTGCGGCTTTGGCTTTTTCCGGCAGGGCGGCGTCGTGCTGGCGGCGGAAATCCGGACCCCAGTCGATGTAGACGTAAGGATCATGTCGCCCGGGCGCGCGCACCAGAATCAGTTTTTCCTCCAGCACTTGCTCCACTTGCAGTCCCGGCCAGTATTCCGGCTGATAAACCAGAGCTGCATCAAGCACGCCGAGTTCGAGCTGGCGCAACAGATTCTCACCGTCGCGGATCTCCATGCGCAGGGCATGCCCGGGGATTTTTTCACGCAGTTCGGCGGCCCAACTGAGCATCAGCGGATTGCACAGACTGACCTCGCCACCGATGTGCAACACGTTGTGATAACCCTCGGGCAGCGGCAGGTCACGGCGGGCGGCCTCCCAGGTCTGCACCAGTTGATTGGCGTAGACCACGAACGCCTCGCCATTGGGCGTCAGTTTCGCCCCGGCGCGGTTGCGCACGAACAGCGTGCTACCCAGCTGACTCTCGAGTTTCTGCACTCTGGCGGTGATCGCCGTTTGCGTGACAAACAACTTCTGTGCCGCCGCGGCGAGGCTGCCGTGACGGACGATTTCCAGAAAGGTGCGAGCGAGATCGATGTCCATGGGCGGGCCGGCGGTTGAGGTGAGGGCATTGTAAAGGCAAAAGCCCCTCACCCTAACCCTCTCCCGGAGGGAGAGGGGACTGACCGGGGTGTTTGCCGTCATACATCGACCTGAAAGAGTGCGTCGATTATGGATTCAAGGCAAAACCGGCAAGTCGGCGTAGATCTCCAATATCCCCGGATCGGTTCCCTCTCCCTTTGGGAGAGGGCTAGGGTGAGGGGCAAAGTGGTCACCGCAAAAATCAGCTCGCCAGCTCGACCCGCCGCACCTGCGCCCAATCCTCGACCAGCCGCGCCGGTGTACCGCACGCTTTGCGCTTGTAGACAAAGGCGCTGCACTTCTGCGCGAATCCATTGCGGTTGTAGAGCATGTCTTCCTGCATTTCCTGCAGCTCGCTTTCACGGGAATGCCCGATCAGCACCTGATCAATCCGCGCTTTGCGCTCGCGCACCGCTGCGTAGGTCGAGTCTTCCAGCACACTGTTGGCCCGCTGCAGCAGCCACAGGGAAAACTCGTCCGGGCAGCGCGGACCGATTTCCTGCACCATGCCCCATTGCAACGCTTGCGCGGCACTTACGGGCAGACAGGCCTGGGTCAATTGCTCGGCCATGGCCGGGCCGACGGCGCGGGGCAGGCTGTAAGTCCAGTATTCCGAACCGTACAAACCCATGCTTTTGTAATGTGGGTTGAGCACCACCTCGGCGCGGGCAAAGACAATGTCGGCGGTCAGCGCAAGCATCACACCGCCGGCCCCGGCATTGCCGGTCACGCCGCTGACCACCAGTTGCCGGGCGCTGAGCAATTCTGCGCAGACGTCGTCAATCGCCTGAATATTTGCCCAGGCTTCGGCGCCCGGATCCTGCGCGGCCTGAATTACGTTCAGGTGTACGCCATTGGAAAAACTGCCGCGCCCACCCTTGATCAGCAGCACTCGGGTATCGCGGGATTTGGCCCAGCGCAATGCATCGACCAGGCGCTGACACTGTTTGGTGCTCATGGCGCCGTTGTAGAACTCGAACGTCAATTCGCCGACATGCCCGCACTCGCGATAACGAATCGGCTGATACGCTTCGTCGCTGAACGGCTGGCTGGCAATCGACCAGCCCAGTGTCGGCACTTCGGCCAATTGCCCGGCCAGCACATGGCGCGCCGGTTGTTTGAAGGTTTCCTCGCCCGGTTGCGGTTTGCGTCGCAGCGAGCCGATCCACAGACTGTGATCGCCGGTCGCCACCAGCACCGCGTCGTCATGCACCGCGAGAATCTCGCCGGGCATGCCGCTGCGTTGATCCAGGTGTGCGTCGTACACGTAGTACTGACCGCCAGCAAGGCTCGCCAGCACTCCGGGCTGACCGTCGGCGGCATCGATGCAGCGTTTGATGAAGCGCGAGCAATCATGCCAACTGAAGGTGCGGTCTGCCTGCTTCATGTTGGGTTGCAGGCGACCACGGACATTGGCGTCGGTGTAATCCAGTGGTGTTGGCTGGAAGCCTTCGATGAACTTCTCGATCACTTCGCGGATGCAACGCATCGCCGCGTCGCTGACCCGGCCGTTGTACAACTCGGATTTGCGCAAGCCGCCCGGCAGGTTGAATTCGCAAGTGGCCCAGACCGGCCCGGCGTCCATTTCCTCGACCGCCTGCAATGCGGTGACGCCCCAGCGCGTCAGTTCGTTGGTGATCGCCCAGTCCAGTGCACTGGCGCCACGGTCGCCGACGATGCCCGGATGGATGATCACCACCGGACGGTCACTGTTGCTCCACAGTGCGTGTGGCACCCGATCCTTGAGAAACGGGCAGATCACCAGATCGGCGCCGCTGTGTTCGATCTGTTCGCATACCGCTTGTTCGTCGGTGAACAACACGACGCTGGGCGAGTGTCCGGCCTGGCGAAGATCCAGCCAGGCGCGTTGAGTCAGGCCGTTGAAGGCTGAAGCCAGCAGAATGATGTTGAGTGGTCGCATGGTTGTTCTTCCTTGAGTGGGATTTGGCCGCAGGCTCCCGGTGAGCCGTCCTTGGCCTTCGATGGAGCGGCAAGATTAATCAGCGGACGCTTTTGCGTCAGTGATCGAGGTCAACGTTCTGTCAGCCAATATTTCCGTGGCGACGAAGGGTCTGATCCTTATGGACGGCAGGTCAGGGGGGCGATTTCCTTCGTTGTCGTCCTACGGAAAGCGGATTGTTTTGCGCATTCATGGGGATATTTCCGACATTGTTTTCAGGTTGGTCGTCGGAAGCGCGGTCTATAGCATCGGAGGGGACATGAAGTCGTTCACGGCCTGGATGCCCGGGCCCCTGATACCGGATGGATTATGCGAACCCCACACTTCGAGAACGAAACAGCGCTTTATCACCCTCGCTTTTTTTGGCGCGATGACCGTGCCCGATGCCCTTCGGAGGGGAATGCGATGTCCACTGCAAAACCGCTTCGATTCACGGGCCTGAAGAGCGTCGAGGGCAAACCTGTCGAGGTTCTATTGCGGGGCCGGGTCTGGGATAACGATCCGATGTTTATCGTCCGTTACACGCAGCAGGGCTTTGAGCTGCAAGACGTCGTCAACATGATTGCCACCTCCAAGCTGTATCGGGAAAGCGGGCTTGTCCAGCTCATCACCGGCAAATCCATCAGAACCGTGCGGCGCTTGCTCAAAGACACTCAGCCCACCCGGCTCAGCCAGCAACAGAGCATGGTCGCCTTTCAATACGCCCATGCACTGGAGGCGGCCAGTGAGGTCTTCCACGGGCAGGCGCAGGCCGAAGAGTGGATGCGCACGCCGACCAAGTGGCTAAACGGCTACAAGCCAGTTGAGCTGGTGGAGAACCCGCTGGGTTATCAGGTGGTGGATACCTACCTGTACCGGATGAAGCACGGGGTTTATCAATGAACCCTTTGCCCTGGGACGACCGCTGGTTCGCCTGGCGTATCGACCCTGAAATCTATAAACGCACGTGGGACAGTGGGCTCGGTTCGGAAAGCAAGGGCGGGCGCTGGAACCGGCCCGGCCGGCGCGTCGTGTATGCGTCAGTCGATCCGTCCACGGCCATTCTCGAGGTGGCGGCCCACGTCAGTTTCAATGCGCTGGACAAGGAGCCGCACGTTCTGACGTGTTTCGAGGTGATTGATCAAGCGCTCGTGCACATCGTACAACCGGAAGAGCTGCCGAACCCGTACTGGATGAGCCCGACCTGGCCGTCACAGAACCAGCAATATTTCGCCGATGCGCTATTGGCCGAGCACCCGTTTGTGCTGGTGCCTTCGGCGGCAACCCGACATTCATGGAATTTGCTGGTGAGTTGCGAGCTGGCGCAAGGGCAGTTCCGGATGATCTCGCAGGAGCGTTTCGGGCTGGATACCCGGTTGTTGAAAGAAGTAGAGCTGGCCTGAGATTCTTGCCAGGCGCGGAAAAGAAAAATCCCGCCACTAATGGCGGGATTTTCAGGTAATCGTACAGGCTCCCGATAATCGGGAACCACGGATTACGAAGGGAACAGCTCGGACAGTTTCATCGACAGCATCATGTCGCCTTCAACGCGCAGCTTGCCGCCCATGAAAGCTTGCATGCCGTCGGTTTCGCCGCTGACGATGCCTTTCAGGGTTTCGCTGTCCAGCACCAGTGTGCAGTTGGCGTCGGCGTTTTCGCCTTCCTGGATATCGCAAGTGCCGTCTTTGACGATCAACGCATAGTGCTTGTCTTCGTCAGTGATGTTGAAACCGAAGATCAGATCCAGACCGGCAGCGGCGGCTGGGTTGAACTTGGCTTGCATTGCTTTTACGGCATCAGCTACGGAGGTCATGGTTCGATCCTTTCTTGGATAATAGGTGCTGGTTGTTTACAGCAAGGGTCACAGTTATCCGGACTCAACGGAAAGTGATGAGTTCCGGAGCCTTCAACAGTTGCAGGTGTGCGTGACTGTTGAAGGAAGCCAAAGCCACCTCGCGACCGCGAAACTTCAGCTGGTTGAGCGAGGTGTTGACGATTTGCCAGTTCAATTCAAAGGCCTGTTTCGCAGGCATTTGCGTAATGAGGTGGAGCAGGGCAGTGATGGTGCCACCCGAGGTGAATACGGCGATTTTCTGATTCTTTTCTGCCTGTTCGAGGATTCGCTGCAGGCCGCCCTGAACCCGTTCGACGAAGCTCAGCCAGCTTTCCAGGCCAGGCGTGTCGTAAGTGCCGGCCAACCAGCGCTCGATGATCAGCGCGAAAATACGCTGGAACTCGCCACGGTTTTGCGCGGCGTTACGCAGGATGTCGAGGGCTTCCGGTTCGTCCGGCAGCATCGCCGGGAGCAGGGCGCGGATGACCGCGTCGGCATCGAATTCATTGAATGCGGAGTCGGTTTCAAGCGTCGGCACCGGCAAGCCTTTGGCGTGCAATTGCGCCAGTGCGCTGGTGGCCGTGTGCTGCTGACGGCGCAGATCACCGGCGAGGCAGCGATCGAAGCTGATTCCCAGTTCAGCGAGGTGCTGGCCGAGGATTTCTGCCTGGCGCACACCGGTTGGCGACAGGACGTCATAGTCGTCTGCACCAAAGGAGGCCTGGCCATGTCGAATCAGATAGATGCTGCCCACGTCCGCGTCGTCCCGGTACGTTGAAGGTTTGGCGAGGTTATGAGGATGACGGAGAGCTGTCAATGAAAAAACATACGCTTGTTTGAAATGCCCGTTACAGGCGTGTTGCCAGAGGTTTCACGGCTGGCCGACGAGCCGACGCATGGGTATGCTGGAACCATCCCGCGCGTTTTTACACTCGCGCATTGTTTTAAGGAGTCCCCGTGGAGTTTTTCACCGAATACGCCAGTTTCCTGGCCAAGACCGTGACGCTGGTGATCGCCATTCTGGTCGTGCTCGCCAGTTTTGCCGCATTGCGCAGCAAGGGCCGGCGCAAGTCGGCCGGTCAGTTACAGGTCAGCAAGCTCAATGATTTCTACAAAGGGCTGCGTGAACGCCTCGAGCAAAGTTTACTCGACAAGGATCAGCTCAAGGCCTTGCGCAAGGGCCAGGCGAAATCCGAGAAAAGTGAAAAGAAACAGAAGAACAAGCCTGAGATCAAACCACGGGTCTTCGTGCTGGATTTCGATGGCGACATCAAAGCCTCCGCCACCGAAAGCCTGCGTCACGAAATCACCGCGCTGCTGACCCTTGCCACACCTAAGGACGAAGTGGTCCTGCGTCTGGAAAGCGGTGGCGGCATGGTTCACAGCTACGGCCTGGCGTCGTCGCAACTGGCGCGTATTCGTGAAGCTGGCGTGCCGTTGACCGTGTGCATCGACAAGGTCGCGGCCAGCGGCGGCTACATGATGGCGTGCATCGGTGAGAAAATTATCAGCGCACCGTTCGCGATTCTCGGCTCGATCGGCGTGGTCGCGCAGCTTCCCAACGTCAACCGCTTGCTGAAAAAGCACGACATCGATTTCGAAGTCCTGACCGCCGGCGAGTACAAACGCACCCTGACCGTGTTTGGCGAAAATACCGAAAAGGGCCGGGAGAAGTTTCAGGAAGACCTCGACATCACCCACCAGCTGTTCAAGAACTTCGTTTCTCGTTATCGCCCGCAATTGGCGATTGACGATGTTGCCACCGGGGAGGTCTGGCTCGGCGTTGCCGCGCTGGACAAACAACTGGTTGATGAATTGAAAACCAGTGACGAATACCTGGCTGACCGCGCGAAAAAATCCGAGGTCTACCACCTGCACTACGCCGAGCGCAAAAGCCTGCAAGAGCGCATCGGCATGGCTGCCAGCAGTTCCGTTGATCGCGTATTGCTGGGCTGGTGGAGTCGCCTGACTCAGCAACGCTTCTGGTAATACAGGCTTTGCTCGCAGACCTGCCGTGAATGGCGGGCCTGCGGGATCCGTCTGAGTGCAATGCTCGGCTGCTGATTTCTCGCCATTTTTTCCTGAACCTGAAGCGTTCCCCGTGAAACGACTTTTCCATGCGTTTCGGGGAAACGTCCTGCATTTTTTCCGCCCTGAAAACTTTAATCTGATGCCTTCAATGCCAATGCAAAGGAATGCACTGAATGAAGGCAATCGAGAATACGCTCCGGCCTCAGGTTCAAGTAAAAACCGAGAAACAGCGCAGGGGGACGCCGCAATGACGACTCCGGCAGGCACACCTCCTGAAATGACACCTGCTGAGCAAGGCGTCTTTTACGAGTTTTTCAAGAACAACGCGCCTCCTGACTGGTTCATGCAAAGCACTGCGTTTCAGCGAAGGGAGCTTTACAGCAAACTGATCGCGAGTTTTTCTTCGAGGAAGGACACGCTGGCGGTTCTGGCAAAACTACAGGATCACCGCACATTCGTTTCGCACTTGCTGGGCAAGGCCCTTTCCGAAAAGCTGAAAGAGCCGCTGGACATCACCGGGGCGGTTTTTCAGCACATCAGATCGACCTCCAGCTTGCTGGGGTTGCGTAAAAAACTGGTACTGCCCATCGACAGGGATTTGCTGACCGCCGCTTGCGAGAACTTCGCTTCGGGTGAAATCGAGGCGGATAACTATCACAGTGACTCGTTGATCTATTTGCCCGAGCGCGTCACCGGCCACGGTAACCGGATTCTGCCGCTAAAACCCCACGAGTTCGCCGCCCTGTGCCGGCAACTGGATTTCGGCAAACGCTATCAGGAACATCTGCAAGCGGTGTTGGAGAGCGATGCGCAGGCGCAAAAAACCTGCATTGCCAACTCACGGCGCAATTTCGAAATGGATTTGCATCTGGCTCGAATGAAACAGCATCTTTCCGAGGACATGCATCAGCACCTGCTGGATGTGCTCGGTCAAAGTGCCCCGGATGGCTTCAAGCAAGGTACGTTCAGCCTGCAGACCTTGCAGTTGCTCGACTGCACGGTGTACGGCGTTCTGGTTTTTGAACTGAACACCGACAAGCGATGTGTGCTTTATATTCCAGGCGACGAAGAGGAGTCCCTTAAAGAGTTCGCAACGTTCCACGACATGGAGGTGGCACTCAGCAAGAGGCTGCGCAAGAAAGCGTTCAGCGATTACTTCGGGCGCTTTATCGTCCTCGGTGAGCGTGTCGGTTTCAGCAACAATCTTCAGAAAAAGTTGCTTGAACCATCAGGTGGCTCGCCACTGCCGACTTCAACACTCTATTTGCCATTGGTGGCAGAGACCCTGCCGGGAGATGGGTTCCATGGGCTGTTTCTGCATCGTCTCAAACTGGTCAAAGCCACCGCGCGTTTGCTGGTAGTACCGACAGATGATGAAGATGAAGAAGAACGTCTCAAGCGAATAGAAACCTACAAAACCGTCGGCATCAATCTGGCACTGTTTGCAGCGTCGTTCATCCCTGGAATCGGCGAGATTCTGATGGGCGTGACGGCCTTCCAGTTGCTGCAAGGTGTTTACCTGGGCATCGATAGTTGGGCACGAGGCGATCAGGAGGAGGCGACCGAGTATTTTTTCGATACGACGGAAAATCTGATTCTTGCCCTTGCATTGGCCGGTGGCCAGAAGGCAACCACCGCCGCTTATCGCATCGTCAAAGGTTCTGGTTTCGTCAGTCGTTTGCGTCAGGTCAATCTCTCGGGTGGGCGTTCGCGGTTATGGAATCCGGATCTTGCGCCTTATCGGCAGAGCATGACATTGCCGGTCTGGCTCAAGCCGGACGCAAGGGGACTGCGCGAACTGGCCAGTCAGGCCTACCTCAAAGTGGGCTCCTGGATCTATGCAGTTCGCGAGCAAACCGATACCGAAATGTGGAAAGTGCAAGGGTCTTCCTCGTTCAGAGAGGAATATTCGCCTTTGTTGGAGACCAATGATCTTGGTGCCTGGCGCCATGACTCCGAGTTACCGCAAGAATGGGATCGTCTGACGCTGTTTCGTCGTTTGGGTTATCCAGAATCGCTTATGGATGACGCACGCGCACTGGAAGTGCTGACAGTCAGTGGGATCAAAGAAGATGTTCTGCGCCAGACCATGATGGATCTGAGTACTCCGCCCGCCGTTCTGGTCGACACGGTGCAGCGATTTAAGGCCGAGAGCGAAGTTAACGCGTTCATTGAGCAGTTGAAGAGTCAGCAGAATGCGGTGAAGGCTGATGCAGAAATGCAGCTCTATGTTTTGACAACGCTATCGAGGTGGCCTGCGGATGTCGCACTGAGCATGACCGACAAATCCGGTAATGCACTGAGGATCTTTAACCCCGTTGGAAAAGTTCAGCGCACCTTGAAACTAAGTCTGGATGCACTCGGCAAAGATCGGCTTTACACCGAAGTGTTGGTGGGGCTGACCGAGTCCGAGCGCGTTCATCTGCTTTCTACGACCGGCAAGGCTGGCACGCAGGCAGAACGGTTAAGCCGGGTACTGCTCGAACAGGCGCAGCGTAAAACCTCTGCCCTGTTCGAACAGATCAATGAACGTGGCAATGCGATGCTGGACCAGGAGCAGGCTGTTCTTGCACTGGCGTTTCCGAAACTCCCCGTAAGTGTCGTGCAGGAATTGACACTGCACGCCGAGACCCACGAATTACTGGAGCTCGAAGCCGGCAACGTGCCCCTTCGACTGGCCGAAGAGGCGCGTCGATATCTGCAGGTCATTCGTGAAAATCGTGCCTTTGAGGGGTTGTACCTCAACACATCGGGCAGCACCGACACCAATCGACTGGTGCTGGATGCGTTGGCGCAGTTGCCCGGCTGGAAAGGTGGGGTTTATGTGCAGTTTCTGGACTGGAATGTGTCCGATGATACGTTTACCGAGCTCGGTACCAACGACGCCGAGGAGCACTTGCAGATCAATGCCCAGACTGATGCTTATCAGGTGATGGACAAGCAGTACAACCAATTGGCCTATTTGCCGGGGCGTACCTGCGAAAACTATTTCAGGGCGTTGTGGGAAGGCCTTTCGCAGGAGCGTCGCAAGGCTCTGGGGGTGGAGGTCGAGGGGGGCGCAACGGTGCTTCAGCAGAAGATCAGGATCATGGCGCTGCGCCGGCGCGAATTTGCACAACAGACACTCAACAATCTTCCTCCCCATGCGATTTACACGTCGCCCATGCGTCTGGCCGACCGGGAGTCCTCGCAATATTGGCAACCGATCAGTGAGGCTGGAGGTCATACCTCATCGATCTTGCAGCAGCGGGCGGAGGCGCTGTATCCCGCACACTCCCGCGAAAAAATCGATAACTTGTTGCACAGTTTCGGCAGTGATGAAGTGCTGGTGCTGCGCAAGCTCGAACGCCTGCGAATTGAATTGTTCGAGCTGCGTGACACGCTGCAAAAGTGGATCCTGCGCGATAGCTGGTTTCAGGCCGGTAACGGGCCTCGCGTCAAGGTCAGGAGAGTTGCGAAGGCACGTGCTGCCATTCAAATCATGCGTTGCTGGCGCCGCGAAACAGCGCAAATCAGGCTCGCTGACGAAGTGATGCATGAACTCTCGCTTCCCGCAGTAACTCTCGGAGAATTGCCTTTCCTGATTGCTGATTTCAGCCATGTCGGGAAACTGAAACTGGATCGGATCGGGGTCGATGCAAAGGTCAGCCAGTTTTTGGCGGGTTTCCCCCAACTTCGAGAACTGTCGCTGATGGGCAACGAACTGGAGCGCGTTCCGGCAGCCATTAGTGACATGAAAAGGCTTGAGTCCCTCTATTTGAACGAAAACCGGATTCATCTCAGCACCCAATCGGTTGCACAGTTGGCCGCCATGACTTCGTTGAAACGGCTGGAATTGAGCTTCAATTCCGAGCTGGGGCTGACACCCGATGTTTCGCGTCTGTCGTCACTGGAGTATCTGGGGCTACGTGAGACCGGCATACGTGTATGGCCCGCCGGAACGTCCGGATTGGCGCAATTGCGTTCACTGGATTTGCGCGACAATCGGATCGAGAACATTCCGCAGGAAGTATTGGTCAGCTCAGATCTCCTGAACCTTGGAACAGACATCCGCGGAAATCCACTGTCCACCGACTCGGTCACGCGCCTGCTGGCTTACCAGCGCCAGAACGAGATCGGTTCGGGCCTTGTCTTCGCTGGTCAGAGCCCATCGGCCACAGCGCTGATAGACGAGTCGATGAGTTCAATATGGTTGACCGGCGTGACGGCAGAACTAGTCATCAGCCGCCGTGAGTTATGGCGCTCGCTGTTCCGGCAGCCTGATTCCCACAGGTTTTTTTCCCTGCTGGTGCGCATGCGGTTCACGGTCGACTATCGCCTCGCATTTCCTTCATTGCGTGAACGCGTTTGGGGAATCATCGAGTCAGCAGGGCAGAACTCGACTTTGCGGCGTTCGTTGTTTCGCATGGCGCAGGCTGATGCACGCAGCATTGATGATTGCACATTGCTTTTCAGTGACATGGCCCTGACAGCGCTGTGCTTCAAGGCGTTACTCGCGGCCAGAACAACGGGGCACTCACTTGAGCGACAGTTCGTGCGCATGTTACGCAGCCTGTTCCGCTTGCGTGAAGTCGAGAGGTTTGCACAGAAACATATCCTCACCCGGCAAAAGACTGAAACAGTCACCACCGAGCAGGCAAACCAGATTGGTTTTGCCTTTCGCTTGGGGCTGGCAGAGCGACTGGATCTGTTGGGCCAGCCCACCGCAGTCAATGATCGTCTGGATGTAGAGGTGACGACCGCCATTCTTGACCAGGCCTATCGAGAAGTCGTCACGCTGGAAAAAGGCAAGGCGATTGTCGATTGGTTGATGGCAAACGAAGTATGGGTCGAGTATCTGCAGAATGCCTACCGCGAGGAGTTCAGTGAAATTGAGGTTCTGACCAAGCTCCAGCTGCTTGAGCTGGATCGTCAGACTCTACTGACTCGCGATCAATCGACAGCGCAGATGAAGACGATTGTCGCCAACAACACCAACGCACAGCGAAGTCTGTTCATCCGATTGACCAATGAAGCGCTCGAACGCTTCAACGCGCATGCGACACCGGTCGAGGTCCCGAGCTTTGAGGTAGAGAAATAACCGTCTCGGCGTTGCAGGCAATAAAAAACCTGAAACCGGGTGATGTCCGGTTTCAGGTTCGGGTGACGGTAAAGCAGTTTTATCAGCGGCGACGGAACAGCGGCAGTGGCTCGTCGGTGGCGGCCTGATAGGTCACCGAGAAGTCCTTGAGGCCTTCCAGCGCTTCGTACGGGTCTTTATCGGCACGTACGGCAAACGCGTCGAAGCCACAGCGATGCATGTAGAACAGTTGATCGCGCAGCACATCACCAATCGCCCGCAATTCGCCTTTGAAACCGTAACGGTCACGCAGAAGACGAGCGTTGGAGTAGTTGCGGCCGTCGGTGAACGCCGGGAAATTCAGGGCGATGACCTGAAACTCATTCACATCGTCGCCGATTTCCTCGGCTTCTTCGTCGGCATCCAGCCATACGCCGAGACCACCGTCGCGGGCCTTGAGCATGCGGCTGTGTTCACGCCACAGCTGCAGCGGCACGATCAGATCGTCGCAGTTGCTGATTTCGTCGATGTTGAAATCCTTGGGCAGCAAGTGCCAGGTTTCGTCGACGACTTCGTTGTTCTTAATGATTCGCTGCATAGACGCGTTCCTTGAAGAGGTCGATGCCAATACGCTGATAGGTGTCGATGAAGCGCTCGTCTTCGGTACGTTGTTCAACGTACACGTCGATCAGCTTCGAGATCACATCCGGCATGGCTTCCTGGGCGAAGGACGGGCCGAGGATCTTGCCCAGACTCGCGTCACGGCTGGCGCTGCCGCCGAGGGAGACCTGATAGAACTCTTCACCTTTCTTGTCCACCCCGAGGATACCGATGTGGCCGACGTGGTGGTGACCACAGGCGTTCATGCACCCGGAGATGTTCAGATCCAGCTCACCGATGTCGAACAGGTAGTCCAGATCATCGAAACGACGCTGGATCGACTCGGCAATCGGGATCGACTTGGCGTTGGCCAGCGAGCAGAAATCGCCGCCAGGGCAGCAGATGATATCGGTCAGCAAGCCAATGTTCGGCGTGGCGAAACCGCCTTCACGCAGCTCGCCCCACAGGGCGAACAACTGGCTCTGCTCGACGTCCGCCAGAATGATGTTCTGCTCGTGGGAGGTGCGCAGTTGACCGAAGCTGTAGCGGTCGGCCAGATCGGCGACGGCGTCCAGTTGCTTGTCGGTGATATCGCCCGGCGCGACGCCGGTCGGCTTCAGCGACAGGGTCACGGCAACATAACCCGGCTTCTTGTGCGCGAGGGTGTTGCGGGTACGCCAGCGGGCAAAACCCGGATGCTCTTTGTCCAGTTCGGCCAGTGCGGCAGTCTGGTTTTCCAGTGCCTTGTAGTCCGGATCGACAAAGTGCTTGGCGACGCGATGCAGTTCGGCCTCGGTCAATGTGGTCTGGCCACCGCGCAGGTGTTCCATTTCCGCATCGACTTTCTGCGCGAAGACCTCAGGGGTCAGCGCTTTGACGAGAATCTTGATCCGCGCCTTGTATTTGTTGTCGCGACGGCCGTAGCGGTTGTACACCCGCAGGATGGCGTCGAGGTAGCTCAACAGATCCTGCCACGGCAGGAACTCGTTGATGAACGCGCCCACCACCGGCGTACGGCCCAGACCACCACCGACCAGCACGCGGAAGCCCAATTCGCCCGCGGCGTTGTGCACCGGCTCAAGACCGATGTCGTGAACTTCGATGGCGGCACGGTCAGCGGTGGAACCGTTGACGGCGATCTTGAATTTGCGCGGCAGGTAGGCGAATTCCGGGTGGAACGTCGTCCACTGACGGACGATCTCGCACCATGGGCGCGGATCGATCACTTCGTCGGCGGCGACACCGGCGAACTGGTCAGTGGTGACGTTGCGCAGGCAGTTGCCGCTGGTCTGGATCGCGTGCATCTGCACGGTGGCCAGTTCAGCGAGGATGTCCGGGATGTCTTCGACGGCCGGCCAGTTGAACTGCACGTTCTGCCGGGTACTGATGTGGGCGTAGCCCTTGTCGTAGTCACGGGCAATCTTGGCCATCATGCGCATCTGACGCGAAGTCAGCTGGCCATAAGGCACCGCCACCCGCAGCATCGGCGCAAAGCGCTGGATGTACAGGCCATTTTGCAGGCGCAGGGGGCGGAATTCTTCTTCGCTCAGCTCACCTGCCAGATAGCGTCGGGTCTGATCACGGAACTGCTTGACGCGGTCCTCGATGATCCGCTGATCGTACTCGTCGTATACGTACATATAAGTCCTGTTCTCAGGCTTTGGGCTACTCGGAAAACGCTGCGTTTTCGCTTGCTGGAGTCCGATTGTGCCTCTGCAATTCTGCGCGCACGGCCGCGCACTCCCTAACGGAGCCGGGGCAATATACCCGTTTGCAGTTATGCGCAAAAGTGATGTTTGAGTATATGTAAAGAACCAAATCGCCTAACGAGAATGGTTGTTAACTATTCCACATTTGTCGTGCGGACAATCATCGTCTTAACTGTGATCGAGTCTTTCTGCAATCACCGATAAAACCGACAAGAGGCGATGCAATGAGCAATCCGACCAAGGCAAGAAAAAGCGACAGCAGCGTCGATGCGTGGGCCATTTTGTTCCTGATCATTCTGGTAGTAGGGACGGCGGTATTCTGGGTCAGTCATCAGTAAACGACCCATCCGGGCTTCGCTTGCGACGATTGTCGGACAAAAGCGGGATCAGGCGTTATTAGCCGACTGAACGGTGGCTATAATGCGCGGCCATTTTTCCCTGGGCCCGGATGTTCCATGTTGAAGATTTTCCACCTCAGTCTGCTGCTGTTCGGCGCGGTGTTTGCCACCGTCGCACGGGCGGAGTCGGTGCTGTTTCTCAATCCGGGTTCGACGCAGGAAGCGTTCTGGATCAGTTATTCGCAATTCATGCAGGCGGCGGCCCATGACTTGGGCATCGATCTGCAGATTCTCTACTCCCAACGCCAACCTGAATTGACCCTGGCACAGGCTCGTCTGGCGTTGCAGGGGCCCAATCGCCCTGACTACCTGATGTTCGTCAACGAACAGTACGTCGCCCCGCAGATCCTGCGCCTGGCCCAGAACAGCGGGGTCAAGCTGTTCATCGTCAACGCTGCACTGACGCCCAATCAGCAGGCGCTGCTGGGTGAGCGCGCCGACCGCATTGGCAGTCTGGTGCCCAATGACGAGGAGGGCGGCTATCTGATGATGAAAGAGTTGATCCGCCAGCACCGGCCTGTGCCTGTCGGAGAGACTATCGAAGCGCTTGCGTTCTCCGGACTGAAGATTACCCCGTCAGCGCAATTGCGCGAGAAAGGCATGCAGCGCGCCCTGGCTGAACATCCTCAGGTGCGCTTGCGCCAACTGGTTTACAGTGGCTGGACGCAGGAGCGTGCCTACGAACAAGCGCGGCAATTGATCGGACGGTATCCGGGCGTTTCGCTGGTGTGGGCGGCCAATGATGAGATGGCCTTCGGTGCAATGCGGGCGTTTTCCGAAGCCGGGAAAGTCCCGGGCAAGGATACTTTGTTCAGCGCCGTCAACACTTCTGCCGCCGCGTTGCAGGCCGTGGTCGACGGGCGACTGAGTGCCTTGGTCGGTGGTCACTTCACTCTGGGCGGTTGGGCGTTGGTCGAATTACATGACGACAGTCTGGGTGTCGACCTGAAACAGTACGGCGGCCGTGATCGTCAGGTGCCTTTATTGCAACTGATCGACAAGGCTCACGCCCGTCAGATGCTGGCGATGGGCGACACACCGAATTACGGCGTGAATTTTCGCAAGCTCTCGGCCAAGGGGCGCCCGGCGTCGTACCGCTATCCGTTCAATCTGCAGACCCTGATGCGCTGAACGTCGTCAGACACCCGCGAAATGCAGCACCAGTTTGACGATGGCAAACAACGTCAGGGCGAACACCGCGGTAAACAAAATCCCCAGAATCACGAAATGACCGGGCTTGCCATGGGTGAAGTCCCTTGCCCGATTTTTGCCGCTCTGCACCCCGAACGCCGCCGCCATCACGCTGTGCAGCATCTGCCACAGGGTCGGTGGCTTGTTGTCGACTGGATCGTCCATAAATCCCCCGTCATGACTGTGTGAACCGTAAGCATAGACAAATAAAAAGCGTCGTAGCCGTCGTTGTATATATATGTACCACCCGCCGTGGTCGGGCCGATGTTTGACTGACGCTTCATTCCACAGCGTCAGGTAACGCCCCATGAGCGAAACCGTAGCGGCCCGTGATAAGGGGCTGCACCATCATTTCATCAAGAAAAAAATCCGTCAGCGGATACGCCATCTCACTCCCGCCAATCTTCAGCAATTGGGGTGCGCGCGGACGCCCGGGGGGCTGGCCGAAGACGCAATGCCTGACTGGTTCGCCGAACTCAACCGCTTCCAGCGCCAAATCATTCGCGACAGTCAGGCGCGCAGCCGCACCTCAAACACTGCGCTGGCCACGACGTTGAAAGGGCTTAAGGGCGTGACCGAGTTTGCGCAGCCGTTGCTCGAGGAAGCCTTGGAGAAAAAGTTCGGCTTAAAGGTCGATACGACGAAAACCTGGTGGTACACGTTGCTGTTGGGGGACACCCTGATTACCGATCAGACACTCCTGCAATTGGCATTGCGCAACTTCGAGGACGGTCAAACATTCGATGAGGCCGAGTTGATTGCCGAGCAGGGCGAACCGGCACCGTTGATCCGGGAGAGTCACGAACTCTATGGCTGCTACTACCCGAAGAGTGGCCGATCAACGTGGTACAGGATCAAAAAACTGCCGATCAAACCCGCTGACTTCGCTGCGTTGTGCCGAGAGCTGGATATCGGCAAGCGTTATCAGGAGCATCTGGCGACAATTTTCGACGCAGCGGATAGAGCCACCACCGTAAAAACCCAAACCATCGCTGCGTGGAAAGACAGCCTGCGTGTGCAGGCGCACGTTGCACGCCTGAAGTCTCTACTCTCACCCACTGCGCATCTGGCGTTGCTTGGTATTTTGAATGGCGAAAAGTCGCCGACACTCGATGGCGAACCTGTCACGTTCAGTCAATTGCACGTGCTCGGGTCACCTGCCAGCGAGATGTTTGTCATCGGCGCCCGTCGCCGCAGGAACAAGAAAGTCGATTTCGGTTGGACCAATCCCGGCGTCAATCTCTTCGACATCCTGACTTACAAAGACTCGCGGATTATCGTCTGCATGCCGGGTGATTCCGTCGCGCCGATCAAGGAATACCCATCGCTCAGGGACTTCGAAAAAGACCTGGCATTGCGTCTGCGCAGCCGCCACTACCAGCGTTCGTTCCTGCGATTGATTCCCCACGGCGATGCCGGAAAGTTTCTCGGCAAGATTGAACCCGCCCTGCAGACCCTCGAATGGAACCCGGATGCACCGCATCGCGAGAAAACGTTGTTCGGCCATTACGACGGGATTTATGAGCAGGTTTATCGCGACGAGCCCGAGCTGAATCTCAGTGAAACGTTCTTCGACGGCGATCTGTTCAACGAACTGTACAAACGGCATCAACAGCGCCTCAAGGAAACCTCCGCGCAATTGGCGGTTCCGACCGCCACGGTCGATCATGACGCCTGGTATGAACGGCTGACCCACTATGCCGAATGGGGCCTGAATATCCTCAACGTTGCGGCTTTTTTTGTGCCGGGCCTGGGCGAGGTCATGATGGCGGTGATGGCCGTTCAGTTGAGCACGGACGTTTATCACGGCGTCAGCGCCTGGAGCGTCGGCGACACTGATCTGGCCTGGAATTACTTGAGTTCGGTGGCAACAAACGTCGCCGTCATGACGGCGCTGGGTGCAGTGGCCAGCAAGGTTCCGAAGACGTTTTCCATGCCCCTCGTCGACGGCATGGTCAAGGTCAAGTTGCCGTTTGGTGATGAGCAGTTGTGGCGACCGGGGCTGTCGCCTTACCAAAGCACAACCATTCTGCCGGCGGGTCTGAAGCCCAATGCGCTCGGGCAGTATTTCTTCGAAGGCAAAACCTTTATCTGCATCGAAGATCAGTTGTACGAAAAGACCTTCGATGCCGCGGCCAAGAAATGGCGGCTCAAACATCCGAGTGATTCGAACGCCTATCACCCGGTGCTGGAACACAACGGCCAGGGCGCCTGGCGCCATAGCTTCGAGCCCGTAGCGAGCTGGAACCGAGCGACGTTGATGCGGCGTCTGGGTCATGTGACCGAGGGACTGAATGTGACCGAGCTGGCGCAGATCGCCGACATCAGCGGTATCGACGACATCGCCTTGCGCAAACTGCACATCGACCGTCAGCCCATGCCTTCGGCGTTGACTGATGTGCTGCGGCAATATCGGCTTGACCGGCAACTTGTCGCAGTCGAGATCGATGTGGCGACGGCGCCAACCGCTGAAGCCAGCGAGTTGCAGCGTATCTTCCCGAGCTTGTCGAATGAAGCGCTGCGTGACGTGCTGAGCAACGCCAGTGCCGAAGAGCGTCTGAGTATCAGCCAGAAGGGAAAACTGCCGGTCAGTTTTCTACTCAAGGGCCGTGCACGGGCAAGGCTGGCAAGGCTGAACAATGCGCTGGCCGGGATGCGCCTGCAGAGCGTGGCTTCGCTCGACAGCCGGCGTCTGGCGTTGCGTGCGCTGCAAGAGCTTCCCGGTTGGCCGCGAACGTTACGCCTTGAAATCCGCCGTCACGATACGGCAGGCAAGTTACTCGCCAGCATTGGCCCCGAATCGGCCGGGGAGGTCAGGTACCTGGTGACTGAAAGCGCTGGGCATGTTCAAGCCGATCAATTCCTGGCCTTCGACAGCGCAGGCCATTCGCTGAACGACGTGTCGCGCGCAGGTGACAATTTTTACGCCTCGATCATGCATGCGCTGCCTGAGGAAGCGCGCCTGAGTTTAGGCGTGCCAGATGTCGAACACGCCAATCAGTTGCAGGAAAAACTGGCAGCCTTCGCAACAGGTCACCGCCAGTCAATGTTCGAAGTGCTGATACCTGAGGCGAAACGACATTTCCGCGCTCCGAAGAAGTTGGCCAGCGGCCAGATCGGTTACGCCTTGAGCGGTCGCGCCGGCGGAGCGATCGCTAATCAGCAATTGATCGCGCGCGTGACGGCGGTTTATCCGGATTTGTCCGACGAAATCGCGGAGGGGATGGTCAATCAGTTGTTGCTGGACGGGCGCACCGAAGCGCAGATCTACCATTTGCTCAATGTGCGGCTGCGCGAGTATGAAGCGCTGTCGATGCAACTCGATCAATGGTCGGGTCATGGCGGCTTGCGGATTGAGCGTGAGCCCGTTGCGCAAGCGATTCGCGAAGCTTGGCGAACCGGGGGGCCGGTCGATGCACCAGCCAGTGCTCATCTGGACTTGAGCAGCGCCGGCGATCTGCCAGAGCTGAACGCGCATTTCCCTCACGTGCGTTCGCTGGAACTGAGTGTCACCGGCGTCTTGAGTCAAACGCGCGCTGCTTTCGTGCGGCAGTTTCCCAAGGTCTGCTCGCTGCAATTGAGTGCCTGGGAGGGTGTGCCGCGTGACCGATTGGTCGAAGCCCTCAAAGGCCTGACGACCATCAACGAACTGCACCTGATGGGCAGACTGGGGGTTGAGTTCAGTGAAACCGCCCAGAGCGTGGTCGATGTGATGCCGCAACTGCAGCGTCTGCAATTGCGCGGTTTCGCGACTCGACTGGATGTCAGCCGATTGCCGGCGTTGCGTTGGCTGGCACTGTCCGGCACCACGGATGTCTGGCCCAAAGGTGTGTTTGAACTGGCACAACTGCGCTGGCTGGATCTCAGTCATTCGAACATCAATACACTTCCGGCCGAACTGTATACCGGACACGATTCTTTATGGCCGGGACTCAAAGTCAGTTGGTCGAAGCTTGAGCAAGACCAGTTCATCAAGGCTTATGAATATGTGCAGACGCATCCTGCGCATCTGCTCGACGCCGAACACATGCTTGACCGCTACGCTCAGGACACCCTGCAAGGTGCGATGGCTTCAGGCGGTGAGCTTTCCGCCAGCGCACTGCGCAAACTCAAGGCCGAGGGGCTGAGCGGGCGTGCATTGCTGGATCACATCAACGGCGTGCGCGAGGACGCTCAGGCCTTGCAGCAACATCTGACGGCTTGGCAAGAACGAAGTGCTTTGGTCAACGGTCGCCAGGTCAATCCACGCGCGCGCTTGGCGGCAGCCCGCGAGATCCGCGGATGCTGGCGCGGCGGCTTGCGCCAGCGCTACGGCGAGGTACAGCGCGCGTCCGATCTGGCGCCGCAGCCCGGGCCATCGACAGCTCCGCCGAGGCTCGCCATGGCGTTGCTCGACTCCTCGACCCTCGATCTTTGGGGCGAGCCGTTGGGAGACTTGCCCGAGCTGCCGACACTTTCAACCATCGGCTTCAACCATGTCACCCGATTGAATCTGCCGGAAGTGATGGCGTCAGCCGATGGCTTCAACCGGTTTCTGCAGCATTTCACCGAGGTTCGAGCGCTGGATCTGAGTCGCAATCAGCTGTTGGACATTCCGTCGTCACTGGATACCTTGAAGCAACTGTGCGAACTGACGCTGCACCACAATTACCTGATGATCAATTCAAGTATGCAAGCGCGCCTGAACGGGTTGTCATCCCTGGAGTTGCTGGATTTGCGCTACAACCGGGTGCAATCGCTGGATGTCTCTTTGCTGCTCGGACTGAAAACCCTACGCCTGGGTCATACCGCCATTGAGGCCTGGCCAAGAGGCGTACTGGCGTTGCCCGATCTGGTGCAACTGGAGTTGAACAACACCGTGATCACCAGTATTCCGCAGGCCGCCCTGAGCTGGCACGATTCGCTTTGGGTCGACATGAGTGGTTGCCGCTTGAGTCAGGAGGCGCGGGACAACCTGTTGGCGAGCAGCAACTCGGTGGCGCCGATGGGAATCTCGCGGGCGGATTTGCGCGATGGCATCACGATCGGCGGGCCGGCATACTTCCCGCCGCTGATCAGCCAGCATCCGGAGTTGCTGTTGCCTTTGCCGGTAGTGCCGGCCAACGATCTGGCGCAATTGACGGCGCAAGCGCGACTGCAGCGGCTCGACCCTGAACTGGACTTCGCCGAAGCGATTCGGGCAGTTGACGCATTAAGCGCAAGCCGGGGCGCAGGCGCGCTGTTTGCGCAAATGGCTGTGTGGGACGAGCAATATCAGGCGCTCACGCAAACGTTGAACGACTGGATATCCGCACCGCCGTTTCAACTGCGCGACCTTTCCACGCCGCTGTGGGTGTCTGGCATGGAGCGTCGTCGGGCGGCTGACCGGATTCTGCGCTGCTGGCGCGAGAACCTGCGCGGCGCGTTGCCGGTTCAAGGTGCCAGTGGTGGGTACACGCTGGATCTGCTCGATACGCCGCTGGGTAACTTGCCGGCGCTGACCGGGGATTTCGCCCATGTCGGCGAATTGAAGCTGAACAAGATTTTTCTCAACGAGTCTGGGCTCGACGCCTTTATCCAACCGTTCGCGGGTATTCACTCCCTCGAACTGCGCGATAACTTGCTGACCTACTTGCCGGAGTCAGTGACGACGTTGCGCAACCTTAAACGGCTGTCGGTCTGTCGCAACCGCCTGAGCGCTTCGCCGCGATTACAGGGGCAGTTGGCGGCACTGAATCAGCTTGAAACGCTGGATCTTTCACAGAACTGGCTGGAGCGTGTGGACATCAGTGCGCTGACGAAACTCGAATCTCTCGACCTGCACGACAACCGACTGGTGGCCTGGCCGGAGGGGCTGTTCGATCTGCCATCGCTGCGGTCGCTGGATCTGCGCGACAACATGATTGAAAGCATCCCCGCCGCGCTGTTGACCGAGCAGTATCGCCCCCTGCGCAACGGTACAAACCTGGCCAACAACGACCACCTCGAGGGTGAAAGCCTGTTGCTGCTGCGCGATCACGCTCAGGACGGAGAGGATATTCTCGGCTGGCCCGTTGCCGATCTCGATGATGCGCTGGACAGCTACGACAGCGACAGTGATTTGGGCAGTGATGCCTCGAGCATGAGTGACGAATCCATCGATCTCGATCAGGTGACGGGCGCTGAAGCCCGTGAACGCTGGATTGATCCGGACGCCAATGACGCCGACGAACTGACGCGGATCTGGGACAATTTCGAACAGACTCCCCACTGCGAGGCCTTCTTCAATCTGCTTCAGCAGATGGAGCGGACCAAGGACTTCACCATTGCTCGCAGTGATCTCATTCGCCGTGTGCATCAAGTGCTGAGAGTGGCCAACAGCGACGCGGAACTCAGGGACACGGTGTTCGCGATGGCGCAGTCGCCACAAACCTGCGGGGATGGTCGGATCCTGTTGTTCAGTGACATCGAGGTGAAGGTTTTCGAGTTCGAAACGATTAAAACGACGCCGGCCAATCAGCAGGACAGCGTGTTGTTCAAACTGGCGAGAAATCTGTTTCGCCTGGGCCGAATCGAAAAAATCGCCAACCGCGATGTCTTGCAGCGCCAGGCGCAGGGCGGCCGTCCGGATCCCGCCGAGGTGCGCCTGGCGTATCGAATCGGTCTGGGTGAGCGGCTGCAGTTGCCGGCGCAGCCCAAAGACATGCTCTACAGCGGCAACGTATCGCAACCGACGCTGGACGCGGCGTATGCCGAAGTCATCCAGGCAGAGCAGACGGCAGACTTCATGGATGACCTGGTGGGACGCAAATACTGGGCGGATCAGCTCAAACGCAAATACGCCGAGCGATTTGTGGCGCTGAAACAACAGCAATCGGCGGTGCAAGACGCACTGGAGGATCGATACCCGGCAATAAACGACGCCTATCTGGCGGAGGTCGGGGCACTGGAGGTGACGTTTAAAACCGAGGAAACCCGGTTGTTGATCGAGCTGACGGAGATCGAGCAACTGCAATTCAATCGATAAGCCAAAAAGAAACACCCCGGCAGATGATGTATCTGCCGGGGTGTTTTGTCATTGCCGGGGTGACGCCCGGATCAGTTGTCGTAACCCAGATTCGGCGCGAGCCAGCGCTCGGTCACGCTCAGCTCCTGACCTTTGCGCGAGGTGTAACTTTGCACTTGATCCTTGTCGATCTTGCCCACAGCGAAGTACTGCGCCTGCGGATGCGCGAAGTACCAGCCACTGACGGCTGCGGCCGGGAACATTGCGTAGTGTTCGGTGAGGAACACGCCGCTGCGACCTGCGCGCATTTCTTGCGCTTCTGGGTCAAGCAGGGCAAACAGCGCGGCTTTCTCTGTGTGATCCGGGCACGCCGGGTATCCCGGAGCAGGGCGGATGCCGCTGTATTGCTCTTTGATCAGCGCTTCGTTGTCGAGGACTTCGTCTTTGGCATAACCCCAGTGTTCTTTCCGTACCTGCTGGTGCAGCCATTCGGCACAGGCTTCGGCCAGGCGATCGGCCAACGCCTTGACCATAATCGAGTTGTAATCGTCGCCAGCGTCCTGATAAGCCTTGGCCACTTCTTCGGCACCGATGCCGGCGGTGGTGATGAAACCACCGACGTAGTCGGTCACTTCGCTGTCCTTCGGCGCGACGAAGTCGGCGAGAGAGAAGTTCGGCTTGCCGTCGGTCTTGATGACCTGCTGACGCAGGTGATGCAGTTTGGCCATAGGCTTGCCGTCATCGCCGTACAGCTCGATGTCGTCGTCATGCACCTGGTTGGCTGGCCAGAAACCGAACACCGCGCGGGCGCTGATCAGCTTCTCGTCGATCAGCTTGGCGAGCATTTCCTGCGCGTCCTTGTACAGCGCGGTGGCCGCTTCACCGACCACTTCGTCTTCAAGGATGCGCGGGAATTTGCCGGCCAGATCCCAGGAAATGAAGAACGGTGTCCAGTCGATATATTCGGCCAGCACCTTGAGATCAATGTTGTCCAGCACCTTGCTGCCGGTGAATGTCGGCTTGACCGGCTGGTAGGTGGCCCAGTCGAACTGTGGCTTCTTGGCGATGGCCGCGGCATAGCTCAGGCGCTCGGTGCGCGCGCTGCGATTGGACGTACGCTCACGTACGTCGATGTATTCAAGACGAGTCTTCTCGACGAAACCTGCCTTCAACTCTTTCGACAGCAACTGCGTCGCCACGCCCACGGCACGGGAAGCGTCAGTCACATAAACCACGGCATCGTTGCTGTACTTCGGCTCGATCTTCACCGCCGTGTGCGCTTTGGAGGTGGTGGCGCCACCGATCATCAGCGGCAAGTGGAAATCCTGACGCTGCATTTCGCGGGCGACGTGAACCATTTCATCCAGCGACGGGGTGATCAGGCCGGAGAGGCCAATGATGTCGCACTTCTCTTCGCGGGCCACCTGCAGAATCTTCTCCGCCGGCACCATCACGCCGAGATCGACGATGTCGTAGCCGTTGCAACCGAGTACCACGCCGACGATGTTCTTGCCGATGTCGTGCACGTCGCCTTTCACGGTGGCCATGAGAATCTTGCCCTTGGCTTCCGGCTTGTCGCCTTTTTCCAGTTCGATGAACGGGATCAAGTGCGCTACGGCCTGCTTCATCACGCGGGCGGATTTGACCACCTGCGGCAGGAACATTTTGCCGGCGCCGAACAGGTCGCCAACGATGTTCATCCCGGACATTAGCGGGCCTTCGATCACTTCGATCGGGCGGGCGAACGACTGGCGCGACTCTTCGGTGTCTTCGACGATGTGCGTGGTGATGCCTTTGACCAGTGCGTGTTCCAGACGCTTGTTGACGTCCCAGTTGCGCCACTCTTCGGTCTCGGCTTCCTTGACGCTGCCGTCGCCCTTGTACTTGTCGGCGATGGCGAGGAGGGCGTCGGTGCCTTCCGGGGTGCGGTTGAGGATCACGTCTTCAACAGCGTCGCGCAGTTCCTGCGGGATCTGGTCGTAGATCTCCAGTTGACCGGCGTTGACGATACCCATGGTCAGGCCGGCACGGATCGCGTAAAGCAGGAACACCGAGTGAATAGCCTCGCGCACCGGGTTGTTGCCACGGAACGAGAACGACACGTTGGACACGCCACCGGACGTCAGCGCATACGGCAGTTCGTCACGGATGTAGGCACAGGCGTTGATGAAGTCCACAGCGTAGTTGTTGTGTTCTTCGATACCGGTGGCCACGGCGAAGATATTCGGGTCGAAGATGATGTCTTCCGGCGGGAAGCCGACTTCGTTGACCAGGATGTCGTAGGAGCGTTTGCAGATCTCTTTCTTGCGCGCTTCGGTATCGGCCTGGCCGGCTTCATCGAACGCCATCACCACCACGGCAGCGCCGTAGCGCTTGCACAGTTTGGCGTGATGGATGAACTGCTCGACGCCTTCTTTCATGCTGATCGAGTTGACGATGCCCTTGCCCTGAATGCACTTGAGGCCGGCCTCGATCACTTCCCATTTCGAGGAGTCGATCATGATAGGCACGCGAGAGATGTCCGGCTCACCGGCGATCAGATTGAGGAAGGTCACCATGGCCTTCTTCGAATCGAGCATGCCTTCGTCCATGTTGATGTCGATCACCTGCGCGCCGGCCTCGACCTGCTGCAGGGCAACTTCCAGGGCTTCGGTGTAGTTGTCTTCACGGATCAGACGGGCGAACTTGGCGGAACCGGTGATGTTGGTGCGCTCGCCGACGTTGACGAACAACGAGCTGCGATCAATGGTGAACGGCTCCAGGCCCGAGAGGCGGCAGGCCTTGGGAATGTCTGGAATCTGCCGCGGCGCGTAACCGGTCACGGCTTTGGCGATGGCTTCGATGTGCCCCGGCGTGGTGCCGCAGCAACCGCCGACGATATTGAGGAAGCCGCTTTGAGCGAACTCTTCGATGACTTTGGCGGTTTCCGACGGCAGTTCGTCGTACTCGCCGAATTCGTTCGGCAAGCCGGCGTTCGGGTGCGCGGAAACGTGGGTGCTGGCCTTGTTCGACAGCTCTTCCAGGTACGGACGCAACTCGCGGGCGCCGAGGGCGCAGTTCAGGCCGACGGAAATCGGTTTGGCGTGGGCCACGGAGTTCCAGAACGCTTCGGTGGTCTGGCCCGACAGGGTGCGGCCGGAAGCATCGGTGATCGTGCCGGAAATCATGATCGGCAGTTCGATGTGCAGTTCTTCGAACACGCCTTGCACGGCGAAGATTGCCGCTTTGGCGTTAAGGGTGTCGAAAATGGTTTCGATCAGGATCAGGTCGGCGCCGCCCTCGATCAGGCCTTTGGTGGCTTCGGTGTAGTTCTCCACCAGCTCATCAAAGGTGACGTTGCGGTAGCCGGGGTTGTTGACGTCGGGCGACAGCGAACAGGTGCGGCTGGTCGGGCCGAGCACGCCGGCAACGAAACGCGGCTTGGCCGGGTTCTCGGCGGTCTTGGCGTCGGCGACCTTGCGCGCCAGGCGTGCGCCTTCTACGTTTAATTCGTACGCCAGTTCTTCCATGCCGTAATCGGCCATGGAAATGCGCGTGGCGTTGAAGGTGTTGGTTTCCAGAATGTCGGCGCCGGCATCCAGATAGGCTTTCTCGATCCCGCCGATCACGTCCGGACGGGTGATCACCAGCAGGTCGTTGTTGCCTTTGACATCGCTGGGCCAGTCGGCAAAACGCTTGCCGCGATAATCCTGCTCTTCGAGTTTGTAGCTTTGGATCATCGTGCCCATGCCGCCATCGAGTATCAGGATGCGCTCTTTGAGAGCTTGCTTGAGAGCTTGAAGGCGGACGCTGCGATCGGACATTTGGACTACTCGAAAAGACCATTACGAAGGAGCGGGATCATAACAAACCTGTGCGGTTTTAGAGCATGAGGAGTTTTTTCATGAATATCGCTCATGTTGGTACGGGCGTCATACTGTAGAATCGCGGCGTTTTTTACAGGATCGGGATCAAGGGCATGTCGTACCGCGTCGTCAGCATTTTTTTGTTGTTTCTCAGCTGGGGCGCCGCTGCGCAGGAACCCAAGATTTCCTACACCCGTGATATCCAGCCGATCTTCACCGAGAAATGCGTGGCCTGCCATGCCTGTTACGACTCGGCCTGCCAGCTCAATCTGGGCAGTGGCGAAGGCGCGGCCCGTGGCGCCAGCAAGATGCCGGTCTACGATGGCGAGCGCACCCAGGCAGCGCCAACGACGCGATTGTTCTACGACGCCTTCGGCAAACGCGCCTGGCAGCAGAAAGATTTTTATTCGGTGCTCGACGCCCAGGGCAGCCAGGCGGCTTTGATGGCGCGCATGCTGGAGCTGGGGCATAAAACCCCGTTGACGCCGAACGCCAAACTTCCCGAAGACATCGTGCTGGGTTTGAATCGCGAGAACCTGTGCGCGATGCCTGCCGAATTCGAAGGCTATGCCGGCGCGCATCCAAAGGAAGGAATGCCGTTGGCGGTGACCGGCCTCACCGATCAGCAATATCAGACCCTGCAGCGCTGGCTGGCGTCCGGTGCGCCGATTGACGAGCAAGGACTGGCGCCGAGCGCCAAAGAAGCGATGCAGATCGTCCAGTGGGAAAACCTGCTCAATGCGCCGGGCGCGCGACAGAGTCTGGTCGGGCGTTGGTTGTTCGAACACTGGTTTCTTGCGCACATCTATTTCAAGGACGGTGAGCCAGGGCATTACTTCCAGTGGGTACGCTCGCGCACGCCGACGGGCCAGCCGATTGACCTGATCGCCACCCGTCGTCCGAACGATGATCCGGGGACGCAGGTGTATTACCGCTTGTGGCCGGTACAAGGGGTGATCGTCCATAAAACCCACATCACCTATCCGTTGAGCGCGGCGAAGATGGCGCGGGTCAAGAGCCTGTTCTACAGCGGCAACTGGCAGGTCAGCGCGCTACCGGGCTACGGCCCGCAGAGCCGCGCCAACCCGTTTGCCACGTTTGAGGCGATTCCGGCGCAGGCGCGTTATCAGTTCATGCTCGATAACGCCGAATACTTCGTCCGCACCTTTATTCGTGGCCCGGTGTGCCGTGGGCAGATCGCAACCGACGTGATCCGCGACAACTTCTGGGCGCTGTTTCAGGCCCCTGAGCATGATCTGTACATCACCGATCCCAACTACCGCGGCCAGGCCACGCCGCTGCTGGCCATGCCTGGGCAGAACGACGATGTCGGCAGTGTCTTGAGCCTGTGGCACAACTACCGCAACAAGCGAAATGAATACGAAGCGCTGCGCCGCGACAGCTACGCCGATCAACCGGCGCCGAGCTGGTCGACCCTGTGGGCTGGCAACGACAATGCGCTGCTGAGCATTTTCCGCCACTTCGACAGCGCTTCGGTGACCAAAGGCCTGATCGGCGAAGTACCGCAGACCATGTGGCTGTTCGACTATCCGCTGCTGGAGCGCACGTATTACCAGTTAGCCGTCAACTTCGATGTGTTCGGCAACGTCTCGCATCAGGCGCAAACCCGCCTGTATTTCGACCTGATCCGTAACGGCGCCGAGCAGAACTTCCTGCGCCTGATGCCGGCCGACTCGCGCGAGGACTACCTTGACGATTGGTACCAGAGCAGCGGCCAGTTCAAGATGTGGCTCGATTACGAGGCCATCGACGATGACAAGCCGACAGCGCTGAAACTCGAAGAGAAAGACCCGAAATACGACTTTGCCATGCAATTGCTGGCGCGCTACGGCGACCTCAATGCGCGACCCGATCCGATCAACCGCTGCGACGGCGCTTACTGCTCGCGGCCCAACATTGACCCGGCGCTGCAAAATGCCGAGCAGGCATTGAGTCGCCTCGCATCCCGTCCGGCTGCAGGCCTGAAAGTCATTGATCAGTTGCCGGAAGCCACGATGTTGCGCATCGAGACTGCCAGTGGCAAGCGTGAGGTTTACAGCCTGTTGCGCAACCGTGCCCACAGCAACGTGGCGTTTTTGCTCGGCGAATCGCTGCGCTATCAACCGGGGCTGGACACGCTGACCATTTATCCGGGGGTGCTCAGCAGTTATCCGAACTTCATCTTCAATATTCCGGCCGATCAGGTGCCGGCGTTTGTTGATGCGATGGAAAACGCCAAGGATGCCAACCGCTTCGAGAAAATCGTCGAACGCTGGGGGATTCGCCGCAGTCATCCGCAATTCTGGTTCTATTTCCACGATCTGAGCCAGTACCTGCACGAAACCGATCCGGTGGAAGAGGGCGTGCTGGACATGAACCGCTACGAGAATCTTTGATCGTTTGAGGCAGGCCTGCTGTCCCACCTTTTAAGCAGCACCGCGTATCTCCGTGTGGGAGCGGGCTTGCTCGCGAATACGTCAGCACATTCGAAATAGATGTCGCCTGACCCACCGCATTCGCGAGCAAGCCCGCTCCCACAGGGTTTAGTGGTGTTTCAGGAATCGTGGACAGGAGACTTCCATGTTGATTTCAGTGCAGGCTCTGCGTGCGCTCGCCGCATGGGCAGTGGTCTGCCATCACTTCATGCAGATCTTTTTCGACTTCGAAGCTCGCGGCCCGTTGGGCCAGTGGTTCATTGACAAGGGCGCAGTGGGTGTCGATGTCTTCTTCGTCATCAGCGGTCTGGTGATTTTTCTTTCGACGCAAGACAAAGCCCTGCGGCCCGGGCAGTTTCTGTTGTATCGGTTGTTTCGCATTGTCCCGGCATATTGGCTGTACACGTTGTTGATGGCGTTGCTGGTGGTTTTCGCCCAGCCGCTATTGCCCGATCAAACGCTGGACTGGAGCCATCTGCTGCTGTCGCTGTTGTTCATTCCGACGCAGAACCCCGGTGGCTACGGGATTTATCCGACGCTGAATGTCGGCTGGACCCTCAATTACGAAATGCTCTTTTACCTGCTGTTTGCCTGGGCACTGCTGTTTCGTTTGCAGGTGCGCCTGCTGGTGGTCGCAGCGCTGCTGTTCGCGGTGTGTCAGGCGTGGACCGGGTTTGGCTGGATCAGCGAATTCTATCGCTCGGACATCGTCTATGAGTTCCTGCTGGGAATCGGTATCGGCATGCTCTATCGGCGGGGCTGGATTGGCGCGGGGCTGTGGTTGCCGTTGGCGGGAATCGTCGTGGCGTTGTTGGCGATCTACCACTTGGCACCGGCGCCAAGGCTGCTCAATTGGGGCGTGCCGAGCGCAATATTGGTGATGTCGTGCATGGCGCTGGAACGTTATGTCGAGCGCAATCGGCTGCTCAAACTGCTCGGCGATTGCTCCTATTCGGTGTACTTGATGCATGTACTGGTGCTGTCGGCGGGTGGTTTTATTGCGCGGCGCTACGGCATCAACCCGTATTTGATGTTCATCGTTTGTGCGCTGGCGATTGGCGTCGGCTCGTGGTTGAGCTACGAATGGGTGGAAAAACGCAGCTATCGGTGGCTTAAAGCGCGGATTGATCGCGAACCGCTGGCTGAGCCTGTCGAGAATCTTTCCCGACAAAAATACTAGGACTTTGTCCCGCGCAACGATTGGCGTAAACTGCGCCCAAGCCTGCGAGGAGTTTCCATGACCGCTATTACCATCACCGACGCCGCCCACGATTACCTGGCTGATCTGCTCTCCAAGCAGAACACCCCGGGCATCGGTATCCGCGTCTTCATCACCCAGCCTGGCACCCAGTACGCCGAAACCTGCATTGCCTACTGCAAGCCGGGCGAAGAAAAACCTGAAGATAAAGCGCTGGGGCTGAAAAGCTTCACTGCGTATATCGATTCGTTCAGCGAAGCGTTTCTTGACGACGCCGTTGTCGATTACGCCACCGACCGCATGGGCGGCCAGCTGACCATCAAGGCGCCAAACGCCAAAGTGCCGATGGTCAACGCCGACAGTCCGGTCAACGAGCGCATCAACTACTACCTGCAAACCGAAATCAACCCGGGGCTGGCCAGCCACGGCGGTCAGGTCAGCCTGATCGATGTGGTTGAAGACGGCATCGCCGTCCTGCAATTCGGCGGCGGTTGCCAGGGCTGCGGCCAGGCTGACGTGACCTTGAAAGAAGGCATCGAGCGCACCTTGCTCGAGCGTATTCCCGAGCTCAAGGGCGTTCGCGACGTGACCGACCACACGCAGAAAGAAAACGCCTACTACTAAGGCGTTCGCTGCGAACGCAAAAAACGGCGCCCCGTGAGCGCCGTTTTTTTATGTGCTTGAGTCATCCGGATCCGATCACTGTGTGGCGAGGGGATTTATCCCCGTTGGACTGCGCAGCAGGCCCTGGTTTTTTGGGGCCGCTTCGCGACCCAACGGGGATAAATCCCCTCGCCACAGTGTCTTTGTCAGCTCAATAGGTCAGGGTCTGTAGAGATGCGCATGCCCCGCGCGATACAGCGATGACTCACTGAAAACCTCACTCCCCAACACGCGTCCCACCAGAATTAACGCGGTGCGCCGAAACCCTTTGGCCGCAACCTTAGCGGCAATATCTTCCAGCGTGCCGACGACCCAATCCTGATCCGGCCATGTCGCCCGGTGAATCACTGCAATCGGGCAATCTGCACCGTAATGCGGCAGCAGTTCAGTCAGGATTTTTTCCAGATGATGGACCCCCAGATGAATCGCCATGGTCGCGCCATGCTGCGCCAGACTGCCGAGTTCTTCGCCCGCCGGCATTGCGGTCTTGTCGGCATATCGGGTCAGAATCACGCTCTGCGAAACGTCCGGCAAGGTCAGCTCCGCGCCCAGCAACGCCGCGCACGCCGCTGTCGCAGTGACGCCGGGAACGATTTCGAACGGAATATTGAGCTCTCGCAAATAACGAATCTGTTCGCCAATCGCGCCGTACAGACTTGGATCCCCCGAATGCACCCGCGCCACATCCTGGCCTTTGGCGTGTGCGGTCTTGATCAGTTCGATGATCTGCTCAAGATGCAATTCAGCGCTGTTGACCACGGTTTCAGCCTGATGACCCTCCAGCACCGCCGCCGGGACGAGCGAGCCTGCGTAGATGATCACCGGGCAGCTGCGAATCAAGCGCTGGCCTTTGACAGTGATCAATTCCGGGTCGCCGGGGCCGGCGCCGATGAAGTAAACGGTCATCGTTGAATCCTGTGTGAAAGAGGGCGTGGCAACGCTTCAGATGAAGATTGCTCATGTTCGATGGCGGGGATTATCGGGAATTTACGCGGCGCCGGCCAATGCCAGAGTCGCCTGAGCGTATTTTTGTCGGGAAATCAGCAGCTTTGCCGGCGCCTGAATCAATTGTTCGGCGAGCGCCAGAGCGGCACTTTCTGCCACGCCGTAGCAACCGGTTCGCTCGTAAGCAATCTGCGATTGATGACTCAATCGCGTCTGATAACTGGCCAGTTCCTCGCTGCTGAAATACAGCAAGGGCAGGGCCAGTTGCGCGGCGAGTTCCTGCAAACCGGGCTCGTCGCGTTTGAGATCGATGCTGGCCAAAGCCTTCACGGCCTCAAGTTCGATGCGATGAGCCTGCAACGCCTGATCGAGTAAAGCGCGCAGCGTACTGGCCGGGCAGCCGCGCTGGCAGCCCAGGCCGACCACAAAGGTCGGCGCTGCGCAGTCATCGGTCATGCGTTGTACTGACCTTCGCTTTTGCGGCGGAACAACCAGGCGCTGATCAGGCCCAGGGCCAGCCAGAACGCTACGTTGGTCAACTGCGAAGCGATTTTGAACTGAGCTTCCAGAGCTTCAGGTGCAAGCATCGAATGCACTTGCGGTTGCGGTGCGCCGATCACATGCGGGACGGCAAGAATGGCCACGCCGAGGATCTTCATCAGCCAGTGGCGGCTAAAGACGATCAGCGCCAGACCTGTTGCAGTAGAGGCCGCCGTGCCGATCCACCACATCTGCCGCGAAGCCAGATCCGCCGCGGCGGTGCCCGGCAGTTCAGGCGGCAGGCCCAGTGTTGGCGCCAGCACGAAGGTGGCGTAACCGGCCAGTCCCCAGAGCAGACCTTGCGAGGTTTTGGTTGGCGCGCGCAGGGTGTAGAGGCCGGCCAGCATCAGGGCGAAGCCGACCGCCACCACCAGATTGCCACCCGTGGTCGAGACCACACGCTGCCAGCCGTCTTCCGGCTCCCAGGCTTCGGCGTCGTGAGTGTGAGCGGCGGTGCCGGCGGCGTGTTCGTGAACTTCAGCCACAGGTTCGGCTTTCTCGAAGGTTTCGGCCTGCAGAATCAGCGGCGAAACCCAGAAACTTTGTAGCAGGGTGAGGAGCAGGGCGGCCAGTAGCCCGGTGAAACCTGCGGTTTGCGCAATACGCTTGATCATGTCGGCAGGTCTCAGTGGCACGGGAACGCGGCGCTGTGGCGGGTATCGTGGGCGGCGTTGTGTACCGCTTCGATGTGCGAGAAGCCGGCGAAGTAGACCAGACTGGCGCCTAGAATCGACGCGAAAATGGCGGCGGTCAGGCGTTGGCTGAGTGTGGTCGTGCTGGAGATTTTGTCCGTGTTGCTGCCGGTGCTGCTGATGATCGACATGGCGCTTCCCTCTGGAGTGTCAGCGGGTGAATTGAGCGCATGAAAACCCCCGCGGGCCAGGCACGCAGGGGTTCGAACAGCGCCCGCCCACCGCGGGTTTGTTATGTTCAGCGACGCACAAATGCGGGCTGTGTGTTGCGGGCCGGTCTCCGGGCTCACGAGGGGTTGGCGTCAGGCCGACCTGCAAGCATCGCCTTCCCATGCCGTATCGGCACAGTGGATCTGATGCTTCGCTCGCTTACCGTTGCGGGGGCAGCACCGGACTGACATGGCTTTGAGTAAAGCACATGATTCACCGGTTTCCCGTTTCACCCTGTGAAGGGCACCCGTAACAAGGTGTGTAGGAGAGCATGGGTTGGGGATTTTAGTCAATTTTGTGGGCATATCCGTTGCTGCGGGTGTTGCTGATTACGGTTTCGCCCTGACGGTCGACTCCCTTTGGCAAACGCCCCAAAGGAAGCAAAGGTCTTCGCCCTGACGTACGGCCCTCGCTAAGGCTCGGGTTCCTTCGCTCCGGGATCGATCCGGGCGCATCGCCTACGGTTTGCTTCGCTGCACCTCCTCTCGATGCATGCGGCTGCGCCGCACGGTCGCTGCGCTCCCACCCCCGGATCAATCCCTCCACCCAGCCTGCCGA
>NZ_VXCA01000027.1 GCF_011369485.1 Pseudomonas atagonensis | reverse complement strand
TCAGGTCATAGACTTTCAATCGGCCGTGTGCGTCCAAGTTTTATAAGAGACAGGCCGGGTGTCTTGCGCGCGACTACCGGTGGCAGCGTTTATCATCGTGTGGGCGGCGGCGCCCTGGCCGGGCACCTGACCGCTGACGGCATCGAGGGTGATGGATTTGGTGCCTTGGGTACCGCAGTCGATGCCGAGGAAGAGTTGTTGGGTCATGTTTGAACCAGTCAGTTGTGCTAAAGTTCAAGAACCACCCCTCACCCCAGCCCTCTCCCCAAGGGGAGAGGGGGAAAGGGAGCCAGATTTTTTAGATTTCAAATCTTGAGTTCGACTCGGTATTTCAGGTCGGCGTAACTCGAAAAAACACCTCACCCCAGCCCTCTCCCTCCGGGAGAGGGCTGGGATGAGGGTCGCTTTTAAAAGCCGTTCGGTAAATAAGAGCGTGTCCCCAACCCCCCATCCCCCCTAAACTAGCGGCCATTCCCGATTTGCCCGTCCGAGGCCGCTTTTTCTCATGTCCGTTACCGCCCCATCTGCCAAACCGGCGCCCGACCACCACGCCCAGTTCATCGAGCTGCTGCAAACCAGCCTCGAGCAGAACGGCTTCATCAAACTGGTGCTGGCCAAGTACGTCGGCGAAGAAGCGGACCTGCAGCGGATCATCATCAAACCGGTGACGGTCAAGGCGCAGCCGTGCCTGTCCTTCGTTTATCGCTACAAGACCCGTGACATCACCAAGAACCTGCCGCTGGACGAAGCGGTGACGACGATTGCCGGGCTGCTGCCGGTGGCGTTCAAAAATGCGCATTTGCTGACCCTGACTGACGAAGCCCAGCTCGAATACAGCAAAAAGGGCAAGAGCTCGCTGTTCATGAGCAAACCCCAGCAATTGCGCGAAGCGCCGTCCGCCGAACACAACCGCGAGAAAAACCGCTTTCTCGAGTTGAGCCGTCCGTTCCTCAAGGATCTGGGTGTGACCAATGCGCAACACGAGCTGATCCCGGCGATGTCGCGCAAGTGGAAGCAGATCAACAAGTTCATCGAAGTGTTCAGCCATGCGCTGACCACGTCGCCGCTGGCGCTGGACAAACCGGTACGGGTGGCGGATTTCGGCTCGGGCAAGGGTTACCTGACATTCGCGATTCACGATTACCTGCGCAACACCCTGAAGGCCGAGGGCGAAGTCACTGGTGTCGAGCTGCGTGAGGAAATGGTCAACCTGTGCAACGCCGCCGCGGCAAAACTCGATCACCCGGGTCTGGTGTTCAAGTGCGGCGACGTGCGCAGCGTGGCGCCGAGCGAGCTGGACGTAATGATCGCCCTGCATGCCTGCGACATCGCCACTGACTACGCGATCCACACCGGCATCCGTTCGGGCGCGTCGATCATCATGTGTTCGCCGTGCTGCCACAAGCAGATCCGTCTGCAAATCCAGAGCCCTGCACTGCTCAAACCGATGCTGCAATACGGCTTGCACCTGGGGCAGCAGGCGGAAATGGTCACCGACAGTTTGCGGGCGCTGTTTCTGGAAGCCTGCGGTTACGAGACCAAGGTGTTCGAGTTCATCTCGCTGGAACACACCAACAAGAACAAGATGATCCTCGCGGTGAAGCGCGCCGAGCCGGTAGACCCGGCTCAGCTGTTGGTGAAGATTGAGGAGTTGAAGGCGTTCTACAACATCAGCGAGCACTGCCTGGAAACCCTGCTGCGCGCTGACGGTTACCTCGCCTGACCAAGATCTTGTGGGAGCGAGCTTGCTCCCACATTTGATTTCACTGCGGTCTTGCGACCGAGCATGACGGTCGCGATCACGCCACAGGCAAACACCCAGGTAATCGGCTCGACATGTTCACCGAAGAACAACGCTGAAAAGGCGATGGTGAAGAAGATCTGCAACAACTGGATCTGACTGACCCGGGCAATGCCACCCATGGCCAGCCCGGCGTACCAGGCGAAGAAGCCGAGAAACTGCGAGAACAGCGCCACGTAACCAAACGCCCACCAGGTCTTGGCCGACACGGCACCGTGATGCTGCAGCGCCAGATACAAGACCGGGCCGATCAGCAAGGGCGTCGACAGCACCAGCGCCCAGCAGATCACCTGCCAGCCGCCCATCTCCTTGGCCAACCGGCCACCTTCGGCGTAGCCCAGCCCGCCGACGGCAATCGCGCCGAGCATCAGCAAGTCCCCGGCCTGAATGCTCCCGGCACCGGTGTACAACGCATAACCGAGCACCAGCGCGCTACCCAGTGCAGCACAGGCCCAGAAGGCTTTCGACGGACGTTCGTGGGACAACCATGCGGCGTAAAGCGCCACGCACAGCGGCTGTAAACCGTTGACCAGTGCCCCGTGGGACGCCGGCAGGGTTTGCATGGCCCACGCCGACAACACCGGGAAGCCGAGAATCACCCCGGCGATCACCAGACTCAGGCCTTTGATCTGCTTCCAGGTCGGCCACTGTTCCCGGCGCCACAACAGCAGCATCGCCGCCGGAATCGCCGCGAACAGCGCGCGGCCGAGGCCGTTGAGCAGCGGATGCAGTTCCTGCACCACGATGCGGGTGAAGGGCAGGGTCAGGCTGAAAATCACAACGCCGAGCAGGCCGAGGGCCATGCCGGTGTTTTCGCGCGAGGACATGAGGGAACCAGATATTGAGGTGGCTGGAAGTTCTCCTCATCTAGCCATAATCCGTGGCGTTCGGGCTGTTACAGCTAGGCACAGACTTATCCATACAGTTGCAAAAAACCTTGTGGCGAGGGGTGTAGTAGTCAGTTATTACCTGGCCCTGCGGATAAGGTCTACCTTGAATACTCCCAGGCATTTCCCAGAGGAGTCCTCCCCATGGCTGCGAAAAAGATTCTGATGCTGGTCGGCGATTACGTCGAAGACTACGAAGTGATGGTGCCGTTCCAGGCTCTGCAGATGGTCGGACACACCGTCCACGCGGTATGCCCGGACAAAGCGGCCGGCAAAACCGTGCGCACGGCGATCCATGACTTTGAAGGCGATCAGACCTACAGCGAGAAACCCGGGCACCTGTTCGCCCTCAACTTCGATTTCGCCAAGGCCAGCGAGGCTGATTACGACGCGCTGCTGATCCCCGGCGGTCGTGCGCCGGAATACCTGCGGTTGAACGACAAAGTCCTCGAACTGGTGCGCGCCTTCGACAAGGCCGGCAAGCCGATTGCCGCGGTCTGTCACGGTGCGCAACTGCTGGCAGCGGCGGGCATTCTTGAGGGTCGCGAGTGCAGCGCCTATCCGGCCTGCGCGCCGGAAGTGCGACTGGCGGGCGGTACGTACATCGACATCCCGGTGACGGATGGCCACGTTCAAGGCAATCTGGCCACAGCTCCGGCATGGCCGGCGCACCCGAACTGGCTGGCCGGGTTCCTCGGTTTGCTCGGCACCCAAATCACCCTGTAACGAGGGCTTTTCCATGTGCGAGCTGTACGTAAAGGCCGACCCGATTCTCTATGAGTCCCGTTCGCGCTCGCTGCGTATCTGCGGGGTGGTGACGACGTTGCGCCTGGAAAACCAGTTCTGGGACATCCTCAGCGAAATCGCCGAAGTCGACGGCATGACCACCAACCAGTTGATCGCCAAGCTGTATGAAGAGGTGATGGACTATCGCGGGGAAGTGGTGAATTTTGCCTCGTTCCTGCGGGTGAGTTGCACGCGGTATCTGAGTCAGCAGCGGGTGAATGCACCGCAGCTTTCGGTGGTGCGGGCGCTAGGGAAATAGCCAGAGTCGGGTCAGGCGACAGAATTCGGCGGCTGGTCTTTACTCAGTTGCGCGAAACCTCTCAACCGCCAAGGAGCAACGAGCATGTCCGGATGGTACGAAGTGAGTAAAAGCAGCAATGGCCAGTTCAGGTTTGTACTCAAAGCCGCCAATGCCGAGACCATTCTCACCAGCGAGCTCTACACCACCCGTGCGGCAGCCGATGGTGGCATCGCTTCGGTACAGACCAACAGTCCGCTGGACGAGCGTTACGAGAAGAAATCGACCAAGGACGGCCATCCGTACTTCAATCTGAAGGCTGCCAATCACCAGATCATCGGCAGCAGCGAGTCGTATTCCTCGGACGCTGCGTGTGACAAAGGCATCGCCAGCGTCAAGGCCAACGGCCCGACCAAAGTGATCAAGGACAAGACCCTGCCGGTCCTCTGAACACTGAGGATCCGAAAATGTGGGAAGGGTCTTGCTCCCGAATGCGATGTGTCAGTCAGAGAGATGTCGACTGGTATTCAGCATTCGGGAACAAGCCCCCTCCCACATGGTTTTTTGCGGTGACTTGAGGATCAGCGCAGGGTTTTCAGGATTGCCAGCAACTGACCACGCCCGGTTTCGCTCAACGGGAATACCGGCAAGCGCGGATCGCCTACCTCCAGCCCGGTCTCGCGCAAACCAGCCTTGATCGTCGCCGGCAAACCGCCTTTGAGAATAAAGTCCAGCAGCGGCAACTGGCGGTAGAACAGCTCGCGCGCCTTGGCCAGATCGCCTGCCAGCGACGCCGCGTACAGATCCAGGTTCAGTTGCGCAATCAGGTTTGGCGCCGCCGTGCACCAGCCTTTCGCCCCGGCGGCGAACGCCTCCAGTGCCAGCGGATTGCAGCCGTTGTAGAACGGCACCTGACCTTCGCCGAGCAATTGCAGCTTGTGCATGCGCTGGATGTCGCCGGTGCTCTCCTTGACCATGGTCACGTTTTCCACGGCGCCGACGATGCGCAGAATCAAGTCGACCGACATGTCGGTGCCACTGGTGGCCGGGTTGTTGTAGAGCATGATCGGCACGCCAATGCTGTCGCCGATGGCGCGGTAGTGGGCGAGGATTTCCGCTTCGGTGAGTTTCCAGTACGAGGCCGGCAGCACCATCACCACATCGGCGCCGTGGGCTTCGGCAAAGCGAGCGCGACGCACCGCTTTGGCGGTGGTCAAGTCGGACACGCTGACGATGGTCGGCACGCGTTTCGCCACGTGTTTGATGCTGAATTCAGCGACCTGATCCCACTCGGCGTCGCTCAGGTAGGCCCCTTCGCCGGTGCTGCCCAGCGGCGCGATGGCGTGGACGCCGCTGTCGATCAAACGATCGATCGATTGGCCGAGTGCCGGCAGGTCGAGGCCTCCGCCGTGGGCGCCGAACGGGGTGATGGTGTAGCCGATGATGCCGTGAATGTTGGACATGAGTGTGCTCCGCAAGGATGGGTAGATATTCAGTTCAGGCAATCGGCGTGCTGATGCAGGTTCTGCCGGGCGTAGTAGTTGAAGGCAGCGGCGTGACGTTTCGGTTTTGACACCCAGTCGTGCGCCTCGCGGCCCAGCGCCGGGATAATTGGTTTGATCGTGCCGGCGGCCATCGCCAGCAGTTGCAGCTTGGCCGCACGTTCGATCAGTTGGGCGATGACACACGCTTCCTCGATAGTGGTGCCGGTCGACAACTGGCCGTGGTGCGAGAGCAAGATCGCGCGCTTGTCGCCCAGTGCCCCGGCAATCAGTTCGCCTTCCTCGTTACCCACCGGCACCCCCGGCCAGCCTTCGAGAAATGCGCAGTCGTCGTACAGCGGGCACAGATCCATGTGGGAAATTTCCAGTGGCACTTCCAGCATCGACAGCGCCGCAACGTGCGTCGGGTGAGTGTGAATGATGCAGTTCACGTCCGGTCGGGCGCGGTACACCCAACTGTGGAAACGGTTGGCCGGGTTGGCCATGCCGTGACCTTCGAGCACTTCCAGGTCCTCGTTGACCAGCAGCAGATTGCTCGCAGTGATTTCGTCGAAACCCAGCCCCAGTTGCTGAGTGTAATAGGTGCCCGGCTGCGGGCCACGGGCGGTGATCTGCCCGGCGAGGCCGGAGTCGTGACCGCTCTCGAACAGAATCCGGCAGGTCAGGGCCAGCTTTTGCCGGTCTGTCCACGTATTATCCGCCAGAGATTTTTGCATCTGGGTCAGCGCTTGCTTGACCAGTTGGTCTTTGGGTAGTGCTAATGTCTTGGCCATGTCTGTGTCCTTTGAGTGATTGCAAATGACACTAAAGAGGCTATATGACACAAAGTGTCATTGGCAAGCACAAATCGTCGCTTCCTCAATGGAATAACCGCTGCGCATGTCTATCCGTTTGAAATTGTTGAGAAAAAAACTTGGCGTGACCCTTGAGGCATTGGCCGAAAAATCCGGTATGACCAAGAGTTATCTGTCGAAAGTCGAGCGCGGGCTGAACACCCCGTCGATTGCTGCGGCATTGAAACTGGCGAAAGCGCTGAATGTGAAAGTCGAGGAATTGTTCTCCGAAGACAACGTCAGCCTCGACAGCTACAGCCTGGTGCGCAGTCACGAGCGTCAGTCACTGGCGGCCAACGATCAGAGCCCGGGCTATGCGGTGTTGGCCCATCAGGTCAGCGAGCGCAACCTCTTGCCGTTCATCATTTACCCGCCGAGCGAGTTCACTGACAAAACGTTCAAGGAGCATTTGGGCGAGGAGTTTCTGTTCGTTCATGAAGGGCAGGTGGAGGTCGATTTCATGAACGAACGAGTGTTGCTGGAACGCGGCGATGCGCTGCACTTCAACGCGCAGAAACCGCACCGGATCAGATCGGTGGGCGAAGTGCAGGCGCAGTTGCTGGTGGTGGTGCACAGCGCCGAAGAGTGAGTTGCCCTAAAAGACTTCGCGAGCAAGCCCGCTCCCACAGGTTGAATGCATTCCAAATGTGGGAGCGGGCTTACTCGCGAAGGCGTCAGCCCGGTCAACATCAAACCTCGACAGGCACCGACAGCTTCGGATTGCCCAACGGGTGGCTCTTGGAGTCAAAAAAACGCAGCTCAACCCCCGTGCCTTCGAACACCTTCGCGTAATGCCGTTTCTGGTGCTGAATGAACGCCGCACTGCGCGGATAAATCGAGATCGCCACGCTCGTAGGTTTTGCCAGACGCAACGCCCGAACGATATGGGCGTCCTGCTCACCCAGCGCATGGCCGAAGATGCACAGACTGTCGCCATGGGCCAATAACTGCTGGTAACAGAACGACAGATAATCCGAACTGCGAATGGTCTTGAGCTTGTCCGCACTCGGCCCTTCGGTGACGAACAGCGGCACGTCGTCCAGCGTCTTGATCGTGTTGTTGATCGCGAAACTGCCGAGCAGCGTGCCTTCGGTCGAGGTCAGTTTGCGTGCGGTGCCGTCCTGATTGCGCACCAGGTGCAGGCCACCGTGCAGGTACAGCAAGCGCGGTTTGTCTGTGGCGCTTTCGCAGAGATCGAAACTGGCGTTGGCGCCGTTGAACAGGTCATCGATGGCCGCACTTTTGTGCTGCAAAGCCCAGTAATTGAGCAAGTCGTAATTGGTCGTGAACACCGTGCGATAACGCGCCAGTTCTTCGTTCAGGGTGGCGAGTGTCGACGGCTGCACCAGGCGCCACGGAATGTGCACGGCATGCACGGTGTTGATCAGCGCTTCCTTGATCGCATAGTAACGATTACGCGGCGCCGCCGAGCTGACCGCCAGCGCCTTGTTGACCCGGCTGGTGGTTTTCAACGCGCCCAGCACCTGTTCGAAGCTGCGCGTCTGCATCGCATCGAACACGCTCAGCTCCGACGGGCTCAGCGGTTTTTCCTCAACGGTGCGGGCATTTTCGAACAGCGAGTCGTAACCGAAATCGTCCCACACCGCGCGGCTGGCGCCGTTGCCCACCAGCAGGCCGCTGAATCCGGTCGCAGCGCGCAGGGTGTTCCAGTCTTCGAGGGTGGCATCGACATCCAGAAAATCGCTCATTGCTTGGCACATCTCAAAACATAGGGGCTGATGGGCGGCGACTTTATCACGAGCGGGCATTGAGCCAGATCAACATCGGGTGTGACTGATCGGTCGATCCTGTGGGCATCCACCGAATCAGACAGTCGACTCGGTCCCAGTCAGGAGACGCACGATGAGCAGCACCTTTTTCATTCCGGCAGTCAACATCATGGGCAGCGGATGCCTCGACGAAGCCATGGTCGCGATCCGCAATTACGGGTTTCGCAAGGCGTTGATCGTCACGGATGCAGGGCTGGCCAAGGCCGGCGTGGCCAGCATGGTCGCCGAAAAACTGGCGATGCAGGACATCGATTCGGTGATCTTCGACGGTGCCAAACCGAACCCGAGCATTGCCAATGTCGAGTCCGGGCTGGGGTTGCTCAAGGAAAGTCGCTGCGATTTTGTGGTATCGCTGGGCGGCGGGTCGCCTCACGACTGCGCCAAGGGCATCGCCCTGTGTGCAACCAACGGCGGGCAGATCCGCGATTACGAAGGCGTCGACCGGTCGACCAAGCCGCAACTGCCGCTGATCGCGATCAATACCACCGCCGGCACTGCCAGTGAGATGACCCGTTTCTGCATCATTACCGATGAAGCGCGGCACGTGAAAATGGCCATCGTCGACCGTAACGTCACGCCGCTGCTGTCGGTCAACGACCCGGCGCTGATGGTCGCGATGCCTAAAGGCCTGACCGCTGCCACGGGCATGGACGCCCTGACCCACGCCATCGAAGCCTACGTCTCGACCGCCGCCAACCCGATCACCGATGCGTGTGCGCTGAAGGCCATGACCTTGATCAGCAACAACCTGCGCCTAGCCGTACGCGACGGCAGCGACCTCGCTGCGCGGGAGAACATGGCGTACGCGCAGTTTCTTGCCGGCATGGCGTTCAACAATGCATCCCTTGGGTATGTCCACGCGATGGCGCACCAGTTGGGCGGCTTCTACGACTTGCCGCACGGGGTCTGCAACGCCGTGCTGCTGCCGCACGTACAGACCTTCAACGCGCTGGTCTGCGCCGAGCGGCTGACCGATGTCGCGCACGCGATGGGCGCAGACATCCGTGGTTTCAGCCCGGAGGAGGGCGCGCAGGCAGCGATCACGGCGATTCGCTGTCTGGCCAGAGACGTGGAGATTCCCGGCGGTTTGCGCGAACTCGGGGCCAAATGCACTGACATTCCGGTGCTCGCCGCCAACGCCTTGAAAGATGCGTGTGGCATCACCAATCCTCGGGCGGCAGACCAGCGGCAGATCGAGGAAATTTTCCGCAACGCCTTCTAAACCCTGTGAGTGGCACTCGGCGCGAACTTCACGCAAAGCATCGCGCCGAGTGCCAGACACGTGCACAACAGTGACAACGGCCACGCCTGAGGACTGGCGATCAGACTGGCCAGCGCACCGATGATCGCGGCCATCAATTGATGAATGAACCCGCTCAAGGCCATCGCGTAGGCACCGGCAATTGGTGCACCGTCGTTAGCCCTGGACAGACTGATCGGGTAGTTCAGCGATTGCCCGAACACCGCCACGCAATACGGCAGCCACAACAACAGCGCCACCGAGCTGGCCAGCAGACTGCCGAGCAACATCAGGCTGCAGCCCGCCAATACCAACCCCACCCCCAGTGCCATCAGTCGCTGCTGACCGGTGCGCAAAACAAAGCGATTGACCGCCAGCGCACCGAGAAAATACGCCACGCTGATGGGCCACCCCAACAGCCCGTATTCCATCGTCGTCCACTGAAACGGCCCTTGCAGAATCAGCGGCGCTGCGGTGTTGAAGGCGATGATCACGCCATATCCCAGGCCACCGGCCAGTGCTGGCAACAGAAAGGCCCGATGGCACAGAATGACTCGATAGGCCGACCACGATGAGACCGTTGCCGGCGCTTCACCGAGCACCGGGAAACGCAGGCGCGACACGATCAGCGCCATCAACAGGCAGCTCGCGCCAAGCAGATAGAAGATCGCCTGCCAGCCCAGTGCCACTTGAATCAACGACCCTAAATACTGGCCGATGCCCAGTGCGACCACGAATGAGATTGAAATCCACGACAAGGTTTTCGCCAGCAGATCGCCGCGAAAGCTGTCGCGAATCAGCACCCGCGCCATCACCGAAATCCCGCTGGCGCCGATGCCTTGCACCAGTCGCAGCAGCAAAAAGGCTTCCAGTGTCGTACCCAGCGACAGCGCCAGGTTCGCCAGTCCATAAATGCCCAGCGTGGCGAGCAATACTGGTTTGCGTCCGATTCGCTGGGCCAGACTGCCCCAGAACAACATCGGCAATGCCATGCCGATCAGGTAGAGCGACAGACCCCAGGACACCTGCGCCGATTCCGTGTGCAAGTCGTCGGCAATCTGTGGCAACGCCGGCAAGTAAATGCTCATGCCCAACTGCGCGAGAAATACCGTGCCACAGGTGACGAGGAGGGTGATGCCGGGGTTCATCAATCGTCCTTGTTATCAGTCGTCGAGGTCGCAGCGATGCGTGCGCAGCAACTCGGTGATCACCTCGCAGAAACGCTGGATCAACGGCGCATCCATGTCGGCGCGCAGGGTGATGCGAATGGCGGCGTTGCCTTGTGCAACGACGGGAAAAAACACGGCACCGGTGAAAAAGCCCTGTTCGGACAATGCGCTGGCGACACGGTTGGCGACCTCCGCCCGACCGCATTTGATCAGTCGAATCGCCATGTTGCTGTGGCATTGCTCGGTGCCGATCAGGCTGTCGAAGAGGCGGATATTAGCCTGAAGCCTGTCCTGCAGCGCTGAAAGTTCCACGCTTTGATGCAGGCGGATCGATGCTCTGCCGGCACCGATTGCCGCGCAATTGAGGCTTTGCGACCAATTGCTGGGGCCGCCGTAGCGCTGGATGATTTTCTTTTGCCGCTCGTTGCCGAGCATCACCAGACCACCGCTCGCGCCGAAAGCCTTGGCCAGCGACGCGACAATCAGGCAGTCGTCACCCAGTGCAGTGAGCCGCGGCCGCACTAGCCCTGCGCCGTGATGACCGACGGCGGATAACGCGTGGGAATCATCCAGATAGAGAAACAGCCCGTAGCGATCCTGCAGGAACAACAGGCTTTCCATGTTCGCCACGCCCCCCATGCTGTAGGCGCTGTCGGCGATGTACGCCACCCGCCCGAATTGCTGGCACGCCTTTTCTAGAAAATCCATGTCGTTGTGCGGGCAGGTCAGCACGCGGGTTTCATCGGCGCAGGCCGCTTTCAGGTGATTCATCGAGTAATGCGCCTGACGGTCGAACACCATCACCGGCGGCCGATTCTCGGTCAACACGCCGCTGGCCAGCAACGGCAGGATGCCGGCGCTCGCGGCGCTGCAGGACAGGGTGCTGACACAAACAGCCTCAAACAGCTGCGACAGCTCCGCCTCGTATTGCTCCAGCAGCGCCAGTTTGCAGCGGTTCTTTGAGTTGGCAATGCGCAAGGTGCCAGTGTCCAGCAGCGCGGCGATGGCGCCTTCGAGCAATGCGGGATGATGATCCAGCCCAAGATAGGAGGTGGTGCAGAAATGATGGAAGTCACGACCGTACTGATCGAGCAGGTGATTGGTGCCTTTGATTTCAACGTTGAGGCCGGCGATTTTTCCCTGTTCGGCGATATCCCAATCGCCGTTGGCCAGCGTGATGACTTTGCGGTAATTGGAGTAAATGTTGGGTGCAGGTTGTGTCAGATTCATCAGTTCGTCCCTTTAGCGTAGCGATCCGTGGGGTGTTGCAACGTTTGTTACGAGACTCTACGGGGCACGGCGTCAGGCTTGAATCAGACACGTCCTGCAATATTGAGCGGTTTTGGATATTCAGTTGTAGGGCGTTACCGGCGGTGTTGTCGGTTTGCGCTGACGTCTTACCCCGCCGAAACCAGATTCCGGTTAAAGGCGCCACCGAACTGAATCAGCGCTACGCCGGCGATCAGCAGTAACGCGCCGAATACACGCGGTAACGTCAGTTGTTTGGTAACCAGGCCGAACAGCCCGAAGTGATCAAGTACCATCGACGCCAGCACCTGCCCGGCGAGCGCCAATGCAACAAAACCGGAAGCGCCAAGCCTGGGCAAAAGCACCACCGCCAGCGCCACAAAACACACCCCGAACGCGCCGCCCGTCCACATCCACAACGGCGCCTTGCCGATGAATGCCAGTGAAGGCAGCGGCAAGCGCAGCGCCAGAATCACCGGCAGCAGCACCAGAACACTGACCAGCAAAGAGGCCAGCGTTGCCCACAATGGATGCCCCAAACCTCGAGCCAGATTGCTGTTGATCGCGCTCTGAAACGGCACGACCGCGCCGGCAAATGCGGCCAACATCAGCAATCCGGCCCACTGCAACGTACTCATGGTCATTCTCCAACAGGTTTTGCTGGACTCTAGGCTATTCGTCGCGCAGATTTAAATTCCGTTTTGTCATCCGAAACATGCACCAGATGAATGATTTGCGCCGTATCGATCTCAATCTGTTGGTCATCCTCGACGCCTTGCTCAGCGAACAGCACGTCACCCGCGCGGCGGAGCGTTTGCACCTGAGCCAACCGGCGGTGAGCCATGCGCTGGCACGATTGCGTGACCTGCTCGGCGACCCGCTGCTGGTACGTGCAGGCTCAAGCCTGGTGCCTACGGCGCGGGCGCTGGAACTCATCGCACCACTGGCCGAAGCGCTGGCCCAGGTGCAATCGCTGCTGGTGCCGAACACCTTCGATCCGGCCATTGCCCGTCGGACGTTTCGTCTGGCCATGTCGGATTATGGGGCCGCGATTATTCTTCCAGGATTGATCCGCACCTTGCGTCGTGAAGCGCCGGGCATCGACCTGCAAATCAGTCATGCCAGTCGTGAAGGGATGCTGGAGAGCGTGCTTAATGGCGATATGGATCTGGCCGCCGGTGTCTTTCCGGAAATGCCCAACGAACTGCGCAGCACGTTGATGTTCGAGGAGCGCTACGTCTGCCTGCTGGATCGGCAGAGTTTGCCCGCCAATGGTGTTCTCGATTTGCCGACCTATTTGTCACGGCCGCATGTTCTGCTGGAAATGCGCGGCAGCGGTACGCCGGAAATCGAGCGCGCGCTGACCTCCCTGCGTGAACGTCGCCGCGTCGCCATCAGCCTGCCGCACTGGAACGTCGCGCCGAATTTCATCAGCGGCACTGATCTGATTCTTACGGTGTCTTCGCGCAGTGTGCAGGACCTTCAACAGCGCCACTTGATTGTGGTGCCGCCACCGTTCGAGATCCCGCCGTTCACGTTTGTGCTGGCATGGCACAAGCGCCGGGGAGGGGATCAGGCGTTGAACTGGTTGAATCGCAAGATTGAGGAGGGGATTGGAAGAGGTGAGGCAGTCACCTGAGTCTTCTACCAGGTATTAGGTGGGAGCCGGCGAGTGTGGAATATGCGTAAAACCTGCAAGCGATTCTGACGAACACGATACGGAATCAAATACGGACGGTCAGGCATGACCCATTCCCGAGTCCCGGCCAAACGTCCTTCACGTCCAGACGCCGGAAACCGGGCCAGATGATCGATATTGGAAAAAACGGCTTGAACAAAATCCGTGGCGGCCTTCGGATTTTCTATCGCGATGTAGGCGGCCTCATCATCGAGATTCTTTAACGCGGTTTTCAGCCACTCAACGCGCATTGGCATTCCATTTTTCGGCGATGGCCCTGACGTCATCAGCCGAAGCAAAATCTCCGGCGTCGGCCTCTGTCAGCGATTTCTGGATTTCCTCGATCTGCCACGCCTCCCGCGCGAGGTATTCGCGCAGGGCATCAACTGCAAGGTACGACTTACTGCGGCCCGTGGCTTTGGCAAGGTTGGCGAGCGTGTCGGCAATTTCGTCAGGGATACGCAGCGACATGACTGACATGACGTTCTCGGTGTAGTGGTTTGTAGTGCAGCATACTACAGCGTCATACTCCGCCCTGACCGCCATTCGTCTAGCGAATCGTGTAACTGATCTGCTCAAGGAAGAACCATGCTCACCCCCACCAGACTCCTTTTTACCCTCGGTTTTCTGGCCATCACCGCTCAAGCTCAGGCTGCATGCACCACCAAGGCCTATGACGGGCAATCAATGTCACGTTGTGTCGTCTGGCCGGCCTTCCCGAATCAGGCGATCTCGGTCAAGTCCACGTACCTTGCCGATTCCGGCGGCGATGATGCCGGGGTGCTCGATCTGGATCTGGCGATCGTCAACGCCAGCGACGCAAAACCCATCGCCACTTACCGTAAACCGGGCGCTTACAACTCCGATGCCGTTCGCTTTGACGATGTGCGTATCGATACCGGCCGCTACCGACTGGCCCCGGACATCCGGGCATTTGGCTTGCGTTCGAAGTTCGAGCACAGTTCCAGCGCTACTCCTTACGAGAAGACCGATCTGGCGCTGTATGTCCGCGAAGGCAATACCCTGCGCCCGGTTCTGGAAGGCCTGGTCGTCTTCAAGAATCACGGTGAGTTCATGAGCGATTGCGAGGGCTATATGAAGAAAACTCGCAGGACGCTCGAAATCGGCAGCACAAGTCACAACGGTTTCGCCGATTTGATCATCACCACCAGCGGCAGCAAGACGAAAGACACTAAAGCGGGCAGTCAGTGTGTTTCGAAAACGACCGACTTGAAGAAGACCCAGATCACCCTGACCTACGACGGCCAGCAATACGTCGTGCCTGAAGACTTCAGAGGTTATTGATTCGATGCTCACCGGCCTCAACCACCTGACCCTCGCCGTCAGCGATCTGCCGCGCAGTCTGGGTTTTTATCGCGATGTTTTGCATCTGCGCGTCGAAGCGACGTGGGACGCCGGAGCCTATCTGTCGTTGCCGGGGCTGTGGTTGTGCCTGTCGCTGGATGCGCGACGCGCCACCGAGCCGGCTGCCGACTACACCCATTACGCCTTCAGCCTGAGTGCAGAGGACTTCCTTTCGTTCATTGAGCAGCTAAAAGCGGCCAACGTACGTGAATGGCGGGATAACCGCAGCGAAGGTGCGTCGTTCTACTTTCTCGATCCTGATGGTCACAAGCTCGAAGTCCACGTTGGTGATCTTGCTTCGCGACTGGCAGCGTGTCGGCAGAAACCGTACTCGGGCATGCGTTTTTACGACGAGCAGTGATCCGTCACATTGGCCTGATATAGACTGGCGGCCACGTGTACTGGCGCTTGCAGGTTTTCCATGACTCCATCGTTGCTAATGGCCGTTCTGGCCTCGGGTTTTATCTACGGGATTACCCCGGGGCCGGGTGTCCTCGCGGTGTTCGGCATTGGCGCGGCCCATGGGCGGCGGGCCGGAGCCGGGTTTCTCTGCGGGCATCTGCTCGGTGATGTGGTCTGGTGCAGCACGGCGCTGATCGCGATTGTCGGTGCGCGGGAAATCGGCAGCAGTGCATTTGACGTGTTGGGCGTGCTCAGCGGTCTGTACCTGTTCTGGCTTGGCTGGCGCGCGGTACGGGCGCAACGTCGCAGCGGTGATGAGCCGCAAGGCGCGGCGCGCAAACCGTTCTGGCACGGCATTCTGTTCGGCCTGACCAATCCCAAGGCCTATCCGGTGGCGGTGGCGACGTTTACCGCGCTGCTGTCGAGTCGCGCCGAACTGCTCAACTGGTCGATGCTGCCAGCGCTGATTGCCTTGAGTTTCCTCGGCGGGTTGCTGGCCTACGCTATTCTCATTGGCATCGTCGGCGCGCAGCGGGTGCGCACGCTGTACCAGCGTCACGAGTTGCTGATCACCCGATTGTGCGGGGTGATGTTCATCGGTTTCGCCATCAACGCGCTGGTGCATGCGTTGCCGGGGCTGATGCCGAACAAGGCTTGATGTTGCGTGTTTGCGTGCAGGGATGCGCAACCGACAGGTCAGGGATGGTGGATGAGTGCTGCATTGCCCGGAAACCCACGCTGAACCATGGAAAGCCGAAACTCCGCGCCGCTGGCGAGTTACATCGATTTGTTGCTGGACGCCGTTTGCGCGGTGGACAGGCAGGGCCGCTTCGTTTTTGTCAGCGCCGCCTGCGAGCGTATTTTCGGCTACACCCCTGAAGAGCTGATCGGCCAGCCGATGATCGAGTTGGTGCACCCGGCTGATCGCCAACGCACCCTGGCGGCGGCCGGCGAGATCATGGGCGGCGAGCCGAAACACAATTTCGAAAACCGCTATGTGCGCAAGGACGGCAGCGTCGCGCACATTCTCTGGTCAGCGCGCTGGTCGGAGGTCGATCAACTGCGTATCGCCGTCGCCCGTGACATCACCGAGCGCAAGCAGGCCGAATCCCGGCAAGCAGCGCTGTACGCCATTTCAGAAGCGGCGCACGCCGCAGAGGATCTGCTGGCGTTGTTCAAGCGCATCCACCTGATCATTGGCGAGTGGCTGCCGGCCATGAACTTCTCGGTGGCGCTCTACGATGAACACTGCGCCCAGCTGAATTTCCCCTATCACGTTGATGATCACGAGTTGCAGCCCGAGCAGCCGGGGACGGTGACGGGGCGCTTGTGTGCGGAGGTGATCCGCAGTGGTCAGCCGATTCTTCTGACACCGGACAGCGCCGATTCGCCAGCGGATTTCGCCGCACTGGTGGCCGGGCAGAATTCACCTTGCTGGCTGGGCGTGCCGCTGAACTCGAAAAACGGCACCATTGGCGCGCTGATCGTCAAAAGCCTGCCTGGCGCTGAACGCTACACCGAGCAGGACAAGGAACTGCTGCAATACGTCTGCGCCCAAGTCGCGACCGCCATCGAACGCCAGCAACTGCATGCGCGGCTGCGGCGCATGGCGCAGTACGATCAACTGACGCAATTGCCCAATCGTGAACTGTTGCGCGACCGGCTCAAGGACGCCTTGGCTCACGCCCGCGAGGAATCCGGGCATATGGCGCTGCTGTATGTCGATCTGGATCGCTTCAAGCAGGTCAACGACACACTGGGCCATGCCGTCGGTGACATGCTCCTGCAGACCGTGGCCAACCGCCTCAAGGGTTGCGTGCGGGAAACCGATACCGTGGCGCGGATCGGCGGTGACGAATTCGTGGTGTTGCTGCACAGCGTTCATGCCGCCGAAGATGCCGACAGCGTGGCGCTAAAGATCCGACAGGTGCTGGTACAACCGATGCGCCTGGACGGCCATAACCTGCACATCGAACCGAGCATTGGCGTTGCGCGCTTTCCGGAACATGGCAGTGAAGAGCAGCAATTGTTTCGCCACGCCGACCAGGCCATGTACGCCGCCAAACGGCGAAATCATCAAGCGCTGGATAGCTGACCTCGCGCACCGTTCGTCGCGGCGACGGCAACTTTTCTAAACCTTTGGCGGCCAGAAAATTCTCAATCTAGGCGGGCACCTGCTCGCCACGATCAATACCAAGAGGTAGAGAATCATGCCTAATTCAAGAAACTCGAACTCGGGAAACTTCGCCAACGATCGAACGAAGGCTTCTGAAGCCGGTCGCAAAGGTGGGAAAACCACCACAACGACGGTCGATAAAGAGTCTTCGAAAACAATGGGCCGCAAACCCGCTCAGAAATCGAAGTAGTCGGTGAAGGTTGTTTTGATTGAGAGGCGGGGGCGCAAGCTCCCGCTTGAATTTTGCTAGAAGGAGGGCGCGACCATGAGCCGGATGGCCACCCGTATACGCAACGCGAGTTTTGCCACCCTGTTGGGACTGTGTGCCACCAGTGTTTTTGCCCAGTCGCCCGCCGACTTCATCAACGATGCCTCGGCCAAAGGCATGGCCGACATTGAAGCCAGTCGCCTGGCCCACCAGAAATCCGAGTCCAAAGAGGTCAAGGATTACACCATTGTCGTCATCAACGACCGCACCACGGCCAATCAGCACCTGGCCAAAATCGCCAAAAAGCTTGATCTGCCGGTCGCGCCCCGCGAGGAAATCGCCGACAAGGCCAAGGCGCTGATGCCGCAAGTCACGGACGGCGCAACGTTCGATCAGGCCTACGCCGCCAGTCAGGTCAAAGCCACCGAAGAAGCCATCCAGCAGATCCAGCAGGAAGCGCAGACCACCGATGTACCGGAGATCAAAGCGTTTGCTGATGAAACCCTGCCCAAGTTGCAGACTCACCTGGAAATGGCCCGGGCGCTGCAAGCCAGTCGCTGATGCCCGGGATTGAAATGAACGGCGCCGAATGGCGCCGTTTTTGATGATTCAACAGTCGTTCAAATCCTGCTTCGGCTTGCTTTTCTCGCCCAGCCCCTCAAGGTTAAACACCTCGTTCTCACCCATCGCGCGGTAATGCTTGCGCAGGGCTTCCAGTTGCTTGAGATCCAGCGATTCCAGCCCAAGCATCGCGTTCTGTGCTTCCTTGTTGACCCGCAGCAGTTCATCGAGCTTGAGATGCAGGATGTCAGTGTCGCGGTTCTGCGTGTTCTGGATCAGGAACACCATCAGAAACGTGATGATCGTGGTCGAGGTATTGATGATCAGTTGCCACGTATCGTTGAACTGAAAAAACGGCCCGCTCAATCCCCACAACCCAATCAGGATCAACGCCCCCATAAACGTCTTGGGACTGCCCGCCCACATGGCGAGGGTCTGCGAAATCTTTGCGAATTTCATTGCCGTGTTCCTTATTGGGGAGTGCCTGACATTCAGACACTGACGGCGTTGTGAAAATTCTACGGTTACGGGAGTTTGTCCATGAAAAGCCGGCCTCTCGACCGGCTCTCTTTTGCGTAGTCTCAAGCCTTGATCTCTATCTCGACCTCCCAGCGGAAATATCCCTGCGCTTCACATTGCTGGTTGACCAGAATGAAGCTCAGCTCGCATGAGGCAATGCCGAATGCCTTGGTGGTGCAGGCCCAGAAGTGATCATCAGCCTTGCCGCTGGCGGGAGTTGTCGGGTGTTCGGGGTTGGGGGCGGGCACGGTCAGGCCTGGGCGAACTTGCAGCTGAGGGGCGGACAGGACGCTGTCGGCGGCGACGGTCATATCGTAGATAACCACGCTGTGTTCGGCGATCAGGCTGACGGAGCGTCCGCGAAAATGGATATCACGCCCGATTACGACCGGTAGCGTGACATTACTGTCATTTATAGCTATTTCTTTCGAAGTGTTTCCAGTGGCGAAAAACACCAATCCATCGCTGATGGTCGTCGGTTTGGTGGCATCCAGACTGGGGGTCGGGTAGCGCGCAAGAACGGATTCGGCATCGAAGATCAGCAACACGCTGTGTGCATTGTTCAGGGTGGTTGAGGGGGACGGGATCGGTTCGGAAGTCATCATGGATTCCTTTCATGATGGTGGCGCAATCGGGCGGTCGCATCGGCCAGGGCGCGACATCCTGTTGCGGCCGGGCGGCAGCGGATCGGTTGGGCCCGACGTTGCCGAGTGGCCCGGGTCATCATCAGTTGTGGATGGAAATGAACGGATCCCACGAGCAGCAGCCGATGATCTGGCAATTGCGATCCACGATCAGGAAGTGGAAGTGATAGGTCACGCGGCCGCAGGAAAGGGTTTCCGACGACCAGTAATGGTTGTCGACTTTCTGGCAGCTCGGTACGGATGGGTTACTAGTGTTTGGCACCGCAACGCAGGCCGTAGCCTTGCGTGGCGAGGGTGGAGAGATCAGATCGTCTCCCTGGTTACCGATGAATTTGTAAAAAATCACGGCTTGTTCGAAGCTTTGCGACAGGCTGGTTTCGCGCCAGCGGATCAGGTCGCCGACCTGCGCCTTGAGGTCCAGTTCGCCACCGGCCTGGCCACTGACGACGTTGTCCTGATTGGTGACCATGTATACATGATGCCAGTCGATCAGAGTCGGATTTTTCGGGTCCTTGCTAATGTTCGGATACTTTTTCAGAATGGTTTCGGTGTCGATGGAAACCAGAATGTCGGTCACTCGAGACATGGTAACGCTCCTTTTCATAGTGAACGCCGGGCTGCAATCCAGGCCGACGAAGCTTGCTTGCCGTGTGGCTTTTGCGAGCACACTACTGGGGGAACCCACCGGTCATGGGAAAATGAGCAGGCCGTGCTCCTTGCACGAGATCGTACGAATCGGGTTCCTTCCGACTGCCGCAAATTGACTATAGGTTGATTTTATAAGCTGTCAAAAACGCTTTTTACACGTACGACAAACGGTCGGTTTTCGCCAGGGCATTGATGATTGGGCGATAAGCCGCCACACGTTCGACACCCTTTGCAATGAGTCGCTCTGGAAGTGGCCGTTGCGCAGCCTGTATCGTAACGAACCGCTGGAATGTCCCCCGACAGGAGAACGCAATGAGTTGGTCCGCCAAACAATACGTCGCTTTTGAAGATGAACGCACCCGCCCGGCTCGCGACCTGCTGGCAGCCATTCCCACGGCGCACGCACATACGGTGGTCGATATCGGTTGTGGCCCGGGCAACTCGACGGAGCTGCTGGTCGAGCGTTTTCCAGGGGCTGCGGTCAGTGGTCTGGACAGTTCACGGGACATGATCGAGGCCGCGCGCAAGCGTCTGCCGCAGGTGAAGTTCGAGGTGGCCGAGATTGACCAATGGGCTGACAAAGGACCGTTTGACGTGATCTTCGCCAACGCTGTGCTGCAGTGGATACCGGATCACGCCGTGTTGCTGCCGAGACTGGCAGGCAAGCTTTCAGCGGGTGGCAGTCTGGCGATTCAGATGCCGGATAACCTCAACGAGTCTTCCCATCGGCTCATGCGTGAAGTCGCCGCGAACGGCCCTTGGGCCAGCAAGCTCACCGGCGCTGCCGGACAGCGAACCGACATGGCGAGTGCCAGCGATTACTTTTCGATGTTGCGGCCACACTGTGCGCGGGTCGATGTGTGGCGTACGACCTATCACCATCAATTGGCTGGCGGTGCGGCGGGAGTGGTGGAGTGGTTCAAGGGCAGCGGATTGATTCCGTTCTTGAGTCCGCTGACCGAGGCGGAAAAAGCGCAGTACCTGGAACAGTATCTGGCTGAAGTCGGGAAGGCTTATCCGCCATTGGCGGATGGCTCGGTTCTGTTGCCATTCCCCCGATTGTTTATCGTCGCGACACATTAAGCATCTGTGGCGAGGGAGCAAGCTTCCTCGCCACAAGTCAGCGACGGTTTTTGGCTCAGCGTTGCACGGCCACGAGCATCATCATTGGCCGTTCCCGTTCTTCCGCCAGTGCGGGTTGCGCCGCCACCTCGGCATCATTGGGTCCCCATTCGTTGACATGAAGAATGCTGAAACCGGCAGCAATCAACGAGTTGAGTAGTGTCCCGACGGTACGATGTTGTTTGATCACACCCTCCGCCAACCAGTTGGTCACGCGCTCACCCTCCATCTGATAACTGTCCAGCGGCCAGCGCTTGTGACCTTCGCTGTCGATCAGCCAGCCCGGATTGCGTGGCGCCATGAAGATCGGATGCTCGATGGAAAACACGAAATACGAACCCGGTTTCAGTGCCGTGTACAGGTGGGCAAACAATCCCGGCAGATCCTTGATGTAGTGCAGCGCCAGAGAGCTGTAAGCCAGATCGAAACTGCACGCGGGCACATCAAGTTGCTCAAGGTCGGCGCGCTCATAACGAATATTTGCCGCCGACGTGGTGGTGCGCGCCCGCTCCAGCATTTTTTCCGAAACGTCCAGCCCCAGCACATTGGCCGCGCCGTGATCACTGGCCCAGCGGCTGAACCAGCCATATCCGCAGCCCAGATCGACAACGTTCAAACCGTGCATGGAGGGCAATAATGCCCTGAGCGCAGGCCATTCCGGCGCCGCGTCGAGGCCGCCGATGGAGCGGTTCATCTGGCTGTAGCCCTGGAAAAATTCGGGATCGTCGTAGATGTTCTGAGTCATGGGGCAAGTGCTCTTTTGAGTCCTGTCTTCAGCAGCGGATTCGCCGCGATGGGTTCCCTCGAAAGTGATGACGCGTGTTCGTCGATGGCCGCGCAGGGGGAGGGTGGTGGGCGATGGGGAAATGCTAGCTGATAGCGTGCGAGGTGATAACAGGTCGAGTGTTGGGCAACTGTAATGTCGAGCGATTTTGCGCATGTCATGATCACATGGCCGAACCGCCATTATGTTCAGCATCATTGCTGGCCGTCAGGTTGCGTGACGGCTCCCGGTTTCGAGCAAAGAGCCGCTCATCCTGATCAACCCTGTTGCAACACCTTCAACGCAGCCGATGCCAGAAAACCCGATCGGCTCTTCTCCTCCGGGTGATGCAGCACGTACTCATCGATTCGGTTGAGCAAATGTCCGGGCAATGTGATGTTGAGTTTCTGGGCTTTGCCCAGATACTTGACGACATCTATATCCACTACTGCCCACGCACAGCCCGCGAACTTCGGGTTCGCTACATGCAGGCCCAGTTTGCTGGCTGCCGGAATCGGAGCATTGTCCTCGGCCAGAATCTCGAAATGTCCTTCGATGGCCTCCCGAGCCATGGCAACCGCATCATCCAGATCATCGCCAGCAGAAAAGCAGCCGGGAATGTCCGGCACTTCAACGCCCCAGGCGTGTTCTTCATCACCTATTGAAATCGCAATCGGGTAAAGCATATCTGTCGTCCTCCTTGGTACCGCTGACCTCACCAGTCAGAGCAGCGCCTGTTGCAAAATACTGATTGCCGTTTTCTTCAGCAGATCTTTCTTTGGGTGCGGCACCGTCACCAGCCCAGGTTTGGTCGGATGCTTGAAGTGATGGTGACTGCCTCTGACGCGCGCCAGATACCAACCGTCTGCGACGAGTTGGCCGATTAAGAAACGGCAATTCACAACACCTCTTTGTGGTGTGCTTGGTGGTTGCTGTACCTACTATTTTTTCCTGATCAACACCTCGCTCACCGAACGGTATCGTCCGTTTTCGTTCAGGTGGCTCGAGGCAGTCTAGTCAGGGGGGAATTGGACCAGTCGAAAACGTGTTGCAGGCTTTTGCGTCTTCGCGTCTTCGCGTCAGGCGTTTCAACAGGCATAAAAAAAACCGGCCATTCAGACCGGTTTTTTCGTTTCACTCAATCCTGCTTCTTGTTCACCAACTTGGTTCCGCGCCCCACACGCAGTACCTTTGACACCACGTTGCGCAGCGTATTGTCGACGACCCCAAGCAAACGCCGGCCGGTTTCTTCCGGTCGACCGCTGAACGAGGTTACGTGAAAGTATTCGTGATCATCCGGCGAGGTCGCCGAGAAGTAGTAGTTGGAAACGCAGCAACGCGGTGTTTGCGCCCGGACACCGCTCACGGAGTGCCACGAGAGCTTGTTGGTTTCCATCACCACCAGGCGATTGAATTTCGACACGATGGTTTTCTGTTGTTTGACCTGGGTATCCCACAACTCGAAATTGCCGCCGTTTTCCAGCACCCAATCGGGCGACACGTAATAGAGCAGGTTCAGGCGGCGATAGAGGTTACGTGCGCCGTCGTGGCTGTTGTCGATGTGCGGATTGAGGAAATCGTCCTGGAACATCATCGACAGACCACCTGCATACAGGCTCGGATCCGGCACGATGTCAGGCATCCCCACCAGTTGCGCGACCTTGTTTACCACTGACTCGTGCTGCATGGCGTAGGTGATGGCACTGAGGATGGGCGGGTAGTCGGAGAGATCCGTGAGGGTCTTTTTCTTCTCGCGAAAAGACTGACGATCAAAGAAGCCATCGGCATTGCGCGGAAATGCCGCGTAAATCGATTGGGCCATTTCCTCGGTCAGCAAGTCATCAATGAAGAAGTGACGCGTATGCGTTCCCTCAGGATGTTGCCATTGCCGTTGAATGTCAGTGGCCAGCTCATCCAGACGACTGACTATAAGCGCAGCAATTTTTGAGACTTCCATTGGCAATCCTTGTCTGGGTGCGAGGTGACAAATTCTGTAGCCGGCATTGTCCTTGAATTGGTTGAGAGCGCCAAATTCCGGAAACAAAAAAACCGGCCATCAAGGCCGGTTTTTTCTGTTTTTGCATCCCTCGTCAAAACACGACGCGAGACTGAAAATCGATTGGAGCGGGTAGAGGGAATCGAACCCTCGTCGGAAGCTTGGGAAGCTACTGTTCTACCATTAAACTATACCCGCTCAGAGCGGCTGACTTTGTACCAGACTCGGCCACGGATTTGAAGTTTTTCTTTTGCGCGCGATGGCTTTAAAACGTGGGCAACGGTCAATCGCGGGCGAGTACGGCGGGTGAGGTTTGTAGTGCTCAGCCCCGCAGACTCGCTCGCGATGACACACTTTCAAATGGCCAATGCATGTTGATCCTGAACAAACGAGTAACGCGTTCGGCTCACGTGCTGCGCCGGTTTCAAGAACCCGAGCAGCGCATTCTGGCTATCGCGGCAGGCGGCCTTGTGCTCCATGTCGAGGAAATGCCCGGTGGCCTGCACCGTGGTGAATGTGCTTTGCGCCACGTGGTTGCCGAACAGGCGTGCATCTTCGGCGGCGGTGTATTCGTCCCATTCGCCGTTGAGAAACAGCACCGGCACGTTGATTTTCTTCGCCGCGTTCAAATAGCACTGACGATCGCTGTGCAGCACATCGTTGATGTGGAAATGCATCTGCCCGTATTCGTGCTCGGCCAGGCTGCTGACGTGGCGATAATTGAAGCGCTTGAACAGCGAGGGCAGGTGTTTGCCGATGGTGTTGTTGACCAGATGGCCGACCCGGTCGCCGTCGCGCTGGCCGAGATAGTCGACGCCGCGCTCGAGGTAATCGAGCATGTGCGCGTTGATCACCGGCGAGAACGAGCTGATCACGGCTTTCTCGATGCGCCGCGGCTGATGGGCGAGAGCGACCAGCGTCGCCGCGCCACCCCAGGAAAACGACAGCACGTGTTCGGCGCCGAAGTGGTCGATCAGCTCCAGCAGAATCTGCCCTTCGATTTCCTTGGTCAGATGTTTCTCATGCAGGTTGTGGGCTTTGGACTTGCCCGCGTAGGGCTGGTCGTAGCAGACCACATTGAATTGCGGGTGCAGGTTTTTCACAGTCTGTGCAAACGACGCAGTCGTGGCCATCGAGCCGTTGACCAGGATGATGGTCTTTTCTGCGGCGTCTGCGCGATAGAACTCCGTGTAAACCCGATACTGACCCTGTATATCCAGCACAGCGATTTCTGGCCTCATGTCATAAGACTCCTGGCAAGCAAGCGGGTATGCGCGCAAATAGAGATTGCACGAGCTTTGTGACAGGTAGGCATACGCCTGGAATTTGCTTGGCCCATGTCGATCCATGACTGCGGTCGACGGGTATTGTTATTGGCGGGCAGTCTGCCGGCTGAGGCGGAGCCTGAAGGCTCTCTACCGGCAAAAAGTTTCTTGGATGTATGTTGTGACTAGTCGGTCACAATTTGGCCGACGACCTGATTCAAGCAGGGGAGTCAGGATCGCGCAAGTGCCGTTGGTAAATTGTTCGACAACATCTGCTGAGCGGTCGCGGGCTTAGAACAAATGAATCTCTTCGGTGCGCAAAGCACGGTACTCGCCCGGTTTTAGCGCGTCATCAAGCAGTAATTGGCCCATGGATTCGCGGTGCAGGCGCAGCACTTTGTTGTTGAAGTGGCCGAACATGCGCTTCACCTGATGATAGCGACCCTCGATGATACTCAGGCGTGCCGACCTCGGGCCGAGCAATTCCAGTCGGGCAGGCTGCGTGGTCAGGTCTTCGAAGGCGAAGTAAATCCCCTCGGCGAACTTGATCGCATATTCCGCGCCGATGTCCTGTTCGGTCTCGACGTAATAGACCTTCGGCAGTTTGGTTTGTGGCTGGGTCAGACGCCTCGACCAGGTGCCGTCGTTGGTGATCAGCATCAAGCCGGTGGTGTTGAAATCCAGACGTCCGGCAATGTGCAGATCTTCCTTGTCCGGCTCTTCGATCAGGTCGAGCACGGTCGGATGCTGCGGGTCGCGGGTGGCGCTGACGCAGCCCGGCGGTTTATGCAGCATGAAGTAACGCGCCGGCTTGCCCAGTTGCAGCACCTCGTCATCGACTTCGACACGGCTGAACTCCAGCACTTCGCTGTGCGGATCGCTGACGACTTTTCCGTCAACGCGCACGCGCTTTTCCACCAGCAACAGGCGAACCTGCTGACGGTTGTAGCGGGGCAGGTTGCTGAGAAAACGGTCGACGCGCATGTTCAGGGTTCAGTGGGTGAAGGACCGCGCATCTTACGGGATTGGCCGTTTGCCCGCTTGCAGTTGCGCCTCGACCCGGGCGCAACGCGGGCACAGGCAGGATTTGTTGCGCAACTCCGGTGGCAAGGCTTCGAGCACGGCCGGGTCGATGCTGACGCCGTAGCACCAGCATTCGCGGTCGGCGGTGCGCGGGTCGGCCAGGCTGCAGCCGTTACGGGCGCCGCAAGCCGGGCAATGGTCGGGTTTTTCGCTGAGATCAGGCATAAGTCGAGTGAGGCAGTTCCACGCAGGTGCGATTGCGGCCGGTTTGTTTGGCCCGGTACATCGCATGATCGGCCCGCGACAGCAGGCTGTGCAAGGTGTCATCGCGTTGCAGGGTGGTGGCGCCGATGCTCACCGTCAGACTGAGCGCATGACCGTTGTAGGCATATTCGTGTTGTTCGACGTGTTGACGGACCTTCTCGGCAATTTTCTGACCGGTGTCGCCGTCGGTGTCCTTCAGCAAAACAATGAATTCCTCACCGCCCCAGCGGCAGACGATGTCGGCATGGCGCAGGCAACTTTGCAGGTCGCGGGCAAATCCGATCAGCACCTGATCGCCGGCCATGTGCCCGTAAGTGTCGTTCAATGCCTTGAAATGATCGAGATCGAGCAACAGCGCTGTCAGTGGTTTGGTCTCACGCTGTGCCTCGTGCAGGGCTTGCGCGGCGAGCAGATCAAAGCCGCGACGGTTGGGCAAATCGGTGAGGCTGTCGAGGGTGGCCTGGGCCTGGATTTTCGTCTGGAAGCGTTTGATCACCCGATTGAGCAGAGCCAGCACGCTGAGCGTCACCAGCAGGCAGATCAGCAGGTTGAGATACAGCGACTGACGAATTTCACTCAGGGCGCCGTCCTCGCGTTTATCGACGAACAGGTACCAGTTCAATTCCGGAATAAACCGCACGTTGAGAAAGTGTCCCTGACCGTGGGCGGAATATTCGTAACTGCCGCTGTGGGGTTTCGGTAACTGGCTGACCAGGCCTTTCATGCTGTCGAGGTTTGCCAGGCTTTGGCCAATGTGCGCACCTTCCGGCCCGCCCTCGGCGCCGGTCAGCACCAGGCGACCGAAGGTGTCGACGAAGTACACGCTGCGTTGATAACGCTGCTGATACTTGTCGATCAATTTGATCACCGCGTCCACCGTCAGGCCCACGCCGGCGGCGCCGATGAACCGGTCGTGGTAGTCGTAGACCTTGTAGTTGATGAAGAAGGTCAGGTTGTCCTTGTTGGCCAGATCCGGGTCGACGTTGATCTCGTACGGGTCTTTCATGTCGCGCACGCGGAAGTACCAGGCATCGCGAGGCTCATCGACCTTGACCTGCTTGAGCACACCTTTGGCGTGGTAGTAAGTGAGGGTGCTGTTGGAGACGAAGAACGCGGTGTAGGCGCCGTAATGGGTCATGACTTCGTCGAGGTAGCGGGTCATCTGCTCGGGATTCTGCTCGCCGTTCACCACCCAGTCGCGCATGAACGTGTCGCGAGACATCATCGAGGAAATCAGGATCGGTCTGACCAGGTCTTTCTGGATTTCCGAGTAGACCGTGTCGGAGGTCAGCGGCAGTTCGGTGTTGACGATGTTGTCGCGGATCGACGCACGAGAGGCGTAGTAGCTCAGCAAGGAGGTGGCGAGAAAACCGGCGCCGAGCAGGGCGATCAGCGTCAGTACCAGTGAGCGTTGCGAATACAGCGAAGAACGAAGCGGCATGGCAGATCCGTTGGCAGTGGCCCGATGGCTAGCATTCTAGTGGCACTGTGTGGAAATAACTGCTTCATGTGCGGCGCGAATGGTCGTTCCGGTATTTCCCTTGTAGGCGTGAGCCTGCTCGCGATGGCGGGGCGTCATTCACCGACGATGTGTTTGATACACCGCCATCGCGAGCAGGCTCACTCCTACAGGGCGTGCGGTCAGGCCAGGGTTTTCAGGTACGCCCGCCAGCCACCCAAATGACTGATGTCCCGCGCGCCTTCCAGCCCATACGGCTCGCAGATAAACCCGCTCTCCCAACGCCCATCCGCCAGTTGAACCTTGCCCAGGCCGAGCGGTGCCGGAATCCCTGTCAGGAACGAGCCAAGTTCGCAGCTCGGCAACTCCCACACTTCCACGGCAATCGCCACGCCGCCGTCCTTGACTCGCACCATGCCCGGACGCAGTGGCGGGCCGCCGGCCAGGGCGTGCAGTTGGTAGTCCGCTGAACTGTAAGTCGCTTCGATCAATCGAGCGCCGCGCTGCGTCAGCTGCCAATTCAACGCCAACCCTTGCAGATGCGCGCCGCATACCACGATGCGCGCGCGGTCATGGCGCGCCACGTTTGTCGGGGTTGGCAGCGCCGCGTCCTGCTGGCGCTGAAAGGCATCCGCCACGCCGAGCAAGTATTGATCGGTGAACGCCCGGCCAAACAGGGTCACGCCCCACGGCAAACCGTTGGCCATGAATGCGCTCGGCACCGCGACGGCGGCGTAATCGAGCAGGTTCATGAAGTTGGTGTAGTAACCCAGTTCCGAGTTGCGCAGCACCGGTTCGGCGTTGAGTTCCGCCAGCGTCACCGGACGGCCGATGGTGGGCGTCAACACGCAGTCGAGCCCTTCGAGCGCCTGATCGCACAGAGCCTTCAGCGCTTGCAAACGGTATTGCGCACGGAAGGTTTGCACGCCGGTCACCGCTGGCGCTTTGCTCAGTACCGCACGGATCACTGGCAAAACCGCTTCGGGATTTTCTTCCATCAGCTCGCCGGCGACGCTGTAACGTTCAGCGACCCACGGTCCCTCGTAGAGCAACCGCGCCGCTTCGAGGAAGGGCGCCAGATCGAGTTCGACCGCTTCACCGCCCAAGGCCTTGAGCCGGTCGATGGCGTCGCCGAACAACAGCGGCCCTTCGACGCAACCGAAAAACTGCAGATCCTGCGCCCGCGGCACACCGAAGCGAAACGGCCGTGGCGTGCCGAATGCCGAGCCATCATTCCATGCCGGATTGCGGCGGCTGTATTCGTCACGTGGATCGAGCCTGGCGGTAAGCGCCAGTAACTGACTGGCCTCACGCGCCGTTGCCGTGAAAGTCGTGACGCAATCGAGGGTGCGGCACGCCGGGACTACGCCTGCGGTGGAGATAAGCCCTTTAGTGGCTTTCAATCCGAGCAGATTGTTCAGCGCCGCCGGCACTCGACCGGAACCGGCGGTGTCGGTGCCCAAGGCGAAACTCGCCACGCCCAGTGCCACCGCCAGCGACGAACCGGCGCTGGAACCGCCGGACGGATATTCCGCCAACACGCTGTTGGGGCAAGCACCATACGGCGAGCGACTGCCATTGAGGCCGGTGGCGAACTGGTCGAGGTTGGTCTTGCCCAGCGGAATTGCCCCGAGTGCAATCAGTTGCTCGACGATAGTCGCTGACCGTTCCGGCACGTAGGCGAACGCCGGGCACGCGGCAGTGGTGGCGATGCCGGCCAGATCGATGTTGTCCTTGATCGCAAACGGCACGCCGTACAGCGGCAGGCTGTCGGGTTCGCGGCTATCGAGCGCGGCCAGATACGGCTCCAGTTCGGCGACGCTGAGCAGGTGGATGAACAGGTGATAATCAGGGTTCAGTGCGGCGGCTTTTTCCCGCAGCAGCGTCAGCAGTTTGCGCGGCGTGGTCGTGCCGTCGCGGTAGGCCTGGCGCAGAGCATCGAGTTGCAGATTCATCAGTTGATCCTTTTCCAGAGAGGGTTCAGTCGAGTTCCAGCACCACGACCCGTTGCCCGGCGCGCACCGCCGAACCCGGTTGCACGCGAATCTCTCGCACCACCCCGGCCATCGGCGCAAGCACAGGGATTTCCATCTTCATCGACTCGAGAATCACCAGCACATCACCGGCGGCGACACGGCTGCCGGTCTCGACTTGCACCTGCCAGAGGTTGCCGGCGATGTGGCTGTCGATACTCTGCTGACCGTCGACCAGTGGCGCTTCTTCGGCGGATTCGACCACGGCGTCTTCACTGTCGAAATGCGCCTGACCGCTGGCGATCCAGCGTTCGCGTTCGGCGTTGAACGCATGCTGCTGTTGGCGGCGAAAGGTACCAATGCTCTGGGCTTCACGATCAAGAAAACCCTGGTAATCGGCGAGGTTGAGCTGACTGTGTTCGATGTTCAGATCGAAGCGCCCGAGGGGAAAATCGCGGCGGATGCGCAGCAGTTCGTCGGCGCGGACCGGGTAGAAACGGATCTGGTCGAAGAAGCGCAGCAGCCACGGTTTGCCGTCGAATGCGCCGACCTCGCGATAGCGGTTCCACATCTGCAAAGTGCGCCCGACAAACTGATAACCGCCGGGGCCTTCCATGCCGTAAACGCACATGTAAGCGCCGCCGATGCCCACCGAGTTTTCCGCTGTCCAGGTGCGTGCCGGGTTGTATTTGGTGGTGACCAGTCGATGGCGCGGATCAAGTGGCGTGGCCACCGGCGCACCGAGGTAGACGTCGCCCAGACCCATGACCAGATAACTGGCGTCGAACACCGTGCGCTGCACTTCGTCGAGGTTGGGCAGGTCATTGATGCGCCGGATGAACTCCAGATTGCTCGGGCACCACGGTGCGTCCTTGCGCACGGTGGTCATGTATTTTTCGATGGCCAACTGGCACGCCGGATCGTCCCAGGACAGCGGCAGATGGACGATGCGCGAGGGTACTTGCAGATCCTGCGCGGCACACACGGCGTCCCATTCGCCGGCGATGATGCCGAGCAGATCGGCCAGCGGCAGTTGCTCGGGCTGGTAGTGGATTTGCAACGAACGAATGCCGGGGGTGAGGTCGATCACGCCGGGCAGGGCTTTGGCTTCCAGTGCCTGCATCAATGCATGGGCGCGGAAGCGCAGCACCAGATCGAGTTCGGGGGCGCCGATTTCCAGCAGCAAATGCGTATCGCCGGACAGTCGCCCCACAAGCCGCCGATCATCCTGACCCAACTCCAACACCACAGGCGATAAAAGCCCCTGTAGGAGTGAGCCTGCTCGCGATGAAGTTGATGCGGTGTCTGATCTGGCCTCATCGCGAGCAGGCTCACTCCTACATTGATCCCATTTCAAGGCTAGATCGCGGGCGGTTTTGAGGTCGACCGGGATGAACTGGATCTTGTCGCCCGCCTTGAGCTGCCCCAGTTGCCACAGGTCCGCTTCGATCACCGTCACCGGGCAGACAAAACCGCCAAGACTCGGGCCGTCCGGGCCGAGGATCACCGGCATGTCGCCGGTGAAATCCACCGCGCCGATCGCATAGGGATTGTCGTGAATGTTCGATGGATGCAGCCCGGCCTCGCCACCGTCGGCGCGTACCCATTGCGGCTTCGGGCCGATCAGTCGCACGCCGGTACGGCTGGAGTTGAAATGCACTTCCCACTGCGTGGTGAAGAATGTGCCTATGTAGTCTTCGGTGAAGTATTCCGGTGCGCCATGCGGGCCGTAAATCACCCGGATCTGCCGGACTGCCGGTAATGCCGTGATGTGCTGCTCTGTAAGTTGTTGGCCGCAGTCCCGGTCGGTCAGGGCAGGGATGTGTAACACGTCGCCGGCACGCAAAGCCCGTCCACCGTGCCCGCCGAACTGGCCGAGGGTGAAGGTGCTTTTGCTGCCCAGATAATCCGGCACGTGCAAGCCGCCGCGCAGGCACAGATAACTGCGCGCGCCGGCGCCGCTGAGGCTGCCGAGGTTCAATGTGGCACCCGCCGGGATCCGCAGCGCGGTGTTCATCGGCACTGTTTCACCGTCGAGGGTCAGGGCAATTGACGCGCCCGTCACCGCAATCACCGCTTCGCAATTGAAGCGCAACATCGGCCCGCTCATGGTGATTTCCAGCGCTGCCGCGCCCTCGGCATTGCTGAGCAGGCGATTGCCCAGGCGCAGCGCGCGGCTGTCCATCGGCCCCGACGGCGGCACGCCCACCGCCCAGTAACCGAGGCGGCCGGGGTAGTCCTGCACGGTGGTTTGCGTGCCGGCGCTGAGCACTTCGAAAGTGTTGGCGCGGTAGACCAGATTCTCCAGGCAACGGGTCCACGGGTGACCGCTGGCAAACGGCGCATCAAGGAGAATTTGCCGCACGTAATCGCGGTTGGTTTCGACGCCGTACAGCAGGCTGTCGCCGAGTGCCTGATGCAGTTCGGCGCGTGCCTGCTCGCGGCTCGGCGCCCAACTGATGACCTTGGCAATCATCGGATCGAAGTACGGCGGGATCTCGCAACCGGCCTCGACCCAGGTGTCGATGCGCAGTTGAACGCCGTTGGCCGGCGGGAATTGCACGGCTGTCAGCAGCCCCGGGCTCGGCTGAAAGTCGCGCCCCGGGTCCTCCGCATACACCCGCGCCTGAATCGCATGGCCGTCGGCTTTCAAGTCGCGATACAACTCGGCCAGTGGCGGCAGATCACCGGCTGCCAACTCGATCATCCAGCGCACCAGATCGACACCCCACACCTGTTCGGTGACGCCGTGTTCGACCTGCAAACGGGTGTTCACTTCAAGAAAATAGAAACGCTGCGCTTCGCTGTCGAAGACGAACTCGACGGTGCCAGCGCTGCGGTAATTCACCGCTTTCGCCAGTTTGATCGCCGCCGCGCACAGCTCATCGGCCATGCCCTCAGGCAGGTTCGATGCCGGGGTTTCCTCAAGGACTTTCTGGTTGCGCCGCTGTACCGAACAGTCACGCACGCCGAGGGCAATCACCTCGCCGTGACCGTCGCCGAACACCTGCACTTCCAGATGCCGGGCGCGCTGGATGTATTTCTCGATGAACACCCCGGCGTCACTGAAATTGTTCTGGCCGAGGCGTTTGACTGCTTCGAACGATTCGCTCAGTTCGCTGGCGCTGCGGCACACACGCATGCCGATGCCGCCACCGCCGGCGGTGCTTTTCAGCATCACCGGGTAGCCGACCTGTTCACCGGCCATCAGCGCGGCGTCGAGGCTGTCAAGCAGCTCGGTGCCTTCGAGCATCGGCACGCCGTGCTGTCTGGCCAGCGCGCGGGCGGTGTGCTTGAGACCGAATACCCGCAGTTGCTCGGGTGTCGGGCCGATGAACGCGATGTTCTGCGCTTCACAGGCCTCGGCGAACGCTGCGTTCTCGGACAAAAATCCGTAGCCAGGATGGATCGCCGTGGCACCGCTGGCCTTGGCGACGGCGAGGATTTTATCGACCGCCAGATAGGTGCCGGCCGCTGCGCCTTCACCGAGGCTGTGGGCTTCATCGGCTTGCAGAATGTGCAGGCTGGCGATGTCGGCTTCGGAATACACGGTCACGCCTTGCACCTGCAATTCACGCAGCGTGCGCAGGATGCGGCAGGCGATGGCGCCACGGTTGGCGATCAGGACTTTTTCGAACATGGCAAAACCCCTGAAGGGGATGCGGGCCGTCCCGCAGTTTTTCGACAGGCATCCGGGCCGTCCCGGATGAAAAAACATTCTTCAAAACCACCCCGTCCTTCTGTGGGAGCGGGCTTGCTCGCGAATGCGTCGGGTCAGTCAACATTGATGTGTCTGACACACCGCTTTCGCGAGCAAGCCCGCTCCCACCGTTTGATCATTGATGTGCGGGGGATTTCAGGCACTGGCCGGAACGGGCCTGGCACAGGGCAAAAAGCCAACGGCGCAAACGGCTGATTTTCAGTTCCATACCAGTAGCTCCGCAGGTGTCGGGTTGTAGGCGTTGCACGGGTTGTTCAGTTGCGGGCAGTTGGAGATCAGCACGATCACGTCCATTTCGGCACGCAGGTCGACGTACTTGCCCGGCGCAGAAATCCCGTCCTCGAAGGTCAGCCCACCGTCAGCCGTGACCGGCACATTCATGAAGAAATTGATGTTCGGGCCGATGTCGCCTTTGCCCAGGCGGCCATCGTGGACGCAGGCGCGCAGGTAGTTGTCGCGGCAGCTGTGCATGTAGCGTTTTTCCAGGGCGTAGCGCACCGTGTTGCTCTCTTGCGCGCAGGCACCCCCGAGGGTGTCGTGACGGCCGCAGGTGTCGGCGACGATGGTCAGCATCGGTTTGCCGAGGTTGGAATAGAGCACGCTGCCGGTGCTCAGATACACGCTGTTCTGCCGACGCAGCGTGCGCTGTACGTCGTAACGTTCCTTGGGATTGGCGACGCTGTAGAACAACGTATCGACGGCTTGATTGCCTTCCAGGTCGAGGATGCGCAAGGTCTGGCCAGCCTTGACCTCCATCAGCCACGGTTCACCGGCCGGAATGGTGGCGCGGTACACCGCAGCGTCGGGATTCTTTTGAGCAGTGGCGATTGCAAGTGACATGGCGGCGATCCTCAGGCGAACAAACGATCGGTGTTGATGAAGCCGCGCTCGTTCTCCGGGCGCGAAGTGCGGCAGTGTTCGGCGACGCTGGCGTCGGCGTTCATCCAGCTCAGCTTCAGCGGTTTTGGCGCGTAGTCGGGCGACGGGTCCATCGGGTGTTGCAGGGCGGTGAGCACCACCAGCGTGTCCATCGGTGCATACAGTTCGATGTAGTCGCCGGCCCTCGAATTGCCTTCGACGAAATGGAATCGTCCGGCCTCATCGACGTTCACGCGGCTGAACAGATTGAGGGTCATCAGCAGATCGGACAGGCCCAGTCCCCACTTGCCGAGTTCCACCAGCAGGTTGTCGGTGCCGTTGCGGAAGAAGCCGTTGCGCAGTTCCTGGTAGCGGCCCTGACCGTATTTTTCCGCGACCTCTTCAGCACAAAGCACACCGCCGAGGCTGTCGCTCCAGCCGCAGGTGTCGGCGGTGATTGCGGCCAACACACGACCCATGTCCGAGTACAGGCAATGGCCGGTGGTGAGCTTGGCGGTGTGTTGGCACTTGAGGCTGTCGGGCAGGTTCAGGCGCTCGGTTTTCTCATTGGCATTGAGCAGGGTCAGGCTGACATTGGCGCCGCCACGCAGATCGGTCAGACGCAGCAACTGACCGCGCTTGAGCACGAATGAACGGTGGCCGCCGCCGGGGAGCATTTCTTCGGCGAAGGGTGGAAACAGTTGGGTCGAATCAGTCATTGGGTCAGTCCTCTCAAGCGGTTCGAAGTGCGCCCGCCAGTGTTACCGGCAAGGCTTCGACGGCGGCGCGTCGAGCGCGGCGGTCGCTGTTCAAAGGGATGTCGTAGGTGATGCGGGCGCCGTAGGCACCGGGGGCATGCGGGTCGAGGCGAACCTTGTCGAACACCAGCAGACGGGTGCCGAGGCTGAAACCTTCGGACAAGTCATGGGTGACCATGAACACCGTCAGTTGCGTCTCGCGCCACAGTTCCAGCAACAATGCGTGCATGTCTTTGCGGATGCCCGGATCGAGGGCGCCGAACGGTTCGTCGAGCAGCAACACCCGCGGCTTCATGATCAGTGCCTGAGCAATCGCCAGCCGTTGCTGCATGCCGCCGGACAGTTGCGCGGGGTACTTGTCCAGCGCATGGCCGAGGCCGACTTTGTGCAACAGCGCCGAGGCCTGTTCTTGTGCCTCACGTTTGGCGCTGCCGAACAATCGACCCAACAACGGCGCACGCGGCAGTTCGAGGCCGAGGGCGACGTTGTCGAGCACGCTCAAGTGCGGGAACACCGAGTAGCGCTGGAACACCACGCCACGGCTGGCGTCCGGTTCGCTGGCCAGCGGTTGACCGTCGAGCAGAATCTCGCCGCGACTGGCGGTTTCCTGGCCGAGCAGCAGGCGCAAAAAGGTCGATTTGCCGCAACCGGACGTACCGACCAGCGTGCAGAACTCGCCCTCGTTGACTTGCAGATTCAGGCCTTCCAGAACCACTTGATCGGCGTATTGCTGCCAGACGTTTTTCACCGTGATGAAGCTCATTTGGCGGCCCCCTCATACCAAGGGAAGGCGCGCCGGGTCAGGTGCTTGAGACCCCAGTCCATCAGCCAGGCGAGGAGGGTGATCCACACTACGTATGGCAGGATCACGTCCATCGCCAGATAACGCCGTACCAGGAAAATCCTGTAGCCGAGACCGTCGGTGGAGGCAATCGCTTCGGCGGCAATCAGGAACAACCACGCCGAACCGAGCATCAGCCGCAACGAGATCAGTAGGCGCGGCAACAGTTGCGGCAGCACCACGCGCAGCATCAGCGTCCAGGTCGAGGCGCCGAGGGTCTGCGCCTTGATCAGCAGTTCGACGGGAATTTCCCGGGCGCGCTGTTCCAGATCGCGGGCGAGTGCCGGGGTGATGCCGATCACGATCAGCATGACTTTCGACAGCTCGCCCAAGCCGAAAACGATGAACAGAATCGGCAGGATCGCCAGCGGCGGCACCATCGACAACACCGTCAGCAGCGGCGACAACGGCGCGCCGAACAACGGCAGCGTGCCAGCGGCGATGCCCAGGCACAGCCCGGCCAGCGCAGCGATGCCGAGGCCGATGGCCAGGCGTCGCAGACTCGAAGCGGTGTCTTGCCACAACAGGTAATCACCGGTGCGGCTGTCAGCATTGAAGGCCAGACGTTTAACTGCGTCGGTCATCTGCACGGCGCTGGGCAGCAGTTTGTCGTTGGGGTTGTCCGCCAGTCGCTCGGCCGAGCCCATGAAGTAGGCAAACAGCAGCAGCGCGAACGGCAGGATCACCAGCAGCAAACGGCTGGGGCGATCCGGGTGGCGATTGATCAGGCGCATGGCCAAATCCTCCGTGGCTTACAGCTTGGCGTCGGCGGCCATCTGCACGTAGGTCGGGTCGAAACGTAGCTTGAGGTTACCGGTGTCGCCGCTGGTCACGCCGTTGGCGAAGGCCATGCCGACCGCGCTGGTGTCTTTCGCGCCTTCACCGAGCAAGCCGTGCTGGAACGAGAATTCGGCGACTTTGCGCATGGTTTCCGGCAGTTGTTTGCTGGTGGCGAAAGTCAGGGCTTCACGCGGCGTGGCGAACAATTTGGTGGTGTCGAGTTGCGCCTGGAATCCGGCCAGATCGGTGCCCGAGGCCTTGGCCATGTGTTCCAGCGCAGCTTTGCTCGCGGCGTTTTTCGCGTTCATCAAATCGACGACTTCGAACCACGCCCCGGTCAGCGCTTTGCCCAGCGCCGGGTTGTCTTTGAGGGTGGCGCTATTGACCACCATCATGTCCATGATCTCGCCGGGGATCTGACTGGAATTGAATACTTCGGTCACGCCCGGTTTGGCCTTGATGTCCGAGAGCATCGGGTTCCACGTCGTTACCGCGTTGACCTGTTCGGTGTTGAAGGCGGCGGAAATATCGGCGTCGGAGGTGTTGACCACTTTCAGGTCTTTCTCGGTCAGATCCACAGAATCCAGCGCGCGGGCGAGCAGGTAGTGGGAGACCGACAGCTCGACCAGATTGACGTCCATGCCCTTGAGATCGGTGACCTTTTTACCGTCGCCCTTGAGGACGATGCCGTCGTTGCCGTTGGAGAAGTCGCTGACGATCAGTGCGGTGCTGTCGACGCCGCCGGCGGCTGGAATGGTCAGAGCGTCCATGTTGGTCATGGTGCAGCCGTCGAACTGGCCGGCGGTGTATTGGTTGATCGATTCGACGTAGTCGTTGAGCTGCACGACATCAATCTTGATCCCGTACTTCTTCGCCCATTTGTCGACGATGCCTTGGCTGCCGGCGTATTCCCATGGCATCCAGCCGGCATAGATCGTCCAGCAGACGCTGAAGTGGTCTTTCTGTGCGGCGGGGGATTGGGTGCTGATGAGCGCAGCGAGCGCGGCGGCGAGCAGGGCGGGCAAACGTAGTCGGGACATGATGGGATTCTCCAGTTGATCAAGGGCGGACAGGAAGGCAACGCGGCACCGCGAACGGTGGCTTGTCTCCCGGGCTTTTGTCCCGCCGTGTAACCTCAACTGGAGGTCGCCAACTCTCGGACCAGTCACTCGCGATTGCGAGCCGGAACCCTAGTCAGCCATTGCAAATTGTGGTGCCGCGAACCTGTGATGACTCCTGCACGGGTTTGCTAAAGCGAGAGGCGTGCCAAGTTGCGTCGAGCCCTCTGGCACGGGTGTTCGGCTTGAATCGCGTTAGTCCTGAGGGGAGTGCGACGCTTTGTGTTGGTGCGCGGGTGCACCGTCGTGCAGCGTATTAGCCGCTGATCCGATGGTTCTGCGCCGTTGGCACTCGGCTCAGGAATGCCAGTCAAATCAGTTGTCAGCCGGTCTGTGCCGACTGCTGTCGCAGGTCTTTCAGGAGGCCGCCATGCTTACTCACAAAACGCTGCGTCGAGTGCTGCTGGGAGCGGTGCTCGGCCTTGGGCTGTCTGGCTGTTATTACTACGCCGGTCCTTACGATGGTTATCCCGCCACTTACTACTCTCCCGGTTATTACTCGCCTTATTACTACGGTGGTTATTACGGCCCGCGCTACTACGGCGGCGCGCGTTATTACTACGGCGGATACGGTTATCGCGGGTATTACGGCCGGGGTTATCACGGCGGCGGATACCATGGTGGGCACCATTAATCAGCGGCTGAATGACAGCGTTGACGGATGAACAAGGTTTCATCAATCACTTGTTTCAACTTGTTGCAGGAACGCACCAGATGCTGAAAACGCTGTCTGATTTTGCGTCAGTCACCGAATAAACGACTGACGCCTGCCAGCGTCGCTGGTGTGGCTACCCGCGGTCCAGGAGGCCGCCATGTATAGACGAATTCTTCTGCTTGCTGCGTTGATGTTTTCCGTTGCCGGTTGCGTCCCGTACTCCTACGCGGACTCGTATTACAGCTCACAGGTCTACACCTCACCCGCACCGGCGTACTACAACACAGGTGGCTCTTATTACAGCGGCGGCAGCACGTATTACTCGGCGCCGCGCTACTACCAACCCGCTCCGCGGTACTACCAGGCACCGCGTTACTACCAGCAGGCGCCACGCTATTACCAACCGGCCCCGCGCTATTACGAAAGCCGTCGTTGGCACGACAACGATCGCGGGCGCTGGGACGGCCACCGCCGCGGCGGTTGGGACAACGATCATCGCGGTCGCGGCAACTACGACCGGCACAGCGGACGCGGTGACCACAACGGACGTGGCAACCGCTGGTGATCACCAGCAAATGAAAAGCGGCGCATGAAGCGCCGCTTTTTTTGTTCCTGATTTTTATTGGAGGGGTCAGTATTGCGTCAGATCCGCCAACGGATGCCGTCCCTCCCAGACCTTGTGAAAGTGCGCGTCCACCACCGCGTCCGGCACATTGTTGATGTCCGGCCAATGCCAGTGCGGTTTCTGATCCTTGTCGATCAATCGTGCGCGAACGCCCTCGCTGAACTCCGGATGCCGGCAACAATTGAGGCTCAGGGTGTATTCCATCTGGAAAACCTCGGCCAGTGACATGTGCCGCGCGCGGACGATCTGTTCCCAGACCAGATGCGCGGTCAGTGGCGAGCCTTCGCTCATGGTTTTCGCCGCCCGGGCGATCAACGGATCGCTGCTGTCGCGTTGCAGGCTGATGGCTTTCCAGGCGCAAGTCACGTCACTGACGTCGAGCAGTTCATCGATCTGCTGACGGCGCGGCAACCATTGCGCCTCGGGCATCTGCGAAACGGCTTCCTGCTGCAAAGCCTTGAGCAGGCTGTTGAGCTGCATGTCGGTCTGTTCCTGCCAGTTCAGTTGCAGCAGGCCTTCGATCAATTCCGGTTGCTGTTCATCCAGCAGGAAGCGATCCGCCAGATCCAGATCGAGCGCATCACGGCCGTTCATGTGTGCGCCGGTCAGGCCGAGAAACAAACCGAGCTTGCCCGGCAGACGCGCCAGAAACCAACTGGCGCCGACGTCCGGGTACAGACCAATGGTGATTTCCGGCATCGCCAGACGGCTGCTCGGTGTGACGATCCGCGTGCTGGCGCCTTGCAACAAGCCCATGCCGCCGCCCAGCACGTAACCGTGGCCCCAGCAGATCAGCGGTTTCGGATAGGTGTGCAGGCTGTAATCCAGACGGTATTCCGCGCTGAAAAATTGCGCGGCCAGTGGCGGCACCTCGCCGGGATGGGCGCGACACGCCTCGACCAGGCTTCGCACCTCGCCGCCGGCGCAGAAGGCCTTGGCGCCGTTGCCACGCAGCAGTATGCAGACGATTTGTGGATCCTTGGCCCAGGCATTCAATTTATCGCTGAGGGCGTTGATCATCGGCAGGGACAGCGCGTTGAGCGACTTTTCAGCGTCCAGGCTGGCGATACCGATGCGTGCGCCGTCGGTGCCGGTGAGTTCTTCGAAGTGCAGATTCATCGTGACCTCGATCGGGAATTTGAACGATCAGTATGATCGCTGTGGGGGAAAGTGCCGGATCTGCGTCAGATCAATTGACAAGCGTGGTCGGCTTTCCTAGGGTTCGCCCCATTGTTTTTGCCGGGTATGACCATGACTGCTGACGACCGTATCAAACTCGAACCGAGCTGGAAGGAGGCACTGCGTGCTGAATTCGACCAGCCCTACATGACAGAGTTGCGCAATTTTCTCCAGCAGGAGCGGGCGGCCGGCAAGGAAATTTATCCGCCGGGGCCGCTGATTTTCAACGCGCTGAATTCCACGCCGCTGGAAAAGGTGAAAGTGGTCATCCTCGGCCAAGATCCCTATCACGGCCCGGGCCAGGCCCATGGCTTGTGCTTCTCGGTGCAGCCGGGCGTGCCGGCACCGCCGTCGCTGGTCAACATCTATAAAGAGCTGAAGCGCGACCTGAACATCGACATCCCCAGCCACGGCTACCTGCAGAGCTGGGCCGATCAGGGCGTGTTGATGCTCAACACCACCATGACCGTCGAGCGCGCCAACGCCAACGCGCACAAGGATAAAGGCTGGCAGTTTTTCACTGACCGGATCATTGAACTGGTCAGCGAGCGACAGCCGCATCTGGTGTTCATGCTGTGGGGCGCGCATGCACAGAGCAAGCAGAAGCTGATCGACGCGACCAAGCACTTGGTGCTGACCTCGGTGCACCCGTCGCCACTGTCGGCGTATCGCGGATTTTTGGGTTGCGGGCACTTCAGCCGCACCAACAAGTTTCTTGAGCAGAATGGTGAAGCGCCGATCGAATGGCGCCTTCCACCGGTTTGATGGGCTGACTGGGCGGGCTCCTTCGCGAGCAAGCCCGCTCCCACATTGGTTTTGTGGCGTTCACATGACCATTGTGGGAGCGGGCTTGCTCGCGAAGAAGGCAACTCGGTTTATCTGGTTACTCGGGATTACGGTTCCAGTACTTGAACAACGGCTCCGCCAGAAACAGCACAAACAACAGTCGCATCACCTGCATCGCCGTCACCAGCGGCACCGACAGTTGCAGCGTCTCCGCCGTCAGGCTCATTTCAGCGATCCCGCCGGGCATCATGCCCAAGGTCAACGAGCGAAGATCCAGATGGGTCAGCGCACTCAACCCCAGTGCCGCCAGAGTCGCGATCAACATGGTCAGCGCCGTGCCGATCAACGTGCGGCCCATGAATGACGGCGCCCGCCGAAAGAACTGCCGATTGAAGTGGCAACCCAGGCCGCTGCCGATCAGCCACTGGCCAATCTGACTGCCACCATTGGGCAAGCCGATGTGCAAATCCCAGCCAATACTCACCGCCGCACTTACCAGCAACGGCCCGAACAGCCAGGGATTGGGTTGGCGCAAACGCTGCCAGAGCCAGGCAAGCAGACCGCCCGCCGGAAACAGAATCGCCAGCCAGCGCCAATCGACGCTGCCGGCGTGAGCAATCGGTGTACCGTCACCGAGCAGATATTTGAACGCCGCCGGTACACACAGGACGACCACCAACACCCGCAAACTCTGCCCTGCCGCAACGTGGCTGAGCATCGCGCCATTGCGTGCGCCGAGGTTGACCATCTCGCCAGACCCGCCAGGCATGCTGGAGAAGAACGCTGTGGCGCGATCCTCGCCGGTGCGACGCATCAACCAAACGCCGACCACCGCCGAAACACTGGTGACCAGTGCGCCGAAGAAGATCAGACCGAAATGACTGAGCACCTGCTCCATCACCACCGGGGTGAAGTGCAGGCCGATGCCGATCCCGACAATCCACTGACCGCACTTGCGCCCGCCGGGGATTTCCGTGAGTTGCCACGGGGTCAGGCAGCGCACGAGGATGATCGCCAGCAACGAGCCGACCATCCACGGCAGTGGCCAGCCGATCTGGCTGGCGACAAAGCCGCCAAGCAGACCGACCAGCGGGGTTCCCCACCAGGACTTGAGCGAGGAGCGATCAAACATCGGCAATGGCGCGTTGCGCGGCCGAGCGTTTGCGCCAGATACGGATGATCGGCATCAACAGCATGATCGCCGTCAGAATCCAGCAGCCGAAGGTGATCGGGCTCGACCAAAGGATTTCCAGCGCACCGTTGGAGATCGACAGGGCGCGACGCAGGTTTTGCTCCATCAGGCCGCCGAGGATGAAACCGAGCAACAGCGGCGACAGCGGGAAGTCCAGCTTGCGCAGGATGTAACCGAAGATGCCGATGCCGATCATCAGGAACAGATCGAAGGTCGTTGCATGCACGGCGTACACGCCGATCCCGGTGATGATCGCGATAACCGGCACCAGCGCCCAGTTCGGCACGGCGAGGATGCGGGTGAACACGCGGATCATCGGGATGTTGAGGATCACCAGCATGACGTTGGCGATGAACAACGAAGCGATCAGCCCCCAGACGATGTCCGGTTGTTGCTGGAACAGCAACGGCCCCGGGGTGATGTTGTACAACGACAGTGCGCCGATCATCACTGCTGTGGTGCCGGAACCTGGAACACCGAGGGTCAGCATCGGCACCAGTGCGCCGCACGCCGCGCCGCCGATGGCGGTTTCCGGCGCCGCGAGGCCACGGGCGTCGCCTTCACCGAATTTGCCGCTGGCGCCGGCGATGCGCTTCTCGGTCATATAAGCCACAGCGCTGGCCAGCGTCGCGCCGGCACCCGGCAGTACGCCCATGATGAAACCGAGCACGCCGCAACGGATATTCACCACGAACACCGAGGCCGCTTCCTTGAAGTTGAACATCATCCGGCCGGTGGCTTTCACCGCTTCCTGGCCGTGGTGGGTTTTTTCCAGCAGCAGCAGAATTTCGCTGATGGAGAACAGGCCCAGCACCAGCACGACAAATTGAATGCCGTCGGTGAGGTGAATATTGTCGCCGGTAAAACGGTACACGCCGCTGTTGGCATCGATGCCGACGGTGGACAGGAACAGACCGATCAACGCGGCGATAAATGTCTTCAACGGTCGATCACCGGCCATGCCGCCGAGACAGACAATCGCGAACACCATCAACACGAAATATTCCGCCGGACCAAAGGCAATCGCCCATTTCGCCAGCAACGGCGCGAACAGCACCATGCCGCAGGTGGCGATAAATGCGCCGATGAACGAACTCCATGCCGACAGCGACAGCGCTACACCGGCCAGGCCTTTGCGGGCCATCGGGTAGCCGTCGAGGGTGGTCATCACGGTGGACGCTTCACCCGGAATGTTCAGCAGAATCGAGCTGATCCGCCCGCCGTATTCGCAGCCCAGATACACCGCCGCCAACAGAATCAACGCCGATTCCGGCGGCAGGCCGAGGGCGAATGCGATCGGAATCAGCAGCGCTACGCCATTGATCGGGCCGAGGCCCGGCAGCAGGCCGACGACGGTGCCGATCAGCGTGCCGCACAGGGCGGTCACCAGGTTGTACGGGCTCAGCGCGACGCCGAAACCCTGACCCAAATAGCCAAGAGTATCCATATCAGTTCTCCAGAACGTCGAGCAGGCCGAGAGGCAGCGGAACGTCCATCAAACGGTCGAACAGCAGGTAAAGTCCGATAGCCATCAGGCTGATGATCACCACGCTCGGCAGCCAGCGGCCGCCATACAGACGAGCCATCGGAACACCGGTGATGATGCTGGCGGCAATGAAGCCCAAAGGCTCGAAGGTGCCGGCGAACACCAGCAACAGCACCACGCAGATGCCGATCTTGGTCAGGGTGGCGCGGTCGAGCGGCGGCTCGTCAGCACTGTGTTTGATCGGCGCCGGGCGGAACACCATGTACAGCAGCGCTGCGCCCATCAGCCCGAGCATCAGCAGGGGAAAGGCGCGGGGGCCGACCGGTTCGTAGGAAAAAGCCGCTTGGTACGGCCACGCCATCAGGGCCAGGCCGACGCAGACCAGCAACAGCACCGAGGCGAAAATGCGTTGTAAGAGCATGGGAAACTCCTGTGCCGCCGCCCCGCGAATGGGGGCGGCGGCCGCTAGACAGAGGCGATCACTGAATCAGGCCGAACTCTTTGGCCAGCACTTTGTAGTCCGCGACCTGCTTCTTCACGTAGGTGTCGAGCTCCGGGCCGGTCATGGCGAACGGAAACAGTTCACGCTGATCGCGCAGTTTGGCGAAGTCTTCGGAGGCCAGCAGTTTGTCGAACGCGCCTTTCCACCAGGCGTAATCTTCATCGCTGACTTTCGGCCCGAGGTAGAAGCCGCGCACCACCGGCCAGACGATGTCGTAGCCCTGCTCGCGAGCGGTCGGGATGTCTTTCATTTCCGGCTCGTCGAGGCGTTTGTCGGCGAACACTGCGAGCAGGCGCATGTCGCCGCTCTGGATATGCGGCATGGAGTCGGAGATGTCGGTACTGCCGACCTGGATGTGACCACCGAGCAGCGCGGTAGCGATCTCGCCGCCACCTTCGAGGGCGACGTAACGCAGGTCACGCGGGTTGATCCCGGCAGCCTTGGCGATCAGCGCGGTCTGCATCCAGTCCTGGCTGCCGACCGTGCCGCCGGAACCGATGACCACGGAGCTTGGATCTTTCTTCAAGGCCTGAACGAGATCGTCGAGGGTCTTGTAGGGCGAATCGCTTTTCACCGCGATGGCACCGTAGCTGGTGCCGACTGCCGCGAGCCAACGGACGTTGGTTTCATCGAAACGGCCGAACTTGCCTTGTGCCAGGTTCAACAGCGAACCGCTCGACCACGCCACCAGCGTGCCGGCATCGGCCGGGCGCTGCGCAACCACCGCGTTGTACGCCACCGCGCCGACACCGCCGGGCATGTAGGTCACGCGCATCGGTTTGGTCAGCAGTTTTTCGTTGACCAGCGCGCTTTGCGCCAGTTTGCAGGTCAGGTCGAAACCACCGCCCGGCGAGGCCGGGGCGATGCATTCCGGACGTTTGGGTTCGGCCATGAGATGGCCGGCAAACAGGACGCAACTGGCGGCCAGTGCAACTTTACGCAGTGACAGGTTCATTCGATTCTCCACGGGCATTGTTGTTATTCGACGTGTTGTTCACCAACGGGCATTGACCGGTGGGCATTACCACAGGGCAACGCTGTAGCTCACCAGCAGACGCACTTCATCAGCGTCGCGGGCGGAGTAGTTGGAGCGGTAAGTGGCATTACGCAAACGCACGGCGACATCCTTCAAGGCGCCGCTTTGTACTACATATTTGATCTCGGTGTTGCGCTCCCACTCTTTGCCTTCTTCGCCGTTCTTGAGCTTGATGTTGTCACCGCTCAGGTAGCGGCTCATGAAGCTCAGGCCGGGAATACCGAGCTTGGCGAAGTCGAAGTCGTAGCGTGCCTGCCAGGAGCGTTCTTCGGCGCCGGCGAAGTCGTTGATCTGCACGAAGTTGACCAGATACGGGTCGCTGCCATCGACGTACGGGAAGGCGCTGTCGCCGGACATGTGCTGATAACCGGCGCTGAATTTGTGGCCACTCAGGGCATAACTGACCAGACCGTTGAGCGAGCGGTTGTCGATCTTGCCGCCACGGGCCGCGCCTTGATCGTCACTGACCGCGAAGCGCAGGTCGGAGGCAAACGTACCCGGGCCCATCGGGCGCGAGGCAACCAGACCGAAGAAGTGCTGGTTGTAGACTTCGTCGAGTTGGGCGAAGTGGTAACTGCCGGTGATCTTGTCGGTGAACTTGTAGTCCACGCCGCCAAAATCAAAGTGCTTGCCGGCAGCAGTGCCAGCAAAACGGCTGTTCTTGTTGTTAAGGGCGATGTCCTCGAAATCGGTGCTGTCGCGATCCTTGGCTTTCTCCAGGCGTCCGCCGGTGAAGGTGAGGTTCTTGATCTCTTTGGAGGTCAGCAAGCCGCCTTCAAAGGTCTGCGGCAGGATGCGCCCGTCGTTGGGCTTGAGAATCGGCAGTTCGGGAATCAGGCTGCCGATTTTCAGTTCCGTGGCGGAGATTTTCACTTTGCCGGTCAGGCCGACCTTGGAGTACTCGTCCGCCGCGCGCCCGTCATCGTGGGTTGGCAGCAGGCCAGTGCCGGTGCGGTCCGGGCTCGAATCGAGCTTGACCCCGAGCATGCCGAGTGCATCGACACCGAACCCTACGGTGCCGTCGGTGTAACCCGATTGCAGATTGAGCATGAAACCCTGTGCCCATTCATCACGCTTGGATTGCTGGGCGCTGGTGCCATCGCGAAAGTCGCGGTTGAAATACATGTTGCGGGTTTCGAAGGTGGCGCTGCTGTCTTCAATGAAGTCGGCAAAACTCAGCGGCGAAAAACCGGCGAGGGCGGCGGCACTGGCGAGAGCGGTGTGGCTGAAGCGGGAAGGGCGAGCAGGCGTGAAAGCCTTGGTCTGCAAGGACGGCATGCGCGGTGTACTCCGATTATTGTTCTTATTGGTCGAAAACGCTTCGAGGCGTTTTTCGTATCGCTGTGTGGCAGCAGCGACGGCAGTCGAAACTGTCCGTGGCTGGACTCTAACGGGCTAACCTTTCGCTAACCTTTCAGCTGACTTTCGCGGTTTTCGGGCTTCACAGCGGCGGTTGCGGCTGTAAACTCCGCGGCAAAGCGTGGCGCCGGCCATCCCTGAACGAGGTAAAAATCCATGCGTGTCCTGCTCGTCGAAGACCATCTGCAATTGGCCGAAAGCGTCGCTCAGGCGCTCAAGAGCACCGGTCTGACCGTGGATGTGTTGCACGATGGCGTGGCCGCCGACCTGGCGCTCGCCAGCGAGGAATACGCCGTGGTGATCCTCGATGTCGGTCTGCCACGCATGGACGGTTTTGAGGTGCTGGCGCGCTTGCGTGCTCGCGGAAAAAATCTGCCGGTGCTGATGCTGACCGCACGCAGCGATGTGAAAGATCGTGTGCATGGCCTCAATCTGGGTGCCGACGATTACCTCGCCAAACCGTTCGAATTGACCGAACTGGAAGCCCGGGTCAAAGCCCTGTTGCGCCGCAGTGTGCTCGGCGGCGAACGCCAGCAGCGCTGCGGTGTTCTGGCCTATGACCTCGACACCCGGCGCTTCACCCTCGGCGAAGAATTGCTCACCCTGACCTCGCGCGAGCAAGCGGTGCTTGAAGCGCTGATCGCACGCCCTGGCCGGGTGATGAGCAAGGAGCAACTGGCCGCGCAGGTGTTTGGTCTCGATGAAGAAGCCAGCCCCGATGCCATCGAAATCTACGTGCATCGCCTGCGCAAGAAACTCGACGGTCAACCGGTGGCGATCGTGACGTTCCGCGGCCTCGGCTATCTGCTGGAAAGCCGCGATGCATAAGCCCAGCAGCCTGCGTTGGCGGTTGTTGTGGAACCTCGCGTTGTTGTTGGTGGTGCTGATGCTCGCCAGTGGCTTGAGTGCTTACTGGAATGGCCGCGAAGCGGCTGACACTGCCTATGACCGCACCTTGCTGGCCTCGGCACGAACCATCGCGGCCGGCCTGTCGCAACGCGACGGCAGCCTCAGTGCCGACGTGCCTTACGTGGCTCTCGACACCTTCGCCTACGACAGCGCCGGGCGGATTTATTACCAGGTCAACGACATCCATCAGAAGCTGATTTCCGGTTACGAAAACCTCCCCGGACCACCGCCCGGCACGCCGCGCACTGATAGCTACCCGGCATTGGCGCGTTTTTACAACGCGACTTACAAAGGTCAGAACGTGCGTGTGGTCAGCCTGCTCAAGGCTGTCACCGAGCCGAACATGAACGGCATGGCGGAGATTCGCGTCGCTGAAACCGACGAGGCGCGGGTCAGCATGGCCCAGAGTCTGGCGGCTGATACCTTGCTGCGTCTGGGCATGTTGGCGATTGGTGCGTTGTTGTTGGTGTGGTTTGCGGTGAGTGCGGCGTTGCGTCCGCTGGAGCGTTTGCGCACGGCGGTGGAGGAGCGTCAGCCCGACGACTTGCGCCCGTTACCTCTGGTCGAAGTCCAGCATGAGTTTGGGCCGCTGGTGCGCAGCCTCAACCATTTCACCGAGCGTTTGCGGGGGCAGTTCGAGCGACAGGCGCAGTTCATCGCCGATGCCGCCCACGAGTTGCGCACGCCGCTGGCGGCGTTGAAAGCGCGACTGGAGCTGGGCCTGCGCTCCAATGAACCGCAGACCTGGCGCGATACGCTGGAGTCTTCGGCGCAAAGCACCGATCGCCTGACTCATTTGGCCAATCAGTTGCTGTCGCTGGCCCGGGTCGAAAACGGCGCACGGGCGATTGCCGAGGGCGGTGCGCAGTTACTCGATCTCAGCCAGTTGGCCCGGGAATTGGGCATGGCCATGGCGCCGCTGGCGCACAAACGCGGCGTGGCGCTGGCGCTGGAGGCGGATGAACCGGTGTGGCTTCGCGGCGAGCCGACGCTGCTCAACGAGCTGTTGAGCAATCTGGTGGACAACGCACTGGCGCACACACCGCCGGGCGGCAACGTGATTCTGCGAGTGACCGCGCCGGCCGTGCTGGAGGTTGAAGATGACGGGCCGGGGATCCCCCTGGAAGAACGCGACCGGGTGTTCGAGCGGTTCTACCGGCGCAATCAGCAGGTGGCGGGTTCAGGGCTGGGGCTGGCGATTGTCGGCGAGATCTGCCGGGCGCATCTGGCGCAGATCAGCTTGCACGATGGTGAACAGGCGGGGTTGAAAGTGCGGGTCAGTTTTATTGCCGGATAATTGTGGCGGGCTTGCTCGCGAAGGCCGCGCCGCAGGCCTGGATCAGTAAAACATCGTCCGGGATTCTTCCAGGTCTGCGCACAACGCCTTGTTCTCCGGATCGATCCCGAGTTTTCTGAAGGCCGGGACACTCAACGGATCAATCCGCGCAAACGGATGATCGCTGTTCTTGTGGCAATACAGGCTGGCCACTTGCACCAGATCGACGTAATCGATGTCGGCCGAGTCGCGTTTGAAATCCTGATACAACCCCGGCAGTTCCACCAACCGCTCCGGAAACTCCCAGACGCGCAACAGCTTGTCACCGAGCAGCGGGTGAATGTGGTCGATGACATGGTTGAGGCTGACCGGATCGGAGAGCAGCTCGTAGTGATCTTCGGCGTAAGTCAGAATCGGCAGCACACCGATCTGATGCACCAGACCGCCCAACGCTGCCTGATCGGGCTTGAGCTGAGTGTAGCGACGGCACAGCGCGTAGCTGACCCCGGCGATTTCCAGACTCTTGCGCCAGACGTCGCGCATCTTCTGTTCAACCACCTCGGATCGAGCGTGGAAAATCTGCTCCATCACCAGGCCGATTGCCAGGTTGCTGCTGTAATTGATGCCCAGTCGAGTAATGGCGGTGTGCAGGTCGGTGACTTCCTGCGCGGCGCGCAGCAGCGGGCTGTTGACCACTTTGATCAGCCGCGCCGACAGCGCGGTGTCACGGCCGATCACTTTGCTCAGGTCACTCACGCTGATTTCCGGGTCTTCGGCGGCCTTGCGAATTTGCAGGGCCACTTCCGGCAACGTTGGCAGAACCAGGTCATCGTTATCGATGGCCTCAACCAAATCCTGTTGGACCTTATCCGCCAGTTCGCTCATTTAGACTCTCTAGGGTGTTGCAACAAATGCTGCGATCAACGCTGGATTTCGCGGTCGCGATCCAGTTCGTAGGGCAAGTCGAGCAACCGCAGCGCCGGGCCTTCGAGGGCGCCCAGGTGCACATCGCCCGCTTCGGCAGCTTCGGCCTGCAACACCGCCAGGAGTTCAATGTTTTGCCCGGCGCTGGCGGCCAGCACCACTTCGCCGATGGCGCTGTTGTGGCTGGGGGCGAACAACTGAGTGCCCGGCTCCGGCAATTCCGCGACGTCGAGGCTCAAGCGATACAGACGTCGCTTGAGTTTGCCCAGGTATTGCATGCGCGCGACGATTTCCTGACCGGTGTAGCAACCTTTCTTGAAGCTAACGCCACCCACCGCTTGCAGGTTGAGCATTTGCGGGATGAACAGCTCACGGGTGCTCGGCATGACCTGACCGATACCGGCGCGGATCTGGCCCAGCAGCCATTGGTTCAGTTCGCCTTCAGGCAACGTTGCGGCCAGTTCGGCCTTGATTGCATCAGCCTGATCGACAGGGGCCCAAAGTTCGGCACGATCAGGCGAGACGCGAATGGCGATCAAACCTTCACTGCGCACGACGCTGTCGGTTTCCGCCGGCAAGTCCAGACCAAGGCTGGCCAGTGCATTGTCGGCCTGCTCCAGGCCGAAGCGTACCCATGAGGCACTTTCGTCGGTCAGTTTCGACTTGGAGAACACTGCGTACTTTTTCAGATCCGCCAGTTGCGGCTCCAGCAGTTCGCTGGCCATGGCCAGCACCACGCCGTCACCTTCCAGCAGAATGCGGAAACTCGACTGCATCCGGCCTTTCTGCGTGCAGCGCGCGCCGAGGCTGGCCCGGGAATCGCTCAAGTAATTGATATTGCAGGTCAGCTGGCCTTGCAGGAATTTTCCGGCATCCGCGCCGCGAACCGCGAGAACGCCTTCATGAGACAGGGTGCAGAAAAAAGCAGAATCGGCCATGGGTCATCGCAGGGTAAATAGACTGGGGCACATCATAAGGGCGCGTTGTTGAAATGGGTAGTTGATAAAGGATCGGTGGTGCCCGACCAAAGCCGACTGTGCGACTTGCGCGCGGGCTGTATACTTGCCGCCAAATTTGAGGAGGACCCCATGGTCGAACAAGTTGAACTGAATCGCCTCTTTTGGCACAGCCGTCGCGGCATGCTTGAGCTTGACGTGTTGCTGGTGCCTTTCGTGCAGGAGGTTTACGCGACGTTGAATCAGGTGGATCGCGATCTGTATGTGCGTCTGCTGACGTGCGAGGATCAGGACATGTTCGGCTGGTTCATGGAGCGCAGCGAGTCTGAAGATCCGGAACTGCAGCGCATGGTCCGGATGATTCTGGATCGTGTCCAGCCCAAGTAATACGTTCGAATGCCGCTGGCATGCCTCACGGCAGTTGCTGGCGGCGTATCTGTTGGCCCAGGCATTCGCCCTAGGTTCGTTGTTTCTTCTGTCTATTCCACTCTGGGCGAGTCTGCTCGGGGCTTTTGGCTGTTTGCTTCACGGCTTTTGGGTGATGCCGCGGCAGATTCTGCTGACTCATTCCAAGGCGTTTCGCGGCTTGCGTCGCGATGCCGATGGCTGGCAATTGTGGAATCAGGCCGATGGCTGGCAGGCCGTGCAGTTGCGCCCGGACAGTCTCGCGCTGCCGCTGATCGTGGTGCTCAGGTTTCGCCTGCGCGGCGAGTGGCGGGTCAGGTCGATCTGCGTGCCTCAAGACTCGCAGACGGCGGATTTGCACCGACGCCTGCGGGTTCGTCTCAAGTTCAGCCGGCGTAGGTGGGCGGCACCAGAATAGTGTCGAGCGCCTCAGGCAGCATCTGCGGGTAGTCGAGGGTGTAATGCAAGCCGCGACTTTCCTTGCGCTCCATGGCTGAGCTGATCATCAGTTCGGCGACTTGCGCCAGATTACGCAGCTCGATCAGGTCGCGGCTGACTTTGTAGTTGCTGTAAAACTCGTCGATCTCATCCAGCAACAATCGCACGCGGTGCTGCGCCCTTTGCAGACGCTTGTTGGTCCGCACGATGCCGACGTAGTCCCACATGAACCGCCGCAGCTCGTCCCAGTTGTGCGCGATGATCACGTCTTCGTCGGAGTCGGTCACCTGGCTGGCGTCCCAGACGGGCAGGATGTTGGGCGCCGCAATGTCGTCGAGCTGCGCGAGAATGTCCGCCGCCGCCGAGCGGGCATAAACGAAACATTCCAGCAGCGAATTACTGGCCATGCGATTGGCGCCATGCAGGCCGGTGAAGCTGGTTTCGCCGATGGCATACAGACCGGGCACGTCGGTGCGACCGTTTTGATCGACCATGACGCCGCCGCAGGTGTAGTGCGCCGCCGGTACGACCGGGATCGGTTGCTTGGTGATGTCGATGCCAAAGCCCAGGCAGCGCTCATAAACCGTCGGGAAGTGCGTCTTGATGAACGCTTCGGGCTTGTGGCTGATGTCGAGATAGACGCAGTCGATGCCCAGCCGCTTCATTTCATGGTCGATGGCCCGTGCGACGATGTCACGCGGTGCCAGTTCGGCACGCTTGTCGAAGCGGTACATGAAGCGTTCGCCGTTCGGCAGCTTCAAGTGAGCGCCTTCGCCGCGCAGGGCTTCGGTGATCAGGAAGCTCTTGGCTTGCGGGTGATACAGGCAGGTGGGGTGGAACTGATTGAATTCCAGGTTCGCCACTCGACAGCCCGAACGCCAGGCCATGGCGATACCATCACCGCAGGCGCCGTCGGGGTTGCTGGTATAGAGGTAAACCTTGGCTGCACCGCCCGACGCCAGAATCACGAAACGGGCGCCGTAAGTGTCGACTTCGCCGGTCTTTCGATTAAGAACGTAGGCGCCGAGGCAGCGCTCACCGTCCAGACCCAGGCGCCGTTCGGTAATCAGGTCGACGGCCACCCGCTGTTCCAGCAATTCAACGTTCGAACGCTGTTTGGCCTGGGCCAGCAGGGTTTTGAAGATCGCCGCGCCGGTGGCGTCGGCCGCGTGAATGATACGCCGGTGGCTGTGGCCGCCCTCGCGGGTCAGGTGAAATTCGAAACCGCCGTCTTCGGTGCCCGACTGTTCGTCGCGGGTAAACGGCACACCCTGGTCGATCAGCCACTGAATGGCTTCGCGGCTGTGCTCGACGGTGAAACGCACGGCGTCTTCGTGGCACAGACCACCGCCGGCATTGAGGGTGTCGTCAACGTGGGATTCGACAGTGTCGGTATCGTCCAGCACGGCAGCGACGCCACCCTGTGCCCAGAACGTCGATCCGTTGGCCAGATCGCCTTTACTCAAGACCGCAATGCGCAAATGACCGGGGAGGGTCAGCGCGAGACTCAAACCGGCAGCACCGCTGCCAATGACCAGAACATCGTGTTGGAATTGTTGGCTCATTACAGGATTCCGCTTAAAGCGACCCGGGTCGGGGTTGGCGCAAGACAGCTGGATCGGCGAGTCAAGACAGCCACACAGCCCACTAGTATATAGAGGGGTGGGGCGGCACAATAGCCGGGCCTGTATGGCATTGTGAAACTACAGTGACGGAAAAAGCCGGGCGCTTCGTCGGAAGATTTTTCCCCGTGTTTCGGGAAAAGACGACTGTATCGGCGCTGAAACAGACTTTTTCTGCCCTGAGTTGCTCTATGTCGGGTGGGTGCGTCTATAAATAATTGGAACTTTTGCCAAAGGCCCAAGATCAATAGACCGTGCCAGAAATAAGGGACAGTGTCGGCTTCAGTGCGGAATCTGCGGTTGGGGTTCCTGCCGGCGAAACCGATGACAAGATTATTCGCGCAGCCGGTTTATCCCGCGCTGCGTTTTTCGTGCGTGCCAAATCAGAGCGCGCAGGAAACTTGCCTGGAGGGGGAGAACTTTTGCGAAAAGCCCGAGTCTATGTTTGCAAGTCTGGTCGTTTAGTTATGCAAGTCTCCTCCGGGCTTATCGAGGAGTGTTCATGCTAACCCAGGAAGAGGATCAGCAGCTGGTCGAGCGCGTTCAGCGTGGCGACAAGCGAGCTTTCGATCTGTTGGTGCTGAAGTATCAGCACAAGATTCTCGGGTTGATCGTGCGTTTTGTGCACGACACCCATGAAGCCCAGGACGTGGCTCAGGAAGCCTTTATCAAGGCGTATCGAGCACTTGGAAACTTTCGCGGCGACAGTGCGTTTTATACGTGGCTGTACCGTATTGCCATTAACACGGCGAAGAATTACCTGGTTTCACGCGGTCGTCGGCCGCCGGATAGCGATGTGAGTTCTGAAGACGCAGAGTTCTACGATGGCGATCATGGCCTGAAGGATCTCGAGTCACCAGAACGTGCACTGCTGCGGGATGAGATCGAAGGCACCGTCCATCGAACCATTCAGCAACTGCCAGAGGATTTGCGTACGGCTTTAACTTTACGTGAATTCGATGGTCTGAGTTACGAGGACATTGCGAGCGTCATGCAGTGTCCGGTGGGTACCGTGCGCTCCCGGATTTTCCGCGCCCGGGAGGCCATCGATAAAGCCCTGCAGCCGTTGTTGCAGGAAAACTGAGACAGCGGCGACAGCCAAGAGAGGAACGCCATGAGTCGTGAAGCCCTGCAGGAATCGCTGTCCGCGGTGATGGATAACGAAGCGGACGAACTGGAATTGCGTCGAGTGCTCAATGCACTGGACGACGTAGAAACCCGTGAGACCTGGGCTCGTTACCAGATCGCTCGGGCAGCCATGCACAAGGATCTGCTGCTTCCGCGTCTGGACATCGCTGCGGCAGTGTCTGCTGCGCTGGAACACGAAACGGCCCCGGCCAAAGTATCCCGCAGCCCATGGCGCAACCTTGGCCGTCTGGCCGTTGCAGCGTCGGTAACTGTTGCCGTTCTGGCAGGTGTTCGCCTGTACAACCAGGATGAAATCGCTGGTGTTGAACTGGCTCAGCAATCGAATCAGCCAACCCTGTCCGCTCCACAAGTCAAAGGCCCGGCTGTTCTGGCAGGCTATAGTGAGAGTTCGGAAGCTACTGGCCCTATGGCCAACGGCGTTCTGCAGGGTCAACCAGGCTGGCACGATCAGCGTCTGCCAGGCTACTTGCGCCAACATGCGCAACAGGCTGCACTGAAAGGTACTGAAAGCGCGCTGCCCTACGCACGTGCTGCAAGCCTGGAAAACCGTTAAGGAGGATCATGCGCGCCATACCTCTACTTTCGCTTCTGCTCAGTGGCTGGTTCATTGTTCCAGCCCATGCCGATGAGGCCCAGGACTGGTTGACCCGTCTGGGCCAGGCCGAACAGCAGCAAAGCTTTCACGGTACTTTCGTTTACGAGCGTAACGGTAGTTTTTCTACCCACAATATCTGGCATCGCGTCCAGAATGGCCAGGTCCGCGAGCGTTTGCTTCAGCTCGATGGCTCGGCGCAGGAAGTCGTGCGCATTGATGGACATACTCAATGCGTCAGCGGCACCCTGATTGCGGGACTGGGGGATTCTCCCAATTCTGCCGCTCGTCCTCTCGATCCCCAAAAGCTGAAAAACTGGTATGACCTTGCCGTCATTGGCAAATCGCGCGTGGCCGGCCGAGATGCGGTGATCGTGTCGCTGACGCCGCGTGATCAGCATCGTTACGGGTTTGAATTGCACTTGGACAAGCAGACGGGCCTGCCTTTGAAATCGTTATTGTTAAACGACAAGGGGCAGTTGCTCGAGCGTTTCCAGTTCACCAGTCTCGATACGGATGATGTCCCCTCGGACAAAGACTTGCAGGCCGATGCCGATTGCAAGGCAATTACCCTCGACAGCGACAAGGCTTCTGCGGTCAAGGCTGCGCAAGTCTGGCGCTCGGACTGGTTGCCACCTGGCTTCGAACTTACCAGCAGTTCATCGCACAAAGATCCGGAAACCAAGACTCAGGTCAACAGCCTGATGTATGACGACGGTCTGGCGCGATTCTCGGTGTTTCTTGAGCCGCTCAACGGCGCGACGGTTACCGATACGCGCACTCAGCTGGGGCCAACCGTCGCTGTCTCTCGTCGCCTGACCACGCCGCAAGGCGAAATGATGGTGACAGTGGTCGGCGAGATTCCGATTGGCACTGCCGAGCGAATAGCTCTGTCGATGCGCAACGATGCTGCTGCGACCAGCAAGCAGTGAGCTGACGCAAGCCGATTTCACTTCGTCATCGAGACGTAGAAATGTTTGCTGAGCATTTTCATTTGCAAATCACCCGAAAGTTTTTTATAGGTCAGAGCCTCACGGCTCTGGCCTTGTTTGTTGTTCCTGGAAGAAAAATGCCGGCCGGTGGTTTCCGGTGTTCCTTGTTCCATATCGCTTAAACCTGCTCGTCGTAACGGGAGCTGTATGTCGATACCTAGCTTGAAATCTTATCTATCCATATTCGCCACGGTGCTGCTGCTCGGTCAGGCTGTCCCTGCCGCACAGGCGGCCGACCTGCCTGACTTCACTCAACTGGTCGAACAGGCTTCGCCTGCGGTGGTGAACATCAGTACCACGCAGAAACTGCCGGATCGCAAAGTGAACCAGCAGATGCCGGATCTGGAAGGCCTGCCGCCGATGCTTCGCGAATTCTTCGAGCGCGGCATGCCGCCTCAGTCGCGTTCGCCGCGCGGTGATCGTCAGCGTGAAGCGCAGTCGCTGGGCTCGGGCTTCATCATTTCGCCGGATGGCTACATCCTCACCAACAATCACGTGATTGCCGATGCCGACGAAATTCTTGTGCGTCTGGCTGATCGCAGTGAGATGAAAGCCAAACTGATCGGCACCGACCCGCGTTCCGACGTGGCTCTGCTGAAAATCGAAGGCAAGGATTTGCCGGTGCTCAAACTGGGTAAATCCCAAGATCTGAAAGCCGGCCAGTGGGTCGTGGCAATCGGTTCGCCTTTCGGCTTTGACCACACCGTGACCCAAGGTATCGTCAGCGCCGTGGGCCGTAGCCTGCCGAACGAAAACTATGTGCCATTCATCCAGACCGACGTGCCGATCAACCCGGGCAACTCCGGTGGTCCGCTGTTCAACCTGAACGGTGAAGTGGTCGGGATCAACTCGCAGATCTATACCCGTTCCGGCGGCTTCATGGGCGTGTCGTTCGCGATCCCTATCGATGTGGCGATGGATGTTTCCAATCAGCTCAAGAGCGGTGGCAAGGTCAGCCGTGGCTGGCTGGGTGTGGTTATCCAGGAAGTGAACAAGGATCTGGCCGAATCGTTCGGTCTGGAGAAACCGGCCGGTGCGCTGGTTGCGCAGATTCAGGATGATGGCCCGGCGGCCAAGGGCGGCCTGCAAGTCGGCGACGTGATCCTCAGCATGAACGGCCAGCCGATCGTCATGTCCGCTGACCTGCCTCATCTGGTAGGGGCGCTGAAAGCGGGTGCCAAAGCCAATCTGGAAGTGATCCGTGAGGGCAAGCGCAAGAATGTCGAACTGACAGTTGGCGCGATCCCGGACGAAGACAAAGAGCTGGATGCACTGCCGAAATCCGGTGCGGAAACCAACAGCAACCGCCTCGGCGTTTCGGTGGGAGAGTTGACCGCCGAGCAGAAGAAAACCTACGACCTCAAAGGTGGTGTGGTGATCAAGGAAGTGCAGGACGGTCCTGCGGCCCTGATCGGTCTGCAACCGGGTGACGTCATCACTCACCTGAACAACCAGGCCATCGGTTCCGCCAAGGAGTTTGCCGAGATCGCCAAGGCGCTGCCGAAGAATCGTTCGGTGTCGATGCGGGTTCTGCGTCAGGGACGTGCCAGCTTCATCACCTTCAAACTGGCTGAGTAATCCAGCGGTAAGGTAAAAAAAAACCGCCTCGAAAGAGGCGGTTTTTTTATGCCTGAAGCTTTTAGGTGGCCAATGGAAACTCAGCCCATCATGTCCTTGATCATGCGTTCCTGCTCCATCAGCTCGCGCTGGCGGGCATCGATTCGCGACGACAGCGGGAAGTTATTGCCTGCCTTGCGCTTGGCAAAGTCCAGTTGCTGAATCGCCTGACGGTAATCGCCCACCAGCGCGAAGTACTCGGCGCGAGCTTGGTGCAAGCCGATGATGTTGCCCGACAGGCCACGGGTTTCGGCAACCTGATACCAGACGTCCGGATCATCCGGGCGTGATTTCAGCAAGCCTTCCAGGGCTTTCTCGGCATCGGGGGCGCGATTCTGTTTCAGCAGCAGATCCACGCGAACCTGATTCAGCGGGTAGTTGCCCGGGTACTGCGCGAGCATCCGGTCAACCCGCGACTGCGCATCGGGTAAGCGGTTGTTAGTGATGTCCAGATCGACCTGGGCGAGGTTATAGATGATCTCGTTCGGCGCCGTGGCCAGCAGTTGTTTAAGGTTTTCGCGCGCTTCGTTCAACTGGCCGCCCTTGATCTGCGCAATCGCCAGACCATAACGCGCCACGTCGTTTTTGGGGTTTTCATCCAGTTGCGCACGGAAGCGTTTGGCGCCCAGCCCCGGCGTTTCTTCGTAGATCAATTGCACTCGCGCACGAATCAGCTGGTAACGCAGGCTGTCTTCGATACCGCCCGGTTTCGCTTGCTCGGCACGGTTGCGGGTGTCGGCGATACGCGATTCGGTGACGGGGTGAGTCAGCAAAAATTCCGGTGGTTTGGCGTCGAAGCGATACTGGCGCATCAAGCGTTCAAACATGGTCGGCATCGAGCGAGGATCGTATCCGGCCTTTTCCAGATTGAGGATGCCGATGCGGTCGGCTTCCTGCTCGTTCTGGCGAGAGAAAGTGCGTTGCGACTGAATCGCTGCCGCCTGGGTGCCCGCGATGGTCGCGATACCGGCGTCACCGCCGCCCGCTGCCGCAATCACGATACCGGCCAACAAGGCGGCCATCATCGGTACCTGCATCCGCTGCGAGGCTTCGACGCCGCGAGCAAAGTGGCGTTGCGACAAGTGAGCCAGTTCGTGCGCCAGTACCGAGGCGTATTCACCTTCGGTCTGTGCGTTCAGAAACAAACCACCGTTGACCCCGACCACGCCGCCCGGTGCCGCGAAGGCGTTGAGCTGCGGGCTGTTGATCAGAATGAATTCGAGACGCCGATCCGTGACCTGACTGGTCTCCACCAGCTTGTACACGCTGGATTCGACATAGTCCTTGAGCTGCGGATCGTTGAGCTGTGAAACCTGACTGCGCAACATGGCCAGCCAGGCGCGACCGAGCTGATATTCCTGTTGCGGCGAGACAATGGCAGAACTGGCGTCGCCGAGTGACGGCAGATCGTCGGCAAAGCCCGGTGAGGCGAGCAGGCAAGCGAGCGTCAGCAGGGTAGGGCGCAGAAAAGTCATGCACAAAGCCTTAGAAGACAAAGACCTTACTGTAGCCGGACACCGGGCCTGCGACCAGATATTCTAGGCAGCTCGACTGACCTGATCCGGAGTGACGCAATGACTGACGCTGTAGCCCATGATGCGGAACTGGACGCCAGTGGCCTGAATTGCCCGTTACCGTTGCTCAAGGCAAAAATGGAGCTGAACAAGCTGCAAAGCGGTGCCGTGCTCAAGGTGATCGCCACCGATGCCGGTTCGCAACGTGACTTCCGCACCTTTGCCCGTTTGGCCGGTCATACGCTGCTGCGCGAAGAAGACGAAGCAGGCGTTTACCGCTACTGGTTGAAAAAAGCCTGAAAAAACGCGTACAGACCTAAGGATTATTGATGTTCAAAGTGTTACGCGACTGGATTCAGCGCTACTTCTCCGATGAAGAGGCCGTGGTGCTGGCGGTATTGCTGGTGCTGGCCTTTACCGCCGTGCTTACCCTCGGTGGCATGCTGGCGCCCGTACTGGCCGGGATGGTGTTGGCGTACCTGATGCAGGGTCTGGTGGTCACGCTCGAGCGACTGCGGGTGCCGGGCGGTGCGGCGGTGGGGTTGGTGTTTGCATTGTTCATGGGCGTGCTGATGCTGTTCATCGTCGTGGTGATGCCGCTGCTCTGGCATCAGTTGATCACGCTGTTCAATGAACTGCCGGGCATGCTCGCCAAGTGGCAATCGTTGCTGCTGTTGCTGCCGGAACGCTATCCGCATCTGGTGTCCGATGAGCAAGTGCTGCAAGCGATCGAGGCCGCCCGTGGCGAAATCGGCAAGTTCGGCCAGTGGGCGCTGACGTTCTCGCTGTCGAGTTTGCCGCTGCTGGTGAACATCATGATCTACCTCGTTCTGGTGCCGATTCTGGTGTTCTTCTTCCTCAAGGATCGGGCGATGATCGGCGAATGGGTGCGCGGATATTTGCCGCGTGAGCGCGCGCTGATCACTCGGGTCGCCCAGGAAATGAACCGGCAAATCGCCAATTACATTCGCGGCAAAGTCATCGAGATTGTGATCTGCGGTGGCGTGACCTACATCGCTTTTGTAACGCTCGGTCTTAACTATGCGGCGCTGCTCGCGTTGCTGGTCGGTGTGTCGGTAGTTGTGCCGTATGTCGGTGCGGTGGTGGTGACCGTGCCGGTGCTTTTGATTGCACTGTTCCAGTGGGGCTGGAGCGATCAGTTCATTTATATGATGGCGGTCTACGGAATCATCCAGACACTGGATGGCAACGTGCTGGTGCCGTTGCTGTTTTCCGAAGCAGTCAACTTGCACCCGGTGGCAATTATCTGCGCGGTGCTGTTGTTCGGCGGTTTGTGGGGGTTCTGGGGTGTGTTCTTTGCGATCCCGCTGGCGACGCTGTTCAAGGCAGTGCTGGATGCCTGGCCGCGCAAGGAGCCGGTGGTGGCGCCACTGCTGTAGCGGTTGTTCCTGATTATTCGGTGAGGCTTAGGGCCTCTTCGCGAGCAAGCCCGCTCCCACATTGAATTTGTGAATACCACAGATTCAATGTGGGAGCGGGCTTGCTCGCGAAGGCGTCAATGAGATTGACGCAAAAACATCAGGCTTTATTCAAAGCCTGAGCAGCAGCCAGCACCGCATCGACATGCCCCGGCACTTTCACGCCGCGCCACTCCTGACGCAACACACCGTCCTTATCAATCAGGAAGGTGCTGCGATCAACACCCAGGTATTCCTTGCCATACAGTTTCTTCAACTTGATCACGTCGAACAGCTGGCAGACGGCTTCGTCCTTGTCGCTGATCAGCTCGAACGGAAACTCTTGCTTGCACTTGAAGTTCTCGTGGGACTTCAGGCTGTCGCGGGATATACCGAAAATCTCGGTATTGGCAGCCTGGAATGCCGCGTACTGGTCGCGAAAGCCCTGACCTTCGGTGGTGCAGCCCGGGGTGCTGTCCTTCGGGTAGAAGTAGATCACCACTTGCTTGCCCTTCAGGGCAGTCAGGCTGACGGTTTGCCCGCTGGTGGCAGGTGCTTCGAAATCCGCAACCGGTTGGTCGATGACAACGGCCATGAAAGCTTCCTTACATTGGGTTTTGTGGGCGCCAAGGCTCGATCAGTGCGTCAAGGTTCATTGCGTCAGCGAAATCGAGGAACTGATCACGCAGCCAACTGATCTGGGTGCCGGCCGGCAATGTCACGGTGAACGTGGCGTTGAGCATGGTGCCGCCGGTCTGTGGGGCCTGATACGTATCGCAGGTCAGGTTTTCCAGTTCGACGTTGTGATCCATGAAGAACTGGCACAGCTCGTTGATGATGTCCGGGCGATACGCCGAGCTGACATACGCCACGTACGGCAGAGCTTGCGGGCGATTTTCCAGTGCCGCGCTGCGCACCACGTTGACGGTGAACGCATGCTTTTTGGCGAGGCCTGACAGGCTGCCTTCAAGGCGCGCGAGGGCGTCCCAGCTGCCGGAGATCTCGAGGATCAGCGCGCTGCACTCGCCGTGGCGGGTCAGGCGAGAAGTAACCACGGCGCAGCGATTTTCATGGCTGGCGCGGCACAGGACGTTAGTCAGCTCCATGGGGTTGGCGCCGAGGGCACTGATGACAAGGAATTGTTCGCGAACTGTGGGGGTGGACATGCAGCATTCCTAAAGCGATGAGCGGTCGGTAGGTTACGGACGTCGAGCGCCGGGTAGCGCCAGTGTGTGCCGATTCAGGCGATCCGTTCAAAATGCCCCGGCAAGCGCTCGCGGCTCGCTCCACTATAGCGGGAGCGCGTCGATGCGACGCAGGAACGGGGTCTGGGAGGCCGAAAAGGGAGGCTGGAACCCGGCGTACAAGCTGATCAGTACCGATCAAAGTCTGAAGGGTAGCGAAAAGCGACGCCAAGGGGAATGGCGGCGGCGCAGTACTTTGCTTGTGCAAGCATCTTGGCGCCAGTACCATTACCGCTCTCTTTTTCCGGCAGGAGCGGTTTCATGATTGCGGGCAGTATGGTGGCACTGGTCACTCCCATGGATGCACAAGGGCGTCTTGACTGGGACAGCCTCAGCAAACTCGTGGACTTCCATCTCAAGAACGGCACCCATGCCATTGTCGCGGTCGGTACTACCGGCGAGTCGGCGACCCTTGATGTAGAAGAACACATCGCCGTCATCAAAGCCGTGGTCAAACAGGTTGCCGGGCGCATTCCGGTCATCGCCGGCACTGGCGCCAACTCGACCCGCGAAGCCGTCGAGCTGACCCGCAATGCCAAAGAAGCCGGCGCCGATGCCTGCCTGCTGGTGGTTCCGTACTACAACAAGCCGACCCAGGAAGGCCTGTACCAGCACTTCAAGCACATCGCTGAAGCGGTCGACATTCCACAGATTCTCTACAACGTACCTGGCCGCACGTCTTGCGACATGCAGGCCGAGACCGTGATTCGCCTGTCCACCGTGCCGAACATCATCGGCATCAAGGAAGCCACCGGTGACCTGAAGCGCGCCAAGGCAATCATCGACGGCGTGAGCAAGGACTTCATCGTGCTGTCCGGCGATGATCCGACCGCAGTCGAGCTGATCCTGCTGGGCGGCAAAGGCAACATCTCCGTCACCGCCAACGTCGCGCCGCGCGAAATGGCCGACCTGTGCGAGGCTGCGCTCAAGGGCGACGCCGAAACCGCACGAGCCATCAACGAAAAACTGATGCCGCTGCACAAGGACCTGTTCATCGAAGCCAACCCGATTCCGGTGAAGTGGGCTCTGGTTGAAATGGGCCTGATGCACGAAGGCATCCGCCTGCCGCTGACCTGGCTGAGCACACCTTGTCATGAAACGTTGCGCTCGGCCCTGCGCCAGTGCAGCGTCCTGGTTTAATTGAGGAAGTACAACGCATGAAGCGAATGGCCGGACTTTCCGCACTTGCCTTGATTATCTCCAGCACCAGTGGCTGCGGATGGGTCTGGGGCCCGGAAGGTTATTTCCGTGACCGTGGTAGCGATTACCTGGAAGCGCAACAGACTGCACCGATGCAACTGCCACCGGATGTCAGTACCTCCAAGCGCCTGGATCCGCTGCTGCCGATCCCGCGTAACGTGGCTGACGATACCGCCAAGGGCGAATACGTGGTTCCACGTCCTCAGCCGCTGTCTGCCGTTGCCGATGCCAGCGATTACTCGCTGCAGAAGAGCGGAGATTCGCGTTGGGTCGTGGCTCAGCATCCTCCGGCCGAAGTCTGGCCAGTGGCTGTGCAGTTCTTCCAGGACAACGGCTTCCGTCTGGACGAGCAGCGCCCGCAAACTGGCGAGTTCACTACTACCTGGCAGCATTCCGATGAGCTGTCCGCCGCCATGGCCAAGCGTCTGACTGCCGCTGGCGTCGGTGCCGACAGCGAAACCCGCGTTCGTGTGCGTATCGAGCCGGGCGTGCAGCGCAATACCAGTGAAATCTACGTGGTCAGTGCCGAGCGTCCTGCCGGCAGCACGGCCGACGTGGCCTTCACCAACCGTTCGGTCAACACTGGCCTGGACGCCGCGCTGGTCGACGACATGCTGGCGAGCATGAGCCGTATCTCCGAGAAGGGCGGTTCGGTGTCGATGCTGGCATCGCGCGATTTCGATACCCCGAGCCGTGTCAGCCTCAGCGAAGACGGCAGCGGCAACCCGGTATTGAACGTCGGTTCCGATCTGGATCGTGCCTGGTCGAGCGTTGGCCGTGCACTGGAGCAAGGTGAATGGCGCGTTGAAGACATCAACCGTAGCCTGGGCCTGTACTACATCAACTTGTCCGAAAAGGCCGAGAAGAAAGACGACAAGCCTGGCTTCTTCAGCAGCCTGTTCGGCAGCGCGCCGAGCAAGGAAGAAGTTGAAGCCCGCGCCGAGCGCTATCAGGTTCGCCTGAGCAAGGTCGGTGAAAACGTTCAGGTCACCGTCGAGAAAAACATCAACACCGTTGCGCCGGCCGATGTGGCCCGCAAAGTGTTGAGCGTGATTCAGGACAACCTGGGCTGATCACATGCGTTTTGCCGTTCTCGGCAGCGGTAGCCAAGGGAACGGCACGCTGATCGCCAGTGCTGATACGTATGTGCTGGTGGATTGTGGTTTTTCCCTTCGGGAAACCGAAAAACGCCTGTTGCGCCTGGGTGTGAACCCGGCGCAACTGAGTGCGATACTCGTAACCCACGAACATGCCGACCACGTGCATGGCGTGGGTTTACTGTCTCGGCGCTACAATCTACCGGTCTACCTCAGTCGCGGCACACTGCGCGGGATGCGCAAACCGATTGAACCCGCAGGCTTTCTGGCCGGCGGCGAGCAACTGCAGATCGGTGCTCTGAACATCGGGGTCATTGCCGTGGCCCATGATGCGCAGGAGCCGACCCAGTATGTCTTCAGTGATCACGAGCAGCGGCGTTTCGGTCTGCTGACCGACCTGGGGTCCTGGTGCGAGCGGGTGCTGGAGGGTTATCGGGATCTCGATGCGTTGATGATCGAATCCAACCATTGTCGCGACATGCTGGTCCGTGGTCATTACCCGTACTTTCTCAAGCAGCGGGTGGGCGGCGAGCTGGGACATTTGAACAACCATCAGGCGGCATTCCTGGTGTCCGAGTTGGGCTGGCAGGGTCTGCAACACCTGGTTCTAGCCCACCTGAGCAGCAAGAACAACTTGCCGCAGCTGGCCCGGCAATGTTTTGTCGACACCCTCGGGTGCGACCCGGACTGGCTGCAACTGGCCGATCAAGATTCAGGGCTCGACTGGCGTCACATCGCCTAGCCCACCTACTTAGCAAGCGGAGCCCATCATGGAAAAACGTGAAGAACTCTACCGCGGCAAAGCCAAATCGGTTTACAAGACCGACGACGCTGACCGCTTGATCCTGCTGTTTCGCAACGACACCTCGGCGTTCGACGGCAAGCGTATCGAGCAGCTCGACCGCAAAGGCATGGTGAACAACAAGTTCAACGCCTTCATCATGCAGAAACTCGAAGCGGCCGGCATTCCGACCCAATTCGACAAACTGCTGGCCGATAACGAAGTCCTGGTGAAGAAGCTCGACATGATCCCGGTCGAGTGCGTTGTGCGTAACTACGCCGCCGGCAGCCTGGTCAAGCGCCTGGGTGTAGAAGAGGGCATGAAGCTCAACCCTTACACCTTCGAACTGTTTCTGAAGGACGACGCCAAGGGCGACCCGTTCATCAACGAATCACACGTCGTGGCATTCGGTTGGGGCACCGCCGAGCAACTGGTTCGCATGAAAGAACTGTCGCTCAAGGTCAACGAAGTCCTGACCAAGCTGTTCGACGACGCCGGCCTGCTGCTGGTCGACTTCAAGCTTGAATTCGGCGTGTTCAGCGACGGCTCCATCGTCCTTGGCGACGAGTTCAGCCCGGACGGCTGCCGTCTGTGGGACAAGGACACCAAGAAGAAGATGGACAAGGATCGCTTCCGTCAGGGCCTCGGTGACGTCATCGAAGCCTACGAAGAAGTCGCCAACCGTCTGGGTGTACCGCTTTAATCGACGCAAGCATCTGATAGCACGAAGAAATTTTCGAAAGAGGGTTTGCTTTCGGTAAAAGTGTTGTTATGATGCGCGCCGTTGGAGAGATGCCAGAGTGGCCGAATGGGACGGATTCGAAATCCGTTGTACCTTCACCGGTACCTAGGGTTCGAATCCCTATCTCTCCGCCATTACATAGAAAAAGCCCCGTAGCTGAGAAGCTGCGGGGCTTTTTTGTTTGTGCCTGGGAAAGGTGTTTGCAAGAGAGCGCTCCTTTTTCACGTAATTCGCAACATCAACGAAGCCCCGTAGATCAAAACCTACGAGGCTTTTTCGTTCTAGAAGGGCTATCCGCTAAAACCCTTAAATCTCCTTCACCGGCGTCTCACCCTGCACTGCCTTGATCAACGCGATCACGTGCAAACAATCCGCCTTGTTCACATAAGACTCGCCGCTGGCGATGGTCTCGTGATTACCCGCGCGCAATCTCCAGCGCCATTGTCCCTGGCCGGAACTCGGGGTGCCTCTGGATTGCCTGTAAATCTCGAAATACATTCAGTTCGCTCCATGCGATGGATTGTGCGACAGCCTGTGTGCCGCATTGACGCAAGCCTAGCGCAGGGCTGTTTTTTGGCCATCGAGGATTTGTTTCCAATCGTTCGTGGATGTTTCTGAAGGGCGCGGGCTAGAGCGCAGGGAACGGCCTTGTGATTGGCTGGAACGTCGTTTTTTCGCTCTTGCATCGCTGTTGGTGCTATTGCTTAATACGGGGACGGCTCATGGCGTCGAAAATCATTCGATGACCGCAATCACTAATAAGAAAGAGCACTCACTTGACCGAGCATGGAATGCAACAGGCCTCACGAGTGACGTTATCGCTGGTGGTCCCCGTTTTTAACGAAGAGGACAGTCTCGATACGTTTCTCCTGCGCATCAATGATGTTTTTCAACAGCAGCCGTTGATCGATCTTGAGTTGGTGTTCGTCAACGACGGCAGCACCGATGCCTCGCTCGTGCGCCTGCTTGAATGTCAGCAGCACGATTCTCGCCTGCGCATCGTCGATTTGAGCCGCAATTTCGGCAAAGAGGCAGCGTTGTCCGCAGGCTTGCAGGTCGCTACCGGGCAAATCGTGGTGCCGATCGACGCGGATCTTCAGGATCCGCCCGAAATCATTGTGCAAATGATCGAGCGCTGGCGTGAGGGCTTTGAAGTGGTGCTGGGGCACCGCATCAGCCGCCGCAGCGATACGTGGGCAAAGCAGACTTCCGCTCATTGGTTCTACCGCTTGCACAACAAAATCGCCGAACAGCCATTGCCCGAGAATGTCGGCGATTTCCGCCTGATGGATCGCTGTGTGGTCGATGCTTTGCTGACCCTGCCGGAATCGCGGCGCTTTATGAAAGGCCTGTTTGCCTGGGTCGGATTTCGTACCACCCATGTCGATTACGAGCGTCCCGAGCGTGTGGCCGGGCAGAGCAAGTTCAACGGCTGGCGGCTGTGGAATTTTGCCCTGGAAGGCATCACCAGTTTCAGCACCGAACCGCTGCGTATCTGGACTTACATCGGGGCGCTGGTGTCGCTGGTGTCATTTGCCTTCGCCATTTTCATTGTCGTGCGCACGTTGATCCACGGTGTCGACATGCCCGGTTATGCCTCGTTGATGGTCGCCGTGACCTTCCTCGGCGGGCTGCAATTGATCGGCATCGGCGTGCTCGGTGAGTACCTCGGTCGAACCTATATCGAATCCAAACGCCGGCCAGTTTTTCTGGTACGGCGTATCTACGATCCCAAGGACTGACCCATGGATCTCAAGGAAACCGACATCCTCGGCGAAGGCATTGGCGAGCATTGGTATTACTGCTCGAAAGCGGCGGCAACCACTCGTTTGCTGGGCGATACGGCGATCAGGCGAATTCTCGACGTGGGCGCCGGCTCGGGTTTTTTCTCACATCATTTGCTGACACACACCGCTGCGCAGGAAGCCTGGTGTGTCGATATCAGTTATCCCGCTGATTCTGACGCCAGTACTGCCGGCAAACCGGTGCATTACCGACAAGGGATCGATAGCGTTGACGCCGACCTCGTGCTGCTGATGGACGTGCTCGAACATGTCGATGACGACCTTGGTCTGCTCAAGACTTACGTCGATAAAGTGCCGTCCGGCAGCCGCTTTCTGATGACTGTGCCGGCCTTCCAGTTTCTCTGGAGCGGGCACGATGATTTCCTCGAACACAAACGTCGCTACACCTTGGCGCAGTTCGAAACATTGGCCCGTGACGCTGGTTTGACGGTGCAGCGCGGCGCCTACTATTTCGGCGCTGTATTCCCGATCGCAGCGGCACTTCGCCTGTTGCCACAAGGCGCGCAGGCGCAGCCACCACGCTCACAACTCAAACGCCACCATCCATTGGTGAACGGCATTCTCAAGACCCTGTGCTCGTTCGAATTGCCTTTGATGGGAATGAATCGTCTGGCGGGTCTGAGTGTTTTCGTACTGGCGCGCAAACCGTGACATCGGCTGAAAAAAACGCGTTGATCCAGCGTGGCTTGCGCTTCGCTGTGACCGGGTTGTTCGTCACTGCGCTGCATGCGTTGGTTGCGGTGTTGTTCATCAACCTTATCGCCGATCAACCGCCGCTGGCCAATGGTGTGGCTTTTGCCGTGGCGACTGTGGTGTCTTATGTGATCAATACGACGTGGAGTTTCTCTGCGCGCCTGCATGGCAAGACTCTGATGCGCTTCATGCTGGTGTCGGCTGGCGGTTTTCTGCTGGCGATGTTTGTTGCCTGGGCCGCGCAAATCGCCGGGTTGCATTATCTGCTTGGAATCGCTGCCGTGGCGCTGACGATTCCGGCATTCACTTTTGTTTTGCACAATTTCTGGACGTATCGATGAAGCTTTCAGCAACTCGTCGGGCGGCAGCGATGCTGCCTGTCCTTTTGGGCATCCTCGCGTTTTTCATCGTGGTAGGCCCGCGAGCATTGAACCCGATGAATATTGCGTGGTTGGGAGATGGGGATCCCGCCACCCATTACATGGGCTGGGCGTTTTTCCGGCATTCACCATGGACCTTTCCGCTGGGACTCAATCCGAGCTACGGACTGGAGTTAGGCAACGGGATAATTTTCTCGGACTCCAATCCACTGTTCGCGTTTATCTTCAAGCCATTCTCGGCGCTGTTGCCTGAGCCATTCCAGTATTTCGGCCTGTGGCTATTGACCTGTTTCATCCTGCAGAGCTGGTTTGCCTGGAAACTGATCGGCTTGTTCAGTCGCGATGTGGCTGCACGGTTATTGGGGGCAGGGCTGTTTCTGTTCATTCCGGCGATGATTGTCCGGATGGGTGTGCACTTGTCCCTCGGCGGCCATTTTCTGGTATTGGCGGCACTTTATCTGGCGTTGCGTCCGTTTACGTCCAAGCGTTATCTGGCGTGGGGGGCGGTTTTGGCTTGCGCAGCGTTGGTGCACGCTTATCTATTGGCGATGATCGCTTTGATATGGCTCGCGGACCTGTCGTGGAAGGCTCTGCAGCGGTGGCTGACGCCGGGTAAGGCGGTGATCGAGTTGATCGGGTTGTTTCTGCTGGTAAGTTTCTGTTGTTGGCAAGCGGGTTATTTCAGTGTCGGCGATGGCGGACTGGCGTTAACGGGTTATGGCTTGTATCGGGCTAACGTTTTGACCCTTTTCGATCCGGGGGTGTGGTCTTACGTCCTGCAGGACATGCCGGGTGTGCCGGGGGATGGTGACGGGTTCGCATTCCTCGGGTTGGGAGGAATTTTTCTGCTGATCTGCGCATTGGTGCCTTGGCTGCAGGGGGCGACAGGCCTTGGTGCGAAGATCCGCCGCTATCCCTTGCTTTTGCTTGCCCTCGCGTGTCTGACGATCTTTGCGTTCTCTAACAATATCGGTATCGGTGCTTTCGAATATTCGGTTCCGCTACCGGATGCGGTCGTTGCCGTGGCAACGGTTTTTCGCGGGTCGGGGCGAATGATCTGGCCGGCGATGTACATCGCACTTTTCGGCATTCTTTACCTGGTGGTTCGCGGGCACTCTTCGCGTACCGCGCTGGTGCTGCTGGGCATTGCGTTGGTGCTTCAGGTCGCCGATACCCGATCCGGGTGGGCGGTGTCGCGCAATTTCTTCATGACCTCACCGGCTGCCAAGTGGGACACGCCGATGACAGATCCTTTCTGGGAGCAAGCGGCGAAGCATTATCAGGCGGTGCGCTGGTTGCATCCGCGCAATTACTCGGATCACTGGATGATCCTGGCCGACTACGCGGTCCACCATCATTTGCCGACCAATGCCGTTTACCTGGGACGCGTCAGTAGCGTCGCTACCGAGACGGCACAAGCGCGCTCGGAGCAAATGCTCGATACCGGGCGTTACGCGGCCGATACCCTTTATGTGCTGGATAACCGCGCCTTGCTGCAAGCTGCCCTTACCCTGAATCGCGATACCGATGTGCTTGCCAGAATCGACGGTTTGAATGTCTTGGCGCCGGGGTGGAAGCGCTGTACCGAATGTGCGACTTTGCCGGCGACGAATCCGTTGGCATTGATTCCGGCGGTCAGGCAGGGTGAAAGAATGGTCTTCAACAATACCGGTCAGGCGGCGGTTTATCTTGCTAAAGGCTGGTCCCTCAGTGAACCCTGGGGAACCTGGTCCGAGGGCGCCGAGTCGCAAATCGTTCTGCGACCCACCGCCAGGGTGCATTCATTGTTGCTGGAAACCACTGCGCTGCTGGCACCCAGGCACACCGAGCAGTCTCTGGAGATTTTCGTCAATGATGAACGAGTGCTGTCTACCCGCCTGGTCAAGCCGGAAGCGAACCAGCTAAACATCGAACTGCCGGCGCATGTGCAACAGCGGATTGAGAGTCAGGGTGTATTGAATATTCGATTCAAATACGCCAATGCCATCAGTCCTGGTGAGCTGGGCATGAGTAAGGATGCGCGCAAACTGGCCATCGGCATGCAGGCACTTACAGTGAATTGACAGCGACAGAATGCTCATCGGGCCTGCCCATCGCGCAGGCCCGTAGACGCCAGCCCTCGGGTCTTTCTACACTGCCCGCAGACTGGGGATCGGGGGGCAATGGATGAATCGCAATGAACTACGCAAGGCCGACATCAACCTGATGGTGGTGTTCGAGACCTTGATGCTTGAACGCAATGTGACTCGCGCCGCCGAGAAACTGTTTCTCGGCCAGCCGACCATCAGTTCGGCGCTCAATCGCTTGCGCACAATGCTCAATGATCCGCTGTTTATCCGTGTCGGCCACCGCATGGAGCCGACGGCTCGCGCGGAAGACATCTTTCGTCATCTGAAACCGGCGCTGGATTCGCTGTCGGTGGCCCTGAGCCTGACCCGTGATTTCGACCCTGCCGTGAGCACCATGACCTTCCGCATCGGCCTGTCGGATGATGTCGAGTTCGGCCTGTTGCCGCCCTTGCTGCGCGCGTTGCGTCAGGAAGCGCCGAACGTCGTATTTGTCGTGCAGCACGTCGATTACTGGCGAATTCCCGACTTGCTGGCTGCCGGCGACATCACCGTGGGCATCAGTCAGACCCGTGGTCTGCCGGCCAATGCCAAGCGCAAATTGCTGCGCCACATTCAGCCGAGCATCCTGCGCGCCGACGCCTCTGATACGCCGCTGACGCTTGATGAATATTGTGCGCGTCCGCATGTGTTGGTGTCCCACACCGCCAACGTCAGTGGCTTCGCCGATGAGTGGCTGGCAGAGCTGGGCCGCACCCGTCAGGTGGTGTTGTCAGTGCCGCAATACAGTGCGCTGCCGGCGCTGCTGGCCGGTACTGATCTGATCGCCAGCCTGCCGGATTACACCGCGGCGGCCATGGCCACATCGGGGCTGTTGTTCAAGGAACCGTTCCCGTTCAAGACGCCGACCCTCGACCTGTCGATGGTCTGGCTCAGTCATGTCGACAGCGACCCTGCCGAGCGTTGGTTGCGTTCCCGGCTGGAAGCCTTCATGAGCGAGCGGCCGCTGACCCCGATTCCCTAAGAGGGGGCTGTCACTGCCTGTGTTATATCTACAGCTTTTGCGCCCGAAGACTGGAGCCTGTCAATGCCACACCTGCACATGGAATACACCGCGAACCTGCCGCAACTGAATGCCGACGTGGCGTTGATTCGGCTCAACAATACACTGGTGGGTTCCGGTCAGTTTGCCGCGGAATTCGATATCAAGAGCCGCGCCGTCAAAGTCGAAACCTTCAAGGTCGGCACGGCCATGGGGGAGCGGGCGTTCGTGCATGTGAAGCTGGCGCTACTCAGTGGCCGTTCGCCGGAGATCAAGAAGCAGCTGTCGCAAAGCCTGCTGGCGGTGTTGCAGGACTTGTGCGAATGGCCGGCCGGGGTTGAAGTGCAATTGTGTGTCGAGCTACTCGACATCGACCGTGAGTCCTACAGCAAAACCGCCATCGGCGTGTAGGACTCAGGCTGCTTCAAGTTCGCTGCATGTCTTGATTACTTGCTCGCGAAGCCAGACGTTGGCGCTGTTCTGATCGGCGTTCTGGCTCCATTGCATGTCGAGGGTGAAGCCCGGCAGCCCGTTCGGTGCTTCGCAATGGTTGAACACTGCTTCGTTGGTCAGCAAACGCTGAATCCGCCGGGGCAGGGTGAGGATGAAATCGGTGCCGGTGATCATCTTCAGCGCGGCGCTGTAGCTGTTGGAGCGCGCGACGATCTGCCGTTTCTGCGCTTGCCGCGCCAGCCAGCCATCGACCATGTTTGTGGTGGACGTCCATGGCGTCGGGAACACGTGTCGCCGCTCGGTAAACGCTTGCAGGCTCAGGCGCGGCTCCAGTGGTGTCGCGCGTTTGTCGAAGACGCAGACCAGATCATCTTCCAGCAACATGCGTGATTTCAGGTCGGTGTGATTGCGGTGGAAGTTAGGGCCGAAGCAGATCACCAGATCAAGCGTGCCGTCGCGCAACTCATCGGCCGGCACATCGGTTTCAAACTTGTGCATGTTGACCATCACCGGCAAATCATCGAAGTCGAAGCGCTTCAACAGGCGCGGCAGCACCAATTGCTCGAAGTACTCCGGCGCGCAGATATTGAAGGTCACCGGTTGCAGGGTCGGGTCGAACGCGGGGGCGCCGGCGTGGCAAAGATTGATGTTTTCGAGAATTTTCACCACGTGTCCGTACATGCTGCTGGCCTTGTAGGTCGGGCGCATGCCGGTGCGGGTGTTGATGAACAGTTCATCTTCGAAACTGGTGCGCAGTTTTTTCAGGCAGTAACTGACGGTGGACTGGCTGACGAACAGCGTTTCCGACACCTCCGTGACGCTGCTTTGCTCATACACGGCGATAAACACCATGAGGTCCTGCATGTCGAGCTTTCTAAGCAAGTTACTGTTCAGCATCCGTTCTGTCTCGCTGTGCTCCTTGCGCTGAATCCGCGCAAACGTGTGCGAACGATCCTAACGGAACGATGGTGCCAGGACAAAGCCCTGTAGGACATTTCACGGACAGTTGTGGGACAGAAACTTTTAGCAATACGACGTCAGCCATCAAACCGGCAAAACATGGCCAGAGGCCTTCAGGTATGGGGCACGACCATCACTGAAAATGTCGTGTGTAATGGCGCGGATCAAAGCGCAGGACGATCAGCAGCATGACCACCATCACAAACGTCAGCGACCACCAGGCCCATTCGAAACTGCCCAGTTGATCGCGGATCATTCCGGCCAGCAGCGGCGAGAGCCCGGCAATCAGGTAGCCGATACCTTGCACGAACGCGGTCAGGCCTCCAGCGCGTTGCGGGTTGTCGAGGTGATCGAGCGAGACGATCAGGCTCATCGGAAACAAGCCACCAATGCCCAGACCCAACAGGCCCGGCCACAACAGACTGAGGTGCTGCGGGCTGAGAATGAGACCGCAGAACCCGGCGATGATCAATACCAGCAGCGTCGCTAACACCCCGCGCCGATCCCGGCGGCGATTGGCGATGGCTGGCACTAGCAGTCCGGAAATGACTTCCATCGCGGTAAGAAATCCCAGCAACAGCCCGGCATGTTGTTCGCTCCAGCCTTTCTCGACGTAATACGGCGCCAGCCAGGCGAGTACGCAGGTGTAGGACGCTGTACCGAGGCCGAAAAAAATCGCCAGCAGCCAGGCGCGGCGATGGCTGAAAAAGGCTTCGTTGCGCGCTTTGGTACTCGGTGCAGTCTGCACATCGGCACGTTGCGCTCGCCAGAACAGCAAGGCCAGCAATGCCAGTGCCGCCCAGATCGCCAGACCCGTTCGCCAACTGCCAGTCTGCGCCATCACCAATGGAGCGAATGAAGCGGCAATTGCCGCGCCGCCCATGATCGAGGTGACGTACAGGCCCATACACTGCGCCACGTTGTTGGTGAAGCGCGACTTGATCAGCACCGGCATCAACGCTTGAATCAACGCGATGCCAATCCCCGCCAATACCGCGCTGACAATCAGACCTGCAGCCGAGTCGATATACAGCCGTGACAACGTTGCCAAACCGATGATCGCCAGCGACAACAGCACCGTGCGCCGCTCGCCCAAGCGTTGACTGAGTCCGATGCCGAAGAACATCGCCAGCCCCATGGCCATTACGGGCAGCATGGTCAGCAGCGAAGCCAGGCTGAAGCTGAGCGCAATGTCGCCGCGAATCGCCGAGAGCAGCGGCCCGACGGCAGCCATCGATGGGCGCAGGTTGAGAGCGACCAGCATGATGCCGAGCATCAACCAGGCAGTGGGGCGGGCGGTATCGCGCAGGGTTGGCATTTTCAGACCTTGGTACGGGGGATGGCGATTAGGCGCACCACCGACCGATCCCGGCAAACCAGAAAATCCCGAGCAGTATTTAAAAATTCGATATCACTCCTTTTTCCTTGTGGGAGGGGGCTTGCTCCCGAAAGCGGCGTGTCAGTCACCCCCAGTGCGGAATGTGCCGACCTCTTCGCGAGCAAGCCCGCTCCCACAGGAAAAGTGCCTGATCCAAAAACTTAACCAGACCTGAATCATTCTCAAATACTTCACTGGTTTTGCCTTATTACTGCTTGCCAACTAATCGTTGGCGTCTTTTTCACAAAAAATTGATGGTTGCCTGCCTAAAGTTTGTACGGCCTTGTTTAATGAATTTTTCACAATTGAATTTGAAAAGTTGAACAAGACTCTTCTTTTCAGGAACCGCCCCACACCATGTTGAAGTTAAAAGCCGTGCGCCCGGAATGGGTGACGTTGATTGCCAGTGCCTTCCTTTTACTCGGTTTCAATTTTGTGCTCTGGCAGCACCTGTTCGAGATTACTGCTGCGGATGGCAAGGGCATCGCCATGCGCGTGGCGTTCGGGGTGATGATCCTCGCGGCGTTCAACATCGTGCTGACGTTGCTGGCGTTCCGTCCGGTGCTCAAACCGCTTTTGATGTTGATGTTTTTGATCAGCGCCGGCGTGGCTTACTTCATGAGCCAATATGGCGTGATGATTGATGCAGGGATGTTTCGCAATTTTGCCGAAACCAATGCCACGGAAGTGCGTGATCTGCTCTCGTTGAAGTTGTTTGCCTATATCGTTTTTCTTGGCGTATTGCCGTCGGTTTTATTGTGGAAAGTTCCCGTAAGTTATCGCCGCTGGCATCGCGAGTTGTTCAGCAAAGTTATTGTCACGGTCGCCTCGACTGCGGTAATCGGCGGTGTTGCATTGGCCAACTATCAGGGCCTGTCCTCCTTGTTTCGCAATCACCATGAATTGCGTTTGATGCTCGTGCCGAGCAACTACATTGGCGCGTCGGCAGGTTATCTGCGTGAGCAGGTGGTCTCGGCGCAGCAACCGTTCGTCAAGATCGGCGAAGACGCACAACGCAACCCTGACCTGAAAACCCGGCCACGCAAATCCCTGACCGTACTGGTGGTGGGCGAAAGTGCTCGGGCCGAAAACTTCGGCATTCTTGGTTACAACCGCGACACCACGCCGCAGCTGGACAAGGAAGCCGGGCTGATCGCCTTCACCGATGTGCATTCCTGCGGCACCGAAACCGCCGTTTCCGTACCGTGCATGTTCTCCAACATGGGCCGCAAGGACTACGACGCCAGCAAGGCGAAGAACGAAGAAGGCCTGCTCGATGTGCTCAAGCGGGCCGGTATCGACGTGATCTGGCGCGATAACCAATCTGGCTGCAAAGGTACTTGTGATCGGGTCACGTTGCAGGATGTCAGCAACCTGAAAGACCCGGCGCTGTGCGCCAACAGCGAATGCCGCGACGAAATCCTGCTGCAAGGCCTGCAAAGCTTCATCGATCACCTCGACAAGGACACCGTTCTGGTGCTGCACCAGATGGGCAGTCATGGCCCTGAATACTTCAAGCGTTATCCAAAGGAATACGAACACTTCACGCCGGTCTGTGAAAGTAATGCGCTGAATAACTGCAGTCGCGAAAGTATCGTCAACGGGTACGACAACACGCTGGTTTATACCGACCATGTGCTGTCGAGCCTGATCGATGTCTTGCGCAACAATCAGGACAAAGTCGATACGGCGATGTTGTATCTGTCCGATCACGGTGAGTCGCTGGGTGAGTACAACTTGTTCCTGCACGGTACGCCTTACATGCTTGCGCCGGAGCAACAAAAGCACGTGGCGATGTTGGCGTGGTTCTCCGACAACTATCAAAAGGCTTATTCGGTGGACACCCACTGCCTGCAAATGAGCCGTGACAAACCGCTGAGCCAGGACAATCTGTTTCACTCGATGCTCGGCCTGCTGGAGGTGCGCAGCAAGGTCTATCAGCCGGATCTGGATATGTTCGCCGGTTGTCGGGGCGCGGTGATCGACGGCGTGCTGGCCAAGGACTGAAGTCGCTCGGGCCTGTCGTTCTGACGCGACAGGCCTGTCTGTTTTCTCTGTCAGACTATTCTTGCTCTTTGGCAGGACATTTCGTTACAGCTCTTGCCCTTCGCAGGCGCGTAAATCGCCAGTGGCGATATATACTGCGCGCCATTCTTCAAGGGAGAGCCGTGTGGCCATCGATATTCACTGGATTCGCGACAACGATAGCCTCGCGCAGTTTTGCGTCGAGTGGCAGCAGCTGCCTTTCGTTGCCCTCGACACCGAATTCATGCGGGTCGACACCTTTTACCCGATTGCCGGTCTGTTGCAGGTTGGCGACGGCAAGCGCGCCTACCTGATTGATCCGCTGACCATCAATGCCTGGCAACCGCTCGCCGCGTTGCTGGAAAACCCGGCAGTGCTCAAAGTCCTGCACGCGTGCAGCGAAGACCTCGAAGTCCTGTTGCGCCTGACCGGCAGCCTGCCGGCGCCGCTGTTCGACACGCAACTGGCCGCCGCTTACCTGAACCTCGGTTTCTCGATGGGCTATTCGCGCCTGGTGCAAGAAGTGCTCGGTATCGAGCTGCCGAAGGGTGAAACCCGTTCCGACTGGTTGCAGCGTCCGCTGTCCGACACACAAATCAGCTACGCCGCCGAAGATGCCGTGCATCTGGCGGAGGTTTTCGTACAGCTGCGGCCGAAACTGTCTGACGACAAATACGCCTGGGTGCTGGAGGATGGCGCCGAACTGGTCGCCAACCTGCGCCGCGAAGTCGACCCCTATGAGGTATATCGCGAAGCCAAACTGGCGTGGAAACTGTCTCGCGCGCAACTGGCGGTCCTGCGTGAGCTGTGCGCCTGGCGTGAAACAGAAGCCCGCGCCCGCGATCTGCCGCGCAATCGGATCGTCCGTGAGCATTCGCTGTGGCCGCTGGCCCGCACGCAACCGGACAGCCTCGCCGCGCTGGGCAAGATCGAAGACATGCACCCGCGTACCGTGCGTCAGGACGGCCAATTTCTGCTTGATCTGATCAAGCGCTCTGGCAGTGTGGGGCCTGATCAATGGCCGCCGGCCGTGCCGGAGCCGCTGCCGATCGAAGCGGCTGCACTGATCAAACAACTGCGCGCCCTCGGTCAGGCCGAAGCCGAACGTCTGGGCATCGCCCCGGAACTGATGCTGCGCAAGAAAACCCTCGAAGCACTGGTCAAAAGCGGCTTCCCCGAGGGCCCTTACCAATTGCCTGAGTCGCTGCGTGGCTGGCGCCGCGAACTCATGGGCCAGAAGCTGCTCGACAGCCTGGCCACCGCCGGAGAACAGCCTTGAAACGTATTTGTTCCATCTACCAAAGCTCCAAGCGCAGCGGCATGTACCTTTATGTGCTCAAGAGCGACGCACTAGAAAAAGTGCCTGAGGCGCTGATGCTGGCGTTCGGTAAAGCGAAACATTCCTTCGACCTGGTGCTGTCGCCCGAGCGCAAGCTCGCCAGCGAAGACATCGTCGTCGTGCTGGAAAACCTCGACAAGCAGGGCTACCACCTGCAGATGCCGCCGGCCGAGGACGAGTACATCGAGCACTTGCCCGAAGAGTTGCTGCGACGCAACGATCCGGTCTGATCCGCGAGGCCCTGTTCTGGGCCTCGGTTAACCCTGGAACTGTTTTTACCGCGATGGCCGCCCCCGAAAGCGGCGGCCATCTGCACGGTTTGCGAAAGGTTTGAAGATGCGCGTTCTGATTGCTGAACACGACCACGCGATATACGCCCGACTGCTGCGTCAGGCAGCGCCGGAGCTGGAAGTATTGACCAGCGGCGACTCTGCCGAGCTGGCCCGTCAGGCCGCCGATTGCCCGGTGTGGCTGGGGCAGCCGGATTTGCTCGCGACCCTGCTGCGTCAGGGCCATCAACCGCAATGGCTGCAATCGACCTGGGCCGGCATCACGCCGTTGCTCGCCGACGGCTTGCGCCGCGATTACCGCCTGACCCGCGCGGTGGGGATCTTCGGCCAGGTGATGGCCGAATACGTGCTGACTTACATGCTCGGCCACGAGCGCGAAGTGCTGGCGCGGCTGGTCAGCCAGGTTGAACGCAAATGGGACAACCGCACCGGCCAGAGCCTGGTCGGACGCAAAGTGCTGATCGTCGGCACCGGCGACATCGGCCAGAGCGTGGCGCAGTTTCTGTCGCCGTTCGGCGTCGAGTTGTACGGCATCGCCAGCAGCGCCCGTGAGCAGGCGCCGTTTGTCGAGGTCGGGTCGATGGCGGATCTGCCGCGGCTGGTGGGCGAGGCGGATTACGTGGTCAACCTGCTGCCCAACACCGAGCACACCCACGACATTTATGACGCCGCACTGTTCAAGCAATTCAAACCGACCGGGTTGTTCATCAACGCCGGGCGCGGGGTTGCGGTGGTCGATGCGGACCTGGTGGAAGCGCTGAAGGAAGGGCATCTGGCGGGCGCGGTGATTGACGTCTGCCGTCAGGAGCCGTTGCCACAGCGTCATCCCTTCTGGACGGCCTGGGGCCTGTTGCTGACGGGGCACAGTTCGGCACCGACTTCACCGGCCTTGATGGTGCAGTTGTTTGTCGATAACTTGCGGGCGTATCAGGCGGGCGAGGCGTTGCGCGGGGAAGTGGATTTCAACCGAGGCTATTAAGCACACCGCAATAAAAAATGTGGGAGCGGGCTGGCTCGCGGAGAGGGGATAGCAGTCGACATATTGGTTGACTGATCACCGCTTTCGCGAGCCTGCCCGCTCCCACAATTCGTTAGCGCTGTGGCTTAGAGGGTGAAGTCACCTTCCGCCGCCAGCTCGCTCAACGGACGACGCGGGCTTGGTTCTTCGCGCGCTTGCAGGTAGTCCGCCAGGGTTGCCTTGTCGCCGAGTTTGCCGACGGCGACGGCTGCGTGCAGTGCATAACCCTCAGGAATATTCAGTTCCTTGCGCGTCAGCTCCTGATCGAAACCGGCCATGCCGTGGGTGTGCCAGCCGCTGATGCTCGCTTGCAGCGCCAGATGGCCCCAGGCCGAACCGGTATCGAACGTGCTCCACAGCGCCGGCGTCTCTTCGGTCGCGCCCGGCACGGCGAACGTGGTTTTCGAAATCACGATCACCAGCGCCGACGCATGCTGCGCCCAACTGCGGTTGAATTCATTGAGCAGGCCCAGATAGCGCTCCCAGTTCGGTGTGTCACGACGCGCATAGAGGAAGCGCCACGGCTGCGAGTTGTAGGCCGACGGCGCCCAGCGCGCGGCTTCGAAAAAGCTCAGCAGGGTTTCTTCCGGGATCGCTTCGCCGGTGAAGGCGCGCGGCGACCAGCGGTCAGTGAACTGCGGGTGAATGGCGTAATCGGCAACGCGAGGGTTGGCACTCATCAAGAGATTCCTTGCTACGTTTGAGTAAAGGTTTGAATCGAAACCCGGCGGGATCAGTTGGGCTGAACGATGGGGTTATGGCGCAAGCCCGGGGTTCACCGGAATGCAACGCGGTCGAGCGTTAATGGCATCCGGCCAAGGCTGTTGGTGACTGGCAAAGCTACTTCGCCGGGCAAAAACTGACAAGCCCCGGGCAACCGGCAGTCGCCAGCGCTTGGCCCGCAAGGCCTTGGGCACTAGACTGGCGGCCTTTTCACAACCTGATGTTGATGCTTGAACCATGGCCGCCAAAGTCGAACCGTTCTGGATACGCAAAACCCTCGATCAACTGGATCACGAGGAATGGGAATCGCTGTGCGACGGCTGCGGTCTGTGCTGCCTGCAGAAGCTCGAAGACGAAGAAGACAACAGCGTCTATTACACGCGTATCGCCTGCAAACTGCTCGACCTGAAAACCTGTCAGTGCAGCGACTACCCGAACCGCATCAAGTTTGTCCCGGACTGCATTCAGCTCACCCCGGGTCAGGCCGAAGCGTTCAAATGGCTGCCGCCGACCTGCGGTTATCGTCTGGTCAGCGAAGGCAAGGATCTGCCGTTGTGGCACCACCTGGTCTGCGGCGACCGCGACGCGGTGCACCACGAGCGCATTTCCCAGTCCGGGCGAATGCTTGCCGAGGGCAGCGTGCCGGAAGATGACTGGGAAGATCACCTGATTTTCCGCGCGGGTTAAGCGCCCGGCGATTCAAGCTTTACCAAGGAGTGCGTATGGCGGGGGGATTGCAACGGGCGTTGCTGGTCGGATTGCTGGCGCTGAGCGCGCAGGCCTGGGCGGCGAAGAAAGTCGATCTGGATTATCACGTGCGCCTGTTGCCGCAAAGTGACCAGGCCGAAGTACGCCTGACTCTGGCCAAAGGCGAGGCCGTGCGCAGTCTCGATTTCGACCTCGGCGACGGCAGCCATTACAGCGACTTCAAGACCGATGGCCAATGGCTGCTGACGCCCGGTAAACAGGCCCGTGGCGTCTGGCGGCCGGCCAGTGACAAGTCCAGTCTGACCTACCGCGTGCGCATCAGCCACGGCCGCAAGAACGGCAGCTTCGACACGCGCATGACCTCAAGCTGGGCGCTGATGCGCGGCGATGAGCTGGTGCCACCGGCAAAGCTCGATCAGCAGGACGGCACCGAACTGGTCTCGCGTCTGCAATTCGAATTGCCTGACGGCTGGAAAAGCGTCGAGACCGCCTGGCCACGCATCGGCAAAAACAAATTCCGCATCGATAACCCTTCACGGCTGTTCGACCGCCCGACCGGCTGGATGCTCGCCGGTCATCTCGGCAGCCGCCGCGCGCGCCTGGGCGAAACCGAGGTCACCGTCGCCTCGCCGCAAGGGCAGGGCATGCGGCGGATGGACGTGCTGACCTTGCTCACGTTTGTCTGGCCGCAAGTGCAAGCGCTGTATCCACGTCATCCGACCAAGCTACTGGTCGTCGGCGCCAACGACCCGATGTGGCGCGGCAGCCTCGCCGCACATGAGTCGATCTACCTCAATACGCGCCTGCCACTGGTCAGCGAAAGCGGCAGCAGCGCGTTGGTGCGTGAACTGGCGCAAGTGTTCGGGCGGATCAACGACGAGCAGCGCAGCGACTGGATCAGCGAGGGTTTTGCCGAGTATTACGCGATCGAAATGGTACGCCGCGCGGGTGGGATGAGCGATGAGCGTTATCAGGCGCTGCAGGCGAAACTGGTGAAGGACAGCCAGAAAGTCACGACACTGCGCGGTGAGCAGATCAGCCCGGCACAGGTGTCAAAAGCGGTGGTGGTGTTGCAGGAGCTGGATGGCGAGATTCGTTTGAAGACGCACAACAAACGCTCGCTGGATGATGTGCTGCGCGGGGCGATGCATCTGGGGACGGTGAGTACCAAGGAGTTTGTGCAGCTTGCCGAGAGTGTTCTGGGCGAGTCCTCCAAAGTCCTTGATACCGGGTTACTTCAGTAACGTCGCCACCGCGAGCACGCTCACTCCTACAGTGGAAATGCGTTTCCCTGTAGGAGTGAGCCTGCTCGCGATAGAGCCATCAGCCCCAAAGCAAATTCAGAATCAAACCCCGGCTTTCGGCGATTTCACTGAATCATTACCGGTCACCGTGGCTGTCTTCGTAGCTGCTTCGGCATTGGCCTTCAGCTTGCTCAACTCTTCCCCGGCGCGTTCGATTTTTGCCCGCACGTTGTTCATGTCCTGACGGCTTTTCTCCAGCAGGCTTTTCACCGAACTGTGCCCGGTAATCCCGCGTGCCATGGCCACGCCGCCAATCGCCACCTGAATCAGACCGAACACACCGCCACGGCGCAGGCCTTTGCCGACCATGATCACGCCACCGGCCAGTGAGCCGATGCGTTCCCAGCCTTCGACGTTTTGTTCGGAGCGGCTCTGGAACGGAGTGGATTCGATACGCTCGACGCGTTTGAGCTCGGTCATGATCTTTCTCCAGGTATTCAATGATGGATAAACAAGCTGACTGCCCGAGGGCTCAGCTTGTTCCATCGGATGTGCGACGCTTCAGCGAAATTTCGGCCCGGAGCGGGTGTTCAGGCCTTTGGCCATGCGGTCGTAGAGCACGACGTTGACCGTGGCGGCGAGGTTCATGCAGCCCGTGGTCGGGATGTACACGACGTCTTCGCACCAGTCGCGGATCTCTTTATCCAGCGAGCCGTCTTCCGGGCCGAAGATATACAGCGCGCGATCCGGGTGGGTGTATTCCGGCAACGGGCGGGCGCCTTCGACCAGTTCCACGGCAACCGGCACGCAGTTGAGCGGGAGGATCTTTTTCAGATCATCGATGCCGATCAGCGGAATGTCGTAATGCACGCGCTTGGTGTCGGTGACGAAGTCTGCGGCGCGTTCATAACGCTTGCCGGTGTAGAACACCGACGCCACGCCGTAACAGCCTGCGGCGCGCATCACCGAACCGACGTTCTCCGGTGATTTGGGGTTATACAAACCAATGCAGCTGTACCGTTTGTCTGCCACGAGCGGGGTGCCTTCGGGAAAAAGAGGGCGATTATACGGGGATTGGAGGAGGGGTGGCAGATTCAAGACTTGTGGTGTCAGACCGGCCGCCTTCGGGAGCAAGCCCCCCTCCCACATTGAGTCTATGTCGTGGGAGGGGGCTGGCTCCCGAAGAGGCCGGAACGGGCAATAAGGATCTTCAGTCGTCTTTCTTCATGAGGCCGGCCAGCGCCGCAAACGGGTTGTGCGTGGCCTTGGCGATTTTTGGCGTGCTCAGCGAACCGTCGCCGAAGTATTGTTGATCGGTGTAGCGCGAGTGCTCGTTGTCGTGGCAGTACAGGCACAACAGTTCCCAGTTCGAGCCGTCCTGCGGGTTGTTATCGTGATTGTGGTCGCGGTGGTGCACGGTCAGCTCGCTCAGTCGCTTGCCGGAGAACTCACGGGCGCAGCGGCCGCAGACGTGCGGGTACATCTTCAGGGCTTTGTCGCGGTAGCCCATTTCCTTGTCGCGCTGGTTGTCGGCGAGGATACGATCCAGCTTTGACGTGTTGGTTGGGGTGGACGAACTCATGGGTTCACCTTTGTAAAAGACTAATGACGGTTATGTGCAGAGTTTAGCTCAGCCCTTGAGCTTCTCGGCAATCCAGATCGTGTGGCGGGTACCCTTGTTGCCATGGGCAAATACCTGCACTTCCTCGGCCTTGAAACCGGCCTTCTTCAATTTGTCGGAAAACTGCCGGTCGGCGCTGGCCGACCACACGGCGAGCACGCCTTTGGGGCGCAGGGCCTTGGCGCAGGCATTCAGACCGGCGGCGGAGTACAGCCAACTGTTGGCCTTCTGCGTCAGGCCTTCGGGGCCGTTGTCGACGTCGAGCATGATCGCGTCGAAGCCGTTCGGTTCGCTTTGCAGCACTTTGGCCACATCGTCCTGACGGATCACGGTGCGCGGATCGAGCAGCGGTCGCCCGGACTTTTCACCGAGCGGGCCACGGTTCCATTCGACAACGCCGGGCACCAGTTCGGCGACCACCACTTCGGCACTTTTGCCCAGATGCTTGAGCGCGGAGGCGAGGGTGAAACCCATGCCCAGACCACCGATCAGCACTCGCGAATCCGGCCGTCCGGCGACCTTGCGGCAAGGAATCTCGGCCAGCGCATCTTCGGAACCGTGCATGCGCGTGTTCATCAATTGCCCGCCGTCGCCGCCCTGGATCTTGATGACGAAATCCTCGCCATACTCGAACAGGCACAGGGCGCCACCGTTGTCAGGGATCGGCGTGGTGTCGAGCAGAACGAAACGTTTCATGGAAATCTCTACAGGGGGGAAGGCAAGCAGCCCGGTTGGGAGTAGCCTGAACGCAGACTAAGGCCAACGGAGCCCTTGATGAAGCGCACCATTCTAACGGTCATTGCCCTGGCCGCGCTCTCGATTACTGCAGTACAGGCACAGCAGACCATTCCGGTCAGTCCGTCGCCGCAACCCGGCTCGCCCGGCACCGCGACACCGACACCGTATCCGCAGATCACGCCCATCACCATTCCCAAGTCCGGTGCCGGCAGCGGCAGCCCGCCGCTGGTGCCGATCGAAATGCCCAGCCCGCCGAGCAAGGATCAACCGGTGCCGGGCATTGAACCCAATGGCACCAAGGCCAAGTCCCCCGGCGGTTAAATCTGTTGCGCCGCCAGTTGGCCGTCGGCCATGCGCAAGCGTTTCGACAGCGAGACGGCGAGGGCGCGGATGATCTTCGCGGCGATTTTCGGCGCCTCGTTGATCATCTTTTCCAGCGAGTCCTTGCCCAGGTTCAGCAACTGACAATTGCTCGCTGCGATGCACGTGGCTGAGCGCCGTTCACCGTCGAGCACCGCCATTTCACCAAACGCCCGTCCGCTGCGCAGAGTGGCCATGGTGATCACCTGACCGTCGGGCCCGGTTTTCTGCACGGCCACCTGGCCGGTGTGGAGGATGCACATGAAACTGCCGGCATCTCCCTCACGGAAAATCGCCTCGCCTTGCGCCACGGTGCTGATGCTGAAGTAGCCGGAAGCGGCGGCGAAGTCGGCCAGTTGCAATTGATCGAACAGGCCACAGTCCATCAGCCAGTCGCGGATTTCGTTGTTCAGTAAGGTCGGTTCTGACATGTCGTTGCGGTCTTTTCTTGTTGTCTCGGATTGCAGGCACTGCACATCCTTGCGGAGTATCGGCCACAGGGGGCTGCAATTAAGACCCAAGTGACCGACGGAGTTCCTCAGGCCAGCCCCAAAACCTTGAACACAAATGCATATTCGAGCGCTACGTCACGTAATCCCTGATAACGCCCGCTCATGCCGCCATGCCCGGCGCCCAGTTCGGTCTTGAGCAGCAGCACGTTGTCGTCGGTTTTCGTTGCGCGCAATTTTGCCACCCACTTGGCTGCTTCCCAGTACTGCACGCGGCTGTCGTTGTAGCCGGCGATGACCAGGGTTGGCGGATAAGTCTGCGCGCTGACGTTTTCGTACGGCGCGTAAGCCTTGATCCACTGGTAAACCTCTGGTTCCTCAGGGTTGCCCCATTCGTCGTATTCAGTGACGGTCAGCGGCAGTTCCGGGTCGAGCATGGTGTTGAGCACATCGACGAACGGCACTTCGGCAATCGCCACGCCAAACAGGTCCGGGCGCTGATTGAGCACCGCACCGATCAACAGCCCACCCGCGCTGCCACCGCTGATCGCCAGTTTTTCCGCCGTGGTGATGCCGTTGAGGATCAAGAACTCGGCGCAGGCAATGAAGTCGCTAAAGGTGTTGTGCTTGTGCTCCTGCTTGCCCGCTCGATACCAGGCTTCACCCAGTTCACCGCCACCGCGCACGTGAGCGATGGCGAATGCCATGCCGCGATCAAGCAGGCTCAGGCGGGCGTGGGAGAACCACGGGTCTAGGCTCGAACCGTAAGCGCCGTAACCGTACAGGTACAGCGGCACCGGTTTACCCACCATTTCACGTTTCATCACCAGGCTGATCGGCACTTGTGTGCCATCCGGCGCAGTGGCCCACAGGCGTTGGCTGACGTAAGCATCAGCGTCGAACGGGCCGAGTACCGGGGTTTCCTTGAGTACGGCTTGCTCGCCCGTTGCCAGGATCAACTGCCGCACCTGCGCCGGACGGTTCAACGCCTCGTAGCGCAGACGAATACGGTCACTCTCGAATTCCAGGCTGTTCTGCACATAAAGGCTGTAGGCCGCATCCGGCAATTGCACGCGATAAGGCGCCACGCCGTGTGGGTGAACTTCGATGATTGGCAGCCCCCCCTCACGCAGGCTCAGGGTCATGGCCTCGCTGTTGAGCGTCACACCATCGAGCATCACGCTGTCGTTGTGCGCGATCAGGTTCTGCCAGTCGGCTTCGCTCGGCACGACGCCAGTGTCCGGCGCCTGATACAGGGCGTAGTTGATACCGTCGCGGTTGGTGCGGATGAACCATGTCCATACGCCATCGAGCATGCCGTGATCGACGTCGTATTCGTGATCCTCGACCCGCGGCGCCAGACACGTGAACGGCAACTGCGGCTGATTGGCATCCAGCGCCCAGACTTCGCTGGTGGTCTTGCTGCCCAGCGACAACAACAACTGCTGCTCGGAGGTGGATCGGTAGCAATGCAGGAAGAAACGCCCGTCCGGCTCATGGAACACCTCTTCGGCCGCCGTACCGTCGAGACGATAACGGAACAGTTTGTGCGGGCGATGGGTGTCGTCGAGTACGCCGAAGAACAGGGTCAGGCTGTCATTGGCCCAGGTCATGCTGCCGTCGCAGTCTTCGAATTCCAGTTCGCTGACTTTGTCGTTGGCCAGCTCCTTGACGAACAGCGTGTAAATTTCGTCGCCGGAAGCATCGACACTGTAGGCCAGGCGTTGATGGTCCGGGCTGATGCTGAACGCGCCCAGGGAGAAGAAGCCGCCATTGGCCAGCACGTTCGGGTCGAGCAGCAGCTGCTCGCGGCTTTCGTCGAGGGTCAGGCTGTCGTCAGCCGGACGCGGGCAACGGTAGTGGCGGGCGTATTCGTCGCCAGCGGTGGTGCGGGTGTAATACAGGTACGGCCCCCACGGCGAGGGCAGGGACAGGTCGGTTTCGAGGATGCGGCCCTTGATCTCTTCGAACAGGCTTTCGCGCAGTTCGGCCTGATCGGCGGTTTGTGCTTCCTGGTAAGCGTTTTCGGCCTTGAGATAATCGAGCACAGCGTCGGTGTCGCGTTCTTGCAGCCAGGCATACGGGTCGGCACCGGCCGTCTTGTGGGCAATCGGGGCGCTGCTGACGTTGGCGGATTGGGGCATGGAAGGCTCTCGGACAAATTACGGAATAGGGTTTTTCGCAGCTCTGGATATCACCGCAATCTCTGTAGGAGCGAGCCTGCTCGCGATGAGGCCGGCAGCTTCAACATCAATGTCGTCTGGCAGTCCGTCATCGCGAGCAGGCTCACTCCTACAGGTCGTGTGTCTATTGGGACAAGCCTGACGGGCGAAAAGTCGTTACTATAAGCGCCTCTTTGCCTGCCTTGCCATGGACACCATGACCGAGAACGACTATCTGATCGCCTGGGGCCTCTACGCCTTTGCCGCTGTGGGCTGCCTGTTGGTATGGATGCGCCTGACCACCTGGATGTGGCGCTGGCTGCGCGAGCCGCTGCGCGTATTGATGGCGGTGTTGCTGTTCAGCCCGACCGCGATTGATCCGACGAAGGGCAAGGATGCGCCGGCCATCGCCATCACCGCGCTGGACCTGGCCTTCAAGGTCGGCAACAACGCCTGGCGGGCGATCTCCGATCTGTTCATGTACGGCATGATCGCTTTCGGCCTCTACCTGGTTTTCGTGCTGATCCGCTTCCCGATCGAACGCGCTTCCCGTGCCCGCCGCGAACAGGCCGAAGCCGCCAAGGCCGCAGCCCGCGCTGATGACCGTGACGACGATCAGCCATTCGGCGGTGCCGGTGATGATCGCTACGGCCGTCCGCCGGTGCCGAACAACCCGCAGCGCATGCGGGTCGAGCCGCGTCTGTAATCCCGAGAGTCCGCACATGTGTGAATTACTGGGCATGAGTGCCAACGTGCCGACCGATATCGTGTTCAGCTTCACCGGCCTGATGCAGCGTGGCGGCCGCACCGGCCCGCACCGCGACGGCTGGGGTATCGCTTTCTATGAAGGCCGTGGCCTGCGTCTGTTTCAGGATCCGGCGGCGAGTTGCGAATCCGAAGTCGCCAATCTGGTGCAGCGTTATCCGATCAAGAGCGAAGTGGTCATCGGCCACATCCGCCAGGCCAACGTCGGCAAGGTCTGCCTGTCCAACACCCACCCGTTCGTGCGTGAACTGTGGGGGCGCAACTGGTGCTTCGCGCACAACGGCCAGCTCGCCGATTTCACGCCGATCAAGAGTTTCTACCGCCCGGTCGGCGATACCGACAGCGAGGCGGCGTTCTGCGATTTGCTCAACCGCGTACGTGCAGCGTTTCCGGAACCGGTCGATATAGAAGTGCTGCTGCCGGATCTGGTGGCGGCGTGCGCCGAATACCGCAGCAAAGGCGTGTTCAACTGCCTGCTCAGCGATGGCGACTGGCTGTTCTGCTATTGCTCGACCAAACTGGCGCAAATCACCCGGCGGGCACCGTTCGGCCCGGCGCGTCTGAAGGATGTCGATGTGATCGTCGATTTTCAGGCGGAAACCACGCCCAACGACGTGGTCACGGTGATCGCCACCGAGCCTTTGACCGAAAACGAAACCTGGACCCGCTACGAACCGGGCCAATGGAGCCTGTGGCGACGCGGCGAATGCGTCAGTCAGGGCAAGACCGAATAAGGATTGCACCCCATGTTGCTCAGTTATCTACGGCTGGTGTTGTTTGCGGCGGGCCTGTTGATCGGTGTCCAGGTGCCGGGGTTCATCAACGATTACGCAAAACGCGTCGAGGCGCATCTGATCGAGGCGCAGACTGGCCTGCGCGGGTTTCAGGGCACTGCCGAGCAGTTTTTCAAGGGCGATTTGCAGGCGCTGGTCGCGCATTATCGCGCCAGTGAAGACCCGGTGTTTCGCAGCGATGCCGACAGCCTGAGCACTTTGCTCAATCGGCAGGTCGCGCTGGACAAGCAGTTCCAGGCGATGCAAGGCCCGTGGCACATCCGCTTCCTGCAAGTGGTGCTGGCTGCCGATCCGGATATTCGCAAGGAAACCTGGAACGGCTACAGCTACCAGATTCTGCTGACCCCGGAAGCGATGATCTGGGGCATGAGCGGCGCGTTGTTGTTGTCGTTCGGGATCGAGTGCCTGTTCCGCCTGATCGACTGGGTGGTGCTCGGCGGCCGACGCCTGCGCCAGAGCCGGCCGATCGAAGACCGCGATGTGCGCGGCCTCTGATGATCGTTCCTACGCTCTGCGTGGGAATGCCTCAACGGACGCTCCGCGTTCGGCTATTAGGGACGCGGAGCGTCCCGGGCTGCATTCCCACGCAGAGCGTGGGAACGATCAACTTAAAGTGATGTAGTCCTTGCCCACCTTGCGCGCATACCCCACCAGCACTTGCTGACACAACGTCACAATCTCCTCGACCCACTCAACCCCCACTCGCCACGACACCACCACTTGCAGGTTCGGTGGGCGCTGGTCGATATCGAGCAATGTCAGTTCGCCCCTTGCCAGCTCCTCGGCGACCAACACCGGTGGTAGAACTCCGATACCAAACCCGTCACGCAGCAACCGCGTAATCGCCGACACCGAGTTCACGCAATTCAAGCGCGGCGCTATCACGCCGCTCGCTTGCATCAGCGCCAGAATGTCTTGATGCGGCCGGGAGTTTTTCGAATAAGTGATGATCCGCTCCTGCGCCAGCTCGGCGAGGTCGGCGTAGTCGCGGTTGTAGATGGAATTGCTGGCGACGATCCAGCCCAGCGGATGGCTGGCCAGTTCCAGGCTGCGCACGCTTTCATGTCGCACCAGATCGGTTTGCAGAATCAGATCGAGAAAGCCTTTTTGCAGTTGATCGCAGAGGTTCAGCGACGTGTCCGCTACCAGCTCGATCTCGACTCGCGGATAAAGATCGGTCATCTGCGCCACCAACGGGCTGAGCCAGGTGTGAATCACCGTGTCCATCACGCCGATGCGCACCCGGCCGACCTTGCTCGAACGGGTTTCGATTGATTGCTTTAGGGCGCTCATGGTGTCGAGCATCTGCTCGGCATAGTCCAGCACTTTCAAGCCTTCGGGAGTGAGGCTGACTCCGCGAGAATCTCGCAGGAACAACTTCACGCCAAGCTCGCCTTCGAGCACTGCGATGCGGCTGGAAATCGACGCCTGGGTGGTGAACAGCTTGTCGGCGGTCAGGCGAAAACTCTTCAGCCGGGCGACCCAGACAAAGGTCTCGAGAAACTTCAGGTTCATGGCTACGGCTCGGGTGACAAATTTTTCTTATGCCTAAGGCGGGTTTTTATTCGTTGGACGCAGCAGGGCGGTGCGTCCAAAAATCGGCGCATCCGGTTCCCACGATAGGCGTCGTCGGGACTACGAACAAGACCAATAAAAGCCTGCGGAGACTTGCCATGAGTGCGCCCGACACCCTCCAACTCGCCAAGACCACGGCCCGCCCCGGCCCGTTCGACTGGTATCGCAACATCAATCAGCAGGAACGTCGCACCTTCTGGAGCTGCAAGATCGGTTACGGTCTGGACGGCATGGACACGCAAATGCTCAGTTTCGTGGTGCCGACACTGATCGCAATGTGGGGCATCACCACCGGCGAGGCCGGGCTGATTCACACCAGTACCTTGATCGCCTCGGCGATTGGCGGTTGGGTCGCCGGCATTCTTTCCGACCGCATTGGCCGTGTGCGCACGCTGCAACTGACGGTGCTGTGGTTCGCCTTCTTCACCTTCCTCTGCGGCTTCGCCCAGAACTACGAACAACTGTTGATCGCCCGCACCTTGATGGGCTTCGGTTTCGGCGGTGAATGGACGGCTGGCGCGGTACTGATCGGCGAAGTGATCCGCGCCAAAGACCGTGGCAAAGCGGTGGGCATGGTGCAATCCGGCTGGGCGCTGGGTTGGGGGCTGACCGCGATTCTGTATGCGCTGCTGTTCTCGGTGTTGCCGCCGGAAGACGCCTGGCGTGCGCTGTTCATCCTCGGCATCGTCCCGGCGATTTTCGTGATTTTCGTGCGACGTCTGGTGAAAGACCCGGAAATCTATCGCGAAGCCAAGGCGCAGCAAACGCCGGAAAACCCGGCGAAGTTCTATGAGATTTTTGCCCCCGGCATGCTCTTCACTACGTTTCGCGCCTCGCTGCTGACCACCGGTGCACTGGGCGGTTATTACGCGATCACTTCGTGGCTGCCGACCTTCCTGAAAAACGAGCGCGGCTTGAGCGTGCTCGGTACTGGCGGCTATCTGGCGATGGTGATCGTTGGGTCTTACGTCGGTTACGTGATCAGCGCTTATCTCACCGACCTGTTGGGGCGCAAAAAGAACTTCGTTCTGTTCGCCGTCGGCTCGTTCACCATTGTTTTGCTCTACACGCAACTGCCGGTCAGCAACGGTGTAATGCTGTGGCTGGGCTTCCCGTTGGGTTTCTTCGCTTCGGGGATTTTCAGCGGCATGGGCGCGTTTCTCACTGAGCTGTTTCCAACGCGGATTCGTGGTTCGGGGCAGGGCTTTTGCTACAACATCGGCCGGGCGCTGGCGGCGCTGTTTCCATTGCTGATTGGCCTGCTCAGCCAGAAAGTACCGCTGAGCATGGGTATCGGTGCGTTCGCGGCGGTGTCTTATGGCGTGGTGATTCTGGCGGCGTTGAGCCTGCCGGAAACCCGTGGCAAGCAACTGGATGCGCAGTAACTGATAACCTGCGAGGACAATACCCGATGGGTATTTGTCCTACGGATAGAAAGACAAGAAGCTACAGGAGTGTTTACCGTGAGCCGCCTGTTATTGAATTGCGATATTGGCGAGAGTTTCGGCAGCTGGACCATGGGTCTGGACGCCGAGGTCATGCCCTTCATCGATTGCGCCAACGTGGCCTGCGGCTTTCATGCCGGTGACCCGGGCATCATGCGCAAAACTGTCAGCCTGGCCCTGAGCCACGGCGTGCAGATCGGTGCGCATCCGGCCTATCAGGATCTGGTCGGTTTCGGCCGCCGTTCGATGGCGTACTCCGCGCAGGAACTGCAGGACATTCTGCATTACCAGATCGGCGCCCTCGACGGCATCTGCCGTGCCCAGGGCGGGCGGGTCAGTTACGTCAAACCCCACGGCGCGATGTACAACGACATGATGGCTAACCCGGCGCAGTTGCGTGCGGTGATTCAGGCCGTGGCGGCGTACGATCGCAATCTGCCGCTGATGCTGATGGCCATTCGCGACAACTCTGCTGCGCAGCAAATCGGCGATGAGTACGGCGTGACCCTGTGGTTCGAAGCTTTCGCCGACCGCGCTTACGACAGCGCCGGCAAACTGGTCTCGCGGCAACTGCCGGGCGCCGTGCACCACGATCCTGAAACCATCATCGAACAGGCACTGACCATCGCCCGTGGCGACAACCTCACGGCCAGCGACGGCAGTGCATTGCGTCTGCACGCCAACACCCTCTGTGTGCACGGTGACAACGCCAGTTCGGTGGCCGCCGTACAGCGCATTCGCCAGACCCTGAATCAGCAGAGCGCATCATGAATCCAAGGATTGAAGTGGTGGCACTGGATTGCCTGATGCTGCGTCTGTTCGATGAAATCGCCGAGGCCAACATGCCCTGGATGCTTGCCGCCAGCGAGCGCCTGCGGGCGGCGTTCGGCGCGCAACTGATCGATCTGGTGCCGTCCTACACGACATTGATGGTGCATTACGATCTGACGTCTTTGAGTCCGAATCAGGCGCGGGAATTGATCGCGCAAGCGCTGGTCGACCTGTCACCGAATGCGCGAGCCGGCGGCCACTGCCATGTGCTGCCGGTCTGGTATGACCTGAGCGTCGGCCCGGAATTGAGCTTGCTCGCCAAGCGCAGCGGTCTGGCGGTGGAGGAGGTGATTCGCCGGCACAGTGGCCGCGAATACCAGGTGTTTGCCTTGGGTTTTGCACCGGGATTCGCGTTCATGGGCCTGGTTGAAGAAATCCTCGCCGCGCCGCGCCTGGATACGCCGCGCAAAAAAGTCGCCGCCGGCAGTGTCGGGATTGCCGAACGGCAGACCGCCGCTTATCCCGCGGTGTCCCCCGGCGGCTGGAATCTGATCGGGCGCACGCCGGCAAAATTGTTCGACCGTCAGCGCGATGGCTACAGCCTGATGCAACCGGGCGACACCGTGCGTTTCGAAGCGGTGAGCCATGCCGAGTTCATCCGACTGGGCGGTGACGACACGCCTCTGGAGGCACTGGCATGAGCCGACTGACGATTGAGGCGAGCACGCCGCTGTGTCTGTTGCAGGATGCCGGGCGCTTCGGCGTGCGGCATCTGGGCGTGACCCAGGGCGGCGCGGCGGACTGGTGTTCGATGGGTTGGGCCAACTGGCTGCTGGGCAATGGGCTGGACGTGCCGGCGATCGAAATTACCCTTGGTGGGTTTGCCGTGGTGGCTGAGCAGGACTGCTCGCTGGCATTGGCCGGAGCCGATCTCGGCGCGCAGATCGACGGTCAGTCACTGGCGCCCTGGCGCAGTTTCAAACTGCGCCAAGGGCAGAAGTTGCAGTTTACCCAGCCGCTGCTCGGCGCCCGTGCTTATCTCGCGGCGCCCGGTGGATTCGAGGCGCCGAAGGTGTTGGGCAGCAGCGCCACGGTGGTGCGCGAAGAACTCGGCGGTCTGGATGGCATGGGCCTGCCGTTGGCCAAAGGTGCGACGCTGAGTTATCAGGGGCACAGCTTGTTGGTTCGTGAAGTGCCGATGGAGCATCGTCCGGACCTGCGGCTGAGCACTCCGCTGGACCTTGTGCTTGGCGCGCAGATCGGCCAGTTCAGCGGGCAGAGCCTGTTTGATGTGTTCAACAGTCCGTGGACGCTGGACAGTCGCGCAGATCGCATGGGCATCCGTTTGCTGGGCAAGGCGTTGCAGTATCAGGGCCGGCCGATGATTTCCGAGGGCATTCCGCTCGGGGCGGTACAGGTACCGCCGGATGGACAGCCGATTGTGCTGCTCAATGATCGGCAGACTATCGGTGGTTATCCGCGATTGGGGGCGTTGACGCCGTTGGCACTGGCGCGGCTGGCGCAGTGTCTGCCGGGGACGCAGGTCAGGTTGCGACCGGTGGTGCAGGAGGTCGCACACCGCGAGCATATCGAGTATTTGCAGCGCTTCAAAAACCGTTAAAAGCTTCGCGAGCAAGCCCGCTCCCACATTGAAACGCATGCCAACTGTGGGAGCGGGCTTGCTCGCGAAGGGGCCGTCACTGACGACGAAGATTATTTGGACAGAAACCGCATCCCTTCTTCCAGCCCGCGCAGGGTCAACGGATACATCTGATCTTCGATCAGATCCCGCACGATGTTGGTCGACGAGGTGTAACCCCACGTATCTTTCGGATACGGGTTGATCCAGATGAGCTTCTTGTATTTCTCCATGAAGCGCTGCATCCACACGTAACCGGGCTCTTCGTTCCAGTGCTCGACGCTGCCGCCGGCCTGGGTGATTTCATAGGGCGCCATCGCCGCGTCACCGATGAAGATCACTTTGTAGTCGGCGCCGTACTTGTGCAGCAGGTCCTGGGTCGAGGTGCGCTCGGAAGTGCGGCGCATGTTGTTCTTCCACACCGATTCATAAATGAAGTTGTGGAAGTAGAAGTACTCCAGGTGCTTGAACTCGGTCTTGCAGGCCGAGAACAGTTCCTCGCAGATCTTCACGTGGGCGTCCATCGAGCCGCCGATGTCGAACAGCAGCAACAGCTTCACCGTGTTGCGTCGTTCCGGGCGCATCTGGATGTTCAGCAGGCCGGCATCCTTGGCGGTGTGGTCGATGGTGCCGTCGATATCCAGCTCCTCCGCCGCGCCCTGGCGAGCGAATTTGCGCAGGCGACGCAGGGCGACCTTGATGTTGCGCGTGCCCAGTTCCACGGAGTCGTCGAGGTTCTTGTACTCGCGTTGATCCCAGACTTTCACCGCTTTGCCCTGGCGCTTGCCGGCGTCGCCGACCCGGATGCCTTCCGGGTTGAAACCGCCGGAGCCGAACGGGCTGGTGCCGCCGGTGCCGATCCATTTGTTGCCGCCGGCGTGGCGTTCTTTCTGTTCTTCCAGACGCTTCTTGAACTCTTCGATCAGCTTGTCCAGACCGCCGAGGGACTGGATCTGCGCGCGTTCCTCATCGGTCAGCGAACGCTCGAATTCCTTGCGCAGCCAATCTTCGGGAATCAGCGCCTGCAAATGATCGTCGAGCTTTTCCAGGCCATTGAAGTAGGCGCCGAACGCACGGTCGAACTTGTCGAAATGCCGTTCGTCCTTCACCAGAATCGCCCGCGACAGGTAATAAAACTCGTCCATGTCGGCGAACGTCACACGCTGCTTCAGCGCGTTGATCAGGTCGAGCAGCTCGCGCACCGACACCGGCACCTTGGCTGCACGCATTTCATTGAACAGGTTGAGCAACATGGCATCAGCCTCTTAGCGGGTGCCACGACGGCTCATGAACGCCAGACGCTCAAGCAGTTGCACGTCTTGCTCGTTCTTCACCAAAGCGCCGGCCAGCGGCGGGATGGCTTTGGTCGGATCGCGCTCGCGCAGCACCGCTTCGCCGATGTTGTCGGCCATCAGCAGTTTCAGCCAGTCGACCAGTTCCGATGTCGACGGCTTCTTCTTCAGGCCCGGCACCTTGCGTACGTCGAAGAACACGTCGAGCGCTTCGCTGACCAGATCCTTTTTGATGTCCGGGTAGTGCACGTCGACGATTTTCTGCAGGGTGGTGCGGTCGGGGAAGGCGATGTAGTGGAAGAAGCAGCGTCGCAGGAAGGCGTCAGGCAGCTCTTTCTCGTTATTGGAGGTAATGATGATGATCGGACGCTTCTTGGCCTTGATGGTCTCGTCGATCTCGTAAACGTAGAACTCCATCTTGTCGAGTTCTTGCAGCAGGTCGTTGGGGAACTCGATGTCGGCCTTGTCGATTTCGTCGATCAGCAGAATGACGCGTTCTTCGGACTCGAAAGCCTCCCAGAGCTTGCCCTTCTTCAGGTAGTTGCGCACATCGTGGACTTTCTCATTGCCCAGTTGCGAGTCGCGCAGACGGCTGACCGCGTCGTACTCGTACAGACCCTGATGGGCCTTGGTGGTGGACTTGATGTGCCAGGTGATCAACTTGGCGCCGAACGATTCGGCCAGTTGCTCGGCGAGCATGGTCTTGCCGGTACCCGGCTCGCCCTTGACCAGCAGCGGCCGCTCCAGGGTGATGGCGGCGTTGACCGCCAGCTTCAGGTCATCGGTGGCGACGTAGGCCTGGGTGCCTTCGAACTTCATCTGCTAATCCTCGAACGGTAACGCCGACCTGACGGGGCAGGGCGGGGGCGAAATAATCGGATGCCCGACTATAACGCGCACGCCGGTCGACTGTGAACGCAGACGGCTTATTCAGTCTCTGAATGGGGCGTCACATGTTGACTCAGTCTCGGCTGATGGCCAGTATTCAGGTATCGCCGATTTGGCGATAGCCTTTCGGGCGTGACGACTAAATACCGATTTCGCGACAAATACCGCGTTCAGTTGCGCGAGAAGGATCAGCCGCCGCCCCATGTTCACCTCATCGGTGGCGGCTTTGAAGTGATGCTGAGCCTTGAAACCGTTGAGGTCATGACGGGCAAGGCGCCGCTGCTGATTATCAAGGAAGCGCTGGCGTGGGTTTCTGCTCATCAAGCGCAACTGTTGGAGGACTGGAAACGATGTTACTCATGAAAAGGCCTCGTCTGTCAGTTGTGCAGGCACTGTCAGACTTTCGATTGGCACTGACCTTTATTGATGGTCAGGAACTGATTCTTGATCTGGGCCGGGATATTCACACTTATCCAGGTCTGCAGCCATTGCTCGATCCCAAAGTTTTTGCGACTGCAACAATGGATGACGACGGTTGGACAGTCGAATGGCTTGAGCCCGATATACAAATTGGTGCAAACACGCTTTATATGGATGCGCTGGCTCAAAATGCAGCAGATGAAAATACTCGAACTTTCATTGATTGGCGTGCCCGTACGGGACTGTCACTTAATCAGGCTGCGGAGGCATTGGGTGTCAGCGCTCGCAGCATCAGTCGCTACAGCAGTGGACGTGAGCCAGTTCCACGTTCATTGGCGCTGGCTTGCCTGGGCTGGGACTCGTTACAGCAAAATTCGACGATGGCAGCAGAGGAGTCTGGTCGCTACATTGTCAATCGAAAGCCTTAACCCGCATCCGGCTTGGGCCGTTCATACCGGGCATTGAAGGCCTGAATAAAGCCATTGCGCAAAATCTGCAAAAACGCCTCGAACGCGTTGATATTTTGCTGATGCACGTTGCCACTGAGTTCGACTTTTGTAGCGAACTGGTTTTTCGCCTGATTCTTCAACACGGTTTCCGTGCCACCCACCAGTGCCTCCCAGACTGAGCGGAAGATGCTCTTGTTCTGGTTTTCCACGTCCTGCTGCCAGTTGAACACTTCGACGTCGCGCAGCAGTGGCTTGATGTAGCCGCTGACCTGGGCTTTTTTCGCCTGGGCCTCAATGACCACGTCGCCATGGCCGGCGTTGAAGTCGAACTTGCCGTAGGCCGAAGCGAAGTCGTTCATGCGTTTGAGCTCGATGTCACGGGCACGCAGGCGGAACTGGAAGTCTTCGAAGTTGCTCAATGGATCGAAGGTGGCACTGGTTTCCAGTGGCGCATGCCCAAGCAACAGGGCCTTGCCTTCGAAACGCGCGTCGCGCTTCCCCTGTTTGTCGACCACGTTGGTCAGGTTGTAGATGCTCGCGTCGACGTTGGTGGCATTCATGTTCACCGGTGGCTGGGAGTTGAAGTTGCGGAAGCTGATTTTGCCGTCGTTGATCTGCACTTCGTCGAGAGTAATGGGCAGCAGTTTGCCCAGTTGCGCGCGCCAATCAGTGCCTTTACCGGTCTGCGAGTTCTGCTTGTTGGCGCCACCGTCGACGAAGTTCACCTGCGGTTTGAAGAACTTCACTTGCGCCACGACTGCATGGTCGTACCACAGTGAATGCCAACTGACAGCGAGGTCGATCAACGGCGCATCGACGAACGGCACCGGCACCTTGCCGTCGGCCTTGACGATTTTCAACCCGTTGATCCTGTACGCCCCGCGCCACAGCGCCAGATCAACGTCAGTGATCTGCCCACGGTAATCGCCCATGTTCGCCAGTTTGTCGTTGAGGTAATCGCGCACAACGTACGGCAACGCGATGTGCAGGGCGATCAGCAACACGACGATGACGGCGAAAATCCCTAATGGCCAGCTGTAGCGACGCTTCATGACGGTATTTCCCGGACGGTGTAAGCGATTGACTGCCCGTGGCCGCAGACGTTCGCCCCGACTGGACTGTGCTGGTCAACAGGCTTACCTTGGAAGGCTGAATTCAACGCTGCATAAGGACCCAGCCATGAGCCGTATTTTCGCTGACAATGCCCATTCCATCGGTAATACGCCGCTGGTGCAGATCAACCGCATCGCGCCGCGCGGCGTGACCATTCTGGCCAAGATCGAGGGGCGCAACCCCGGTTATTCGGTCAAGTGCCGGATCGGCGCCAACATGATCTGGGACGCCGAAAGCAGCGGCAAACTCAAGCCGGGCATGACCATCGTCGAGCCGACTTCCGGTAACACCGGCATTGGTCTGGCGTTCGTCGCCGCTGCCCGTGGGTATAAATTGATGCTGACCATGCCGGCGTCGATGAGTATCGAACGTCGCAAAGTGTTGAAAGCGTTGGGCGCGGAGCTGGTACTGACCGAGCCGGCCAAAGGCATGAAAGGCGCCATCGAGAAGGCCGCCGAGATTGTTGCCAGCGACGCGGACAAATACTTCATGCCGGCGCAGTTCGATAACCCGGCCAACCCGGCGATTCACGAAAAGACCACGGGTCCGGAAATCTGGAACGACACCGACGGCGCGGTCGATGTGCTGGTGGCTGGCGTCGGTACGGGCGGAACCATCACCGGCGTTTCGCGGTATATCAAGAATACCCAGGGCAAACCGATTCTCTCGGTGGCGGTAGAGCCGATGGCATCACCGGTCATTACGCAAGCGCTGGCCGGCGAGGAAATCAAGCCAAGCCCGCACAAGATTCAAGGCATCGGTGCCGGGTTTGTGCCGAAGAACCTTGATCTGGCCATGGTTGACCGGGTCGAGCAGGTCACCGACGAAGAGTCCAAGGCCATGGCTTTGCGCCTGATGCAGGAAGAAGGGATTTTGTGCGGCATCTCTTGCGGTGCGGCGATGGCCGTGGCGGTGCGTCTGGCGGAAACGCCGGAAATGCAGGGCAAGACCATTGTGGTGATCTTGCCGGACTCGGGTGAGCGGTACCTGTCGAGCATGCTGTTCAGTGATCTGTTTACCGAGCAGGAGAACCAGCAGTAAACCGTTAGCGCAAAAGATCGCAGTGCAGGCTGCGATCTTTTGATCCTTGACTCAGGTCAGCCGCCGTTCAGCACCGTTATGTTAATAAATGCTTTATTGCGCAATTCTTAACACTGAATATTAGGTTGAACGGGTTTTTCCCCGGGCCGGTAGTGTTTATCATGGCCGGCTGCCATGCCGGGTAAAGGGCATCGCGCAGTGTTGTCTTTATTCAAGGAGTCGTTGATGACCTTTTCGTTAGCCGCCAAGGTGTTGGTGTTGCTGCTGTTTGTGGGCAGCATCCTTTACGTGCATTTGCGCGGCAAGGCGCGCCTGCCCGTGCTGCGCCAGTTCGTCAACCACTCGGCGCTGTTCGCCCCGTACAACGCTTTGATGTACCTGTTCTCCGGCGTGCCGTCCAAGCCGTATCTGGACCGCAGCAAGTTTCCTGAACTGGATGTACTGCGCGATAACTGGGAAACCATTCGCGACGAGGCGATGCACCTGTTCGATGAGGGCTACATTCGCGCCGCCGAGAAGAACAACGACGCTGGTTTCGGCTCGTTCTTCAAAAAGGGCTGGAAGCGTTTTTACCTCAAGTGGTACGACAAACCGCTGCCTTCAGCCGAAACCTTGTGCCCGAAAACCGTGGCGCTGGTCAGCGCGATTCCCAACGTCAAGGGCGCGATGTTTGCGCTGTTGCCGGGTGGCAGTCACCTCAACCCGCACCGCGACCCGTTTGCCGGTTCCCTGCGTTATCACCTGGGGCTGTCCACACCGAACTCTGACGATTGCCGGATTTTTGTCGACGGCCAGGTTTACGCCTGGCGCGACGGTGAAGACGTGATGTTCGACGAGACCTACGTGCACTGGGTCAAGAACGAAACCGAAAAGACCCGGGTCATCCTGTTCTGCGACATCGAGCGTCCGCTGAGCAACCGCTTCATGACGCGCATCAACCGCTCGATCAGCGCCTGGCTCGGCCGTGCGACTGCTCCGCAAAACCTTGATGATGAACGTGTTGGCGGGATCAATCAGGCCTACGCCTGGAGCAAGAATTTCAGCGACAAATTCAGTGGCGTCGTCAAACAGTGGAAACGCCGTAACCCCAAGGCCTACCGCATCATGCGCCCGATCCTGGCCGTGGTGGTGCTGACGTTGCTGGGGTATTGGTTGTTTGGCTGAGGCTGAATCAGGCAATAAAAAAACCGCTCCTTGTGAGCGGTTTTTTTGTATGCAGATAAAACTATAGCCGCCCATCGGCGAGTACATCTGGCTCTTCAGTTTCAGTGCCCGTTACCAGTAAATGCAGCAGACGCCTCTGACTCGCGGTGAGCGTTACCTCGGCGGATTTTCTACCGCGAGAAAGTATGTCTTTTCTGGAGGAAAGCTTTTTTGTTGATTTGCTCATTTTTCCACCAGCGTTGATCGTTAATTGAACAGTTTTCACGATACTAGGTTCTCCAAGGTTTTGACAAGGCGGCCCCCAGCGTCGAAGTCGAAGCCAAGCTCTTGATAGTGGGAAATTGCGCCCCTTGAAGGTTCTTGAATCTCGAGAACCTTGCTGCCAATGAGCTGGGCGTATCGTTCAATCACAATCATCGCCAGTGCGCCGATACGTTTTTTTAACGGATGGGGTTCGAAGGGACGTCCCTCCAGACGCACAATTCGTATTCTGTTTTTGCTCGCATTTGGATTCGCGAAACACAGCCCGCAAAGCTCCTCTTCAAACCAGATAGCGATGTCCAGAGATAAGGGCTCTCGCCCCTTCCACTCAACGACCTCACTCCACCAAAAGTGCTGGTCTTTCCAGAGCGTTGATGCTTGCAGCGCTTGCTGGTCGATCGGTTCGAAGCGAACTTTCGATAAATCGATGGCAGTAGGGCCATGGCATTCCAACTGATGCTGTAATTGGAGAATGACGATAGCGGCCTGCTGTCGAGCCTCTGACCGATACAACTGATACCGCAAATACGTCCGTTCTCTTGGCATATGATTTCGAGCATTCCATGTCTCCCCATCGATAGGTGTAGCCGTTGCTCAACAGCCTATTCAGCGCTCATGCATCCGTCGCTACTGGCCCTTTGTCCAAATCATTGCAATCCATGTCCCGCGCTGGTTATAGTCGGCGCTCGTGAGCCGCACGGCTCACTGTCCAACCCTTCAAAAAAGATCTGCCCCAATGCCTGCATCCCTCATCAACGCGGTAGTCGATTCAGCGGTCAACGCTGGCGTCGTGCCGTGCGGGAATCAGCAGCCAAAGCAGATCAGTCACTACCCCCCACCTGTCAGTAGCACGCCGGTGTGCGCAGTCGTATCACCGCCGGGCGTTGGCGTTTCGGGCTGATCGGCAGTTTCTGCTGACCCCTGCGCCCGCCAGAAAAACCTACTGAATTTCAGCTTCGGCTGAGTTGGCTTTTTGCCTGACTACAGGTGGTATTCATGTTTGTCCTTTCGAAAAAAACCGCGCTCGCGGCGGCGTCCACGAGCCTGTTCGTTCTGCTGTGGAGCAGCGGGGCGATTTTCTCCAAGTGGGGGCTGGCCCACGCCTCGCCGTTTGCCTTTCTGCTGATCCGTTTTGTCATTGCCCTCTGCGGGCTGGTGTTGTTGGTGCCAGTGCTCAAACTGAAGTTGCCCAAGGGCGGCAAGCCGATGCTGTATGCGCTTGCCACGGGTGTGGTGTTGTTGGGCGCTTATCAGATTTTCTATCTGCTGGCCCTCAACACCAAAGTCACCCCAGGCGTGATGGCGACCATCATGGGCGTGCAGCCGATCCTCACTGTGGTGCTGATGGAACGGCAGCGTTCGGCGAGCCGTCTGTTCGGCCTGGCGCTGGGGCTGGCGGGGCTGATCATGGTGGTTTACCAAGGCATCGGTCTGGCCGGGATGTCCGTGGCGGGGATGCTGTTTGGCCTGCTGGCGCTGGCGAGCATGACGCTGGGTTCGATCATGCAGAAACGCATCACTGACAATCCTCTCGGTACGCTGCCGGTGCAGTACCTGGCGGGGCTGTTGCTGTGTGGAATCTTCGTGCCGTTCCAGCCATTCCACTTCGAACACAGCGCCGGTTTCATCGTGCCGGTGTTGTGGATGGGGCTGGTGGTGTCGGTGCTGGCGACGCTGTTGCTGTATCGCCTGATCGCACGGGGCAATCTGGTGAATGTCACCAGCCTGTTCTATCTGGTCCCCGCGGTGACGGCGGTGATGGATTACCTGATTTTCGGCAATCGCCTTGCCGCACTGAGCGTGCTGGGAATGCTGCTGATCGTTGTCGGGTTGGCGTTCGTTTTCCGTAAATCTGCTTAAGCGTTGCACATGAAAAAGGCCCGGGAGGTGACTGCCGGGCCTTTTTTCATCTGTCGATTATCGTGCAGTGTTTTCTGTCGGCTTCACCACCGCAGGCTTCAACACCAGCCAAAGCGCCAGCGCAATCAACACCCCGCCATACAAGTGCGCCATCGACAGCGGCTCATCCAGCAACAACGCGCCCCACAACACGCCGAACGCCGGGATCATGAAGGTCACGGTCATCGACTTCACCGGGCCGATGGAGCTGAGCAGGCGGAAGTAAATGATGTAGGCGAACGCCGTGCAGCCCAGGCCCAGGCCCAGCAGCGACAGCCAGACATTCCAGCCGCCCCAGCTGACCGGTGGCTGAGTGATGACGCTGTAGCCGAACAACGGCAGAAGGAACAGCGACGCGCCAAGCATGCTGCCGACCGCCGAGAGTCGGCTGTCGAGTCCGCCGCTGTGATCCAGCCAGCGCCGGGTGAGAAAACCGGCGAAACCGTAGCACGTGGTGGCGAGCAGGCAGGCGAGGGCGCCCATCAGCAACTCCAGGTCGAAAGCCACGGGCCCGGCGCGCGTCAGCACGCCGACACCGAACAGCCCGAGGAACACGCCGGTCAATTTCGCGACTGTGAGTTTTTCACTGAAGAACAGTCCGCCAATCAACACGCCCATCAGCGGCGTGGTGGCATTGAAGATCGCCGAGTAACCCGCCGGCAGCACTTGAGCGGCCACCGAATACAGCGTCGCCGGAATCCCCGAGTTGATCACCCCCAGCAACATCACGGTCTTCAGCTTGCCTTTGAAGTCCCAGCTGATGCGCATCAGGCCGAGGATCACCAGCAGACCGACGGCCGCGATCGACACGCGAAAGAACGCCGTCGGAATCGTGCCGATCACCGGCGCAATAATGCGCATGAACAGAAAACTCGCGCCCCAGATGGCTGCCAGCGACAACATACGGAAAATATCGACAGGGCTCACGGCGGCCTCCTTCCTTGATCGGGACGAGAGTGTTGCCGAGCGCCTTGTCGAAGGCAACCGCTAATCAGGCATTTAACTTTTCGCTTAAATCACAAACCGCGTAACCAGGCCATTGAGGTCGACTGCCAGACGCGACAGTTCCTGGCTGGCGGCAGACGTTTGCGTGGCGCCGGCAGCGGTTTGTGTCGAGAGGTCACGGATGTTCACCAGATTTTCATCGACCTCACGCGCCACCAGCGCCTGTTGCTCGGCGGCGCTGGCGATCACCAGATTGCGCTGGTTGATCTGCGAAATCGACGCGGTGATTTTTTCCAGTGCCTGCCCGGCGCTGTTGGCGCGACGCAATGTCTGCCCGGCCTGTTCGGCACTGCTTTGCAGCGCACTGACCGTCGCGCCGGTGCCGTGCTGGATACTGCTGATCATCAGCTCGATTTCTTCGGTGGAGTTCTGTGTCCGTTGCGCCAGCGAGCGCACCTCGTCAGCCACCACCGCAAAACCGCGCCCGGCCTCACCGGCACGCGCGGCCTCAATGGCCGCGTTGAGCGCCAGCAGATTGGTCTGTCCGGCGATGCCGCGAATCACCTCCAGCACCTTGCTGATGTCCTGGGCTTGCGTGGCGAGACCTTCGGCCTGCTCCGAAGCGCCGAGTACCGCGCTGACCAATTCCTGAATCGAGTTGATGGTCTCACTGACCTGAACATGACCGTGCTTGCTGTCTTCGTTCGAGGCCTGAGAGGCTTCGGCACTCGACACTGCGTTGGCTGCGACTTCATCCACCGCCGTGCTCATTTCGGTGACAGCGGTGGCCGCCTGTTCGATTTGATCATTCTGCTGCTGCAGGCCTCGGGTGCTTTGCTCCATCACCGAGCTCATTTCCTCGGCGGCGGACGCCAGTTGCTGGGCGGATTCGCTGATGCCGCGAATGGTCGAGCGCAAATTGATCTGCATATTGGCCAGGGCGTCGAGCAACTGCGCGGCTTCATCCTTGCCCGCACTGACGATCTGGCCACTGAGATCGCCCGAAGCAATCCGCCGTGCCACATCCAGGGCCTGATTGATTGGCGTGGTGATGCTGCGGGTCAGCAGCCAGGCCAGCAACAAGGTGGCGATCAACGCGATGACGATGATGCTCGCGACGATCCACAGTGCGCGCTGGTACATCTCGGCTGCTGCGTCGGCGGCAGCATCGGCGCCTTGCTGGTTGAAACTGATCATCTGTTCGAGCAGCTTGTCGAGTTCGCTGCCCTGTGGCGCCAGCTCATTGTTCAGGCGGGCGTAGGCTTGTTGATCCTGGCCTGCATCGATCTGGCCGATGATCTGCTCAAGAATGCTGATGTAACGGGCGGCGCCGGCACTCAGGTTGTCGAGCATCAGGCGTTCCTGCTCGTTCGTCAGCAGGTCTTTATGGTCGTTGAGGCGTTTGAGCAATTCCTCGCGTTGCGCCTTGATGATGCTTTTGCTCTTGTCACGGCTGGCAGGCTGGTTATTGGCGATCAGACGCAGGGATTCGAGGCGAATGCTGGCGATATTCGCCGCACTGTCATGAATGCTCTCGATGCTGGGCATCCAGGACTCTTCGATCACGGCGGCGCTCTCGCGCAGGGTCTTCATTTGTCCCAGGCCAAACAGGCCGACCACGACCAGCAGGCCGGCCAACACGGCAAAACTCAAACTGGCGCGCAAACCGATGCGCAGATTCCGGATAGACATCAATGTGCTCCTTGATCTTTGAGGGAGAGGTCGTCCTCGTGAACCGAGGATCTTGTTGTCAGGCGGGTAATGGCGGGCTGTATATCAAAGTGCCACTATTTTGGTAAGACCAATCCGGTTGCTCTCAAGTCGCGGCTTATCATCAATCGCCCACACGCGAGCTAGAGAGGTGGATGCTGGATTGGATCCCAAAGCCAGAGAATCCGTGGGCTGGCGGTGGCCGGCAGAGAGCACCAGAAAGGCTGTTTATTGACCGAACGGTCGATTAAAAAAACTTTGATAAAAACTGTGTCGCTGTACAGGTCTGCCGCAGATTTGGCAGAAATTGCACTTCACCTGCGCACGGTTCCGTGGCTAAGCTCAGGCACAGATTTCCACATGCACGCCGAGGTCTCATCTATGCCGCAGCAATGGCCAGCCACCGATATCGCCCGCATGATCCTCGATGGCTTTGATGATTACCGCGAGCATTTCCGCCGGATCACCGACGGTGCCCGGGAGCGTTTCGAACAGGCGCGCTGGCAGGAGACGCAAACCGCGTCGGCGGCGCGGATCAACCTCTATGAGGAAAAGGTCGGCGAAACCATCGCTCGCCTGCGCGAGTATTTCGATGACGAAGCGCTGATGAATGTCAGTTGCTGGCCGCTGGTGAAAAGCGCCTACATCAGCGTCATTGACCTGCGCTTCGACGATGAGCTGTCGGAAACCTGGTACAACTCGATTTTCTGCGGGCTGTTCAGCCATGACCTGATCAGCGACGGCTGCATGTTCATCCACACCACACGCCCGAGCCTGCGCCGTGCCCGCGCCGCGCAAACCCGCACCTATAAACCGCAGGGCCAGCTATCGGGAATGCTGGCGAGCATTTTCGCCGACTACCGTTTCAGCGAGGATTACGCCGATCTGCCGGGCGACCTGCGCCGGCTCGAAGCGCAGTTGCGCGAAAACCTGCCGGACTGGGTGTGCAAGGATCCTGAACTGAGCGTCGAGCTGTTTTCTTCGGTGCTGTACCGCAACAAAGGCGCGTACCTGGTCGGGCGCATTTACACCCGCGACGAACAGTGGCCGTTGGTGATTCCGTTGTTGCACCGCGAAGGGCGCGGCATTCAGATCGATGCGTTGATCACCGACGAAGCCGATGTGTCGATCATCTTTTCCTTCACCCGTTCGTACTTCATGGTCGATGTGCCGGTGCCGGCGGAATTCATCGGTTTCCTGCGGCGCATTTTGCCGGGCAAACACATCGCCGAGCTGTACACCTCGATTGGTTTCTACAAGCATGGCAAATCCGAGTTCTATCGCGCACTGATCAATCATCTGGCCAACACCGACGACCAGTTCATCATGGCCCCCGGTGTGCGCGGCATGGTCATGAGCGTGTTTACCCTGCCGGGCTTCAATACGGTGTTCAAAATCATCAAGGATCGCTTCTCGCCATCAAAAAACGTCGACCGCGCCACGGTGATCGAGAAGTACCGACTGGTGAAAAGTGTCGACCGGGTCGGGCGCATGGCCGATACCCAAGAATTTGCCGACTTCCGTTTCCCGCTGAGCAAGTTCGATCCGGCGTGCCTTGAAGAATTGCTCGAAGTCGCGCCGTCGACGGTGTCGGTCGAGGGCGATACCGTGCTGATTCGCCACTGCTGGACCGAGCGGCGCATGACGCCGCTCAACCTGTACCTGGAAAACGCCAACGAAGCGCAAGTGCGTGAGGCGCTGGAGGACTATGGTTTGGCAATCAAGCAACTGGCGGCGGCGAACATTTTTCCCGGCGACATGTTGCTGAAGAACTTCGGCGTCACGCGGCACGGGCGGGTGGTGTTCTACGACTACGACGAGATCTGTTTTCTGACCGAGGCGAACTTTCGCCATATCCCGGCACCGCGTACGCCGGAGGACGAAATGGCCTCCGAGCCGTGGTATTCGATCGGGCCGCTGGATGTGTTCCCTGAGGAGTTTCCTCCGTTCCTGTTCGCCGATTCGGGACAGCGCAAGTTGTTCGATCAACTGCACGGTGAGTTGTACAACGCCGATTACTGGAAGGGTTTGCAGGAGGCGATTCGGGCGGGGAAAGTCATCGACGTCTTTCCGTATCGGCGCAAAGGCCTGGATAACGAGTAGCCTGCAAAAGCCCCTCACCCCAGCCCTCTCCCAGAGGTAGAGGGGGCCGACCGAAGTGTCCGGCGTCAAACATCGACCTGAAAGATCTTGGCGATTATGGATTCGGTAGAGTTCGTTCAGGTCGATGTAGCTCTGAAGCAACCCCCGGTCGGTCCCCTCTACCCCTGGGAGAGGGCTAGGGTGAGGGCAGGCAATCCGACTGACACGCCAAACATCGAGCAAATCTGCGACAATCCGCCCCTGCACAAATAGACGACCGAATTGCGTACCCGATGACCGACGAATCGCCCTCCATCGACAAACTGCTGAAAAACCTCGATTACGCCATGCTCGCCGACCGCCACCGGCTGCGGCGGCAGTTGCTTGAGCTGCGCAAGAAACCCGATGAGGCCAAACTGGCCCAGTGGGTGACGCGCATGCAGGCGTCCTGCGATCAGGTATTGGCGCGCCGCGCCAGCCTGCCGGTGATTCGTTACGACGACAGCCTGCCGATTGCCGCCAAGCGTGACGAAATCAAGGCTGCGCTGGAAAAGCACCAGGTGCTGATCATTGCCGGTGAAACCGGTTCGGGTAAAACCACGCAGTTGCCCAAGATCTGTCTGGAAATCGGTCGCGGTCAGCACGGCTTGATCGGTCACACCCAGCCGCGTCGAATTGCTGCACGCAGTGTCGCCAGCCGCGTCGCCGAAGAACTCGGCACGCCGCTCGGGGCGCTGGTTGGCTATCAGGTGCGTTTCGAAGATCAGAGCGATTCCAATACGCTGATCAAACTGATGACCGACGGCATCCTGCTGGCGGAAACCCAGAACGACCGTTATCTGGAACGCTACGACACGATCATCGTCGACGAAGCCCACGAACGCAGCCTCAACATCGACTTCCTGCTCGGTTACCTGAAAACCCTGCTGCCGCGCCGCCCGGACCTGAAAGTCATCATCACCTCGGCGACCATCGATCTGGAGCGCTTCTCCAAGCACTTTGACGATGCGCCGATTGTTGAGGTTTCCGGCCGCACCTTCCCGGTGGACACCTGGTATCGCCCGCTGACCCTTGAGCAGGACGAAGAGGGCAACCGCGTCGAAGATGACCTGACCGTGGATCAGGCGATCCTCGCCACCCTCGATGAAATCGCTGCTTATGAGCGCAGCGAACGCCGCAGTCCCGGCGATGTGCTGGTGTTCCTGCCCGGCGAGCGCGAAATCCGCGATGCCGCCGACATGCTGCGTAAAGCCCAGCTCAAACACACCGAAATTCTGCCGTTGTACGCTCGCCTGTCGCCGGCCGAACAGCAGCGGATTTTTCAGTCGCATCCGGGCCGTCGCGTGGTGTTGGCGACCAACGTTGCCGAGACCTCGCTGACCGTGCCGGGCATCCGCTACGTGATAGACAGCGGCACCGCGCGCATCAGCCGTTACAGCTACCGTGCGAAAGTGCAGCGCTTGCCGATCGAGGCGATTTCCCAGGCCAGCGCCAATCAGCGTAAGGGGCGTTGCGGCCGGGTCGAGCCAGGCATTTGCGTGCGCTTGTACAGCGAAGAGGATTTCCTCGGTCGCCCGGAATTTACCGATCCGGAGATTCTGCGCACCAACCTTGCCGCGGTCATTTTGCAGATGCTCCATCTGCGCCTCGGCGAAATTACCGCGTTCCCGTTTATCGAGCCGCCGGACGGCAAGGCGATCAGCGACGGTTTCAACCTGCTGCAAGAACTCTCGGCGGTGGATCGCAACAGTCAACTGACGCCACTCGGTCGCCAACTGGCGCGCTTGCCGGTGGATCCGCGCATGGGCCGTATGTTGCTCGAAGCGGCCAAGCTCGGCAGCCTGCAAGAAGTACTGATCGTCGCCAGTGCCATGTCGATTCAGGATCCGCGTGAACGCCCGCCCGAGCGTCAGCAAGCTGCCGATCAGGCGCACGCACAATGGAAGGACACCGACTCCGACTTCGCCGGACTGGTCAATCTGTGGCGCGGTTTCGAAGAGCAGCGCCAGGCCTTGACCGCGAGCCCGCTGCGTAACTGGTGCCGCAAGAATTTCCTGAATTACCTGCGTCTGCGCGAGTGGCGTGATTCCCATCGCCAGTTGAGCCTGATCTGTCGCGACATGCAGCTAAGCCTGAATAAAGAGCCGGCCGATTACCCGAAATTGCACAAAGCGGTGCTGGTCGGCCTGCTCAGCCAGATCGGCCAGAAAACCGAGGACGGCGATTACCTTGGCGCACGTCAGCGGCGCTTCTGGATTCATCCGTCGTCGGGCATTGGCAAGAAGCGTCCGCAGTGGCTGATGACCGCCGAACTGGTGGAAACCACCAAGCTTTATGCACGCATGGTCGCCAAGATCGACGCCGACTGGATCGAGCCGCTGGCCGGGCACCTGATCAAGAAAAACCACTTCGAACCGCACTGGGAGAAGAAGCGCGGCCAAGTCGTGGCGTTCGAGCAGATCACTCTGTTTGGGCTGATCGTGGTCGGTCGTCGGCCGGTGCATTACGGCCCGGTGGACCCGGTGGTTTCCCGCGAGTTGTTCATTCGTGAAGGTCTGGTGCGTGGCGAGATTCAGTCGAAAGCCAAGTGCCTGAGCGCCAATCAGAAACTGCTGGAACAGCTCGACGAACTGGAAGCCAAGGCCCGTCGCCGCGACATTCTTGCCGACGAAGAAACCCTCTATGCCTTTTACGATGCGCGGTTGCCGGCGGAGATTCATCAGACCGCGACGTTCGATAGTTGGTACCGGGTCAACAGCCAGAAAAACCCGCAGTTGCTGATCATGCGCGAAGAAGACGTGCTGGCCCGCGAGGCCAGTGAAGTCACCGCGCGGGATTACCCGGATACGCTGCACATCGGCGATCTGGAACTGGCGCTGACCTACCACTTCGAACCCAATCACCCACGCGACGGCGTGACCCTGCGCGTACCGGCGCCGCTGTTGCCGATGCTGCCGCCGGAGCGGCTGGAGTGGCTGGTGCCGGGGTTGATTGAGGCCAAGTGCATCGCCCTCGTGCGCAACCTGCCAAAAGCACTGCGCAAGAACTTCGTGCCGGTGCCGGACTTCATCAAAGCTGCGTTGCAACGCATGACGTTTGCCGAAGGTTCGTTACCGCAAGCGCTGGGCCGGGAATTGCTGCGCATGACCGGTGCGCGGGTCAGCGATGAGGCGTGGGCGGAAGCCGAGCAAGGTGTCGAAGGGCATCTGCGGATGAATCTGGAAATCGTCGACGGCCAGGGCAAGTTCCTGGGTGAAGGACGCGATCTGGCCGAATTGACCGCGCGCTTCGCCGAAGCCAGTCAGGCCGCGCTTGCCGTACCGCAAAGTGCGAAAAGCCAGCAGCCGGTGGAGGCCAAGGTTTTCGCGCCGGTGGCGGAAAAGACTCAGCAGAAGATCGCCGGGCTGTCGATGACGGTCTATCCGGCGCTGGTGGAAGAGGGCGGTACGGTCAAGGAAGGGCGCTTCTCAACCCCGGCCGAAGCCGAATTTCAGCACCGCCGGGCGTTGCAGCGTCTGCTGATGCAGCAATTGGCGGAACCGGCCAAGTTCCTGCGTGGCAAGTTGCCGGGGCAGACCGAGCTGGGCTTGCTGTACCGTGAGTTGGGTCGTGTTGATGCGCTGGTTGAAGACATTCTGCTGGCCAGCCTCGACAGTTGCATTCTTGAAGGTGAAGACCCGCTGCCGCGCGACGGTGCCGGGCTGGCGGCATTGGCCGAGCGCAAGCGCGGCAACTGGACCGAGCATGCCGAGCGCGTGGCACGCCTGACGCTGGAAATCCTCAAGCTTTGGCATGGTCTGCAAAAGCGCTTCAAGGGCAAAATCGATCTCGCCCAAGCCGTGGCGTTGAACGACATCAAGCAGCAGATCAACAATCTGGTTTATTCGGGTTTTGTCCGCGAAACGCCAATGCAGTGGCTTAAAGAGCTGCCGCGTTATCTGAAAGCGGTCGAGCAGCGTTTCGAAAAGCTCGGTGCGCAGGTGCAGAAGGATCGTGTCTGGAGCGGCGAACTCGCCGGGCTCTGGGCGCAATACCAGACTCGCGCGGCCAAGCATGCGCAGGAAGGCAAGCGCGATCCGCAGCTTGAGCTGTACCGCTGGTGGCTGGAGGAATACCGGGTTTCGCTGTTCGCCCAGCAATTGGGGACGAAAGTGCCGATCTCCGACAAACGCCTGAGCAAACAGTGGAGCCAGGTCGAACCCTGACCGGGAGTAATCCCCCGATCCCTCGCCACAAAAGTGCGCCCTTGCAGTGAATGGCGGTTGTGCTTGAGAAAGGGGCTAAAACCTCGGGTTTATGGCAAACTTCGCGACCATAAACGCCGGTTTCGCGACCCAGAGCCTTCGGCCATGTCGCGCGGCGGAATAAAACGATGCCAGGTTTGCGTCCCCCGGATGGGAATAGACCCTTTGCGTGTTGGAACGACGGTCCCAGCACTTTCTGCCTGAACAGATTAGAGAAACGACCATGCATAACGTCGTCATCAGCGGCACCGGCCTGTACACCCCGGCCAACAGCATCTCCAACGAAGAGCTGGTGCAGTCTTTCAATACCTACGTCGCGCAGTTCAACGCGGACAACGCTGACGCCATCGCCAGCGGCGAGATCCAGGCTCTGACCGAATCCAGCGCCGCGTTCATTGAAAAAGCCTCGGGCATCAAGAGCCGCTTCGTCATGGACAAGGACGGCATTCTTGATCCGCAGCGCATGGCGCCACGCCTGCCGGAGCGTTCCAACGACGAATGGTCGGTGCTTTGCCAGATGGCCATCGGTGCTGCTGAGCAAGCCTTGCAGCGCGCCGGCAAAACCGCCGCTGACATCGACGGTGTGATCGTCGCCTGCTCCAACCTGCAGCGCGCCTACCCGGCCATCGCCATCGAAGTCCAGGAAGCTTTGGGCATTCAAGGCTTCGGTTTCGACATGAACGTTGCTTGCTCGTCGGCAACCTTCGGCATCCAGCAAGCTGCCAACAGCGTGCAACTGGGCCAGGCGCGGGCCATTCTGATGGTCAACCCGGAAGTCTGCACCGGTCACCTGAACTTCCGTGACCGCGATAGCCACTTCATCTTCGGCGACGCTGCGACTGCGGTGATCATCGAGCGCGCGGACACCGCCACCTCCAAACACCAGTTCGACGTGGTCAGCACCAAACTGCTGACCAAGTTCTCCAACAACATCCGCAACAACTTCGGTTTCCTCAACCGCGCGGCGGAAGAGGGCATTGGCGCTCGCGACAAACTGTTCGTGCAGGAAGGCCGCAAGGTGTTCAAGGATGTCTGCCCGATGGTGGCCGAGCTGATTGGCGAGCACCTGGAAGAGAACAAGCTCAACGTCGGTGACGTCAAGCGCTTCTGGCTGCACCAGGCCAACCTGAGCATGAACCACCTGATCGTGCGCAAGCTGCTCGGCCGCGAGGCGACCGAAGAAGAAGCGCCGGTGATTCTCGACACTTACGCCAACACCAGCTCTGCCGGTTCCGTGATTGCTTTCCACAAGTATCAGGATGATCTGGCTGCCGGTTCGCTGGCCGTGCTGAGTTCGTTCGGTGCCGGTTACTCGATTGGCAGTGTGATTCTGCGCAAGCGCTGAGATTGAGGGTTCATTTCCCCTTAATATCTCTGAATTTTCCTACATCCAAGGCAGCACAAACGCTGTAATTTTCGGAAATATCGGCAGGACATCGGTTGATGCGAAGTCCTGCCGTTAGCATCTCGAAGTAGGAACAAGGAGATTTCTGGATGGCGGTAGATGACACCCAACTGCTCGAACGCCTGCTCGCCGGTGAGCAAAAGGCTTTCAAGGAACTGGTCACGACCTACCAGAGCGCCATGCGCGCCGTGGCCTATGCGATTGTCGGCCAGCGTCATGTCGAGGAAGTGGTGCAGGACGCCTGGTTGTCAGTGGTGCGCCATATCGGCAGCTTCGAGGGGCGCTCCAGTCTCAAGACCTGGCTGCTGACCATCACGGCCAACTCGGCCAAAAGTCGCTACAAACAGAATCGCCGCGAAGTGCTGATGGATGACCTGCCGTCACCCCACGGCACTGTCGACGATGATCGTTTTTCCCCCGGTGACGGTCATTGGCTGGTGGCGCCGTTTGCCTGGCATCAGGACACGCCCGAGGCGTTGCTGACCGAAGGCGAATTGCGTGACTGTCTGGAACACACTCTGGCCAGCCTGTCGGAGCTGCAGAGCAGCGTTTTGCTGCTGCGCGAGCGTCAGGGTCTGGAGCTGGAAGAGATCTGTAATCTTCTGGAGATCTCGCTCTCCAATGTCCGTGTGCTGCTGCATCGTGCGCGGCTGAAAGTCTTCGCGACCGTGGAGCATTTTGAGGAGACCGGGGAATGCTGACCTGTAAGGAGCAAGTGGCGCGCTCCAGCGATTATCTCGATGGCCAACTGAGCTTTCGCGAGAAGCTGATGGTGCGTCATCACCTGATGTTCTGCCCCAACTGCCGACGCTTTATTCGGCAAATGAAATTGATGCAGGCCACGTTGAAGGCGATGCCGCAGAAGCCTGAAGAGGGCGTGGACGCGTTGGCCGAGCGATTGGCCGAGCAACGCCGCAAGGATCGGAGCTGATAAAAAATCAGCCCGGTGCAACGCCAGCGAACGGATGATGGGGATCGCTGTTGCTGCACCGGACTGCAGGTAAATCCGCTTCGATCGGCAAGTCGCAAGGGGAGCGGTGACTTGCAGCTTGTCGCTCGAAGCTTGTAGCTGTTTTCTTAGAACTTGGCTTCCGCGTCCAGCTGCAGGGTGTTGGCGTCTGCATCACGCTGGGTACGGCTGGCGAAGTCAGCCTTGGTCAGGAAGTAGGTAGCGCCGATGGCGAAGTTCTTGTCGATGTCGTAGCCAACCTTGAACTTGTGACCACGCGAACCAGTGGTGCCGTTGGCGAAGTCGGAGTCGGTGAAGGCGCCGACCACCGCATTGCGCTGCACGTCACGATAGTTGTAATCGAGGTTCAGGCCGAAGACTTTCGACTTGGCGCCGAGCAGCCAGGCGGTGTCCTGATCGGTCACGGCATCGTTGTTCTTCACGTACTGGCCGTAGAACGACAAAGGCATCGGCAGACCGCCGATGTCGACCTGGCTGAACCCTTCATACAGACGGAATTCGTTGTTGGCCGAGTTGCCGTTGACCGCCAGGGCGCACGGCGTGGAAGTACCGGTGCAGCGGCTGTCATCGTCGTTCTGGTAGGCGTAGATGCTGCCGCCCAGGGTCACTTTCAGGTTGTCGGTGATGTTGAAGCGGCTACCCAACTGGCCGGACGTCAGACGCAGGTCGTGACGGAATTGCACGCCATCGCCGTCGACGTTGTCCTTGAGGTTGTAGTTACCCAGGCTGCCGAACAGTTCGGCGCTGCTGCCCAGCGGGTACTTGTAGGTAACGGCCAGACCTTCCGGGTTGATGTCGCTATCCCAGATCACGTCGCCCATGCTCACCCATGGCTGCAGCATCTTGCCGCCGATGATGTGCAGGTTCTTGATCTGATCAGGGTGGTAGTCGATGTAACCCAGGTCGAGCCAGATCTGCTTCTTGTCGAAGTAGTTGTCCTGATCCTGGTTGGTCGAACGCGCGTCGTCGCCGCCGCCGGTGGCGATACGGATGCCAGTGTCGACTTGCGGGTTGATCTCGGTGTACGCACCCAGACGGGCACGGATACGCTGGCGATCCTTGTCGCGGCCGCCGTTGTTCGGCTCGCCGTCGATCTTGATGGTTTCCTGACGGAAACGTACGTCACCCTTGAACTGGGTCTTGGCGGCCCACGCCAGTTTCTGATCGAAGGCGCTTTGTTCGTTGGTCTTCTTCGCGACAGCCGCGACTTGTTCATTGGTCTCTTGCTGCGCCTGCTGCGCGATTTGCTGAGCCTTCTGATCCTTGGCCAGTTCAGTTTGCAGTTCAATGTACTGCGCCTGGGAAATCGAACCGTTAGCCTTGAGCATGTCGAGCAGTTTGGCGTCGACTGCAGCACTGGCCGGAACGCTCATGGCCAGTAACAGGCCACCGCACAGGGCCGCCGCAGTTTTCGTGGAAGCAAGACGCATAGCAATCTCCGAAGATGAGAGGGGATGGCTGAACCATCCTGGGCACAACCGACGTGAGGTCGGAAAACAGTGTCCGGGTAGAACCCGGCGCTCTAAAAACAGGCGCCAGTATCGCGATGGTTTATGACAGAGCAGTGGCACGATGATGGCAGGTTGATGACGATGCGAAGTGCTCGTGAACTATTGATCTAGAGCGCTGTCGCCCGATTGCGGGTGTGTAATGCCACGCGATCGGCGATACTCGCCGGGCGCTGAAGCCCAGATGTGGAGAGCTTGTCGATGCCTTTGCAATGCCTGCAAAACCTGTCAGAAATTGCCCCGCCCACGTGGGACGCACTGGTGCCGGAGAATCAGCCGTTCTTGCGCCATGCGTTTCTCAGTGCACTGGAAGACAGTGGTAGCGTTGGCCCCCACACCGGTTGGCAACCTGAGCATTTACTGCATATCGAAGAGGGGCGATTGATCGCGGCATTGCCCGGTTATCGCAAGTGGCATTCCTACGGCGAGTATGTGTTTGACCATGGCTGGGCCGATGCCTGCGCCCGGGCCGGGATCGACTACTACCCCAAATTGCTGATCGCCGTGCCGTTCAGTCCGGTCAGCGGCCCGCGGCTGTTGGCGGCCAGCGTCGAGGACGGTTTTGAACTGCTCAAGAGCTTGCCGGGTTATCTGGAAATCGAAGAACTCTTCAGCGCGCACATCAATTTCACCGATCCGTTTACCGATGCCGCGATGGCCGAACAGCCTGGCTGGCTGCAGCGCATCGGCTGTCAGTACCACTGGCAAAATCGCGGTTATCGCGACTTTCAGGATTTTCTCGACGTGCTCAGTTCGCGCAAGCGTAAGCAGATGCGCAAGGAGCGCGAACAGGTGGCGGGGCAGGGCTTTGAGTTTGAATGGCTGGAGGGGCGAGAACTGGACGAGGCGCAGTGGGATTTCGTTTACGCCTGCTACGCCAATACCTACGCAGTGCGTCGACAAGCGCCGTATCTGACCCGGGAATTTTTCAGTCTGCTGGCCGAGCGCATGCCCGAGTCGATCCGAGTGGTGCTGGCCAAACAGGGTTCACGGCCGGTGGCGATGGCGTTCAGTCTGGTCGGGGGCGACAGCTTCTATGGGCGCTATTGGGGCTGCCTCGCCGAGTTTGATCGGCTGCACTTCGAGACCTGTTTTTATCAGGGCATGGACTATGCAATTGCCAACGGATTTCAGCGCTTCGACGCCGGTGCTCAGGGCGAGCACAAACTGATTCGCGGCTTTGAACCGGTGATCACCCACTCGTGGCACTACTTGCGCCATCCGGGGCTGAAAGCGGCGGTCAAAGACTTCCTGCACCAGGAGCGTGCTGGCGTGCTGGCCTATGCCGAGGAGGCAAAAAGCGCCTTGCCCTACCGCCAGACATAGATCCGCTTTTGGGGGAGGGGGCTTGCTCCCGAATGCGGTGGGTCAGTACGGCAAATATGACTGAAACGACGCCTTCGGGAGCAAGCCCCCTCCCACAGGGGATCTACAGTGGTATCAGGACTCCTCTTTACCCAGCCAGCGATAAATCCCGCCGCCAATCACCGCGCCAATCAGTGGCGCGACCCAGAACATCCACAGTTGCGCAATCGCCCAGCCACCGACTATCAGCGCCGGGCCGGTGCTGCGCGCCGGGTTCACCGAGGTGTTGGTCACTGGAATCGAGATCAGGTGAATGAGCGTCAGGGCCAGGCCGATGGCGATCGGTGCCAGTCCCGCCGGCGCGCGTTTGTCGGTGGCGCCCAGAATGATGATCACGAACATCGCCGTCATCACCAGTTCCGTGACGAACCCTGCGGCCATCGAATACTTGCCGGGCGAGTGATCGCCATAACCGTTGGACGCCAGGCCGGCGGCGATGTCGAAGCCTTCCTTGCCGCTGGCGATGTGCGCGATCAGCGCTGCCGCGAGGATCGCGCCGAGCACTTGGGCGATGATGTAGGCAGGCAAATCTTTGGCCGGAAATCGACCGCCGACCACCAGCCCGACCGAGACCGCCGGGTTCAGGTGACAACCGCTGATGCGGCCGATGGCGAACGCCATGGTCAGCACTGTCAGACCAAACGCCAGGGCCACCCCCAGCACCCCGATTCCCAATGGTGAAGAGGCGGCGATCACCGCACTGCCACAACCACCCAAAACCAACCAGAACGTACCCAGCAACTCCGTGACTGAACGCTTGAACAGAGACATGAGAGAGAGTCCTTGATAGGCATGCTATCGAGACTGCATCGAGTGGTGCGTCCCTGCAGACTTACGACAGGCTTCGTGCTGGAGCCTTGGCTCAGTACAGCAGGGATTTCGTGGATTTCCAGCAGGCGAAAAAAACCGCCAGCGCCCGTAGTTAGAGGGCTGTGGCGATCTTCAGGTTGGTTACCGGCCAATGTGGGAGGGGGCTTGCTCCCGAAGGCGGCGTGCCAGTCAAATGTTCGGTACTGACACCCCGCTTTCGGGAGCAAGCCCCCTCCCACACTAGGTTTTTGTTGGCCAAATGATCAATCGATGCCGACAAACCCTCCGGTCTGGTGCGCCCACAATCTGGCATACAAACCGCGATGCGCCAGCAACTCGGCGTGGGTGCCGCTCTCGGCGATCTTGCCGTTTTCCAGTACCACCAGCCGATCCATGCGTGCGATGGTCGAGAGGCGATGGGCAATCGCGATCACGGTTTTGCCCTGCATCAGGGTTTCCAGGCTTTCCTGAATCGCCGCTTCGACCTCCGAGTCCAGCGCTGAGGTCGCTTCGTCCATGATCAGGATCGGCGCGTCCTTGAGCAGTACCCGGGCAATGGCGATGCGCTGGCGCTGGCCACCGGACAACTTCACGCCGCGTTCACCGACGTGTGCATCGAAGCCGGTGCGGCCTTCGGCGTCCGACAACACCGGAATGAACTCATCGGCACGGGCCTTGTGCACCGCGTCCCAAAGCTCGGCGTCGGTGGCGTCGGGTTTGCCGTACAGCAAATTGTCGCGGATCGAACGGTGCAGCAGCGAGGTGTCCTGGGTGATCATGCCGATGCGTGCACGCAGGCTTTCCTGGCCGACTTCGGCGATGTTCTGACCGTCGACCAGAATGCGTCCGCCTTCAACGTCGTACAGGCGCAGCAGCAGGTTGACCAGGGTCGATTTGCCGGCGCCCGACGGCCCGATCAGGCCGATTTTCTCACCCGGCTTGATGGTCAGGTTGAGGTCGCCGATGATGCCTTTCTTCTTGCCGTAGTGAAAATCCACGTGCTCGAAACGCACTTCGCCACGAGCCACCGTCAGCGGTTTGGCCTGCTCGTGATCGGTGACGCTGACCGGTTGCGAGATGGTTCGCAGACCGTCCTGCACCATGCCGATGTTCTCGAAAATGCCGGTGACCACCCACATGATCCACCCGGACATGTTGACGATGCGGATCACCAGGCCGGTGGCCAGGGCGATCGCACCGACGGTGATCAGCGACTGCGTCCACAGCCACAGCGCGAGGGCGGTGGTGCCGACGATCAGCAAGCCGTTCATGGCGGTGATCGCCACGTCCATGCTGGTGACCACGCGGCCGGCCATTTGCGCTTTGACGGTCTGCTCTTCGATGGCTTCCTTGGCGTAGTGCTGCTCGAAATTGGTGTGGGCGAACAGCTTCAGCGTGGCGATGTTGGTGTAGCCGTCGACGATTCGCCCCATCAGTTTCGAGCGCGCGTCGGACGCTTCCACCGAGCGATCCTTCACCCGTGGCACGAAGTAATACAGCGCGCCGATGTACGCGACGATCCACGTCAGCAACGGAATCATCAGGCGCCAGTCGGCCTCGGCAAACAGCACCAGCGAGCTGATCGCGTAGATCAACACATGCCACAGCGCATCCACTGCCTGAACGGCGGAATCGCGCAACGAATTGCCGGTCTGCATGATGCGTTGGGCGATACGTCCGGCGAAGTCGTTCTGGAAGAAGTTCAGACTCTGCTTGAGCACGTAACTGTGGTTCTGCCAGCGGATCATGCTGGTCATGCCCGGGCTCAGGGTCTGGTGCACCAGCAGGTCGTGCAGACCAAAGAAAATCGGCCGCAGGATGAGCGCGACCACCAGCATCCACGTCAGTTCAAGGGCGTGGTCGCTGAAGAAATTCGGGTTGGGCGTGCCTTGGGCCAGATCGATGATGCGGCTCAGGTAACTGAACAGCGCCACTTCGATCAGCGCGGCAAACAGACCCACCACCAGCAGGGCGGCGAAACTCGGCCAGACCTGCTTGAGGTAATAGGTGTAGAAGGGGAGCACACGATCCGGCGGGGACGCCGTCGGGGCGTCGCGGAATATGTCGATCAGTTGTTCGAAACGGCGATAGAGCATCAGATAACCGCCCGGAGTACGGGCTCTCCTTTTATCGGTGTGAGCGGCGTGGCATTAGTCCAGCGCCGCTCGATACGCCCTGTACAGCTTAGTCGATGACTTTGGCCGACTTGATGATCACAGGGTCGACAGGCACGTTTTGCATGCCGCTTTTAGTGGTGGTTTGCGAGTTGACGATAATGTCGACGACGTCCATGCCCTTGACCACTTTGGCAAACACCGCGTAACCGGCGTCACGGCCCGGGTCGAGGAATGCGTTGTCAGCCACGTTGATGAAGAACTGGCTGGTGGCCGAGTCAGGGTTGGAAGTACGGGCCATCGACAGGGTGCCGCGAACGTTGTGCAGGCCATTGTTGGCTTCGTTCTTGATCGGTGCCTTGGTTTCTTTTTGCGACATTTGCTGGGTGAAGCCGCCGCCCTGAGCCATGAAGCCCGGGATCACACGGTGGAAAATCGTGTTGGTGTAGAAACCGCTGTTGACGTAATCCAGAAAGTTTTTGGTACTGATCGGTGCCTTGACCGGGTCCAGCTCGATTTCGATCTGGCCGTTGGTGGTGTCCAGCAGCACGTGTGGCGCCTTGGCTGGCGTGGCCGCCATCAGGTTGGCAGCGAACAGCACGGTACCGGCGGCGAGGGCGAGTTTTTTCAGCATGGGTCAGTGATCCTGAGATTGAATATCGGCTGCGGCAAGAAACGCCAGCAGCGTTTGGTTGAAGCGTTCGGGTTGATCGAGCGGGGTGGCGTGGCGTGAATCGGCAATCACCACCAGCCGCGCATCGGGCAGCAGTTTTACATAGGTTTCTTTCAGTGCCACCGGTGTGTAATCACGGTCGGCGCTGACGATGAGGGTTGGACAGGTCACTCGGGAAAGTCGTTCCTGAACCCCCCAGCCCACAATCGCATCGAAGCTGGCGAGATAAGCACGTTTGTCGTTTTTTGCCCAGCGTTCGGCCATTTTCTGCCGCAGATCAGCCTGTTCCGGTTTCGGAAAAAGTTTGCTGCCCAGCGCTTTGCCGATCGTGGCGAGGCTGAGCACGCGCATCAGGCTCCAGCGCTTGAACCACTGCCAGTAGTCGTCGCGGCTGCGGATTTTGACTTCGGGGGCGCTGTTTACGATGGTCAGGCTTTTGAGCAGTTGCGGCTGATCGACGGCGAACTGGAAGCCGATCATGCCGCCCATCGACAGTCCGACGTAGTGTACCGGGCCGAGGTTCAAATGTTCGATCAGGGCCAGCATGTCGGCGCTGAAACCGGCGATGCTGTAACGCTCGCGGGGTTTGTCAGAACGGCCGTGGCCGCGCACGTCAGGGACGATCACCCGGTAATGCGCGGCCAATGCCGGAATCTGCATTTCCCAGTCCAGCGTGCTGGAGCCCAGACCGTGAACCAGCAGCAACGGATCGCCGTGGCCATATTCCTCGTAGTGCAGGTTGCAACCTTCATGCTCGAAATACGCCATCGATGAACTCCGTGTCAGGCTTGTTCGGGGGCGGCGAACGGTGCGTCCAGCGGCAAGGTGTCGAAGGTACGCAGCAATTCAATAAGGATTTGCGTGGCCGGGCCCAGCGGTTTGTCCTTGTTCGAGTACAGGTAGAAGCTCGGGTTGCGGCTGCCGCCCTGGTCTAACGGTAGCAGCTTGAGCGTACCTTCTTTGAGTTCGCGTTCGATCATGTGTCGAGGTAACCAGGCAAAACCCAGGCCACTGCTGACAAACGTCGCGGCGGTGGCGAGGCTGCCGACGGTCCAGCGCTGTTCGGCGCCGAGCCAGCCGACGTCGCGTGGCTGTTGGCGGCCGGAGTCGCGGATCACCACCTGCATCTGGGTTTCCAGATCCTGGAAGCTCAGCTCGCGATTCAATCGATGCAAGGCGTGATCGGGGTGGGCGACGGCGACGAACTCGACATCGCTCAGCTCCGCGCCGAGGTAGCCCGGAATGCTCAGGCCGGTGATGGCCAGATCGGCCACGCCTTCGAGCAGCACTTCTTCCACGCCGGATAACACTTCTTCACGCAGACGCACCCGGCAGCCACGGCTCTGCGGCATGAACGCGGTCAACGCGCGGACGATGCGCGCGCTCGGGTACGCCGCGTCGACCACCAGCCGCACTTCGGCTTCCCAGCCTTGCTCCATGTGGTGGGCGAGGTCTTCCAGTTGGCTGGCCTGTTTCACCAGTTGCCGCGAGCGGCGCAGCAACACGCCGCCGGCTTCGGTGAGTACTGCTTTCCGCCCGTCGATGCGCAGCAACGGCACGCCGAGCTGATCCTGCATGCGGGCGACGGTGTAGCTCACCGACGATTGCGAACGGTGCAGGGCCTCGGCGGCCTGCGCAAAGCCGCCATGGTCGACCACGGCCTGCAATGTTCGCCATTGATCAAGGGTCACGCGGGGCGCTTTCATCAATAGCTCCTCTTGTCCTAAGCTGGCAGTCCCTCATGGAGACTGCCGAATGAAAAAATTCTGTTGTGTGTTGCTGGCGCTGCTGCCGCTGACGGCGTTTGCGTATCCGATCGATGTGGAAAAGGATCTCAACGGCCTCAAGATCGACTACGAGACCTTCGATACCGACAACGACATTGGCTCCATCCGGGTCGTCAACTACGGCGATGTCGATGCAGTCTGCAAGGCTGTGTTTACCAACGGCCCGGAAGCACCGCGCACGCGCAACATTGAAGTGGCGGCCGGCAAACACAAGAACGCCACGGCCAAGTTCACCCGCACCATTATCAAACTGCGCATCAAGCTGACCTGCACCCCGAAATAACACCGTGATTTTTTGTGGGAGGGGGCTTGCTCCCGAATGCGGAGTGTCAGGACCGTCTTTGTGACTGATACACCGCATTCGGGAGCAAGCCCCCTCCCACAGGTCATGAGTTGCATCTAAACGAATTTTTCGATGCTTTGCAGCAATTATTTGCGCTTTTTCATCGATACAACTCTGTTTAACCTTCACTCCATCGACTTACAACATTCCCGGATGGAGGCTACACACCATGTCCCGCGTTCTGATCATCGAAAGCAGCGCCCGCCAGCAAGACTCGGTATCCCGTCAACTGACCCAGACCTTCATCAGTCAGTGGAAAGCAGCGCACCCTGCCGATCAGATCACCGTACGTGACCTCGCCGTGAACCCAGTGCCACACCTGGACATCAACCTGCTGGGCGGCTGGATGAAAGCTGCCGAGCAGCGTAACGACAGCGAGCAAGCGTCGCTGGATCGTTCCAACGAATTGACTGATGAATTGCTCGCCGCCGACGTGCTGGTCATGGCCGCGCCGATGTACAACTTCGCCATCCCGAGCACCCTCAAGGCCTGGCTCGACCACGTGCTGCGTGCCGGCGTCACCTTCAAATACACCGAGACTGGCCCGCAAGGTCTGCTCAGCGGCAAGCGTGCCTATGTGCTGACCGCTCGCGGCGGCATTTACGCCGGCGGCCCGGCCGACCATCAGGAACCGTACCTGCGTCAGGTGATGGGTTTCATCGGCATCCACGACGTGACCTTCATTCACGCTGAAGGCATGAACCTGGGCGGTGACTTCCAGGAGAAGGGCTTGAATCAGGCCAACGCCAAGCTGTCCCAGGTCGCTTGATATGTTAATCGCCAGATAATCGCCGATTGTTTAAGTGACCTGGCGCACCCCCTTCAAGGCTCTACGCGCATCGAACCTCCCTTTGCACTTGTTGCTCCTGAGTGCTGTAGCCCGATTGAACGCTTTAGCGAGATCGGGCTTTTTTTTGCCTGTCGTTTCATGGGGAACGCAAAAACAGAAAATTCCTACATGGTTTTCAGGTTGTCCGTCGGAAGCGGCGTCCCTAGGCTTTTGCGTTAGCTGAACAGTCAGCGATCAGGTGGAAGGACTCGGCGAGTCAAGCGTCGACACATCTGATAAACAAGACAGGGAGATCAAGATGCTGAAGAAAGTCATTACCGCAGTTGCATTCATTTCGGCGCCCGCCTGGGCGAGCCCGTCACCGTTCACCGGCACTGATTTCAGTGGTGTCTATCAGTGCAAAGGCATGGACAGTCACATTGGCGAGTTCAAAGGCACGGTTGACATGAAGCTCAACGCTGAGCAGAGCACGGGTCATTACGGCGCCTACAGCTTCAAGCTGACGCTGGCGGACAAATCCGTGTATGACGGGTTTGCAGCAGCCAATGCCGATTCACTGGCCATTTACTTCGCCCACACCGACCCGTCCCTGAAAGATTATGGTGTGGGTGCCGCCAAGGTAGAGGCAGGGTCTGACGGCAAATTCTCGTTCAACAAATACTATTACGGCCCTGAGTACGAAGGCGGCGGACACGGCACGGAGGAGTGCCTGAAAGGCTGACACTGATGCTGTGGGGACGAGCAGTGCTGTTCCCTCGTTGGCAGCCTTTGCACAGGGTTCGCGATCAGGAGCAAAACCCGCTATCGTCGCCGCCATTCGAATTAGGGGCGAGCATGGGCTATCTACTTTTTGTCACGCTGATCCAGGCGTTTTCCTTCAGTCTGATCGGCGAATACCTGGCCGGTCATGTCGACAGTTACTTCGCGGTGCTGGTGCGTGTGGTACTCGCCGGGCTGGTGTTCATTCCGTTGACACGCTGGCGATCGGTGGAGCCGGCGTTCATGCGCGGCATGCTGCTGATTGGCGCGTTGCAGTTCGGCGTGACCTACGTGTGTCTATACCTGAGCTTCCGCGTGCTGACGGTGCCGGAAGTGTTGCTCTTTACCATTCTCACGCCGTTGCACGTGACACTGATCGAAGATGCATTGAATCGTCGCTTCAACCCATGGGCGCTGATTGCGGCGTTGGTGGCTGTGGGCGGTGCGGCAGTGATTCGCTTTGACCGGATCAATCCGGACTTCTTCATGGGTTTCCTGCTGCTGCAACTGGCCAACTTCACCTACGCGGCAGGCCAGGTGATGTACAAGCATCTGGTGGCGAAACACCCGAGCGATTTGCCCCACTACCGTCGCTTCGGTTTCTTCTACCTCGGGGCGCTGGCCGTGGTATTGCCGGCATTCCTGATGTTTGGCAAATCCGACTTCCTGCCGGAAGCGCCGCTGCAATGGGGCGTGCTGGTGTTCCTCGGGCTGGTCTCGACGGCGTTGGGCCTGTACTGGTGGAACAAGGGTGCGTGCATGGTCAACGGCGGCACGCTGGCCGTGATGAACAACCTGCATGTGCCGGTGGGGTTGCTGCTGAACCTGTTGATCTGGAATCAGCATGAGGAACTGGGAAGGCTGTTTCTCGGCGGGAGTGTGATCTTGATGGCGGTGTGGATCAGTCGATTGGGTATCCGCAAGTCGTTGGTCACCACCTGATACCTGTGGGAGGGGGCTTGCTCCCGAAGACGGTGTGTCAGATCAAAATATACTGACTGACACACTGCTTTCGGGAGCAAGCCCCCTCCCACATTGGGTATCACATGAGGTGTTTTTGCGGCTCGGGGATGGTTGCCGAGCCGAGCACCGCTGGCAGCAACCCGCTACGCAAATCCCCGCCACTCGGCTGCTGGTACAGGCTCAGGCCAAACTCCGGCAGCACCGCCAGCAGGTAATCGAAAATATCCCCCTGAATCCGCTCGTAATCCGCCCACACCGTGGTGCGGGTGAAGCAGTAGATTTCCAGCGGAATGCCATGCGCCGTGGTCTGCATCTGGCGCACCATGCAGGTCATATTCGGCTGGATCTCCGGGTGGCTCTTCAGATAGGCCAGCGCATAAGCGCGAAAGGTGCCGATATTGGTCATGCGTCGGCGGTTGGCCGACATTGCCGCAACGTTGCCCTGCGCCTCGTTCCATGCCTTGAGCTCGGCTTTCTTGCGGCTCATGTAGTCAGTCAGCAGGTGCACCTGGGAGAGCTTTTCCTCTTCGTCGTCGCGAATGAATCGTACGCCGCTGGCATCGATGAACAGGCTGCGCTTGATCCGACGGCCGCCGGATTGCTGCATGCCGCGCCAGTTCTTGAAAGACTCGGACATCAGACGCCAGGTCGGGATCGACACAATCGTCTTGTCGAAATTCTGCACCTTGACCGTGTGCAAAGTGATGTCGACCACGTCGCCATCGGCGCCGACCTGGGGCATTTCGATCCAGTCGCCGACTCGCAGCATGTCGTTGCTGGTCAGTTGCACGCTGGCGACGAACGACAGCAGCGTGTCCTTATAGACCAACAGGATCACCGCCGACATCGCACCCAGACCGGACAGCAGCAACAGCGGCGAACGGTCGATCAGGGTGGCGACGATGATGATCGCGCCGAACACGTACAGCACCATTTTCGCCAGTTGCACGTAGCCTTTGATCGAGCGCGTACGGGCGTGCTCGGTGCGCGCATAGATGTCGAGCAGCGCATTGAGCAGGGCGCTGACCGAGAGCAGCAGGAACAGGATGGTGAATGACAGCGCCACGTTGCCGAGAAAGGTCATGGCGGTTTTGCTCAGTTCGGGCACCAGGTGCAAGCCGAACTGAATCACCAGCGACGGCGTCATCTGCGCCAGGCGCTGAAACACCTTGTTGTGGCGAAAGTCGTTGATCCAGTGCAGGGCCGGCTGGCGACCGAGCATGCGACTGGCATGCAGGATCAGATAGCGCGCCACTCGTCCGAGTACCAGCGCGACCACCAACAGCACCATCAGCGCCAGGCCGGATTGCAGCAGCGGGTGCTGTTCGAGAGTACCCCAGAGGTCCTGGGCGTTGAGCCAGAGCTGTTTGAAATCCATAAGAGCAACGATTCTTCTGTAAGACGCGATGGGCGATTAGAGCATTTAAGACGCTACGTATTACCGTTGGAGACAAATCAAGCAACAAAAAAGCCACTGATTGCTGCAGTTTGAAGAAAGAAACTCGGCCTGAGCGCTCGAAACCGGTAACCTATGCAGCTGTTTTTTTGCATATCTTCGAGGTAGCACCCGTGTTTTCCCAATTCGCCCTGCACGAACGCCTGCTTAAAGCTGTGGCCGAGCTGAAATTTGTCGAGCCAACGCCTGTGCAAGCCGCGGCCATCCCGCTGGCGCTCCAGGGGCGTGATTTGCGGGTGACTGCGCAAACCGGTAGCGGCAAAACCGCCGCTTTCGTCCTGCCGATCCTCAATCGCCTGATCGGCCCGGCCAAGGTTCGCGTCAGCATCAAGACTCTGATCCTGCTGCCGACCCGCGAGCTGGCCCAGCAGACCCTGAAGGAAGTCGAGCGCTTTTCGCAGTTCACTTTCATCAAGTCCGGTCTGATCACCGGCGGTGAAGACTTCAAAGTGCAAGCGGCAATGCTGCGCAAGGTGCCGGACATCCTCATTGGCACCCCCGGCCGCATGATCGAGCAACTCAACGCCGGCAACCTCGACCTCAAAGAAGTCGAAGTGCTGGTGCTCGACGAAGCCGACCGCATGCTCGACATGGGGTTCGCCGAAGACGTGCAGCGTCTGGTCGACGAATGCCCGAACCGTCAGCAGACCATGCTGTTCTCCGCCACCACCGGCGGTTCCGGCCTGCGCGAGATGATTGCCAAAGTGCTGAACAACCCTGAGCACTTGCAGCTCAACGCCGTCAGCCAACTGAACTCGACCACCCGTCAGCAGATCATTACCGCTGACCACAACCAGCACAAAGAACAAATTGTGAACTGGCTGCTGGCCAACGAGACCTATCAGAAGGCCATCGTCTTCACCAACACCCGCGCCATGGCTGACCGCATCTACGGTCGCCTCGTTGCTCAGGAATACAAGGCGTTCGTGCTGCACGGCGAGAAAGACCAGAAGGATCGCAAACTGGCGATCGACCGTCTGAAGCAGGGCGGCGTGAAGATTCTGGTTGCGACCGACGTGGCGGCCCGTGGTCTGGACGTCGATGGTCTGGATCTGGTGATCAACTTCGACATGCCACGCAGCGGCGACGAATACGTGCACCGCATCGGTCGTACCGGCCGCGCCGGCAACGACGGTCTGGCGATCTCGCTGATCTGCCACGGCGACTGGAACCTGATGTCGAGCATCGAGCGCTACCTGAAGCAGAGCTTCGAGCGCCGCACCATCAAGGAAGTCAAAGGCACCTACGGCGGGCCGAAAAAGGTCAAGGCCTCGGGTAAAGCCGTTGGCGTGAAGAAGAAAAAGACCGACGCCAAGGGCGACAAGAAGAAAACCGCCGCCAAGACGCCGACCAAGCGCAAGAGCGCCAACCGTCCGAAGCCGGACTCGTTGGTGAGCAGCGACGGCATGGCGCCGCTCAAGCGCCGCAAGCCGGCAGAGCCAGCGGCTGAGTAAGTCGTTTCAGGCACACAGAAAAAACCCGGACAGTGTCCGGGTTTTTTTTCGTCCAGCGTTTATCAGTTGCCCAACAGGCCACTGGTGTCGGTATCAAAACGCTGTTTCGCCTGAGCCGCCGCCGGTTTCAACGCAGCGAGCAGGGCAGCCTCGCTGTACAACCGAGTGACGGCCAGGTTCTTGGGCGTTGGCTCGATCGGGATCAGCAGCTCTTCGCCGTCGGCATGCAGCCAGATCGCCACAACGTTAAGCGCAGACACAAACAACAGCCGCAGCTCAACGGTTTTGCCGTGCAATTGCGGCGATTGCTCTGCCAGTTTCAGCGCACTCACCATAGCGGCCGCGTGATCGCCGTGGTTCAACGAGGCGAATTCGACATGCCCGCGTCCTTCAGCCAATTGTGCATCGGCAATCGTTACCCCATCGGCAAACACCAGGTAATGCCAATCGCCGATCCGCGCATTTTGCAGGCCTTTGCCATTGCTCAGGTCGTCCAGGCTGAGCGAATAACCACGGTAAGCCTTGCTGAGACTGATCTTCGCCGCAGCGGCGTTGGCGAATTGGCGGTTGGCGCCAAAGCCCTGGGTTTGCAGCGCGCTTTGCAGTGCCGGACGCAGTGTTTGAACGCCGTTGGAAGGCGCTTTTGGATAAGTCAGTTGCATGATGTCGCCCTCCTAGTTTTTCACGGTGAAGTAAGTGTTGGTCCAGTTGCCGCCGCCGTTATAAGAACGCGGGAAGGCGTTCAGCGCGCGGGTCGAGTAGCCGTAGATCGAGTCCGCGACCAGCACGTAATCGCCGTTGGTGCCGTAGATCGTCAGAAAGTGTGCACCACCGCCGTACCAGGCGCAGCGCAGACCGACCGGGCGGCCCATGCTGATCTGGTTCTGAATGGCCGACATCTGCAGCGAGCCCTGATTCATGCCGTTGTAACTGCGCGTGGTGCGCAGGGCGGAATCGAGATAGCCATAAACGTTGCACGGCCCAGGCTGATTGCAGCAGTTGCGGTCGAGTTCAGCGCTGGCAACGCCGCACTGGGTCCAGTTTCCTGTGCCGTAATAGTTGCCGACCGAGGCAGAAACGGCGGCCCAGCACCAGTTGGTCTGGGTCTGCTTCTGCATATTGAAGTTAAGGCTGGCGGCGGCCAGTGCACGGGGTTGTGCAGCCGCTTCGACCTCGACGAGGTGCGGATCGAGCAAATGGCCGATCAGGCAGCGTGGCAATGACTCGCCGGTGAATCGGGTTGCTTCAGTGGTTAACATTTTCAATCCTCCATGAGTGAAAACAAGCGTCCAGCTTGTGTGGGTGTTGCGGTGTTGCCGAGCGATCGGCGTTCAAGGGTTGCCATGTCGAATGGCTGATGCCGATCTGCTTGCTCGAGGTAACCTTAGTCGAAATATGCGTTAGCGCAACAAATAAATGCATTAATGCATATTTATGGGCAAAAAAAACGCAGCTCCAATCAGTGATCGAAGCTGCGGGTTTTGCGGTTGTCGTCAACCCTCGGTCTTCTTCTCGGCCGTATCCAGCTCTTTCAAACGCTGATCAATCAACTGGCATTTGTCCGGCAGATCCTTGCTGGCGGTGCCCAGATCCATTTTCTGCAATTCGTCGTTGATCTCTTTGGCCTTGGCCGGATTCTGCTCGGTCAATTTCGAAACTTCCTTGGCCAGTTGTTCACGTTTGGCGGTGGCTTCTTCCGGCGTGCAGGCCCACACCGGCAGGGCGCAGGCGAAGGTGGCAGCGAGGGTGAGTTTGATCAGGGTCTTCATGGAGGCAGCCTCGGTTCCGGTTAAGGCGGGTTATCCGGTGGAGGGGGCTCGGCCGTAAAAAGTTCAGTGGTATGTGGCGTCAAGTGCCTCGCATCGTGTGACTAACGGGTCGCGATTTCCGGCAAAAAATCATCATTGTCACGTAAAGCCCCGTTCTAGAGCGGTTGGCGAAAAAGCTGCGTTACGACTTATTGACGTCAGAATGATGGCAATCTACCATCGCGCCATCACGTTGATATCAATGTGTGGTTTCGAGGGATCGAACAGACTTTTCGCAGGCCATCCTGCGAATGTTTCGCATCGCTTTGGACGTTCTGACCAAGGCGCGCATTAATCCCCCCAATTTGTTTCTTTCACTCTTCCGGCATCGCTGTTTGTTGCCGGGCAGGGATTGCTTTGCCTGTCGATTTCCCGACCCCTTTGCCGTTGCAATGAGAGTTAAACATGGACGTTCGCCAATACGCCTTTCTCGCTCGCCAGTCTTCTGCTGTCGTGAAAACCCGTGAATCGTTCCTGGGCCTGCCCAAGCGCGGGCTGGCGTTTCTGTTGGCGAACGTCATGTTCTGGCAACCGATGTGGGCGCAGGCCGAAGGCATTGTGGTGGCCAACCCGAATACCTCGCTGGATCGCGCCGGCAATGGCGTGCCGATCATCAACATCGCCACGCCCAATGCCAGCGGGCTGTCGCACAACCAGTTCCATGATTACAACGTCGGCGCGCAGGGCGTCATCCTCAACAACGGCTCGACGCAGAACAATCTCACCCAGTTGGGTGGGCACATCATTGACAACCCGAACCTGAAAAACAGCGGTTCGGCGCAGGCGATTCTCAACGAAGTCATCAGCGGCAACCCGAGTCAATTGCGCGGTTACACCGAAGTGGCGGGGCAGTCGGCGCGGGTCATCGTCGCCAACCCGTACGGCATCACCTGCAACGGTTGCGGGTTCATTAACTCGCCGCGCGTGACGCTGACCACCGGCAAACCGGTGCTCGACAACGGTCGACTGGATCGCTTTCAGGTCGATCAGGGTTCGGTGGCCATCGAAGGCGCGGGAATCAACGCGACCAACGTCGACCGTTTTGAAATCATCACCCGCAGCGCGAAGATCAACGCCGAGATCCAGGCACAGAACCTGACGATTGTCGCCGGGCGCAACGACGTCAATGCCGACAACCTCAACGCCACCGCCCGTGCCGGTGACGGCAGCGCCAAGCCGCAACTGGCCATCGACTCCTCGGCACTGGGCGGCATGTACGCCGGGGCGATCAAACTGGTCGGCACCGAGGCCGGGGTCGGGGTGAAACTCGACGGCAAACTGATCGCCAGCGGCGGTGATATTCAGCTCGATGCCAATGGCCAGTTGAGCCTGGCCGACACCTCGGCCACCGGCGCGGTCAACGTCAAAGCCGCCAGCCTTGATGCACGCGGCCCGGTCTACGCCGGCACCGCTCTCAACGTACAAACTCAGGGCAACCTGACCAACCGCCAGACCCTCGCCGCCCGCGACAGCATCACCCTCAACGCAGGCGGTCAACTGACCAATGCCGGCGCCATCGATGCCGGCGTCAATGCCGACGGCAGCCGCAACGCCAGCGGTGATCTGAGCCTGACTGCGCAGACCCTCGACAACAGCGGCAAAAGCCTCACCGCCAGCCGCAACCTGACGGTTAACACTGCACAGACCCTGAACAACCAGGGCGGCACGCTCAGCGGGCAAAGCACGGCGATCACGGCGGGCACGCTGGATAACCGCAACGCCGGCAAGGTGCAGGGTAACGGCGCCTTGAGCCTCAATGCCAATCAGGTGCTGAACAACAAAGGCGTGATCAACAGCAACGCCAGCCTCACCGTCAATATTGGCCAGCTCATCAACGCTGACGGCGAACTCACCAGCCAGACCGACACCGTACTGACAGTGACCTCGCTGGATAACGTAGCCGGTCTGATGACGGCCGGACGTTTGCTGGACATCAGTGCGCTCGGCGCAATCAACAACCGAACCGGCAGGATCGGTGCAAAACAGACCCTGACTGTAAAAGCGCAACAATTCGACAACAGCCAGCAGGGCCAGTTGACCAGCGAAGGCACGCTGACCACCCGCATCAGCGATCAATTGAACAACCGCAACAAGGGCCTGATTCAGGCCAACGGCGCCACGGACGTGCAGGCCACACGCCTGGACAACCGCGCGGGCAAGATTTCCAGTCTCGATACGCTTGCCGTCAACAGCGCCAATACCGACAACCGTGGCGGAACCATTCGCGCCGATCAGGCAGCGACACTGCGGATCAGTGAGCTGGACAACCGCGAAAAGGGCCGCCTCGAAAGCAAAGCCGCGCTGACCTTCGAAGGCAACACGCTGGATAACAGCAATGGCGGCCTGCTCACGTCGACCGGACTGCTGAACCTCAAAGCCAAAGCCGTGACCAACGACGCCGGGCGCATTTCCGGCAAGGACGATATTGACGCCAACATCGAGAATCTCAGCCAGCAGGGCGGCGAACTGGTCGCTGAAGGCAATCTGCTGCTGACCGGCAAGACGCTGACCAGCCGCCAGGACAGTCTTGTCGGCTCGCTCAAGACCCTGACCGTCAACGTCGAGCAGATCGACAACCGTGGCGGCTCACTCTCCAGCCAGCAAGACCTGCACATCAACGGCGCACGCCTGGACAACAGCGAGGGCGGCAAGGTGCTGTCCGATACCACGTTGGGCCTGAACGTCGCGCAGATCATCAACGCCAGCAACGGCCTGATTTTCAGCAAAGGCGCGAGCACCCTCAGCGGCATCGGTTTGAGTAACGTCGGCGGGCGCATCGTCAGCCAGAACGCGTTGAACCTGACCTTCGACGACGCCATGGACAATCAGGGCGGTCTGATCAGCAGCGAAGGGCAGATGACCGTCAAGGCCGGCAGCCTCGATAACCGCTTGGGCAAGTTGTCGAGCCTCGAAGCGATGGCGCTGACCAGCGTCGGTGCGGCGTTGAACCAGGGGGGGCTGATCGCCTCGCAAAAAGGCCTGACCTTCAGCAGTGCCAGCCTCGATAACACCAACACCGGGATCATCAGCGCCAAGGCTGATTCGACCCTGACCACCGGTGACTTCAAGAACCGTCAGGGCGGCAGTCTCGCCACTGACGGCACGCTGCTGCTCACGGCCGCGCACCTGGACAACGCCGGCGGCACTATCGGCAGCCAGAAGAAGCTTGAAGCTTCGGTCACTTCGCTGGAACAGGACGGTGGCGAGCTGTTCAGCAACGGCGACCTGACCCTGGACATGAATAACGGCCTGCTCAACAACCTGCGCGGCAATATTCATACGCCGGGTCAACTGCTGCTGAAAAACCTCAAGGACGTGAACAACAGCGGCGGGGAAATTTCCGCTGCCAAGGCGTGGAGTGTCAACGCGCAAAACCTGAACAACGATGGCGGCAAACTGCTGAGCAATGAAAAGCTCACTTTGGTCATCGACCGTGCCCTGAGCAACGTCAAAGGGGTGATCGCTTCCGCCGGCCTCGAAACGCGCAGCGCCAGCCTCGACAACGCCAAGGGTGACATTCGTGGCCGGGGTGATGTCGATCTCGCCGTGACTGACCTGTTCGACAACCAGGGCGGTGTGGTCATCGCCGATAACGGCATAACCGTGGTCGCCGCGAAACTGGATAACCGTCAAGAGGGTCTGGTAGGCGCGACAAAAGCGCTGCAACTCACCGTCGACCGTGTCGACAACCGCAGCGGCGAGCTGTCGAGCAAGGCCGATGTGAGTCTGATCGGCGCGTGGCTCGATAACAGCGACAGCGGTTACATGCTCGCCGGCGGCAACCTGGCGCTGACCGTCAACGATGTCATCAACCGCAATAAAGGCCTGCTATCCGGTGAAACCGGGCTGACGCTGAACGGCAAGACGCTGGAAAACAGCGGTCGCCTGACCAGCCAGAAAGATCTGGCGATCAATCTCTCTGCGGATCTCAATAATGCGCAGGGCAGTGTTTTCAGCGAAGGTGCTCTGGCGATTACCGCGCAAAGTCTCAACAACAACGCCGGTACGGTCTCCAGCGCCAAAGCGCTCACCGTCGACACTCGCGACGCCGTGAGCAACCAGGGCGGCAGCCTGCTGACCGACGGTGATCTGACCCTCAACAGCAGCGCGCTGGAAAACCAGCAAAAGGGTGTGATCAGCAGCAAGGCCAGACTGAGTATCAGCACCGGCGCCCTCAACAACAGTCAGGCAAGTATCTATGCTGACGACCAGGTGGAAATCACCGCCAGTCAGGTGACCAACACCGGTGGCAGTCTGGGTGCGGGCAAGACGCTTGACGCCAATGTCCAGAGCCTCGATCAGCAGGGCGGCAAGGTGTTCAGCGGCGCTACCGTCAGCCTCGATCTGAACGGTGGCGCGCTGAATAATCAGGGCGGTGTGATCAACGCGCCGAACCGGTTACTGCTGAAAAACCTCGCCGACGTGAACAACCGTGGCGGCGAGATTTCCAGCGACCAGGCCTTTGAGCTGATCGCCAAGTCGCTGGACAACAGCGGCGGCCAACTGCTGAGCAACCAGAAACTCACCCTGACCCTAGACAACGCGCTGACCTCGATCAAAGGCACCATTGCCGCCGCTGCGTTGCAGGTTCGGGCGGCGAGTCTGGACAACAGCGACGGTGGTGTGTTGCTCAGTGACAGCGATATCGAGGTCACCGTCGATGGTTTGTTAAAAAACACCAACAAAGGCAGCATCCGCGCTGCGCAACAACTGACCCTCAACAGCACCGGCCTGAACAATCAGGGCGGCACGCTGGTGGGTGTTTCAGGCCTGAATATGGATCTGGGCGCCACTGTGCAGGATCTGAACAACCAGGACGGCCTGATCAGCAGCAAAGGGCTGTTGAGCATTGCCCATCTGCGTGACCTCAATAACCAGAACGGCGTAATCAACAGCAAAGGCGTGCTGAGCATCGCCACCCTGCGTGACCTGAACAACCAGCAGGGCGAGATCTCCAGCGTCAACAGCTTCAGCCTCACCGGCAACAGCCTCGATAACCGTGGCGGCAACCTGATCAGCAACGATCAACTGACCGTGACGGCGGCCGATCTGAACAACCAGAACGGTCTGGTGTCTGGCTGGAAGGGCGTGAGCGTCAGCGGTGGCGCCGTCGACAACAGCCAGGAAGGCGCCATCTCCAGCCAGCTCGGCAACGTGAGCATCGACCTCAGTGGCGCCTTGCTCAACCACAGCAAGGGCGGCGTGGGCGGTGCTGGCGATGTGAGCATCAAGGCCTCAAATCTGGACAACAGTGGCGGCACCGTCAGCAGTGGCGGCAAGCAAACCCTGACCATGACCGGCGGCGCGATCAGCAACGCCTCGGGCGGCTTGATCAAAAGTGGCGACACCCTCGATATCCATGCGACCAGCCTGAACAACAACACCGGCAACGTCATGGCGAAAAAAGCCCTGACCTTCACTGGCGGCCAACTGAACAACACCAGCGGCAGTCTGGTCGGTGACGACAGCGTCACCCTCGACCTGCTCGGTGCCCTGACCAACGTCAATGGCGCGTTGGGCAGTAACGGTGCGCTGCTGATCAAACGCTCTGCCAGCGTCGACAACCAGGGTGGTCAGTTGATCAGCCAGACCCTGCTGAGCCTGCTCACCAGTGGCGATCTGATCAACAGCCAGCGCGGTACCGTTTCGGCCAACGGCCAATTGGACATCACCGCCGGCGGCACGCTGCGCAACGACGCCGATGGCCTGCTGTCGAGCCGCGATGCCGGCGTCAACATCACCGCCGCCGCACTGAACAACGGCAAAGGCGCGGTGCAAAGCATGACTGCGCTGACCGTAAACACCGGCAGCGGCGCAATCGACAACCAGGGCGGCAAGATCATCGCCCAGAATGGCGATCTGACCCTTACCGCCGCCAGCCTCGACAGCCGCGCGGGTGTGTTGTCGAGTCTCAACGGTCTGCTGCAAACCCGCCTCAACGGCGTGTTGCGCAACGGCCAGGGCGGCAAGATCGAAGGCAGCCGTCTTGACCTGCAAGCGTTGGGTGGGATCTACAGCGACGGCGGGCGAATCGCCGCCAACACCGGCAACATTCTGCTCAACGCCGGTGGCAATGCGCTCGACAACAGCGGTGGCGGAATCTATGCCCGTGGTCTGGTAAAAGCCATCGCCGGCTCGATGAATAACAACGCGGGTCAGGTGAGCGGCAGCAGCATCGAACTGGGTGTCGACGGCAATCTGAGCAACCGCAGCGGCTTGATCGAAAGCGCCAGCACACTGGCGATCCGCGCCGCCAACCTCGACAACCAGGGCGGCAAACTGCGTGCCCTCGGCACCAGCGGCAAGACCGACTTCCAGATCGGCAGCCAGTTCGACAACCGCAACGGTCTGGTGGAAACCGCCAACACTGACTTCATCCTCGCCGCACCAGGTTTCCTCAATGCCGGCGGCTCGGTAACGCATGTCGGGTTGGGTGAATTCGGTATCTCGACGGCCAACGTGATGAACGCCGGCGGCTCGCTGGTGACCCGTGGCGGCTTGACACTGAACGCGGACAGCTGGACCAACAGCAGCGTGATTCAGGCCGGGCGGTTGACGGTGAATGTCGGCAATTTTGTGCAGACGGCGAGCGGGCAGTTGCTCGCTTCAAACCAGTTGGTCGCGCGTGGCGGCAACTGGAACAACGACGGGATGATCGCCAGTGATGGCGGCATGGACTTCCAGATCGGCGGCACTTACGGCGGCAATGGTCGGGTCAGCAGCCTTGGTGACATGACATTCAACGCGGCGCAACTGGGCTTGACCAGTGCCTCCAGCATCGGCGGTGGTGGCGTGACCAACGTTAATGTCGGTGGCCTGCTGAACAATGCCGGCGGACGTCTGACCTCCAACTACGCGATGACGATCAACGCCGGTGGCGTGAGCAATACCGGTACGTTGGGCGCTGCTCAGGATCTGACGATCAGAACGGCCAGTCTCACCAATAATCGCGGCCTGGTGTTCAGCGGCGGCAACATGAGCCTGCTGGTCAACGACTTCACCAACCAGACCGGTGACGTTTACAGCATTGGCAATCTGACAATCGGCGGGCAATACGGCGGGCGCGCAAACAGCGTCAACAACCTCGCGGCGTCGATCAATGTCGATGGGGATTTTTCGCTGTCGGCCAACAGCTTCAATAACAAGACTGAGGGTGTGATTGGCGAGGAGAAGTTTATCTCCGGGGACATTACCTTCAGCGGCACTACGTTTTACGTCAATGAAAGCTTTGAATCGACCTCGACGATTACCGGGCCGCAAGCCTCGCTTTCGGTTGCGGGCAATCTGACCGCAAATGTCGGTGCCTTCACCAACACTGCATCGCTGATTTCTGCTGGCAGGAACATCAAACTTGATGTCGACACCTTCGACAACTTCGGGTTGCAGTCCGGCAGCTTCACGCGGATGCGTGTTTATAAGCTTGGCGGGCTACCGAACAAACAAACCAGTTGGGTCAGCGTCGATCTGCAGAACTACGCAGACCGAAACTCAAAAAACCAATATGACTACATAGATACCTGGCACGAACCCGATAAGGGCGGGACTCACTGGGATTATCAGTCGCTGGACAAGCAACGTATGAACAAGGTCAATACCAAGTTTGGTATCGGGCCGGAAGTGGCTGTGCCCGCGCCGATTCTGGCTGGCACCAAAGAGCGTGATGACCGAGTTTTCACTAACGGTGGAAGTAGTGTCTCCTCCATCGTTCAGGCGGGGCAAGCGGTCGAGATCAACGCCAAAACCACCATCAACAACGGCAACCTGAACCCATACACCAACTTCGGTGGCACGGTAAAAGACACGGCGGACACCGGGGTGAAGAACTCGGCCAAGCCCACCGTGGTCTTCCTGAACCCACAATTGCCTCCGGATCTTGCGCAACAACAAGTCAACCCGTTGGCACTGCCGGGGTTCACCTTGCCAACCGGTGATAACGGTCTGTTCCGTCTGAGTGGCAAGGGTGGCAGCGAGCCGGCAATGGTCCCGGGGCAGTCTTGGACCATTGGCTCCATCACTGCCGCAACAACGGGGCATGCGGGCGGCATGCCGGTCAGGAAGGGCAGCGATTTCCAGTTCGACGCCAACGACCCGGTGTCAGTAAAAAATCGTGAATTGGCATTGGCTGCTCGCCCGTCGCTGAATCTCAACGACAAGGCTGTACAGGTCAACGTCAGCGGTGTCGCCGGTGACGGGCCGGTGGGGGTGATGCTGCCCAATCGTGGTAATGGTTCATTCAACGTGCCGCGTGTTCAGGGTCTGCCCGACACCAGCGTGCGCTCCAACCCGCACAAATATCTGATCGAGACCAACCCGGCACTGACCGATCTCAAACAGTTCATGAGTTCGGATTACCTGTTGGCCAAACTTGGTTATGACCCCGACAACAGTGCCAAGCGTTTGGGCGATGGCTTGTTTGAACAACGCCTTGTGCAACAAGCCGTGGTCGCCCGTACCGGCCAGCGCTTCATCGACGGCCAGACGTCTGACGAGGCGATGTTCAAGTATCTGATGAACAACGCCGTCGCCAGCAAGAACGAGCTCAACCTGTCGATGGGCGTGACCCTGACCGCCCAGCAAGTGGCGGCGCTGACCCACGACATCGTCTGGCTCGAAGAACACGAAGTGAACGGTGAAAAGGTACTGGTGCCAGTGCTGTATCTGGCTCAGGCGAATAACCGTCTGGCGCCGAACGGCGCGTTGATTCAGGGCGGCGACGTGACCCTGATCGCCGGTGCCGATCTGAACAACGCCGGCACGCTGCGCGCCTCGAACAACCTGGCGGCCGAAGCGGGCAACAACCTAACCAACACGGGGCTGATCGAAGCGGGCGAGCGCCTGACGCTCAAGGCTGGCAATAACATCGTCAACAGCGGAGGCGGTGTTATCTCCGGGCGAGATGTCAGCCTGACTGCCACGCGTGGCGACGTAATCAACCAGCGCGATGTGTATGGCTACGACACCAACTATGGCGGCACGCTGCAACATCGCGACGTGCTCAACAACGCTGCGCGGATCGAAGCGGCCAATGATCTGACGATCAAGTCCGGCAAAGACATCAGCAACATCGGCGGTGTGCTGAAAAGCGGTGGGGACATGACGCTTGATGCCGATCGCGATGTGAACATCACCTCGGTACAGAATCGTTACACGGATTCGCGCGGTAGCAGTTTCCTCAATCAGACCATCACGCAGCACGGTGCTGAAGTCACGTCCGGGCGAGACCTGTCGATCAGTGCTGATCGGGATGTGGCGATTGTTGCCAGTCGGCTGGATGCCAAACGCGATATCGGACTCAGCTCGGGCAACGATATCGTCATCACCTCTGCAGCAAACGAAAGCGACTACGTTTCGCGCAGCAAGAAGCGCGTGAATGAAACTCACAGCGTTACGCAACAATCTTCGGTACTGAATGCCGGTCGCGATATCGCGCTGAACGCGGGTAACGATCTGGGCATCATCGCCAGCCGGATCAAGGCCACGGAAGATGTCAGCCTCGACGCGGTTCAGGACATCACAGTCGCCTCGGCCAAGGACGAAAGTTCGTCTTACTACTACAAGAAGAAAAAGGGCTCGTTCGGTCGTAGCAAGACCACCGAGCAGGAGAGCTATGAAAGCGACAACGTTGCCTCGGTGATTGAGGCAGGCCGTGACGTAACCGTGAATACGACCAAGGATGATGACGGTGCGGTCAGCCTAAATGGTGGTCGCAACGTCACCGTCGTCGGCAGCCAGTTCAAGGCGGGTAACGATCTGGTGGTGGGTGCTGGCAAGGACGTTACTGTGCTTTCCGGTACTGAAGAGGAAGGGGCTTACAGCAAAAAAACCAAAACCGGGCTTTTCGGCCTTTCGAAAAGTGGCAGCAGCCAGTTGCAGACAAGTGTCACGCAAGTAGCCAGTGAGCTGAATGCGGGACGGGATGCAGTCATCATTGCCGGCCGGGATGTGAACCTTCACGCCAGCGAAATCAACGCTGGCAACGATGCTGAACTGCACGCCGGGGTGATCGATAAAACTGGCGATATCAACCTCGCCGCGGCGGATGATCAGGCTTACAGCCGGGCCGAGGAGTACAAGAAAAAGTTTGGGCTGTCGTTCAAGGATACCGTAGGGCTGTTTGCCGGCACGCCGGGACTGGGGGCGGACATTACGGTAAATGCTGCGCACAAGGGCGGGCGCGAGGTGGTCAGCTCGACCAGCGTTGGCAGCCAGATCAATGCAGGGCACGACGCCATTCTCGGTTCTGCCCGTGATATCAACATCTCCGGCAGCGGAGTCATTGCCAACAGCAGCGTGCTCCTCGACGCCGGGCGCGATGTGAACGTTATTGCCGGCACCAACCAACAAAGCAGCAAGAGCTGGGAAAGCAATAAGAGCACAGGTCTCAAACAGACGATCGATAGCAACGCCTTCACGACTTTTGTCGGCAGTGAAACCCTCAAGCATGACGTTGACAGTAATGCGCGAACAGCGGCAGGCAGCCTGATCAAGGCAGGTGAGGATCTGAAAATCAATGCCGGTCGCGACATCAATCAGCAAGGATCTGACCTGCAGGCCGAGAACAATATCAAGCTCAAGGCCGTTCGCGACATCAACATTGATGCAGTCGATCAAAGCAGCGAAGTCACGACTCGCGACAGTGTCAAACGTAACGGCACCACGACCAGCATCACGTATAACTACGGCAATACGATGGATACGCTCAAGGGGACTGGCAAGGGAGAGGATGGTGTCAGTAAAGGTTCCAGCACATTAAAGTCTGTGGATGCGCTTGATCAGTTCTTCAGCGGGCCAAAAGCTGATGGACACTTTGGTGCTTCCAGTAACAGTCAGACACGTACCCAGACGTCGGTTACCAATCGGCCTTCGAGTGTTTCAGCCGGCGGGGATATTAGTGTTGATGCCGGCAATGATGTGAACGTTCACGGCAGCCAGTTCAACGCAGGTCGCGACATCAGCGTCACAGGACGCAACATCACCTTCGACGTTGCCCATGGCGCAGAGGCAACCGACGGTCACCAGACTCAAAGCAAGGGTGGTTTGAAGGGGGGAACCACCGGGGGCTTCAAAATTGGTGTAGGTGTCAGCAATGCCGGTAGTAAAGATGACTCGACCCAGGGCACTTCTACTCCGACGCAACTCAATGCTGGCGGCAGTATCAGCCTGGACGCGAAGAATGATCTGAATCTCATTGGTACCCAAGTGACGGCCAACCGAGACATCAAGCTCAAAGCGACCTACGACATCAATATCCACGCAGCGGAGAACGCCTCCAGTAGTGACAGCAGTCGACGCAGTTGGGGGGCTGAAGGTGGGCTGATGTTCGGACGCAACGGTTTCGGCGTCTATGGCAGCGCAGATATTGGCTTGGGCAATCTGGAGCGAGAGGGCATCAAGCAACAGGAAGCTTATTTGTATGCCGGAGACAAATTGACGTTCGAAAGTGGCCGGGATACCAACGTAGCAGGTGCCCAGTTACGCGGCGACGAAGTGATTGGCAATGTCGGACGCAACCTGACAGTTACTTCTCTGCCTGATACCGGAAAGGTCAGCGGCAAGGAACTGGACATCAGCGTTACCGGGTCATTCGTGGGCGCCAGCGGCTCGATAGGCTATGGCCAGACCACCGGCAAGACTAACTGGGTCGAGAACCAGACCACGATTACGGGCAAAGACAAGGTTGATATTCGCACCCAGAACCATACACAGCTGGACGGTGCAGTCATCGCTGCTGATAACGGCAATCTGAAACTGGATACCGAAACGCTTGGTCACCGCGATCTTGTTGGCAAGGACAAGGAACACGGTTACTACCTGAACGTCAGTGGCAGTTACAGCTTTGCAGATGAGTCCAAGAAAGACGACAAGGGCAAAAGTAGCGGGACCGTCTCTGGCTACAACTACGAGAAAGATCGCGAGCAGGTGTTGCATGCCACTGTGGGAGCTGGCGACATCATCGTGCGCAATGACAAAACCACGGGACAGGACTCAACCGTCGGCCTGAATCGTGACCCGGCTCATGCTTATGAAGTGACGCGCGATGAGGAACACCGCACGGATCTTTATATCAGCGACAGTTCGGTGAAGTCTGTGCTTGAGCCGGTCACTACCGTCAAGCGCTGGGCGGATGGCGTCGTGAATTACAGCGACACCGCGAAGGCAAATTTCAACGAAATGGCACTGATCATTGGTAACCAGATAGACCGGATGCAATTTGAAGGCGTGGGCGCAGGCGCTGCGGCAGCAGGCGGTGAAGCCATTGCCGAGCAAGCGTTGAATGCGCTGGTGGAAGCTGGTTACAGCAGGAAAGACGCCCGGGCATTACTGGAGGATGAGTCCTTCCAGAGTCAGGTTCTGGCTCAAATGAAGTTGCTGGACGATATGACCAAGCCAAAGCAGAGGGTCGTATCAGAAACCATAAAGGATCTGGGTGAGAAAAATATTCTAGTCACGGTTCCGGGAATTACTAATGCCCAGATAGCTCTGGATCGAGTTTCGGCAATCAACCAATATTTACAAGCCAACCCTGACAAGGTCGATGCCGTTGAGTTGATATTCGCTGCATCTCAAGGCCCCAAGGGCATGATTCTCTACGCCGCTCGAAAAGCGTTTTCAGGAACCCCGTTCGGTAAGGCGATGGAAGAGTTGCAAGGCGATCTGCAAGCAACTGTCGGGCGCAAGATTGCTGAAGGTATCGTGGGTAAAGAGCTTAGAGAAAGCGTTGATCTGGACGCGTGGCGGCTCGGCGGTGGCTCTCTCATGGCTTCCATACTTATTGGTATGGTGACTCCAAATGTCGAGAATCTAGGCAACAGGCCTGTCAGAGTTAGCCGAGTCGAGCACCCTCTTCTGGATAGTGGCGGCCCCGGCAAAACACCGGATCATCCGATTGATCCCAAAAAGCCACCTGTTCCGCCCCGTATTGTCGAGATTGACTCGGGTGGCAAGGGCGCCTGGAACAAGGAACTGAACAAGCCTCAGCCGAATACTGTTTATAAAGTGGACGGCAACAAGGTTTATCAAACTGACCATCTGGGACGTGTCGAGAAAGTCGAAGCGGATCTTGCGGATATCGTCAGGGATCGTAATAAATACCAGCAATGCAAGACAGGTAAATGCGGACTTGAAGCGGACGAAGGCGGGCATCTGATTGCCAGCATCTTTGATGGCCCTGGGGAAAGGATCAATATGGTGCCAATGGATGGCAACCTGAACAAAGGTGTCTGGAAGAAGATGGAAAACAGTTGGGCCAAGGCCATTGATGAAGGTAAGGACGTAAGCGTCAAGATCTTGCCGACGTACTCAGGGAGCAGTGTTCGCCCTGATAGCTTTGTTGTAACCTACCGAATCGGAAACGGGCGGGAAGTCCGTGAACGATTTGTGAATGCTCCAGGGGGAACGGGATGAGTGATGACGAAATTTACCGCCAGATCGGCCAGATACTGATTGACGCAGCACCTGCTTCAGCGGCTGTAGTTATCGTTGAGGCTGAACTTTCTCCCGAGGACGATCATTGTAAGTTGCTGTTTGATTATATTGATGGGGCCGGGAAGAAGGACTGGTTCAGTCCGGGAAGCCCGGACGTGGATGTCGGCATTCATGAGAACCTGATTGCGCTCAGAAAGCTGTATAAAGCACAGGATCTGACGGCTGGGCTACCTGTCTGGAACGCGTGCGTAGTTGAGTTGGATGTCGTTTTAGGCAAGTTGAAAATTGACTTTAAATACCTTGAGCCTCAAGACGATTGAATTTAATTGATTGCACACAAGGGATTGACCCGCGCAAATCCCTTGTGTTTGCGTCTACGGTTAGGAATTGACGGGCAGTTTCACTGCTCATGGCAGCAGGCGGATTTTGCCGCACCTTCATACCGATCATGATGCCGCACCCACTCCATGATCTCGTCCTCATTCCTGCCCTTGGGCGTGAGGTCGAGGTAGTTGTAGGCGCCGACCAGCATGTCCAGTCCCCGGGCATAAGTTGAATAGGTGTGGAAAATTTCACCCTTGGCGTTTCGATAAAACACGCTCAGCCCCGGCATTTCCTCCTCGGCGCTTTCGGTTTTTTCGTAATTGTAAGTAGCCTTTCCAGCGGCAACGTCTTCCGCCCGGGCGCAAACGCCAAAGTCGTAGTTGAAGTCGCAACCCTCTGATGACACCCAGTCAAACTTCCAGCCCATCCGCCGTTTAAAGTCCTGAAACTCGTTGAACGGCGCGTGGGAAACAGCAACGACAGCGACGTCGTGATGGGCCAGGTGCTGGTTGGCACCGTCGATGTGATCGCTGAGGAACGAGCAGCCCTGGCAGCCTTCCTCCCAGTCCTTGGCAAACATGAAATGGTAAACCACCAACTGGCTGTGTTTGCCGAACAGGTCGCTCAGTTTCAATTCGCCGTTCGGGCCCTGGAAATGGTAGTCCTTGTCGACCTTCACCCAAGGCAAGGCGCGACGTTTGGCGCTGAGGCGGTCGCGTTCTTTGGTGAAAGCTTTTTCGTCAGCAAGATGCTGTTTGCGGGCGGCGAGCCATTCTTCGCGCGATACCACCGGATGATTCTCAACGTTCATGATGATTTCTCCTGCGGGGTTGAAACCGTCTGTCTCAGACTAGTCGTTTAACCCTCCGGGAATTCGACAGACCGCCGGTCGGTCGACCCGCCGAATAATCCTGAACGGCAGCGAACGGCGCCGGTCACAACCTATGAACGCGCCAGACAATCACGCGCACCGGAGGTTGAATCAGGATGACGACTTACAACTGGGATTTGATTGAACGCTTGTTGCACGAAGTGCAGAACAGCGCCGGCCATAGCTTTGCCCCTCGGGCCTACGCCGAAGACTACGCGGCGGCAAAAGCCAGCGCGGGCGAGCCGATCGAGAACCTTGATCACCTGAAAACGTTGGCCTGTGACTATGAAAGGTTGCTGCTCTTGCGCGGCTACATTGCACCGCGTCCGGATGAAGAGGGCAGCACGGGCAACAATTTTGTACTGACGCCACGCGGTTCGAGCCTGCTGAGCCTGATAGACAGCAGCATTCCCGGTAATGACCACCCGCGTCAGGTGCTGGATGAGCAGGACGATGCGCTGGCCGAGGCGACGTTTGATCACGTGGCTTCCAAGGCGCAGATTGCCTGACAGGTAACGATCATCTCCATGTGGGAGCGGGCTTGCTCGCGAAAGCGGTGTGTCAGTTAACGACAATTTTGACTGATGCGAAGCTTTCGCGAGCAAGCCCGCTCCCACATTGGAATGAAATCAGGCTTACATTTTGTTTGCGGCCTTCAAGCATTTGAGGTCGTTGAAGTCTTTGCGCACACCCTCGATCTTCTTCAACAACCGCTGACGCTGTTGCGGCGTACTTTCGGCCATCAGATCAACCGCCAGCAAACGCGCCTGCGCTTCGGTATCGGCGTAGGCCTTGCGGTAATCCGCTGTCCATAAACTCTCGCGATTGACCAGAAGAGTCTCGATTCTCTGTGGGAATTCTGGACTGCTGCGTTGTGCGACAGCGGCGCTGAATTGCTTCTGCCAATGCGCACGGTTGGCGATCCATTGAGTGTTTTGATCGCCCAGCGCCGTTGACCAGGCCGTAACGCGTTGTTCCTGGGTCACGCTCAGCGGGCCAAGCCAGTCGTTCAAGCGTTTATCCATACGCGCAGCACGTTCGGCGATCTGTTGGCTGAGCGGTGGTTTGAGGTATTCCTGCTGGCGTTTGCGCAGATCCTTGGTAAACGCGTCGTTCATTTCCACGACCTGCTTGTCATCCAGTCCCTGCAACAACTCGATTGCCGACGGCGTGATTTCGCGCGCCGTCTCGGCGATGGCCTGTTTGGCTTCCACGGTGCGTGCCTGCAGCGCTGCGTCGGTGACCTGATTGGTTTCGACCATCGTCTGCAAGCGATCCAGCCAATCCAGATAGCCCGGCAACTGCGTGGTGCAGTGCCAGTTCAGGTGTTCCTTGAGGCGTTCGTTGAACCAGTCTTTCTGCTCGCCGTTCATGTCCACATAGTCGCTGAGCGTCCACGGAATGATCACGTCGAGGTTGCGGTAGGCGAGGCCGACGCGGCTGCAGGCGCCGAGGGCGAGGGTGAAAATCAGCAGCGCGGTGATGCGTTTGAACCAGCGAGACATGGGCGAATCCTTGCGTGAGCCTGGCTTCGAGGGTCTGATTCTTATGTGAACGCAGAATGCGCGCGGCAGTTCAGCCAATCAATAGAACGCGCGTTCGGCCTTGAGCGTGACGAGGCCATCGCACTCGCTGTTATGTCCGGAGTAGGCCGAGCAATCGCTGCCGCTGAGGCTTGAGTTGCTGTAGATCAGGTCGAGATCGACACCCATGAACGGCCGGGAAAATTTCACCGACCAATCGGTAAAACTGCTGACGTATCCGCCGTCCACCGACACGGGTGTGTTCAGTTGGTGGGTGGTGTATTTCATGCTGACGCCGATGCCGAACGGTTGATTGCCGCCGAGGTCGGCGAACAGGGTGTTGTTCTGTTTATCCGGGTCATTGCTGAAGGCGACGCCGAAACGACTGCCGAGTAAAGTCAGACCTCCGAACAGTTCCTGGCTGTCGAGGGTGTCTACTTTGGGATAGCTGTAGTGGATCATCCCGACTTCGTAGCCGAGGGTCTGATCGAAAGGTTGTTTGAAGCCGACGTAGGAATCGATTTCGAGGTTCTTGCCCGGCGAGATGCCCATGCTGGGCGCGTACTGGCCAAAATACAGACCGCTGTCGTGACTCAAGTCGAGGCCGCCGTGGAACGAGCCAACCGCTGAAGGTTTGACCAGTCCCTGGGCCATGCTGCGGCTGGGGGTCGTGCCGAGTTTGAGGTCGAAGTCGCCGAGTTCACGCTGGAAAATTTGCGCGTGCGCGGCCGTGCATGCCAACAGGCCTACAAGTAATAAACAGGATGTTTTGCGCATGCGTCACTCCATGAACAGCGAGCGCTGGCCGGCGGGCCTGCTGAAACGCTTGATCTAGACGCGTGCAAGGATACCGGCGAATGATCGGCATTGATGGCCGTTCGTCGATTTATGCAAGATTGATTAAACAGAAGTGGGGTGTGGCGAGGGTGCCAGTCCAGGCGCTTCGAAGCTCAAAGCGCCTCTGGACGGGTGTAAAACCGGGTATTACTTCTTGCCCAGGCTGATCTGCTTGGACGGGCCGAACGTCTGGCCGCTGACGCCTTTGGCAATTTGCTGGATCTCGCCGCCGGACTTGAGGAACGCTGCGATCTGATCGTTGATCGATTCGCTGGTTTCAACGGCTGGAGCAGGCTTTGCTTTGCTGGTGGATGCTTTTACACGCATGGCGGCCATTAACCTGTAGAAAAGTAACTCGGCCAGGCATCGTACAGGAATAACTTGACAATTGCTTGGCAAATATCTCTCGGAATAACCCAGTGCGCAGGTGGATTATTCTCGATTAATTATTCGGAATATGCCGCTAACCTGCTGTTTTAAATAAAAAGTTTATTGCGGGATGCGGCTTTGGTGCATGGTCGCCAGGTGCCACGACGGACTGACGAGTGGCACCCTGCGCCGTGCAGATCCAGATAAATCAAGGCTTTGCAGAGAATTTCCGCGATCGGCGCCACGGCCCGCCAACGCGCAGGGCAAAACCGGGTAGAATGCCGCCCACGTAATGAGGGTTCTGGAAATGGCTTTAGTCGGGCGTTACAACAGTTTGCAAGTGGTTAAACACACTAACTTCGGTTTATATCTGGACGGCGGTGCCGACGGCGAAATTCTTTTGCCCAACCGTTATATCCCTAAAGATATTCCCAGCGAAGATGAAGACTGGCTCAACGTATTTATTTATCTGGACAGCGAAGACAAACTTCTCGCTACCACTGAAAAACCAAAAGTTCAGGTGGGCGAGTTTGCCAGTCTGAAAGTTGTTGAAGTCAACAGCATCGGCGTATTCCTCGACTGGGGGTTGCCGAAGGACTTGCTGCTGCCGTATTCCGAAGAGAAACGTCAGATGACCGCTGGCGAGTACTGCGTGGTGCATGTCTATCTCGACAAGCACACCCGACGCATCACCGCCACCGCGCGCCTGGATCGCTACCTGGACAAGACACCGGCCACTTACAGCGCTGGCCAGGAAGTTGATCTGCTGGTCGCCGAAGCCACCGACATGGGCTTCAAGGCAATCATCAATAACAAGCACTGGGGCCTGATCCACAAGAATGAGATCTTCAAGTTCATGCGATCGGGCATGCGCGAGAAGGGTTTTATCAAAGAAGTGCGCAGCGACGGCAAGATCAGCCTGAGCCTGCAACCGGTCGGTCAGGAAGCGGCCAGCAGCCTGTCGTCGAAAATCCTCGCCAAGTTGCGCGAGAACGACGGCACGCTGGCGGTCAGCGACAAGAGTGACCCGGCACTGATCAGCAGCCTGTTCGGTGTCAGCAAGGGTAACTTCAAGAAGGCCATCGGCTCTCTGTACAAGGACGGAAAAATCGTCATTCACGCCGATCGCATTGAACTAACCTGAGTCGCGTGTGGCCCATGTTGCATGGGCTCACATGAGGTCGGGTAAATGAAAAAAGCGCTGATTGCCTACGTCGCCACACTGCTGACGTTTCTCTTGCTCGACGGCATATGGCTTGGCCTGCTGATGGCGCCGACCTATCGCGAACTGCTCGGTTCGCTGATGCTCGAAAAACCGCTGCTGGTTCCCGCAGCGGTTTTTTATTGCCTGTACGTTTTTGGTTGCTTGCAGTTCGTGGTGCTGCCCGCGTCTAACTGGCAACACGCGACGAAGAAGGGTGCGCTGTTGGGGCTGGTGGCGTACGGGACGTATGACCTGACCAATTGGGCGACGCTGCGTGGATGGTCGGGGCAGGTGGCCGTAATGGATTGGGCGTGGGGCACGTTTGCCACTGCGGTGGCTTGCACTGTCGGATTTTTGCTGGCGAGACGGCTGGCCGGACCTGATGCGTGAGGCGTGTTGCTGCGCCGCCATTTAACCGTGGCGCAGCAGAAGAACTAAATGTCTTTTCCAGACGGCTTTTTCAGCCTGACTGATTGATAATCCTCGGCACTGTTTTCTGACCATTGGATGGCCTGCCATGTTGTGTGTGTTCGAGGTGTTGCGGTGAGTGTCGATCGGCGCAATGCCGACAGTTTTGCCCTGCAAGTGATGATCGGCCTGTGCCTGATCTGGGGCGTGCAGCAAGTGATGATCAAGTGGGCGGCGCCCGATATCGCGCCGGTCATGCAAGCGGCGGGTCGCTCGGGGATTTCCGCGTTGCTGGTCGGGTTGCTCATCTGCTGGAAGGGTGGCTGGGATCAGGTCGGCAACACTTGGCGCGGAGGTTTGTTGGCCGGTGCGCTGTTTGGTCTGGAGTTCCTTTTCATCGCCGAAGGTCTGCAACTGACCACGGCGGCGCACATGTCGGTGTTCCTCTACACCGCGCCGATTTTTACCGCGCTGGGTGTGCATTTTCTGTTGGCCAGCGAACGTCTGCGGCCGTTGCAGTGGCTGGGGATTTTCCTCGCATTCATCGGTATCGCTATTGCGTTCGCCGGTGGTGTGTCGTGGGATAACCTCGACCGACGCATGCTGCTGGGCGATGCCTTTGGCGTACTCGCCGGCGCTTGTTGGGGCGCGACCACGGTGGTGGTGCGCGCTTCGCGGCTGTCCGAGGCACCCGTGACACTGACCCTGTTCTATCAGTTGATCGTCGGTTTCCTCGGCCTGTTGTTGATCGCGCTGTTCAGTGGCCAGATCACCCATGTCAGCCTGACCAGCGTGGCGGTGGCCAGCGTGTTGTTTCAGGGTTTGGTGGTGTCGTTCTTCAGCTATCTGGTGTGGTTCTGGCTGTTGCGCCGCTATCTGGCGGCGAATCTTGCGGTGTTTTCGTTCATGACGCCGCTGTTCGGCGTCACTTTTGGTGTGTTGCTGCTTGGCGAACACCTGAGCCTGAACTTCATCATCGGTGCCGTGCTGGTGTTGCTCGGCATCACGTTTGTCAGCGCTGAACAGTGGGTGCGTCGGCGCTTGCGCAAAGCACTCGGCCAGCGTTAGTCGATTGCAGGGTCAGACCGCCGGCGATCAGTAACCCGCAGCCGGCGATCACCAGCGCCGGCTGCAAACCACCGCTGAAATGGCTGCTAAGCGCTGCCAGCAACGGGCCGCTGAGCTGACCCAGCGCAAAGCAGGCGGTCAGCATGCCGGCGTTGCGCTGGGTGGCGTGGGGCGCCAGTTCCCGCGAGCGTTGCATGACCAGTTGCATGCAGGCCAGAAACGGTGTGCCGCAAAGCAACACGCCCAGTGCCAGACCCCAACCGCTGCCCAGCAGACAGGCAAACACCCCGGCGGCCTGCAGCCACAACGTCGCCATCAACCAGTGGCGCGTGGTTTGCGGATCGTGACGGCGCAAGCTCACCAGCAACACGCCGATGGCCGCGCCGAGACCGAAGCACGGCCAGAACAGATCGGCTTGCCATTGCCCGTGAAACTGCGCGTTAGCCATTTGCGACAGAAACGTCGCCGGGATGATGTAGCCGATGCCGTACAGCGCGTAGATCACGGCGAGACGCCCGATACCTCGATTCGACGGACTGACTTGAGTCGCGACTACTGACGAAGCCGCCGCCGATTGCGGCAAAAACCGCCAGACCCCGAGCATCATCAACAATGCGGCCACGGCGTAAATCAGCCACAACGTCGCTGACGTCTGATTCAGCAGATGTGAGATGAGTGCCAGCAACCCCGTCAGGAAAATTCCCAGACCCGGTCCGGCAAAGACCAGCGCACCCCATCGTGGGCGACCTGCTGCCGCCGCCAGTGGCTGACTCAATGAAGTGATCATCACCAGCACCCAGGCGCTCGCCACGCCGGTACCGAAGCGCAATACCAGATGCGACCAGAAACCGTCAGCCCAGAACGACGCCAGGGTCAGCAAAACGCACAGCCACAAGCCACCGTGCAGGCGACGCTGAACTTGCTGCGGCCGGCGGGCGAACATCGCATCCACCGCACCGAGCAAGTAACCGAGGTAATTGGCGGCGGCAATCAGTCCGGCGGCCGTCAGATCAATCCGCCCTTCACTGAGCAGGTGCGGCATTTGCGGGGTGAGGGCGAAACGGCCGATGCCCATGGCCATCATCAGGGCGACGAAGCAAGCGGATAAGCGAATCAGCGGCGACATGGTCTGGATTCCGTTGGAGGTTCAATGACCGTCAGGCTAGGACTGATTGACTTTCTTTAAAATTGAATAATAGTGAGTAACCTATTCTGTTCTGGAGAAAGGTTGTGGAATTCAGCCAACTGCGGATTTTTCAGGCTGTTGCGCAGGAGGGATCCATCACCCGCGCCGCCGAACGCTTGCATCGAGTGCCGTCGAATCTGTCGACCCGGCTTAAACAGCTGGAAGAACAACTCGGCGTCGAACTTTTCGTCCGCGAGCGTCAGCGTTTGCAGCTGTCACCTGCGGGAAAAGTCTTGCTGGACTACACCGGCAAACTGTTTGCCCTGCGTGATCAGGCCAGTGCGGCGGTGATGGGCGGGCAGCCGGCGGGGGATTTTGTCCTGGGCACGATGTACAGCACCGCAGCGATCCATTTGCCGGCGTTGCTGGCGCGCTATCACAAGCAGTACCCGGCGGTGAACCTGCAGGTGCAGTCGGCGCCGAGCGGTGAACTGCTGGAAGGCTTGCTCACCGGTCGCCTCGACGCGGCGCTGGTGGACGGGCCGCTGGAGCTGGCCGCGCTCGATGGCGTGCCGCTGTGCGAAGAGCGCCTGGTGTTGATCACGGAAATCGATCATCCACCGGTGCGCAGCGCTGCGGATGTTGAAGGGCGCTCGGTGTTCACGTTTCGCCAGGGGTGTTCCTACCGTATGCGCCTGGAAGCGTGGTTTGCCCACGCCCATGCGGCGATGGGCCGGGCGATGGAGATCGAGTCCTATCAGGGCATGCTCGCTTGTGTGGTGGCGGGCAGCGGTGTGGCGCTGATGTCGGAGTCGATGCTGGCCAGTTTGCCGGGTCGCGAGAACGTTGCGGTGCATCCATTGGCCGAGCCGTTCGCGGGTGCGACAACATGGCTCATGTGGCGCAAAGGCATGCTCGGCGCCAACCTCAATGCGTGGATTGAAGTGCAGCAAGCCGTCTATCCTGCGGCTCTGAATGAAAACCGGGAAACGGCTTGAACGAATGGGCAGGAATTCTGTTCAATTCAGTAACAGATCATTGCGGATTTCGCCGAGCATTGCGTAGGACTTCGGACTATTATCAGTGCGAAGCGGCCTCAGAATTCCGGCCGCTCAGCACCACCCTGAAGGGGGCATGACGATGAAAGAGAAAATTCAAAACTGGCTGCACGATTTAGGTGTTGCCCTCGGCTTGATCGAACCGCCTCTGCAACCTGTCCCGATTCGCACCGATGACGAGCAGCGCCGCCGCCAGCCGCGTCGGCGGTAGGCACACGAAAGCATCAGGTGACTGGGGTTATTTGTGGTGAGGGGGTTTCCAGCATCCTGAAGGATGTATTTGGCATTCCCTCTCAATGCCGTCCAATTTCAATTAAAAACCGACTCAAGTCATTCGCCGTTTTCGCGGTCTTGAGCATACGGTCTTCCTCCGCGGTAAACGCCGTCAGTCCGAATTCATCTTCCAGATGAAAGATCAAATCCTCGATATCCGCTTTCTCCAGTCCCAATTGCACCAGGCTGGTGTTGTCATTGAATTCGCGGGTTTCCAGCAGGCGACGAATGTATCGGTGCACGGCGGCACGCACGGCAGCTCTTCTCATGGCAGATTTTCTGATGATTGTTTTGTTTGAGTACAGCAGGCCTCAGGCGTGCTTGCGCAACCACTCGTCAATCATCGAACGCAAATGCTCCCCGGAAAAACTGCCGAAGTGCCCGCCATGCACGGTGCGGATCGGCAATGCCTGCAAACGCCGCAGACTGGTGGCGTAGTCATTCAGATCTGAATGGTAGGCGTCCTCGATCAGCGGGCCGTCGTAGATGATGTCGCCGCTGAACAGCGTTTCAGTTGCCGCTTCATACAGGCTGATCCCGCCCGGTGAATGCCCCGGCGTGTGCAGCACTTGCAGCGTACGGTTACCCAAATCCAGTACATCGCCATCCTCGACAAACCCGGTGGCCGGCGCCGCTTTGACCCGATACTCGGCGTAGCACAACGGGCAATCCGGGTGCGCCTCGAACATGTCATCGCCGACGAAAGCGCGGCTCAGGTCATTCTCGCCATCCGGCGCCGCTAGAATGTCCGCTTCCGCCGGATGTACCAGCCGTTCGGCAAATTCGTGGTGCCCGGCGATGTGGTCGAAGTGGCAATGGCTGGCCACCGCCACCAACGGCCGCTCGGTGATCCACGGCAGTTGTTCGCGCAGGCTGACCAATCCCGAACCACTGTCCAGCAGCAGATCCTTGTCGCGGCCCTGCACATGCCACAGGTTGCAACGGTAGAACGGCCGAATGTACGGCTCGTGAATCAGCCGAATGCCATCGCTCAAACTCTGCACTTCAAACCACTGATCGCGAGAAACGATCTTCATCTTCACTTTTCTCCAGACGAAAAAAACGGGTGTGGCAACCGACGCCACACCCGTCGAAGAAAGCATCAAGTCGTTACAGCAAAGCTTAGATCGCGCTGGCTACCGTCGCTGGGCGAGGGGAGACCAGGCTGACCACCACAAAGCTCACCAGACCCACAGCCAGGCTGTAGTAGATCGGTGTGTTGGCATCCAGACCGTCCTTGAACATGAACAGCAGCGCCGTGGCGAAGCCCAGGCCCATGCTGGCGATGGCGCCGGCGGTGGTGGCGCGTTTCCAGAAGATTGCACCGATCAGCGGGATCAGCATGCCACCCACCAACAGGTTGTAAGCGAGGGTCAGGGCGCTGATCACGTCGTTGACCACCAACGCGATACCCAGCACGACCACACCGGTCAGCAGGGTGAACAGGCGGTTGATGCCCAGGCTCGACTGTTTGCCGCCACGCAGCTTCGGCAGCAGGTCTTCGGTCAGGGTGGTGGCGGCGGCGAGCAGGCCGGCGCTGGCGGTGGACATCATTGCCGCGAGTGCGGCAGCGATCACCAGACCACGGATGCCGTCCGGCAGCGACAGTTTGACGATGGCGGCGAAGGCGTTGTTGACGTTGTCCAGATCCGGGATCAGCACGTGCGCGGCCATACCGATCAAGGCGCAGGCGAGGCCGTAGACGATGCAGTAGATGCCCGCGATGCTGCCGGCGTATTGCGCGACTTTGGCGGTCTTGACGGTGAACACCCGTTGCCAGATGTCTTGACCGATCAGGATGCCGAAGAAGTAGATCATGAAGTAGGTGATGATCGTGTCCCAGCCGATGGTGGTGAAGCTGAAGGCAGTGGCCGGCAGTTTCAGCACCAGTTCGTCCCAGCCGCCGACTTTGTACAGGCAGATGGGCAGGAGGATGAACATCAGGCCAACGGTCTTGATGATGAACTGGACGATGTCGGTCAGGGTCAGCGACCACATGCCGCCGATGGCCGAGTACACCACCACCACGCCACCGCCGAGCAGCACCGAGACCCAGAACGGCAGGCCGAACAGCACCTGCAGCACAGTGCCGATGGCGAGGATCGAGGTCACGCCGATCATCAGCGCGTAGGCCAGCATGATCGCCGCGCTCGCCGAGCGGGCCATCGGGTTGTAGCGTTTTTCCAGGACCTGGGTAACGGTGTAGATCTTCAGTTTCAGCAGCGGCTTGGCGAGGAACAGGTTCAGCGCGACGATGCCGCAACCGAGGGCCGCGCACAGCCAGAAACCGGAGATGCCGTGTACGTAGCCCAGGCGCACGGTGCCGACGGTGGACGCGCCACCCAGTACGGTCGCGGCCATGGTGCCCATGTACAGGCTTGGGCCGAGGTTACGACCGGCAACGAGAAAGTCCTCGTTGGTCTTGGCCTTGCGCATGCCGAAGTAGCCGAGCAAGAGCATGCCGGCGGCGTAGATGAGGACGACGAATAAATCCAAAGCCATGATGGCGTGTCTCCGATTGTCTTTTTTATGGTGAAACAAATTTGGTTCTGAGTTGCTGCCCTTGTGGGAGCGGGCTTGCTCGCGAAGGCGTCGGCACATTCAAAAGTGATGTGACTGACAGATCGCTTTCGCGAGCAAGCCTGCTCCCACAGGGGTTATGTGTTTCTTCAGGCGGCCTGTCGCAACGGCGCTTTAGCCGGTGCGTCCGCGCCTTGGCTGCGGGCATCCTTGGGGCCGAACACTTCGCGCGGTTCCGGGAACAGGCTCAGCAGCGTCAGGTACATCACCGACGCTAGACCGAGGGTCACCAGCAGGCTGATGTCGATGCCGCCGGCCAGTTCACCGAGCGGGCCGACGAACTGCCCCGGCAGATTGACGAAGCACAGGCCGACCGCCGCGCTCGGGATCCATGCGCCCAGACCACGCCAGTTCCAGCCGTGGCTGAACCAGTAGCGTCCGCCCTGTTCGCCGCGCGTGAACACTTGCAGGTCATCCGGGCAGTAGAAGCCGCGACGCACCACCAGGCCGATGATCATGATCACCATCCACGGGGTGGTGCAGGTGATGATCAGCACGGCGAAGGTCGACACGCTCTGCACCAGATTCGCCGCAAAGCGCCCGATGAAGATGAAGGCAATCGACAGCACGCCGATCAGCAACGTCGCCTTGACCCGCGACAGCAGGCGCGGGAACACGCTCGACATATCCAGACCGGTGCCATACAGCGACGTGGTGCCGGTGGACATGCCGCCGATCACCGCAATCAGGCACACCGGCAAGAAGAACCAGCTCGGCGACACCGCCAGCAGGCCACCGACGTAGTTGTTGGCCGCGATGTAGTCCGGCGCCTGGATCGCCACGATGGTCGCGGTGGTCAGGCCGAACAGGAACGGGATGAAGGTGGCGATCTGCGAGAGCACCACCGCCGCCATGATCCGCTGACGCGAGGTTTCACGCGGGATGTAGCGGGCCCAGTCGCCGAGGAACGCACCGAAGGAAATCGGGTTGCTCATGGCCACCAGTGCGGCGCCGATGAACGCGGCCCAGAAGCCCGGCTGGCCGAGGCTGACAGTGCCGGCGTAGTGCGAATCGAAGGAACCTGCGAAGGCGAAGATGCCCAGCAGGAACAGCAGGCTCGCGCTCCACACCGCGACTTTGTTCACCCACAGCAGGAAGCGGAAGCCGTAGATGCACACGGTCAGCACCAGAATCGCGAACAGACCGTAGGCCAGGCCCAGAGTCAGGTCGGTTTCCGGCAGGCCGATCAGGCGTTTTGCACCACCGATCAGCGCATCCCCCGAACTCCACACCGAGAGCGAGAAGAAGGCGATGGCGGTCAACAGCGACAGGAACGAACCGACGATCCGCCCGTGCACGCCGAAATGCGCACCGGACGACACGGCATTGTTGGTGCCGTTGAGCGGGCCGAACAGGCCCATCGGTGCGAGGATCAGCGAGCCAAGCAGCACGCCCGAGACAATCGCCCAGACGCCCGCCTGAAAGGACAGGCCGAACAGCACCGGGAAACTGCCGAGCACGGCGGTGGCAAAGGTATTCGCGCCGCCAAAGATCATGCGGAACAAATCCACGGGGCCGGCGGTGCGTTCGTTGTCCGGGATCTGTTCGACCCCGTGGGTTTCAATCTGCGTAAGGCTTTGGTCTTTGTTGTTGTTATTCATGATCTGCTCCGATCATAAAGGCGCGCTCATCGTGCGTGAGCGTCACCTGTCTTGGCTAAGGGGATGGCAGCCCTTCCGGCATTGCGGACAAATGTTCGTGGCAGGCCAGCCAAAGGCCTTGTTGTTCTAGGCTCGACGCTTGTTTCTTGAAAACAATCGTCTCGCGCTCCTGGCTGAAGTGTTGCTCCCCTTGCATGCGCAGCTCGGTGGCCACGTCATGGATGAAAATCGCCACGTCACCCTGCAGGCTGACGAAGGCGTTGCTCGAGGTGCACGAGAGCACCTCGAAGCCATCCTCGGCGCGCCAGCTGTCCCACAAGGCCTGATAGGCATCGCGCGACAGCAGAGGCTGTTCGAGGGTGTAGAAGACGAAGCTGGCGTCGGCGCTGAACGCACCGAAGTAAGCTTCGCGATCGTTACGGGCGAAGGCGGACACCAGATCGGCGGCCGCTTGCAAAACCTGATCACGTTCGTTCATGACCCGATCCTCAGCGATGGACCACGCCAGGCAGTACGCAGAGCATTTCGTACAGCAGATTGGCGGCCAGCAGCGAGGTGTTGCCGGTGGTGTCATAAGCGGGCGAGACTTCTACCAGATCGCAGCCGATCAGGTCGAGGCCTTGGCAGCCGCGAACGATTTCAATTGCCTGAATGGTCGTCAGACCACCGATTTCCGGGGTGCCGGTGCCAGGCGCCCAGGCCGGGTCGATGCCGTCGATGTCGAAGCTCAGGTACACCGGGCCGCCACCGACTTTCTCGCGGACTTCGGCCATCAGCGGTGCCAGTGACTTGTGCCAGCACTCTTCGGCCTGCACCACGCGGAAGCCCTGATCGCGGCTCCAGTTGAAGTCGTCAGCGGTGTAACCCTGCGCGCGCAGACCAATTTGCACCACGCGGTCGCAGTCCAGAAGGCCTTCTTCGACGGCGCGACGGAAGGTCGTGCCGTGGGCGATTTTCTCGCCAAACATGTGATCGTTGACATCAGCGTGGGCGTCGATGTGCACCAGACCGACCTTGCCGTGCTTTTTATGAATCGCACGCAGGATCGGCAGGGTGATGGTGTGGTCACCACCCAGGGTCATCGGGATCACGTTGTGCTCGAGGATGTTGTCGTAGGCTTCTTCGATGATGCGCACGGCGTCGAGCAGGTTGAAGGTGTTGATCGCTACGTCACCGATGTCGGCAACCGACAGCGAGTCGAACGGCGCAGCGCCGGTGGCCATGTTGTACGGGCGGATCATCACCGATTCGGTGCGGATGTCGCGTGGCCCGAAGCGGGTGCCGGGGCGCAGCGAAGTACCGATGTCCAGGGGCACGCCTACGAAGGCAGCGTCCAGGCCGGCAGCGGTCGGTACGTGGGGAAGTCGGAGCATGGTGGCGATGCCGCCGAAGCGCGGCATTTCGTTGCCGCCCAGTGGTTGGTGAAGAATCTTGTCCACGGGTAAGGCCTCATCGTCTTTGTTTTATTTATGTCGGCGCACCGCATTCGCAAGGTCACGGGCACCGCTGTGGGCCGATTCTGCGAAATGTAGTGCGGCGGAAGAATCGCTACGGGCAAATACTTAGTTCAGAAATTTCTAAACTAATGGAGAGGGGCGGGATAGACTTCGCCGGGTTCGAATTGTTTGATCGGCTCGGGATCGCAGCCCTCACCCCAGCCCTCTCCCGGAGGGAGAGGGGGCCGACTGAGTTGTTCTCAGGAGCTTCATTGACCTGAAATATCGAGTCGAACTTAATAGAATCTGGGGCAGACGCAGGATTTGAAGGCCATGGAGATCGGCTCCCTTTCCCCCTCTCCCCCTCTCCCCCTTGGGGAGAGGGCTGGGGTGAGGGGTGGTTCCAGCAGACGACACAGTTCCAAAGCCCGGAGTAGACATGGCCAACGCTTTACCCGACCTGAAACTTTTGCGCATCTTCGTCAGCGTCGTGCGCCATCAGGGGTTTGCCAACGCGCAGCAGGAACTCAACCTGTCGACCTCGGCGATCAGCACCTACATGAGCCAGCTCGAAGCCGCGCTCGGTCTGGTGCTGTGCCATCGCGGGCGTGGCGGTTTCAGCCTGACCAGCAAGGGCGAACTGTTCCATCAGGAAACCCTGCGCCTGCTGGCCGAGCTTGAAGGTTTCGAGCAATACGCCGCCGCGCTCAAGGGCGAGTTGCGCGGCACGCTCAACCTCGGGGTGATCGACTCCACGGTCAGCGACAAGGCGTTGCCGTTCGCTGAAGCCATCGGCGCCTATAGCCAGGAACATCCGGCAGTGCATTTGCACCTGTCGGTGATGAGCCCGTATGAACTGCAACTCGGCGTGCAGGACAACCGCCTCGATCTGGCCATCGGCGCGTTCTCGACGCGCATGAGCGGTCTGGTGTACATGCCGCTGTACCGCGAGCAGCACTGGCTGTATTGCAGCAGCCGTCACCCGTTGTTCAACGAACGGCGGATTCCGGAGCAGGTCATTACCCAGCAGCGCATGGTCGGGCGCGGTTACTGGAGTCAGGCCGAGCTGGCACGTCACGGTTTCAAGCACAGCGCCGCGACCGTGGAAAGTATGGAGGCGCAACTGATTCTGGTGCTGTCCGGCGCCTACATCGGTTACCTGCCGGAGCATTACGCCCAGGCCTGGGCCGACAAGGGCGATTTGCGTGTGCTGCTGCCGGCGACTTTCGGTTATCAGGCGCCGTTCTCCATGATCATGCGCCGTGGCCGCAGCCGCGAGCCGCTGATCCAGACTTTCCGTGATCTGCTCAAAGCGCAGCTCAATCAGGCTTAAGAACGATGTCCAGACCTCAATGCCCGCGCTGCCTGCGCCCACAAACCCATTGCCTGTGCCCTCTGATTCCAAGCCTCGACAGCCGCACCCGCGTGTTGCTGTTGCAGCATCCGAGCGAGGTCAGTCACGCACTCAACACCGCGCGTCTGGCCGCACTCGGATTGACTAATGCCGAGCTGATTGTCGGCGAGGTGTTCGAAGATTTGCCGGCGCTGCTGAACCGGCCGGGGTATCGCGCGCGGTTGTTGTTTCCCGCGGACGATGCGCAGCCGATGCAGGCCTACGCCGAGTCTGATGAACCGTTGCTGCTGGTGGTACCGGACGGTACGTGGCGCAAGGCGCGCAAGATGTTGCACCTTAATCCGCTGCTGGCGGCGTTGCCACGGGTGACGTTGGCCGAGGGCGGCGTGTCGCGGTATCGGCTGCGCAAGGCGCCGGGACCGGGAGCGTTGTCGACGATTGAGGCGATTGTGCAGGCGCTGGAAACCCTCGAAGCACCGACCACGTTTGTGCCGTTGCTCAAACCGTTCGAGGCGTTGATCGAGGGGCAGATTGCGGCGATGGGGGAGGAGACCTTTCAGCGTAATCACGCAAAATAATGGTTGTTGGCGCGGGCCTCTTCGCGAGCAAGCCCGCTCCCACATTTGGAATGCATTCCCCCTGTGGGAGCGGGCTTGCTCGCGAAAGCGCCAGATCAATCACCGCCAATCTCAATAATGACTAGCGCTCACGCATCGCCTCGGTCCGGGCCTTGAGCACCGGTTTGAGCAGGTAATCCAGCACACTTTTCTCCCCGGTAATAATGTCCACCGTCGCCACCATCCCGGGAATGATCAGCAGCGGTTTCACATCCCCGCCCAAATGGTTTTTATCGGTGCGCACCTGAATCAGGTAGAAACTGTTGCCCTTGTCGTCGGTAATCGTGTCGGCGCCAATCAATTCCAGTTTCGCACTCAGCCCGCCGTAGATCGTGTAGTCGTAAGCGCTGAACTTGACCATGGCTTTCTGGCCCGGGTGCAGGAACGCGACATCCTGCGGGCGCACCTTGGCCTCGATCAGCAGGTTGTCTTCCAACGGCACGATTTCGATCATGTCGCTGCCCGGTTGAACCACGCCGCCAATGGTGTTGACCTTAAGTTGTTTGATCACCCCGTGCACCGGCGAGGTCACGGTGGTGCGGCTGACGCGGTCGTCGATGGCGATGCTCGATGCGGTGATTTTCGACAGGTCGGTGCGTTTCTCATTCAGCTCCTTGGCGGCTTCGGAGCGGAAGGTTTGCTCAGACTCGTCGATCTTGCTGCGGATCTCGGCAATCGCCGATTCGGCGCGGGGAATCGCCAGGGTCGTCGCGTTCAAAGAACCGCGAATTTCCACCGCGCTGCGCTTGAGTCTAAGGATTTCCACCGGTGACACCGCACCGGTTTTCACCAGCGGTTCGGACATGTTCATCTCTTGCTGCAACAGCGCCAGGCTTGAGCTGAACTGGCCTTGCTTGGAGCGGAATTCGGCGAGTTCCTGAGTCTTCTGCCGCAACTGTTCGCTGAGGGTGCGTTGCTCGCTGGCCAGCCTCCGCTGGCGCTGGTCGTAAAGCGAGCGCTCGTCTTCTGCCACTTGCGGCGCTTTGGCGATCACTTCGTCGGAGAGTTTGAACGGCCGGCCCTCGGATTCCGCCGACAGCCGTTCGACCTGCGCCGTCAAAGCATAACGGTCGGCCTCGCTTTCACCTTTGTTCGACAGAAACCGCGTGTCATCCAGGCGTAGCAGGGTGTCGCCCTTGTTCACCATTTGTCCTTCACGGACGAAAATCTCGGTGACGATCCCGCCCTCAAGGTTCTGGATCACCTGCACCTTGCTCGACGGAATCGCCTTGCCTTCGCCCATGGTCACTTCTTCAAGCACGGCAAACTTGGCCCAGACCAGTGCCGAAATCAGTAATCCCGCCGCCAGCCACACGGTGATCCGCGACCAGCGCGGCGAGTCCTGCAACGACGCGCCGGCGGTTTCCGGCATGAACTCGGCTTCGGCGCTTTTGCCAAAGCTGTCGAAGTAGCCGCGTGATTTGGCATTTGAATCAGAACCGGAAGAAGCAGACATGGGGCAACTCCTAGACCGCCGCCGAGCCGACGCGGCCCTTGCGCAGTGCATCGATGACCGCTTCTTTCGGGCCGTCGGCGACGACCCGGCCGTTGTCCAGCACCAGCAACCGATCCACCAGGCTCAGCATCGAGGTGCGGTGGGTGACCAGCAGCAAGGTTTTGCCTTGTACCCAGTCGTGCAGCTTCTGACGCAATTGGTCTTCGCTGCTGTTGTCCATGGCGCTGGTGGGTTCGTCGAGCAGCATGATCGGCGGGTCGAGCAGCAAGGCCCGCGCCAGCAACACCGCCTGGCGCTGGCCGCCGGAGAGCAATTGTCCGCGCTCGCCCACCGGGCGGTCGAAGCCTTGCGGGTGCTGACGGGCGAGTTCGGTGACGCCGGTCAGTTCGGCGACTTCGAGCATGCGTGAGTCGCTGATGTAGCGCGCGCCGAGGGTCAGGTTGTCGCGCAGGCTGCCGGCCAACAGGGGCAGGTCGTGGGCGACGTAACCGATCTGCTGGCGCAGGTCGGCGACATCCAGTTGCCGCAGGTCGAGACCGTCGAGCAGCAACTGGCCTTCCTCCGGTTCATAGAATCCCATCACCAGCCGTGCCAGCGTACTTTTGCCCGAACCGCTGCGGCCGATGATGCCGACCCGTTCACCGGGTTTCAGGCTGAAACTGACGTTGCTCAGGGCCGGCGCATTCTGGCCGTTGTAGTGAAAGGTCACGCCGTTGACGTCCAGCGCGCCTTGCAGTTGCGTACGTTCCAGCGGACGTTGCTTGCCGTCACGTTCCTGGGGCAGGCCCATCAGTGCATCGGTACTTTTCATCGTCAGTTGCGCTTGCTGATAGCGGGTGATCAGCCCGGCAATCTGCCCCAGCGGCGCGAGTACGCGGCTGCCGAGCATGTAGCTGGCGACCAGCGCACCGACGCTGAGGTTGCCGGCGATGATGCTGTAAACCCCGGCGACAATCGTCGCCATCCCGGAAAATTGTTGAATGAACAGCGTGCCGTTGGTCGCCAATGCCGACAAATTGCGCGCGTGGCTGTCGAGGCGGGTGAGGGCGCCGTGGGTGCTTTCCCATTTGTGCTGGCGCTCGCTTTCGGCGCTGCAGGCCTTGAGGGTTTCCAGACCGCCGAGGGTTTCGATCAGCAGGGCCTGACGTTCGGCGCCGAGGCTCAGACTCTTCTGCACGGTGTCGCGCAGGCGCACCTGTATCGCCAGTGCGAAGATGATGGTGATCGGAAACGCCAGCAGCGGAATCACCACCAGCCAACCGCCGAGCAGGCCGATCACCACCAGCATCAACACCACGAAGGGCAGGTCGATCAGGCTGGTCAGGGTGACGGCCGTGAGGAATTCGCGCAGACCCTGAAAGTCATGAATGCTCTGCGCAAAACCGCCGATGGTCGCCGGTCGCGCTTTCATCGACATGCCGGTAATACGTTCGAACAATGTCGCGGAAAGGATCACGTCAGTTTTTTTGCCGGCGGTGTCCAGCAAATGCGCGCGCACCACCCGCAGCACCAATTCGAAACCGGTGCCGATCAAAAGCCCGATCGACAACACCCACAAGGTTGAAGTGGCCTGGTTGGGCACCACGCGGTCGTACGTCTGCATGACGAACAGCGGCACCATCAGACCCAGCAGGTTGATCAGGAAACTGGCCAGAATCGCGTCGCTGTACAGCCATTTCGACAGCTTCAGGGTGTCGCGAAACCACGCATGCACGCGCGGCACCAGCGGTGAGCGCAGGTCTTCGAGTTCATGCCGGGGTCGGGCAAACAGCGCCTGACCGCTGTAATGCTCAGTCAGTTCTTCACGGCTGACCCATTGCTCGCCGCCATCGGCTTCGCTGGGCAGGATCAGCGCTTTGCCGTCGTCGCCAAAGCGCCGCAACACCGCCGTGCGACCGTCGTTGAGCAACAACAGAATCGGCAGGTTGAGTGGCGAGATGTCTTTCAGGTCACGGCGCAACAAACGCGCCTGCAACCCGGCCCGGGCAGCTGCGCGGGGCAGCAGGTCCAGGCTCAGGCGTTGTTTGTTCAGGGGCAGCCCGGCACTCAGGCTGGCGCGACTGACCGTCGCGCCATGGAGTTTGCAGAGGATCAACAGACCGTCGAGTAACGGATCATCGAAGCTCAGCCGCGGATCGACCCCGGAATGGCCGGGTTCCATGCTGGTCATACTGATCGCCCCTCTAAATGACTGCCCGATGATCGTTCCCACGCTCTGCGTGGGAATGCCTCTAGGGACGCTCTGCGTCCAGTGACGCGGAGCGTCACGGGCTGCATTCCCACGCGGAGCATGGGAACGATCAGGGCAAAGCTGACTTCTGCGCCGTTTATTTCAACTCTGGCAAACGCGCCTCGTTTTTCACCTCGGTCGCAGCAATCGCATCGGCAGGCAGTACCACCCGTTGCTTGCTCAGCAACTGGCCCATGTTCGCCAGTACGCGGTACATCGAATATTCCTCGGTGTAGCGAATTTCGGTGTAGCGGCGGTTGGCGTTGTAGAGCTCGTTTTCGCTGTCGAGCAAGTCGAGCAGGGTGCGTTGGCCGAGGCCGAACTGATCCTGATACGCGGCGCGTACACGCTTGGTGGTTTCGGCGTATTCGCGGGCGGTCGGGGTCTGTTTCTTCGCGTTGACCATGGCGTTCCACGCCAGGTGAATGTTCTCGTTGAGCTGACGCAGGGCGTTGTTGCGGATGTCCATTGCCTGATTGATCTGGTGCGCATCGGAGGCCAGTCGCGCCTTGTCGCTGCCGCCACGGAACAGGTTGTAGTTCATCACCACGCCGACGCGCCATTCATTGTCGTGGCCCTCGTCGCCCTGCACGTTGTTGTTGGCACCGACCGCCGCTTCGGCATCGAAGCGCGGGTAGAACGGCGACTTGGCGACTTCGTACTGACTCTCGGCCGATTGCACGTCGGCCTGGGCGGATTTCAGATACGGGTTGTTCTCGACCATGCTCTGCTGGGCTTCGGGCAGGGTGGCGGGCAACTCGCCACGGGTCGAGGCCGGGGCTTCGAGTTCATCGGGCATGCGCCCGACCACGCTGTAGAAGTTCGATTCGGCGTCGGCCAGATCGACTTCGGCGGTGTCGAGGTTGTTCTGTGCCAGCGCTTTACGGGCCACCGATTGATCGGAGTCGGCGGTGCTGCCGACGCCGCGCTCGGTGCGCAGGCCGATCTGATCGTTGACGCGCAAGTGCGCTTGCAGGTTGTTCCGGGCCAGGGTCACCAGCTCACGGCGTTTGAGCACTTCGAGGTAGACCTCAATGGTGCGCAGGGCCAGATCCTGAGCGGTGCCTTGCGCGTAGTAGGCGCGCGAGTTGGACACGCCTTTGGTGCGCTCGACTTCGTTGGCCGTGTTGAAGCCGTCGAACAGCATCTGCCGCAGCCGCAGCTCCGACTGGGTGTAATTGAGAATTTCGGTGTGGTGATTACCGAAGGCCCGGGTGTTGGTGTTGTCGCTGTAGCCGCGACCGTAAGCGGCGTTCAAATCGACGGACGGATAGAAGCCACCCTTGGCGACTTTGACTTGTTCATCAGCCGACAGGCGCGCATCCACGCGCGAAGCCAGTTCCGGGTGAGTGGCAATGGTGCTCTGGATGGCTTCGGTGAGGTTCATGGCCTGGGCTTGGGAAGTGCAAGCCATGGCCAGCAAAACCGCGCTGCAGAGGGGGGTTAGAACGCGCATGGGTGCATCTCCCTGAGTCCTGATGGTGCGTTACTGTCGCCAAATATTTGACGATATTTTTAGTTGAAAGCGTTTCACTCTTGTAACAACAGAGCTAAGAACATCCTGAAGCGTAGCTAAGAAAAAATTTTCATAAGGCTTATGCCGAAAAAAACTTATGCGCTTTGTAAAAACCGGCACATTGTTCATCGCGAAAGCCTTTGTTTTATGCGCTTTAGGGAGTGCAGAAAGGCTTGAGGAAAGTTCCACTCACTTTGCGACATACGGCGAAGTACTGCTAAAGGGGAGGGACGCGTAGCGGCAGAGGGGTGACAGATTTTTGTCACTCGGGTGATTCACCACCGTTACGTAGCGCTAGTGGGCATGCTGGATCAATCGGGATTGCGAAGTGCTTGATTGCACTGGAGTTTCCCGATTTGCCAGGCCTGCGAAACGAACTGTCGAGGTGCGAGCGTCGCCCCGACAACCCGCTTGAGCCATGGGCTGCTTCGTTAACCAGTGCCGACGGTGGTCGGCAGCGGAGGAATGCACATGGCAACGCTCATCGGGATCGTCACTAAAGTCATTGGTCAGGTTTTCGCTCAGTCGGCAGACGGAAGTCGGCGCGCATTGGTCGAAGGCGATCGGCTGTTTGCAGGGGATCAATTGATCACCGGGGCGGAGGGGGCGGTTGCCGTCCATCTGCAAAATGGCCAGGAACTGACCCTCGGTCGGGACAGCAGCCTGACCATGACCGGCCAGTTGCTCGCCGATCAGGCCGCCCATGTGAATGCGCCGGAGGCGGTGACCCCGAGCGAGGCGCAGCTGACGGATGTCGAGCAGATCCAGAAGGCCATTGCTGCTGGTGATGACCCGAGCAAAAACGCCGAAGCCACCGCCGCCGGGCCCAACGCGCCGACTGGCGCTCCGGGCGAAGCGGGCGGTGGTCACAGTTTTGTCTTGCTGACCGAAGTTGGCGGGCGGGTCGATCCGATCATCGGGTTCCCCACCGCCGGGTTCAACGGCATTCCCGAGTTTCCCGAAGAGCGTCACAACGCTGTGGTCGACAATGGCACCCCGGCGCCCATCGTGCCGCCCCCCGTCAACAACATCGTGACCCTCACGGGGCTGGCCGTGCCGGGGGGCGAACTGACCCTCAACGAAGCCAATCTGCCTGACGGTTCCGCCGCCAATCCCGGTGCGCTGACCCAGAGCGGCAGTTTTACCGTGACCGCGCCCGACGGCCTGACCAGCCTGAGCGTGGGCGGCATCAGCCTGATCAACGGCGGTGTGGCGGTCGGTTTTCCACAATCGATCACCACGCAACTGGGCAACACCCTGACCATCACCGGCTACAACCCGGCGACCGGTGTGGTCAGCTACAGCTACACCCTCAACGGCAACGAAGCCCATGCCGCCGGCGATGGCGCCAACAATCTGAGCGAACAATTCACCGTCATTGCCGGCGACAGCAATGGCGACACCGCGACCGGCACGCTGGACGTCAACATCACCGACGACGTGCCAAAAGCGCTGGATGACAGCAACACCGGCACCGCGTCTGAAACCAATCTGACTCTGACCGGCAACGTCCTGACCAACGATGTGCAGGGCGCTGACCGTGTCGCGTCCGGGCCGGTGACCCCCGGCACTTTCACCGGGACTTACGGCACGCTGGTGTTGAACGCCAACGGCACTTACACCTACACGCTCAACACCAGCGATGCCGATTTCAAGGCGTTGCATGGCGGTGGCAACGGCACTGAAACCTTCACCTACACCATCACTGACTCCGACGGCGACACCAGCACCGCAAACCTCGTCTTGCAGATCCACAACAACGACGATCCAGTGGTCATCAGCGGCTTGAACGTCGAGGGTGGAGAGCTGACGGTTTTCGAGAAAAACCTCTCCCTGGGCAGCGCGCCAGACTCGGCTGCGCTGACGCAAAGCGGCACGTTCACCATCACCGCGCTGGACGGTGTGACCACGCTGACCGTCGGCGGCATTGCCGTCGTTACCAGCGGCGTGGCCGCAGGCTTCCCGCAGTCGGTCACCACACCTTTGGGCAGCACGCTGACCATTACCGGTTTCAACGCTACAACCGGGGTTGTCAGTTACAGCTACACCCTGGATCACAACGACGCGCACCCGACGGCCAACGGTGCCAACACGCTCAACGAGCAATTTGCGGTGACGGTTATCGACGACAACGGCACCACGGCCAATGCTTCCCTGGACGTGAATATCGTCGACGACCTGCCCAAAGGCGTGGATGACAGCAACACCGGCACCGCTTCGGAAACCAGTCTGACGCTCACGGGCAACGTCCTGACCAACGATGTGCAAGGCGCCGACCGTGTGCCGACTGGGGAGAATGCCGGGCCGATCACGGCGGGCACTTTTACCGGCACTTACGGCACGTTGGTGCTGAACGCCAACGGCACGTACACCTACACCTTGAACCCGACCGACACCGACTTCAAAAACCTGCACGGCGGTGGCAACGGCACTGAAACCTTCGCCTACACCATCACTGACTCCGACGGCGACACCAGCACCGCAAACCTCGTCTTGCAGATCCACAACAACGACGATCCAGTGGTTATCAGCGGTCTCGATGTGTACGGCGGCGAACTCACCGTTTACGAGAAAAACCTCAGCGATGGCAGTGCGCCGGATTCCGCTGCGTTGACTCAGAACGGCACGTTCACCATTACCGCGCTGGACGGCGTGACCACGCTGACCGTCGGTGGCATCGCTGTGGTCACCAATGGCGTGGCCGCAGGCTTCCCGCAGTCGGTCACTACGCCTTTGGGCAGCACGCTGACCATTACCGGTTTTAACGCTACAACCGGTGTTGTCAGTTACAGCTACACCTTGGTCGACAACGAAGCGCATCCAACCGCGAACGGCGCAAACAACCTGCCTGAGCAATTCGCCGTCACCGTGGTCGATGACAACGGCACCACCGCCAATGCAACACTCGATGTAAACATCATCGACGACCTGCCAAAAGCGGTGAATGACAGCAACGTCGGAACCGCGTCGGAAACCAATCTGATCCTCACCGGGAACGTCCTGACCAACGACGTGCAAGGCGCCGACCGCGTACCGACTGGCCCCGTCACTGCCGGCACCTTCACCGGCACCTACGGCACCTTGGTGTTGAACGCCAACGGCACTTACACCTACACGTTGAACACAAACGACGCCGATTTCAAAAACCTGCACGGCGGCGGCAATGGCACCGAGACCTTCGCCTACACCATCACTGACTCCGATGGCGACACCAGCACTGCGAATCTCGTCTTGCAGATCCACAACAACGACGATCCGGTGGTCATCAGCGGCCTCGATGTGAATGGTGGCGAGCTCACCGTCTACGAAAAAAACCTGAGCGACGGCAGTGCGCCGGACTCCGCTGCGTTGACGCAAAATGGCACGTTCACCATTACGGCACTCGATGGCGTGACCACGCTGACCGTCGGTGGCATCGCCGTCGTTACCAATGGCGTCGCCGCAGGCTTCCCGCAATCAGTCACCACGCCGCTGGGCAGCACGTTGACCATCACCGGGTTCAACGCCACAACCGGTGTCGTCAGCTACAGCTACACCCTGGTCGACAACGAAGCGCATCCAACCGCCAACGGTGCGAACAATCTGCCTGAGCAGTTCGCCGTCACCGTGGTCGATGACAACGGCACCACGGCCAATGCAACACTCGATGTCAACATCATCGACGACCTGCCAAAAGCGGTGAACGACAGCAACGTCGGTACCGCATCGGAAACCAATCTGATCCTCACCGGCAACGTCCTGACCAACGACGTGCAAGGCGCCGACCGCGTACCGACTGGCCCCGTCACTGCCGGCACCTTCACCGGCACCTACGGCACCTTGGTGTTGAACGCCAACGGCACTTACACCTACACGTTGAACACCAACGACGCCGATTTCAAAAACCTGCACGGCGGCGGCAATGGCACCGAGACCTTCGCCTACACCATCACTGACTCCGATGGCGACACCAGCACTGCGAATCTCGTCTTGCAGATCCACAACAACGACGATCCGGTGGTCATCAGCGGTCTCGATGTGAACGGCGGTGAGTTGACGGTTTACGAGAAAAACCTCAGCGACGGCAGTGCGCCTGACTCCGCTGCGTTGACGCAAAACGGCACGTTCACCATCACGGCGCTGGACGGCGTGACCACGCTGACCGTCGGTGGCATCGCTGTCGTCACCAACGGCGTGGCCGCAGGCTTCCCGCAGTCGGTCACCACACCGCTGGGCAGCACACTGACCATCACCGGGTTCAACGCTACAACCGGCGTCGTCAGCTACAGCTACACCCTGGTCGACAACGAAGCGCACCCAACCGCGAACGGCGCGAACAACCTGCCTGAGCAATTCGCCGTCACCGTGGTCGATGACAACGGCACCACCGCCAACGCGACCCTCGATGTCAACATCATCGACGACCTGCCAAAAGCGGTGAACGACAGCAACACCGGCACCGCGTCGGAAACCAATCTGACCCTGACCGGTAACGTCCTGACCAATGATGTGCAGGGCGCTGACCGTGTCGCGTCCGGGCCGGTGACACCCGGCACTTTCACCGGGACTTACGGCACGCTGGTGTTGAACGCCAACGGCACGTACACCTATACGCTGAACACCAACGACGCCGACTTCAAAAACCTGCACGGCGGTGGTAACGGGACCGAAACCTTCGCATACACCATCACCGATTCTGACGGCGACACCAGCACTGCCAATCTGGTGCTGAACATCCACAACAACGACGATCCAGTGGTCATCAGCGGTCTCGATGTGAACGGCGGCGAACTCACCGTTTACGAGAAAAACCTCAGCGACGGCAGCGCGCCGGACTCCGCCGCGTTGACTCAGAACGGCACGTTCACCATCACTGCGCTGGACGGCGTGACCACACTGACCGTCGGTGGCATCGCTGTGGTCACCAACGGCGTGGCCGCAGGTTTCCCGCAGTCGGTCACCACACCTTTGGGCAGCACGCTGACCATCACCGGTTTCAACGCTACAACCGGCGTCGTCAGCTACAGCTACACCCTGGTCGACAACGAAGCGCATCCAACCGCGAACGGCGCAAACAACCTGCCTGAGCAATTCGCCGTCACCGTGGTCGATGACAACGGCACCACCGCCAACGCAACGCTCGATGTGAACATCATCGACGACCTGCCAAAAGCGGTGAACGACAGCAACACCGGTACCGCGTCGGAAACCAATCTCACGCTGACCGGCAATGTCCTGACCAACGACGTGCAAGGTGCTGACCGCGTACCAACCGGCCCGGTCACCGCAGGTACTTTCACCGGCACTTACGGCACGCTGGTGTTGAACGCCAACGGCACGTACACCTACACGTTGAACACCAACGACACCGACTTCAAAAACCTGCACGGCGGTGGCAATGGTACGGAAACCTTTACCTACACCCTCACCGATTCCGACGGCGACACCAGCACCGCCAATCTGGTGCTGAACATCCACAACAACGACGACCCGGTGATTCTCAACGGCCTCGACGTCAACGGTGGTGAGCTGACGGTTTACGAGAAAAACCTCAGCGACGGCACTAGCCCCAACCCAGCGGCGCTGACTCAAAGCGGCACCTTCACCGTCACCGCACTCGACGGTTTGCAAACCCTGACCGTCGGCGGCATCGCCGTCGTCACCAACGGTGTGGCTGCAGGCTTCCCGCAATCGGTCACCACGCCGCTGGGCAGCACACTGACCATCACCGGTTACAACGCCAGCACTGGCGTGGTCAGCTACAGCTACACCCTGGTCGATAACGAAGCGCATCCGACCGGCAACGGCGCCAACAGCCTCACCGAGAACTTCAACGTGGTCGCCACCGACGGCGACGGCAGCACCGCGTCCGGGCAGATCAACGTCAACATCATCGATGATTTGCCGACTGCCAAAGCCGACACCGGTTCGGTGGCGGAGGGCGGTACGGTCAACATCAGCGTGCTCGGTAACGACGTCACCGGTGCCGATGGCGCTGCCGCAGGCGGTGCCGTGGTCGGTGTCCGCGCCGGTAGCAATACGGCAACGTCGGCGATTGGCGGCCTCAACAGCAACATCAACGGCAACTTCGGTTACCTGACCCTCGATGCGTTGGGCAACGCCGTTTACCACAGCAACCCGAACTCGGTGAGCCCACCGGGCGCCACCGATACCTTCACCTACACCATTCGCGACAGTGACGGCGACGAAAGCACCACCACCATCACCATCAATGTCGCCGACAGCAAACTGGTGGCTTCGGTCGATCAGGACGTGACGGTCTACGAAAAAGCCCTCGACCTGACTAAGGACGGGCAAGACCTGGCCCCCGGCACGGTCACTGGCAGCGATCCGACCAACACCGGCGAAACCTCCACCGGCACACTGGTCGGTGCGGTCACCGGCGGCAGTGGCGCGATCACTTACACCTTGGTCGGCAGCGCCACCGGCACTTACGGGCAGATCCAGCTCAACGCCGACGGCACTTACACCTACACGCTGACTTCGGCACCGAAAACCACGCCGAATGCCAACGACGGGCCGAACACCCTGAGCGAAAGCTTCACCTACAAAGCCACCGATGCGCTGGGCAACAGCACCACCAGCACCATCGTCGTCAACATCGTCGACGACGTACCGAAAGCGGTCGCGTCGGATCGTTCGGTGGCCGCAGTGGAGATCGACTCGAACATCCTCATCGTCCTCGACATCTCCGGCAGTATGGCCGATGCCTCGGGTGTGCCGGGTCTCTCACGGCTGGCGCTGGCCAAGCAGGCGATCAGCGCCTTGCTCGACAAGTACGACGACCTTGGCGATGTGAAAGTGCAGCTCGTCACCTTCAGCAGCAACGCCACTGACCGCACTTCAGTGTGGGTCGATGTCGCCACGGCCAAGTCCATTCTGGCCGGCCTCACTGCGGGCGGCGGCACCAACTACGACGCGGCCGTGGCAACCATGTACAACGCGTTCAACACCTCGGGCAAACTCACCGGGGCGCAGAACGTTGGCTACTTCTTCTCCGACGGCAAACCCAACGAAGGTGACATCGGCACCGCCGACGAAGCCACGCTCAAAGCGTTCCTCGATGCCAACAACATCAAGAACTACGCGATTGGTCTGGGCAGCGGCGTGAGCAACGCCAACCTCGATCCACTGGCGTACGACGGCATCACCCACACCAATACCAACGCGGTGGTGGTCACCGATCTCAACCAACTCAACTCCGTGCTCTCGGGTACCGTGGAGGGCGCACCGGTCACCGGTTCGCTGTTGGGCGAGGGCGGTACGTTCGGCGCCGATGGCGGTTTCATCAAATCCATCGTGGTGGACGGCACCACGTACACCTACGATCCGAAAGCCAACGGCGGACAAGGCTCGCTGGTCGCCAGTGGTGGCACCAACCACGGCACTTTCAACACCGCTAACAACACGGTGAGCATCGCCACCAACAACAGCGGCACGCTGGTGGTCAACCTCGATACTGGCGACTACAGCTACACCTCACAGAAAACCACCACGACGGTGATCACCGAAAATATCGGCTTCACCCTCAGCGACAACGACGGCGACCTCGCCAGCTCGACGCTGACCGTTAAGGTAATCCCCAACGCGCCTCCGGTGGCGGCGGACGACCACGTCATCACCAACGTGCTGTCGAGCAATATCGTGGTGCCGGGCGAGCTGTTGCTGGCCAACGACACCGATCCGAATGGCGACACGCTCAACGCTTCGCCAACCACCTTCAACACCGGTTGGGTGGCGAAGGGCGCGGACTTTACTGGCAGCGGTGCGATCACCTTCAACGGCACCGGTAACACCACCGCCAACCAGAACCTCGCTGACGTGCGTAATTCGTTTGCCGCCAACACCGCTGCGATGACGGCGGTGCTGGTGGTCAGCGGCTACCTCGGCGCGGTGACCAACACCAATGCCAACGACGAAGACTTGATCACGGTCAAACTGAAACAGGGCGAAACCCTCAACCTCGACCACAACCTGGCGGCCGGGCACATCACCCTGGAGTACTCGGTGAACGGCGGCGCGTTTGTCAGCATCGCCGATGGCGGCACCATCACCGCCGGCGCCGACGGCACGTACCAGATCCATGTGACCAACATCACCAACACCAGCGGCAGCAACACCAACGCGGCGGAAAACTACCAACTGACCATGACGGTCAACTACGCCGGGGCCCACGACATCACCCCGGACTACCACGGCACCTACACCGCCAACGACAACCACGGCGGCAGCGATTCCGCCGCCGTGACCATCACCTATCAGGATGGCCACACCCTCACCGGCACTTCGGGGGATGACATTCTGGTGGCCGGCACTGGCGACAACATCCTTAACGGTGGCGATGGCAACGACGTACTCACCGCCGGCTCCGGCAACAACGAAATGCACGGTGGTGCCGGCAATGACTTGCTCTACAGCGGCCCGGGCAACGACTTGCTTGACGGTGGCAGCGGCATCGACACCGCAAGCTACGCCCACGCCACCGCCGGGGTGACGGTCAACCTCGGCCTGCTCGGTGCGCAAAACACTATCGGCGCGGGGACGGACACCCTGACCGGCATCGAAAACCTCGTCGGCTCGAACTTCAACGACACCCTGACCGGCGACAACAATAACAACGTGATCAACGGCGGCCTGGGCAACGACACCCTCAACGGGGGCGGCGGCGATGACTTGCTGATCGGCGGCATGGGCAACAACACGATGACGGGCGGGCCGGGCGCCGACACCTTCCAGTGGCTCAAAGGCAACAGCGGCCACGACCTGATCACCGACTTCACCCCCGGCACCGACAAGCTCGACCTGTCGCAACTGCTGCAAGGTGAAAACGGCACCACGGCGTCGCTGGACGACTACCTGCACTTCACCGTTACCGGCAGCGGTGCATCAGTGATGACCAGCATCGATGTCAGCGCCATGGCCGGCGCCACGCCGAACCAGACCATCGACCTGGCCGGCGTCAACCTCGCCAGCCACTACGGCGTCACGCCGGGGGCAGGCGGCATGATCGCCAGCGGTCACGATACGGCGACGATCATCAGCGGGATGCTCAATGATCATTCGTTGAAGGTGGATACCGTCTGACCTGAGCGCTGAAACAACAAAACCCGCCGTCCCGAGTGATCGGGGCGGCGGGTTTTTTATGGTTCACTCATCCAAATGTGGCGAGAGGATTTATCCCCGTTGGGTTGCGGAGCAGCCCCAAAACCTGAGACTTCGGTACATCAGGAAGGCTCCGCACACAGGTTTTACGACGGCGTCGCAGCCGGGTGGGGCGGTGCAACGTTTCGCTGAACCTCCTCGCCGCAGAACCCCCTCGCTACTGAGGACTCGCTTTCTCAGTCAACTCCAGATTATCCAGCACCCGATTCACCGCCAGTTCACCCAGCATGATCAGTTGCGCAATCCCCAACAGCACATGACGCTGCGGCGCATCGAGCAGCCCGGCGAAATCGTTGGCCATGACCTTGGCCGACGTGAGGGTTTCGCAGGCGTCAGCCAGCAGTTCTTCGCTGTCGATGCCGGGGGCGATGAGGTAGCGGGTGCTGGGTTTGAGTAGCGGTTTTCGCGGGAGGAGGGGATTGAGGTAGTGATCGAGGGCGCGGTCGGCGGCTTCGTGGAATTTCTTTGAGTCGAGGGTTTCGTAGGGCGAAGTCGAATCGACTTCGGGCGGGTTTGGCGTTGGTTTGATCATGGCGAATCTCCGTGATTGGACTGAGCCGCCACGACTCATCGCTAAACAAGTAAAGGTGGCGGCTGTACGCAGGTTAGCGATCCGGGTCACAGAAACCCCGGGTAGACCCGAAGGTCTCCCACGCACAGCCACCATTACGCCAAGTGCAGAGAAGATACTGCAATTGAGAGTGGGCTTTGTTGCGTCTGTAGAGATCCGGATCGCTAAACCCGATCGCTGTTTTTCAGCGACCGCCAAACAATAGAACCCGCATTAAAGACGCACAAGCCGGCGGATTCTGGCGGATGCGTAGGCAAAGGCGCAAGGTCGTGTGGCTTTTCGGACATAAGTTTCAACACTATTCAACAAGGGTTTTCGAAGGCGCGGAACGACAAAGCCCGCACTTCCGGATTAAAGGAGGTGCGGGCTTGAAGGGTCTGGCTGAAAATCAATTACATGCTCTTTTCTTGTTACACGCGCTGCATAGTGAAGTGGTCGAATGCAATCAAATCCATTTGATATGTAATGATTTGCATGTACCAAATATAATTTCCTGGCGCTTTGAAGGCCACTAACTGTTCGTAGGGGTAATTTTTAAGATATTGATCAGGATTTATTTTCTTTTTGTCCTTGTCTAAGAAATTAACAATGATATTGCCGAATTGAACGAATCGGCAATAGCATTGGACGTAAGAGTATCCCCAGTTGAATTCAATAAGCATGTTCTGCGAACGTCCGGTCGCATTGACGTGCATCTGGAGGATCTGCCCCGAACTGGCGCCCGGTATTTCAGGGAACGGGCCACCGTGTACAGGTGCAATACTCGACAGGGCGGTGATTCCCAAGTTGCCATCTTTCTCGAGAAATCTGATGGTCATGCTTGGCAACTGGATGTATCCGCCAACCCCAATGACATTTGTTCCGTAGTTGTCAAAGTTTTCCGACAATATCGGGAGCGCATTTTTGATTATATAGGGGGTGGAATACGGGAATGCCACCTTGCTTTGCGGGTCATTTTTGAAGTGCACGGTCGTCTTGACCCGGAATACTGAATTGTTTTTAAGTAATAACAGCTGCTCTCGCGAAATGGGACGACTGAAGCCATTCAGTGTTTCATCGGGAGTTAGTGTTCCACCCCGGATGACCGAGAAAGTATAGGTGCCTTCGATATCTATATCGACAGTATAATTGCCTACAGAAAATGGCCATGAGTTGAATTTTACTGACGGTTGCTCTTTGAAAGCGTTGAGGTCCAGTACTTTTGCAGAGTCAGCTTGATCAATGACCGGGACGGGCAATCGTGGATCCCCATCCGCAATCTTCTTCACATCAAACTTCAGCAATGGCGACTGCGCGATCTTCTCGCCCCCACGATTCAGGTTCCAGCGCAAATGAACCACTTGCCCGTGCCAGCTTGCCAACATCGCCACGATCAAGAGGGTATTGACCCGGTTGTTGCTGTTGAACGCTACCAATGGAAACGTCACTGAGCCCTTTGGGCTGACTACAATCAATCGTGCGAGATCCTCCTTCCCCGCATCAGGAAATTCAAACCGCGCAGTTACGCCATCGGGATGGGCCAGCGGATCAATCGGGCTCACCACCGGCTTCACCAAAAACGGTGGTTGCAACTCGATGACCTTCTCGTCACCGATCTTCAACGGCAGCGGTTCGGACATGACCCCGACTTTGTTCGGATTGATGATCGCGCATCGCACTTTCAGCGACGAACCGGGGTAAGGGCCGACATATTTGGCAGGTACCTTGAAAATGATGGGTAGCGTCGGGTCGGTGACGATATCTTGGAGAATGACAAGGGCCGGCACCCCCGCATCGTCGACGGTTTGCCAGTGTAGTTGGACAGTCGCTTCTGATTTCAGGGGCCAATAGTCGGCGAACTGCACCGTGACCTTCAGGGTATCCACGGGGATGGTGTCGGTATTTTCCAGTGGCGTGACGGTGGCTTGGCCCAGTTTGAATGTTCCACCGGTAATGGTGACATCAGCGGGTTGCGACTGCTGGGTCTTATCGACTAGGGGCTTGTCGGCTCGGGTCAGCGCGTAGGTCGCGCGGCAACTGCCTCTGATGAGGTTTTGCACGCGGAAGTTTTCGACATGTTGTCTCAGCAAGCGAGTGGCGGCTAATACTGGAATCGAGTAGCTATGGCTAACGGGATCGCCCCCTTCGGTGACGCCCTTAAGCAAAAGCACCACCACATCACCAATCACGAAATTCCCTGTAATCAATATCGGCATAGGGCCGCCGCCGAGCCGATCGTGGTGCACCACGTCGTTGATATCGGCCAGTTCGAAAACTGGGGCAACCAGCAATTCGATGTCGGGTATGAAATCAATCTCCAGTGCATCCGACCAGCCACTGGAGTTCTCAACCACATCGAAGACTTCCCAGCGCACGATTATCAGGTTGGTGGGTTTGAGGGTGGCGAGCATTTCGGGCGTGAGTTTGAACACTACATCGCCCGGTACGGTGACTTCGATTTCAAGCACCAGCGGGCCGAAAGCAAGTACCACGGTGTCGCCGATTTGCTGATTGAAGTACTCCAGTACCGTCACAGACATCCCGTGCTTGATTACGTTCTTATCGATGATCGGCTTCGAGGCGACGGGCAATTTCAGACCCTGATTGAATGGCTTGCCGCCATCCGTGTCAGGCTCGCCCGGGGCTGGATGTTTATAGAACAGCAGGGCATGCGGTGAGTCCTCCGTAGAGTTGTCGCTGATACGGCGAACCTCGACCCAGATATCCTTCTTTTCCGATAGCAGGGGAGCAAACTTGCCTTTCATGTTAACGGCGGAGATATAACAGGGAATGTCTTTCGGGTTCCTGTTGCTGTCGAAATGTGCGTCGGTAACTGGAAACTCCACCACCGGCACGTTTTTCGTTTCGATGAATACTTTGATGTAGTCGCCGATGGCCATGTTCACATAGGCGAGTATGTAAATCAGCAAGCCATCGCGGTCGCCGTTCACCATGTTGATGTTGACGCCCAGGCTGCCGTCCGGCTGAAACTTGTATCCGACCGGATAAGGCGGGGGTACGGCAAGTACACCGATGCCGCTGCGGTCAGGCGGGAAAACGACGACTGTATTGGGTGTGGAACCGGACGCTATTAGTGGACTGTTCATGTACGCGCACCTTCTCAAGGGGTGCCCGAATGTCTGGATGTCGGCACCATTGACGAAGGATTAGAGCGCTGACGCGTTGGCTTGCCTACTGTCATATCTGACAGGTAAAAGAGGGTTTTCGACGAACGGTATCGGGCGGGGAGGCTCAGGATTTACGCAACGTCTTCTGGCGAAGGATATAGACCGTCACCAGCACCGCACTCGTCAGCATGAACCCCCGTGCCCACACCAGCGGCACCAGGTAACACGAGAACAGAATGCTCGCCCACATCAGCCCGATCGCGTAGACCTTGCCCTTAAGCGGTATTCCATTGCCATCAAGATAATCGCGAATCCATGGCCCGAGCCGGGGATGCTCGACCAGCCAGCGGTAGAAACGTGGGGAGCTGCGGGCGAAGCACGCGGCCGCCAGCAGAAGGAAAGGGGTGGTGGGCAGGACGGGCAGGAAAATACCGATCACCCCCAATGCCACGCTGAGCCAGCCGACGGCCAGCAGGATGTAGCGCAGCATCAGGGAGCGGTTGCCTATGGGGTTGTCCATAGGCCGGATCTTAGTGGTGACGTGGCTTGAGGATCGCCGGTTTTTCGTCGGGCGCCTGGCACAGCAGGTACAGCGCGGTCAGGGCTTCCGGGATCTGCACGATCATGTCGTCCATCAGGTTGGCGTCCTTGGCGATGTCTTCGAACTCGGGCTGTTCGTCGAACAGACCCGAACCGACCATGATCGGCAAGAGCATTTCGCTGACTTCTTCTTCGGCGGTTTCGAACCAGGCCGCTTCGCGCAGGAACACGCCTTCCATGAAACCGATGCACCAGCCGCGCAGTTCGGAATCGTCCGGCTCATCGCCCAGATCCAGATCGCACGGCAGTTCGAATTCTTCATCGGACGCCAGTTGACGGGCGATGTGCGCCTTCAGGCCGATCAGGGTGGCTTCGATCTCTGCGCGCTGTGCCTCATCGGTGTAGTGCGGCTCTTCGGAGAAGAGGGCGTCGATCCACTCACGCTCCGGCACTTCTTCCGAGCAGATCGACAGCGCGGTCAGGTAACCGTGGGCGGCCACGTAGTCCAGCGCCTCTTCATGCAGCTCGTCGGCGTCGAGGAAGACTTGCAGGCGGGTTAGTTGCTCGGCGAAGGACATTAAAGGGCTACCTTGGGGGAATAAACAATGCGGGAATTCTAGGCCTTCTTGAGCCCTCAAGCCAGCCGCACGGCAGATTTGGCCTAATTGGCAGTGTCTTATCAGCGGCACCCTGTGCAGTGGAGCGCTCGGGTATACTGCCGCGTTTTGCGCTCCCTGCCCGTAATCGGCCGCCATGCAACGCGCCCTTACGTTTTGTTTAAACAGCCGTGGCTGTCTTGAACCAGCCTGTGCAGGGATGTTTCGGTAGATTTTTGGAGTTTTTATGCTCGAACAGGCTCAACGCGTCCTCAAGGACATCTTCGGCTACGACAGTTTCCGTGGCCGTCAGGGTGCAATCATTGAGCGCGTGGCCAGCGGCGGTGATGCGCTGGTGCTGATGCCTACCGGTGGCGGCAAATCCCTGTGCTTCCAGGTGCCGGCGCTGTTGCGCGAGGGTCTGGCTGTGGTGGTGTCGCCGCTGATCGCGTTGATGGATGATCAGGTCGCCACCCTTGAAGAGCTGGGCGTGGCGGCTGCTGCGTTGAACTCCACATTGAGCGCCGAACAGCAGCGCGACCTCGCCAACCGCATCAAACGCGGCGAAGTGAAGATGCTCTATCTGGCGCCCGAGCGTCTGGTGCAACCGCGCATGCTGTCGTTCCTGCAAGGTTTGAACATTGCGTTGTTCGCCATCGACGAGGCGCACTGCGTGTCGCAATGGGGCCATGACTTCCGCCCGGAATACCTGCAACTGGGGCAGTTGGCGGAAATGTTCCCCGACGTGCCGCGCATCGCCCTGACCGCCACAGCCGACAAACGCACCCGCGAAGAAATCGTCACCCGCCTGCATTTGCAGAACGCCGAGCGTTTCCTGTCGAGCTTCGACCGGCCGAACATCTTCTACCGCATCGTGCCCAAGGAGCAGCCGCGCAAGCAGTTGCTGGCGTTCCTCGCCGAGCGCCGCAGCGATGCCGGCATCGTCTATTGCCTGTCACGCAAAAAAGTCGAGGAAGTGGCGGCATTCTTGAGCGAGCAGGGCTTCCCGGCGCTGCCGTATCACGCCGGCTTGCCCAACGATCTGCGCGCTTATCACCAGAAGCGCTTCCTCAACGAGGAAGGCCTGATCATGGTGGCGACCGTGGCGTTCGGCATGGGCATCGACAAACCCAACGTGCGGTTCGTCGCGCACCTTGATCTGCCGAAGTCCCTTGAGGCGTATTACCAGGAAACCGGTCGCGGTGGCCGTGACGGTCTGCCGGCGGATGCCTGGATGGCCTACGGTCTGCAAGACGTGGTGATGCTCAAGCAGATGCTGCAGAACTCCGAAGGCGATGAGCGGCACAAGCGTCTGGAGCAGCACAAGCTCGACGCGATGCTTTCGCTGTGCGAAGAAACCCGCTGCCGTCGTCAGACGCTGCTGGCGTACTTCGACGAAGACATGCCCGAGCCGTGCGGTCATTGCGACAACTGCACCGACGGCGTGCAGACCTGGGACGCCACCGAGCCGGCACGTCAGGCGCTGTCGGCGATCTATCGTACTGGCCAGCGTTACGGCGTCGGCCATCTGGTGGACGTGTTGCTGGGCAAGGACAACGAAAAGGTTCGCAGCTTCGGCCATCAGCACTTGTCGGTGTACGGCGTCGGCAAGGCGCTGAGCGAGAGCGAGTGGCGCTCGCTGTTCCGCCAGTTGGTGGCACGCGGTCTGGCCGATGTCGATCACGAGGGCTACGGCGGTTTGCGTTTGAGCGACACATGCCGACCGCTGCTCAAGGGTGAAGTGACTCTGGAGTTGCGCCGCGACCTGAAACCGCAAGTCACCGCCAAGAGCGGCAGCAAGAGCCCGGCCAGCCAACTGGTGCGCGGCGAAGAGCGGGAACAGTGGGAGGCGTTGCGTGCCCTGCGACGCAAACTGGCGGAAGAACACGGCGTGCCGCCGTACGTCATCTTCCCCGACTCGACCCTGCTGGAAATGCTCCGCAGCCAGCCGACCTCGCTGGCGGACATGGCCCGGGTCAGCGGCGTCGGCGCACGCAAGCTGGAGCGTTACGGCGAAGCCTTCCTCGAAGTGCTCGGTGGCGAAGCCGAGGCGCCGAAAGTGGTGGCCGACGTACGCCACGAACTGATCACTCTGGCCCGCGCCGGCATGACGCCGATGCAGATCGCCGGGCAGTTGCAGTGCTCGGAAAAGAACGTCTATGCGATGCTGGCCGAGGCCATCGGCAAACAGCAGTTGTCGCTGGAGCAGGCGCTGGACTTGCCTGAAGAGCTGATGGGCGAAGTGCAGGACGCGTTCCTCGACGGCGAAGGCGAGTTGCCGTCGGTCGCCGAAGTGGCCGAGCTGTTTGCCGGTCGGGTACCCGAAGGCGTGCTGTATTGCGTAAGGGCTGCGCTGCAATCGGAATTTGAAATGTGAGACGCCGATTGCGCCAAGCCTCATACACTTGTAACGATTCAGTACAGAGCCACTCTTGCCTATAACTGCAGGCCATGCTTAGCTGACTAATAATTAGTTTTTCTCTATTTGTCAGTCTACTCATGAGTGTTTTATGCCGTTAACCGATCAACACCGCTTTGGCATGCAACTGGCCCAGATGTCTCGCGGCTGGCGTGCCGAACTGGATCGCCGACTGGCCGGCCTGGGACTGTCCCAGGCGCGCTGGCTGGTGCTGCTGCATCTGGCGCGTTTCGAAGAAGCGCCCACCCAACGCGAGCTGGCGCAAAGCGTTGGCGTCGAAGGGCCGACGCTCGCGCGTTTGCTCGATAGCCTGGAAGGTCAGGGGCTGGTGCAACGCCAGTCCGTGATGGAAGACCGCCGGGCGAAAAAAATTGTCCTCTGCGCGCCGGCCCTGCCGCTGATCGAACAAATTGAAACCATTGCCACGCAACTGCGCAGCGAACTGTTCGTCGGTATCGATGAGGCGGATATGAAGGTCTGCATGCGCGTTCACGGCCATATTCTGGCCAATCTGGAAAAATCTTGAGGCATAACCACGCGCCGGTTCTTTGAGGGATCGCGCTGAGCAGACTATAAGAACTACTGGGCAATATCGTGTTCGTACCGGATGTGCGAACGCATAGAAGTCGGTTTTGCTTATTTAAGGGATGCTCATGCTCGAAAGTCGGCACGTGGTACTGCGCGGTTGCGCCAAATGGCTGCTGGTCACTGGCCTGTTCAGCTATTCGAGCTGGTCAATGGCGTTGGGGCTGGGGGACATCACCGTCCATTCGGCCCTCAATCAGCCGCTCAAGGCCGATATCGCTCTGGTGGATGTCGGTGGCCTCACCGCTAATGATCTGTCGATCAGCCTGGCCACGGCGGACGAATTCGGTCGTGCCGGGGTGGAGCGAGTGTTCTTCCTCAACGATCTGAAGTTCACGCCGATCCTGCACGGCAATCGCCAGATGATCCGGGTGACGTCGAGCAAACCGGTCAACGAACCCTTTCTGAATTTTCTTGTGCAGCTCAATCAGCCCAATGGCCGATTGCTGCGCGAATACACCGTGCTGATTGATCCGCCGGGCTCACCCGGTATTGTGCCGGCCACCGACGAGCCGGACCCGCGTGCACAATCCTCGGCATTCCCGACGGTCGAGCCGGCGACCGCGCCGCCGCAGGCTGCTCAGGGCAAGCGCGAAAGCTCGGCTGCGCCACCTTCGCCGCCCGCCAGCGATGCGCTGGCCGAGCAATTGGCCGCCAGCGTCTTGCAGAACCAGCAACTGCAAAAATCCCTCGACGAATCGAACGCAAAATTACAGGCGCAAGAGGTGCAGATTGCCGACGGCAAAAAGCAGATCAGCGATCTGCAGACGCGTCTGGTCGAAGTGCAGAAAGCGCCGCCAGAACCCGAAGTGAAACCTGCAGCCGCGCAGGCACCGGTCGTTGCTCCAGTTGAAGCCCAGGATGACGGATTGAACTGGCCTGTGCTCGGTGGTCTGCTGCTGTTGCTCGCGGCATTGGGCGGCTTGTTCATTCATCGCCGACGTCAGCAGCAGGCGCAGGGTGTTGCGCCGTTGCCGCTTCTGCCCCAGCGCAATGAATCCGAGGTGGATGAGGCCGAAACCACTGAGCCGGTCAGAGCACACGCGGCGCCCGAGCATCGTGAAGAACCGGCTGCGGGGGATGTGCTGGAAGCGGTGGGGATCTATCTGGCTTATGGCCGACTCGGCGAAGCGGTCGGGCTGTTACGCGATGCGTTGCACAAAGAGCCGGAGCGTATCGATCTCGGCGTGCAATTGCTGGAAGTGCTCGGCCGGCAGGGCGACAACGCCGCGTACGAGCAGCAGGAAAGTCATTTGCGTGAGCTGGGCGTGCAAGCCCAGGAGTTGCAGGATATCCGCGCGCGCCATCCGAAACTGCAAGGGCAGGCGCCAAAAGTGCAGGCCGCGCCAGTTGCCGGCATCGCGCCGGTCGTGGTCGCCGCAGCAGCGCCGGTATCCGAAGATGATTACGAGTTGAATCTGGATGAGCTGTCGATGGATTCCAGTTGGGATCTGGAGGACAACCGTTCTGCTGCGGCAGAGCCACCGACAGAAGCTTCGGCTTTCGGCTCCAGCCTGCAAGTGCTGCCACAGGACTTTGAGTTGCCGCAAACGGCGACCAGCGAAGACACCGAGCTTGAGTGGATCCCCGAACCGGATGCGCAGCCGCTGGACAACGACTTTCTCGATGAGTTTGCCGAACCGCCACCTTCGCTGGCACTGGAGCCGCTGGATTTGCACGCGGCCGAGCTTTTAGAGGCGCAGGGATCCGGAAAACTTGAACAGGCGCAAACCTGCATCGATGACGGCGACATCGACAGCGCGATAGCCTTGCTCAATGAACTGCTCAAGGAGGGCGACGAGCCATTGAAGCAAACCGCCAGAACATTGCTGGCGGGGATTCGATGATCTGAGTGTCAGACGCCGCTGGGGTGATTGTCCTGGCGCCTTCGCGAGCAAGCCCGCTTCCACTGGAGGAACGCATTCCAACTGTGGGAGCGGGCTTGCTCGCGAAAGCGACGAGTCAGGCAGCACAATCCTCAGGCAACCTCAGAAGGTCTGGCCCAGATTCAGATAAACCGCCTGCTCATTCGCATCATTCAACCCGTAACTGAAATTCAACGGCCCCAGCGGCGTATCAAAACCGATAAACACGCTCGCGGCATTGATGTAGCCACTGTCGAATTCATTGTCATTGTTCCAGGCCCGGCCCCGCTCCAGCGAGGCTCCCGCATACAGCGGGAAATCCAACGGCAGGTACGAGCGCGGGGTCAGCCGGCGGTAATACACCGCCCGCAACAGGCTGACGTTCTGCCCGGAAATCGCATCCTCACGGAACCCCGACAACTGTCGGGCGCCGCCGAGCAGGAAACTCGATGTCACGACGTTGGTGTCGTCCAGCGTACGGCCATAACGGCCCCCGAGAATCAGCGTGTCCGGCCCGTGGCTCATGGCCTTGTCGAGTTTGAATTCCCACTGCCGGTAGCGCGTGTCCGAGCCCAGGCTGGGTTCGAATTGCAAAAACGTCAGGCTGATGTCCTTGCCCTCGTGAGGGTAGTAAACGTTGTCCAGCGAATCGTAGGAATACTTCAGCGAGTAGAAGCCCTCGTTGAAATTCTCGCTGGGCAGATCCTGATCGCCAATCCGCACGTCCGCCTTGCCCCACGCCTCGCCAACCCCGAAACGCACTTCGCCGTTGTTGCCGATCTGCCGACCGACATTCAGCGCCAAACCGTAACGCTCGACGCGGTATTGCGCGACCGGATCGTTGTCGAGCACCGCGTCGACGTTCTGCGCTTCGAACACCACCGAAGGTGCGATGAAATAACGTGAGCCGACGTCCAGCGGCTGGTAGAACTCGCTGTACAGCTCCTGCTTGTCGCCGAGTTGCGCACGGGTCAGCCATTCCGCGCCAAGGCGGTTGATGCCGTTGATGCGGTAACTGGCGCCGAGGTTGAAAGCACTGTCGCCGCGCATGTCATCCGACAGATTGAGGCCGACACGCAAGTAATCCGTGCCACTGCGCTTGCCGCGCGCGCTGATGACCAGGGTGTGATCCTGGCCCTTGTGCACCACGCGGTATTGCACCTGCTCGAAGTAGTCGAGGCCGTACAACGTGCCCATGTCCGAGTGCAGGCGCGCCAGGTCGAGCGGTTCACCGATGTGCTGGCGAATGTAGTAGCGGATCACGTCGTCGTCGACTTTCGAGTCGTTCTCGACCTTGATCGCAGTGATGATCGGCGTGCGCTGGCCCGGCGAACGCGCGGCGTTGAGTTCGGCGTCCTGGGTGTCGTCGGGTTTGAGCGTGGCGAGGCGCGCGTCGAGGATTCGGGTCGCGCGGTAACCGGCGTCGATCATTTCCTGCGCCTTGCCGAAATCGGTGACGCCGAACGCCGCCAGGGACGGCTGGATCAACACGTCGGAAGGCTTCAGGGCCGCCAATTGTTCCTCGGAGTTGCGCCGGGTCATCAGGGTGATCGACTGGTTGAGCACGTCCACCACAGTGGTCAGTTGCTTGCGGTTGCGCAGTGGCGTGCCGATATCGACGACGATGGCCACGTCTACGCCCATTTCCCGCGCTACATCCAGCGGAATGTTGTCGGTCATGCCGCCGTCCACCAGCAGCCGCCCATCGAGTTCGACCGGGGCGAACACCGCCGGAATCGACATGCTCGCGCGGATCACCTGGGGCAGATGGCCTTTGCGGAACACCACTTTCTCGCCGTTGGCGATGTCGGTGGCGACGGCGCGGAAGGGGATGGGGAGTTTGTCGAAATCCCGGGTATCGCTGGTGTGGGCCAACAGGCTCTCCAGCAACAGCGACAGATTCTGGCCCTGAATCACGCCCAGTGGCAGGCCGAGGCTGCCGTCGTCACGAAAGCTGAGTTTCTGTTTCACCAGAAAATCGCGGTCATCCTGCTTGCGACGGAACGGCACGTCTTCACGCGGTGGCGCATCGGACAGCGCCTGCTGCCAGTCGATGCTCAGGGCGAGTTTTTCCAGTTCATCGATCTTGTAGCCCGAAGCGTACAGCCCGCCCACCACCGCGCCCATGCTGGTGCCGGCGATCGCATCGATCTTGATGCCTTGCTCTTCGAGTGCCTTGAGCACGCCAATGTGCGCCAGACCACGCGCGGCACCGCCGGACAACACCAGGCCGACTTTCGGCCGTGGCGCTTCAGCGGCGCAAACGAACAGTGGAAGGAAACCAAGCAGCAGGCAGAACAGCAGACGGCGCATTGTGAGTCTCGGGGCAAGCGATAAAGCCGGCTATTATAGCGGCGCCCTCTGTCTCAGGAGTTTCAGTGAACATGTCCGTCGCCAAAGCCGAAGTCGTCATTACTTATTGCACCCAATGCCAGTGGCTGCTGCGCGCTGCGTGGCTGGCGCAGGAGCTGCTCAGCACCTTTGCCGATGACCTGGGCAAAGTCTCGTTGGTGCCAGGCACGGGCGGGGTGTTTCAGATTACCTGCGCGGGCGTACAGATCTGGGAACGCAAGGCTGACGGCGGTTTCCCCGAGGCGAAAGTGTTGAAGCAGCGCGTTCGCGATCAGATCGATCCTGACCGCGACCTTGGCCACAACGACCGCACTCAGTGAGACGCGGCCTCGGCAGCGACGGTTTTTCTGTCGGCGCTGCCTGACATGCGCGCCGAGACGACGATGGCGACGATGATCAGCGCGCCGCCAATCAGCATGCGCAGTGTCGGGTTCTCATCGAACAGCAGCCACGCGACGGTGATGCCGTAGACTGGCTCCATCGCGAACACCACGGCCGCCGTGCGTGCCTTGATTACGGCGAGGCTGGCCACAAACAGGCTGTGAGCGACGCCGGTGCAGAACACCCCGAGCAGGGCGATCCATAACCAGTCGAGTGCGCGCACTTCAGTCAATTGCGGTGCCGCCAGCGGCAGCAGGCACAGGGCGACGACGACGTTCTGGCACAGCGCCGCCTGCACCGCCGGGATGCGCCCGGAGCTGGCGCGGTTGGTCAGCGACAACAGCGAAAACAACAGCCCGGACAACACCGACCAGAGCAGGCCGATGGTCGCGCCGCTGCCGAGATCGAACGCCGGCGTCACCAATACCAGACCGACGCTGACCAGAATCACCAGAATGATTTCATTGGCGCGGATGCGTTCGCGGAAGATCAGCCCTTCGAGAATCACCGTGAACGCCGGGAAACTGGCAAAACCCAGCGTGGCGATGGCGACGCCCGCGACTTTCACCGAAATGAAAAAGCTCACCCAGTGGCCGGCCAGCAACACACCGCTGAGGGCCAGTCGACGCCAGTCCAGCGCTTGCAGTTTCTGCCAGCCGTGCTGACTGGCGAAGCGGGCAAAAAAAGCCAGTGCGAGCACCGCGAAAGCGGCACGTCCGAAGACAATCACGGCGGGCGAGGCGGCAGCGAGTTTGCCGAACACGCCGGTCAGGCCGAACATCAATGCGCCAATGTGCAGGGCGCCGAGGGCGGTACGCGGAGTCATTGCAATCCTTGAAAGTCAGAGCATCACCGCGAAAGTTTAGAGAGGCTGCGGGGTGGCTGTCTGTCGGCAGACTATCGTCCTTTGTCGCGGGCCTCGCGGCGTAATTGGCCGGGCGCAGAACCGAACTCGCGCAGCACTGCCGCCGAGAACGCACTTTGCGAGCTGTAGCCGACACGACTGGCGACCTCGCCGATCGGCAGCACGGTTTCACGCAACAGGGTGACAGCCTTGTGCAGTCGGCGGCTGCGAATGTAATCCATCGGCGTCTGCCCGCATTCGGCCATGAAGCGGGCGTGCAGGCGAGCGCTGGACAGCCCGGCAATGCGTGCCAGATCGGCGACTTGCAGCGGGTACGCGGCGTATTGCTCGATGTGCGCGTCCAGCGCCGCGTAGGGCAGGCGGCGGCTGGCGAGTTCGCTCGGTCGGGCGTGATTCAGACTGGCCAGCAACAACACCGCGCCTTGCCGGGCAATCAATGGATCGCTGACCGGGCTGTTTGCCAGCCAACTGACCAATTGCCCTTGCCCTGCGTCCAGCAACAAGCGGGCGGGGCGGTCGAGCAGGCGGCGACTGGCATCGGCATGTTCGCCGAGTGAGTCAACCAGCCATTGTTCGTCAGGGATATCCAGCACCAGACAACGACTGCCTTGCGGGCTGCCGCAGGCGTGGTGGGCGCCGGAGGGGATGACCACGAAGCTCTGCTGCCGCACCTGACTGCCACATCCCTCGACCTCGAAATCCAGCGCGCCGGACAGGCCGAACACCAACTGCGCGTGGTCGTGGCTGTGGACGATCAGATCGTGGGTGTACTGACGCAGGGTGAGAATCGGTCGCATGGCAAGTCTCCGGGCAGGCCGCCAGTCTACACCGACGCCATGAGGCTGCGCTGTCACACGACTGACTCGCGCCTGTCATGGTCGATTAACCGGGCGGGTGCAAGCTGCTGAAAACATCGCAGAGGGTTGCCCATGACCAGCGCCGAGCTCGCCAAACCCAGCCGCAAACAACGGGTGCGCACCTTGTGGATTTCCGACGTGCATCTGGGCACCCGGGATTGCCAGGCTGAACATTTGTCGACGTTTCTGAAGGGCTACCACGCCGACAAGATCTACCTGGTCGGTGACATCATTGATGGCTGGAAGTTGCGCGGTGGCATGTACTGGCCGCAGGCGCACACCAACGTGATCCGCCGCTTGCTGACCATGAGCAAGCGCGGCACCGAGGTGATCTACGTCACCGGCAACCACGACGAATTCCTGCGCCGTTATTCGAAACTGATTCTGGGCAACATCCAGTTGGTCGACGAGGCGGTGCATGTCACGGCCGATGGTCGGCACCTGCTGGTGATTCACGGCGATCAGTTTGATGTGATCACCCGTTATCACCGCTGGCTGGCGTTTCTCGGCGACTCGGCCTACGAGTTCACTCTCACGCTCAATCGTTGGCTCAACCACTGGCGCGCGCGTTACGGCTACGGCTACTGGTCACTGTCGGCGTACTTGAAGCACAAGGTGAAGACCGCGGTGAGTTTCATCAGCGACTTTGAAGAAGCCATTGCTCACGAATGCGTGAAGCGCGAATTGCACGGCGTGGTCTGCGGCCACATTCACCACGCCGAAATCCGCAAGGTTGGCGAAGTGGACTACCTCAATTGCGGCGATTGGGTCGAATCATGCACGGCGTTGATTGAGCACTGGGACGGTACGATCGAGCTGTATCGCCTGGCGGATGCGCAGGCGCGGGAGGCGGAACTCAAGGCTGCCAAAGTCCCGGAGATCGCCTGAGTCATGGCCGTGAGGTATTGAACCACTGTGGGAGGGGGCTTGCTCCCGAAGGCGGCGGCTCAGACACACATTGTGTCGCCTGATACACCGTTTTCGGGAGCAAGCCCCCTCCCACCAGGATCGCCACAGGTTAAGGGGTGGAGTTCTCAAACCGTGTTGTGTTATTCCATCGCCGCCTTGTAGATCGAGTTCTTCGGCTGGGCAAACAAGCGCGCCATCATCGGCTCAAAGAAACTCAGCGGCAGCGTGTCGTACGCTGGATCAAACGCCGCCGCATCGTATTTTGCGCAAAACTCGGCGGTGGCCTGGAACTGCGGATGTTCCTTGAACTGTTCGCGCAGGTGCCGATCCATGCCCAGGTGATGAAAGAAGTAGTAGCCCTGAAACACCCCGTGTTTCTCGACCATCCACAGGTTCTCGGCGCTGACGAACGGCTTGAGAATCGCCGCGGCAATGTCCGGGTGGTTGTAGGAGCCCAGGGTATCGCCGATATCGTGCAGCAGCGCGCAGACCACGTATTCCTCGTCACGCCCGTCGCGCCAGGCACGGGTTGCGGTTTGCAGTGAATGCGTCAGGCGATCCACTGGAAAACCGCCGAAATCGCCTTCCAGCAGCTTCAGGTGGGTCATGATCCGTGATGACAACTGTCTGGCGTAGGCGCTGAAGTCCGCGGCGATGATCGCCCAGTCTTCCTGCGTGCCATCCTGCATATGGGTGAAGCGGGCATTGGCGTTCATCGGCAACCCTCTGGTACTGGTCTGTTCAGAACGCCACGCGTCCCAGGATCATGTCGCGGTACATGACGAAATCGCCAAGCAGACTGTACAGCGGGTGCTGAAACGTTGCCGGTCGGTTCTTTTCGAAAAAGAAATGTCCGGCCCAGGCAAAGCTGTAACCGGCCAGGGGCAGGGCCAGCAACAGCAGCCAGGCGCCTTTGGCGACCGTCAGGGCCAGAATGAAAATAACCAGCGATGTGCCGACAAAATGCAGACGACGGCAGGTGCTGTTGCTGTGTTCGCTGAGGTAATACGGATAGAACTCAGCGAAGCTGTTGAAATGCTTGATGTTTTCCACGACCGCGTTCTCTGTGGTTATTGTTCTGGCGACGAGTTGTTCTGCGGGTAGCTTATTTGAGTCTAGAGTGATCATTGGCGTGGGCCAGTGACAATCGGCGCCACTTTAGTATCCTTCGCAAATCAGGTCGTAAGATGCGGCCCATCATGTAAAAGAAAAACGCCATGAGCGAACGAACGACTTCTGCAAGCTGGGCGATGGGGATTGTCAAAGCATTGGAGATGGACGGCCTGGATTGCCGGGTACTGTTCAAGCAATTGGGGCTCGATTACGCCGCCCTGAATGATCCGGATGCGCGCTTCCCGCAAGATTCCATGACCCGACTGTGGCAACGGGCGGTCGAGCTGTCGGGTAATCCGGCGATCGGCCTGAACATGGGCAAAGTGGTGCGACCGGCGTCGTTTCATGTCGCCGGGTACGCGCTGATGTCCAGTAATACCCTGGCTGAAGGCTTCCAGCGACTGGTGCGTTATCAGCGGATCATCGCCGAAAGTGCCGACCTGAGTTTTCGTCTGCTGGAAGAAGGCTACGCGCTGATTCTCACGGTGCACGGCGATCACCTGCCGCCGACCCGGCAAAGTGCCGAGGCATCACTGGCTTGTGCATTGGGTCTGTGCGGCTGGCTGACCGGGCGCACGCTGCACCCGGTCAAAGTGCTGCTGCAAGGCGATGAGCCGGACGATCTGCAACCCTACAAACAGGCCTTCCACGCGCCGTTGATGTTCAACGCGCCGTACGACGCGCTGATTTTCGAACGCGCCGACATGGAAGCGCCGCTGCCCACCGCCAACGAAGCGATGGCGTTGTTGCATGACCGGTTTGCCGGGGAGTATCTGGCGCGGTTCTCCGAAAGCCGCGTCACGCACAAGGCGCGGCAGGTGTTGTGCCGTTTGCTGCCGCAGGGCGAGCCGAAACGCGACACCGTGGCGCAGACCCTGCATTTGTCTCAGCGCACCTTGCAGCGTCGGTTGCAGGAGGAGGGCACCAGTTTTCAGCAGTTGCTCGACGACACTCGCCGCGAACTGGCCGAGCAATACCTGGCGCAGCCAAGCATGACATTGCTGGAAATTGCCTATCTTTTGGGCTTCGCCGATCCGAGCAACTTCTTTCGCGCCTTCCGCCGCTGGTTCGACACCACGCCCGGCGATTACCGGGCGCGGTTGCTGGAAGCGCCGAACGCGGTCAATGCCGCCAGAACGCCGGAATACACAGCACAAACACCGTAATGATTTCGAGTCGGCCGAGCAGCATGCCGAACGACAGGATCCACTTGGCGGCATCCGGCAGGCTGGCAAAGTTGCCCGCCGGACCGATGGTCTCGCCCAGCCCCGGGCCCACGCCGGACACAGTGCTCGCAGCGCCCGTCAGGGCCGTCATCCAGTCGACGCCGAGCAGCGACAGCAGCAGGGCGATCACGCAGATGGTGATGGCGAAAAAGAACGAAAAGGTCAGAATCGAGCGGACGATCTCTTCGTCGAGGCGGTGACCGTTGTATTTCTGCTTGATCACCGCGCGCGGGTGGATCAGCTGATTAAGGTTGGCCTTGAGCAGAATGTAGGCGACCTGGAAACGGAAGATCTTGATCCCGCCTGCCGTCGAGCCCGAACAGCCGCCGACAAAACCCAGATAGAAAAACAGCATCAACGAGAAGTTGCCCCACAGGCTGTAGTCGCCGAGGGCAAAACCGGTGGTGGTGACGACCGACGTCACGTTCAGTGCCACATGCCGCAACGCGTCCAGCCAATGCAGATTGGTCGTCCACCAGTACCAGGTGCCGAGCACCAGCCAGGTCACCAGCAACATGCCGAGCAAACCCTGCACCTGCTGATCCTTGATCAACGCCTTGCGGTTGCCGCGCATGGTCGCCACGTACAGGGTGAACGGCAGGCTGCCGAGAATCATGATGACCACGGCGACCCAGTGCACCGCCGGTTGCGTCCACTTGGCCAGCGACTGGTCGGAGGTCGAGAAACCGCCGGTGGAAATCGCCGACATCGCGTGGTTGATTGCATCGAACGGGCTCATGCCCGCCCACCAGAAGGCCAGACTGCCGACAATCGTGATGCCGACGTAAGCCGCCACGATCAGCCGCGCCACCATGTGCGAGCGCGGCATGACCTTTTCCGAACGGTCTGAGGATTCGGTCTGGAACAGGCGCATGCCGCCGATGCGCAGCAGGGGCAGAATCGCCACCGCCATGCCGATAAAGCCGATGCCGCCGATCCAGTGCAGCAGCGAGCGCCACATCAGGATACCGGGGGACATGGTGTCGAGGCCGTTGAGCACGGTCGAACCGGTGGCCGTGATGCCGGACATGCTTTCAAAAAACGAATCGGTGTAGCTGATGTGCTGGGTCAGCAGAAAAGGCAGCGCGGCAAAGATGCACACCACCAGCCAACTGCTTACCGTCAGCAAATACATGTCGCGCGGGCGCAGGTGGATGTGTTCGGGGCGCCCGGGAATCACCAGCGCGAGGCCGGCGACGAAGGTGATCATGCTCGCCCAGAGGAACGACGGCAGGTCGCTGGTGCGTTCGAAAATCACCAGGGTGGCCATGGGCACGACCATGGCGACGGCCAGGGTGATCAGGAAGATGCCGATGATGAAACCAATGATCCGTAAGGTCGGCAACGCCATGAAGTCCGCTCGGGCTGATGTGGGAAGGGCGCCATTCTACCCGTGGGGCAGGGCATGTAAACCGCCATCCCGGCGGAGATACCGCTAGAATAGCCGCACATTTTTCTCAGGAGGTGGCCGATGCAGGCTCTCGACGCTTTGCTCAACCGTGTTTCCGTTCCACGTCTGGTCGAACCGGCCCCCACTGCCGAGCAGCGCGAAGCCCTGTTTGGCGCAGCGTTGCGCGCGCCGGATCACGGCCACTTGCAGCCGTACCGCTTTTTGACCGTGGAAGGTGCCGCGCGCGAGCAAATGGGCGAGTTGCTGGCCGAGGCTGCACAGATGCAGGAAGGCGAAGTCACTGAAGCGATGATCGACAAGGCGCGCAACGGCCCGCTGCGGGCGCCGCTGGTGGTGGTGGTCATCGCTAAATTGCAGGAACACGTTAAATACCCCAAAGCCGAGCAGTTGCTCGCAGCCGGGTGTGCGGCCCACGGGATTTTGCTCGCGGCGTATGCGCAGGGAATTGGTGCCGTGTGGCGCACGGGTGATCTGGCGTATTCCAGCCACGTGGCCAAAGGCCTGGGCCTGGCGGAAGGTGAGGAAGTGATCGCGTTTCTGTACCTCGGCACGCCGCAGAAGGAGCCGCGTGTGGCAGAGAAAGTTGATCTGGCCGAGTTCGTCAGCGCCTGGCCCGGCAAAGCCTGACATTTTGATGTCCCTGTGGGAGGGGGCTTGCTCCCGAAAGCGGCGTATCAGACATCATTGTGTTGCCTGACACACTGCCTTCGAGAGCAAGACCCCCCCACATTTGTTTTACGGCTGGACGATGGCGCCCGGCACCAGCGGCAATTCGAGGCTGGCAATAAACCCGCCCTGCGGATGATTGGCCAGCGTCAGACTGCCGCCATGCCGCTCCGCCGCTCGCCGCGCAATCGCCAGGCCCAGACCATGCCCAGCCGCTGTCTGCCCCGGCGCCCGATAGAACGGCTCACCCAACTGACGCAAATGTTCGGCCTGCACCCCTGGCCCATGGTCGCGCACACTCACGACAATTTTTTCGCCCTGACGCGAAGCCTGCATTTCAATGGCCTGACCTTCAGGGTTGAAGCGTTGAGCGTTGCGCAGCAGGTTGTCGATGGCGCGCTCAATCATGGTCGGCCAACCCTTGAGGCGTAGGTGCTGTTCGGCGTCCAGGTGCACGTTCTGCTCAGGTGAACCGAGTTTCGCGTCCTTCTGCAAGGTGCCGAGCAGCGCGTTCAGATCAACCTCTTCAGCGCTGGCGTTATCGGCGTCGACGCGCGCCAGCACGAGGATTTCACTGATCAACGCTTCCAGCCGATCACACTCGCGGGTCAGGCGTGGCCAGAGTTTTTCGCGCTCTTCGGGGTTGGCCCGTTCGGCCAGCGCCAGCGCGATGCGCAGTCGCGCCAGCGGCGAGCGCAGTTCGTGGGATACGTCGCGCAGCAACTGACGCTGACTGCCGATCAGGCTCTGCAGGCGAGCGCCCATGCGGTTGAAGTCGGTCGCCAGCACGCCAAATTCGTCACGCCGGTTGGCCAGTTTCGCCAGGCTGTTCTGCTGGTAAGTGGTTTGCCCCAGGTCGTGCACCGCGCCGCGCAAACGGCTGAGCGGGCGGGTGATGGACAGCGTCACCAACAGACTGAACAGGGTCAGCACCACCAGCGCGATACCCAGTGCGCTCAACGGCCAGAGCAGGCTTTCGCGGTGCCAGGCGTCGAGTTCCGGGTGCGGGATGCGGTAGATGAACAGGTAGGTGTCGCCGGTTTTTTCGCTGGTGAACTCGTCGGTCAGACGCCGCCAGGGCAGGCGCCGGTCATCGTTGTTCTGCCGTGCTTCGAAGGCTGCCGCGCGACGCGGAAAGGTGCCGCGCACCACCGGATCACCGCTCTCGTTCAGCACCTGAACGTCGATGTGGTACTGGCGTTTGCGCTGCTGGAGGATGTCCTGCGCGGCGTCTTCGCCCTGGGCTTCGTAGGTTTGCGTCCATTCGGCGGCGAGGCTGTTGAGACCTGGATGGCGGCTGAGGATCCACGCGTCCTGATTGAGCATGTGCCCCAGCAGAATCGAAAGCCCTGCCACGAGAGCAATGGCCAGCCAGAAGCTCGCGAGAATACGCCAGAACAGTGAACGCACGGAAAATCCTCAATCAAACATAAAAGCCCATGTTGGAATGGGGCTCCTGTGGCGAGGGGATTTATCCCCGTTGGGTCGCGCAGCGACCCCAAAACCTGCGATTGAGAAACATCAGAAATATCGCATGCAATGATTTGGCGACTGCTCCGCAGCCGAACGGGGATAAATCCCCTCGCCACAAAGGCAAACCCGACGGCGTTGGCCGTCGGGTTCGGGGTTACTGCATTATTGCGCTTTTTGCGGCTGTTGCGCTTTCCACGCCTTGAACTCGGCCCATTCGGCGCGGCGTTCGGCCTGTTTCTTCTGGATCTCGTCGAATTTCTTCTGTTGATCCGGTTTCAGCACAGCGCGGACATCGGATTCGGCTTTCTTGTGGTTGGCCGCCATCTCGTCCTTCATGGCTTTCTGGTCAGCCGGCGAGAGTTTTTCCAGGTACTTGTCGACCACTTGCTTACGCTCGTGCATCTGCTCGCCCATGATCTTGCGGATCTGATCGCGCTGTTCGCGGGACAGGTCGAGTTGGCTGTACGGGCCTTTGCCGTGCATGCCGTGCATCTGACCGCCGTGGCGAGCGCCATCCATCGGGCCACCCATCGGGCCGCCATCTTGCGGCATGGCCATGGCGACGGTTGGCAGAGCGGCAGCGAACATCAGAGCGATAAGAGTCTTGCGCATGGTGTATCTCCTTGTCTCGTTCCCGGTACGTTCCGGATGAGTTCAGATTACGGAGATCAAGGTCAGCGGCGGTCAGCGCTGTGTAAAGCTTGGGTAAACACGCTTTCGCGCCGACCTGACAAAACTTACAGACGATCAGAGGCTGTAGTAGTAGCCACGGCTGCGCAGGGCGACGATACGCGGGCGACCGTCGGGGTGGGGGCCGATTTTTTTGCGCAGGTTGCTCACGTGCATGTCGAGGCTGCGGTCGTACAGGGTCAGCTTGCGGCCGAGGGCGATCTGCGCCAGTTCCTGTTTGTCCAGCGGCTCGCCGGGTTGCTTGAGCAGGGCTTCGAGCAGACGGCTTTCGGAAACGGTCAGGGTCAGTTCTTTCTCATCGATGCTGACCACGCCGCGCACCGGACTGAAGCTCAGGTCGCCCAGCTCCAGCTGCGTCGACACGGCGGCCGGATGGCTGCGGCGCAGCACGGCGCGCAAACGAGCGGTCAGTTCACGGGGATCGCAAGGTTTGGCCAGGTAATCGTCGGCGCCCAGTTCCAGGCCGAGGATACGATCCAGCGGCTCGCCGCGTGCCGAGAGCATCAGCACCGGCAGGTCGGCGTGATCGTTGCGCAGTTGCTTGAGCAGTTCCAGACCGCTGCCGTCGGGCAACATCACGTCCAGCACCACCGCCGCCGGAGCGGTTTCGGCCAGTGCCTTGCGCGCACTCTGGCCATCGTGGCAAGCGCGTACCTGGAAGCCTTCCTGGCTCAGCCAACTGCTCAGGAGTTCACACAACTCCTGGTCATCATCAATCAGTAACAGCTCGCTCATGACTCACTCAATTTAACCATTGCCGACGTTTTCGGCTTGCACCACTGGCAAAGATACCGCAGAGCAGCGCCAATAGCGCTACCCCGGCGCCGGTGACGAACCATTGCTGTTGCTCGGTCAACAGTCGCGGCAGCGGGCTGGCCTGGGCTTCCTTGAGTTGCAGCTTGAGGCGCTGGTTCTCTTGGCGCAACCGGGCCAACTGAGCGCTTTCGCGTGTGTTGTCGGCGTTTTGCAGCTGTTTGCTCAGTTCTTCCCGCTGCTGTTCACTGGCTTTTAGGCGTTGCTGCAGCTCGGTGATCTGGCTGCCGGCACTCAGCGACAACGGCGTGGAGCTGCCGCCCTCGGTGGATTCTTCACCATGGGCGGGCGCCATGATCGACAACGTGACCAACATCAGACACAACGGACCCTTGCGCATCGCGACTCCTGCTTCCAAATGGATATTGGGCAGGTTGTCGGCAGGCAAACGAGAATAATGAGCGATTGAGAGCGGTGGGAATCGGGAAGGTTCAGTGCTCGGGAGGGGATATTGGTGGCTGACAGATATTTTGTGGCTGATCGATATTCTGTGGCGAGGGGATTTAGCGAACCGTCGCACCGCCCCGTTGGGCTGCGTAGCAGTCCTGAAATGGGAGTATGCGGTGTGTCAGGCACACCGCATTGGATGGTTTTGGGGCGGCTTCGCCACCCAACGGGGATAAATCCCCTCGCCACATAAACCCCTCGCCACACTGCAAATTTGTTTAAGGGAGGACTTGCTTGAACGGCTTGACGATTACATTGGCGTACACACCAGCGGCAATGTACGGATCGGCATCGGCCCAGGCCTGTGCGGCGCTCAGGGAGTCGAACTCGGCGACGATCAGGCTGCCGGTGAAACCCGCTGCGCCCGGATCATTGCTGTCGACGGCCGGGTGCGGGCCGGCCAATACGATGCGGCCTTCGCCCTTGAGCGCTTGCAGGCGCTCCAGGTGCGCAGGGCGGGCGGCCAGGCGGGCTTCCAGAGAGTTGGCGACGTCGGTGGCAATGATGGCGTAAAGCATGTCAGTCCTCGGTTTTTGGTGTTGTGGTATCGGCGTCGTGCAGGTGACGGGACAGGTAAATGCCCTGTGCGACCAGGAACAGCACGGTCATGCCCAGGCTGCCGAACACCTTGAAGTCCACCCAGATGCTCTGGAAGGTGAAGGCGACGAACAGGTTGGCGGCCCCGCAGAACAGGAAAAAAGCGATCCAGGCGATGTTCAGGCGAGTCCAGACCGGATCCGGCAAGGTCAGCGCATGGCCCATGATGCGTTTGATCAGCAGGCGGTCACCGATGAAGTGGCTGCCGATGAAGGCGGCAGCGAACAGCCAGTTGACCACCGGGGCTTTCCATTTCAGGAAGGTCTCGCTGTGGAAGGCCAGCGTCAGGCTGCCGAAGACCAGGCAGGCGATCAGCGTCAGCCACTGGCTCTTTTCCAGCTTGCGCTGCTTGATGAACAACGCGCCATAAACCACCAGGGAACTGATGATCAGCATCGCGGTGGCGCTGTAAATACCGCCTACAGTCACTTCATGGCCAGCGATGTCGACGACCCGTGGATCAAGTTTGTAAACGATGAAAAACAGCAGAAGCGGGATGAAATCGATGAATTGTTTCACAGTGAGAGCCAGAAGCTGGATGTGGCGGCATAATAACAAACATATGGGCGCGCGATAGCGCCAGCTGATTTGAGGTTACAACTCTCCGTGAATGTAGATTTGCACTGCCACAGCACGGCCTCCGATGGCGCCTTGGCGCCTGCGGTTCTGGTTGCGCGTGCGTTCGAGAACGGCGTGCGAGTCCTGGCATTGACCGACCACGACACCCTCGAAGGCCTCGCCGAAGCGCGCACGGCCGCCAACGCGTTGGGCATGCAACTGGTCAACGGCGTCGAACTGTCCTGCACCTGGGGCGGAGCAACCATCCATGTGTTGGGCTACGGTTTCGACGTCAACGCCGCGCCACTGGTCGAGGCCATCGCCAAATTGCACGATGGCCGCTGGCTGCGGTCGGAAGAAATAAGCCGCAAACTCGCCCTCAAAGGCATGCCCGGTGCCCTCGATGGCGCCCGGGAGATTCAGCAGGAACTGGGCGATAGCGGCAACGCGCCGGCCCGTCCGCATTTTGCCGACTGGATGGTGCGTGAAGGTTTCGTCAAGGATCGCGCCGAGGCTTTTCGCAAATGGCTCGGCGCCGGCAAGCTCGGTGACGTCAAGCAACACTGGCCGACCCTGGAAGACACCGTCGGCACACTGCGCGCTGCGGGTGCCTGGGTCAGTCTGGCGCATCCGTGGCACTACGATTTCACCCGCAGCAAGCGCCGAAAGCTGATTGCCGACTATATTCAAGCAGGCGGGCATGCGATCGAGGTGGTCAATGGCCATCAGCCTGCGGAACAGGTCGGCAGCCTGGCAATCCTTGCCCGTGAGTTCGGTCTGCTGGTCAGCGCCGGCAGTGACTTCCATGGCCCTGGCGGCTGGTCCGAGATCGGCCAGTACCGGCCGGTTCCCGAGGACCTTCCACCCCTGTGGTGTCGGTTCAAACATGACACAGTTATTGCCGCCGTCTGAACAGGTAGAGAATGTGAGTCAATTTTTCCAGATACATCCGGAAAACCCGCAAGCGCGCCTGATCAAACAGGCGGTCGAGATCATCCGCAAGGGCGGGGTGGTGATTTATCCCACGGACTCTTCCTACGCCATCGGTTGCCAGATCGGCGACAAGACGGCCATCGAGCGCGTTCGCCGTTTGCGCCAGCTCGACGAAAAGCACAACTTCGCGCTCATCTGCAGCGACCTGTCGCAACTGGGCAATTACGCCAAGATCGACACCGGCACCTTCCGCATTCTCAAGGCGCACCTGCCGGGCCCTTACACCTTTATTCTCAATGCCACCCGCGAAGTGCCGCGTCTGCTTCTGCATCCGAAGAAGCGCACCATCGGCCTGCGCGTGCCGAGCCATCCGATTGCGCTGGCGTTATTGGCCGAGCTGGGCGAGCCCTTGATGAGCGTGACGCTGATCATGCCGGGCGATGAAGACCCGCTAAGCGATCCCTATGAAATGCGTCAATTGCTTGAGCATCAAGTGGACTTGATCATCGACGGCGGGTTCGGCGGCATCAAAGCCTCCACCGTGATCGACCTGACCGGCGACGATCCGGAAGTGATCCGCGTCGGTTGTGGCGATCCGGCACCGTTCATGGTCGAGGCCTGAATGTCCGCAGTGGAAACCGTTGTCGATCCCCAGGCCGGCGCTCAGCAGGAGCTGCCGTTCGCCATGGTCTATGGCCAGGCGGTCATGGAAATGCCGCTCGACCTGTACATTCCGCCGGATGCGCTGGAGGTCTTTCTTGAAGCCTTCGAAGGCCCGCTCGACCTGCTGCTCTACCTGATCCGTAAACAGAACATCAACATCCTCGACATCCCGGTGGCGGAAATCACCCGCCAGTACATGGGGTATGTCGAGTTGATGCAGTCGGTGCGTCTGGAATTGGCCGCCGAGTATCTGGTGATGGCCGCGATGCTTGCCGAGATCAAGTCGCGCATGCTCCTGCCGCGCGCCGAAACCGTCGAAGACGAAGAAGACGACCCGCGCGCCGAACTGATCCGCCGCTTGCAGGAATACGAACGCTTCAAGGCTGCTGCCGAGGGTATCGATGGCTTGAGCCGGGTTGGCCGCGACGTCGTCGTGCCCAAGCTCGACGCCCCGGAAGCCCGCGCGCGCAAGCTGTTGCCCGATGTGGCGCTGGAAGAGATTTTGATGTGCATGGCCGAAGTGCTGCGCCGTGGCGACATGTTTGAAAGCCACCAGGTCAGCCGTGAGGCGCTGTCGACCCGCGAGCGTATGAGCGATGTACTGGAACGGCTCAAGGGCGGCGGTTTCGTGCCGTTCGTCGAGCTGTTCACTGCCGAAGAAGGCCGCCTCGGTGTGGTGGTGACCTTTATGGCGATCCTTGAACTGGTCAAGGAATCCTTGGTCGAGCTGGTGCAGAATGAGCCGTTCGCCGCGATCCACGTGCGAGCCCGAGCCGAATAACGAGTCGAAACATGAACCTGACTGAACCCCGCGAGCTGGCCCCCCTGCTTGAAGCCTTTCTGTTGGCCTCGGGAAAACCGCAATCCCTTGAACGCCTTTTCGAACTGTTCGAAGAGGGCGAACGGCCTGAGCCGGCAGTCTTCAAGAAAGCCCTGACCCTGTTGGGCAAGTCCTGCGAGGGCCGCGCGTTCGAGCTCAAGGAAGTCTCGTCGGGTTATCGCTTGCAGATCCGCGAGAAGTTTTCGCCGTGGGTCGGGCGTCTGTGGGAAGAGCGTCCGCAGCGCTATTCCCGCGCCTTGCTGGAAACCATCGCGCTGATTGCCTACCGCCAGCCGATCACTCGTGGCGAGATCGAGGACGTGCGCGGTGTGGCGGTCAACAGCAACATCGTCAAAACCCTGATCGAGCGCGAGTGGATCCGCATCGTCGGCTACCGCGACGTGCCGGGCAAACCGGCCATGTTCGCGACCACCAAGGCCTTTCTCGATCACTTCAACCTGAAGAATCTCGAAGACCTGCCGCCGCTGGCCGAGCTGCGCGAGATGGAGGCCGACCCGGTGCTCGACTTCGACGACGCGCCCGTGCCGCAAAGCTTGCAGGAGTTGGCCGACGCCAGCGCTGAGCCGGAGGAAGAGAAGGAAGAGACGAGTTTCCACTCCTTGCTGCTGGAACTGGACAGCATGGAGGAGGGGATCAAGACCGACTTCGACGATTTGTTGCGTGATGCGGCCGATGCTGAGGCGGACGACAGTGAAGCACCGCCGACCGAGCCTGAAGTCGAGGCCGACGAGCCGGCGATTGAAGTTGAACTTGAAGCCGAGCCTGAAGCCGAACCGGAAGAGGACATCCTCGGCGTCGCCGAAGCCCGCGAGAAGCTGTTGGCCGCCATCGCCGCCCTTGAACAACCGGCGCCAGAGACCGAACCGGAGCTGAGCGAAGAAGAAGCCGAGGCGCGTGCGCTGGCCGAAGCCATTGAAGCCGAACGCCGCGAGTTTGAAGACTGATACGGTATTCAAGATCACTGTTGATTCCTGTGGGAGCGGGCTTGCTCGCGAAGACGGAGTGACAGGCACTAGAGAGGTCGCCTGACACACCACATTCGCGAGCAAGCCCGCTCCCACATTTGGATCTACGTCCAGCCAGGAGAAGCTGATGAGCTCGACAAAAGACCCCTGCATCAGCGTCTGCAAGTTCACCGACGACATCTGCCTCGGTTGCGGCCGCAGCAAGCGCGAGATCAAGGCTTGGAAAAAAATCGACAAGGACGACAAGCGCACGGTGCTGGCTGAAGCCGCGTTGCGCCTGATCAAACTGGGCAGCGCCGGTCGGCGGAAAAAGAAATAACTGCACAACGATCAACTACTCTCTGATGCGCGATGGCCCACATCCGCGTATGATTCGCGACCCTTCGCCGATCCCTTCGGCCAGGAACCCAGATTTCAATGCTTCAGGCGTCCAATTCAGAGCGCCTGAACAGACCACACCGGGAGGTGCCCAGATGAGTGACATCAATCAGAAAGACGACCAGGAAATCGGCCCAGCAGGCGAAAAGCTGCAGAAAGTCCTCGCCCGTATCGGCGTCGGCTCGCGCCGTGACGTGGAATCCTGGATCAGCCAGGGCCGGATCAAGGTCAATGGCAAAGACGCCACCCTCGGTCTGCGCGTCGACATGCACGACGCCATCACCATTGATGGCAAGGTGATCAAGCGCGAAGAGGCTGCCGAATCGGTGCGCCGCGTGATCATGTACAACAAACCCGATGGCGAGATCTGCACCCGTGACGACCCGGAAGGCCGTCCGACCGTGTTCGACAAGCTGCCGCGTCCGAAAGAAGGGCGCTGGATCAACATCGGTCGTCTCGACATCAACACCACCGGTTTGCTGATGTTCACCACCGACGGTGAATTGGCCAACCGCCTGATGCACCCGTCCTACGAGATGGACCGCGAGTACGCCGTGCGTGTACGCGGTGAAGTCGATGACGAAATGATCGAGCGCCTGAAGGCCGGCGTCGTGCTGGAAGACGGCCCGGCCAAGTTCACCGACATCAAGCAGGCGCCGGGTGGCGAAGGCTTCAACCACTGGTATCACTGCGTGGTGATGGAAGGCCGTAACCGTGAGGTTCGTCGCCTCTGGGAATCGCAAGGTCTGGTGGTCAGCCGTCTGAAACGCGTGCGTTTCGGTCCAGTGTTCCTCAATTCTGACCTGCCGATGGGCCGCTGGCGCGAAATGAGCCAGTACGAAGTCGACATCCTCAGCGCTGAAGTGGGTCTGACCCCAGTGGCGATGCCGCAACTGAACGCCAAGAGCAAAGACAAGCTGGAGCGCATGCAGCGCAAATCGTCGCGGCCGATGGCCAAGACCGAGCGCGTGCGTACCTTGCGTCCCGCGGCTGGCGCGCCAACTGGCCCGCGTCCGGGGCGTGAGCCGCAGATCGAAGGCGAGCGCCCAGCCCGCAAGCCAGTTACCCGTGACGGCGAGCGCGCTCCGCGTCCGGCCAACGGTCGCACTGAGCGTGGCGAGCGCGGTGCACCTGCCGGTCGTGGCACGCCAGTGGCGGATCGTCCGGCGGACACCACCAACAAGCGTCCGGCCAAGCCTGCGCCGAAGCGTCCGGGGATCAAACTGGTCGACGGCGATAAGCCATCGGGCAAGCGTCGCGGCGCACCGGCCGGTTCCGGCCAGCGTCCGGGGTTTGGTCGCAAGAAGCCTGAGTAATCAGGTTTAGCCGCAGCTGAAAAAACGCCAACCGCAGGGTTGGCGTTTTTTTTCGTCTCACCTAAAAAGGTTGTGGTGTCTTTCAGGGGCTCTTCGCGAGCAAGCCCGCTCCCGCGTTGGATCGGTGTCGTACACAAATCCCCTGTGGGAGCGGTCTTGCTCGCGAAGAGGCCGGTAGCCTCAATAAAGAAATTTCAGGCTAGAACACAAAACGCCCATCAAACACCGGCTTGTCATCCAGCGCCAACACCCCGCCAGAGAAGATCAGATCCAGGTGATGACTGCCCTTGGCCCCACCGCCAAGCCCGAGATGCAGCCCGCAATGCCGTTCCTCGAACCCGGCATTGCGCGCGTACAAATTCTTCACGCCTTCGTTGGTGCCAATCCCCAATTCCTCGATGCGCCGGTTTGAAGGATTGGCGTCCAGGTACTTGTTGAAATCGTGCTCCAGTCCCGGCACCTCCGTGGCGATGCGGCTGATGGTCGAGTTCTCGATCCACAACTCCAGCGGCGACTCCAGCACGCCGTACTTGCGCGCAAACGGAATGGTGCTGAGGAAGGTGCCCTTGAACTTCACATGGCCATTGATCGCTTCACTGTGAGTGGCGATTTCGCCGGGGGCCAGGTCGAAGTTGCCGACACCGTTGATGTCGGTCCATTTCTTGATGCTGCTCAGCGGCGTTTCAAACCAAGAGCCGTGATCGTCCTTGAAGCTCAGGGTCGTCGCTTGTGACATGCGCTGGATCAAGTGGCTGTTCAGCCCCGCGATGCGCTGCGGGGTGACGCTGAACGTGTCGTAGAAGTAGTCTCCGTAATCCTTGAACAGCAGCGACTTCTTCCAGTTTTCCGCCATGACCGCCTGCAAGGCACGAACGAACTCCGGGCCGTCGGGACGCGGGTTGGGCAGGGTGGAAGAGTCGTAGAAGAAAATGTACAGATCGCTGTCGGTGATGGCCGATGTCAGCGCTGCGTTGCTTTCCAGATCCAGGCGTCGGGCGCTGAACCGAAAACGTGGGTGATCGCCGGCCTGTTCGGCGATGGCGCCGGTCAAGGCTTCGTAATCAGCGGTGTGGCCGAGCAGGATCTTCGCCGAATCGAGGCCGGCGAGGGCGGGGTGATGTTCCAGGTAGTAAAGGAAATGCGAGATCGCGCGGGGCTTATCCATGAGTCCTCCCTGACTGACCGTGAAGAAAGCGGCAGGCACGACCGGCCGGATCGTGCCTGCCCGGGGTGTCTTACAGAGGCCACATCGCCGTGCCGAACGGCACGACCGCGTCGGCTTGCATCATTTCCACGGCGGCCTCATGGGTCGGTGCTTCAAACCACTCGTCCAGTTGCAGTTCGGTATCCACGTCTTTTTCCAGTGCTTGCATGGTCGATCTCCTAGATGACTTTCACGGTTGTGACTGACCGGTCGAGGTGGCCGGCAAGACGTGAAGAACCTAGTTCAGGGACTTTTAATGTGCAAAAAATTATTTATTTAATTTTTAAATAGACTTTTTATTCTGTTTTTTTGAATGAAGTTTCTTATTTAAAAACAGAAAACTAAGCGATCTTTTTCGATAGCAAGCTAGCTACCGTCAATTTGCAGACGTCTGTCAGAAATTTCTGAAACGGAAAGTTTGCGTTACGCCTCGTAAAGATTTGTTTACGAAAAAGCCGATAAAACCCAGTGAATCAATCCGCACGTGAGCGCTGTAAGGAAAAGCTGCCGAACGCCCGTGGCGTGGGCGCCTTGGGAGGCTCTGGCGCGCTTGTTTCAGAGGCGTTTGAAGGGTGAGATGCGCCCCATGCCTGTCGTGCAGGTGCATAACAAGAAGGAGGCGCAATGAACGCCGTGACTGATCTCCACTTCTCTCCGTGGGTCGGTTTTTCCAGCGACCCCGCCGATGGCCTGCAAAGGCCTGACTCATTTTTTGCAGCCGCCCGGGCTTCTCGAGGCGGACACACGCAATCCCGGCAACCGCCACGCTGATCCAGCGGGGTCTGGCAGCAGGGGGTTAGCGGTGTACAATGCGCCGCGTTTTAACTGTGACCCTCTGCGTAATCGCGCAAATCTCAAGGCTATCCGCCTTGTTCACTCCGCCGCGTCACAAGCGTGTCGGGTTCGATTTCGTCACAGATAAAAACAAACAGGTGACGCATGACCGTTGTAAAAAAGCTGAATTCCTGGTGCTTGCGCTGGGGTTTGATCAGGGTTGGCTGAAATCGCAACCTTGCAGCAACGTCTACTGAACATCATCAAACCTTGCGTGAGACCTTTTTCATGAGTGGACAACCCTCGCAATCAGGCGAGCTGAAACGCGGCCTGAAAAATCGCCACATTCAACTGATCGCCCTCGGTGGCGCGATCGGTACCGGATTGTTCCTCGGCTCGGCCGGGGTACTGAAATCCGCCGGCCCGTCGATGATCCTCGGCTATGCCATCTGCGGCTTCATCGCCTTCATGATCATGCGCCAACTCGGCGAGATGATCGTCGAAGAGCCGGTGGCCGGTTCCTTCAGCCATTTCGCGCACAAGTACTGGGGCGGCTTCGCCGGTTTCCTGTCGGGCTGGAACTGCTGGATCCTGTACATCCTGGTCGGCATGTCCGAGCTGACTGCGGTCGGCAAATACATTCACTACTGGGCGCCGGAGATCCCGAGCTGGGTCACCGCTGCCGCGTTCTTCGTGCTGATCAACGCGATCAACCTGGCCAACGTCAAAGTCTTCGGTGAAGCCGAATTCTGGTTCGCGATCATCAAGGTTGTGGCAATTGTCGGCATGATTGCCTTGGGCAGCTATCTGCTGGTCAGCGGCCACGGCGGCCCGCAAGCCTCGGTCAGCAATCTGTGGTCCCACGGCGGCTTCTTCCCCAACGGCGTCAGCGGCCTGGTGATGGCCATGGCGATCATCATGTTCTCCTTCGGCGGTCTGGAAATGCTCGGTTTCACCGCAGCCGAAGCCGACAAGCCGAAAACCGTGATCCCGAAAGCGATCAATCAGGTGATCTACCGGATCCTGATTTTCTACATCGGCGCCTTGGTGATCCTGCTGTCGCTGACCCCTTGGGACAGCCTGCTGGAAACCCTCAATGCGTCCGGCGACTCCTACAGCGGCAGCCCGTTCGTGCAAGTGTTCTCGATGCTCGGCAGCAGCACCGCCGCGCACATCCTCAACTTCGTGGTTCTGACGGCAGCGCTGTCGGTTTACAACAGCGGCACCTACTGCAACAGCCGCATGCTGCTGGGTATGGCCGAGCAGGGCGATGCGCCGAAAGGTCTGGCGAAGATCGACAAGCGCGGCGTGCCGGTTCGTTCGATCCTCGCGTCCGCAGCGGTAACGCTGGTGGCCGTGCTGCTCAACTACCTGATCCCGCAGCACGCGCTGGAACTGCTGATGTCGCTGGTTGTGGCGACGCTGGTGATCAACTGGGCGATGATCAGCTTCTCGCACTTCAAGTTCCGTCAGCACATGAACAAGACCAGACAGACGCCGCTGTTCAAGGCTCTGTGGTATCCATACGGCAACTACATCTGCCTGGCCTTCGTCGCATTCATTCTCGGCGTGATGCTGCTGATCCCTGGCATCCAGATCTCGGTGTACGCGATTCCGGTGTGGGTCGTGTTCATGTGGGTTTGCTACGTGATCAAGAACAAGCGCAGCGCGCAGCCTGCAGTGCCGGCGACCGCGAAGTAATACCGCAAGCAAAAACAACAAACCCGGCCAAGTGCCGGGTTTTTTGTCGATTCGCGGTATCCTGCGCGTTCTGAATACGGACGCTTTTCCATGCTGGTGATTTCCAACAATGTGCATCTGCCGGATGCCGAGATCGAACTGACGGCCATCCGCGCGCAAGGCGCCGGCGGGCAGAACGTCAACAAGGTCTCCAGTGCCGTGCACCTGCGCTTCGACATTGCGGCTTCGTCGTTGCCCGAGTTCTACAAGGAACGGTTGCTGGCGCTGCGTGACAGTCGCATTACCAGTGAGGGCGTGCTGATCATCAAGGCTCAGCAGTACCGCACGCAGGAAGCCAATCGCGCCGATGCCCTGGAGCGTCTGGTCGAGTTGATCCTCAGCGCCACCAAAGTCGAAAAGAAACGGCGCCCGACCAAACCGACCCTCGGTTCAAAGAAGCGCCGGCTCGAATCGAAGACCAAGCGCGGCAGCATCAAGGCCGGGCGTGGCAAGGTGGACTTCTAGTCTTCGCGGTACTTGGCCGTGTGCTTGTACAGATAGACGCTCAGGGCCAGTCCGCTCAGTGATGCCAGCGCAGCGAACAGGAAGATCGAAGCAAAACCGAATCCCGCCGCAATCGCTCCGGCCAATGGCCCGGTAATCCCCAGCGACAAGTCAATGAACAGCGAATAGGCGCCAACCGCCGCGCCACGGCTGGAGGCTGGCACGAGGTTAACCGCCTCTACGCCCAGCGCCGGGAACACCAGCGAAAAACCAAAACCACTGAGTGCCGCACCGGCGAGCGCCCAGTGTGCGTCGGGCGCCAGCCACAGCAGCAACAAGCCCAGCGTCTCCACTGACAGGCAGGCAATCGCCACGCGGAAGCCGCCGAGGCGGTTGATCAGGTTGCCGAACAACAGCCGCGCACCGATGAAGCTGGCGCCGAACAGGCTCAGGCACAGCACGGCGTTGTCCCAGTGTTGAGTGGCGTAATACAGGGTGATGAAGGTCGCGATAGTGCCGAAGCCGATCGAGCCCAGCGCCAGTCCGCAACCGTGCGGGAAGACTCGCCCGAGGACGTGCATGAATGGCAGTCGCTCTCCGGCGACAATCGGCGCTGCGGTTTTCGGCCACGCCAGTGCCAGACCGAGCATCGCCAGCAAGATGATGCTGACGCCCATGCTCCACAAACCCAACCGGCCGACCAGCCACACGCCAAAAGGCGCGCCGACCGCCAGTGCGCCGTAACTGGCGATGCCGTTCCACGAGATCACTTTGGCGGTGTTGGCCGCACCGACGCGGCCGATGCCCCAGCCGATCGATCCGGAACCGACCAGGCTTTCCGCGCTGCCCAGCACCAGTCGGCCGATCAACAGACTGATCAGGCTGAGCATCGGCAAGTTCGGCGTCCACGCCGAAATCAGCATGAACACACCGCTCAAACCGCAACCGGCGAGGCCGTACATCACTGCCAGTTTGCTGCCCTTGTTGTCGATGATCTTGCCGGCGTACGGACGGCTGAGGAGGGTGGCGAGGTATTGCACGCTGATAACCAGCCCGGCGATGACTGCGCCGAAACCGAGGTCGCTGTGGACGTAACCCGGCAGTACCGCGAGCGGAATGCCGATGTTCAGGTAGCCGATGAAGGTGAACAGGACGATGGAAACGACTTGCAGCGTGACTGCCAGGGGGCGCTGGGGCTCTGACTTGGAGAACGACATGGGCAACGATCCACAGGAAAGCAGGATTAGATAGGCTGCTTATGATACCGGCGCGGACGTGTCAGGGGCGGGGAAAAGTAAAACTATTTGCCGGAGGGCAGAATCAAGACTTGGCCGGCGCCACCAGTTGCGTGGTGACCAGGGCGGCGAGGGCATTTTCCTCGCTGCCGAAACGGGCGAGCAGGGCGGCCTGTTTCTCGGGGGAGAGCCGGTTCCAGATCTCGATCATTTTCTCGGTGGCGCCGATCAAAACGGCAGCTTGGCTTTCGGAGAATTCGTCGGTCATGGCGGGCTCGGGATTTCAGGCAGTGTGGAAAGCGCATGTTAGCGCTTTCCACACGGTCTGTACGGCGGGTTTTACTCTTCGCTGTCGGCCGGACGGCTCTCAACGGCTTCTTTCGGCTCGGGCTGCGCCGCGCCGGCTTGTTGCGTGGTCGTCTGCTCAGGTACGTGCAGGCTTGGGAAGGGGAGATTAGGAATCTCGTGCATGGTTGCGCTCCTCGCTAAGTCTGTTGATAGATCTGGTAGATCCGCGCTTCTGAAAAAGCCTGCGCAGGATACAGCAGGAAAAATGACAATCAGACTTTTAATTCAAATTAATGCGACAGATGGCCGCAGGGGGAGGGCAAAAACAAAAGATCACCGAGGATGCAAATGTGGGAGCGCTGTTACTTGCAGACGTTGGCGATGGCGTCGGCCAGCAGATCCAGGCGCGTGGCATCGATGCCGGCGACGTTGGCCCGGCCCGAGCTGACCATGTACACGCTGTGATGCTCGCGCAGTTGTTTCACCTGCTCAGGCGACAGACCGGTGTAGGAGAACATCCCGCGTTGCACGCCGATGTGCGCAAAACGTTCGCGCAAACCGTGCGGCTCCAGCGCTTCCACCAGACCGCTGCGCAACTGGGCGATGCGCAGGCGCATGGTTTCCACTTCATCGGCCCAGCGGCGCTTCAGCTCCGGGTCGGCGAGGATGGTCGCGACAACCGCCGCACCGTGATCCGGTGGCGTCGACCACAGGTTGCGGGCGATGTTGGCCAGTTGGCTGCGGATGTCGATGAGCTTGTCAGCGGTTTTCGCGCAGACGATCAGGGCACCGGTGCGGTCGCGGTACAGGCCGAAGTTCTTCGAGCAGGAGCTGGTGATGAGCAGCTCTGGCACCTCAGCGGCGAACAGTCGGGTCGACCATGCGTCCTGATCCAGCCCATCGCCAAAGCCCTGATAGGCAAAGTCGATCAGCGGCAGCAAGTCACGGCGACGCACCACATCGAGCACGCGCTGCCAGTCGTCGTGACTCAAGTCAAAACCGGTCGGGTTGTGGCAGCACGCATGCAGCAGCACCACATCGCCTTTCGGCACTTCATTGAGCACAGCGAGCATCGCATCGACGTCGAGACGGTTGTCGCTGCCCACATACGGGTAATGACTGACCTTGACCCCGGCCGCCGCGAAAATGGTTTCGTGGATCGGCCAGGTCGGATTGCTCAACCACACACCTTTGCCCGGCAGGCATTGTGCGATGAAATCAGCGGCCAGGCGCAGGGCGCCGGTGCCGCCCGGCGTTTGGGTAGCGCCGGCACGTTGTTCGGTGATCAGCTTCGAGTCGGCGCCGAGCACCAACTCGTTGATGACCTTGCCGAACAGTGGATTGCCGTGGCCACCGATGTAGGTCTTGGTGTCCTGGCTTTCGACCAGACGCGCTTCGGCGATTTTCACCGCCTCGGGAATCGGCGTCAGACCCTGGGCGTCCTTGTAGACGCCAACGCCGAGGTCGAATTTGCGCGGGTTAGCGTCCTGCGCATAAGCCTCCATCAAACCGAGGATCGGGTCGCCGGGCACCCGGCCGATGGCGTCGAAGTGCATTACTTGCGTCCTTCTGCGGTCTTGGCCACTTCGTCAGTGCGCGCGGCCATGATGAAGTCGTTGCGGTGCAGGCCTTTGATCGAGTGGCTCCACCAGGTCACGGTGACTTTGCCCCACTCGGTGAGCAGGCCCGGGTGATGACCTTCGGCCTCGGAGATCTCGCCGACGGCGTTGGTGAAGGCCAGCGCGTGCTTGAAGTTCTTGAACAGGAAGACTTTTTCCAGCTGCATGATGCTGTCACGCACTTCGATGTTCCAGTCAGGGATCTGCTTGATCAGGATCGGCAGTTCTTCATCGCTGACCTGAGGGGCATCGGCACGGCACGCTTCGCAATGGGCTTGGTTCAAAGTGGACATGGTGTGTTTCCTGAAATCGGGTGTGTTTTTTTTATAGAAGTTTTAACGGTCGTCAATGCCGCCACGCTAAACCAAAGTGGCGCTCACTGACAGGCTCACGTGTCAGCAAAAGCTGCGGTTCACGCCGCTTTGGGTTTTGGCGGAAATTTTGGCGCGTGCAGACCCAGCTGCATGCCTTGTCTGACCATGGCCATGATGTCTTCATGGGCCACGTCGAACAGGCGCTTGAGGTTGGGCAGGACAAAATACAGCGGTTGCAGAATGTCGATGCGGTACGGCGTGCGCATGGCTTCCAGCGGGTCGAAGACCTGATGCTCGGGCTCGTCCGACAGCGAGTAAACGGTTTCTTTCGGCGAAGACAGAATGCCGCCGCCGTAAATGCGTTTGCCTTGCGGGGTGTCGACCAGACCGAACTCGATGGTCATCCAGTACAGGCGCGCCAGGTACACGCGTTCTTCCTTGGTCGCCTGCAGGCCGAGCTTGCCGTAGGTGTGGGTGAATTCAGCGAACCACGGGTTGGTCAGCAAAGGGCAGTGACCAAAGATCTCGTGGAAAATGTCTGGCTCTTGCAGGTAGTCCAGTTCTTCACGGGTACGAATAAACGTGGCCACCGGAAACTGCTTGCTGGCCAGCAGTTCGAAAAAGGTCTGGAAGGGGATCAGCGCCGGGACGCGGGCGACCTGCCACCCGGTGGTCTCACCGAGCACCTTGTTGATCTCGCCGAGTTGCGGAATGCGGTCGTGGGGCAGACCGAGTTTTTCGATACCGTCCAGGTACTCCTGGCAGGCACGCCCTTCGATCACTTTCAGTTGGCGAGTGATCAGCGTGTTCCACACCGCATGTTCTTCGGCGGGGTAGTCGATAAAACCTTGCGCATCGGGCTCGCGAGCCACGTATTGCGTCTGCTTCATACTGCTCTCCTGCTAGGGGAATTCGTTCTTGTTATGTCCAGCGATGGAGTCAGATTTACCGCAGAGCAGGGCGCTGTGCAGCCTCTTGTGCGCATTCCGTGTAGGAAAAATCTCGAAGATTCGTAAAGTATTCGTTACGGAATGGCTTCGGGTTCGCGATTGCGGAGATTTTCGGGTTTGAAATAGCGGATAGGTGTCACATAATCTTGACGACTATCTTTGCGCCCCTGCAGAAATTTCAGGTCGAAGTGAGTCCCTGTGGGAGCGGGCGTGCTCGCGAAAGCGGTGTTTCAGTTAAAAGTTTGTCGACTGACACTACCCTTTCGCGAGCAAGTCCGCTCCTACAGGAGTTGTGTTCAATTCCACCCTTTCGGGCCTTTTATATGCGTATCAAAGTCCATTGCCAGAACCGCATCGGCATCCTGCGCGACATCCTCAATCTGTTGGTGGAGTACGGGATCAACGTCGCGCGCGGCGAGGTCGGTGGCGAGCATGGCAACGCGATTTATCTGCATTGCCCGAACCTGATCAACATCCAGTTCCAGGCCCTTCGCCCGAAATTCGAGGCGATTGCCGGGGTATTCGGCGTCAAGCGCGTAGGACTGATGCCCAGCGAGCGCCGGCATATGGAGCTGAATGCTCTGCTCGGTGCCCTGGAGTTTCCGGTGCTGTCGATCGACATGGGCGGCTCGATCGTTGCGGCCAACCGTGCGGCGGCGCAATTGCTCGGCGTGCGGGTCGATGAAGTGCCGGGGATTCCGCTGTCGCGTTATGCCGAGGATTTCGATTTGCCGGAACTGGTGCGCGCCAACAAATCGCGAATCAACGGCATGCGCGTCAAGGTCAAGGGCGACATCTTTCTGGCTGACATCGCGCCGCTGCAATCGGAGCATGACGACAGCGAAGCCATGGCCGGTGCTGTACTGACATTGCATCGCGCCGACCGCGTCGGCGAACGCATCTATAACGTGCGCAAACAGGAATTGCGGGGCTTCGACAGCATCTTCCAGAGCTCGAAAGTGATGGCGGCCGTGGTGCGCGAAGCGCGGCGCATGGCGCCGCTTGATGCGCCGCTGTTGATCGAAGGCGAAACCGGCACCGGCAAGGAATTGCTCGCCCGGGCCTGCCACCTCGCCAGCCCGCGTGGGCAGTCGCCGCTGATGGCGCTTAATTGCGCGGGGCTGCCAGAGTCGATGGCCGAAACCGAACTGTTTGGCTACGGCCCGGGAGCGTTCGAAGGTGCACGGGCCGAAGGCAAGCTCGGGCTGCTGGAATTGACGGCGGGCGGCACGTTGTTTCTCGATGGCGTCGGCGAAATGAGTCCGCGTTTGCAGGTGAAATTGCTGCGTTTTCTGCAGGACGGTTGCTTTCGTCGGGTCGGCAGTGACGAGGAGGTTTATCTCGACGTGCGGGTGATCTGCGCGACCCAGGTCGATCTGTCCGAATTGTGCGCACGCGGGGAGTTTCGTCAGGATTTGTATCACCGTTTGAATGTGCTTTCGCTGCACATTCCACCGCTGCGCGAATGCCTCGACGGGTTGACGCCGCTGGTGGAGCACTTCCTCGATCAGGCCAGTCGGCAGATCGGTTGCGCACTGCCGAAACTGGCGCCGGCGGCGATGGACCGGCTCAGTCATTACCACTGGCCAGGCAATGTGCGCCAACTGGAGAACGTGTTGTTTCAGGCGGTTTCGCTGTGCGACGGCGGCACGGTCAAGGCCGAGCACATCCGTTTGCCGGACTACGGCGTGCGTCAGCCGCTTGGCGATTTTTCCCTGGAGGGCGGGCTGGACGAGATTGTCGGGCGCTTCGAGAAAGCGGTGCTGGAGCGGCTGTATTCCGAGCATCCGAGCAGCCGCCAGTTGGGCAAGCGGCTTGGGGTTTCCCATACCACCATTGCCAACAAGCTGCGTGAATACGAAGTCGGCAAAGACCCCGAAAGCTAAGTAAAACTCCTGTGGCGAGGGGATTTATCCCCTCGCCACAGGGTTATTCGCCCAGCCCGAGATAGGGATTGCCGCCAAGCGGCATGACACCGCCGGTTTTTCGTCTTCGATACATTTCAATTTTCCCCTCTCGATCCCCCAAGTCCTTTGTTTACCGGGCCTCAAGCCGTCAGAAAAAAGTTGGTCTGCAAATTGCTTATGGCTCAGCAGTACAGCGGTGGGCGGCAAACGTCCGGCATGCAGAGGAAAGAGTGTGGACAAGTACCTTTATGTGGCAATGACCGGCGCCAGCCAGAACGCACTGGCGCAGAAGGCTCATGCCAACAACCTGGCGAACATCTCCACCAACGGTTTTCAGCGCGACCTGGAGCAGGCGCGTTCGATGCCGGTGTTCGGTGACAGCTTTCCGGCGCGAGCGTTTGCCATGAGCGAACGGCCCGCCACCGACTTCACGCCAGGCTCGCTGGTGCAGACCGGTCGTGACCTCGACGTGGCCGTCACCGGCAATGGCTGGATCGCCGTGCAGAACCCGAACGGTGGCGAAAGCTACGTGCGCACCGGCAGCCTCAATGTCGACGCCCTCGGCGTGTTGCGTGCCGGCAACGGCATGCCAGTGATGGGCAATGGCGGTCCGATCGCCGTGCCGCCCGAGCAGCAGATCGAAGTCGGTGAAGACGGCACCATCAGTATTCGTGCGATGGGCGAAGGCCCGCGCGTCATGGCGGAAGTCGACCGGATCAAACTGGTCAACCCGGACATCAAGAACATGAACAAGGGTCTGGACGGTTCGATTTACACCAAGGACGGCCAGCCGGCGCCGGCCGATGCCAACGTCAAACTGGTGTCGGGTTTCCTTGAATCGAGCAACGTCAATGCCGTGGAAGAAATGACCTCGGTGCTGGCCCTGGCCAAGCAGTTCGAGTTGCACGTCAAGATGATGAACACCGCCAAAGACGACGACCAGGCCATGGCTCGGGTCTTGCAGATCAGCTAATTATCAGAACGTCGCGCCGTAAAACAGGCGCACGAGGAGAATCGAATGCTTCCGGCTCTATGGGTTGCCAAAACCGGTCTGTCCGCCCAGGACACCAACCTGACCACCATTTCCAACAACCTGGCGAACGTCTCGACCACGGGTTTCAAACGTGACCGCGCCGAGTTCCAGGACCTGCTGTATCAGATCAAGCGTCAGCCTGGCGCCCAGTCGACTCAGGACAGCGAATTGCCGTCGGGTCTGCAAGTGGGTACCGGTGTGCGCATCGTCGGCACTCAGAAAAACTTCACCGCCGGCAGCCTGCAAACCACCGAGCAGCCGCTGGACATGGCCATCGACGGTCGCGGTTTCTTCCAGATTCTGCAGCCGGACGGCACCACGTCCTACACCCGTGACGGTACTTTCCACCTCGATTCCAACGGCCAGGTCGTCAATGCCAGCGGTTTCGCCCTGGAGCCGGCCATTGTCATTCCGAACGACGCGCAGACCTTCACCGTCGGCCGCGACGGCACCGTCTCGATCACCATCGCCGGCAACCCGGCTTCCCAGGTGATCGGCAACCTGCAAACCGCCGACTTCATCAACCCGGCCGGTCTGCAAGCCGTGGGCAACAACCTGTTCCTGGAAACCGCCGCTTCCGGTGCGCCGCAAGTCGGCACGCCAGGCCTGAACGGTTTCGGTACCACGCTGCAGAACACCCTGGAAACGTCCAACGTCAGCACCGTTGAAGAGATGGTCAATATGATCACCACTCAGCGCGCCTACGAGATGAACTCCAAGGTGATCTCCACCGCCGACCAGATGCTCTCGTTCGTAACGCAGAATCTGTAATCAAGTCCAAGAGGCGGCCATGAGGCTGCCTGCAACACCGTGAGGTAGGGTCATGAATCGCTTCGTATCTGTTCTGGCATTGAGTGGAGTCGTCTCGCTCGCGGGCTGCGTCGCTCCGACGCCCAAGCCCAATGACCCTTACTACGCTCCGGTGTTGCCGCGCACGCCGTTGCCGGCAGCCGCCAACAACGGCTCGATTTATCAGGCCGGTTTCGAGCAGAACCTGTACAGCGACCGCAAGGCCTTCCGGGTCGGTGACATCATCACCATCACCCTGAACGAGAAGACCCAGGCGAGCAAAAACGCCAACTCGCAAGTGGCCAAGAACAGCAAGACCGGCATCGGTCTGACTTCGTTGTTCGGCGGCAGCGGCACCACCAACAACCCGCTGGGCGGCAACGACCTGAGTCTGGATGTCGGTTACAGCGGCGACCGTGCGACCAAAGGTGACAGCAAGGCGGCCCAGGGCAACACCCTGACCGGCTCGGTCACCGTGACCGTCGCCGACGTCTTGCCCAACGGCATCATTGCCGTGCGGGGCGAGAAGTGGATGACCCTCAACACCGGCGATGAGCTGGTGCGGATTGCCGGTCTGGTGCGCGCCGATGACATCGCCACTGACAACACCGTGTCGTCGACCCGCGTCGCCGATGCACGCATCACCTATTCGGGCACCGGTTCGTTCGCCGATGCGAGTCAGCCAGGCTGGTTCGACCGTTTCTTCCTCAGCCCGCTGTTCCCTTTCTAGGTGGCTACGTTGAATTTCAAACACCTGATGCTGGCTGCCGCACTAATGTCCGCAGCCTTTGGTGCCCACGCCGAGCGGCTGAAAGATATCGCCAGCATTTCCGGCGTGCGCTCCAACCAGTTGATCGGTTACGGCCTGGTGGTCGGGCTTAACGGCACCGGTGACCAGACGACGCAAACCCCGTTCACCCTGCAGACCTTCAACAACATGCTCTCGCAGTTCGGCATCAAGGTGCCGCCTGGATCGGGCAACGTGCAGTTGAAAAACGTCGCGGCGGTTTCGGTGAGTGCCGATCTGCCGGCGTTCGCCAAACCGGGTCAGCAGGTCGACATCACCGTTTCCTCGATCGGTAACTCCAAGAGCCTGCGTGGCGGCACCTTGCTGCTGACGCCGCTCAAAGGTATCGACGGCAACGTCTACGCCATCGCTCAGGGCAACCTGGTGGTCGGCGGTTTCGATGCCGAAGGTCGTGACGGTTCGAAGATCACCGTCAACGTTCCGTCGGCCGGTCGTATTCCCGGCGGTGCTTCGGTGGAGCGTTCGGTGCCGAGTGGTTTCAACCAGGGCAACAGCCTGACGCTGAACCTCAATCGCTCCGACTTCACCACCGCCAAACGCATTGTCGACAAGATCAACGACATGCTCGGCCCAGGTGTGGCGCAAGCCATCGACGGCGGTTCGATCCGTGTGACCGCGCCGCTCGATCCAAGCCAGCGTGTCGACTACCTGTCGATCCTCGAAAACCTTGAAGTCGATCCGGGTCAGGCCGTAGCAAAAGTCATCATCAACTCGCGCACCGGCACCATTGTCATCGGCCAGAACGTGAAGGTATCGCCGGCCGCCGTGACCCACGGCAGCCTGACCGTGACCATCACCGAAGACCCGATCGTCAGCCAGCCGGGCCCGCTGTCCAACGGCCAGACCGCCGTCGTGCCACGCTCGCGGGTTAACGCCGAACAGGAAGCCAAGCCGATGTTCAAGTTCGGCCCGGGCACTACCCTCGACGAGATCGTGCGGGCGGTGAACCAGGTCGGCGCAGCACCGGGTGACTTGATGGCGATCCTCGAAGCACTGAAGCAGGCCGGCGCGTTGCAAGCCGACCTGATCGTGATCTGAGGACGACGACCATGGATATGCGCAAGAGCGGTCTGGTCAGCAGCAGCGATTCGGGTTCGTACTCTGACCTCAATCGACTGAACCAGCTCAAGGTCGGCGACAAGGACAGCGATGCGAACATGCGCAAGGTCGCGCAGGAGTTCGAATCGCTGTTCCTCGGCGAAATGCTCAAGTCGATGCGTTCGGCCACCGAAGCACTGGGCCAGGACAATCCGCTGAACACGCCGGCCGCCAAGCAGTATCAGGAAATGTACGACCAGCAACTGGCTGTCTCGCTTTCCCGCGAGGGTGGCGGTATCGGTCTGGCGGACGTGCTGATGCGGCAGATGTCGAAGAACAAGCCGATGGCGCCGGGTGAGGCCGCGGCCGCGTCCGCCGCCAAACAGGAAGAAGCCAAAGCCAAGGCTGCCGCCGTGGTCACGCCGGTTGCCGCCGGCACGGTCGCCACCAATGGCCCGTTGTCGCGTCTCAACGGTGAGCGTCCGCTGTGGGCGTCGCGTTCGGTGCATGCGCCGAACACCGAACTGACGCATCGCAATGACATGGCAATGATCAATCAGCGTCGTCTGGCCTTGCCGCCCAAGCTGGCCGATCGCTTGCTCGCCGGTCTGGTGCCGTCGGCGACGACAAATGCCACGACCCAGTTGCCGCAACGCTCCATAACCGCCGCCGCTACCGGCTCGGGCCCGTTGTACAACGGTGACTGGCTGGCCCGCGCCGAGGCTGAAAAATCCTCCGGCGGGCAGATGCAGATTTACGGTCGTGCGATGGCGCAGATTCCATTGGCACCGGCCAAGCGTGCGTTCAGCAACGCCGACGAATTCGTCAACACCATGCTGCCGATGGCCAAAGAAGCCGCTGCGCGCATTGGCGTCGATCCGCGTTATCTGGTGGCGCAGGCTGCACTGGAAACCGGCTGGGGCAAATCGGTCATGCGTGCCCAGGATGGCAGCAGCAGCCACAACCTGTTCGGCATCAAGGCAAGCAGCAACTGGAAGGGCGATTCGGCCCGGGCGATCACCAGCGAGTTCCGTAATGGCGAGATGGTCAAGGAGACGGCCGAGTTCCGTTCCTACGCCTCGTACAAGGACAGCTTTCACGATCTGGTGACTTTGCTGCAGAGCAATAATCGCTATCAAGATGTGCTGAAGTCGGCCGATAACCCAGAACAGTTTGTACGCGAGTTGCAAAAGGCCGGTTACGCCACCGACCCGAACTACGCAAGCAAGATTTCGCAGATTGCCAAGCAGATGAACGTTAACCAGAACTACGCTGCGGCGGGCGTTTCGACAACGCCTCTATAAAACATAAAGTAAGGTTTGAACCATGAGTTTGCTCAACATCGGGATGTCGGGTTTATCCGCTAGCCAACAGTCATTGATGGTTACGGGCAACAACATTGCCAACGTCGATACGGCCGGCTACTCGCGCCAGCAAACCGTGCAGAATTCAAAGAGCTCGATTCAGAACGGCAACCTCTGGATCGGCACCGGTACAACCCTGGCTGACGTGCGCCGGGTGTACAACAGCTACATCGATGCGCAGTTGCAGACCACCACCTCGCTCAACAGCGATGCGGCGGCTTATCTGGGTCAGGTCACGCCGCTGGACAAGTTGCTGTCCGACAGCGGCACCGGCCTCAATGGTGCGCTGACCAAGTTCTTCGCCTCGGTGCAGAACGTCAACGCCAAGCCAGGCGACGATGCTTCGCGCCAGTTGCTGCTCAGCGATGCGCAAGCCTTGAGCGCCCGTTTCAACTCGGTTTCCAGCCAGTTGAACGCGCAGAACTCGGACATCAACGGCAACCTGACGAGCATGGCCGATCAGGTCAACAAACTCGCCGCGACCGTTGCGCAACTGAACCAGAAGATCTCTGAAATTTCCAACGCCGGCGGCCAGCCCAACGAGCTGCTCGACGCGCGTAACGAGACCATTCGCCAACTCTCGACCTTCACCGGTGCGCAGGTCGTTGAGCGCGACGGCAACATGGACATTTACCTGGGCAACGGTCAGCCGCTGGTCATGGGCGGTACTGCCAGCAAGCTGGAAGTCACCCCTAGCAAGACTGACCCTTCGCGCATGGGCCTGCAGCTCAACAACGGTTCCAGCACCGTCGACATCACCTCGGGCATTACCGGTGGCGAGATCGGTGGTCTGCTGCGTTATCGCAGCACCGTGCTGGATCCGGCGATGAACGAGCTGGGCCGCGTGGCGCTGGTCGTCGCCGATCAGATGAACACGATTCAGGCGCAAGGCATCGACAAGAACGGTGCTTTTGGCGGCAACCTGTTCACCAGCATCAACACCGCAGCCAACATGGCTTCGCGCAGCACGGCCACTGTTGGCAACAGCGCCGGTTCCGGCAACTTCGATGTGAGCATCGAGGACACCGGCAAGCTGACCATCAACGATTACAAAGTGACCTTCACCAGCGCCACGGACTACACCGTGCAGCGTCTGCCGGAAGGCACCGCCATGGGCGCGTTCAGCACTACCACCAACCCGCCACCGGTGATCGACGGTTTCTCGTTGAAGCTCACGAACGGCACGGCAGCGGCGGGCGACACGTTCAAGATCACCCCGACCCGCAACGCTGCGGCCAACATCAAGACCGAGATGACCGACTCCAAGCGTCTGGCCATCGCCGCGCCGTTGGGCGCCGCCATCGCCCCGGGCGGCAGCGGTACGCTGACCATCCCGGCCAGCGGCCAACCGACCCTGACCACTAAGTTCGACATTTACGACCCGACGACGACCACTGCGATGCAGAACGGTATGAAGTACTCGACGCCGGTCAAAGTGGTGTTCGGTGATCCGTCGGCGGACGGCACCAGTCAGGGTTATCAATTGCTCGATGCCCAGGGTGGCGTGCTGAGCAGCGGCACCATCAAGCCGGGTCAGAACAACACGTTGAGCCTGAGCATTCCGCTCAAGGATTCGACCGGTGCACCGATCCCGCCGGCACCGGCCACGCAGTACTCGGTCAGCTTCGACATGACCGTCGCCGGCGCCCCGGGCAAGGGTTCGACGATCAACGTCAGCCTCAGCCAGCCGGGTACCCTGGACAACCGTAACGGCGGCGTACTGGCCGACCTGCAAACCAAGCAAACTGTGGACACCGGTTCGGCCAGCAAGGGCATTTCCCTGACCGACGCTTACGGCAAACTGGTTGAGGGCGTGGGTGCCAAAGCGGCGCAGGGCAAGCTCGACAGCGCCGCCACCGACGCCATCCTGGCCAACGCCAAGGGCGCGCGGGATTCTCTGTCCGGTGTCGACCTCGACGAAGAAACCGGCAACCTGGTCAAGTTTCAGCAGTACTACACCGCGTCCTCGCAGATCATCAAGGCTGCGCAGGAAATCTTCAGCACACTGATCAACAGTCTTTAAGGAGTCGTAAACCATGCGCATTTCTACCGGCCAGTTTTACGAGTCCTCGGCAGCCAACTATCAGAAAAACTTCGCCAACGTGGTCAAGAGCAGCGAAGAGGCGAGCAGTCTTGTTCGCGTCAACACCGCGGCGGATGATCCGGTCGGCGCTTCGCGTCTGCTGCAGTTGGGGCAGCAGGCTTCGATGCTCGATCAGTACGAAGCCAACGCCACCACCATCAAAGGCACCCTGGGTACCGCTGAAGCGGTGATGACCAGCATCACCAACGTGCTGCAGCGTGCCAAGGAGCTGGCCGTGAGTGCCGGCAACGCCGGTTACACCGACGCCGACCGTCAGGCCACTGCTTCCGAACTGGGTCAGATCGAAGAGCAACTGCTCAGCCTGATGAACACCAAGGACGAGAACGGCAAATACATCTTCGCCGGCTCCAAGGGCGATACCGTTCCGTTCACGCGTAACGACGACGGCACCTACAGCTACAACGGCGACCAGGTGACCCTCGATCTGGCGATCGGCGACAACATGAAAATGGCCACCAACACCACCGGTTGGGAAGCCTTCCAGCAAGCGATCAACACCAGCCGCAGCCAGGTCACCATGACCGCGCCGCCGGTCAATGACAATCGCGTGGTGCTGTCCAACGGTCAGGTCTCGTCGAACGTCAGCTACAACAGCAAGTTCCGCAGTGGCGAGCCGTATAGCGTGTCGTTCGTCAGCGGTACCCAGTTGAAGATCACTGATGCCTTGGGCAATGACGTGACGGCCGAAGCCAGTCAGGGCGGTACATTCGACCCGCAAAGCACCGCCGGTCAGACCGTCAGCTTCCGGGGTGTGGACCTGACCCTGAACATCAATCTGCAATCGGGCGATGTGCCGGGCACTGTGCTGCCGGGTCACTCGTTCACGCTGGCCGCCAAACCTGACACCTTCACCGGCACCCGCAGCCCGGGCAACCCGTCGTCGGCGCAGATCACCGGCAGCAGCATCACCAACTCGGCAGATTACAAAGCCAGTTTCCCGACCGGTTCGGCGGTGATGAAATTCACCAGCGCTACCGCGTTTGATCTGTATGCCGCACCGTTGACCGCCGACAGCAAGCCTGTGTCCAGCGGTACCGTGACGGCGGGCGTGGCTACGGCTTCCGGCGTGAGCTTCAATATCAGCGGCACACCGTCTGCCAATGATCAGTTCAACGTTTCAGTCAACACCCACGAAACCCAGAACATTCTCGACAGCGTCAGCCAGTTGAAGAACGTGCTGAACACGCCAACCAACGGTAACGCCTTGGCTATTCAGCAGTTGCAGGCCGGTCTGGCGTCCGGCCTGGGTAACCTGGCCAGCGGCACCGATCAGTTGTCCAGCGCGATCAGTTCGGTGGGTGGCCGTGGCTCATCGCTGATGACCCAGAGTGATACCAACCAGTCGCTGGTGCTGGCCAACGCGCAGACCCAATCGTCGATCCGTGATTCCGATCCGGCTGAGGTGATGACCCGTCTGACGCTGCAGCAAACCATGTTGCAGGCTTCGCAACTGGCTTTCAGCAAGATTGCGCAACTGGGCTTGTTCAACAAGATCTGAGTCTGTGCCCGTCGAGCTGCCAACCGTCTTTTCCTAAGCGGTTACGGGGTTTCTGCCTGAACAGGGCAGGAACCCGCCGCTCGAGAGTTTCCCGTCGTGAATCAACTCCCCCTCGTCAGCATCGTCATCCCCGCTTATAACCCGCGCTTTTTTGATCAGGCGCTGATGAGCGCGCTCGTGCAGACCTACGAACACCTCGAAATCGTTATTTGCGATGACTCGGACGACCAGCAGATCCGCGATATCGTCGAGTCGTTCGGTGAGCCGGCACACCCGATCCGTTACTTGCGCAATCCGCAGCGTCTGGGGTTGCAGCAAAACGTACTGCGCTGTGTCGAAGAGGCGCGCGGCGAGTACATCAAAGTCTTGTGTGATGACGATCGCCTGTTTGCGCCGAGCATCGCCTTGCAGGCACAAGTGCTGATCGAGCACGCCGATGTCAATCTGGTGTTCGCCTTGCGCATGCTCAGCGATGCCGGCAATTTTCTCTTGCCGCCGCGCGTCGACAATTGCCGGTTCAGCCCCAACGACGCCTTGTTCAAGGGCGACGACATGCTGGCGATCTTCGAGTCCACGCCGTTGAACTTCGTTGGCAATTTCACCGCGGCATTGATGCGCCGCGCCGATGTGCTGGAGCTGTTGCCGGCGTTGATACAGGAGGGCGCCGGTTTCGTCGCCACCCTCGATTTCGCCTTGTTCGTGTGCCTGATGCGGCGTGGCAATCTGGTTTCGCTCAACACCGTGCTGAGCACCGAGCGCCTGCACCCGGAGCGTCTGAGCAAAACGCCGGAGATGCTCAAGGCTGCCAAGGTCGAGTGGGAGTGGCTCAAGCAAATGCTCGTCGCTCGCAGCGGTGAAGCGGCACCTGCCGCCGGCTGGGTACGCTACATCGATCTGGCCAACATCCATGATTTGCCCCACGCCTGGCAGGAACTGTGCGTGACGCGCATTCTCGGCAACCGCAATACCGTGGTCAGCGGTCGGGTCGGCGCCGAAAGCGAAAGCTACGCCGACTTCTACCGTGAGTGGCTGTCGATCCGCTGTTTCTCGCCGGTCGAGCAACAGCAGATGCCTCAGCGCATCGCCAGTTGGGCCAGACGTGCGCAGATTGTGCCGATCGTGATCGACACCACGGGCGATGCCGACGCCGTGCAAGCCACGCTGCGCAGCATCGATGCTCAGCTGTATGCGCCGGCGGCTGTGGTGTTGTTGTCCGATGCGCAGTGCGACGTCGGTACGCGTGTGTTGCAGTTGCCGTATCAGGCCGACTGGGCGCAACAACTCAATGCCGTCATCCCGCAACTGGAAGGCAGCGACTGGTTTTACCTGTTGCGTGCCGGCGATGCCCTGCGCGATTCAGCGCTGTTGATTCTGGCCGAACGAATCGCTGCGACGCCGGGCATTTTGTGCGCCTACAGTGACGAGGGCGCGCTGGTCGAAGGCGAATCGACGGAGCCGGTGTTCAAGCCCGATTTCAATCTCGATCTGATGCGCGCCTACCCGTATGTGGGGCGCGCGCTGGCCTTCGAACGTCAGCGTTTCATCAGTGAGGGTGGCTTCGATGCGGTTCATGGCGAACTGGCGCCGCACGACCTGTTGTGGCGTCTGGTCGAAGAGGCGGGCCCACAGACCATCGAGCACATTGCCGAGGTTCAGGTGGAGTCGACGCTGACCTACGCGCAATGGTTGTCGTTGCCTGAAGTCATCGATTACAACGCGGCGGCAGTGACGGCCCATCTGCAGCGTATTGGCGTCGATCACCTCATTCGCCACGAAGCGCTGCCGCTGATCAACCGTATCGACTATCGGCACGCGGCACGCCCGCAGGTGTCGATCATCATTCAGACGGGCGATTCGCTGCACGCCTTGCAGCGTTGCACCGAGAGCCTTATCGAGCACACGGCTTACAGCCAGTACGAACTCCTGATTGTTGATAGCGGCGTCACTGATCCGCAGATGCTCGGGTGGCTGAGCGCCATGGCGCAGTTGAGTGCTTCGATGTTGCGGGTGTTGCGTTATGCCGGTGATAACAACACCGCTGCCATCCGCAACTTCGCCGCAGAGCAGGCCCGCGGCGAGTATCTGTTGCTGCTCGATGTCCAGGCAGTGATCTGTGAAAGCGACTGGCTCGACGAGCTGCTCAATCAGGCTCAGCGACCTGAGGTCGCCGTGGTCGGTGCGCGTTTGCTCAGCCCGGAAGGGGCGATTGTCAGCGCCGGCCAGATTCTCGGATTGGCCGGGCCGGTCGGTTCGCCATTTTACGGTGAGTTGGCCAGCAGTCGCGGTTACATGCAGCGCCTGCACGTGACGCAGAACTGGAGCGCGGTGAGCGGTCAGTGCCTGATGGTGCGCAAGCAGGTGTTTGATGAGCTCGGGCAGTTCGATGCGCAGACGTTCAGCAGTGGTTTGAGCGATGTCGATCTGTGTCTGCGTGCGGGCAATGACGGTTATCTGGTGGTCTGGACGCCTTATGCCAGCGTGGTGATCGCGGCGCTGACGGAGTCTGCACCGCTTGCCGTTTCCGCTGTTGAAGAGGAGGCGTTTCACCACAAATGGATGCCGAAAATCATCAAGGATCCGGCGTACAGCCCATCACTGAGTCTCGGTGTGTCGAGCTTCAGCCTGGAGCCGTCGCTGCGCAATAACTGGAACCCCTTCTGCTCGCGGCACTTGCCGCTGATTCTCGGTCTGCCGGTCAACAGTTCGGCCGTCGGCCATTACCGCGTCACCGGCCCCTTGGCTGAACTTGAAGCCTGCGGTCGTGCCCTTGGCCGCTGGGCGTACGAATCGCCGTCGACCGTTGAAATCGAGCGTCTGGCGCCGGATTCGATCATCCTGCAATGCCGTTACAGCGACGGCGCGGTCAGTGATATTCAGCGCATCAAAAAGTACTCCAGTGCGCTGCGGATCTTCGAACTTGACGACTATGTGGTCAGTGCACCGAAGAAAAACACCCATGCGCGCAACAAACCGGTGAACACCGAACAGATGCTGCGCGAAGGCATTGCCTTGTGTGATCGCGTGGTGGTCACCACGCAGGCGCTGTCCGATGCGTTGTCGAGCATGCACAGCGACATCCGCATTGTGCCGAACATGCTGTCGCCGGATCCGTGGGCGACATTGACCAGTCACCGCCGTACTTCGAGCAAGCCGCGCGTCGGTTGGGGGGGCGGCACCAGTCACACGGGCGATCTGGAGATCATCGCCGAGGTTGTGCGTGAACTGGCAAACGAAGTCGAGTGGGTTTTTTTCGGCATGTGCCCGGACGAGTTGCGTCCGTATATCCACGAATTCCACTCGGCGATCAGCCTGCAAAGCTACCCGTTCAAACTGGCCAGCCTGAACCTCGATCTGGCACTCGCGCCGCTGGAGTTTCACATCTTCAACGACTGCAAGAGCAACCTGCGTCTGCTGGAATACGGAGCCTGCGGCTACCCGGTGATCTGCACCGACACCGAGGCTTATCGCGGTCACCTGCCATGCACCCGGGTTTACAGCAACAGCACCGAGGAATGGCTGCAAGCAATCCGCATGCACCTCGCCGACCCGGATGCGAGCTTTCGCATGGGCGATGAATTGAAAGAGGCCGTGCATCGCGACTTCATGTTGCGTGGCGACAACCTTAATCACTGGCTGTGGGGCTGGTTGCCGGACTGAGCACCCAACCAGAAAGCTCCCTTGAAGGGATGAATCCGCTGTCGGATTCATCCCTTTTTTCATGCCGGCACCACCCGCCGACGCAGCGCCTGTATAGCTGGCGCGTTTCCTGCAAGTCCCCCTCAAATCGCCATAAAACGAGCGCTCACGGTCTTTGCACTGGCGTTCGAGACGGCAAAAAGGTTTAGCCAGAAGGCCCGCAACGCGTAACAGCGCCACGCGCGGCTCGGTGACGAACAAGAGGGGAGACGATGAAGGCAGTTATTTTGGCGGGTGGCCTCGGCACGCGCATCAGTGAAGAGTCGCACCTCAAGCCCAAGCCGATGATTGAAATCGGCGGCAAGCCAATTCTCTGGCACATCATGAAGCAGTATTCCGCACACGGAATTCACGACTTCGTGATCTGCCTCGGCTACAAGGGCTACGCGATCAAGGACTTCTTCGCCAACTACTTCCTGCACACCTCTGACGTCACCTTTAACATGCGCGAAAACCGCATGGACGTGCACCAGAATTACAGCGAGCCGTGGAGCGTCACCCTGATCGATACCGGCGAGGAAACCATGACCGGTGGCCGACTGCTGCGAGCCGGTCGTTATCTGCAGGATGAAGAGGCGTTCTGCTTCACCTACGGCGACGGCGTGTCCGACATCAACATTCGCCAGTTGGTGGACTTCCACACGGCTCACGGGCGTCTGGCTACCGTCACTGCGGTGCAGCCGCCGGGCCGATACGGCGCCCTTGAGCGACATGGCGATCAGGTGCTTGGTTTCACCGAGAAACCCCGTGGCGACGGTGGCTGGATCAACGGTGGTTTCTTCGTGCTTTCGCCAAAGGTACTGCCCTACATCACCGATGACGCCACCACGTGGGAAGCCGAGCCTCTGGCACGCCTGGCTCAGGACGAACAGTTGCAGGCCTTCGAGCACGAAGGCTTCTGGCATCCGATGGACACCCTGCGTGACAAGAACCATCTCGAAGCGCTGTGGCAGAGCGGGGAGGCCCCATGGAAACAATGGGCCTGAGTGCTGATTTCTGGCGCGGCAAGCGTGTGCTGGTCACCGGCCACACCGGTTTCAAAGGCAGTTGGCTGACCCTGTGGCTGCAAAGCCTCGGCGCGCAAGTCAGCGGTTTTGCCCTTGATCCGGCGACCGAGCCGAGCCTGTTCGAACTCGCGCGCGTTCACGAAGGTATCAATGACCAGCGCGGCGATCTGCGTGATCTCGGCGCCTTGCTCGAGATCATCGCCGACACCGAGCCGCAAATCGTCCTGCACCTGGCGGCGCAGCCACTGGTGCGCGAAGGCTATCGCGATCCGCTGGGCACTTATTCAAGCAACGTGATGGGCACGCTCAACCTGCTCGAAGCGATTCGTCAGGTCGGTTGCGTGCGCGCCTGTGTGCTGGTGACCACCGACAAGGTCTACGCCAACAAGGAATGGCTGTGGCCATACCGCGAAGACGAAGCCCTCGGTGGCCACGACCCATACAGCAGCAGCAAGGCCTGCTGCGAGCTGTTGGCGCAATCCTATGCCGCATCGTTCTTCCCCGCCGACAAGTACGCCGGGCACGGTCTGGCCCTGGCCACCGCGCGCGCCGGCAACGTGCTGGGCGGCGGCGATTTCGCCCCGGAACGACTGATTCCCGATGTGCTGAAAGCCTGGTCGGCGGACGAGCCGGTGACCCTGCGCTTCCCGCAGGCCGTGCGCCCGTGGCAGCACGCGCTGGAGCCGCTGGCCGGTTACCTGCAACTGGCTGCCGGCCTCTACGAACAAGGCCCGGAATACGCCGGGGCATGGAACTTTGGCCCGGGCGAAGCGGACATGTGCAGCGTCGGTGAAGTTGTCGAACTGCTCGCCAATCGCTGGCCACAGGCCCGTGGTCTGCGCATCGAACCGAGTGAGTTGCACGAAGCCGGTCTGCTGCGTCTGGACAGCAGCCGGGCGCGGCAACTGCTGGGCTGGCAACCGCGCTGGACCTTGCAGCAATGCCTGACGCAAACCCTCGACTGGCACCTGGCGTGGCAGAACGGCGATGACATGCGCGCCGTCACCCTTGGCCAACTGAACCTGTACCGAGGCGCGTTGTGAGCGAGTTTTCCCTGAAGGCGCTGCCGCTGGCCGGACTGTTCAGCGTCCAGCACAAACGCTTCGAAGACCAGCGCGGGCATTTCGCCCGGCTGTTCTGCGAAGGCAGCCTGAGTGCGTTTGGCAGCGAATTTCATATCCGTCAGATCAATCATTCCTGCACCCGCGAGAAGGGCAGTGTGCGGGGTCTGCATTATCAGAACGCGCATGCACCGGAAGCCAAACTGATCACTTGCCTGCGCGGTGAAGTGTGGGACGTGGCGGTGGATTTGCGTCCGGATTCCGCGACCTTCCTGCACTGGCACGCCGAGCACCTGAAGGCCGGCGACGGTCGCGGCCTGCTGATTCCGGCCGGGTTCGCCCACGGTTTCCAGACACTCACCGATGATGCCGAGCTGCTTTACCTGCACAGCGCCGATTACGCCCCGGAGCACGAGGGCGGGCTGTCGGTGAATGATCCTCGGCTGGCGATCGCCTGGCCGTTGCCTGTCAATAATTTGTCGGTGCGTGATTCCAGCCATCCCGCGCTCGATCAACACTTTGCCGGAGTGCGTTTATGAACTGCCGTGGGTGCGCCGCACCGCTGAGCCTGCCGCTGATCGACCTCGGCACCTCGCCGCCGTCCAACGCCTATGTGCACGCCCATCGACTGGAGCAGGCCGAGCAATGGGTGCCGCTCAAGGTTGCCGTGTGTCAGCAATGCTGGCTGGTGCAGACTGAGGATTACACCTCTGCCGACAGCCTGTTCGATGCCGAGTACGCCTACTTCAGTTCGTTCTCCAGCACTTGGCTGGCTCACGCCGAGCGTTATGTGGCTGAGATGGTCGAGCGCTTTGGCCTGACGGCTGACAGCCGGGTGGTGGAGGTCGCTGCCAACGACGGCTACCTGCTGCAATACGTGGCCGGTCGCGGCATTCAGTGCCTGGGCGTCGAGCCGACCCGCAGCACCGCGCAGGCGGCACGGGAAAAAGGCCTGGAGATTCGTGAACTGTTCTTCGGTCGCGACACCGCCGCACAGATGAAAAGCGAAGGCTGGGCCGCCGACCTGATGGCCGCCAACAACGTGCTCGCTCATGTGCCGGACATCAACGATTTCCTCGGCGGTTTCGCCACGCTGCTCAAGCCGACCGGCGTCGCCACCTTCGAATTCCCGCAACTGCTGACGCTGATGGCGGGCGCGCAGTTCGACACGCTCTATCACGAACACTATTCCTACCTGTCCCTGACTGCCGTGCAGACGCTGTGCGAACGCAACGGGCTGGAAGTGTTCGACGTCAGCCAGTTGACCACCCATGGCGGATCGCTGCGGGTGTTCGTCCAGCGCAAGGATGGCGAACGCCGCGCCGTGCAGCCAGCGGTGCAACAGCAGTTGCAGGCCGAGCTCGATGCCGGGGTAAAAACCGCCGGGTACTACGCTACCCTCGCGCCGGCCGCAGAACGCATCAAGCACGAACTGCTGCGCTTCCTGTTGCAGGCCAAAGCCGATGGCAAGCGCGTGGTCGGTTATGGCGCGGCGGCCAAGGGCAACACCTTGCTCAACTACGCCGGAGTCAAACCGGATCTGCTGGCCTGGGTCGCCGATGCCAACCCGCACAAACAGGGCAAGTTCCTGCCGGGCAGCCGTATTCCAATCGTCGCGCCGGCGCAGATCGACATCGAGAAGCCGGATTACGTACTGGTGCTGCCGTGGAACCTGCTGCACGAAGTCAGTCAGCAGCTGGCTCAGGTGCGTCAGTGGGACGGTCGCTTCGTGATCGCCGTGCCTGAGATGAAAGTCCTGTGAAAGTGCTCGTCACGGGAGCCACAGGCTTCGTCGGTCGACACCTGGTTAGGGCATTGCTGGCTCGTGGCTGCACGGTGCGGGCGGTCGCGCGCGACGCGCAGAAAGCCGCCGACATGCCGTGGATCAATGATGTCGAGTTCCTGAGCGGGGATATTCACGCGGCGGATCTGAATGTCGCAGCGCTGACCGAGGGCATCGATGCGCTCGCGCACCTGGCGTGGCCGGGGCTGCCGAACTATCGGGCGCTGTTCCATTTCGAGCACAACCTGATGGCCGACTACCGCTTCATCAAAGGTGCGGTAGAGGCGGGCGTGAAGCAGGTGCTGGTGACCGGCACCTGCTTCGAGTACGGCATGCAGAGCGGCCTGTTGAGCGAGCAGAACGACGCGCAGCCCGCCAATCCTTACGGTCTGGCCAAGCACACCCTGCACCTGTTTTTGCAAAATCTGCAGCAGGAGCATCCGTTCACCCTGCAATGGGCGCGCCTGTTTTACCTGCACGGTGAAGGGCAGAACCCCAGCAGTCTGTTGGCGGCGCTGGACCGGGCAATCGATGCCGGCGATGCGATGTTCAACATGTCGGCGGGTGAGCAACTGCGCGATTTTCTGCCGATTGAAACAGCTGCCGGTCATCTCGCCGCGATCCTGCACAAACGCGATTTCGACGGCACGATCAATTGCGCCAGCGGCCAGCCGGTGTCGGTGCGTGCGCTGGTCGAACAGCGTCTGCGCGAACGCGGCGCGAGTATCGAGCTGAACCTCGGCCACTACCCGTACCCGAGCCACGAACCCCTGGCATTCTGGGCGGTGACCGAGCGTTTGCAACAGTTATTGGGAGAGTCGCAATGAGGCACGAGTTGTATCGGGTCACCGACCTGCCGGTGTTGCAGAACCGCACCTTTGTCGATCCCGAATCGGCGAAGGCATCGGCCAGCGCCGACATGTTGCTGGTGCAGGATGAACACAGCGGGCTGATCTTCAATGCGGCGTTCGACGCCGACAAGCTCAGCTACGACGCCGACTATCAGAACGAGCAGGCACATTCCGGCCAGTTCCAGAAGCACCTGAGCGATGTCGAAGGCATCATTGCCCGGCACTTCAAAGGTCAGGAGCTAATCGAGGTCGGCTGCGGCAAAGGCTACTTTCTCGAATTGCTCAAGGGCCTCGGCTACTCGATCACCGGCATCGATCCGGCCTACGAGGGCGAGAACGCCGACGTGATCAAGGCCCCGTTCACCCGTGGTCTGGGCCTGGAGGCGGACGCCATCGTGTTGCGCCATGTGCTGGAGCACATTGAGGATCCGCTGAGCTTTCTGGCGGTGATCGCCGAAGCCAATCAGGGTGCTGGGCAGATCTACATCGAAGTGCCGTGCTTCGACTGGATCCTCGAACACCGCGCCTGGTTCGATCTGTTCTACGAGCACGTCAATTACTTCCGCCTCGATGACCTGCGCCGGATGTTCGGCACGGTGCATGAGGCCGGCCACCTGTTCGGCGGCCAGTACCTGTACATCGTCGCTGACCTTGCCACGCTGCGCCTGACCCCGGAACAACCGGTGCAGCGGTTGGCATTGCCAGACGATTTCACCGCCAGCCTCGAGCGTGCGGTGCAGATCATCCAGTCCGCGCCGGAACAGGGTTCGGCGATCTGGGGTGCGTCGTCCAAGGGCGTGATCTATTCGCTGTTCCTGCAACGCGCGGGCGTGGCGGTGGATCGTGTGGTCGATATCAACCCGGCCAAGCAGGGGCGTTACCTGCCGCTGAGCGGTGCACGGGTGTCTTCGCCACAAGAGGCCATGGACGCGCTGCCCGAAGGCGCCAACCTGTTTGTGATGAACTCCAATTACCTCGAAGAAATCAAGCGGATGACCGGTGGACGCTACGTCTATCACGCCGTCGATAGCGCTTCGTTCCAGTGACCATTGAGATTTTGAACATGACCGACAACAGCATCAATCAAGCTTTCGAAGCCGAATGCCGCGAGCAGATCGCCCAACAGGGTGACGACCAGAAACTCACTGGCCTTGCCCGTGATTTCTTCAACGAATCGGCCAAACACAAATACAGCTACCACTTCTCATGGATGGGTCGTCCGATCATCCAACTGCCGCAAGACATGATGGCGATGCAGGAAATCATCTGGCAGGTGAAACCGGATCTGGTCATCGAGTGCGGCATCGCCCACGGCGGTTCGATCATCTACTACGCCTCGTTGCTGGAACTGCAAGGTCACGGCGAAGTGCTGGGCATCGACCTCGACATTCGTCCGCACAACCGTGAAGCGATCGAAAGCCACCCGATGGCCAAGCGCATCTCGATGATCGAAGGTTCGAGCATCGACCCGGCCATCGCCACCAAAGTGCGCGCTGTCGCCGAAGGCAAAAAAGTCATTCTGGTGCTCGACTCCAACCACACCCACGACCACGTACTGGAAGAGTTGCGTTTGTATGCACCGCTGGTGTCCGTGGACAGCTACTGCGTGGTGATGGACACCGTGGTGGAAGACATGCCGGCCGATTTCTTCCCGGATCGTCCATGGGGCCCGGGCGACAACCCGAAAACCGCCGTGTGGAAGTACCTGGAAGAGAACAAGGATTTCGAAATCGATGTGCAGTTGCAAAACAAGCTGCTGATCACCGTGGCGCCGGACGGCTATCTGCGTCGCGTTCGTTAATCAAAAAGATCGTCGAAGACCGGTTGTGGGGATAGGAAAAATGCAGGTTCAAAGCAGCACTCAAACCAACGTGACACCGCTGAACGAGCTGTTCACGGTGGTGGTGATCACCCACAACCGCAATGCGTTTCTGCGCCGGACATTGCAGTACTACAGCAGCTATGCGGCCAAGGTACTGGTGCTCGATTCGTCGGTGCAGGGCGATGACCGCATCGCTGTCGATTTCCCGTCGGTCGACTACCGGCATTTGCCGCAATATTCCTACACGGGCCTGCAGGAAAAACTCAGTTGGGGCGTACAGCAGGTCACCACGCCTTACATGGTGTTTGCAGCCGACGATGACTTCCTGATTCATGACGCCTTGACGACGTCGGTGGAGTTTCTCCAGGCCAATCCCGATTACGGCTTGTGCCACGGCTACGGGATCATGTACCTGACCCGTGCCAATGAAGTGACGTACTACCGTCGCGACAAGCGCGTTCAGGAAGACTACGACTCGACGCAGCCGGAAACTCGCGTCATGGAGTTCATGGGGCAGTTTCTGCCACCGTTTTATGCGGTGACTCGCACCGATCTGCTGCAACAGTGGTACAGCCTGCTGCCGGCAGGCACCAGTTTCGAATGGCAGGAAATCGGTCACACGTTTTACCTGCTGGCCTGTGCCAAGGCACGGGTTCTGCCGATTGCCTTCGCAGTGCGCGAGGCCAACTACGGCAGCTCCGACCACAACACCAACGTGTTGACCGTGCTGAGCTGGCAGGATGCGAAAACCGTGGCCGAGCGTGAGCGTTTTGCCGAGTTTCTGGCGTCGATTCCAACCGCTTTCAGCGGTCAGGATCCGGCAGCCATCAAACAGATCGCCCTGAACAGTTTTGCCGAAATGGCTGACTGCTTGCTCACCGGCCGTTCCCTGGCCGGTGCCGCGATTTTCCGCTCGGCCTGGATCGAGCCGGGGAAGGAGCCGGTGCGTTCGTTCGCGCCTGAGCAATTTGTTGAAATGCCGATCTACAACAAACCGGTATTCGACTTGTTGACCGAGTTTGAATTCCTGCTGCACGCCATGCCTGCCGGGCGTTTGCAGTTGCAAGAACTGGAAGGCGTGTTGCTGCGTCAGCACGAGTTGATGCGCGTTCATCCCAACGACGATGAGCGGACAATCCGCGCCCGTCTCTGGGAAGCACTGACCCTCAACATGTTCAACCGCGAGGTGGTGAAACGCCTGGCCGACTCGATGCTTGCCAGTGAAGAGCATGAGGAAGGGCTGAAGCTGCAAGCCTGGCTGCAGCGCCTGAATTCGGTGCCGGGGCAGCAGGATCGCAAGCTCTTTGAAAACATGCCCACCGGGCGTTTGCTTCAGTGGCTTGAAGCGCGCAATCCCGAGACTGCGCAGTTGCCGGCAATCGCCCGGCACCTGGGCAGTCATGACGGCGGCCCGCAAGTGGGGATCTTCCTGCTGGATCTGCAAGCCGATATGGCCAAACTGCAGATGACCTTCGACAGCCTCGTCGGTGGCCACTGCAAGGCGTTCAAACTGGTGGTGCTGACCACCGGCGATTTGCCGGCAACCACGACCGTGCGCGACACCGTGCATTTTGTCAAAGTGACCCCGGGCAACTACGTCGAGCGGATCAATCAACTGCTGCCGCAACTCAACAGCGACTGGATCATGCTCGCCGAGGCTGGCGACCAGTTCACTGCCAGCGGTTTGCTGCGCGCCAGCCTCGAACTGATCGGCGTTGAAGGTGTGCGCGCTGTGGCGATGGATGAGATTCAGCGTCAACCAAGTGGTGCGCTGGCGGATGTATTCCGTCCGGGCGTCAACCTCGATCTGCTGCAAACTGCGCCGTCGATGATGGCACGGCACTGGTTGTTCCAGCGCGACGTGCTGGTGCAAGCCAAAGGTTTTGCCACCGAGTACAGCAATGCGCTGGAGTTTGACCTGCTGCTGCGTCTGATCGAAGACGGCGGTCTGGCAGGGCTGGCGCACCTGGCGGAGCCGTTGCTGATCTGCGATGCCGCACCTGCTGAAGAAAACGCGCATGAGCGTCAGGCTCTGACACGTTCGCTGGCCAAGCGCGGCTACCGTGGCCAGGTCGGTTCGACGCTGGCGCAAACCTGGCAGATCGATTATCAGCACAGTGAGCGGCCGATGGTGTCGATCATTCTGCGCAGTCAGGACAACCTTGCAGAACTGCAACCGGCGCTGGTCAGCCTGCTGCAGCGCACGCGTTATCAGCGCCACGAAATCCTTATTGTCGACAACCACAGCCAATCGGCAGAACTGGCTGAGTGGCTGGGCAGTCTGCAAGGCAAGGGTGAGCGGATTCGCGTCGTGCGCAGCGACGCGCGGCTGAGTGAATCGGCGCTGTACAACCTCGCGGGCACCCACGCCAAAGGCGAGTATCTGGTGCTGTTCTCTGCCCAGGCTGAAGTGGTCAATGCCAACTGGCTCGATGCGCTGCTCAATCAGGCACAGCGACCGGAAGTCGGGATTGTCGGCGCCAAACTGGTGGATGCGCGCGGCGTGACCACTCAGGGTGGTCTGATCCTGGGGCTTAACGATCTGCTGGGCGCGGTGTATGTCGGTGAGAAGAAAGACGCGCCGGGGTACTTGTTCGGGCATCAGGTCGAGCAGAACTATTCGGCGGTGTCCGGTGCGTGCCTGATGATTCGCAAAGCCTTGTTCGAAGCGCTGGGCGGTCTGGACGAAGAGCATTTCGACACAGCGTTCGCCGACATTGACTTGTGCCTGAAAGCGGCTGACGCCGGTTACCTGACGGTCTGGTGCCCGCAGGCACAGATCCAGCATCCGGGCGTGCTGCCCGAAGCGCCGCAACTGGCCGCCGCACTGCGTGACAAGTGGCAGGCGCGTTTCGCTCAAGACACGGCTTATAACCAGAACCTTTCCCTGACCGGCAAGGGCTTTACTCTCGGCGCAGCGTCCAGTGTGAACTGGGCGCAGTTGCTCGCCTGACGCCTCGTGCACGGGAAACAGGACTCAAGACATGTTCAACGGTAAATCGATTTTCATCTCTGGCGGCACCGGTTCGTTCGGGCGCAATTTCATCCGCCGCCTGCTTGAGCAATACCAGCCCAAGCGCGTGGTGGTGTTCTCCCGCGATGAGCTCAAGCAGTACGAAATGCAGCAGACGTTCAACGCGCCGTGCATGCGTTACTTCCTCGGCGATGTGCGCGATGCCGATCGTCTGCGCCAAGCCATGCGTGGCATTGATTACGTGGTGCACGCGGCCGCTCTCAAGCAAGTGCCGGCAGCGGAATACAACCCGACCGAATGCATTCGCACCAACGTCAACGGCGCCGAAAACATCATTGCAGCGGCCATCGACAACGGCGTGAAGAAAGTCGTCGCGCTATCCACCGACAAGGCGGCCAGCCCGATCAACCTGTACGGCGCGACCAAGTTGCTGTCGGACAAATTGTTCGTCGCCGCCAACAATATTGCTGGCGAGCAGCAGACCCGGTTTGCCGTAGTGCGCTACGGCAACGTTGCCGGTTCGCGGGGCTCGGTGGTGCCGTTCTTCAGCAAACTGATCGCCGACGGCGCTAGCGAATTGCCGATCACCGACGAGCGCATGACGCGTTTCTGGATCACCCTCGATCACGGCGTGCAGTTTGTTCTCGACAGCTTCGCGCGGATGCACGGCGGTGAAGTGTTCGTACCGAAGATCCCGTCGATTCGTGTGGTCGATCTGGCTCGTGGTATGGCCGAGCACTTGCCGCACAAGAACGTCGGCATCCGCCCTGGCGAGAAGCTGCACGAACTGATGGTGCCGCTGGACGATGCACGGATGACCCTGGAATTCGCCGATCACTACACCATTCAGCCGTCGATCCGCTTCACCAGCGTCGATGTCGATTTCGCGCTCGACAAGCTCGGTGAGCGCGGCCGGCCGGTGGGCGAGGACTTCGAGTATCGCTCCGACACCAATCCGCACTTCCTCTCGGTGGGACAGATCGCCGACCTGCACGCGAAGCTCTCGGCATGATTCCCTACGGTCGCCAGAGCCTCGATCAGGCCGACATCGATGCGGTGGTCGAGGTGTTGCAGTCTGACTGGCTGACCCAGGGTCCGACCATCGAGCGCTTTGAGCAAGCGATGGCCGAGCGCTGTCAGGCGGATTTCGCGGTAGCGGTGTGCAACGCCACGGCGGCGCTGCACATTGCCTGTCTGGCGGCGGGTTTGGGAGCAGGCGACCGTTTGTGGACGACGCCGAATACCTTTCTGGCTTCGGCCAACTGCGGGCGCTATTGCGGCGCCGACGTCGACTTTGTCGATATCGATCCGCTGACCTGGAACCTTGATGCGTTTGCGCTGCATGCGAAGCTTGAACGGGCCGAGCGCGACGGCACGCTGCCGAAAGTCTTGGTGGCGGTGGCGTTCTCCGGGCAGAGCTGTGACATGCGCCGGATCGCTGAACTGGCCGAGCGCTACAATTTTACCGTGATCGAAGACGCCTCCCACGCGGTGGGTGCGTCTTACGCGGGACGCCCGGTGGGTTGTGGCGATTTCGCGGCGATGACCGTGTTCAGTTTTCACCCGGTGAAAATCATCACCAGTGCCGAGGGCGGCATGGTCTTGACCAATCGCCGGGAACTGGCCGAGCGCCTGCAACGGCTGCGCAGCCACGGCATGACCCGCGATCCGCAACAGATGACCGAGCCCAGCCACGGGCCTTGGTATTACCAGCAAGTGGAACTGGGCTTCAATTACCGGATCACCGATCTGCAAGCCGCACTGGGCCTGTCGCAGCTTGGCAAACTGGATGATTTTGTCGCTCGTCGACGCGAGCTGGCGGCGCGTTACGACCGCTTGCTGGCGTACCTGCCGGTGACGCTGCCGAGCGCGCAGACCGAAGCCGAATCGGCGTGGCATCTGTATGTGATTCGCCTGCAAGCCGGGCGCATCACGCTCCGCCACCGTCAGGTGTTCGAAGGCTTGCGCGCGGCCGGGGTCGGAGTGAATCTGCACTATATTCCCGTGCACTTGCAGCCGTACTATCGTGACCTGGGTTTTGCCGAGGGTGACTTTCCCGAGGCCGAGCACTATTACGCCGAAGCTATCAGCCTGCCGCTGTTTCCGTTGCTTAGCGAGGAGCAGCAGGATTATGTGGTCGAGCAATTGCGACGGTTGATTGAGTGAGCATCTGCGGGATGTTGAATGGAAAACGGTTATGCGTAATTTGAGTGAGCAGGAACAATTCTGGCAGGGTGAGTTTGGCAATCAGTACGTTGCGCGCAATGTCGGGCAATCGCTGGTGTCGGCCAACCTGGCGTTGTTTGCCCGGGCGTTGGGACGCGCCGGGCGTATCGGCAGTCTGGTAGAACTCGGCACCAATGCCGGCAACAACTTGCAGGCGCTGCATCAGTTGATGCCAGGCTGTGAATTGTTCGGTGTCGAGATCAACGCCAACGCGTGTGCGCAGGCCCGAGCGCTGGACATTGCGCAGGTCTGGCACGGTTCACTGTTCGATTTTCCCCGCGATCGCACCTACGATCTGACCCTGAGCAAAGGCGTGCTGATTCATCTGGCGCCGGAGCTTTTGCCGCTGGCGTACGCGCAGTTGTACGCGTTGAGCCAGCGTTACATCCTGATCGCCGAGTATTACAACCCGGCGCCGGTGGAAGTCACTTATCGCGGCAACAGTGGCAAGTTGTTCAAGCGCGATTTCGCTGGCGAAATGCTTGATCGCTTTGCGGATCTGCAGTTGCTGGATTACGGCTTCGTGTATCACCGCGATCCCCAGTTCCCGGCCGACGATGTCACCTGGTTCCTTCTGGAAAAACGCCCTTGAGCAATGTCGTCATCATCCCGGCTCGCGGAGGCAGCAAACGCATTCCGCGCAAGAATCTGGCGCTGTTCGACGGCGTGCCGATGATTGCCCGTTCGATTCGTACGGCGCTGGATTGCGGCTTGTTCGAGCAAGTGGTGGTGAGCACCGATGACGAAGAAATTGCCGACGTTGCGCGGGCGCATGGCGCCACCGTGCCATTCATGCGCCCGGCAACTCTGGCGGATGATTTCACCGGCACCGCCGCGGTGATTGTGCATGCGCTGGAGCAGTTGCCGGCGTTCGATTACGCCTGTTGTCTCTATGCCACGGCGCCGCTGTTGCAGGCGCGGTTTCTGTGTGAGGGTTTTGAGTTACTCGCGCAGCATCCCGAAAAGTCTTTTGCCTTTTCGGTGTGCAGCTTTGGCTTTCCCGTACAGCGCGCGCTGACGGTGAACGGCGAGGGCGCGTTGAGTGCCTTGTATCCGGAGTTTCGCAACACTCGTTCGCAGGATCTGCCCGAGGCTTTTCAGGATGCCGGTCAGTTCTATTGGGGCCGCCGCGACGCATGGCTCAACGGTGAAGTGTTGTATTCGCCGTCCAGTCTCCCGGTGATCCTGCCCCGGCATCTGGTGCAGGACATTGACACCGTCGAAGACTGGAAGCGCGCCGAATACTTGTACGCCGCGCTCAAGGCTGGTGGGGAGTTGCAATGAAGGTGCTGATCCGCGCCGACGCCTCGCCGACCATTGGCAGCGGCCACATCGCCCGTTGCCTGACATTGGCGCGGGTGCTGCGTGCGCAGGGCAGTGAGGTCGCGTTCGCTTGCCGGCGGTTGCCGGGGCATCGGCTTGACGAATTGCGGACCGAAGGTTTCGAGACCTTCGTGCTGCCGGAGCGCTACCCCGATGAGGATCCTCGGCAAGCCATCGAGTCGATGCTGCCGTGGCAAGCGGATATTGACGCGCTGGCCGCTTTGCTGAGTGATCATCCCGGATTCGACTGGATCATCGCCGACCACTACGGCCTCGATCATCACTGGCAAACCGCTGCCCGTCAGTGGGCGCCACGGATTGCCGCCGTCGATGATCTGGCGACGCGCCGTTACGACGTCGACCTGTTGCTCAATCAGAATCTCTCCGGCCTCAGTGAAAACTACGCGCCGTTGTTGCCGGCTGGCTGCCGTACATTGCTGGGCCCGCGCTATGCGATGTTGCGCGAAGAGTTCATCTGCCCGGCCATCGAGATCAAGCAGAAGGCCAGTCGTGTTCTGGTGAATTTCGGCGGCTTCGATGCCGCTTGCCAGACTCATCACGCCATGCTCGCACTGGCTGATTTTGCTGAGCTGGAAGTGGATTTTGTCGCTGGCGCCGACAATCCGGCGTGGGCACAGATGCAGGCTCTTGCCGAGAACCGGCCGCATTGGCGGCTGCACAGTTTTGTCAGCGATTTCCATCAACGCATGACCGAGGCTGACCTGTTTATCGGCGCCGGTGGCGGCACCAGTTGGGAGCGCGCGGCCATGGGCTTGCCGACGATCTGCATCGCCGTGTCGAATAACCAGCAAGCCAACGGCGAGGTGATGGCCGCGGCCGGTGCGCATGTATTCATGGGCGCGCGCGCGCACGTTACGGTCGAGCAACTGCGGCAGGCCATCGGCCTGGTTGTCGACAATGTTTATCTGCGCCGCAGTCTCGCCGAGCGTTCGCGACAGTTGGTCGACGGGCGAGGTGCCCAGCGTGTCGCGGCGGCGTTGGCGGGGGCCGTGCTCAAGGTGCGGCCGGCCACGCTGGAGGACGCGCAGTTGTTGTTCGACGGGCGTAATGCCGAAGCGGTCCGGCGTTGGTCGCTGGACGCCGGGATTATCGACTGGGCGCAGCATCTGGACTGGCTGAACGCGAGCCTGCGCAATCCTCAGCGGCTGCTGTTGATCGCTGAAGCCGATGACGGCCCGGTCGGCGTTCTGCGCTACGACTTGCGCGGTTTTGACGCCGAGGTGTCGCTGTATTTGCTGCAAGGGCGATTTGGTCTGGGTTGGGGCAGGGCGCTGCTGGCACGCGGCGAAACGTTCGCCACTGCGCACTGGCCGCACATGCACGCCATCACCGCTCAAGTACTGCCGGCCAATCAGGCTTCATTGAATGTTTTTCGCGACGCCGGGTTCACTCAAAGTGCCTGCGCGTTCACCCGTGTTTTGAAGGATCAGCGCAAATGAGCAGTTTCAGGATTGGCAATCGTCTGATCGGTGCCGACGCACCGCCATTCATCATTGCCGAGATGAGCGGCAACCATAACCAGTCGCTGGATGTGGCCCTGCAGATTGTCGAGGCGGCGGCCAGATCCGGCGCGCACGCCTTGAAGCTGCAAACTTACACCGCCGAAACCATGACGCTGGACATTGCTGAAGGCGAGTTCTTCATCAAGGATCCGGGCAGCCTGTGGGCAGGTACATCGCTGTACGAACTCTATGAAAAGGCCCACACGCCGTGGGAATGGCATGCGCCGATTTTTGCCCGGGCCAAAGAACTGGGCATGCTCGCGTTTTCGACGCCGTTCGATGACTCGGCGGTGGACTTTCTCGAAAGCCTCGACGTGCCGGCCTACAAGATCGCCAGTTTCGAGAACACCGATTTGCCGTTGATCCGCCGCGTCGCCGCCACCGGCAAGCCGCTGATCATTTCCACCGGCATGGCCAGCATTGCCGAGCTGGATGAAACCGTTCGCGCTGCCCGTGAGGCCGGCTGCAAGGATCTGGTGCTGCTCAAGTGCACCAGCACTTACCCGGCGACGCCGCTGAACAGCAACGTACGGACGATTCCCCATTTGCGTGAATTGTTCGGTTGTGAGGTCGGTTTGTCCGATCACTCGATGGGCGTCGGGGTGTCGGTGGCGGCAGTGGCTCTCGGCGCAACGGTGGTGGAAAAACACTTCACCCTCGACCGTTCGGCGGGTGGCGTCGATGCCAGTTTCTCGCTGGAACCTGCGGAAATGGCCAGTCTGGTCGTCGAAACCGAACGCGCCTGGCAGGCGCTGGGTCAGGTGCAATACGGCGCCACCGAGGCCGAGCAGAAGTCTCTGGTTTACCGCCGTTCGCTGTACGTCACCGCCGACATGGCCGCCGGCGACCCCTTTACCGGGGACAATCTGCGCGCCATTCGTCCGGGCCTCGGTCTGCCGCCCAAGCACACCGATGCCATCCTCGGTCGCCGCGCTCGCGGCCCGATCAAGCGCGGCACGCCGCTGGATTGGTCGTTGGTCGAATAACCCGATCTGCAACCGATTCGGCAAAATAGCGTGACCTGCGAGTCATAACGCGCATCTTCACTGTATTGTATTTGTCGGGGAGATGGCGCCTGGCCCGTTATCGGTTCCAGTGATAGCCCTTTGCGCTCCCCGTGGCTGCCCGTTGTGGCGGCCGTTTTCTGTTTGTCGGCGCCCCTCGAATCCTTGCGAGCGGTGGTCTTGGGCTGTTTTTTATTGGGAAGCCGTAATGATTGGCATAAAAAGCATTGCGAGCTACGTTCCTGTAGCCGGCGTGGACAATTACGCACAAGGTGCAAAATTCGAAAAGGATGAAGAATTCATCCTTGGCAAAATCGGCTCGGCGTTTCTGCCGCGCAAAGACGCTGATCAAGAAACTTCCGATCTGTGTGTGGAAGCGGCCAATGCGCTGTTCGCCAGCAATCCGCAACTCAAGCGTGAATCCATCGATGCGCTGATCGTCGTCACCCAGAACGGTGATGAAGAAGGCTTGCCGCACACTGCCGCCATCGTTCAGGACAAACTCGGTTTGCCAACCAATGTTGCCGCGTTCGACATCTCGCTCGGCTGCTCGGGCTACGTTTACGGCATCTACGCAATCAAAGGCTTCATGGAAGCCGCCGGCCTGAAGAACGGCCTGCTGATCACCGCTGATCCTTATTCGAAGATCGTCGACCCGGAAGACCGCAACACCACCATGCTGTTTGGCGATGCCGCCACTGCCACCTGGATGGGCGAAGACCCGGTCTGGGCGCTGGGCAAGGCCAAGTTCGGCACCGACGGTTCCGGCGCACCGCATCTGAAAGTAACCGACGGTGTGTTCTTCATGAACGGGCGTCAGGTGTTCAACTTTGCACTGTTGAAAGTCCCGGCGCATCTGCACGAACTGCTCGACGACTCTGGCCTCAAGGCCGATGACATCGATGCCTTCTGCATTCACCAGGGCAGTGCGGCGATTGTCGATGCCGTGGCCCGGCGTTTCGAAGGCGAGCCGGAGAAGTTCATCAAGGACATGGTCGAAACCGGTAACACAGTGTCGTCGAGCATTCCGCTGCTGCTGGAAAAACACGCGCTCGATTCGCAGTGGCAACGTGTGGCGCTCAGCGGTTTTGGTGTCGGTCTGTCGTGGGGTTCGGCGATCATTTACCGTCCCTGACTTGTCCCGTAGTCCATAAAACGCGGGCACAAAAAAGCGCTCAAGGTGTAACCTTGAGCGCTATTTTTTTGCCCGGATGCAACGCGAGGCGCCATGAGCGAGTTTTTTCAAGCCAATGCCCAGATCATCGAAACGCGCTGGCCGGCGGTGGCGGCACGTCTGCTGACTGAAGACTCGCGCCCGTTGCAGGCCGATCTGGTCGAAGGGCTCGGCTCGACCCTGAGCATCTACGGCATTCAACTGACCAGTCGCCATGACCGCACGCGAGAAGCGCAGTTACAGGCCGCCAGCCTGCCGACGGACAACGAAGTGCTGCATGTCTACGGCACCGGTCTGGGCGATCTGCAACTGGAATTGCTGCAACGTCCGGCACTTGCGCAACTGCACGTGCACATTCTCAACGGCGCAGTATTCTCGCTGGTGTTGCAATTGCTTGATCAGACACCGTGGCTATCGGACTCGCGTATTCAACTGCACTACGCCGGTGATCGCGGGGAAATCTGCCTGCCATTCTTTGCCTTGCCGTCGGAACTGGTGCTGGCCGACGATTACAATGCGAAAATCCGTGACCGCCTGATCAGCGAAACTCACCTCACGTTCAATAATCGCGAGTTCGATCCGCGTTCGCCGGAGATTGTCGAGCGCTTGCAGGCCAGCCAGGCTCTGGTTCGCGGCGATGCAGACGTGGCCGAGCTGTTCGGCTCGTGCGCGGGCATGCCGGTGTTTGTCATCGCGACGGGACCCAGTCTCGAAAGCCATTTTCAGGCGCTGCGGGCGATTCGCGAGCAACCACAGCGACCCCTGTTCATTTGCGTCGACACCGCGTACCGGCCATTGCTGGCGCAGGGGATTCGACCCGATATTGTGGTCACCATCGATCAGCGTATTTCCGAGCGCCACCTGCCGCCCGCCGATACGGCCGCCATTCGTCTGGTGTATATGCCCATGGTCGACCCGGCGGTGCTTGGTGCGTGGCAAGGCCCGCGCTATGTGGCGTATTCGCCAAGCCCGATTTACCAGGCGATGCGTCAGCAATTGGCCAAGGGCGAGCTGCACGGTGGCGGCAGTGTCATCCACCCGGCAGTGGATCTGGCGGTGAAAATGGGCGCCGGGGACATCACTCTGTTCGGCGCTGACTTTGCCTTCCCGGGCGACAAGACCCATGCCGGGTGGGGAGACGGCGAGCTGGGGCCGCAACTGGTAGCGGCGAAGCACTGGGTGCTCGATGGTCACGGCCAGCGGATCAAGACCCAGCTCAACTTTCGCAGCTATCTGTGTGAACTGGAGCGCTTCATCGCCGGGCATCCGCAGGTGCGCTTCTATAACAGCAGTCGGGCCGGGGCAATGATTGCCGGAACTGCGTTTCATCCGGAGTTGGCGGTATGAGTGAGGGGTTTATCAGTCAGGCACAGCAGTGTGCGACATTGTTTCGGCTGGGGCGGGATGTCGAGGCGGGGTTGGCGATGATCGATCTGGCCGCCGCACTGCAGCCGTCGTTTGATCGCGCTGACATGAATCGTCAGGGGCAATGGCTGCAAATCCTCGCTTTGCTGCTCGAGTGTCAGGAGGCGCAAAACTGGCTGGCGCTGGCCGACTACCTCGAATACGAATTGACTCAGTTGATCAGCGACACCCTGTCCGTTTAAACAATTTCTCTTCCAGCGCCGGTTCTGGCTCCCGCTCGTGAGCTTCCGGCGTATTCCTGACGCCATTTTTTCGTTCGTCTGTAGCCGCCAAGTCCTTGATTTACGAGGGGTGGCCGTCTGATGGCAAATTTTTTCGAAAATCCCCTAAAGCAAGTTCCAATCCCGACGATAACTATTACGAAGGTTCTCTAGGCCATACCCGGCGGTTGCCAGGGCCGGAAGCCGCAGTACCCAACCAACGAGGAATTCGTCATGGCTTTAACAGTAAACACTAACGTCACATCGTTGAACGTTCAGAAAAACCTGAACCGTGCTTCCGACGCTCTGTCGACTTCGATGACCCGTCTGTCCTCCGGCCTGAAAATCAACAGCGCTAAAGACGACGCCGCCGGCCTGCAAATCGCTACCCGTATGACTTCGCAGATCCGTGGTCAGACCATGGCGATCAAAAACGCCAACGACGGTATCTCGATCGCTCAGACCGCTGAAGGCGCGATGCAAGAATCGACCAACATTCTGCAGCGTATGCGTGAACTGGCTGTTCAAGCTCGAAACGACTCGAACGGCACCGACGACCGTGCTGCTCTGAACAAAGAATTCGCGACCATGTCGGACGAGCTGACTCGTATCGCCAAGTCGACCAACCTGAACGGCAAAAACCTGATCGACGGTACTGCTGGCACCATGACCTTCCAGGTCGGTTCCAACACCGGTGCTACCAACCAGATCACCATCACTCTGAACAGCGGCTTCGACGCTGCTACTCTGAGCGTAGGTTCGGCCACCATCGCTGTTACCGGTACTGACAGCACCACTGCTGAAGCCAGCACCAAAGCTGCAATCGACGCGATCGACAAAGCTCTGAAAACCATCAACACCAGCCGTGCGGACCTCGGTGCTGCTCAGAACCGTCTGACCAGCACTATCTCCAACCTGCAGAACATCAACGAAAACGCCAGTGCTGCACTGGGTCGCGTACAAGATACCGACTTCGCTGCTGAAACTGCACAGCTGACCAAGCAACAAACTCTGCAACAAGCTTCCACCGCAGTTCTGGCCCAGGCCAACCAACTGCCATCCGCTGTACTGAAACTGCTTCAGTAATAGCTGATGAGTTTTGGCGGGGGAGTGCGCTTGTCGCGCTCTCTCGCTTTTTACTTTTTTAAGAGGTGATGGACATGGATATGAGCGCCAAGCTGAACTTGTCTTATCCTGCGGCGAAGCAGGCGACGACTGTTGCCGACAAGCCTGCGGAGAAGCCTCGCCCGGTGGTTGCCCCGGTGGCTGCCGTCAAGGAAGAAAGCAAAAGCGATCAGACCGAGCAGGAAAAACTGAAGATGGCCGTCCAGGAAATCGAAAAGTTTGTGCAGTCGGTCAAGCGCAACCTGGAGTTCTCGATTGATGAGCCTTCAGGCAAAGTAGTGGTCAAAGTGATTGCCAGCGAATCCGGTGAGGTGATCCGTCAGATCCCCAACGAAGAAGTGCTGAAACTGGCAAACAGTTTGAATGATGCAAGCAGCCTGTTGTTCAGCGCAAAAGTCTGACAGCTGGCACGAATTTTGTTGCTATGTTCTTTTGGGCGTTGTAGTGGTCAAAAGACCGGCGACACACTGAAGGGAGTTCCGCATGGCAAGTCCAATTCTACCGGGCACGGGTTTAGGCTCCGGCCTTGATACCGGTGCTATCGTCAAAGCCCTGGTAAACGCTGACAAAGCGGCCAAGCAAGGTCAGATCGACCGTGGGACTGCGACCAACACCGCAAGCATTTCCGGTATCGGTACCTTGAAGTCGTTGATGTCGGCGTTTACTCAGACCTTGACCGACTTGGGCAGCATCTCCAATCCGCAGTTTCCGGGTTTTGCAGCGACCTCCTCCGATCCCAAGATCCTCGGCGCCACTGCCAGCAACACGGCGGTGAACGGAAATTACGTGGTGAATGTAGGCAAGCTTGCCACCTCCTCGAAGGTCGCCAGCGCCGCGTTCGCCGGTGGTAACACCAGCGCGATTTCAGCGGGCACGCTGACCATCAAGCAAGGCACCGGCTCCTACAACCTCGACATCAAGGCCGGTGCCACATTGCAATCGGTGCGTGACTCGATCAACGCCGATGACAAGCTCAAGGGTGCAGGCATCAGCGCCAACATCGTGACTGACTCCTTCGGTTCGCGTCTGGTGCTCGGTTCGACCACCACGGGTGCCGGTTCCGACATCTCCGTCAGCGGCATTCCGGAATTGACCATCAACGGCGGCACCGTGATTGGTACCAGCGGCTCTCCGATGACGGCGACCTCCGCAGGTTCCATCGGTGCGCTGGCGATCGATGCCGAGTTCACCATTGACGGTATGGCCCTGACCAGCAAGAGCAACACGGTCGACAAGGCTGTTTCCGGCCTGACGTTGAACCTGGTGGCGACCGGTACGTCCACCGTCACCGTGGCCAGCAACAACGACGGTCTGAAGGCTTCCATTCAGAAGTTCGTCGACGCCTACAATGCACTGGCCAACGGCATCACTGCGCTGACCAAGCCGTCCCTCGATGACGATGGCAAGCCGACCGTTGCCGCAGCACTGACCGGCGATGCATTGCCGCGTTCGATCCTGTCGGCCATTCGCGAGCCGCTATCGCAGACGGGGTCGGGCGACAAACTGACCGTTCTGGCACAGTTGGGCATTACCACCGATCAGAAAACCGGTGCGCTCAATTTCGACACCACCAAGTTCACCGCGGCCATGAACGACAAGAAGCTGGGCGGCGAAGTGCAGAAGATGTTCGTCGGCGACCTGGGCTCCGACAACGGTCTGCTCAAGCGCATGCAGAAAGCGATCAACCCGTTCTCCACCACCGGCGGTATCCTTGATCAACGCACCACCAGCCTGAACAAGACCAAGACCAAACTGACCAACGATCAGGCTGCACTGGATCGTCGTGTCGAGACCCTGACCGCTGTACTGACCAAAAAGTACAATGACATGGACACCTTGGTCGGCAAGCTGAAAGCCACCGCCAGCAACATCACGTCGATGTTCGAGGCGTTGACCGCTCAGCAGAAAGGCTAAGGCCTGAAACGCCAAAAGCCCGGCAGCGTATTTCCACGCTCCGGGCTTTTTGTATTTCAATCTAAAGTTTTTTGACGCGTCGTCGATACACTCGATATGCGAACCACAGAATTTTGATGAGGTAGAACATGAATCCGATGTTAGCCCTTCGCCAATACCAGAAGATTGGCGCTCAGGCCCAGACTTCCGAAGCCAGCCCGCACCGTCTGGTACAGATGCTGATGGAAGGCGGCCTCGACCGTATTGCCCAGGCCAAAGGCGCCATGGAGCGCAAGGACATCCCGAACAAGGGCATCCTGATTGGTAAGGCCATCGGCATCATCGGTGGTCTGCTCGAGGGGCTGGATCTGGACAATCGTTCGGGCGAGGTCGGTGAGCTGGCCAATCTCTACGAATACATGATGAAGCGTCTGACCGAAGCCAACGCCAAGACCGATCCGAAGATCCTCGACGAAGTCGCTGACCTGCTGCGCACGGTCAAGGATGGCTGGGATGCCATCAGTCCGGTACCGGCTCCACAGTTTTAAGGAGATCACCATGAGTCTTGTATTGCAGCGAATCGAAGAAACCCGCGAGGCTCTGGTCGGTGCTCTGGCCGAGCGCAACTGGGAAGCGATCAGCGAGCTGGATATGGCTTGCCGTTCCTGCATGGAAGATGTCTTGAGTGAAGCTTCGGTGGACGAGGCCGCGTTGCGCGACAACCTTGAGGAATTGCTCGGGGTGTACAAACAGTTGCTGGATGCAGCGACCGGTGAGCGCCAGGCGATAGTCGATGAGATGTCGCAGATCACCCAAGCGCAGAACGCGGCAAAGGTTTACCATCTGTTTGGTTAATTAACCCCCAGTTAATCCAGACATGTGCGCCATAAATTTGACTGTGCACGGTTTTTTGACTTAACTAGTGGCTGATTTGAGATTTCAGGCGTCTACAGGCACATGGTGTCCTGCAAGCGTCTCGCTTGCCCCATTTTTCGGGCATTGAGTTGACTAGGGAAGTTGCTATTGCATGTGGCGTGAAACCAAAATTCTGCTGATCGATGACGATAGCGTCCGCCGCCGCGACCTGGCGGTGATTTTAAATTTTCTCGGCGAAGAAAATTTACCCTGCGGTAGCCATGACTGGCAGCAGGCCGTCGGCTCTTTGTCGTCTAGTCGTGAGGTCATTTGCGTACTGATCGGGACGGTTAATGCTCCTGGTGCGCTTTTGGGCCTGTTAAAGACACTCTCAACCTGGGATGAGTTCCTTCCGGTTTTGTTGATGGGCGATAATTCTTCCGTCGACCTGCCTGAAGACCAGCGCCGCCGCGTGCTTTCGACCCTCGAAATGCCGCCCAGCTACAGTAAACTGCTCGACTCCCTGCACCGCGCACAGGTCTATCGCGAAATGTATGACCAGGCCCGCGAGCGCGGCCGTCATCGTGAACCCAATCTTTTCCGTAGTCTCGTCGGCACTAGCCGGGCGATTCAGCACGTGCGCCAGATGATGCAGCAAGTGGCCGATACCGACGCCAGCGTGTTGATCCTTGGCGAGTCCGGCACCGGCAAGGAAGTGGTTGCGCGTAACCTGCATTACCATTCCAAGCGCCGCGATGCGCCGTTCGTGCCGGTCAACTGCGGGGCGATTCCGGCAGAACTGCTGGAAAGCGAATTGTTCGGCCACGAAAAGGGCGCCTTCACCGGCGCAATCACCAGCCGTGCCGGCCGCTTTGAACTGGCCAACGGCGGTACGCTGTTCCTCGACGAAATCGGCGACATGCCGCTGCCGATGCAGGTCAAGCTGCTGCGCGTCTTGCAGGAGCGCACCTTTGAACGCGTGGGTAGCAACAAGACCCAGAGCGTCGACGTGCGCATCATCGCCGCGACCCACAAGAATCTCGAAAGCATGATCGAGATCGGCACATTCCGCGAAGACCTCTACTATCGCCTGAACGTGTTCCCGATCGAGATGGCGCCGCTGCGTGAGCGCGTTGAAGATATTCCGTTGTTGATGAACGAACTGATCTCGCGCATGGAGCACGAGAAGCGCGGTTCGATCCGCTTCAACTCGGCGGCGATCATGTCGCTGTGCCGCCACGGCTGGCCGGGCAATGTCCGTGAGCTGGCCAACCTGGTGGAGCGCATGGCGATCATGCACCCATACGGGGTGATCGGCGTCGTCGAGTTGCCGAAGAAATTCCGCTACGTCGATGATGAAGACGAACAAATGGTCGATAGCCTGCGCAGCGATCTTGAAGAGCGCGTGGCAATCAATGGCCATACTCCGGACTTCACCGCCAACGCTATGTTGCCGCCGGAAGGTCTGGACCTGAAGGACTACCTCGGTGGTCTCGAGCAGGGACTGATCCAGCAGGCGCTGGATGATGCCAACGGAATCGTGGCGCGTGCCGCCGAACGTCTGCGCATCCGCCGCACCACGCTCGTCGAGAAAATGCGCAAGTACGGCATGAGCCGACGTGATGGAGACGAACAGGCGGATGATTGACGCCTGTTTTTCAACTGCTTCATTTATAAGCAGTTTTTTTTAGGCACGGGTATTGCTACATCCCTCGCAACGTTCCGTTTAACTGACGGTCAGCCAAGCGAGAGAGCACAATGCCCCAAGCCGCCCAGATCTCCTCTGCCTCCAGTCCCGAGGGGCAATCGTCCTCCGTAGAGCAGGCAAGCCGACAGGGTCTTGAGCAGGCGTTCGCGCTGTTCAATCAGATGTCCAGTCAGTTGACCGATTCCTACAGCATGCTCGAAGCGCGGGTCACCGAGCTCAAGGGTGAGCTGGCCGTGGTCAGTGCCCAGCGCATGCAGGAACTGGCGGAAAAAGAGCGTCTGGCCAATCGTCTGCAAAACCTCCTTGATTTGCTGCCCGGTGGCGTCATTGTGATCGACGGCCACGGCATTGTCCGTGAAGCCAATCCGGCCGCCAGTGATCTGCTCGGCCTGCCGCTGGAAGGTGAACTGTGGCGCCACGTCATTGCCCGCTGCTTCGCTCCGCGCGAAGACGATGGTCACGAAATCTCGCTGAAAAACGGTCGACGGCTGTCGATTGCGACCCGCTCGCTGGACGCCGAGCCGGGGCAGTTGGTGCTGCTCAATGACCTGACAGAAACCCGTCATCTGCAGGATCAACTGGCTCGTCACGAACGCTTGTCTTCTCTGGGGCGCATGGTCGCTTCGCTGGCCCATCAGATTCGTACACCACTGTCGGCTGCGCTGCTCTACGCCAGTCATTTGACTGAGCAGGAACTGCCGGTCGCCACGCAGCAGCGCTTTGCCGGTCGGTTGAAAGAGCGCCTGCACGAACTGGAGCATCAAGTGCGCGACATGCTGGTGTTTGCCCGCGGTGAATTGCCGCTGACCGATCGCCTCACGCCCAATGCCTTGATGCAGTCGCTTCAGGCTGCCGCGCTGACCCATGTGCAGGATCTGCCGATCCGCTGGCAGTGCGACAGTCACGCCGGCGAGTTGCTGTGCAATCGCGACACGCTGGTCGGGGCCATTCTCAATTTGATCGAAAACGCGATTCAGGCCAGTTCAGGCAACGTGCGCCTGAAAGTGCATTGCTACACCCGCGATAACACGTTGCGCCTGTGCGTCAGTGACAGCGGCAGCGGGATTGAGCCGATCGTGCTGGCGCGACTCGGCGAGCCGTTTTTCACTACCAAAGTCACCGGCACCGGCCTCGGCCTGACCGTGGTCAAGGCTGTGGCGCGGGCGCATCAGGGAGAATTGCAGCTGCGTTCGCGCGTTGGGCGCGGCACGTGCGCGCAGGTGATTCTGCCGTTGTTTTCCGCTGTACAGGGAGCTGAGTAAACGTCATGGGCATCAAGGTTTTGCTGGTCGAGGATGACCGTTCGTTGCGCGAGGCGCTGGCTGACACATTGCTGTTGGCCGGGCACGACTATCACGCAGTCGGCAGTGCTGAAGAAGCGCTGACGGCGGTGGCGCGCGAGGCGTTCAGTCTGGTGGTCAGCGACGTCAACATGCCCGGTATGGACGGCCATCAATTGCTCGCGCTGCTGCGTGGGCGACAGCCGCAATTGCCGGTATTGCTCATGACCGCGCACGGTGCGGTCGAGCGCGCGGTCGATGCGATGCGCCAGGGGGCGGCGGATTACCTGGTCAAACCGTTCGAACCCAAGGCCTTGCTTGATCTGGTCGCGCGGCATGCGCTAGGCAGCGTCGGTACGAGCGAAGGCGAGGGGCCGGTGGCCGTCGAGCCGGCCAGCGCGCAATTGCTGGAGCTGGCGGCGCGAGTCGCGCGCAGTGATTCCACCGTGTTGATTTCCGGAGAGTCCGGCACCGGCAAGGAAGTGCTGGCGCGCTACATTCACCAGCAATCCCGTCGCGCCAGCCAGCCATTCATCGCGATCAACTGCGCGGCGATTCCCGACAACATGCTCGAAGCGACATTGTTCGGTCACGAAAAGGGGTCATTCACCGGCGCCATCGCGGCGCAGGCAGGCAAGTTCGAGCAGGCTGACGGCGGCACGATTCTGCTCGATGAAATTTCCGAAATGCCTTTGGGGCTGCAAGCCAAATTGCTGCGGGTTCTGCAGGAACGCGAAGTCGAGCGCGTCGGTGCGCGCAAACCGATCTCCCTGGATATCCGCGTGGTTGCCACCACTAACCGCGATCTGGCGGCAGAGGTGGCGGCGGGGCGTTTCCGTGAAGATCTTTTTTACCGTCTGTCGGTTTTCCCTCTGGCCTGGCGTCCACTTCGCGAGCGCACTGCCGATATCTTGCCGCTGGCTGAGCGGTTGCTGGCCAAACACGTCAATAAAATGAAGCATGCCGCAGCGAAACTGTCGCCGGAGGCGCAGGCGTGTCTGACCGGTTACCCGTGGCCTGGCAATGTGCGTGAACTGGATAACGCGATTCAGCGCGCGCTGATCTTGCAGCAGGGCGGTTTGATTCAACCGCAGGATTTCTGCCTGACGGGCGCGGTGACGTTTGCCGCTACGCCCGCCGTTACGCCGGTGCAGTCGCCGGTGCGCGAGATCGAAGTCGAGGCCGAATCCGCCGGTGCACTGGGCGATGACCTGCGCCGGCGCGAGTTTCAGATGATCATCGACACCCTGCGCACCGAGCGTGGCCGACGCAAGGAGGCCGCCGAAAAGCTCGGCATCAGCCCGCGTACCTTGCGCTACAAACTGGCGCAAATGCGTGACGCCGGCATGGACGTCGAAGGCTATCTGTTCGCCACTTGAAAGTTGACGCAAGCAAATGTGCGAGGGGGCTTGCTCCCGAAGAGTCCCTGTCAGTCACAACATCGTGAATGACAGACCGCCTTCGGGAGCAAGCCCCCTCCCACGGTTTTGCGGTGATTAAACAGTCCGCGCGTAGCCCGGTCAGCTTTTGTGAAGCGTGACTCGCCGAGCTGGCACCCTTGTTGCTAACACCTGTGTACCCGCCGAGTGAGTGTCAAAAAATTGCGGGCCGCCCAAGAGAGTAGACCATGAGCCAAGGTATTGAATTTAATCGGTTGATGATGGACATGAAGGCCATGCAAATGGATGCCATGTCTGCGCCGAAATCGACTGCCGCTGTCCCTGAACTGGCGGGCAGCAGCTTTTCCGACATGCTCGGTCAGGCGATCAACAAAGTCAGCGATACCCAGCAGGCGTCGACTCAGTTGGCCAATGCATTTGAAGTAGGCAAAAGCGGCGTAGATCTGACGGACGTGATGATTTCCTCACAGAAAGCCAGCGTGTCGTTCCAGGCTCTGACCCAGGTGCGCAACAAACTGGTTCAGGCGTATCAAGACATCATGCAGATGCCGGTTTAAGGACGAGATTGAGTCATGGCAGAAGCAGTCGCCGATAACGTTCCGGCCAAGGCCACCCCGATAGACGGCAAACCGCCGCTGTTCGGCCTGTCCTTCCTGGAAAACCTCTCCGAGATGACCATGCTGCGTCAGGTGGGCCTGTTGGTCGGCCTGGCTGCGAGCGTGGCGATTGGCTTTGCCGTGGTGCTGTGGTCGCAGCAGCCGGATTACCGTCCGTTGTACGGCAGCCTTGCCGGCATGGACGCCAAGCAGGTCATGGACACCTTGGCCTCCGCTGATATCCCTTATACCGTCGAACCCAACTCCGGTGCCTTGTTGGTCAAGGCCGATGACCTGTCCCGTGCGCGACTCAAGCTCGCGGCCGCTGGTGTCACTCCCAGCGACGGCAACATCGGTTTTGAAATCCTCGACAAGGAACAGGGGCTGGGCACCAGCCAGTTCATGGAAGCGACCCGTTATCGTCGCGGACTCGAAGGTGAGCTGGCGCGCACCATTTCCAGTCTGAACAACGTCAAGGGTGCCCGTGTGCACCTGGCAATTCCGAAGAGTTCGGTGTTCGTGCGTGACGAACGCAAACCGAGCGCATCGGTCCTGGTCGAGTTGTATAGCGGTCGTTCGCTGGAGCCAGGTCAGGTGGTTGCAATCATCAACCTGGTGGCGACTTCCGTTCCCGAGCTGAGCAAATCGCAGATCACCGTCGTCGATCAGAAGGGCAACCTGCTTTCCGATCAGGCGGAAAATTCCGAAATGACCATGGCCGGCAAGCAGTTCGATTACAGCCGCCGCATGGAAAGCATGCTTACGCAGCGCGTGCACAACATTCTGCAACCGGTACTGGGCAACGACCGTTACAAGGCTGAAGTGTCGGCCGACGTCGACTTCAGTGCCGTCGAATCGACTGCCGAGCAGTTCAACCCGGATCAGCCGGCGTTGCGCAGCGAGCAGTCGGTCAACGAACAACGCACCGCCAGCAATGGCCCGCAAGGTGTGCCGGGTGCCCTGAGCAATCAGCCGCCGTCGCCAGCCTCTGCTCCGCAAACCACGGGTGGCGCACAAGCCGCCGCCGGCATGGTGCAGCCAGGTCAGCCATTGGTTGACGCCAACGGTCAGCAGATCATGGACCCGGCCACCGGGCAGCCGATGCTCGCGCCGTATCCGGCAGACAAGCGTCAACAATCCACCAAGAACTTCGAGCTTGACCGTTCCATCAGCCACACCAAGCAGCAGCAGGGTCGCCTGAATCGTCTGTCGGTGTCGGTGGTGGTCGACGACCAGGTCAAGGTCAATGCCGCCAACGGTGAAACCACTCGCGCGCCGTGGAGCGCCGACGAATTGGCGCGCTTCACCCGTCTGGTGCAGGACGCCGTCGGTTTCGACGCCAGTCGTGGCGACAGCGTCAGCGTGATCAACATGCCGTTCTCTGCCGAGCGCGGTGAAGTGATTGCCGATATTCCGTTCTACTCCCAACCATGGTTTTGGGACATCGTCAAACAAGTGCTGGGTGTGTTGTTCATCCTGGTGCTGGTGTTTGGTGTGCTGCGTCCGGTGCTCAACAACATCACCGGCGGCGGCAAAGGCAAGGAGCTGGCCGGTCTTGGCAGCGACGTGGAACTCGGTGGCATGGGCGGCCTGGACGGCGAACTGGCCAACGACCGCGTGAGCCTCGGTGGTCCGCAGAGCATTCTGTTGCCGAGCCCGAGCGAGGGTTATGACGCGCAGCTGAATGCAATCAAGAGTCTGGTGGCCGAGGATCCGGGTCGCGTGGCTCAGGTCGTGAAAGAGTGGATTAACGCAGATGAGTGATAACCGAGCCGCTACCGTCAAACTGAACAAGGTCGACAAAGCCGCGATTCTGCTGCTGTCCCTGGGTTCGACCGATGCCGCACAAGTGCTGCGTCACATGGGCCCCAAAGAGGTTCAGCGCGTTGGCGTGGCCATGGCGCAGATGGGCAACGTCCATCGTGAGCAGGTCGAACAGGTCATGAGTGAGTTCGTCGACATCGTCGGCGACCAGACCAGCCTGGGCGTCGGTTCCGACGACTACGTGCGCAAAATGCTTACTCAGGCTCTGGGTGAAGACAAGGCCAACGGCCTGATCGATCGCATTCTGCTCGGTGGCAACACCAGCGGTCTGGACAGCCTGAAATGGATGGAGCCACGCGCGGTTGCCGACGTGATCCGTTACGAACACCCGCAGATTCAGGCCATCGTGGTCGCGTACCTCGACCCGGATCAGGCTGGTGAAGTGCTCGGCAACTTCGACCACAAAGTGCGTCTGGACATCATCCTGCGCGTGTCGTCGTTGAACACCGTACAGCCAGCGGCGCTGAAAGAATTGAACCAGATTCTCGAGAAGCAGTTCTCCGGCAACTCGAATGCCTCGCGCACCACCCTGGGTGGCATCAAGCGTGCGGCGGACATCATGAACTTCCTCGACAGTTCGATCGAAGGCCAGCTCATGGACTCGATCCGCGAAGTCGACGAAGACCTGTCCGGTCAGATCGAAGACCTCATGTTCGTGTTCAACAACCTTGCCGATGTCGACGACCGTGGCATTCAGGCGTTGCTGCGCGAAGTCTCCTCCGACGTGTTGGTGCTGGCCCTCAAGGGCTCGGACGAAGGCGTCAAAGAGAAGATCTTCAAGAACATGTCCAAGCGTGCCGCCGAACTGTTGCGCGACGACCTCGAGGCCAAAGGCCCGGTGCGCGTCAGCGATGTGGAAACCGCGCAGAAAGAAATCCTCACGATTGCCCGTCGCATGGCCGAAGCCGGCGAAATCGTGCTCGGTGGCAAGGGCGGCGAGGAAATGATCTAAGCCCATGGATAAGCACGATGACGATGTGACGGATCTGATCCGTGCCCGGGATGTCCGTGGTTTCGAATCCTGGGCGATGCCCAGCTTCGATCCGCCGGCCCCTGAACCCGAGCCGGAACCGGAACCCGAACCGCCGGAAATGGAAGAAGTGCCGCTGGAAGAAGTCCAGCCACTGACCCTCGAAGAACTCGAAAGCATCCGTCAGGAGGCCTACAACGAGGGTTTCGCCATCGGCGAAAAAGAAGGTTTTCATAGCACCACGCTGAAGGTGCGTCAGGAAGCCGAAGTGGCGCTGGCGGCGAAAATCGCCAGCCTCGAGCAATTGATGGCCCACCTGTTCGAACCGATTGCCGAACAAGACACGCAGATTGAAAAGTCGCTGGTCGACCTCGTTCAGCACATCACCAGGCAAGTGATCAAGCGCGAGCTGGCCATCGATTCGACGCAGATCGAACACGTCATGCGCGACGCCCTCAAGCTGTTGCCGCTGGGCGTGGAGAACGTGCGACTGTACGTCAATCCGCAGGATTTCGCTCAGGTCAAAGCCCTGCGCGAACGTCATGAGGAAACCTGGCGCATCGTCGAAGACGACTCGCTGTTGCCGGGCGGTTGCCGGGTTGAAACCGAGCACAGCCGCATCGACGCCAGTATCGAGTCGCGTGTCAGTCAGGTCATGGCCAAACTGTTCGATCAGTTGCACGAACAGGCCCTGCATCCGGCGGCAGCGGACCTGAGCCTGGAAATCCCCGAAGACGCCAAACCGGCCGTCGCCGCTGACGAGTCGCTCGCGGACAATCCCGATGCGCCTTGAACGCACCAGTTTCGCCAAACGCCTGAGCACCTACGCCGAGGCCACCGAAATTGCCGGGGCGCCGATTCTCGAAGGTCGCCTGCTGCGCATGGTCGGCCTCACGCTGGAAGCCGAAGGTCTGCGCGCCGCCATGGGCACGCGCTGCCTGGTGATCAACGACGACAGTTACCATCCTTCGCAGGTCGAAGCCGAGGTCATGGGTTTCTCCGGCAGTAAAGTCTTTCTGATGCCGGTCGGCAGTGTCGCCGGCATCGCCCCGGGCGCCCGCGTGGTGCCGCTGGCGGACACCGGTCGCCTGCCGATGGGCATGAGCATGCTCGGTCGCGTGCTCGATGGCGCCGGACGTGCGCTGGACGGCAAGGGCGGCATGAAGGCCGAAGACTGGGTGCCGATGGATGGCCCGACGATCAACCCGCTCAACCGTGATCCGATCAGCGTGCCGCTGGACGTCGGCATCCGTTGTATCAACGGTTTGTTGACGGTCGGTCGCGGCCAGCGTCTCGGTCTGTTCGCCGGTACGGGTGTCGGTAAATCCGTGCTGCTGGGGATGATGACGCGCTTCACCGAGGCCGACATTATCGTCGTCGGCCTGATCGGTGAGCGGGGTCGTGAAGTTAAAGAATTCATCGAGCACATCCTCGGTGAAGAAGGCCTCAAACGTTCAGTGGTCGTTGCCTCGCCAGCGGACGATGCGCCGCTGATGCGTTTGCGCGCAGCGATGTACTGCACGCGCATTGCCGAGTATTTCCGCGACAAGGGCAAGAACGTTCTGTTGCTCATGGATTCGCTGACCCGTTTCGCCCAGGCTCAGCGGGAAATTGCCCTGGCCATTGGCGAGCCGCCGGCGACCAAGGGTTATCCGCCGTCGGTGTTCGCCAAACTGCCGAAACTGGTCGAGCGTGCCGGTAACGCCGAGAAGGGCGGGGGGTCGATCACCGCGTTCTACACCGTGTTGTCCGAGGGTGACGACCAGCAGGATCCGATTGCCGACTCGGCGCGGGGTGTGCTCGACGGTCACATCGTGTTGTCGCGACGGCTGGCCGAGGAAGGTCACTATCCGGCCATCGACATCGAGGCCTCCATCAGCCGGGTGATGCCGTCGGTGGTGGGCATCAAACACCTCAACCATGCACAGATGTTCAAGCAGTACTGGTCGCGTTATCAGCAGAGTCGCGACTTGATCAGCGTCGGCGCCTATGTGGCGGGTGGTGACCGGGAAACTGACACCGCGATCAATCTGCAACCGACGATGTCGATGTACCTGCGTCAGGGCTTGAACGACAACATAAACATGGGCGCCAGTGCCAATCAGTTGGCCTCGATTTTCGCCCCGGCTCCCGGCGGTTAACCGGCCATGGCCCTGAGTCGAGCTGCGCGTCTGGCACCGGTGGTGGACATGGCCGAGAAGGCCGAGAAAACCGCCGTGCAGCGCCTGGGCTATTTCCAGGGGCAGGTGAAGGTAGCCGAAAGCAAACTCGCCGACCTTGATGCCTTTCGTCTCGATTATCAGGAGCAGTGGGTCGTGCGCGGCAGCGACGGCGTGTCTGGCCAGTGGCTGCTCGGTTACCACGGCTTTCTCGCGCAACTCGACACCGCCATCGACCAGCAGCGCCAGAGCCTGGTCTGGCACCAGAACAATCTGGAAAAGGCCCGGGACGCCTGGCAACAGGCGTTCGCCCGGGTCGAAGGCTTGCGCAAACTGGTGCAGCGTTACCGTGAAGAGGCGCAACGCCTCGAAGACAAGCGTGAGCAGAAGCTGCTGGACGAGTTGTCCCAGCGCTTGCCGCGCCATCAGTCTTTTTAAAACAGCGCCACAATCGCTGTGGGAGGGAGCTTGCTCCCGAATGCGGTGGATGATTCGATGCTGATGTAGGCTGACACGACGCCTTCAAGAGCAAGCCCCCTCCCACCGTGTCAGCGTCGTTCACTCTATACGGCCGCGCCCCACCTGCATGTGATCTTGCTTCGCGCCTTGCCCCAAGCCTTTCCAGGTGCTAAACCTTGTACACGTTCGTCAATGACAAGGAAGCCAGTCAATGTCAGTCGTTACAGAAGTCTCCCCGGATGGGCAAAAGCTGACGATCTCGGTCAAGGGTCGATTCGATTTTGGTCGTCATCAGGAATTTCGCGAGTCCTATGAGCGGCTCAACAAGAAGCCCGAATCCATCGTGGTCGACCTGAAAGAGGCGACTTATCTCGACAGCTCTGCGCTGGGTATGCTGCTCCTGCTGCGGGATCACGCCGGCGGCGACGATTCCGATGTGCGGGTCGTCAACAGCAGCTCCGACGTGCGCAAGATCCTCGCCATTTCCAACTTCGACAAACTGTTCGACATCAGTTGACAGCCATGCAGGCGCAAGAGCCGCTGACGATTCTGATTGCCGAGGACAGCGCCGCCGACCGCTTATTGCTGTCGACTATTGTGCGTCGCCAGGGCCATGACGTCCTGACCGCCGCCAACGGTGCCGAAGCGGTCGAGGTGTTCCGTCAGCAGCAACCGCATCTGGTACTGATGGATGCGATGATGCCGGTGATGGACGGCTTTCAGGCCGCGCAGCGGATCAAGGCGCTGGCGGGGGAAACCCTGGTGCCGATCATCTTCCTCACTTCGCTGACCGAAAGCGAAGCGCTGGCCCGGTGTCTGGAGGCTGGCGGCGACGATTTTCTGGCGAAGCCATACAACCAGGTGATCCTCGCCGCCAAAATCAAGGCGATGGATCGCTTGCGTCGTCTGCAAGACACGGTATTGCAGCAACGCGACCTGATCGCCAAACATCACGATTATCTGCTCAACGAACAACGTGTCGCCAAAGCCGTGTTCGACAAAGTGGCCCACTCCGGCTGCCTGAATGCGGCGAACATCCGTTACCTGCAATCGCCCTATGCCTTGTTCAATGGTGACCTGTTGCTGGCGTCCTATACGCCGGCCGGCGACATGCATGTGTTGCTCGGTGACTTTACCGGCCACGGTCTGCCAGCGGCGGTCGGGGCAATGCCGTTGGCCGAAGTGTTCTACGGCATGACCGCCAAGGGTTATGGCCTGGCCGAAACCCTGCGCGAGATGAACGCCAAGCTCAAACGGATTCTGCCGGTGGACATGTTCTGCTGCGCGACGCTGTTGTGCCTGAGCTTTCAGCGGCGTTCGGTGGAGGTGTGGAACGGTGGCATGCCCGACGGTTACCTGCATCGCATTGCCACTGGCGAGCGCGAACCGCTGGCCGCGCGGCATCTGCCACTGGGCGTGCTCAGCCCGCAGGCTTTCGATGACCGCACTGAAGTGCATTCGATGGCCGTGGGTGATCGGGTCTTTCTGTTGTCCGACGGCGTGATCGATACCAGCGATGCCAATGACCAGTTGTTCGGTGTCGAGCGTTTGCAGCGGGTATTCGCTGCTAACCGGGAGCCTGACCGGCTGTTCGAGGACATCGAACAGGCGCTGCGTGATTTTCGCGGCGAGGCGCGTGATGACGTGAGCATGGTCGAGGTCAGTCTGCCCGAACCTGCGCAGGTCAGTCTGTCACCGCCGGTGTACTCCGACAGCGGCCAGTCATGCCCGCTCGATTGGTCGGTGAGTTTCGAGTTTCGCGGCGCCACGCTCAAACGTTTCAATCCGTTGCCGTATCTGTTGCAACTGCTGCTCGAAGTGCATGGCTTGCGCACGCAAAGTGGCGCGCTGTACAGCGTGCTCGCCGAGCTGTATTCCAATGCGCTGGAACACGGCGTGCTGGGGCTGGATTCCAGTCTCAAGCGCGATGCCTCGGGATTCGCCCGCTATTATGAGCAGCGCAACACGCGGCTCGAGGCGCTGCAGGACGGTTACGTTCGCGTGCACTTGCAAGTCAGGCCGGTCGCGGGCGGCGGTTGCCTGCAGATTCGGGTTGAGGACAGTGGCAAGGGTTTCGACGTGGCGCGGGTGATGGAGCGGCCGTTGGACGGTGTCCGTCTGTCGGGGCGTGGTGTCAGCCTGGTCCGGCAATTGGGGCGCAATGCGAGTTGGGCGGACGAGGGTCGTAGTGCCTGCGTGGAGTTTTTCTGGGAGGTTCAGGCATAATCCGCGCAATTCTTGATCAAGGAGTGAGCAAGTGGCTGATACACATGTGGACCACGAGGCGCTAAGCGCGCTGCGGGAAGTGATGGAAGACAGCTATCCGGAACTGCTGGATACCTTCCTCGCTGATTCCGAAAATCGCCTGCGCGAGTTGCAGCAGACTGCTGATGCCGATGCATTGTCTTCCGTTGCGCACAGCTTCAAGGGCAGCAGCAGCAACATGGGCGCGACCCGTCTTGCGGTGCTGTGCCAAGAGCTGGAACAGCATGCCAAAGACAAAAGCCCTTCTGAAATCATCAAGTTGGTCGCCGATATCCATAACGAATTCGCCGACGTGCGGCCCGTTTATGTCGCCGAGCGACAGCGCTCGCTGACGCACTGATCCTGCCGCCGGGCGGTTTTGTCGGAGCTCTGGCAAAATTGGCCCGGCACTTGCAGTCATCTCCCGCAACTGTACCTACGATTCCAGTGCAGCGGAGACCGTTTCATGCCTGCGACCCCCAACATTCTTCTTCAGACCGCCGCTCAGGCCAAGGCGCAAGCCGCCTCTGCCAAAACGTCGGCCGTGGCCGCAGACGCCGGGGACAAGGCCTCAAGCTTCGCTCAGGTGTTCGCCGATCAAGGCCCGGCCAAGCCTGCCGCCGCCACAGATAACGCGGTAAAACCGGCACGCGACAAGGCATCGGACAACAGCGGCAAAAAGGATCTTGGCAAGGATCAGTCTGCCGCCCCGGAACCGGCGGTTGCCGATAGCGGCAAAACGTTGCCTGCCGACAAGCCGGTGGCTGCCGACGACAAAGCGGCCAGCGACGATGACACCCCGGATTCCACGCAAACCCCCGTGGCCGATGCCGCTCCGGTGGACCCGACGCTCGACCCGGCCCTGGCGCAGGTCGTTCAGCCGTCGGTGACGCCGCCCGTCGCGCCAACTCCGGTCGTCGCGACGCCGACACAACCACAGCCCGAAACGCCAGCCGTTGCAGTATTGCCAGCCGTGGTCAAAGAGCCTGCGGCCGCCGCCGACAGCGCTTTCGACCCCGAAGCCGATCCGCTCGACGCCTTGCCCGCAGTGCGCATGGCGATGGAGCAGGGCGGGCACATTTCCGCTGCCAGTCAGGCGCAGCCGAAAGCTTCGCCTGCGCAGGCCCAAGCCGACGGTGAATTGACCTCGGCGCAAAACTTTGCCGCTGGCATGGCGAGCATGCTCGACGTGCAGGCCGACAAGGACAGTACCAGCCAGGGTGGCGACAAGGCGTTCAGCGGCCTGATCGATGACGGCCTCAAAGACCTCAAGTCCGCCACCAGCGATACCCGCGTCGATGACTTCGCCAACCGTCTGGCGGCGCTGACTCAGGCCGCAACGCCGAAGACCGCGAATGCCTTGCCGGTCAACCAGCCAATCGCCATGCATCAGAACGGCTGGACAGAAGAAGTGGTCAACCGTGTGATGTACCTGTCCAGCGCCAATCTGAAGGCGGCGGACATTCAGTTGCAGCCGGCAGAGCTCGGTCGTCTGGATATTCGCGTGAACATGGTGCCGGATCAGCAGACCCAGGTAACGTTCATGAGCGCGCACCCGAGTGTGCGTGAAGCGCTCGACGGCCAGATGCATCGCCTGCGCGAGATGTTCACGCAGCAGGGCATGGGCCAGGTCGACGTCAATGTGTCCGACCAGAACCGTGGCTGGCAGGGCCAGCAAGGTCAGGAGCAGGCGCAGCAGGGGCAGGGCGGTCGCACCAGTGCTGCCGGCGGTCGCCTGGACTCGGCTGAAGAAGAGCTGAAGCCTGCGACGGCGGCTGAAGCCGCGGCTCAGACTACCCATGTCATTGGCTCCAGCGCCGTCGACTATTACGCCTGATCAAATCAAGAGCCCCTCACCCTAGCCCTCTCCCAAGGGGAGAGGGGACTGATCGGGGGATGCCCTCGAAGTACGCCGACCTGATACTTCGGCTGTGAATCCATCATCGACTCGGTCTTTCAGGTCGATGTTTGACGTCTGACACCTCGGTCGGCTCCCTCTCCCTCCGGGAGAGGGCTGGGGTGAGGGCAGCCTTTGACTTTAGCGTTGTCTCCACCACCTCCGACACTTCTGGCATAACACTTGCTCTTGCCTTGCCGTGCGACTGTGAAAACCCGATTAGTGACGGATTATTGGCATGGCGAAGAGCGAAACAGCAGCAGTGAAAGACCCCGCAACCAAAGGCAAACTCAAGCTGATCATTGTGATCGTGCTGGCGTTGCTGCTGGCCATTGGCGCGTCCGTGGGGGCGACCTGGTTCTTCATGCACAGCGCTCAGAGCAAGCCTGCCGAAGCCGCCGAGGCTGCGCCGCTGGGCAAACAGCCGGCGATTTTCGAGCCGATGGCGCCGGCGTTTGTCGCCAACTATAACCAGAACGGTCGTCAACGCTACATGCAGGTGAGCATCACCATGCTTGGCCGCAATCAAGCCGATCTGGAAGCGCTCAAAGTGCACATGCCGGTGATCCGCAACAACCTGGTCATGCTGTTCTCCGGTCAGGATTTCGCCACGCTGGCGACCCCGGTCGGGCAAGAGATGTTGCGCCAGAAGGCCACAGCGAGCGTCCAGGAAGTGGCGCAGAAAGAGCTGGGCAAAGTGGTGATCGAACAGTTGCTTTTCACTAATTTCGTACTGCAGTAGGAACACGACATGGCCGTGCAGGATCTGCTGTCCCAGGATGAAATCGACGCGCTGTTGCATGGCGTCGACGATGGTCTGGTACAGACCGATAACGCTGCCGAACCCGGCAGTGTCAAAAGCTACGACCTGACCAGCCAGGATCGCATCGTCCGTGGACGCATGCCGACTCTTGAGATGATCAACGAGCGTTTTGCCCGTTACACCCGCATCAGCATGTTCAACATGTTGCGCCGCTCGGCGGACGTTGCCGTCGGTGGCGTACAGGTGATGAAGTTCGGCGAATACGTGCACTCGCTGTACGTGCCGACCAGCCTCAACCTGGTCAAGATCAAACCCCTGCGCGGCACCGCGCTGTTCATCCTCGACGCCAAACTGGTGTTCAAACTGGTGGACAATTTCTTCGGCGGCGACGGTCGTCACGCGAAGATCGAAGGGCGTGAATTCACCCCGACCGAACTGCGCGTGGTGCGCATGGTGCTGGAGCAGGCCTTCGTCGATCTGAAGGAAGCCTGGCAGGCGATCATGGAAGTCAATTTCGAGTACATCAACTCGGAGGTGAACCCGGCCATGGCCAACATCGTCGGCCCGAGCGAAGCGATTGTGGTCTCCACGTTCCACATCGAACTCGACGGCGGTGGCGGCGACCTGCACGTGACCATGCCGTACTCGATGATCGAGCCGGTGCGCGAAATGCTCGACGCCGGTTTCCAGTCGGACCTCGACGATCAGGACGAGCGCTGGGTCAACGCCCTGCGTCAGGACGTGCTCGATGTCGACGTGCCGATCGGCGCCACGGTTGCCCGCCGCCAGTTGAAGCTGCGCGACATCCTGCACATGCAGCCGGGGGATGTGATCCCGGTGGAAATGCCGGAAGACATGATCATGCGCGCCAACGGCGTACCGGCCTTCAAGGTCAAGATGGGCTCGCACAAAGGCAACCTCGCGTTGCAGGTGATCGAGCCGATCGAGCGTCGCTGAAGCGGCGCTCTCACCCCCACGCATTTAACTGAATTGTTGCCCGCCGAGGACAAATGATGAACGACGATATGAACGCCCAGGACGATCAGGCTCTGGCTGACGAGTGGGCTGCGGCTCTTGAAGAAACCGGTGACGGCCAGGCTGACATCGACGCACTGCTGGCCGCCGACGCCGGCGCTGCCAGCTCCAACCGTCTGCCGATGGAAGAATTCGGCAGCGTGCCGAAGAACAACGATCCGGTGACCCTGGACGGCCCGAACCTGGACGTGATCCTCGATATCCCGGTGTCGATCTCGATGGAAGTGGGCAGCACCGACATCAACATCCGCAACCTGCTGCAGCTGAACCAGGGTTCGGTGATCGAGCTCGATCGTCTGGCCGGTGAGCCGCTGGACGTATTGGTCAACGGCACGCTGATCGCCCACGGCGAAGTGGTCGTGGTCAACGAAAAGTTCGGCATCCGCCTGACTGACGTGATCAGCCCAAGCGAACGCATCAAGAAGCTGCGCTGAGTGAAAAGGCTTTTGTGGGCGTTGCTGGCGCTGCCCTTGAGCGTGCTGGCAGCCGAGCCGGCAACCACTGCCGCCACCGCTGCGGCGCCCGTCGTCAGCAGCGGCGTGGCCGGGCAATTGACGCAACTGGTGTTTGGTCTGTTGCTGGTGCTGGGTTTGATCTTCTTCCTCGCCTGGCTGTTGCGACGTGTGCAGCAGGCCGGGCCGGCGGGTAAGGGGCAGGTGATCGAGCTGATCGGTTCGCGCGCGCTCGGCCCGCGTGACCGGTTGATGCTGGTGCAAGTCGGCAACGAGCAGATTCTGCTCGGTCTGAGTCCAGGCACCATTACGGCGCTGCACGTGCTCAAAGAGCCGGTGCCGATGCCGGCAACAACTGAAAAAGCGACCCCGGAGTTTGCCCAGCATTTGTTGAAGATGCTCGGCAAGGATCAAAAGGATAAGAAGTAATGGGCGCTTTGCGCATCGTCTTGACCCTGGCCTTGATGCTGGTCGCGCCGCTGGCGCTGGCCGCAGATCCGTTGTCGATTCCGGCGATCACACTTGGCACCAACGCCGACGGCGCGCAGGAATACTCGGTCAGCCTGCAGATCCTGCTGATCATGACGGCGCTGAGTTTCATTCCGGCGTTCGTCATGCTGATGACCAGTTTCACCCGGATCATCATCGTCTTCTCGATTCTGCGTCAGGCTCTCGGCCTGCAGCAGACGCCGTCGAACCAGATCCTCACCGGCATGGCGCTGTTCCTCACGATGTTCATCATGGCGCCGGTGTTCGACCGGGTGAACAACGATGCGTTGCAGCCCTATCTGGCGGAAAAACTCACCGCGCAGCAAGCGGTGGAAAAGGCGCAGGTGCCGATCAAGGACTTCATGCTCGCGCAGACCCGCTCCAGCGACCTTGAGCTGTTCATGCGTCTGTCCAAGCGCACCGATATCGCGACGCCGGATCAGGCGCCGCTGACCATTCTGGTGCCGGCGTTTGTCACCTCCGAACTGAAGACCGCGTTCCAGATCGGCTTCATGATCTTCATTCCGTTCCTGATCATCGACCTGGTCGTCGCCAGCGTGCTGATGGCCATGGGTATGATGATGCTCTCGCCGCTGATCATTTCGCTGCCGTTCAAGATCATGCTGTTCGTGCTGGTCGATGGCTGGGCGTTGATCATCGGCACGCTGGCAAGCAGCTTCGGCGGTGTCTCGCCATGACGCCAGAAGTTGCGGTCGACATCTTCCGCGAAGCCTTGTGGCTGACCACCATGATGGTCGCGGTGCTGGTGATTCCAAGTCTGCTGGTCGGCCTGCTGGTGGCGATGTTCCAGGCCGCCACACAGATCAACGAACAGACCCTGAGCTTCCTGCCGCGTCTGCTGGTGATGCTGGTGACGTTGATCGTTGCCGGCCCGTGGCTGGTGCAGACCTTCATGGAATACATCATTCAGCTGTACCACAACATTCCGATGGTCATTGGCTAAGCCATGCAATCGCTGCTTCAGCTGACCGACACCCAGATCAGTACCTGGGTGGCGACTTTCATGTTGCCGCTGTTTCGCGTCGGCGCGGTGCTGATGGTCATGCCGGTGTTCGGCACGACGCTGGTGCCCAAGCGCATCCGTCTGTATTTCGCCTTGGCAATCACCGTGGTGATTTCGCCCAATCTGCCGCCGATGCCGGCGGTCAATGCGCTGGATCTGAGTGGTTTGCTGCTGATTGCCGAGCAGATTCTGATCGGCGCGATTCTCGGTTTTTCCCTGCAGCTGTTCTTCCAGGCCTTCGTGGTGGCGGGGCAGATCGTCGCGATTCAGATGGGCATGGGCTTCGCCTCGATGGTTGACCCCACCAACGGCGTTTCGGTGGCGGTGATCGGGCAGTTCTTCACCATGCTGGTGACCTTGCTGTTCCTGTCGATGAACGGCCATCTGGTGGTTTTCGAAGTCCTCACCGAAAGCTTTACCACGTTGCCGGTCGGCAGCGGTTTGATGACGGCGCATTATTGGGAGCTGGCCGGCAAGCTCGGTTGGGTGCTCGGTGCGGCTCTGCTGCTGGTGTTACCGGCAATCACTGCGTTGCTGGTGGTCAACATCGCCTTCGGTGTAATGACCCGGGCAGCACCGCAACTGAACATTTTCTCCATCGGTTTTCCGCTGACCCTGGTGCTGGGCCTGTTCATTGTCTGGGTCGGTCTGGCGGACATTCTCAATCAGTATCAACCGCTGGCCGCCGAGGCCTTGCAGTTTTTACGCGAACTGGCACGGGCGCGCTGAGTCATGGCTGAGAGCGAAAGCGGTCAGGACAAAACAGAAGACCCCACGGAGAAACGTAAAAAGGATTCCCGTGAGAAGGGCGAGGTCGCGCGCTCCAAAGAGCTCAACACGCTGGCGGTGATGCTCGCCGGCGCCGGTGGCCTGTTGGTGTTTGGCGGCATGCTCGCGCAAGACCTTTTGGAGTTGATGCGCATGAACTTCACGCTCACGCGTGAAGTGATCATGGACGAGCGCTCCATGGGCACCTTCCTGATGCATTCCGGCAAGATCGCTTTGGTGGCGATTCAGCCGGTGATGATCACCTTGTTGTTGGCCGCGCTGCTGGGGCCGATTGCTCTCGGTGGCTGGTTGTTCGCCGCAGGTTCCATGGCGCCCAAGTTCAGCCGGATGAACCCGGGCGCAGGCCTCAAGCGCATGTTTTCGATGAAGGCCATCGTCGAACTGCTCAAGGCACTGGCCAAGTTTTTCATCGTGCTGGCGGTGGCGCTGGTGGTGCTGGCGTCAGACGTCGATGACCTGCTGCGCATCGCTCACGAACCGCTCGATCAGGCGATTATTCACAGTGTGTTGCTGGTCGGCTGGAGCACGCTGTGGATGGCCTGCGGTTTGATCCTGATTGCTGCGGTGGACGTACCGGTGCAGATTTGGGAGAGCATGAAAAAGCTCAAGATGACCAAGCAGGAAGTGCGCGACGAGCACAAGGATCAGGAAGGTCGGCCGGAGGTCAAACAGCGCATTCGTCAGGTTCAGCGCGAGATGTCGCAGCGCCGGATGATGGCGGCGATTCCCGACGCCGACGTGGTCATCACCAACCCGACCCACTACGCCGTGGCGCTCAAGTACGACGCCGACAAGGGCGGCGCACCGTTGCTGCTGGCCAAGGGCAGCGACTTCCTGGCGCTGAAGATCCGCGAAATCGCCGTCGCCAACAACGTCATACTGCTGGAGTCACCGGCGCTGGCGCGTTCGATCTATTACTCCACTGAACTGGATGAAGAAATCCCGGGCGGGCTGTACCTGGCGGTCGCTCAGGTACTGGCCTACGTCTACCAGATCCGCCAGCACCGCGCGGGCAAGGGCAAACGCCCGGATCCGCTGAAGGACGACCTGCCGATTCCGCCGGATTTGCGGCGGGATTCGTGATCAATCCAGTGAAGGCATCATCAGCGCCAACTGGTTGTCTGCCTGTACACGCAATACCTGGATCTGATTGACAGGTATTAACTTTTTGGTTTGCGTGTCAGTCAGCAATGATCGAGAAGGCTCCAAGTGCAGGATCCTGATTTCATCGCCTGGTCTAAAAGGCAATGAAGCCGAGTAGTCTTCGCAGAGTACGTTTCCGCGATATTCCTGGCAGAGACGGATAGTGCCTTCTTTAGTGACCACCCACAGAGCCAGGTAAATGCTGTTGAAGTAACCATGCGGTTTTTGCCGGTATGCTCTGACGTCAATTTTTTGCAGTGTCAGATCGATATCGATTTGCGCAATGGTGTAGCTCAAGCCTTTCAATTCCCACTTTAATTTTTGTCCGGTCAGTGCAGCAGGTTGGAGGTTGTTGAATGGATTTAATGTACTGTACTTCTCGAAAAGTTGTGTTCGGCGTGGTTCGTTAAACGTGTCAATGGCCAGGAAAATTTCATCTTTAATAGGGTGCTTATTGTAGAGGAGCTGGTGCTTCTCCTGATTGAAAGAAAAAGCGGCCTGCTCAATTTTAATTTCCAGATTGTCGCCGGTAGGTGTCGAAAGCTTTTTATTGTATAAGCCTTGTGGTGTGAGGCTTAGGTGTTGGTGTTTGGCATTGGTGTCGAGTATCAGTTTTTCACTCCGGGACATTGTTAATCGAGAGGGCTCCTCATTAAAGAGTTCCAGAGTGTAACCCGGGCCGTAAGGGATGCTGTCAGAAGACAGTTTTGTGTCGGTTCCTGGCATTTCTTTAAAAAATACGATGCGTTGATCTCGATCTTTAATTGTAATTGAAGCGAATAACCGCCCTGGGAAATAGGAGTGTGGGGCGGTGGAGGAGACATTTACATGAATGTTGCTGCGTGCGGTGTCAACTCTGATGGTTGCGAATACACCATTGAGTCCGCCCATGTTTATTTTTTGGGAAGCAAGCTCGCACCCGACCCTGTGCTCGTATTTGATCAGGGGTTGAGTGGTGGTGCCGGACTTGATTGTTACGTACGGCTTGTTGATTGAGTGCTTGCCGTTTGTTGTCGTAGGAAACTGCAGTGTGTAGGTACCAATAGGTAGTTCTGGTAGAACAGTTGTCGGCTGAGAGATGTTAATGATGTTGGACAGACTACTACCGTTTTTTAGAAGGATGTCTTGGTATTTTAGATTTTCATAAATCTCTTGGCTCAGCACCAGTTCAAGATTTCCCGTAAGCCCTGTTTGTTTCAATTCGAAGCAGTCGAACAAGGCTGTTTGGCTAGTGGTGTTCAGCAGTGTTTTTATGCTTGTAAGTCCTTCGTTGCCGACGGCTTTGTATAGTGGGACAACAGGCTTTCGGTTGGCATATTGCAGGTCTGCCATTTGAGTGGCCGACAGGGGGATGCCGGCGAGGGTTAGCAGAGGGCTGATATCAATGTTGAGCGCACGTGCTCATGCATCGGCAATGACTTCAAATGCCGGATGGTTTTCTGCTTTGAAATCAGCCCTGTTGCTGAGGATTCTGTATTGTTTATTGAACTCGGCAAGAGCAGGCTCTCTTTTGTTTTCGAATAACTGCACAAGAAAAAGGATAATCATGCCGTTGCCCCATTGGTGCAACGGCAGATCCTCGTCGTAGTTTCTCTGTAACTGATCGAATTTGGTCTGTGCTGCGCCTCCGTATAGCCAGCCTCTATTGAATACGTCTTTGCCCATGTGCTTGTTTTGATAAAGCGCTGCATAAACGTTGTTCCATGCTTCAAACAGATTCAGCGGCGAATGGCTCATGAACAGGCCTTGGTAGCCGTGGGCTATTTCATGGAGTGATCCCCAGTTGTCTGGTCGGGTATCTAGCCAGAATGCGGCGACAGATCCTGTGCCACTCTCGGCTGTATGAGTTCCGCCGTAGTAGGCGGAGCCGGGCCCTTTAATATCGGCTTTCATGAAATAACGATTGGGGGTATTACGATCAAATCCCGATGATGCTGATGGCTGGAAGCCTGCGAAGGTATTGAATAGTTCGAAGATTTCGGTGTAGTAGCTGTTGAGACTGTTCAGTCCAGCGGCGCTGTCTAGTTCTTTAAGGCGAGGTTTATCCTTGGCGGGTACGAGAAGGTCTGCGAATTTTGTTTTGATAAGGGCAAATGCAGACTGCTGATCGTCCCATTGTTTGAAAAAGGCGTGGCTGTCGGACTTCTCGTTATAGGTCGGTAACCATGTTCCATTTTTATTCAGGTGAACTTCGATGTCGATTTTTGAAGTGATGCTTGTGTAGGGTGTTCTTATAAAAGGTACTGACTCGAATGTGGTGGTGAATTCTGTAAATTGATTGCTGATGGTCAGGTAGTGTTCGGTGGTGCGGTCGTTATTCAATAATTCCAGTATCAATTTTATATCTGGCGACGGATCCGTGTGTCTGACGCGAATCAACGTCTCTGCCGGCACAATTATGCCGAGCGCTTGTTTGTCGTGATGAATGCCTTTAGTCATACCGGATTTGAGGATCCAGACGGGTTCTTCCAGGGTGTAAGCAGTAAACGTGACCATTACTGTCTCCTCCAGTGTCTTCCGTGCATTTGCTCGTTTGGAAGAGGGTACCCAGAGTGTTTGAGGTTGAGACCTGTCAGCTCTGACAGTTCTTTAGACGTCTTGGTCCGCTTTTCTACATTTCTTAGATGGGTTCTTGGCAGTCATTCTGCAGATAACCGCCAGAGAATAAGGTTCTGTCATTTTTACGGTGTTGCTGGTCGCGACATTACTGCGACTGGCGCTGAACATGGCGTCGACGCGTGGTAAATAAATACGTCCCTTTTCTTCCTTTTCTTCATCACCAACGCGGCCCACTCCGCCGTGGCGCTCAAGTACGACGCCGACAAGGGCGGCGCACCGTTGCCGCTGGCCAAGGGCAGCGACTTCCTGGCCTTGAAGATCCGCGAAGTCGCTGTCGCCAACAACGTCATGTTCCTGGAGTCACCGGCGCTGGCGCGTTCGATCTATTACTCCACTGAACTGGATGAAGAAATCCCGGGCGGGCTGTACCTGGCGGTCGCTCAGGTACTGGCCTACGTCTATCAGATCTGCCAACACCGCGCGGGCAAGGGCAAGCGCCCGGATCCGCTGAGGGACGACCTGCCGATTCCGCCGGATTTGCGCCGCGACTCCTGATTGGCATCAACATCAAGAGATAATCCAGCCCCTGCGAGATCATTGTGGCGAGGGGATAAATCCTCTCGCCACAGAGCGTCGGCGTAACGGTCAGCCAGGCAATTCCAGATTATCCAGCGCCCGATTCACCGCCAGCTCCCCCAGCATGATCAGTTGCGCGATACCCAGCAGAATCCTGCGTTGCGATGCCGGTATGAGATTGGCGAAGTCATTGGCGATGGTTCTGGCTGAGGCGAGTGTTTCGCAGGCGTTGGCCAATAGTTCTTCGCTTTTGATGCCCGAGACGACGGCGTACATCGTGCTGGGTTTGCGTGGAGGTCGGGTGTTGCCGGGGCACGGGTAGTGATCGAGGGCGCGGTCGGCGGCTTCGTGGAGCTTTTTCGAATCGATAGATTCGTAGGGGGAGGTGGGGTCGGATTCTGGCGGATTTGGCGTTGGTTTTGTCATGGTAAAGCTCCTTGAGAAATGGAGCCGTCAACCTTCGCTGCTAAACAAAGAGGTGGCGGCTTGTACGCGGGTTAGCAGACCAGGCTCAAGGATCCCGGCGCACCGAAGTGCCCCACGCAAAGCCGCCATAACGAAATGGCGGGACTCGCGCACCTTGAAAATTGCCGAGCTGCTAAACCCGATCACTGAACAATCAGCGACCGACCCACAATAGAACCCGACCCCAAGGCGTACAAGCCGGCGGATTCTGGCTTGGCTGTAGGCAAAGGCGCAAGGGTGCGTAGCCTGAAAGGCGTGTCTGGAAGTGTCTTTTAAACGCAAGTGTTTAAAAGGCGATTTGCGCTGACTTTACTGGCCCCTTCGCGAGCAAGCCCGCTCCCACATTTGGAACGCATTCCACTTCACTATTTGGAATGCATTTCCTCTGTGGGAGCGGGTTTGCTCGTGAAGGGGCCATTTCGGGCAGCGGAAAACCCTCGGTTAAACCCCTCTGTTTCAATCATTGGCAAAAGTTGGAAGGCTTCTTGCAGTACCCGCCCTGAGCCCGCTCTGGGCGTCAAAAGTTTGCTTTAAAGGAACGGGGAAAACCGGTGGATCGCTCTCAGTTATTCAACACTGCACGCACAAACGTTGCCGACCTCAGTCGAGGCAATCTGGGCGTGCCGTTGTTGCTGCTGGTGATGCTGGCGATGATGATGTTGCCGGTGCCGCCGTTCCTGCTCGACGTGTTCTTCACCTTCAACATCGCCCTGTCGATTGTCGTGCTGCTGGTCTGCGTTTACGCGCTGCGGCCGCTGGATTTTGCGGTGTTCCCGACGATTCTGCTGGTCGCGACTTTGCTGCGGCTGGCGTTGAACGTGGCGTCCACGCGCGTGGTCATGCTCCACGGCCAGGACGGCCACGCCGCTGCCGGTAAGGTGATTCAGGCTTTCGGTGAAGTGGTGATCGGCGGTAACTACGTGGTCGGTATCGTGGTGTTCGCGATCTTGATGATCATCAACTTCGTCGTGGTGACCAAGGGTGCCGGGCGGATTTCCGAGGTCAGCGCGCGTTTCACCCTCGATGCAATGCCCGGCAAACAAATGGCGATCGACGCCGACCTCAACGCCGGTCTGATCGACCAGAACCAGGCCAAGGCACGTCGTTCCGAAGTGGCCCAGGAGGCCGAGTTCTACGGTTCGATGGACGGTGCCAGCAAGTTCGTTCGCGGCGACGCCATCGCCGGCCTGCTGATTCTGTTCATCAACCTCATCGGCGGCATGGCCGTCGGTATCTTCCAGCACAACATGAGCTTCGGCGATGCCGGTCGGGTTTACGCCTTGCTGACCATCGGTGACGGTTTGGTGGCGCAATTGCCATCACTGTTGTTATCAACAGCGGCGGCGATCATGGTGACCCGTGCTTCCGGCTCGGAAGACATGGGCAAGCAGATCAATCGTCAGATGTTCGCCTCGCCGAAAGCGCTGGCGGTGGCCGCAGGCTTGATGGCGGTCATGGGCCTGGTGCCGGGCATGCCGCACTTCTCATTCCTGAGCATGGCGGCGCTGGCAGCGGGTGGCGCGTACCTGTTCTGGAAGAAACAGAACGTGGCCAAGGTGCAGGCGCTGCAAGAGGTCAAGCGTCAGCAGGAACTGCTGCCGTCGCCGGCCCGCGCCATGGAAACCAAAGAGCTGGGCTGGGACGACGTGACGCCCATCGACATGATTGGTCTGGAAGTCGGTTATCGCCTGATCCCGCTGGTGGATCGCAATCAGGGTGGGCAGTTGCTGGCGCGGATCAAGGGCGTGCGCAAGAAGCTCTCGCAGGATCTGGGCTTCCTGATGCCGACCGTGCACATCCGCGACAACCTCGATCTGGCGCCGAGCGCCTATCGCCTGACCCTGATGGGCGTGATTCTGGCCGAGGCCGAGATCTACCCGGATCGCGAACTGGCGATCAACCCGGGGCAGGTCTACGGCTCGCTCAACGGCATCAACGCCAAAGATCCGGCTTTCGGCCTGGAGGCGGTATGGATCGAAATCAGCCAGCGTGCCCAGGCGCAATCCCTCGGTTACACCGTGGTTGATGCCAGCACCGTGGTCGCCACCCACTTGAATCAGATTCTGTACAAGCACTCCAGTGAGCTGATCGGCCACGAAGAAGTGCAGCAGCTCATGCAATTGCTGGCCAAAAGCTCGCCGAAACTGGCTGAAGAGCTGGTGCCGGGTGTGCTTTCGTTGTCACAACTGCTCAAGGTGTTGCAGGCGCTGCTGGCCGAACACGTGCCGGTACGCGACATTCGCAGCATTGCCGAAGCCATCGCCAACAACGCTGCCAAGAGTCAAGATACCGCCGCATTGGTGGCGGTGGTGCGGGTCGGCGTATCGCGCGCCATCGTCCAAAGCATTGTAGGCACTGAGTCCGAGCTGCCTGTGATCACCCTGGAACCAAGGTTGGAACAAATATTGCTCAATAGTCTGCAAAAGGCAGGACAAGGCTCGGAAGAGGGCGTTCTGCTGGAGCCAAGCATGGCCGAGAAGCTGCAACGTTCGCTCATCGAAGCGGCGCAGCGTCAGGAAATGCAAGGTCAACCGGTGATCCTGCTGGTGGCCGGCCCGATTCGCGCGATGCTCTCGCGCTTCGGCCGCCTCGCCGTCCCAGGGCTGCACGTGCTGGCCTACCAGGAAATTCCGGACAACAAGCAAGTGACCATCGTTGCGACAGTAGGGCCCAACGGCTGAGGTAGTGGTTTATGCAAGTTAAGCGTTTTTTCGCCGCCGATATGCGTCAGGCCATGAAGCTGGTTCGTGATGAGCTGGGCGCTGATGCCGCCATCATTGGCAACCGCCGCATTGCCGGCGGCGTCGAACTGACGGCGGCGCTGGATTACAAATTGTCGGCGCTGGCACCGCGTGTTCCGAACATGGAACTCGAAGACGAGCTGCGCAAGACGCAATCACGCATCGTCACCGCCCAAGCCGAACTGAGCCTGCGTGGCGAAGCCGACGGCAACACCAATCGCCAGTTGTTCGCCGGGCTGCCGTTGACGGCCGGTCTGCCGCTGACCGCTGCCGAACCATTGAGCGAACCGACTTACGCGGCCCCGGCACGTCCGGCCGCTGTGGCCCCTGTGGCGAGCGCGGGTGTCGATCCGCGTGCGCTGGATTCGATGCGTTTTGAATTGAACAGCCTGCGCGAGCTGATGGAAGTGCAGCTCGGCACACTGGCTTGGAATCAGCTGCAAGGCAGCCGTCCGGCGCAAGCCAATCTGTATCGCCGTCTGCAACGCATCGGCCTGTCCGGGCCGTTGTCGCGCGATCTGCTGGCGATGATCACTGATATCGAAGAGCCTCGTCAGGCCTGGCGCATGCTGCTGGCGCACTTGGCGCGGATGATCGCCATTCCGGAAGTCGAGCCGCTGGAAGAGGGCGGTGTGATCGCCATGGTCGGCCCGGCCGGTATGGGCAAAACCACCACGCTGGCCAAACTCGCGGCGCGTTACGTGCTCAAGTATGGCGCGCAGAATGTTGCACTGGTGAGCATGGACAGTTTCCGCATCGGCGCGCAGGAACAACTGAAGACCTTGGGGCGGATTCTCAATGTCTCGGTGACGCACGTCGATCCCGGTCAGTCGCTGGTGCAGGCGCTGGATCCACTGCTGCGCAAGCGCGTGGTGCTGATCGACACCGCCGGCCTGCAGGCCAGCGATCCGGCCCTGCGCATGCAGCTGGAAAGCCTGGCCGGTCGTGGCATTCGTTCAAAAAATTATCTGGTACTGGCAACCACCAGCCAGAAACAGGTTCTAACCGCCGCTTATCACAGTTACAAGCGTTGCGGGCTCGCCGGGTGCATCCTGACTAAACTGGATGAGACGGCCAGCCTTGGCGAAGTGTTGAGCCTGGCGATCAGTCATGAATTGCCGGTCGCGTACCTGACCGATGGCCCACGGATTCCGGATGATCTGCATCTGCCGCGCCGTCATCAATTGGTCAGCCGCGCCGTCAGCGTGCAAATGCAGGAAGAACCCAGCGAAGAAGCCATGGCTGACATGTTCGCTGATATCTATCACAGCCCGACCAAGCAGGTAGGCTGAGGTATTCATGAACAGTTTTTGTACCTACATCGATGGTCTGCCATGCATTGTTCCGGTTGTGAACGCGCAGCCAGTAATGTGGCCTCCGTCTATGCAAGACAAGGTAAAGAAATAACATGGGCAGCATGCATCCCGTACAGGTGATCGCGGTGACCGGCGGCAAAGGTGGCGTCGGGAAGACTAACGTGTCAGTGAACTTGTCGCTGGCGCTGGCAGAGCTTGGCCGTCGGGTCATGCTGCTGGACGCCGACCTGGGCCTGGCGAACGTCGACGTATTGCTGGGGCTTACCCCTAAACGCACGCTGGCCGACGTCATCGAAGGCCGCTGCGAATTGCGCGACGTGCTGTTGCAAGGCCCTGGCGGCATTCGCATCGTACCGGCCGCGTCCGGTACCCAGAGCATGGTGCACCTGAGCCCGGCGCAACATGCCGGTCTGATTCAGGCGTTCAGTGACATCGGCGACAATCTCGACGTACTGGTGATCGACACCGCTGCGGGTATTGGTGACTCGGTAGTCAGTTTTGTTCGCGCAGCGCAAGAAGTGTTGCTGGTGGTCTGCGACGAGCCGACCTCGATCACCGATGCCTACGCGCTGATCAAACTGCTTAACCGCGATTACGGCATGAACCGCTTCCGTGTTCTCGCCAACATGGCGCAGAGCCCGCAGGAAGGTCGCAACCTGTTCGCCAAGTTGACCAAGGTCACGGATCGCTTCCTTGACGTGGCCCTACAATACGTCGGCGCCGTGCCTTACGACGAAAGCGTGCGCAAGGCAGTGCAGAAGCAACGCGCCGTCTACGAAGCCTTCCCGCGTTCCAAGTGCGCGCTGGCATTCAAGGCCATTGCGCAGAAGGTCGACACCTGGCCGCTGCCGGCCAACCCGCGCGGCCACCTTGAGTTTTTTGTCGAGCGCCTCGTGCAGCAAACGGCAGGGCCCGTGCTATGACCGCCAGCGGTATGAACTACTACAAGAAGTCGGCACGTGACGCGCAGTACGAGCTGATCGAGCGTTACGCGCCACTGGTCAAACGCATTGCCTACCACCTGCTGGCACGGTTGCCGGCGAGTGTGCAGGTCGAGGATCTGATTCAGGCCGGGATGATCGGTCTGCTGGAAGTCTCGACCAAATATGACGCCAGCAAAGGCGCCAGTTTCGAAACGTACGCGGGCATTCGAATCCGCGGCGCGATGCTCGACGAAGTGCGCAAAGGGGACTGGGCACCACGCTCGGTTCACCGCAACACCCGTATGGTCAGTGACGCGATTCGCTCAATTGAAGCTAAAACAGGCCGTGATGCTAAAGATCACGAGGTTGCGGCCGAACTCCAATTGAGTCTCGACGATTACTACGGGATTTTGAATGACACCTTGGGCAGCCGCCTGTTCAGTTTCGACGACCTGTTGCAGGACGGCGAACACGAAGGGCTGCACGAGGATGGCGCCAGTGCTCATCTTGAGCCGTCACGCGATCTGGAAGATGAACGCTTTCAGGCGGCGCTGGCGGACGCGATTGCCAATTTGCCGGAGCGTGAGCGACTGGTGTTGGCGCTGTACTACGACGAAGAGCTGAACCTCAAGGAGATCGGTGAAGTCCTTGGCGTCAGTGAATCGCGGGTCAGCCAGTTACACAGCCAGTGCGCGGCCCGTTTGCGGGGGCGTTTGGGGGAGTGGCGAGCGCGCTGAAGGCAGTGTGGGGACACTGCGAACGAGGCTGGTGCGGTGATGAACGGCACCGGTCTTGCTCTGTTGTGCTCCAGACAGTCTTCGAGTGCTACGCCGATTGATTGAAATGGCGCGTCCAGGTGCTGGGCGCGTTTAAGACTGCTTGGAGGTCGAATTGGACAAGAACATGAAAATCCTCATCGTTGATGACTTCTCAACGATGCGGCGGATCATCAAGAACCTGCTGCGTGATCTGGGGTTCACCAACACCGTCGAGGCCGACGATGGCACTACCGCCATTCCGGTGCTCAACAGCGGAAGCATCGACTTTCTGGTAACAGACTGGAACATGCCGGGCATGACCGGTATCGACCTGCTGCGCCACGTGCGTGCCGACGAAAAACTCAAGCACCTGCCGGTGCTGATGGTGACCGCTGAAGCCAAGCGCGAGCAGATCATCGAAGCCGCACAGGCCGGTGTGAACGGCTACGTGGTCAAACCTTTCACGGCTCAGGCGCTGAAAGAAAAAATCGAGAAGATTTTCGAACGCATCGGCTGATGACGCGCGGGGGAGCTATGGAGCATAACGAATCTTCACAGGGCGATTTCGAGTCGACCCTGAAAAAACACGCGGTCGAACTGGTCGAAAGCCTTGAAAAAGGCAGGTTCGGCGACGCTGTGCAACTGATCCATGAGCTCAATCAGACCCGTGACCGCGGCCTGTATCAGGAAGTCGGCAAGCTCACACGCGAACTGCACAGTGCGATCGTCAACTTCCAGATCGATCCGCACATGCCGCAGGCCGAGGAAGTGTCGCAAATCACCGACGCCACCGAACGCCTGGGCTATGTGGTCAAGCTGACCGAAGCCGCGGCCAACCGCACCATGGATTTGGTGGAAAGCGCCACGCCGGTGGTCAATGGACTGGCTGACGAAGCCCAGGCCTTGAGCACCGATTGGGGCCGTTTCATGCGTCGCGAGGTCGGGGCTGAAGAGTTCCGCGAACTGGCGCGCCGGGTCGACGGTTTTCTGTCGCGCAGCAGTACGGACAACCGTGCGGTGTCGAGCAACCTCAACGACATCCTGCTGGCCCAGGATTACCAGGACCTGACCGGTCAGGTGATCAAGCGTGTGACCCAGCTGGTCACCGAAGTCGAAAGCAATCTGCTCAAACTCGTGCTCATGGCCAGTCAGGTGGACCGCTTTGCGGGCATCGAACATGACCGTGCGGCGATGCTCGCGGAAAAAGATCCACAAAAACATCTCTCGCAGGGTGAAGGTCCGCAGATTCATGCCGATAAACGAGAAGACGTTGTGTCCGGTCAGGACGATGTGGACGATTTGCTATCCAGCCTTGGATTTTGAGTTTAGGTTTTTAGACCTGTAGGAGCACCCCATTAATGAGCTTCGGCGCCGATGAAGAGATCCTTCAGGATTTCCTGGTTGAGGCCGGCGAGATTCTTGAGCAACTGTCCGAACAACTGGTCGAGCTGGAAAGCCGCCCGGATGACGCAGATCTGCTCAACGCAATTTTTCGCGGTTTCCACACTGTAAAAGGGGGCGCCGGCTTCCTTCAGCTCAACGAGCTGGTGGAGTGCTGTCACATCGCCGAAAACGTGTTCGACATCCTGCGCAAGGGTGAGCGTCGCGTTGATGCAGAACTGATGGACGTTGTCCTCGAAGCACTGGACGCGGTGAACAGCATGTTCAGCGAAGTTCGCGAACGCGCACCGATTACCGCTGCGACCCCGGAGCTGCTGGCGGCGCTGGCACGTCTGGCCGAGCCGCAATCGGCCGATGAAGCCCCGGCTTCGCCGGTGGCCGAGATGATCGAAGAACTGGTCGTCGAAGGCGATTCGGGCGACATCACTGATAACGAATTTGAGCAGTTGCTGGATTCGCTGAACGCCGTCAAGGCCGAAGCCGAAGCCCCGGTGGCTGCCGCTGCACCTGCGCAAACTGCCGAAGAGGCAGCCAGCGATGAAATCACTGACGCCGAATTCGAGTCGCTGCTCGACCAGTTGCACGGTAAAGGCCAGTTCGCCGCAGACGCTGTCGCGCCAGCGGCGGCCAAACCTGCAGCTCCAGCGGCAGGCGACAGCTCGGACATCACCGACGACGAATTCGAAGCCTTGCTCGATCAGTTGCACGGCAAAGGCAACTTTGCCGTCGAAGCACTGGAGTCGGCGATTGCCTCCGCTCCTGCGCCAGCCGCACCGGCCGCCGCCGCTGCCGGCAGCGATCTGATCAGCGATCACGAATTCGAATCGCTGCTCGACGAATTGCACGGCAAAGGCAAGTTCACTGACGTCGGCGCTGCTGCAGGTTCCGCTTCAACCGTCGCCACGCCTGCCGCCAAGGCCCCGGCGGCAGCGGCTGCTGTACCAAAACCTGCCGCTAAACCCGAGCCAAAAGCCGAAGCGCCAAAACCGGCCGCTGCTCCGGCGCCGGCCCGTGCCGCCGCCGCACCGCCACCGGAAAAACCGGCGAGCGAAGCCGAGACTACCGTGCGGGTCGACACTGCACGTCTCGACGAAATCATGAACATGGTCGGCGAGCTGGTGCTGGTGCGTAACCGTCTGGTGCGCTTGGGTCTCAACAGCGGCGACGAAGCCATGTCCAAAGCCGTGTCGAACCTCGACGTGGTGACGGCTGACTTGCAGACCGCGGTGATGAAGACGCGAATGCAGCCGATCAAGAAAGTGTTCGGGCGCTTCCCGCGTCTGGTTCGCGATCTGGCGCGTCAGCTCAAGAAAGAGATCAACCTGGAACTGGTCGGCGAAGAAACCGACCTCGACAAAAACCTTGTCGAGGCGCTGGCCGATCCGCTGGTCCACTTGGTGCGCAACGCGGTCGACCACGGCATCGAGTCGCCGGAAGAGCGCGAAGCGTCGGGCAAGGCTCGTGGCGGTCGCGTGGTACTGGCGGCCGAGCAGGAAGGCGACCATATCCTGCTGTCGATCTCTGACGACGGTAAAGGCATGGACCCGAACGTCCTGCGTTCGATCGCGGTGAAACGCGGTGTGATGGACAAGGACGCGGCCGATCGCCTGAGCGATACCGAGTGCTACAACCTGATCTTCGCCCCGGGTTTCTCGACCAAGACCGAGATCTCCGACGTGTCTGGCCGCGGCGTCGGCATGGACGTGGTGAAGACCAAGATTTCCCAGCTCAACGGTTCGATCAACATCTACTCGACCAAGGGCCAGGGTTCGAAGATCGTCATCAAGGTGCCGCTGACGCTCGCGATCATGCCGACCCTGATGGTGATGCTCGGCAATCAAGCGTTCGCGTTCCCGCTGGTCAACGTCAACGAAATCTTCCACCTCGACCTGTCGACCACCAACGTCGTGGACGGTCAGGAAGTGGTGATCGTGCGGGACAAGGCGTTGCCATTGTTCTACCTCAAGCGCTGGCTGGTCAGCTCCGCCGCTCACGAAGAGCAGCGCGAAGGCCATGTGGTGATCCTGTCGGTGGGCACTCAGCGGATCGGCTTCGTCGTCGATCAACTGGTCGGCCAGGAAGAAGTGGTCATCAAGCCATTGGGCAAAATGCTGCAGGGCACTCCGGGCATGTCCGGCGCCACCATCACCGGTGACGGCCGCATCGCTCTGATCCTCGATGTTCCTAGCATGCTCAAGCGTTACGCCGCACGGCGTATTTGAATCCGGGGCAGCGGGGCGATGACGCTCCGCTGCACCTAATGGAGTGTTTATGGCAGTCAAAGTCCTGGTGGTGGACGATTCGGGTTTTTTCCGCCGCCGCGTCTCGGAAATTCTTTCAGCGGATCCGAGCATCCAGGTGGTCGGCACGGCCACCAACGGTAAAGAGGCGATCGATCAGGCCCTGGCCCTCAAGCCGGACGTGATCACCATGGACTACGAGATGCCGATGATGGACGGCATCACGGCCGTGCGGCACATCATGCAGCGCTGCCCGACCCCGGTGTTGATGTTCTCCTCGCTGACCCATGAAGGCGCGCGGGTAACCCTCGATGCGCTGGACGCCGGCGCGGTGGATTTCCTGCCGAAGAATTTCGAAGACATCTCGCGCAATCCGGAGAAGGTCAAGCAACTGCTGTGCGAGAAGGTTCACAGCATCTCGCGCAGTAACCGTCGTTTCAGCGCGTACAGCGCGCCGGCCCCGGTTGCTGCTCCAGCGCCTGCGCCAGCTCCGGCACCTGCGTCGAGCTTCGGCAGCCACAGCGCACCGGCCCGTCCGGCGCCAGCGCCTGCACCGACTCGTGCGCCGGCCGCCAGCGCTTCGTCGCCGGCACCCAAGCGCAAAGCCTACAAACTGGTCGCCATCGGTACATCGACCGGCGGGCCGGTTGCTTTGCAGCGGGTCCTGACCCAGTTGCCGGCGAACTTCCCGGCGCCGATCGTGCTGATCCAGCACATGCCGGCGGCGTTTACCAAGGCCTTCGCCGAGCGTCTCGACAAGCTCTGCCGCATCAGCGTCAAGGAAGCCGAGGATGGCGACATCCTGCGTCCGGGCCTGGCGTTGCTGGCCCCGGGTGGCAAGCAAATGATGATCGACGGCCGTGGCGCGGTGAAAATCCTCCCGGGCGACGAACGTCTGAACTACAAGCCGTGCGTGGACATCACCTTCGGTTCTGCCGCGAAATCCTACGGCGACAAAGTTCTGGCGGTCGTGTTGACCGGCATGGGCGCCGACGGCCGCGAAGGTGCGCGTCTGCTCAAGCAGGGCGGTAGCTCGGTGTGGGCACAGGACGAAGCCAGCTGCGTGATTTACGGCATGCCGATGGCCATCGTCAAAGCTGACCTCGCCGACGCGGTGTACAGCCTGGACGACATCGGCAAGCACATCGTCGAGGCGTGTATCTGATGGATGTTCTAAGCCTTATCGGGATCATCATGGCGTTTGTCGCCATCATCGGCGGCAACTACCTGGAAGGTGGTCACCTCGGTGCACTGGCCAACGGCCCGGCGGCGCTGATCGTACTCGGTGGCACCATCGGTGCGGCGCTGCTGCAATCGCCGATGAGCGCATTCAAGCGCGCCATGCAGATTCTGGCGTGGATCTTTTTCCCGCCGCGTGTGGACCTGGCCGGCGGTATCGACCGCGTGGTCAACTGGAGCCTCACCGCGCGTAAAGAAGGCCTCTTGGGTCTGGAAGGCGTAGCCGATGCCGAACCCGACGCCTACTCGCGCAAAGGCCTGCAATTGCTGGTCGATGGCGCCGAGCCGGAAGCAATCCGCAGCATCCTCGAAGTGGATTTCTACACCCAGGAAGCACGTGACATCGAAGCCGCCAAGGTCTTTGAAAGCATGGGCGGTTACGCGCCGACCATCGGCATCATCGGTGCGGTGATGGGCCTGATCCACGTGATGGGCAACCTGGCCGATCCGACGCAACTGGGCAGCGGCATCGCCGTGGCATTCGTTGCGACCATCTATGGTGTAGCGAGTGCCAACCTGATCCTGCTGCCGGTGGCAGCCAAGTTGAAGTCAATCGCGTTGCGGCAGTCGCGTTATCGCGAAATGTTGTTGGAAGGCATTCTGTCGATCGCCGAAGGTGAAAACCCACGCTCCATCGAGTTGAAGCTGCAAGGCTTCATGGATTAAGGGAATAACCTCATGGCTCGTCGTCGCCAACATGAAGAGCACGTAAACCATGAACGCTGGCTGGTTTCCTACGCCGACTTCATCACGCTGCTGTTCGCCTTTTTCGTGGTGATGTACTCGATCTCGTCGATCAACGAGGGCAAGTACAAGATCATTTCCGAAGCGCTGATCGGGGTCTTCACCGACTCCGATCGCTCGCTCAAGCCGATCCCGATCGGCGAAGAACGACCGAAGACCGTGACCCCGGCCAAACCGCTGGTCAAGGATGCCGAACAGGTCGACGCCGGCATTGCCGGGGCCAGTGATCCGCTGAAAAGCATCGCCGACGACATCAGTGCGGCGTTCGGCGACCTGATCTCCTCTAACCAGATGACCGTGCGCGGCAACGAGCTGTGGGTCGAGATCGAACTCAACTCCAGCCTGTTGTTTGGCAGCGGTGATGCGATGCCGAGCGACATCGCGTTCAACATCATCGACAAGGTTGCCGCGATCCTCAAACCGTTCGACAACCCGATTCACGTTGAAGGCTTCACCGACGATCAACCGATTCGTACCGCGCAGTACCCGACCAACTGGGAACTGTCTTCGGCGCGTTCGGCGAGCATCGTGCGCATGCTGGCCATGCAGGGTGTGAACCCCGGTCGTCTGGCATCGGTGGGTTACGGTGAGTTCCAGCCAGTGGCCAACAACGCCACGGCCGAGGGCCGCGCGAAGAACCGTCGTGTGGTGCTCGTGGTGTCGCGAAATCTCGATGTGCGCCGCAGTCTCACGGGCACCGGCACCGCCAATGCGCAACCGGACGCTGCACTCAAGCGGGCTGGCACACAAACTGCACCGACCCCGGTCAAGACGCCGGGACGCGAGAGTGCCGTCAATTCTCCGTCACCCGCATTAATACGCTGAGCTATGTCTCGGTCGAGCATATCGGCCGGGAGGAACGAACCGAATGAGAGTCTGGGCAGTCGCCAATCAAAAGGGTGGTGTCGGTAAAACCACATCTTCCATCGCTTTAGCCGGGTTGCTGGCCGAGGCGGGCAAGCGCGTGGTTGTGGTCGATCTCGACCCGCACGGCTCGATGACCAGCTATTTCGGCTACGACCCCGACAGTCTGGAACACAGCAACTACGACCTGTTTCTGCACAAGGGCAGCGTGCCGCAAGGCTTGCCCGGGCAGTTGCTGCTGTCGACCAGCGACGAACGCATTTCCCTGCTGCCGTCGAGCACCGCGCTCGCCACCCTCGAGCGTCAGTCGCCGGGGCAGAGTGGCTTGGGCCTGGTGATCGCCAAGAGTCTGGCGCAGCTGTGGCAGGACTTCGATTACGCCGTGATCGACAGCCCGCCGTTGCTCGGTGTGCTGATGGTCAACGCCCTTGCGGCCAGTCAGCAACTGGTGATTCCGGTGCAGACCGAGCATCTGGCCGTGAAAGGCCTGGAACGGATGGTCAACACTCTCGCGATGATCAATCGCTCGCGCAAACAGGCGTTGCCGTTCAGCATCGTGCCCACCCTGTTCGATCGCCGTACCCAGGCATCGATGCACACCTTGCGCGTGCTGCGTGACAAATTCCCCGACGAGATCTGGCAGGGTTACATCCCGGTCGATACCCGTCTGCGCGACGCCAGCCGTGCCGGTGTCACGCCTTCGCAATTCGACGGCAAGAGCCGTGGCGTGTTGGCTTATCGCGCGCTGCTCAAGCATCTGTTGGCGCAACAACTTGTTCCGCAGGTGGCGTGAGCATGAATCGGCCGATCAAACTGACCTCGCGTCCGCAGCTGGCTTTGCAGTCTTATCTGGACGGCTTGCTGCAGGAAATTCCCGACGAGTTGCCAGCGGCGGTCACGGTCGAGCCTGAAGTGGTCGAAAGCGCTGCGGCGCTCGACGAGTTTCAGGCAGCGGTGCTGGAAGAGCAGGCGCGTGATGCGCAAAAAGCAGCGGCACCGGTTGCCGCGCCAGTCGCAGCTCCCGTCGCCAAAGCGCCCGTGGCGTTGCTTGAAGAGGCTGAGCCGATCCGCGCATCGGTTTCCACGCTCGCACCACTGCTGCGTACCCAATTGCTGAAAACCGCACCGGAGCCGGCAGTCGTCGAGCCTGCGCCGGTGGTGCCTGCGCCCGTCGAGCAGACGCTGGTGCCGCCCTTGGTGGAAGTGCATCTGCCGCCGAGCAACACGCCACCGCCGGTGGAAACCGACGGTCGTCCGGCGTGGGCTTCCGAAGCGTTCGAATGCCTGTTGTTCGATGTTGCCGGGCTGACACTGGCGGTTCCGCTGGTGTGCCTTGGCTCGATCTATTCGCTGGCCGGGCATGAGCTGACGCCGCTGTTCGGGCAACCGGAATGGTTCCTCGGCATCCTGCCGAGCCAGGCCGGCAACCTGAAAGTGCTCGACACCGCGCGCTGGGTCATGCCGGATCGCTATCGCGATGACTTCCGTCAGGGCTTGCAGTACGTGATTTCGGTACAAGGTTACGAGTGGGGGCTGGCCGTGCATCAGGTCAGCCGCTCGTTGCGTCTGGATCCGAATGAAATCAAATGGAGAAGTCACCGGGGTCAGCGGCCATGGCTCGCCGGCACCGTGATTGAACACATGTGCGCCTTGCTCGATGTATCCGCACTGGCCGAGTTGATCGCCAGCGGTGGGGCAAAGCACATGTCCGGCAGTAAGCCGAACCACAAACCGACATAACAGACAGTACCGGCATCCATATGCCGGAAACGAAACATAAACCGCCAGGGCGGTACTTCGAGGGGCTAGGGTATGAACGACAAGGCGACGGCGGCAAAGGGTTCTGAAGATCCGATCCTGCAATGGGTAACCTTCAAGCTGGACAACGAAACCTACGGCATCAACGTGATGCGCGTTCAGGAAGTCCTGCGCTACACCGAGATCGCGCCGGTTCCGGGTGCGCCAAGCTACGTGCTGGGCATCATCAACCTGCGCGGTAACGTGGTCACCGTGATCGACACCCGTCAGCGCTTCGGCCTGAACAGCGGCGAGATCAGCGACAACACCCGTATCGTCATCATCGAAGCCGACAAGCAAGTGGTTGGCATCATGGTCGACAGCGTGGCGGAAGTGGTTTACCTGCGTCAGTCGGAAATCGAGACCGCGCCGAACGTCGGTAACGAAGAGTCGGCCAAGTTCATCCAGGGCGTGTGCAACAAGAACAACGAGTTGCTGATCCTGGTTGAGCTGGACAAGATGATGAGCGAAGAAGAATGGTCGGAACTGGAGAGCATCTGATTGATTCTCGAGGTCGCGGTCATTGTCCTGTTCCTTTTCTGGGCAGGCACGCTGGCAATGTTTCTGGCGTACATCAAGGCGCAAAAGGTCATCGCGGCGCAACAGGCTCAGGGCGATGCGCTGCGTGATCAGCGCATCAAGGATCTGGCCAAGCGCGTCGACGACTACCAGAACGGCAACGTGCGCATGGGTGAAGCCCTGCACGAGTTGCGCGCGGTCGTCGGGCCGATCCCGGACAAACTCGCGCAGCTTGAACAGCGCGATCCGTCTAGCCTGTCATTCGCCCAGGCGGCGAAACTGGTGGGCATGGGCGCCAGCGTCGATGAACTGACTCAGTCCTGCGGGTTGACCCAGGCTGAGGCGGAGTTGATGCGCAAGCTGCACAAGAACTGATTTTTGCGCTCAAGCTGATGGCCTATTCGCGAGCAAGCTCGCTCCCACATTAGATCGGTGTACGCCGAACCAATGTGGGAGCGGGCTTGCTCGCGAAGGCGTCTTTGAAGTCTCAGTAATCGTCGCCGCGTTCGGTGACGTCTTTCTCGACCATCGGCGCATCAGGCTCCTGTCCCTCGGGGAATTTTCCTTTCAGGTTCCAGGCGAACGCGATGATTTCGGCAATCGTGCGATACAACTCTTCGGGAATGCTGTCGCCCAATTCCATCCGTGCCAATAAGCGCACCAGCTCGGCGTTCTCGTAGATCGGCACTTCATAGTCGCGGGCAATCCGCAGGATTTCTTCGGCCAGTTCTTCGTCACCCTTGGCGGTGAGGGTCGGGGCGTGGCTGCCGTCGTATTTGAGGGCGATGGCCTGGCGTGGGGCAGTGGAATCGTTCATGCGGTTTCGTCGACCCAGCGGTGTTCGAGACGGGTTTGGTTGCCTTGCGGCGGGGTGCCGAGGTGGCAGTCGAGATCGCCGACATTGAGCCCGGAATCCAGCAAGCGCTGGCGCAGGGCAAACAGATTGCTTTCGATCAGACTGGCGGTGTACGGCCGTTCGGCCCAGAGCTGGCTGGACAGGCTGCCGCTGATCAACTGCGCCTGAATCTGCATCGGCCCGAGCGGTTCCATGTCGAACGCCAGATCAACGCGCCACAATTGCTGCCTGGGTTCGCGTTCGTCGCGACGCTCGTTCGGTTGGGGTTCTTTTTCCGGCGATTCTTCGCGTTGGAATTTGACCTGCAGCGGCACGATGTCCTGCAGGTTGCGCATGGGGATTTCCAGTTGCCAGGTGCTGAGCAGGCGACCGTCATCGGTGAGGCCAGTCTGTTCGAGGCTCGACAGCTGATGACTTTGCAGGCGCGAAACGGCAGCGGCCGCGAGGCGCAGCAACTGCTCCAGATCGCCTTCGCCTTCGAGGCTTTGCAGCAAACGGTCGGGCAGCGGGAAACCGCTCGGCACGGGTTTTGCGCTGACCTGACCGAGGGTGCCGAGGGCGTTGCGCACAAAACTCGGTAGCGCCTGCGCCAGCGTGTTGGCGGCAATGATCGCGTTGAAACTGGTGTTGTTCGGCAGGCCCGGGGTCAGTTGCGCGATCAGCTTGAGCAAGTCACCTTTCATGTCCGGGGTCAGTGTCGGGTTCTGTCCTGTCAGCAGTTTGGCTTCAAGGAATGCGCCGCTGTTGGCCAGGGCGAGGGCGACGCCTTTGGTGGTGCTCAGTTGCTGCACGTCCGGCAGGCTGGCGAGCAGTTTGTCGACCACGGCGCGCAGATCCGCCGAGGTTTGATCGGTGGCGGGCGGCAGGTTCTGCAAGACCTTCAACAATCCATCCAGCGAAGCCTGACGACTTTGCTGGCCGGCCAGTTGCTGACTGACCGCCAGTTGTTCCTGACGGCTGCTCAGCGGCACGAACTTCAGGGTTTGCGAGTCTTGCACCAACGCTGAGAGCAAGGTGCCGATACGCAGCGGTTGCGGGCTGTCGACGGTCAGCGTGCTGCCGCTCAGGGCGGTGTTGAGCAAGCTCACCATCGAGCGAAACACCATCGCCTGGCCCGGCGTTTGTGGCAACGCCTGCGAGGTCAGCACTTTGCCTTGCAACAACGTGCCTGCCGGCAATTGCGCGGTGTCGATGCGGGTGAGGGCGGCAACGTTGCTGGCCAGAGCCTGTTGCACGGTGATCGCCAGATTGCCCGCCGACGGTTGGGTGATTGCCAGGCTGGTGCCTTGCGGCAGCGGCAGGTTGCTGCTGGCCTGCACGGTGGTCTGGCGGCCACTGTCCAGAGTGACTTTGAGCAGCAACTGAAAAGTCTGATCGGCCTGCTTGAGCGACAACACCTCGGCCTTGGCGCTTTGACCGGCGGCAATCAGCCCTTCGATCGGCGTCAACAGCTTGAGCAGTTCACCGCTGACCACCTGAGGACGAGCGTTCGCCGGGGTGGTGGGCGGGAGCGGGAGGATGTTCATTTCGCCTGTCATACGCGGACACAACCTGAGGAAATTGCACTCTTGAGAGTAAGGCACGACATGTATAATGCCGCCCGTCTTGCGCTTCGTTCAAAAAACATAACAATTGTTTGACGCAGCTCTCTAGATCGAGCCGTCAATGCATCTATGCTGCATCTCTTTAACGGCCGCACCAGAGCCGACTTGAACCGTATAAGGCCCGTGATCCCTTGACCAGTCCTGTCCTGCAAACCGTTGCCCTCGCGTGTGAGCGTGATCTGAGGCTGCTCTTCGAAAATCTCGAATTGAGACTGGCCAGTGGCGATATGGTGCAGATCAGCGGCCCCAACGGCAGCGGCAAGACCAGTTTGTTGCGCCTGTTGTCCGGTCTGATGCAGCCGACCAGCGGTCAGGTGTTGCTCAACGGCCAGCCACTCGCCGAACAACGCAGCGAACTGGCGCGCAACCTGTTGTGGATCGGTCATGCCGCCGGGATCAAGGACTTGCTGACCCCGGAAGAAAATCTCTCCTGGCTCTGCGCCCTGCATCATCCCGCCGAACGCGAAGCGATCTGGCGAGCCCTGGCCGCTGTAGGATTGCGCGGCTTCGAAGATGTTCCCTGCCACAGCCTGTCCGCCGGCCAGCAACGTCGCGTGGCACTGGCGCGTTTGTATCTGGACAGCCCGCCGCTGTGGATTCTCGACGAACCGTTTACCGCCCTCGACAAGCAGGGCGTGGCGCAGCTCGAAGAGCATCTGGCCGGGCACTGCGAGCGCGGCGGTCTGGTGGTGTTGACCACGCACCACACGTTGAGCCGGATGCCGGCCGGTTATCGCGACATTGATTTGGGGAATTGGGCGGTATGAGTGTGTTCGGCCTGCTGGTTGCCCGTGAATCCCGACTGCTGTTTCGCCGCCCGGCGGAGCTGGCCAATCCGCTGATTTTCTTCGCCATCGTCATCGCTTTGTTCCCGCTGGCCGTCGGCCCGGAAACTCAAGTGTTGCAAAACTTGTCCCCGGGGTTAGTCTGGGTGGCGGCGCTTCTTTCGGTCCTGCTCTCGCTGGACGGGCTTTTCCGCAGTGATTTCGAAGACGGATCCCTCGAACAGTGGGTCCTTTCGTCGCACCCGTTGCCACTTCTGGTATTGGCCAAGGTGCTGGCACACTGGCTTTTTTCCGGGCTGGCACTGGTTTTGCTCTCACCGTTGCTGGCGCTGATGCTCGGTTTGCCTGCGGCCTGTCTGCCGGTTTTGCTGCTTTCGTTGTTGCTGGGCACCCCGGTACTGAGCCTGCTCGGTGCGGTGGGCGCGGCGCTGACGGTGGGTTTGAAACGTGGCGGCCTGTTGCTGGCGTTGCTGATTCTACCGTTGTACATCCCGGTGTTGATCCTCGGCAGTGGCGCCTTGCAGGCAGCCTTGCAAGGCATGCCGGCGACCGGGTATCTGCTGTGGCTTGGTAGCCTGACCGCCCTGGCGATCACCCTGACACCTTTTGCAATAGCGGCTGGCCTGAAGATCAGCGTCGGCGAATAATGAGGTCTGGTTAAAATTTAACCAGCAAAGACCCTGAGACTGCTCACACCGATGAGCGGCACCCGTGATGGAAACAGTATGAACTGGACCTGGTTTCACAAGCTCGGCTCGCCCAAGTGGTTCTACGGCATCAGCAGCAAGTTCTTGCCGTGGCTGAGCATTGCAGCGTTGCTGCTGATTGGCGTCGGCGTTGTCTGGGGCCTGGCCTTCGCGCCGCCGGATTATCAGCAAGGCAACAGCTTTCGCATCATCTATATCCACGTGCCCGCCGCGATGCTCGCTCAGTCGATCTACGTGATGCTGGCGGTGTGTGGCGTGGTCGGTCTGGTCTGGAAGATGAAACTGGCCGACGTCGCCTTGCAATGCGCCGCACCGATCGGCGCGTGGATGACCGCCGTGGCGCTGGTCACCGGGGCGATCTGGGGCAAGCCGACCTGGGGTTCGTGGTGGGTCTGGGACGCACGGCTCACCTCGATGCTGATTCTGCTGTTCCTGTATTTCGGCGTGATCGCGCTGGGCAATGCCATCAGCAACCGCGACAGCGCCGCCAAGGCCTGCGCGGTGCTGGCCATCGTCGGCGTGATCAACATTCCGATCATCAAATACTCGGTGGAGTGGTGGAACACCCTGCACCAGGGCGCGACCTTCACGCTCACCGAAAAACCGGCGATGCCCGTAGAAATGTGGCTGCCGCTGCTGCTGACGGTGCTGGGTTTCTACTGTTTCTTCGGCGCCGTGCTGTTGCTGCGTATGCGTCTGGAAGTGCTCAAGCGCGAAGCCCGCGCCAGTTGGGTGAAAGAAGAAGTGCAGAACAGTCTGGAGGCTGCTCGATGAGTTTTGCTTCATTCGGCGACTTCCTCGCCATGGGCCATCATGGCCTCTATGTCTGGTCGGCCTACGGCATCTGTCTGGCGGTACTGGCCCTCAACGTGGCGGCGCCGATTCTGGCCCGCAAGCGGTATCTGCAACAAGAGGCGCGTCGTCTGCGCCGGGAGAACGGCAAGTGAATCCGCTGCGCAAAAAACGTTTGATCATCATTCTGGCGATTCTCGTCGGGGTCGGCGCAGCCGTTGGCCTGGCCCTGAGCGCCCTGCAGCAGAACATCAATCTGTTTTACACCCCGACCCAGATCGCCAACGGCGAAGCGCCGCACGACACGCGCATTCGCGCCGGCGGCATGGTCGAGAAGGGCTCGCTGCAGCGCTCCCCGGATTCGCTGGACGTCAAATTCGTCGTCACCGACTTCAACAAGTCCGTGACCATCACCTACCGCGGCATCCTCCCGGACCTGTTCCGCGAAGGGCAGGGCATCGTCGCTCTCGGCAAGCTCAACGCCGACGGCGTGGTGGTCGCCGATGAAGTGCTGGCCAAGCACGACGAGAAATACATGCCGCCGGAAGTGACCAAAGCGTTGAAAGACAGCGGTCAATCCGCGCCGACCCCAGCGAAGGAGGGATGATCGATGACTTCCGCTATTTTTCTTCCTGAACTGGGCCATCTGGCGATGATTCTGGCGCTGTGTTTTGCGCTGGTGCAAGCCGTGGTGCCGCTGCTTGGCGCCTGGCGCGGCGACCGTTTGTGGATGGGCCTGGCCCAACCGGCAGCGTGGGGTCAGTTTGCGTTTCTGCTGTTTGCCTTCGGCTGTCTGACTTACGCGTTCATGACCGATGACTTCTCCGTGGCCTATGTCGCGATGAACTCCAACAGCGCATTGCCGTGGTACTACAAGTTCAGCGCGGTGTGGGGCGCCCACGAAGGTTCGCTGCTGCTGTGGGCATTGATCCTCGGTGGCTGGACCTTCGCGGTGTCGGTGTTCTCCCGACAGTTGCCGCAAGTCATGCTCGCTCGGGTGTTGGCGGTGATGGGCATGATCAGCACCGGTTTCCTGCTGTTCCTGATTCTTACGTCGAACCCGTTCTCGCGGATTCTGCCGCAGATTCCGGCGGACGGTCGCGACCTCAATCCGCTGTTGCAAGACATCGGCCTGATCGTGCATCCACCGATGCTTTACATGGGGTACGTCGGTTTCTCCGTGGCCTTCGCCTTCGCCATCGCGGCGCTGCTCGGCGGCCGTCTCGATGCGGCCTGGGCACGCTGGTCGCGTCCATGGACGATTGTGGCCTGGGCCTTCCTCGGCATCGGCATCACCCTCGGTTCGTGGTGGGCTTACTACGAACTCGGCTGGGGCGGCTGGTGGTTCTGGGACCCGGTGGAAAACGCCTCGTTCATGCCTTGGCTGGTCGGCACCGCACTGATTCACTCGCTGGCGGTCACGGAAAAACGTGGCGTGTTCAAGAGCTGGACGGTGTTGCTGGCAATTGCCGCGTTCTCGTTGAGCCTGCTCGGCACCTTCCTTGTGCGTTCCGGCGTGCTGACCTCGGTGCATGCATTTGCTTCGGATCCGGAGCGCGGCGTGTTCATCCTGATCTTCCTGTTGTTCGTGGTCGGTGGTTCGCTGACCTTGTTTGCGTTGCGTGCGCCGGTGGTCAAGAGCCAGGTCGGCTTCAATCTGTGGTCGCGGGAAACCCTGCTGCTGGGTAACAACCTGGTGTTGGTGGTGGCGGCGTCGATGATTCTGCTCGGCACCCTGTACCCGTTGATTCTCGATGCGATCAGCGGCGCCAAACTGTCGGTCGGCCCGCCGTACTTCAATGCGTTGTTCATTCCATTGATGGCGTTGTTGATGCTGGTGATGGCGGTCGGTGTGATCGTGCGCTGGAAAGACACCCCGGTGAAATGGCTGGTGGGCATGCTGACCCCGGTGTTGCTTGGCAGTGTCGCGCTGGCAGTCGTGGCCGGTGTGGCTTACGGCGATTTCAACTGGGCGGTGATTGCGACCTTCCTGCTCGCCGCTTGGGTGTTGCTCGCCGGTGTGCGCGACATCTTCGACAAAACGCGCCACAAAGGCCTGATCAGAGGCCTGCCGACCCTGACCCGCAGCTACTGGGGCATGCAGATCGCCCACCTCGGCATCGCCGTGTGTGCGTTGGGTGTGGTGTTGTCGAGCCAGAACAGTGCCGAACGCGACCTGCGTCTGGCGCCGGGCGAGTCGATGGCGCTGGCCGGTTATCAGTTTGTCTTTGAAGGCGCCAAACACTTCGAAGGGCCGAACTTCACTTCGGACAAAGGCACCATTCGCGTCATTCGCGACGGCAAGGAAGTCAGCGTGTTGCACCCGGAAAAACGTCTGTACACCGTGCAGAATTCGGTGATGACCGAGGCCGGGATCGACGCCGGTTTCACCCGCGACCTCTATGTCGCCTTGGGCGAGCCGCTGGACAACGGCGCGTGGGCCGTGCGCGTGCACGTCAAACCGTTCGTGCGCTGGATCTGGTTCGGCGGCTTGCTGACCGGGTTTGGCGGATTGCTGGCAGCGCTGGATCGGCGTTATCGGGTCAAGGTGAAATCCAGAGTGCGTGAAGCGCTGGGCATGACGGGAGCGGCTGCATGAGACGTTGGTTGATGCTGGTGCCACTGGCGATTTTCCTGCTGGTGGCGGTGTTTCTTTATCGTGGTCTGTACCTCGATCCGGCGGAGCTGCCCTCGGCCATGATCAACAAGCCGTTCCCGGAGTTTTCGTTGCCGGCAGTGCAGGGCGACAAGACCCTGACCAAGGCTGACATTCTCGGCAAACCTGCCCTCGTAAACGTCTGGGGCACCTGGTGCATTTCCTGCCGGGTCGAACACCCGGTGCTGAACAAACTGGCCGAGCGCGGCGTGGTGATCTACGGGATCAACTACAAGGACACCAATGCCGATGCGCTGAAATGGCTGGCCGAATTTCACAATCCGTACGTGCTGGATATCCGTGACGACGAAGGCTCGCTGGGCCTGAACCTCGGCGTCTACGGCGCGCCGGAAACCTTCTTCATCGACGCCAAGGGCATCATCCGCGACAAGTACGTCGGGGTGATCGACGAGCAGGTCTGGCGCGAAAAACTCGCGGCCAAGTATCAGGCGCTGGTCGATGAGGCCAAGCCATGAAGCGTTTTCTAGCCGCTGTGGTGTTGGGCTTGAGTCTGGCCGGGGTGGCTCATGCCGCCATCGACACTTACGAGTTCGCCAAAGAAGGTGACCGTGAGCGTTTTCGCGAATTGACCAAGGAACTGCGTTGCCCCAAGTGCCAGAACCAGGACATCGCCGACTCCAACGCGCCGATTGCCGCTGACCTGCGCAAAGAGATTTTCCGCATGCTCGGCGAGGGCAAGGACAACCAGCAGATCATTGATTTCATGGTTGATCGCTACGGTGATTTCGTCCGCTACAAACCGGCGCTCAATGCCAAGACCGCTTTGCTCTGGTTCGGCCCGGCCGGGCTGCTGCTGGGTGGTTTTGTGGTGATCGCGGTGATCGTCCGCCGTCGTCGCGGACAACGCGCCGAAACCCCGCAATCGCTTTCCGCCGATGAGCGTCAGCGCCTCGACCAACTGTTGGATAAAAACCAAGAATGATTGATTTCTGGCTTGCCGCAGGGCTGTTGCTTCTGGTCGCCCTGAGTTTTCTGCTGATCCCGGTGTTGCGTGAACGTCGCGCCCAGCGTGAAGAGGATCGTACTGCCCTGAACGTTGCGCTGTATCAGGAGCGCGTGGCCGAGTTGCAATCGCAACAGGCTGAAGGCGTGCTCGACGCTGCGCAAATGGACAGCGGCCGCGCCGAGGCTGCCCGTGAGTTGCTGGCGGATACCGAAGGCGTTGCCGCGCCGCCTGTGTCGAAACTGGGCAAACCGTTGCCGCTGCTGGCGGCGGTACTTGTACCGGTATTGGGCCTGGGTCTGTACCTGCATTTCGGTGCTGCCGACAAAGTCGAACTGACCCGCGAATTCGCCCAGGCACCGCAGTCGATGGAAGAGATGACCCAGCGTCTGGAGCGCGCCGTTGCCGCGCAACCGGATTCTGCCGAAGGCCTGTACTTCCTTGGTCGTACTTACATGGCTCAGGAGCGTCCGGCGGACGCGGCGAAGATGTTCGAGCGCGCCGCCAATCTGGCCGGCCGTCAGCCGGAACTGCTTGGTCAGTGGGCGCAGGCGCAGTACTTCGCCGACGGCAAGAAGTGGTCGGAGAAGATTCAGGCTCTGACCGATGAAGCGCTGAAAGCCGATCCGAAGGAAGTCACCAGCCTCGGCCTGCTCGGTATCGCCGCGTTTGAAGGCGAGCGCTACCAGCAAGCCATCGATTACTGGAACCGCTTATTGGCGCAATTGCCGCCGGACGACAAATCCCGCGAAGCCCTGCAGGGTGGAATCAAACGCGCCGCCGAACGACTGGAAGCCAGCGGCGGCAAGGTTGCTCAAACCGCCGCGCCAAAAGCAGCCTTGTTGAAGGTCAGCGTCGATCTGGCCAGCGAACTCAAGGGCAAGGTGCAGCCGGGCGACAGCGTGTTCATCTTCGCCCGCGCTGTTTCTGGTCCACCGGCACCGCTGGCCGCGAAGCGACTGACCGTCGCCGACCTGCCCGTGACAGTCGAGCTAGGCGATGCCGACGCAATGATGCCGCAGTTGAAACTGTCGAACTTCCCTGAAGTCCAACTGGTTGCGCGCATCTCCCGTGCAGGTCAGCCGACCGCAGGGGAGTGGGTCGGTCGCAGCGGGCCTCTGGCCAGCAGCACCACCGCGCCACAAACACTGACCATCGACAGCCCGGACAAATAACCACCGGGGATAAAAACAGGAAAGCACCGCCATGCACACCCTCGCCCGAATCACAGTCCTCACACTGGCCCTGGGCTTGAGTGCATGTGCGGTGCAGCGACCGGAACCGACCACCAACCTGCCGCCGATCCCGCCGTCGCAGCCCGGTCCGACCCCGTCGACCTCGCCGACCCCGGGCAAAAGCATCCCGGCGAAACCGGCCAAACCGGTGCCGCGCACCTCGGCCAGCTTCGCCCCGCCACCGGGCGGCAACAGTCACTGGGACCAGAAGCTCGGCGTCTACGTCCTCGACGACCAGACCAACACCTTCTACCGCCAGCGCACCTACTATCGCTGGAACAACGGCTGGAGCCGCTCGATCAGCCCCAACGGGCCGTGGGAAGAGACCAACATCCACGGCGTGCCGGCGGGATTGGGCAAACAGTTCGGGCAATGAATGCAAACGGCGATCCCTGGATCGCCGTTTTTTTTGTTCGCGAAACGATGCCTCACTCGTATCCTGTCCTTAGCGCCTGTGCCTGCTCCGCGAGAAGCTTCATTGCCTGCTCGCTGGCGACTTAATTTCTTTCGTTGAGCAAAAGCCCCTGCACGTACTCGACAAACGCCCGCGCCTTGGCGCTCGCCATCCGACCGGTCGGAAAAACCGCCCAGAGTTCCTGCCTCGGCAGCGTCCAGTCGTTCAGAACGGTTTTCACCGCGCCGCTGGCCAGTTCCGGGGCGAACATCCATTGTGAGCCGAGTGCGAGGCCCTGGCCGGCCAGTACCGCTTCACGCAGACCTTCAGCGGCACTGACGCGCAGTCGACCGCTGACGGTGACCGGACATTCTTCGCTGCCCTGGCTGAAGGGCCAGGTGGCGCCGCCGCCACGGTTGTAGATGACGGCTTGATGCTGGAAGAGGTCGGCGGGATGGGCAGGCTCACCGTTCTTTGCGAAGTAAGCCGGGGTGCCGAGCACGACTCGCCGGCACTCGGCGATCTTGCGTGCGGTCAGTCCGGAGTCGCTGAGCGGGCCGAGGCGCAGGGCGATGTCGATGCCTTCTTCCACCAGATTGATGTTGCGATCATCAAGCAGCAGGTCGACGCTCAGTTGCGGATGAAGATCGAGAAAAGGCCCCAGATGCGGCACCACATGCATTCGCCCGAAGGTGACGGCGGTGCTGATGCGCAGATTACCGTTCAAGCCGCCGCCAGCACCACGGGCGGCATTGTCGGCTTCGTCGGCTTCTTCGAGGGCGCGTTTGGCTCGCTCGAAAAATGCCAGCCCGGCTTCGGTCGGGGTCAGGCCACGGGTCGAGCGCAACAGCAGGCTGACCGCCAATCGTTTTTCCAGTTGGGCGATGGTTTTCGACACGGCAGGCTGGCCGATTTCCAGGCGCCGGGCCGCGGCGGAAAACGAACCTGTTTCGACGACGCAGACGAAGGTTTCCATGGCGGCGAGGCGATCCATCAGCGTTCCTGTGCAAGTCGGGAGATAAGGTATTGGTCAGAACGCCGCTTTGCCCACCGAGGCGCCGCCATCGACAAACAATGTCTGCCCGGTAATGAAGCCACTTTGTTCAGAAAGCAGAAACGCAATCGCTGAAGCGATTTCCTCCGGCTGCCCAAGACGCCCCATCGGCACCCCGGCCAGATAACGTGCTTCACCGTCACTGCCCGGTGGGTTGTTGGCGCGGAACAACTCGGTTTCGGTCGGCCCCGGAGCCACCGCATTCACGGTGATTCCGGTCTGCGCCAGTTCCAGCGCCCACGAACGGGTGAAACTCACCAGTGCCGCTTTAGCCGCCGCATACGCTGTGCGCTGGGGAATACCGAGCACGGTCAGGCTGGAAATGTTCACCACCCGACCCCAACCCCGCGTGCGCATGCCCGGCAACAGTGCTTGCGTCGCCTGCAACGCCGAATGCAGGTTGAGCCGCATCACATCGTCAAACGCTTCCAGGTCGATATCGCCCAATGACTGCGGTCGCACCAGGCCCACGTTATTCACCAGACCGTCGAACTCATAAGTTCGCGACAGCTCCGTCAGCACTTCGCCGGTCAGCTTGCGATCACTCAGATCCAGCGGAAACAGAATCCCCGGAAAACTCAGATCAGGCTGACGAGCAATGCCGACCACACGATGCCCGGCCCGGTCCAGATGCTCGGCCAGCGCCCGCCCGATGCCTTTGCTGGCGCCGGTGATGAGGAAGGTACGTCGGGTCATGGCAACTCCTTGGAAGGTCTGGCGAGCGGTGTTGATTTGCTAGCGGGTTGAGCGGATGAGTGTAATCCGGGTTGAGGCCGGTGCATTCAATCACACTCTGTAAAACAACCGGGCGTCGCTCCACGAATTTCTATGCTTGAGTAAAGATAACTCTAGGGTTACTTTTAATGGGCCGAGGCAAGGAGGCGGTTGGTGCAGAGCAGGTTATTGATCAAGGAACTGGAGGAGGCAGGATGGACGTTGGACAGGATTACCGGCAGCCATCACATTTTCAGGCACCGCTACAACCCATACACGATTCCCGTGCCTCATCCGAAAAAGGATTTACCGTTGGGGACGGTCAAAAGTATCAGGAGGCGTGCGGGGCTGTACAACCCGCCAGCCAGTTTCGAAGGAGATCCGTAATGCAATATCCAATCTGCATCGAGTGGGGTGATGAGAACACTGCCATCGGAATTCAGATCCCCGATATCCCCGGTGCCGTCACGGCAGGGGACAGCTTTGAGGACGCTTACAACGCTGCCGTGGAGGTCGCACATATCATGCTGCAAGAGATTGCTGCTGACGGAGAGCCCATTCCATTGCCGACTTCTGCGGCAGCACACCGCAATAATCCTGAGTTTGCCGAGATGGGCTGGGGCATGCTGGAGCTGGATATTTCACCGTATCTGGGCAAGACCGAGAAGGTCAATGTCACGCTCCCCGGTTACGTGATCCAGCGTATCGACCGCTATGTGCGCGAGCACAATGTCAAAAGCCGATCCTCTTTTCTGGCGGATGCGGCGATGGAGAAGCTGGTTCGGTATTGAGCGGCATCGCAGGTCAAATGGACCTGCGATGCTTTTTCAGGATTAGGCCGGCGCCAGCGACCGCCCCTGCGAAGCACTCAAAAACCGCACCAACGCCAGCACCGGGAACGCGCTACCGACGATCACGATCCACAACCAGCCGCCGTGTTCGTACACCGCACTGGCCACCGACGAGCCGAAGGCGCCGCCGATGAAGATGCTGGTCATGTACAGCGCATTCAGACGGCCACGGCTTTTTGCGTCGAGCGAGTAGACCGCGCGCTGGCCGAGGACCATGTTCATCTGGACGCAGAAGTCGAGCACCACGCCGGTCACCGCCAGGCCGATGACGCTGTAGGCCGGGTGAATGAAGGCGGGCAGGAAGCTCAGGCTGGCGAACACCATGGCCAGCAGCGAGGCGATGCGGGTGTGGCCGGCGTCGGCCAGGCGTCCGCTGATGGGGGCGGCGATGGCGCCGATGGCCCCGACCAGGGCGAAGATCGCGATCTGGCTTTGCGACAGTCCATGGTTGCGCGCCAGTTCAAGCGGCACCGCTGTCCAGAACAGGCTGAACGTGGCGAACATGCAGCCTTGATAAAACGCCCGTTGACGCAACACCGGCTGCTGGCGCAACAGCGTCCACAGCGAACCGATCAGTTGGCCGTAAGTCGCGCTGTGATCCGGTTGGCGCTTGGGTACGGTCAGTGCCAGCACCACGCTGATCGCCGCCATCAACGCCGCCGCGATCATGAACATCGCACGCCAGCCGAAATGGTCGGCAACCACGCTCGACACCGGGCGTGCGAGGAGTATGCCCAGCAGCAGGCCGCCCATGATTCCGCCGACCACGCGACCGCGAGATTCCTCAGGCGCCAGGTGCGCCGCCAATGGAATCAGGATCTGCACCGACACCGAACTGAAACCCACCAGCAACGAGATCAACAGAAACACGTTGGGCTGATCGGTAAACGCCGCGCCGAGCAGACTGGCAATCGCCACCACGGTGGTGATGATCATCAACCGGCGGTTTTCCAGCAGATCACCCAGCGGCACCAGAAAGAACAGGCCCAGCGCGTAGCCGATCTGCGTCAGCGAGACGATGAAGCTGGCCATGGTGTCCGTCAGACCGATGTCCGGCGCAATCAGGCCGATGATCGGCTGTGCGTAGTAGATGTTGGCAACGATGGCGCCGCAGCAGAAGGCGAACAGCAGCACCATGCCTCGGGTCATTGCGTGAGTGGTGGTGGTCATAAGGTTTCTCGATCCAGCAAAAGGAAGTGCGCTGAGGCTAAGGGACAAGCCGGGATGGCAGAAGCCGCTTGCGGTTGATATCAGTTATTCCGTTGCGGAATGACTGGCGGTTGTCAGGGACGTCGTTCATCGGCAGACCTTGCGTCCGACCGTCGAGCACCGATGATACATTCACTTACATCTTGTTCGATAGCGTGCTTATGTTCGTTGTTCACTGTTGATGACCGGAGAATTGCAATGTTTGGTCCGATGCTTCGCCACGCCGCTGCTCTTGTTCTGATCAGTCTGCTCGGTACTGCCGTTGTGCAAGCGGGGGACGCGCCGGGAATGCGCCTTGGCGTGCGCGGCGAGATCACCGGTGTCAGCCCCGACACCCTGAAAGTCCACGCCAACAGCGGCGAGAACGTGGTCATCCATCTGACCGGCGACACCAAAGTCCGCGCGGTGACCCTGGCCAATATCGAAGACATCAAACCAGGCAGTTACATTGGCTCGGCCGCCATTCCTCAGGAGGATGGCACGCTCAAGGCGCTGGAGGTGCACGTGTTTCCACCGGAGCTGGCGGGTAGCGGCGACGGGCATCGGCCGTTCGATCTGGCCAAGGGCAGCAGTATGACCAACGGCAGCGTCGGTGATCTGGTGGTCAGCAATGGCCGGGTGCTGACGGTGAACTACAAGGGCGGCCAGCAGAAGATTCTGGTGCCGGAGGATGTGCCGATCGTCAACCTGGTGCCAGCGGATCGCAGTTTGCTCAAGGTCGGAGTGAAGATCGTGACGTTCGTCACGCAAAGTGCGGACGGCGCACTGACGGCGCAATCGATTTCTGCGGGTAAGGATGGCGTGACTCCACCGATGTAGAAGCCCCTCACCCTAGCCCTCTCCCAGAGGGAGAGGGAACTGATTGGGGATGCATGAGAGGTACGCCGACCTGAACGTGCTGTGGTGAATCCATAATCGATAAGGTCTTTCAGGTCGATGTAACTCGCCAGACACCTCGGTAGGCCCCCTCTCCCTCCGGGAGAGGGCTGGGGTGAGGGTAAAGCGGCCACAAAAAAAGGCGACTACTGAGGGTCGCCTTTTTCACGCCAGCCTAAACTTTACTGCCCGCTATAAATCTGGTCGAAAACCCCACCATCATTGAAGTGGGTCTTCTGCACGGTGCGCCAGTCACCAAAGGTTTTTTCCACCGAGAGGAAATCAACTTTCGGGAAGCGGTCGGTGTACTTGGCCAGCACGGCTGGATCACGCGGGCGCAGGTAGTTTGCTGCGGCAATCTCCTGACCTTCCGGCGACCACAGATATTTCAGGTACTCATCGGCCGCAGCGCGCGAACCCTTCTTGTCGACCACTTTGTCGACCACCGATACCGGTGGCTCGGCCTCAGCAGAAACACTCGGGTAGATCACTTCGAACTGGTCACGACCAAACTCGCGGGCAATCATTTCCGCTTCGTTCTCGAAGGTCACCAGCACGTCGCCGATCTGGTTGGTCATGAACGTGGTGGTCGCGGCGCGGCCCCCGGTATCGAGCACTGGCGCCTGTTTGAACAGTTTGCCGACGAAGTCTTTGGCCTTGTTTTCGTCGCCGCCGTTCTTCAGCACGTAACCCCAGGCCGACAGGTAGGTGTAGCGGCCGTTGCCCGAGGTTTTCGGGTTTGGCACGATCACTTGTACGCCGTCTTTGAGCAGATCCGGCCAGTCTTTCAGGGCTTTCGGGTTGCCTTTGCGGACGATGAACACGGTGGCGGAGGTGAACGGCGCACTATTGTTCGGCAGGCGGGTAACCCAGTCCTTCGGCACCAGTTGACCGTTGTCGGCGAGGGCGTTGATGTCGGTGGCCATGTTCATGGTGATGACATCAGCCGGCAGACCGTCGATGACCGAGCGTGCCTGCTTGCTCGAACCGCCGAAGGACATCTGTACGGTGATGTTTTCGTTGTGCTCGGCTTGCCAGTGTTTCTGGAACGCAGTGTTGTAGTCCTTGTAGAAATCGCGCATCACGTCGTAGGAAACGTTGAGCAGGGTCGGTGCGGCATGAGCCACGCTACCGAACGCTAGACCGGCGGCGAGAAGTGAGGCGCCAAAGAGTTTTTTCACTGCGCATTCCTTGTTCTGTGGGGGTGTTGTGCCAAAGGTGAGGCCATTTGCCAGCGACTATAACGGGGCGCGCATAGTCGCTTAAAGATTAAAAAGCTCTGTGCTTATTCCATTTTTCTAAACAGCTGATTGCCGCACCGCGAGCAGAACGCTGCACCGTGCTCGTGGCTGTTTTTCTTGCACACCGGGCAATCGTGCTGCAGTTGTTCACCGCGCATGGCATTGGCGAGTTCCGCAGTGAAAATCCCGGTTGGCACGGCAATGATCGAGTAACCGGTGATCATCACCAGCGACGAAATCACCTGGCCCAGCGGGGTCTTCGGCACGATGTCGCCGAAGCCCACCGTAGTCAGGGTGACGATAGCCCAATAGATGCCCTTGGGAATACTGGTGAAGCCGTGTTCCGGGCCTTCGATCACGTACATCAATGTTCCGAACACTGTCACCAGCGTGCAGACACTGACCAGAAACACCACGATCTTCTGCTTGCTGCCCCTCAGCGCCGACATCAAATAATTGGCTTGCTTGAGGTACGGGCTGAGCTTGAGCACGCGGAAGATCCGTAGCATGCGGATGATCCGAATGATCAGCAGGTACTGCGCGTCGCTGTAATACAGGGCGAGGATGCCCGGCACGATCGCCAGCAAGTCCACCAGCCCGTAAAAGCTGAAGGCGTAACGCAAGGGTTTCGGTGAGCAATACAGACGCAGGATGTATTCACCGAGAAAAATGATCGTGAAGCCCCACTCGATGTAGGCCAGCACGTCCGCGTAGTTCTGGTGAATGCTGTCGATACTGTCGAGCATCACGATCACCAGACTGGCGAGGATGATCAACAGCAAGATGCCGTCGAAGCGACGCCCGGCGAGGGTGTCGCTCTGGAAAATCATGACGTAAAGCCGTTCGCGCCAACTGTTGCTGCTGTCCATGAATAACGCCTGAATCGAAGATCAGCGCAGCCTAGGTTGATTCTCCCCGTGAGCGCAAGACGCGTTATCGACGGTGGCTTTCCCCAGCATTTGAATACCGGCGCGGATCAGCCAGCAGGCGAGGATGAATGGCGCTGTCAGCGTGGCCAACCCGATGGCGGCAAACAGCGGCGTGACCAGCAGCGCGAGGACGATGCCGAGCAGCGGCAGCCACGGTTGCTGGCGCTGGTTACTGAAGGCGAGGGCGGCGAGGACGGCGTTGTAACTGCCGAGGCCGAGCAGCGCCAGGCTGGCCTCGTGGTGCAGCAAGCTGGAGGCGAGACCAGTCGCTGAGGCTAGCAGCGCCCAGCAAAAAGCCCGGCGATCAGCGATCAGCAAACCGGCGGCGATCAGCGCGCCGGCCAGCGGGTGGCCGAGAAACATCACCTGACCCAAACCGCGCAGTTCAGCGGCGAGCAGGTTCAGCGTGTTCATTTCGATGTGCGCCATGGGTGCCGAAGGTTCGGCGAACAGCAGCAGGATCCAGCTCATGGCCACGAACGGTGAGGTGTAGGCCGGAATCGATCGGCTGCTGTACACATGTTTGAGCCATTGCTGCGTGGCCATTGCGCTCAAGCCGCCGGCGGCGAGAATCAGCGGCGGCAGCATCGGCGACCACGGGAAATACAGGCTCAGCAACAAGCCCAGCAAGATGCCGTTGTAGCTGAACAGCCCGGCCTGGCGATCAGCCTTGGCGTAGTTGCGTCGTTGCGCGGTGAGCAATCCGGCGACGGCGCCGAGCAGCGCACCGGCAAACAGCACCGGCGCGGTCAGCAGGATCGCCAAGAGACAAAGCAGGCCGCACAGCGGATGACGCTGGAGGAATATTTGACTGAAGCCGTTGAGCAAAGCCTCGGCCCAGTCAGGGCAGTGGGTGTTGAAATGGTTGGCAGGCATGGCAGTTCATTCGGTACTGATCGTTCCCACGCTCCGCGTGGGAATGCCTCAAAGGACGCTCTGCGTCTGCTCTTGGGACGCAGAGCGTCCCGGGCCGCATTCCCACGCTGAGCGTGGGAACGATCATGGTGGGGGGCTTAAATCAACGTTTCGATACGCAGCGAGTTAGTCGATCCAGGCTGACCAAACGGCACACCTGCCGTGATCAGCAGCGTGTCACCACGCTCGGCCATGCCTTGCGCCTGGGCGATTTCCAGCGCGGTCGAGCAGACTTCGTCGACCTGACGCAGGCGATCGTTGACCACCGAGTGAATCCCCCACGCCACGCTCAAGCGACGCGCCGTCTGCAGGTTAGGGGTCAGGTTGAGGATCGGCGCTTTCGGCCGCTCCCGCGCCGCACGCAAACTCGAAGCACCCGACTCGCTGTAGTTGACCAGCACCGCCACCGGCAGCACGTTGCTGATGCGGCGTATCGCGCAGCTGATCGCATCGGAAACCGTTGCTTCGGCTTTCGGCCGGCTGACGTCGAGCTGAGTCTGATAATCCGGGCCGTTTTCGACCTGACGGATGATCTTGCTCATCATCTGCACGGCTTCCAGCGGGTACTCGCCGGACGCGGTTTCCGCTGACAGCATCACCGCATCGGCGCCTTCGGCCACGGCGTTGGCGACGTCAGTCACTTCAGCGCGGGTTGGCGCCGGGGAGAAGCGCATCGACTCCAGCATCTGCGTCGCCACCACCACCGGTTTGCCGAGCTGGCGGCAGGTAGTGATGATGTTTTTCTGGATCTGCGGCACGCTTTCGGCCGGCACTTCGACGCCGAGGTCACCGCGAGCCACCATGATCGCGTCGCTCAGTTCGGCGATCTCGCGCAGTTGCTCGACGGCCGATGGCTTCTCGATTTTCGCCATCAGAAAAGCTTTGTCGCCGATCAGTTCGCGGGCTTCGATGATGTCTTGCGGACGCTGCACGAACGACAACGCGACCCAGTCCACACCCAGCTCCAGACCGAAGCTCAGGTCGCGGCGATCCTTGGCCGTCAGCGGGCTCAGCTCGAGCACGGCTTGTGGCACGTTCACGCCTTTGCGATCCGACAGCTCGCCGCCGTTGAGCACGGTGGTGTCGATTGCGTCGGTGTATTTGGTGACAACCCGCAGGCGCAGTTTGCCGTCATCGAGCAGCAGATCCATCCCGGCTTCCAGCGCCGCGATGATCTCCGGATGCGGCAGATTCACCCGGCGTTCGTCGCCCGGTGTCGCGTCCAGATCAAGGCGGAAGGCCTGACCGCGATGCAGTTGCACCTTGCCGTCAGCAAACTTGCCGACGCGCAGTTTCGGCCCTTGCAAGTCCATCAGAATGCCCAGCGGATAGTTGAGTTGGCGCTCGACTTCGCGGATCCACTGATAGCGCTTGGCGTGGTCGGCGTGATCGCCGTGGCTGAAATTGAGGCGGAAGATGTTGACCCCGGCCTCGACCAGTTCACGGATCTCTTCGATGCCGTCAACGGCAGGCCCGAGGGTGGCGAGGATTTTGACCTTTTTATCAGGCGTCATGATTTAGAGCTCTCGAGGATCAGAATGGCGCGGAAGTCGTTGACGTTGGTGCGGGTCGGCTCGGTGACGATCAGCGCATCGAGCGCCTCGAAGTAGCCGTAACCGTTGTTGTTATCCAGCTCGTCGCTGGCGCTCAGGCCCAGGGCGGCGGCGCGGGCGTAGCTGTCCGGGGTCATGATTGCGCCGGCGTTGTCTTCCGAACCGTCGATGCCGTCAGTGTCACCGGCCAGCGCATAGACGCCGGGCTGGCCCTTGAGGCTGTCGGTGAGGCTGAGGAGGAATTCGGCGTTGCGTCCGCCACGGCCATTGCCGCGTACGGTCACGGTAGTTTCGCCGCCGGAGAGGATCACGCACGGCGCCGCCAGTGGCTGGCCATGGTTGATGATCTGGCGGGCGATACCGGCGTGGACTTTCGCCACTTCGCGGGATTCGCCTTCGAGGTCGCCGAGGATCAGCGTGCTGAAACCGGCCTGACGGCATTTCACCGCAGCGGCATCCAGCGATTGCTGAGGGCGGGCGATCAACTGGAAGTGACTGCGGGCCAGGCTCGGATCACCGGGTTTGACGGTTTCCGATTCCGGACTTTGCAGCCAGTTGCGCACCGACGCCGGAATCTCGATGCCGTAGCGCTTGATGATCGCCAGCGCTTCGGCGCTGGTGCTCGGGTCGGCCACGGTCGGGCCGGAAGCGATGACCGTGGCAAGGTCGCCCGGTACATCGGAAATCGCGTAGGTGTAAACAGTGGCAGGCCAGCAGGCCTTGCCCAGGCGTCCGCCCTTGATCGCCGAGAGGTGCTTGCGCACGCAGTTCATCTCGCCGATGGTCGCGCCGGATTTGAGCAGGGCTTTGTTGATTGACTGCTTGTCGGCGAGGGTGATGCCTTCGGCCGGCAGCGCCAGCAGGGCAGAGCCGCCGCCGGACAGCAGGAAAATCACGCGGTCGTCTTCGGTCAGGTTGCTGACCAGTTCCAGCACGCGTTTGGCCACGGCCAGACCGGCTGCGTCCGGCACCGGGTGTGCGGCTTCGACCACTTCGATTTTTTCGCACGGGGCGCCGTGACCATAGCGGGTCACCACAAGGCCCGAGACTTCACCTTCCCAGCAGCGCTCGACCACTTGCGCCATGGCGGCGGCGGCCTTGCCGGCGCCGATGACGATCACGCGACCTGTGCGATCGGCAGGCAGATGTGCTTCGAGGACCTGGTTCGGATGGGCCGCGTCGATGGCTGTGGCAAACAGCTCGCGCAGCAGTTGTTGCGGATCGACCGACATGGCGGGCTCCCATTCTTATTGTTCTTGGTTAGTGCAGGTGATCGTTCCCACGCTCTGCGTGGGAATGCCTCAATGGACGCTCTGCGTCCGCTTCGGCAGGGACGCGGAGCGTCCCGGGCTGCATTCCCACGCAGAGCGTGGGAACGAGCGACGGGGCAGGGCTTATTTTTTGTCGCGAATCGAGAAGTTGGCCATGTGTTCCAGGCCCTTGATCAGCGCCGAGTGATCCCAGTTGCTGCCACCGATGGCCGCGCAGGTGCTGAACACTTGCTGGGCGTTGGCGGTGTTCGGCAGGTTGATGTTCAGCTCCTTGGCGCCTTGCAGGGCCAGGTTCAGGTCCTTCTGGTGCAGGCTGATGCGGAAACCTGGATCGAAGGTGCCTTTGATCATGCGCTCGCCGTGCACTTCGAGAATCTTCGAGGAGGCGAAACCACCCATCAGCGCTTCACGCACCTTGGCTGGATCGGCACCGTTTTTCGAAGCGAACAGCAGGGCTTCAGCGACGGCCTGAATGTTCAGGGCAACGATGATCTGGTTCGCGACCTTGGCGGTCTGACCGTCGCCATTGCCACCGACCAGGGTGATGTTCTTGCCCATGGCCTGGAACAGCGGCAGTGCGCGTTCGAAGGCATCGGCGTCGCCACCGACCATGATGCTCAGGGTCGCAGCCTTGGCGCCGACTTCACCACCGGAAACCGGAGCGTCGAGGTACTGCGCGCCTTTCTCGTTGATCTTTGCAGCGAAGGCCTTGGTGGCGGTAGGCGAGATCGAGCTCATGTCGATCACGACTTTGCCTTTGCCGATGCCGGCAGCGACGCCGTCGGCGCGGAACAGTACGTCCTCTACCTGCGGGGTATCCGGAACCATGACGATGATGAACTCGGCTTCCTGCGCCACTTCGCGCGGGTTGGCCAGGGCGACGGCGCCAGCGGCAACCAGGTCGGCCGGGGCGGCGTCGTGGTGCGCCGACAGGAACAGGCTGTGACCGGCTTTCTGCAGGTTCGCCGCCATTGGGTGGCCCATGATGCCGGTGCCGATGAATCCGATTTTAGCCATGAGAAAATCCTCTTGTTTTTGTCTTGCTCAAGCAAATAGGGGATGTTGCTTTGGGTGGGAGCGGGCTTGCTCGCGAATGCGGTGGAACATTCAATATCCGTGTTGACTGAACCACCGCATTCGCGAGCAAGCCCGCTCCCACAGGGTTTTGCGTTGTTCTTAAATGGCGTTGTGGGTCTTCAGCCAGCCGAGGCCTGCTTCAGTGGTGGTCAGCGGCTTGTATTCGCAACCGACCCAACCCTGATAACCGATGCGGTCGAGGTGTTCGAACAGAAAGCGGTAGTTGATCTCACCGGTGCCCGGCTCGTTGCGGCCCGGGTTGTCGGCGAGCTGCACATGGTTGATCTCGGCCAGGTGCGATTGCAGCGTGCGGGCCAGATCGCCTTCCATGATTTGCATGTGATAGATGTCGTATTGCAGGTACAGATTGGCGCTGCCGACCTGCTCGCGAATCGACAGGGCTTGCGCCGTGTTGTTCAGGTAGAAACCCGGGATGTCGCGGGTGTTGATCGCTTCCATCACCAGTTTGATGCCCGCGGCCTGCAGCTTATCGGCGGCGTATTTCAGGTTGGCGACGAAGGTCTTTTCCACGGTGGCATCGTCGACGCCTTGCGGGCGGATACCCGCCAGGCAGTTGACCTGGGTGTTGCCCAGCACTTGCGCGTAGGCAATCGCCAGATCAACGCCAGCGCGGAACTCTTCAACGCGATCCGGCAGACACGCGATGCCGCGCTCGCCCTTGGCCCAGTCACCGGCCGGCAGGTTGAACAGCACTTGGGTCAGACCGTTGGCGTCGAGTTTGGCCTTGATTTCAGCAGAGCTGAAATCGTAAGGGAACAGGTACTCGACACCGCTGAAGCCAGCCTTGGCGGCGGCGTCGAAACGGGCAAGGAAATCCTGTTCGGTGAACAGCATGGACAGGTTGGCTGCGAAACGCGGCATGGTGGTCTCCCGTATATGTATTAGGGCTGATCGTTCCCACGCTCTGCGTGGGAATGCCTCAATGGACGCTCTGCGTCCGCTTTGGGACGCAGAGCGTCCCCGGCTGCATTCCCACGCAGAGCGTGGGAATGATCAGCAGCGTGGGAACGATCAAGCAAAAGCAATCAGTCGAGCAGCGAAATCGCCGTAGGCGCATCGTTGCCGACCAGCGCCAGGTCTTCGAATTCGTTGACGGCGTTGATCTCGGTGCCCATGGAGATGTTGGTCACACGCTCCAGAATGATCTCGACAATCACCGGCACCTTGAACTCTTCGATCATCTGTTCGGCCTTGCGCAGGGCAGGGGCGATTTCCGACGGTTCGAACACACGCAGTGCCTTACAGCCCAGGCCTTCAGCCACTGCGATGTGGTCAACCCCGTAACCGTTGAGTTCCGGCGCGTTCAGGTTATCGAAGGACAGCTGCACGCAGTAGTCCATTTCGAACCCGCGCTGTGCCTGACGGATCAGACCCAGATACGAGTTGTTCACCACAACGTGGATATACGGCAGTTTGAACTGAGCGCCGACCGCCAGTTCTTCGATCATGAACTGGAAGTCATAGTCCCCCGACAGGGCCACGACTTTACGGTTCGGATCGGCCTTCACCACGCCCAGCGCTGCCGGAATGGTCCAGCCCAACGGGCCTGCCTGGCCGCAGTTGATCCAGTGACGCGGCTTGTAGACGTGCAGGAACTGCGCGCCGGCAATCTGCGACAGACCGATGGTGCTGACGTAGCAGGTGTCCTTGCCGAACACCTGGTTCATTTCTTCGTAAACGCGCTGCGGTTTGACCGGCACGTTGTCGAAGTGAGTCTTGCGATGCAGGCTGGCTTTGCGCTGCTGGCAATCCTGCAGCCAGGCACTGCGGTTTTTCAGCTTGCCGGCGGCTTGCCATTCACGGGCCACTTCGATGAACACGGTCAGCGCGGCAGCGGCGTCGGAAACGATGCCCAGATCCGGGGTGAACACGCGGCCGATCTGCGTGCCTTCGATGTCGACGTGAATGAACTTGCGACCTTCGGTGTAAACATCCACCGAGCCGGTGTGACGGTTGGCCCAACGGTTACCGATCCCCAACACCACGTCGGATTTCAGCATGGTTGCGTTGCCGTAACGGTGCGAAGTCTGCAGACCGACCATGCCCACCATCAACGGGTGATCGTCCGGGATGGTGCCCCAGCCCATCAGGGTCGGGATAACCGGGATGCCGGTCAGCTCAGCGAACTCAACCAGCAGATCGCTGGCGTCGGCGTTGATGATGCCGCCACCGGCTACCAACAATGGGCGCTCGGCCTGATCCAGCAGAGCCAAAGCCTTCTCGACCTGAACGCGGGTCGCGGTGGGTTTGGCTAGCGGCAGCGGCTGGTAAGCGTCGATGTCGAATTCGATTTCGGCCATCTGCACGTCGAACGGCAGGTCGATCAGCACCGGGCCTGGACGGCCGGAGCGCATTTCGTAGAACGCTTTCTGGAACGCGTAAGGCACTTGGCCCGGCTCCAGAACAGTGGTCGCCCACTTGGTGACTGGCTTGACGATGCTGGTGATGTCGACAGCCTGGAAGTCTTCCTTGTGCATACGGGCGCGGGGTGCCTGGCCGGTAATGCAGAGGATTGGAATCGAGTCGGCCGAGGCGCTGTAGAGCCCGGTGACCATGTCGGTGCCGGCAGGGCCGGAAGTCCCGATGCACACGCCGATGTTGCCGGCCTTGGTGCGGGTGTAGCCCTCGGCCATGTGCGAGGCGCCTTCAACGTGGCGAGCGAGGACGTGATCGATGCCGCCGACCTTTTGCAGGGCGGAGTACAGCGGGTTGATCGCAGCACCTGGGATGCCAAAAGCGGTATCAACCCCTTCACGGCGCATCACCAGAACGGCGGCTTCGATTGCTCTCATTTTGCTCATGGTTTTGTGCCTCTTTACGTTTTGTAATTGTATACAAGTGGCTTTGCGCAGAGTGTATTCACGGCGGACGGCGCAGGTCAATCCATTTTCTCAAGCGCCTGTTTCATTCGTCGGAAGCCTGTCGCACTGTGGCTTTTCGTCGCATGTGGCGCTTTTCGAGAATTATTGTATACAAAAAAATAATTCATTGTGTTCTATTTGTTGCATCGGGCTGCGGCACAAAACCGCAGCCCCACGACTTTCCCAATAACAAAATGAGGACGGCACCATGAGCGCTTTAACCTTGAAAGTCGCAGTCAACCTGGTCAACGAAGCCATCAGCGCAGGGCGAGGCATCAACGCCGCGCCGCTGACCATCGCGGTACTCGATACCGGCGGCCACCTGATCACCTTGCAACGCGAAGACGGCGCGAGCCTGCTGCGCCCGAATATCGCCATCGGCAAAGCCTGGGGCGCCATCGCCCTGGGCAAGGGCTCACGCCTGCTTGCGCTCGACGCACAACAACGCCCGGCGTTCATCGCTGCGCTGAACAGCATGGGGCAGGGCAGCGTCGTGCCGGCACCGGGTGGCGTGTTGATCCGCGATCAGGCCGGCAACGTGCTGGGCGCAATCGGCATCAGCGGCGATCTGTCGGATATCGATGAGCAGGTGGCAATCAAAGCGGTGGAGGCGCTGGATCTGCGCGCGGATGCGGGGGTGGCGGCCTGAGTGGCTAAAGCCGAATAGTCGCTGAAGCGAAAAAGCCCGCCCTCACAGGAATCTCTGTGAGGGCGGGCTTGTTTGTATCGGGTGGCAGAGAGTGTGTCAGTCCGGCTCACACCCTTTCAACACCAGCCGGATAATCGTCTGCGCTGCTGCTTCATAGTCGGCTTCGTCGAGCTTGTCCTTGCCGGTGACCGCAGAAATCTGCCAGTCGAAGTCGGCGTAGGTCTGGGTCGCGGCCCAGATGCTGAACATCAGGTGATTGGGGTCGATCGGGGCGATCTGGCCGCGGTCGATCCAGGTCTGGATGCAGTCGATGTTGTGCTTGGCCTGGCCGTTGAGCTGCTCGACCAGGTCGGCGCTCAGGTGCGGGGCGCCGTGCATGATTTCACTCGCGAACACCTTGGAGGCGAAGGGCAGATCGCGGGAGATGCGGATCTTCGAGCGGATGTAGCCGCTCAGCACTTCACTCGGTACGCCGTCCGGATTAAACGGCGTCGAGGCCTGCAGGATCGGCACGATGATGCTTTCCAGTACCTCGCGGTAGAGGTTTTCCTTGGACTTGAAGTAGTAGTAGACGTTGGGCTTGGGCAATCCCGCCTTGGCGGCGATGTCGCTGGTTTTGGTCGCAGCGAAGCCCTTGTCGGCAAACTCCTCACTGGCGGCACGCAGGATCAGTTCTTTGTTGCGCTCGCGGATTGTGCTCATAAACCCGGTGGTTCCTTGCCTGTTCTGGCGGTTGCGCATGGTAGCACCGGCCTCGCGCAGCGCTCAAGAATGCCCCGTGTGGTGAGTGGTCGCGTTATGCTTCGCAACATTCATACATAAAAGGAAACAGGATTCATGGCAGGAAGCAGTTTGCTGGTGCTGGTCGACGATATTGCCACCGTTCTGGATGACGTGGCGTTGATGAGCAAAATGGCCGCCAAGAAGACCGCCGGGGTGCTCGGTGATGATCTGGCGCTCAATGCCCAGCAGGTCTCCGGCGTGCGCGCCGAGCGAGAAATCCCCGTGGTATGGGCAGTGGCCAAGGGGTCGTTCCTCAATAAACTGATTTTGGTGCCGTCGGCGCTGGCGATCAGTGCATTCGTGCCGTGGCTGGTGACGCCGTTGTTGATGGTCGGTGGCGCGTACCTGTGTTTCGAAGGGTTCGAGAAACTCGCGCACAAGTTTCTGCACAGCAAGGCTGAAGATGAAACCGAGCATGCGCAACTGACCGAAGCCGTGGCAGATCCGGCCACCGATCTGGTGGCTTACGAGAAGGACAAGATCAAAGGTGCGATCCGCACCGATTTCATCCTCTCGGCAGAAATCATCGCCATCACCCTCGGCACCGTGGCTGACGCCTCGCTGACCCAGCAAGTGATTGTGATGTCGGGCATCGCGATTGTGATGACGGTTGGTGTTTATGGTCTGGTGGCCGGCATCGTCAAACTTGACGACCTCGGTTTGTGGCTGACCCAGAAGCCGGGGCAGATGGCCAAAAAAATCGGCAGCGGCATTTTGACGGCGGCGCCGTACATGATGAAAACCCTGTCGGTGGTGGGCACGGCGGCGATGTTCCTGGTGGGCGGCGGTATCCTCACTCACGGCATTCCGGTTGCGCATCACTGGATTGAGGGTGTTGGCGCGGCGGCGGGGAGTGCCGGGTTTGTGGTGCCAGCGTTGCTCAATGGCGTGGCGGGGATTATTGCCGGTGCCGTGGTGTTGGCGGTGGTTTCTGTCGTCGGCAAAATCTGGAAAGCAGTGAAGAACTAACCAGCGATACATAACCCCTGTGGGAGCGGGCTTGCTCGCGAATGCGGTGTGTCATTCAAAGAAAGTATCGACTGACAGAAGCATTCGCGAGCAATCCCGCTCCCACATTTTGATTTGTGTGGTGCCATGAAAAAGGGCCATTCGACTCGCATCGAATGGCCCTTTTTTGTGCCGGTCGAAGATTACTCGGCAATCTGCAGCTTGCGTGCTTCGGTGTACACGTACCGCACTTTCTCGTATTCGAACGGCGAGTTCATCTGGCCGTAACGGAAACTGGTCTGGTAGCGCTTGTCGACCGCTCGCAACGCCCAGACTTCCGGGTGGTTGGAGCTGACTTCCGAAACGTTGAGGAAGTTGATCGCCGATTCGGCGCTGAAGTCCACGGCCAGGCCGGCGGTGTCGCGGATGTTCGACGGGCCGAGGATCGGCAGTACGAAGTACGCGCCGCCCGGTACGCCGTAGAAGCCCAGAGTCTGCCCGAAGTCTTCGCTCTGGCGCGGCAGGCCCATGGCGGTGGCCGGATCCCACAGGCCGGCGATGCCGATGGTGGTGTTGAGCAACAGGCGCGCCGTGGTTTCCATCGAGCGTTGACCCTTGAACTGCAACAGGCTGTTGAGCAGGTTCGGTACGTCGCCCAGGTTGTTGAAGAAGTTGCTCACACCGGTGCGCACAAAGCTTGGCGTGATGTAGCGATAACCGTCGACCACCGGCAGGAACACCCATTGGTCGAAGCGGTAGTTGAAGTGGTAAACGCGACGGTTCCACTCCTCCAGCGGGTCGTAGACGGCCAGAGCATTGAGCGTCGAACGCTCGAACTCTCGCTGATCCAGTCCCGGGTTGAACTTGAGTTTCGACAGCGGCTCCTTGAAGCCGTCACTGTCGACCACCACCGGTGCATTGGCTTTGCTGTTATCGGCCTGGGCCACGCCTGCACAGAGTAACGCTGCAATCAGCAGGAGATATTTAGCCACGGAAGAACTCCAGCATGGCGTCGCTGTTGACGCGGTAGTTGAGGTTGCCGCAATGGCCACCCAGTGGATAAAGCGTCAGGCGATCACCGAACGTCTTGCGCAGAAAACCGAGGTCGCCGGGGCCGAGAATGACGTCGTCAGCGTTGTGCATCACGGCGATTTTCGGGCTGTCGTGCAGGTAATCCTTGAGCGCATACAGGCTGACCTGATCGATCAGTTGCAGCAGGCTGCCGCCGTCGGTGCGCGCGCGCCACATCGGAATCACCTGATCGGTCAGGTAGCAATCGAAGTCGCATTGCAGCGCACGCTTGAGGAATGGCGTCAGGCTGGTGCCTTCGGTGATCGGGAATTTCGGCGGGGTGATCAGGCCGCGACGATTGATCAGGTCAGAGGTAAAGGCGATGTCGGCAGCGGAGAAACGGAACGAGGTGCCGATCAGCATCGCCATCTGCTCGTTGGTCAAATGCTGCTTGGACTGCTGGAAGTCGTAGAGCAAGGCATCGTTGAGGTCGATGTAGCCTTTCTGCTGGAAGTAGCGGGTCAATTTGCCCAATACCAGTTCATAGAACGTGGTGCTGTTGTTGATGCCCTTGACCTCGGTCTGCACCAGTTTGTCTAGGTTGCTGATCGAGGTGTAGAGATTCACCGGCGGGTTGAGCAGCAGGACTTTCTTGAAGTTGAAGCTGCGGCGGGTCTCGTCCAGATGCGCAACGAATGCGGCATCAAGAGCGCCGAGGCTGTAACCGGTCAGGTAAAACTCGGTCACCGGCACCTTCGGGTTTTGCGCCCGCACGGCCTGCATGACCCGATACATGTCTTCGGCGTCTTCCTTGGTCACGCCCGGTGTGGCGAAGCGCGAAGCGGCGCTGATGAAGTCGAAACTGGTCGGCGACGACAGCTGCACGACGTGGTAGCCGGCCTTGTAGTAAAGCTTTTTCAGGTATTCGTTGAGCGTGCTGTCGTAGCGCGCGCCGGTGCCGGCGATCAGAAAGATCAGCGGTGCCGGTTTGTCCTGGGTGGCGATGCGGTAGGTAAGTTTCTTCACTGCCCAGAAATTGTCCGGCAGGTTGAATGCCCGCTCCGGACGCAGGGTGATGCTGCGATCCGACTGGTTGATGTCATCGTCCAGTGGCAGCTCCGGGCGCAAGTCCGGTGGCGTCGTGGCGATGGTCGCCTCGAACGGGTTGGTCAGGGGGTAGCCATAGCTGGCGGCGTCGATATCCACCGCCAGTGCGGACGCACTCAGAATAAGGCCGCTGAACAGCGCGGCGAAGCGCAAGGAACGGAGCATGACTAGATCCCTTAGAGGAAGGTGCCGAATGAAGTTCGCAGGCTATGACCACCGGGCTCGCGCCAAAGTGCCATGCAACGGCACCAAACAGGCAGAATTCGGAGTAATAGTAGCTGGACGATACACTTTGCACAGAGTCGATGACCAGTTAACTGTTGTTAGTGCTTGCGTATGGGGGACGGCGGATTAAGCTGGCCGCCGATTTCCGAAGATTGGAGTGTTCCATGTCCCGCCGCTTGCCCGTGATTTTGCTGCTCGTTCTGCTGCCGTTATGGCTGGCCGCCAGTTATGGCGCCCGCTACGGTTTTATGGAGGACGGCCAGTGGGTCGGCATTTGCGTCGATGAAGCCAGCCGCTGGGAATGTCAGGTGCGCTCGAACCTTGGGCTGATGATTCACTTCAAGGTGTTGGGCTGGACAGCGCTGGGGGCGGCGTTGCTCGGTTTTGTCGTGCCGGGGCGGGCAGGGTGGTGGCTTGCGGTGCTGGCGCTGGTGTTCGGGCTGCCGGCGCTGGCGTTGTATAACACGACGCTGGCGGTGTTTGCGGTGGTGATTGCGGGGTTGCGCCTGGTCCGGGAAACCCGCGACGCCTGATCGTCAGCTATCGCGAGCAGGCTCACTACTATACAAGGGGAACGCATTCCAAAATTTAGGAGTGAGCCTGCTCGCGATTGGGCATTTCAGCCGATGAAGCTTAAGTCTTGCGAACACGCAGGCAGCGCCACAACGCAACTACCATCAACAAGCTGACCAACGCCCAACCCCACGCCTGCTGATTCAACAAGCCTTCCTCATACAACTGCGGCGCAATGCCCGCACCGATGATAAAGGTCAGCAACGCAATTTCCCGACGCGGCACGCTGACCGGCCGGCACAGGTAAACGAGTGAAGGCAATACAAACGCCATGCTCGCAAAGCTGCGATAACGCGCATCAAACACCATCTCCAGCATCATCACCGCCGCTGCAAATCCTGCCGCGGCTACCAACCAACCGGCGCGACGCTCCAGCAGGTTGAAGGCTTTTTCACGCCAGCCAGTACGAGCGCTCAATGTCAGCGCGGCGTGCGCGAGCACCAACAGATTCAGCGCTGTCAGCAGTCCGACCCACAACCATTCGCTGTTGAATCGTGTGGTCACTCGCGCCAGATCGCCCCAGGCGCCAATCGAACAAGCGGCGAGGGCGCCCAGCAGCGGCAACACTAGCGCTGAGCGCGTCGTGCGAACCCGGCCGCCGAGGATCAACGTGCTGAGGAAGATCAGTCCACCGACTGCCAGCCATTCTTTCCAGTACGGCACGTTAGTCACGGGGCCGGCCAGTACGCCTTTGTCCTGACGATCAGCGTCAAACAGCCCCCAATAACCGCCGACCGCACCTTCGCTCGCGCGTTTCCACGGTTGGTCAAAAGCCTCGATCAGGTTGTAGCGCCAGCCTTCTTTCTCGGCCATCGCGACAAACCCACGAATGAACTTGGCTTCGTTGACCCGGCTCGGAAGCGCCGTTTCACGCTGGCGGCCTTCGCTCGGCCAGCCGGTTTCGCCGATCATCACGTCCTTGGGTGCGAACTTGTTGCCGAACACCTGACGCACATCTGCGACATGCTGCAGGGCAGCGTCGATGTTCGACGGATCATCTTCCCAGTACGGCAACAGGTGAATGGTCAGGAAATCCACTGCCGGCGCGACTTCCGGATGCTTGAGCCAGAACTCCCACACATCGGCGTAGGTAACCGGTTGCTTGACCTGGCTTTTGACCTTGTTGATCAGTCGGGCCAGTTGCCCGCCGGTGACTTCCTTGCGCAGCAGCGCTTCGTTGCCGACGATCACCGCACTGACCACGTCCGGGTTGGCGTTGGCCGAAGCAATCAGTAGATCGACTTCTTTCTCGGTGTCTACCGGGTTGCTGTTGACCCACGCACCGATCATCAGCTTCAAACCATGTTTGCGCGCCAGATCCGGCAACGCTTCGAGGCCGGTCATGGAATACGTGCGGATGCATTCAAAGCGCGTCGCCAGCAAGGCGAGGTCGGCGTCCATGCGCTCCGGGCGCAACTTGAACGGCACGTCGAACGGCGACTGATCTTTATCGAAAGGGGTGTAGGAGGCGCATTGCAACTTGTGCGTCGGGGTGGCGGCGTCCGGCAGGATCACCGGTTTGCCGAGGCCGTACCAGAAACCGCCAAGGGCAAACAGGCCAAGCAGGCAGGCGAAGATATAAGGAAGAAAAGGCAAGCGGGAAGTCGCGGACATGGTCAGGCCGAGTGGCTGCAAAGCGACGCATGTTACCTGCATTTAACCGGGGGTTGGTGGCCCGCATGATTTTGACATGCAAAGTTCGGGCGGATTGTCTGGCGTCAAATATTCATAGGCAGTTAATGGCTTTCTGATGTCGTTTCTCGTTGCCTTGAGGTCGCTGACAGAGCAGGTCGTGACGGTCGTCAGGTTGATGATCGAAAGCGTCAGCACTCCACTGGCAGTCGAGCGAGTTTGCGGTCAGGCGTGATGGGGGCGCTGTGCACCATAACAATACGTTGACGCCGCCCGTCATCCGTCGGGCGCAGCATTTCGGGGAAGTAACGATGAAGATGCGACGACTTTTAGGCGCAGGTGCCGCTCTGGTGCTTGCGATGAGTTCCACATTTGCCAGCGCTGAAAAACAGACCCTGAACATCGGTTACGTGGACGGCTGGTCTGACAGCGTCGCGACCACCCACGTGGCGGCCGAAGTGATCAAACAGAAGCTTGGCTACGACGTGAAGCTGCAAGCCGTCGCCACCGGGATCATGTGGCAAGGCGTGGCCACCGGCAAACTCGACGCCATGCTCTCGGCCTGGCTGCCTGTGACCCACGGCGAATACTGGGCGAAAAACAAGGATCTGGTCGTCGATTACGGCCCGAACTTCAAGGATGCGAAAATCGGCCTGATCGTGCCGGAGTACGTCAAGGCCAAGTCGATCGAAGACCTGAAAACCGATGACACCTTCAAGAACCGCATCGTCGGCATCGACGCCGGTTCAGGCGTGATGCTCAAGACCGATCAGGCGATCAAGGATTACGGCCTCGACAAATACACCCTCAAGGCCAGTTCCGGCGCCGGCATGATCGCCGAGCTGACCCGTGCCGAGAAGAAAAACGAATCCATCGCCGTCACCGGTTGGGTGCCGCACTGGATGTTCGCCAAGTGGAAACTGCGCTTCCTCGACGACCCGAAAGGCGTGTACGGCGCAGCTGAAACGGTGAACAGCATCGGCAGTAAGGAACTGGAAGCCAAGGCGCCGGAAGTGGCCAGGTTCCTGAAGAACTTCCAGTGGGCATCGAAAGACGAAATCGGCGAAGTGATGCTGGCGATTCAGGATGGTGCCAAACCTGACGCAGCCGCGAAGGATTGGGTCGCCAAGCACCCGGATCGCGTGGCTGACTGGACCAAGTAACTTCAAAACCGCTTACACCCCTGTAGGAGTGAGCCTGCTCGCGATAGCGTCCTGTCAGTTGATTAAAATGTCGACTGATCCGACGCCATCGCGAGCAGGCTCGCTCCTACAGTTGTTTTGGGGTGTGCTTGAAATTGGCAAAAGAGTCATGGCCATCTACTACTAAGGTCGTCTGTTACCGCGCTCGCAGCCGCATACATTAGCTATGTTCCAACAATAATCTGTGCTGCGAGGATAAAAACAATGAACGACAGCATTTACCTCTCGATTCAAAACAGTCCCCGATTCAAGGAGCTGGTGCGAAAAAGGGAAAAGTTCGCCTGGATACTCTCGGCGATCATGCTCGGGCTCTACTCCGGATTCATCCTTCTGATCGCTTACGGCCCGCAAGTGCTGGGGGCCAAACTCAGTCCCGAGTCATCGATTACCTGGGGCATCCCGATCGGTGTCGGCCTGATTGTCTCGGCTTTCATCCTCACCGGCATCTACGTGCGCCGCGCCAATGGCGAGTTTGACGACCTGAACAATGCGATTCTCAAGGAGGCTCAGCAATGATCCGGCGTCTACTGGCTCTTCTGAGCATCTCGGCGTTCGCGCCGGCCGTGTGGGCGGCTGACGCCCTGACCGGCGAAGTGCACAAACAACCGCTCAACGTTGCTGCGATTGCCATGTTCGTGGTGTTCGTCGGTGCCACGCTGTGCATCACTTACTGGGCGTCCAAGCGCAACAAGTCGGCTGCCGACTACTACGCGGCGGGCGGCAAGATCACCGGTTTCCAGAACGGTCTGGCGATTGCCGGTGACTACATGTCGGCGGCATCCTTCCTGGGGATTTCCGCGCTGGTGTTCACCTCCGGCTACGATGGCCTGATCTATTCGATCGGCTTCCTGGTGGGCTGGCCGATCATTCTGTTCCTGATCGCCGAGCGCCTGCGTAACCTGGGCAAATACACCTTTGCCGACGTGGCGTCTTACCGCCTCGGGCAAACCCAGATTCGCACCCTGTCTGCCTGCGGTTCGCTGGTGGTGGTGGCGTTCTATCTGATCGCGCAAATGGTTGGCGCGGGCAAGCTGATCCAGTTGCTGTTCGGCCTCGACTATTACGTCGCGGTGATTCTGGTCGGCATCCTGATGTGCATGTACGTGCTGTTCGGCGGCATGCTCGCAACCACCTGGGTGCAGATCATCAAGGCTGTGCTGTTGCTGTCCGGTGCCTCGTTCATGGCGCTGATGGTGATGAAGCACGTCAACTTCGATTTCAACATGCTGTTCTCCGAGGCGATCAAGGTTCACCCGAAAGGTGAGGCGATCATGAGCCCGGGCGGTCTGGTGAAAGATCCGATTTCGGCGTTCTCGCTGGGTCTGGCACTGATGTTCGGTACCGCTGGCCTGCCGCACATCCTCATGCGCTTCTTCACCGTGAGTGACGCAAAAGAAGCCCGTAAGAGCGTGCTGTATGCGACCGGTTTCATTGGTTACTTCTACATTCTGACGTTCATCATCGGCTTCGGCGCGATCCTGCTGGTCAGCACCAACCCGGCCTTTAAAGATGCAGCGGGCGCTTTGCTCGGCGGCAACAACATGGCGGCGGTGCACCTGGCTGACGCGGTGGGTGGCAGTATCTTCCTTGGTTTCATTTCGGCGGTAGCGTTTGCGACCATTCTGGCGGTTGTCGCGGGTCTGACCCTGGCCGGTGCTTCGGCGGTGTCTCACGATCTGTACGCCAGCGTGATCAAGAAGGGCAAGGCCAACGACAAGGATGAGATTCGCGTTTCGAAGATCACCACTATCGCGCTGGGTGTGCTGGCCATCGGCCTGGGCATTCTGTTCGAAAGCCAGAACATTGCGTTCATGGTGGGCTTGGCGTTCTCGATTGCGGCGAGCTGTAACTTCCCGGTGCTGTTGCTTTCGATGTACTGGAAGAAGCTGACCACCCGTGGCGCGATGATCGGCGGTTGGTTGGGGCTGGTGAGTGCCGTTGGTTTGATGGTGCTGGGGCCGACCATTTGGGTGCAGATTCTGCATCATGAGAAGGCGATCTTCCCTTATGAGTACCCGGCGTTGTTTTCGATGATCATTGCGTTCATTGGCATCTGGTTCTTCTCGATTACTGACAAGTCGGCGGCGGCGGACAATGAGCGGGCGCTGTTCTTCCCGCAGTTTGTGCGTTCGCAGACTGGGTTGGGGGCGAGTGGGGCGGTTTCGCACTGATCGCTTGAAGGTCGTTTGAACGTTGTACTGAATGCCCCGGTTGTGAGATCGGGGCATTTTTTGTGGGCGGTTATCGGGCGGGCTTGGATTTTGTACTGATGTGTACATATCCGTTGCTGCGGTAACGGCTGCTTAGGGTTTCGCCTTTACGGCGAGTCACCTTTTCCAGAC
>NZ_VXCA01000026.1 GCF_011369485.1 Pseudomonas atagonensis | reverse complement strand
GTTCCGGACGAATGGCGTCGGTCATGCTGTCATACCCCCGGATAGGCTGTCGGTGTGGCGTGGCCATCGGGGTGCGGGTATGGGGCTGTTGATTTGCATCAACGGTGGTGGGTGACAGCGGGTCTGTGATGAGGACGTTTATATGGGCGAGGGGATTTATCCCCGTTCGGCTGCGCAGCAGTCGTAAAACCCACCTGCTCGGTAAGGCTAGATAGTGCAGGGGCTGCTGCGCAACCCGACGGGGATAAATCCCCTCGCCACAATAAATGTCCTCATCACAGACTCGCTGTGACCCACCACCGTTGATGCAAATCAACAGCCCCATCGCCGCACCCCGATAGACTCGCCACACTGCCAGCCTATCCGGGGGAATGCCCGCATGCTCGACGCCATTCGTTGGGACACTGATTTGATCCGCCGCTACGACCTGGCGGGGCCGCGTTACACCTCATACCCCACGGCCGTGCAATTCAACAGTCAGGTCGGCACGTTCGACCTGTTCCACGCCCTGCGCGACAGCCGCAAGGCCCTGCGCCCCTTGTCGCTGTACGTGCATGTGCCGTTCTGCGCAAACATTTGTTACTACTGCGCCTGCAACAAGGTCATCACCAAGGATCGCGGCCGCGCCCTGCCTTACCTGCAGCGGCTCGAGCAGGAAATCCAGCTGATTGCCTGCCACCTCGACCCGGCACAGCAAGTCGAGCAACTGCACTTCGGCGGCGGCACGCCGACCTTTCTCAGCCACGACGAACTGCGCCAGTTGATGGCGCATCTGCGCAAGCATTTCAATCTGCTCGACGATGATTCTGGTGATTACGGCATCGAAATCGACCCGCGTGAAGCGGACTGGTCGACCATGGGTCTGCTGCGCGAACTGGGCTTCAACCGCGTCAGCATCGGCCTGCAAGACCTCGATCCGGCGGTACAACGGGCGGTCAATCGCCTGCAAAGCCTGGAAGAAACCCGCGCGGTGATCGACGCCGCGCGCACCCTGCAGTTTCGCTCGATCAACATCGACTTGATTTACGGCTTGCCCAAGCAGACGCCTGACAATTTCGCCCGCACGGTCGAGGAAGTCATCAGCCTGCAACCGGACCGCCTCTCGGTGTTCAATTACGCCCACCTGCCAGAACGCTTCATGCCGCAACGGCGGATCAACGGCAACGAATTACCCAGCCCGACGCAGAAACTTGAAATGCTCCAGCGCACCATCGAGCAATTGACCGTCGCCGGTTACCGCTACATCGGCATGGATCACTTCGCCCTGCCTGACGACGAACTGGCGATTGCCCAGGAAGAAGAAACCCTGCAGCGTAACTTTCAGGGCTACACCACTCACGGTCATTGCGATCTGATTGGTCTGGGGGTGTCGGCGATCAGTCAGATTGGCGACCTGTACTGTCAGAACAGCAGCGACCTCAACGAATACCAGAACACCCTCGCCGCCGCGCAATTGGCGACCAGCCGGGGATTGGTGTGCAACGCCGATGATCGGCTGCGCCGAGCGGTGATTCAGCAATTGATCTGTAACTTCAGCCTGGATTTCGCCGAGATCGAGCAGCAGTTCAACATCGACTTTCAGGGTTATTTCGGCGCGCTGTGGCCGTCATTGCAAGGCATGGCCAACGATGGCCTGATCACCCTTGATCGCGAACGGATCGAGGTGTTGCCCGCCGGGCGCCTGCTGGTGCGTTCGGTGTGCATGGTGTTCGACGCTTATCTGGAACAGCAGAACCGCCAGCGGTTTTCCCGGGTGATCTAGTTTTTCATCAGCAATGCGGCGGTTTTCATGGTTTGCTCCGGGGTCAGGTTCGACTGGTTCATGACCTTGGACAGCGACAGATTGGCGGTAATCAAACCATTGTTCAGGGCGGCGATGGCGCCCTTGAGCGCGGCGAGTTTGGCGATTCTCTCTTCGGTGGAGAGCGTCTTGTCGGCCATCACCGCTTTGATCCGCGCATTCTTTTCAGCGATCTGCTGCTGCAACTGGCGAATCATCTTCAACAGTTGCTGGATGTTTTCCGGCAAGCCGCTTTCTTCGATGTCGCGGTTATCCCCGCCGGCGCTGGCGGACTTTTCGATGGCGGCACCGGACAGCGACACTTTGACGCTCTCGACCAAGGTCGGGGTTGCCAGCAATGGCGAATCGGTTGCCGGCTCCTTGCCGTTAGCGCTGCCGTTGTTCTCCAGCAACGACGCAACGCCGCTGTTACCGGGGTTCAGCGTACCAATGGCGGTCATCGAAGCGTTCCTTGTATGCGGTTTGATACCTGTTTATCGGCGGCTTGCCCCGCGGCTTTATGACGGTGGGACAAAGTCGCCACAGACTGGCCTGAATGTCCTCCCGTGGGTTACCCTTACGGCTTATGTGTGTTTTCCCACAAGGATTTAAGAAATGTCCGAGCCAGTTAAACTGCGCGCTCACAACCAGGCTCATTGCAAGGATTGCAGCCTGGCCCCTCTCTGCCTGCCACTTTCTCTGAATCTGGAAGACATGGATGCGCTGGACGAAATCGTTAAACGCGGCCGCCCGTTGAAAAAGGGTGAGTTCCTGTTCCGTCAGGGCGACACGTTCGATTCCGTTTATGCAGTACGCTCCGGCGCTCTGAAGACGTTCAGCCTGAGCGACACCGGCGAAGAACAACTGACTGGTTTCCACCTGCCGAGCGAACTGGTCGGCCTGTCCGGCATGGACACCGAGAAACACCCGGTATCCGCCCAGGCCCTGGAAACCACCTCGGTGTGCGAAATTCCTTTCGAACGCCTCGATGAACTGGCGCTGCAATTACCGCAGCTGCGCCGCCAGTTGATGCGCGTGATGAGCCGGGAAATCCGCGACGACCAGCAAATGATGCTGCTGCTGTCGAAGAAAACCGCCGACGAGCGCATCGCCACGTTCCTGGTCAATCTGTCGGCGCGTTTCCGCGCTCGCGGCTTCTCGGCCAATCAGTTCCGCCTGAGCATGTCGCGCAATGAAATCGGCAACTATCTGGGCCTCGCGGTGGAAACCGTCTCGCGAGTGTTCACCCGTTTCCAGCAAAACGAACTGATCGCCGCCGAGGGTAAAGAGATTCACATCCTCGATCCTATCCAGCTGTGCGCACTGGCCGGCGGCTCGCTCGAAGGCTGATCTCGATCCGCGGTTGAGCGAACCGTTTCAGCCGCGGGTATACTGCGCCGTTTGCAGCCCTGCCAGGACACCTCGATGCCCTTCGATTCCTTCGACATCAAATCCCTGATCCGCCCTGTGATCGACTTCCCGAAACCGGGCGTGATCTTTCGCGACATCACCCCGCTGTTCCAGTCGCCAACGGCCCTGCGCCTGGTGATGGACAGCTTCGCCCACCGCTACGTCGAAGCCGACTTCACCCACATCGGTGCGATGGATGCCCGTGGTTTCCTGATCGGCTCGGTTTTGGCTTATCAGCTGAACAAGCCTTTGGTGCTGTTCCGCAAGCAAGGCAAACTGCCGGCGGACGTGCTGGCCGAAGGTTACGCGACCGAGTACGGCGAAGCGTTCCTGGAAGTGCACGCCGACAGTCTGTGTGAAGGCGACTCGGTGGTAATGTTCGATGACCTGATCGCCACCGGCGGCACGCTGATCGCCGCGGCCAACCTGATTCGCCGCATGGGCGCGCGGGTGCATGAAGCAGCGGCGATCATCGATTTGCCGGAGCTGGGTGGTTCGCAACGGCTGGAAGACATGGGGATTCCTACCTTCTGCCTGACGCAGTTTGCTTTGACCGATAAGTAAGCGGCGTCTGTACTGCCGCCTTCGGGAGCAAGCCCGCTCCCACAGGGGATTTGTGAACGCCACAGATCCAGTGTGGGAGCGGGCTTGCTCGCGAAGGGGCCGGCAACCTCAACGCAAAACCTAAAGCCCCATCTGCTTGCTGATGATTTCGTTCATCACTTCACGCGTCCCGCCGCCAATCGACAGGATGCGATTGTCGCGGTACAACCGCTCCACCAGGCTCTCACGCATGTAACCCAGCCCGCCAAGAATCTGCACTGCATCCGTGGTGATCCGGTCCGAGGTGTCCGTGGCAAAGTTCTTCGCCATGGAAATCTCCTTGATCACGCTCTGCCCCGCCGCCATTTTCGCCGCTTGCCGATAAGTGAATTCGCGCGACACTTCCAGCGCCGTGGCCATTTCCGCAAGGCGATGTTTGATGACCTGAAACTTGCCGATCGGCTTGCCGAATGCCTCACGCTCACGCGCCCACTTCAGCGCCTCTTCCAGTGCCAGTTGAGAAGTCATGTTGGCCATCAGCGCCAGGGCCAGCCGTTCGCTCTGGAAGTTGCCCATGATGCAGGCGAAGCCCATGTTTTCACCGCCGATCAGGTTCCCCACCGGTACGCGGCAATCGTCGAAGAACAATTCAGCGGTGTCCGAGGCCCACCAGCCCATTTTCTTCAGCTGACGGCCGACGGTGAAACCCGGTGTTCCCTTCTCAATCAACAACAGGCTGATGCCGGCAAAACCCGGCGCACCGGTGCGCACCGCGACGGTGTAGTAATCCGCGCGTACGCCACTGGTGATGAAGGTTTTGCTGCCGCTGACGCGATAGAAGTCGCCTTCGCGCACGGCGCGGGTTTGCAGGTTGGCGACGTCGGAGCCGCCGCCCGGTTCAGTCACGGCCAGCGCGCTGATTTTCTCGCCGCTGAGCACGTGCGGCACCACGCGTTCGCGCACCTCGGGGCGGGCCCATTTGACGATCGGCGGCAGGCCGATATCCAGCGAGCCCAGCCCTGCCACCAGGCCGCCGGAGCCGCAACGCATCAATTCCTCACTGGCGGCAACCTTGGCGAACAGGTCGCCTTCATGGCTTCCACCCAGCGCTTCGGGGTAGCCAATGCCGAGAATCCCGGCCGCGCCGGCCTTCAGGTACAACTCACGGGGAAAGCTTTCGGCTTCTTCCCACTGATCAATGTCCGGCAGGATCTCGCGCTCGACGAAACGTCTGACGCTGTCGCGGACCATTTGGTGGCTGGGATCGAAGTATTCCTGGAAGGCAGGCATCGGCGAACTCCACTGAAGGGTTCGCCGAACTTAATCGAGCGCTTGCTTGGTTTTCAACACAATTGTTTGAACCAAAAAGACCGAGGCGCCTTGATCGCAAACAGGCTCACTCCTACAGGGGAATGCATTCCCAATGTAGGAGTGAGCCTGCTCGCGATGAGGCCAGAACAGCCAATGCAGAACTCAGAGAGTGATTGGCTTGCGTCCGGCAAACGAGTGGGCCAGCGTGCCGCCGTCCACCAATTCCAGTTCGCCACCCAACGGCACGCCGTGAGCAATGCGCGAGGCGATCAGGCCTTTGTTCTGCAATAGCTGCGCGATGTAATGCGCCGTCGCCTCGCCTTCTACGGTCGGGTTTGTCGCCAGAATGACTTCGGTAAAGGTACCGGCCTCTTCAATCCGCGCCATCAACTGCGGAATGCCGATTGCCTCAGGCCCGAGCCCGTCGAGCGGCGATAAATGCCCCTTGAGGACAAAGTAGCGGCCACGGAAACCGGTCTGTTCGACCGCATAAACATCCATCGGCCCTTCCACCACGCACAGCAACGTATCGTCGCGGCGGGTATCGGCGCATTGCGGGCACAGATCGTCTTCGGTCAGCGTGCGGCACTGGCGACAGTGACCGACTCCTTCCATGGCCTGGCTGAGTGCCTGGGCCAGACGCGTGCCGCCGCTGCGATCACGTTCGAGCAACTGCAACGCCATGCGCTGGGCGGTTTTCTGACCCACACCCGGCAGAATTCGCAGGGAGTCGATCAGTTGGCGAATCAAAGGGCTGAAGCTCATGGGTAAAAAGTCCGACAAAACAACGAGACGCGGTTTATACCCGCGCCTCTGGCCAGCGTCAAATACTCAGTCCTGGGCGACCTTCACCACCAGTTTGCCGAAGTTGCGTCCTTCCAGCAGACCGATAAACGCTTCGGGCGCCTGCTCCAGGCCATCGACCACGTCTTCGCGGAATTTCACCTTGCCGTCACGCACCCACGGCACCATGGCGCTGATGAATTCCGGCTGGCGATCACCGTAGTCATCAAACACGATGAAACCTTGAATGCGTACACGCTTGGTCAGCAGCGTGCGTTGCAGCAGCGGCAGACGATCCGGGCCTTTCGGCGCCTCCGAGGCGTTGTAACCTGCAATCAGGCCACACAGCGGGATCCGCGCCGTGGCATTGAGCAGCGGCACGACGGCGTCGAATACATGTCCACCGACGTTTTCGTAATAGATGTCGATGCCTTTCGGGCAAGCCTTGGCCAGTTGCTCGGCAAAGTCCGGCGCCTTGTGATCGATACAGGCGTCGAAACCCAACTCCTCGACCACGTATTTGCACTTCTCGGCACCGCCCGCCACGCCAACCACACGCAGGCCTTTGATCTTCGCCACTTGACCGACCACCGAACCGACCGCGCCGGATGCCGCGGCGACCACCAGCGTCTCGCCGCTTTTCGGCTGACCGATGTCCATCAACCCCATGTAGGCGGTCATGCCGGGCATGCCCAGCACACCAAGGGCCATCGACGGGCTCGGCAACCCGGACGGGATCGGAATGATGTTGCGTCCGTCGCTGATGCTGTGGCTCTGCCAACCGGTGGCGCCAACCACTAGATCACCGGCCTGGAATTTCGGGTGCGTCGAGCGCTCGACCCGGCTGACCGCGCCACCGGTCATGACTTCGCCGATTGCGACCGGTGCCGCGTAAGACGGCGCGTCACTCATACGCCCGCGCATGTAAGGATCGAGCGACAGGTACAGGGTTTTCAGCAGCACCTGCCCTTCTTCAAGATCCGGCAACGCTTCGCGTTCCAGACGGAAGTTTTCCGGGATCGGCGCGCCAACCGGACGCGAGGCCAGAACATAGCGTTGGTTGAGGGTAAGAGGATCGGACATGTCAGCGTCTCCTGTGAATGGTGAATTCGGTGGTATAGGGAGCAGACCGTTGTGGCGACAGGGTGTTCGATGTTTATTCCGATGAACCGTACTGACGCATTCGCGAGCAAACCCGCTCCCACAGGAGAATGCATTTCAATTGTGGGAGCGGGCTTGCTCGCGAAGGCGTCATGACCGCCAACACATTTCTACCGGCCAGAAACAAAAATGCCAGGCGCAATGCCTGGCATTTTGTGTAGCTCATCTGCCGCCGGATGGCGAATCAGAATGGCAGTTTCATACCGGCCGGCAGGTTCATGCCAGCGGTCATGCTGCCCATTTTTTCCTGGCTGTTGGCTTCGATCTTGCGCACGGCGTCGTTAACGGCGGCAGCTACGACGGCTTCCAGCATTTCTTTGTCGTCTTCGCTCAGGCCTTCGACCAGGCTTGGGTCGATGCTCACGCTTTTAACGTCGTGACGACCGGTCATCACCACGGTGACCATGTCGCCGCCGGCCTTGCCGGTGACTTCGGCGTTGGCCAGTTCTTCCTGCATCTTGGCCATTTTTTCCTGCATCTGCTGCGCCTGCTTCATCAGGCCGGCCATGCCACCTTTCATCATGGGAATCACCTCAAAAGTACTTGGATCAAAACAGCGCCCTGTCATGAAAACCGGGCACCTTCAGTTATTAGCCCTGAGTGACCAGAGCATCGACAGGTTCAATAGTATCGTGTCGCACCACCGCGCCGAACTGCTGAACCATCTGCTGGATGAACGGATCGCCGTGAATCGACTCCTCCGCCTCGCGCTGACGGTTGGCACGGCGCCGCGAGGCTGCCTGGGCCGGGGTTTCCTGCTCGGGCTTGATCAGCTCGATGGTCAGGCCCAGCGTGCGGCCATGGAACTGGTTCAACGCATCGTTGAGACGACGCTGCTGCGTGGCGTTGAACAGCGCACTGTGCGCCGGGTCGAGGTGCATCAGCCAATGGTCGCCATCGACCGCGATCAGCGTGCAGTTGGCGGCGATGCTGCCGGTCATGCCGGAAATCGGCAGTTTCGGGAACAGCTCCAGCCATTGCAGGGCCAGACCGGTGGCCGGCGCGGCGGCAGGTTCCGGTTCGGGCTCGGGCGCCGGTTCGGCGGCGTGTTCGCTGGCCAGCTCATCGAGGTAGCTGTAGGCCGAATCGATGTCCGGCTCGATGTAATCCTCGTCCAGCGGCGGCTCGTCGTCCATGTCCATGCCCGGTGTCGCAGCATCGACGTCGGCGACCGACGGCTCTGGAATCGGCGCTGCAGCCCACTCAGGGGCGTCCGGGACGACGCTGTCCGGGGTCGGTAACGGCATCGGCGGCAGCTCGGGTTGCTCGCCAGCGGTTTCCAGTACCGGCTCGACAGCGGGTTGCTGCACCGGCTCTGGCTCAGGTTCTACCGGGTCGTTCCAAGGCAGGTCGACTACCGCTTCGACGGCGACTGGCTCCGGCTCGGGTTCCGGCGCTGGTTGCGGATCAGCCGCGACCACGGGCTCGGGAATCGGTGCAGGCGCAGCCACAGGCGCTGGCGCGGGTGTCGGTGCAACAGCCGCAGCGACCACCGGCGCAGGTTTCGGCGCGGCAGCCACGGAGTTTGCGGAATCAACTGTGGCCTGGCTGATCCCCACTGGCTTTAGCGGTTGCCTCGGGGCGTCCGCCGTGTCTGCCGGCCGGAAGGCCAGCATCCGCAGCAGAACCATCTCGAAGCCGCCGCGTGGATCCGGCGCCAGCGGCAAATCACGGCGGCCGATCAAGCCCATCTGGTAATAGAACTGCACGTCTTCGGCGGGCAAGGCCTGGGCCAATGCCAACACCCGGTCACGATCACCATGGCCGTTGTCGACACCTTCCGGCAACGCCTGGGCGATGGCCACACGGTGCAGCACATTGAGAATTTCCGAGAGTACGCCATTCCAGTCCGGGCCTTGTTCGGCCAGGTGACGCACCGCTTCAAGCAGCGCCCTGGCGTCGCCTTCGATCAACGAATGCAGCACGTCGTAAACCTGACCGTGATCCAGCGTGCCGAGCATCGCCCGCACGTCGGTGGCCAGAACCTTGCCCTCACCGAAGGCGATAGCCTGATCGGTCAGGCTCATGGCGTCACGCATCGAACCGTCAGCAGCGCGACCGAGCAGCCACAGTGCATCGTCTTCGAACGGCACGTTTTCGGCGGTGAGGACGTGGGTCAGGTGCTCGACCACGCGTTCCGGCGTCATGTTCTTCAGGGAGAACTGCAGGCATCGCGACAAAATCGTTGCCGGAAGTTTCTGCGGGTCGGTGGTCGCCAGGATGAACTTGACGTACGGCGGCGGCTCTTCGAGGGTTTTCAGCAGCGCATTGAAGGAATGGCTGGAAAGCATGTGCACTTCGTCGATCAGGTAGACCTTGAAGCGCCCACGGCTTGGCGCGTACTGCACGTTGTCGAGCAGCTCGCGGGTGTCTTCGACCTTGGTGCGGCTCGCGGCGTCGATTTCGATCAGGTCGACAAAACGACCTTCGTCGATTTCACGGCACACCGAGCACTCGCCGCACGGGCTGGAAGTGATACCTGTTTCACAGTTCAGGCATTTGGCGATGATCCGCGCAATCGTGGTCTTACCCACCCCGCGCGTACCGGTGAACAGGTACGCGTGGTGCAGCCGTTGGCTGTCCAAGGCATTGATCAGAGCCTTGAGCACATGGGTCTGGCCGACCATTTCGCGGAACGAGCGCGGACGCCATTTACGTGCAAGAACCTGATAACTCATCGAAAACCGTCGCAACGAAGGAAGCTGAAGCGGCTAATGCTAGCGGAGCAAGGGCAAAATTGCATCCGGTGTCCTCGTCTAATGTGGCTAAGCTGCATGAGCAGAGGCTTTTATCGGCTCGGGATGGGGAATTACCGGAGCATTTATGCGTTGGGCCTTTGGGGCACTGCTGGGAATCAGCCTGAGCGTGGCGGCAGCGCAACCGCCGTTGCGCTTTGCCATGCCCGATAGCTGGGCGATGCCGATGGTGCAGTTCGAACGCGGTCGCCCGACCCAGGGCATTCTCTACGACCTGATGCTCAGCCTGGCCACCCAGGTCGGCGCGCCAGCGCAATTTCACGTCCTGCCCCGCGCGCGGGTACAGAGCGCCATGGAGCACGGCGAGATCGACGTACGCTGCTACGCCGCGCAATCGTGGCTGCCGAATCAGTCGGGGGATTACATCTGGAGCATTCCGCTGCTGTTTCAGCGTGATCTGTTGATCAGCCGCAAGGATCAACCCACCAGCGCCGATCCCGCCAACCTGCCCCGCCAATCCATCGGCACCGTTCTGGGCTACACCTACCCCACCCTGCAGCCGCTGTTCGATGCCGACCGACTGCAACGCGAAGATGCGCGCAATCAGGAACAAGTGCTGGAGAAACTGCTGGCCGGGCGCTATCGCTACGCGGTGAGCAATCAATGGACGCTGGACTGGTTCAATCAGCGGCTGATGCCTGAGCAACAACTGCAAGGGGTCGCGGTGCTGCAGGAACAGAAGGTCGGCTGCTACGTGAGGAATGATCCGAAGGTGCCGGTGCAGCGGATTTTACGCACGTTGCTGCGGATGAAAATGTCGGGGGAGATTGATGAGATTATCCGGTTGTATACCGGCAGCTCGGGTAGCGAACCGTGAGCCTCTGACGAAAACAAAAAAGGGACTCATAAAATGAGTCCCTTCCTCGTATTCACCGAACAAATCAAAGCAGAGCGCAAGAACCTGACATTGGGATCTTGGCTACGTCACCCTTTCCGACACACAGCAAAGTGACCTTCGTACCCTTTTTGAGTGAAGCAAGTGCATTAGCATCACTCTTCTCGAAGGAAAACTGCGGTTCCATGAACTGATTCACACCGCCGCGCAACGTGAGATACGGGTTGCCCATAAAATCAGTGTTGATGTCTGTGACAGTGCCCGAGACTTTGAATTTTTTACCTTTAAACTTCTGATCAGCAGCAACGGTGTTGTCGTTGTATGCAACGGCGATGTCACCAGCCGTCACAGTTGGCGTAGCTGCCAGCTCCTGTTTTGCCTTTTCCAGCTCTGCTTGCGCGCGGGCCTTTTTCGCGTCGGCAAGTGCCACCGCCTCAGCTTGTTTCTGCTCTGGAGATTTCATCGCGTTGCTGATGAAACCGATGACGAACAGAACACCGATGATGATGCCGACCCATTTGAACAGTTTTTTCACGCCTTTCTTCCTCTGATAGTCGAGTTTCCATTACTGCATTGCAAACGTTCGCCGATGTTGTCCGGCGATTTGGAGCGAGGTGATTCTCTAGAACTGGCCGTAACGACGCAAGGCCAGTTGCCATCATCGAAACGATTTTAGGAACACTGGTCGATCAGGGCTTGGCCAAATCCCACTGGCACTCCTTCAAACGATCTGCGTCAGTACCACTTTCTTTCCGCATATCAATGTTGCCGTCTGCGTCGAGATAGATGTTCGTGTTTGGCCATTTGGGAGTGATGCTGATGCAATGATTACGACCACCTTTGTTGCTCCACCACGAAAACTCCATAAAGAATTCGTCGTCGGGGAAAAGGACGCCATTATCCATCGCCCCCCCACCTGGAAGCATCCCGCCTTTGTAAATGCGATCCTGCACGTTCCAGATATACCGAAACTCGTCCCGCCCTGCTTTAGAGTAGTGAACATTCACCGTCGGCAAAGCTATGTCCCAGTGAGTGATCACTAAATACGCTACCGGTATCCAGAGTATCCGCATCAACCATGTGCGACTCTTACTGACATTTGTGAGCACGAACTCCATCTCCCCAGTTCTCTGGTGGTATTGCTACAACTTCATCCATGATCATCTTCGCGGTCACTCCACCTGCAGGATACTGCTTGGCGAGCCTCATCCCGATTTGAATTGATACTCTATCGGCAACATCATCCCAGGATCGCGGTTCATACCACGGGCTCGCCGTCGTATGCGGACCGGGATGGACTCTCTCCTCCTCCGGCCTGCTCAACTCGCCAGCTTTGGTGGCGGCATCTGACAAAAACTGCGCAGCCCCGGCTCCATCCAACAGTTCGCTCTCTGACATGCCCGCTACGACTCCGACATACCCATAATGGATGTTCGACCAGATGTCGTAGAAGTAATCGTAGCCTCCCTGTTTGTGATAAACGCCAACAAAGAGTTTGCGCAACTTCGGCTTATGGTCCCAGTCCATTCTCGGGCCTACTTTACCTGCCCAGATTGCCCACGCTGCGGCTATATCCATGTAACTGCCGAGTAGACGGGAAGTTGGACCGCCCTCCCCCTTGAATAGCGGAGGCTTCCTGTCCGGTGAAGCCGGATCATAGCTATAGAGCTTTTGCATCGCTGAAACCTCAGAGCTCAGGATGTTTCGATTCATCTCAGCAGCGATATAGTTAGCCACCGGTTCCATCTGGTCAGGATGGTCGCATACAGGAGACTGCACGCTCTCTGCCTGCTGTTCCGGGGGTGGAGTGCCAGTATGTACAAGTGCGTTGGCCGCTACAGCCTTATCTTTCAACCGCGGATCGGCGAGTAGCGTGGCCATTTTTTCCTCGTCTACCGTGCCGTTTGGACGAATCGCTCCCAGCGCCATGAAGTTGATGATTGTTGCCCCTCCTGCGTCCCCCAAGACGAAGCCACCACCGACATCACCTGATCCGGTGATGATCGTTCCGCCGTGACTGGTAGGACTTCCTAAATGAGCCATAGGACGGCCATTTACCAGAATCGATGGAAATCCCGTGGTGATGACAGCGCCGCACCCACAGGAATCGCCCACACGAGCGGACCCCATGAAATTGATATTTGTATCAGCAGATGCAGACGCGATTGGGGTTGTACCGTGTCCCGGAAATGGGCAGACATGCTTGTCTCCCAATCGAGCAGAAGAAATCATTCGTCGTCCTTGTGTCGAAAATAAAACCTCCGTCATTGGAGGCGAAAGCGTGTTGCAGGCGCCGCGATGGTACCGCACGCTTCGGCGGGTGGTCTTTAGGAAAAGTCCGATCTTGAGGCAAGAATTGCCTGAGGACACAACTTCAGTTTCTGTGGATGCCGGCCTGCCTGCAACAGGCTTTCAGGTACTGCCTCCTGCAACTCTGCGGCTGGCTGCGTTGGCCACTATGTCCGTGAGAAGGCCGTCAAAGGCACGTACCAACCAAACGAAGGCGCTCTTGTGGCTTTCCCATTCGGTGTTTGTGACATGTCTTGCTGAGGTTGATCCGCGCGCTTGCTAGCGGTTGCACCACTTAGAATCGCAGCATGTTCTTCGTCCATGAGATCAAGCACCCTCGAAAGCTCAAGGGTTTTTTCGGGATGCAATTGCATCTGCTCCTTGATCTCTAGACGGCGTAGCTGCCAGTCCCGAATTTTTGCTTGGGTCGAGTTTTCCATTTCACCCACTTAGACTAGTTTTCAATACTGGGTAACGGAGTATGACAGCCTTCATCCGCGATGGTTAAAAGCACGTGCAAGACAGGGAGGACATTTCACTTCATATGGCGGCGTTGCGAGATGGGACTTTCCTACAGGAAGATTTTGCGTGCTCCGACAAATCACAGGCACAAAAAAACCGCAGTGGGCGAAACCCATGCAGTTCTGTTTGAAGCATTCGATTGTTCGTTAAGGTGGTAACCCTACCAGCCACACCCCGGCACACAATGTTCCCGCTGTGGCTGCTGCCTTCCGGCTCTGACCAGGTTCACGGGTAATCGTTGCGGGGGGACCGATAGGGTCACCATAACGATGCTTGCCTGTCGGCGAGCCGCGCCATTGTACCTATCTGAGACGAAGTTACAACCGTTGGTTTCAGATTAAAAACATCAAGGGCTTCAAGCACTTGCTATTGCGCCTGCAACACCTCGTCCGCCCTGCCGCCCGCCTGCTGGATCACCAGGTGAATGAAGTGCAGCTTGGCAATGGCCGCCGCCGGCAGCACGAACGGGTAGAAATCCGGCTGGCCCATACTGCGGGACAACTCATTGAGCATTCCGGCCAGTTCGATCCACGCGTTGACGAACGACAGGAACGCCTCGCCGCCGGGGTGTTCCGGCTCGTACAGGGTGCTGGCGGGAAACGGCTGGTAGTCGAAATCCATTTCCCGCGCGCTCATGCCGAAGCCCAGCGCCGTGTCCACCGCGTCCATCATGTGCAGGTAATGCGCCCAGGTTTCTGCCCAGTCTTCCCACGGGTGCATGGTCGCGTAGGCACTGACGTAGCGCTGCGTCCAGTCCAGCGGCGCGCCTTGCCGGTAATGGCGGTCGAGCGCTTCGGCGTAACTGGCGCGCTCGTCGCCGAACAGGTTGCGGAAGGCGTCGAGCCACGGGCCGTTGGCGATCAGTCGATCCCAGTAGTAATGCCCGACTTCGTGGCGAAAATGCCCGAGTAACGTGCGATAGGGTTCATGCATCGCCGCCCGCACCTGCTCGCGATGGGCGTCGTCGGCCTCTTTGATGTCGAGGGTGATCAAGCCATTGGCATGACCGGTCATGGGCGCATTGCCCTCGAGGTCGACGCCGATGAAATCGAAAGCCAGACCGGCATCCTCGTCCACGCTTTTCGGGATGACCTGCAAACCGAGGGTGATCAGTTGCGCGACCAGGCGCCGCTTGGCGATTTCGACTTTGCGCCAGCGTTCTGGGTTATCCGGGTCGGACAGGTCAGGGATGGTGCGATTCAGGCTGCAGGCGACGCACAAGGCGTTGTCCACGCTGTCAGGCAGCAACCAGTTGCACGCCGCCGGAGTGTCGAGGTTGGCGCAGCGGCGAAAAAGTCCCGCGCCGGGATCGGCATCCAGCGTCCAGGTGCCGTTCTGCGTACCGGGCGACAGCGAGGTGATGCGACTTTCTTCAGGCTGATAACCCAACACTGCGCTGCAGGCCAAGCACTGACTGTTGCGAAAAAACAGCGACTGGCCGCAGCGGCACGGCCAGACTTTGCTGTTGCGTGAGGATTCGCCCATGAACGGCGCGACGATGCGGGAACTGAGCTGCTCGAAAAAGCGGTACATGGCGATCTCTCCCTGGGGCTTGCCAAGACTAGATCATTCTGAAGACAACATCGTTCCCGCCCATGACAGCGCAAACAGGTGATAACACCCTTGTGGCGAGGGGATTTAGCGAAACGTCGCACCGCCCCGTTGGGTTGCGAAGCGACCCCAAATCCATACAACGCGGTAAATCAGGTGTACCGAGCCGTATGGTTTTGCGACGACTGCGTCGCCGAACGGGGATAAATCCCCTCGCCACAGGGTTTTGTGTCAGACCTGAAGGCCATGGGTTTCGCGTCAGACCTGAAGTCCGTGGGTTTTGAGGAAAGCGATGAACGCTTCTTCGTCCATCACTTTCACGCCCAGTTCATTGGCCTTGGTCAGTTTCGAGCCAGCACCCGGGCCGGCGACTACGCAATGGGTCTTGGCAGACACGGAACCGGCGACTTTCGCACCGAGGCTTTCGAGGTGCTCCTTGGCGACATCGCGGCTCATCAACTCGACTTTGCCGGTCAGCACCCAGGTTTCGCCGGACAGCGGCAGGCCTTCGACGACTTTCTTCTCGCTTTGCCAGTGCATGCCGAAGTCGCGCAGTTGTTTCTCGGACGCCTCGGCCAGTTGACGATTATCAGGCAAGGCGAAGAACTCACGCACGGCGTTTGCCTGTTTCTCCGGGAGCGCCTGACGCATGTCCAGCCAGTCGGCATTCATCACCGCTTCGAGCGAGCCAAACTTGTCCGCCAGTTTCTGCGCGCCACCCGGGCCGACCGAAGGAATGTGCAGCTTGTCGAGGAAACCGCCCAGCGTGGTGCTCGCCGCAAATTCGGCGCCCAGCTCACCTTGATCCTGAATCTGCAAACCGTGCCCCAGCAGCTCAGTGATGACCTGCTGGTTGTGCGCATCTTCGAAGAAGCTGTGAATCTCGTGCGCCACCTCCAGACCGACATCCGGCAGGTAGGTCAGCACTTGCGGCAAAGCCTGCTGAACGCGCTCCAGCGAACCCAGCGAGCGCGCCAACACCTTGGCCGTTTCTTCGCCGACATCAGGAATGCCCAGCGCATAGATGAAGCGCGCCAGCCCCGGCTTCTTGCTGTCTTCGATAGCGGCCAGCAACTTATTGCTCGACACCTCGGCAAAGCCTTCCAGGTCGACGATGTCGTCGAACTTCAGTGCGTACAGGTCGGCCGGCGAGCTGACCAGACCTTCGTCGACCAGTTGCTCGACGCTCTTGTCGCCCAGGCCTTCGATGTCCATCGCGCGGCGCGAGACGAAGTGGATGATCGCCTGCTTTAGTTGCGCGCCGCAGGCCAGACGGCCGACGCAGCGATACACCGCGCCTTCGCTGACGGTTTCCTTGCCTTTGCTGCGCTTGATCAGTTGCGTGCGCTCGACGTGCGAGCCGCAGACCGGGCAACTCTCGGGGATCGCCACTGGCCGTGCGTTTTCCGGGCGGCGCTCCAGCACCACCTGCACCACTTGCGGAATCACGTCACCGGCACGACGGATGATCACGGTGTCGCCGATCATCAGGCCCAGACGCGCGACTTCGTCCATGTTGTGCAGCGTGGCGTTGGCCACGGTGACGCCGGCAACCTTGACCGGTTTCAGTCGTGCGACCGGAGTCACGGCCCCCGTGCGGCCTACCTGAAACTCGACGTCGAGCAATTCGGTGAGTTCTTCCATCGCCGGAAATTTATGCGCGATCGCCCAACGCGGCTCGCGGGCGCGGAAGCCCAGCTCACGCTGATCAGCGATGCTGTTGACCTTGAACACCACACCGTCGATTTCGTAGGCCAGCGAGTTGCGCCGTTCGCCGATGTCGCGGTAGTAATCCAGGCACTCGCCGATGCCCTTGGCCAGTTTCAGTTCGTGACTGATCGGCATGCCCCACTTCTGCAACTGCTTGAGGTTGCCGATGTGGGTGTCGGAAATATCGTGGGAAACCTGACCGATGCCGTAGCAGCAGAATTCCAGCGGACGGTTGGCGGTGATCTTCGAATCCAGCTGACGCAAGCTGCCGGCGGCGGCGTTGCGCGGGTTGGCGAAGGTCTTGCCTCCGATTTCCAGTTGCGAGGCATTAAGACGCTCGAAACCGGCCTTGGACATAAACACTTCACCGCGCACTTCCAGCGTCGCCGGCCAGCCTTCGCCGTGCAGCTTCAGCGGAATGTTGCGCACCGTGCGCACGTTGACGCTGATGTCTTCACCGGTTGTGCCGTCGCCGCGCGTGGCGCCGCGTACCAGCACGCCGTCCTGATACAGCAGGCTGACCGCCAAACCATCGAGCTTCGGCTCACAGCTGTACTCCACCGCCGCACCACCGCCAAACAGATCGCCCGCCGGCAGGTCCAGTCCTTCGGTGACCCGACGATCAAACTCGCGCATGTCGGTTTCTTCAAAGGCGTTGCCGAGGCTGAGCATCGGTACTTCGTGGCGCACCTGGGTGAACGCCGTCAGTGCCACGCTGCCGACACGCTGGGTCGGCGAGTCGCTGGTGATCAACTCGGGGTTGGCCGCTTCCAGCGCCTTGAGCTCGTGGAACAACCGGTCGTACTCGGCATCCGGAATGCTCGGCTCATCGAGGACGTGATAACGGTAGTTGTGCTGATCGAGTTCAGCGCGCAGCTCTAGAATGCGGTTTTTGGCGGCGGTCATGGGTGTTCTCTCATAAAGCAAAAGAGCAGCCGAGGCTGCTCAATCTATATTGCCGATTGCCTCTTCAAGACGAGGCAATCTTATCAATCAGCGCTTCTGGGTCAGGGCGCGACGTTCGAACTCGACGATGCGCTGACGGTAGTGCTCGATGGTCTGCGCGGTCAGGACACTACGCTGGTCATCTTTCAACTCGCCGTTCAGTTCCTGCGACAGCTTGCGGGCTGCGGCCACCATCACGTCGAAGGCTTGCTTCGGATGACGCGGGCCTGGCAGGCCGAGGAAGAAGCTCACCGCCGGGGTGCTGAAATGGTCGATGTCGTCCAGATCGAAAATGCCCGGCTTTACCGCGTTGGCCATGGAGAACAGCACTTCACCGTTGCCGGCCATGCTTTCATGGCGGTGGAAAATATCCATCTCGCCAAAACGCAGACCGCTTTCCAGGATGTTCTGCAACAGCGCCGGGCCTTTGAAGCCAGCAGCGTCGCGGCAGATCACGCTGATCACCAGGACTTCTTCAGCTTGTGGCTGATCTTTGTCGGCAACCGCAGGCGTTGGCTTGCTGTCTTCGACGAAGTCATCGTCACGGCTGCTGAAGCTCGGGCCGCCGTCCAGATCCAGATCAAGATTCAGGTCGCCCTGGGCCGGACCGTTGCTGCCACGCTTGCCACGCTTCGAGCCGGATTCGCGAGGCTCGCGTGCTTCGCGGGCCGGCATGCTCACCGACGGCAGATCATGTTCGTCCAGTTGCGGTTCTTTGTGCGTGTCCAGAACGCGGGCCGGGCCCAACAGCTCGGCGCTGGTGTCCTCGTCCGGCAAGTTGGACAGGTTTCGGTCAAGACGGAATTTCAGTTTTCCCTTGCCGCCGCGCATACGGCGCCAGCCATCGAAAAGAATACCGGCTATCACAATGATGCCGATGACGATCAGCCACTCGCGCAGACCGATTTCCATGTAATCCCGTGCCTCTATAAAAAATGCTGAAAAATAAGGGGTTTACACTGCGTAAACCGCTTTAAAACGTGGCGCCAACTCTATGTTCTGACAGGCGTTTTGCCCACGTATACGAAAAATTGACATTAAACTAGCACGACCAAAGACAACTTTACACCGTCTGTCTCGTTGGCTTGCGCGAATATGTCGATTGGCCAGCAAGTCGAAGAAGGTAAAAAAGTCCTACAAGCCTCTAATACCTCTCCTACGCCGCGCTGACTCAGGCGTCCACCATCGCCATCGCCTCCTCGACATCCACGGCCACCAGTCGCGAACAACCCGGCTCATGCATCGTCACACCCATCAATTGCTCGGCCATTTCCATGGCGATCTTGTTGTGGGTGATGTAGATGAACTGCACGGTCTGCGACATCTCTTTAACCAATCGTGCGTAGCGTCCAACGTTAGCGTCATCCAGTGGCGCGTCAACTTCATCAAGCATGCAGAACGGCGCCGGATTCAATTTGAAGATCGCAAAAACCAGTGCCAGCGCGGTCAGGGCTTTTTCCCCGCCGGAGAGCAAATGGATGGTGCTGTTCTTCTTCCCTGGCGGCTGCGCCATGATCGTCACCCCTGTATCGAGTAGATCTTCGCCCGTCAGTTCCAAATAGGCGCGCCCGCCACCGAAAACTTTTGGGAAAAGCGCCTGCAAACCGCCATTGATCTGATCAAAGGTATCTTTGAAGCGGTTACGGGTTTCCTTGTCGATCTTGCGGATAACGTTTTCCAGGGTCTCGAGTGCTTCGACCAGATCGGCGTCCTGCGCGTCCAGATAACGTTTACGCTCGGATTGTTGCGTGTATTCGTCGATGGCCGCGAGGTTGATCGCGCCCAGGCGTTGAATCCGCGCATTGATCCGTTCGAGTTCTTCTTCGGCTTCGCGTTCACTGGCTTGCGCGGTCAATGTCGCGAGCACGCCATTGAGATCGTAGCCGTCTTCGAGCAGTTGATCCTGCAAGGCCTTGCGGCGCACGGTCAGGGCTTGCCATTCCATGCGCTGTTGTTCGAGCTGACCGCGTATCAGCTGTGATTGCTGCTCGGCCTGAGTCCGGCGTTTTTCCGCGTCGCGCAGTTCGCGGTCGGCGTCTTCCAGAGCGATCTGCGCGGTCTTGAGTTCTTCGTCGACGGTCATGCGCTTGTCGAGCAGCTCTTCGAGTTTCAGGCGCAGCTCTTCCAGCGGCGCCTCGCCCTCTTCCAGATTGAGACTCAACTGTTCGCGTTTTTCGGTCAGGCGTTCAGCCTGCATTTCGAGACGTTCCAGCGCCTGACGCGTGGAGTCGTGCTGGGCGCGCAACGAGCCGAGACGCACGGCCAATTGGTGCGCGTGATCCTTATGCTGCCGCGCCTCCTGACGCACCCGATCAAGACGCTCGCGCAGGCTGTCGCGCTGGGCCAGCAGCAACTCGCGCTGTTCAGTGTCCAGCGCCATCGCGTCGAGGGCTTCCTGCAACTGCATGCGCGCTTCGCCGATCTGCTCGTGCTCGAGTTCGCGTTGCTCGCCAAGTTCGACCAGTTCTTCATCGAGGCGAGTACGGCGCAAGGTCAGTTGTTCGGCCTTGGCTTTACCGGCAGACAACTGGGCTTTGAGTTCACCTTGCTGGCGCGCTTCGTCTTGCAGCAAACGACGCAAATGTTCGCGGCCGTTTTCCTGCTGACGCTGTTGCGCGCGCAGGGTTTGCAAGCGGGTTTCCATGGCCTCGACGGTGGCTTCTTTCTCCTCACGCTCAAGCTGCAGCGCTTCGATTTCCTGGCCACGGGCGAGCATGCCGCTTTCCGCTTCACTGGCCCGGCGTACACGCAGGAAGTGTCGGCCGACCCAGTAACCGTCACGACTGATCAGGCTTTGGCCTGCGCTTAACTGCCCGCGCAAGGCCAGCGCCTGCTCCAGGCTATCGACCGGTTTGACCTGACCCAGCCACGGCGACAAATCGACCTGTGCCTCGACTTTATCCAGCAGGCTGCCCGCCACCCGCACGCCCTCGCTGGCCGGGCTGAGCAGGCGCAAATCGCCCTGAGTGAAACCGGACAGATCGAAGCCGCTGAAATTGTCGACCAGCACCGCTTGCAGATCGGCGCCGAGCACGGTTTCCACCGCCAATTCCCAACCGGCCTCGACTTTCAGGCCTTCGGCCAGACGCGGACGCTCGGCGAGGTTGTGTTCCTTTAGCCATTCAGCGGTGCCGGTGCCCGGATCGAGCGCGGCTTGTTGCAAGGCTTCAAGGGACGCGAGACGACCGTTGAGGCGCTGCAAATCACCCTGTGCCTGCTGCTGCGCGGTCAGCGCCTGCTGCAACTCCTGACGCAGTTGTTCAAGCTTTTCGACCTGCGCTTCTTCGCTGGTCTGTAAATCTTCGAGCGTCGCTTCGGACTCGGCGAGCTGCTCGTTGAGCGCCATGATCGCTGCGTCTTCGGGATCAGCCGAGAGCAGCGCGCGTTCTTCGCCGAGACGCTTCTGCCGATCGGCGAGGCGTTCCATGCTGGTTTCCAATTGCTGGATGCGCGACTGCTGCACTTCGGCCTGACGGCGCGGTTCGGCGGCGGTCAGGTTGAATGTGTCCCACTGCTCCTGCCAGCCGTGCATGACGCTTTCGGAATCTTCCAGCGCAGCGGCGGCCTCTTCGGCGGCAGCGCTGGTGACTTCCTGCTCGGGGGTGAGCATGTCCAACTCTTCGCCGAGGGTCAGCAGCAACGTACGGTCGTGGCCCAGGTGCGATTCGGTTTCCAGGCGTGCGCGTTCGGCTTCTTTCAAGTCGTCCTGCAACTGACGCAAACGTTGCTGGCCATGCTGAATGCTCTGCTCGACCCGGGCGATGTCGCCGCCGACAGAATAAAAGCGCCCTTGCACCAGATTGAAGCGCTCAGACAGATCATGGTGCCCGTCGCGCAGGCGTTCGATGGCCGCGTCGGCATTACGCTGCTCGGCGACCAACGCTTCGAAACTGATTTCCTGGGTGCCGATGATCGACTCACGCTGGCCGACCTGATCGTTGAGATCCTGCCAGCGCAGGGCCGACAGCTGCGCCTTGAGCTGACGCTCCTCGGCCTTGAATTCCTGATACTTCTTCGCCGCTTCGGCCTGGCGGTGCAGCCGTTCGAGTTGACGTTCGAGCTCTTCGCGCAGGTCGGTCAGACGGGCAAGGTTTTCGTGGGTGCGACGGATGCGGTTTTCCGTCTCGCGCCGGCGCTCCTTGTACTTGGAAATGCCGGCGGCTTCTTCGATGAAGTTACGCAGGTCTTCCGGCTTGGATTCGATAAGCTTGGAGATCATCCCCTGCTCGATGATCGAGTAGCTGCGCGGGCCGAGGCCGGTGCCGAGAAAGATATCGGTGATGTCGCGACGACGGCATTTGGTGCCGTTGAGGTAATACGTGGTCTGGCTGTCGCGGGTGACTTTACGGCGGATGGAAATTTCCGCGTACGCCGCGTATTCGCCCAGCAAGGTGCCGTCGGAATTGTCGAAGACCAGCTCGATACTGGCCTGACTCACCGGCTTGCGGCTGGTCGAGCCGTTGAAGATGACGTCGGTCATCGACTCGCCACGCAGGTTCTTCGCCGAGCTTTCGCCCATCACCCAGCGCACGGCGTCGATAATATTCGACTTGCCGCAACCGTTCGGCCCGACGACCGCCGCCATGTTACTGGGGAAGTTCACCGTGGTCGGGTCGACGAAGGATTTGAATCCCGCCAGTTTGATGCACTTGAGCCGCACGCTTAGGCAACCGTCAGGGCAGACACCACCAGATCGCAGCTGCGCTGGGCGTATGCCGTCAGCACGATGCGGATCTGCGGCAAATCACGGGCGAGCACGGCGGCCAGCAAGCGTTCGAACAGTTCGAGGAACTCGCTCATTTCCGCCTTGCGCTGTTCGAGGGCGAGGAAATACGCGCGACTCATGGCCGGCTGCAGGTTCTCGACGGTCTCTTGCAGGTACGGGTTGTTAGCGAACGGATAGGCGGCGCGCATCACCGCGAAGCTGTCGTCGACGAACGTGCGGATGTCCTGACGCTCGTAGCTGGCGGTCAGGCGCTGCTGGATCTGCACGAACGGCGCCATGTCGGACTGCACTTTCCAGCCGTTGGCCACCGAGTTGCCGAGCAGGATGTACAGCTCGCTCATCAGCGTGCACAGGCTCTGCACCTTGTGCGCCGTCAGCTCGGTGACGTGTGCGCCACGGCGAGGCAGGATCGCGATCAGGTGGCGGCGCTCGAGGATCAGCAAGGCTTCGCGGACCGATCCGCGGCTGACATTGAGTGCCAGCGTGACCTTCTGTTCCTGAATGCGCTCTCCCGGCTTCATTTCGCCACGAATGATGCGTTCGGCGAGGTGGTGAGCGATTTGCTCGGCGAGGCTGTCCGGCGCCTTGAACGTCATGGTTGTCCTTCAAACTCTTCGATCTGCACAAGCGGCGCAGTGTAGCGCAAATGCGCGGTCATGGCGGAGTGCCCACTCAGCGGTTTTTGGCACGAATCCCGCAAAAAAGCGGGGTGACCGATGAGGGTCAATACTGAATAGACACGTTGTCGATCGACGAAACGCATTTTCCTGACCTTTAAGTCAGAAAACCATTGACCGAAAAGTCAGACCTGCTAAATTCGGTTCACGTCGGTTAACAACAATAATGAGTCTGCGAGGCCTTCCGTGATCCAGTTTTTACTTAACCAGGAACTCCGTAGCGAGCACGCCCTGGACCCGAATCTGACTGTGCTCAATTACCTGCGTGAACACGTCGGTAAGTCCGGCACCAAAGAAGGTTGCGCCAGCGGCGACTGCGGCGCCTGCACCGTGGTGGTCGGCGAGTTGCAAACGGATGACGGCGGTCGCGAACACATTCGTTATCGCAGCCTCAATTCGTGCCTGACGTTCGTTTCGTCGCTGCATGGCAAACAACTGATCAGCGTCGAAGACCTCAAGCACAAGGGCGAACTGCACAGCGTGCAGAAAGCCATGGTCGAGTGTCATGGCTCGCAGTGCGGTTTCTGCACCCCCGGCTTCGTCATGTCGCTGTTCGCCCTGCAAAAGAACAGCGATGCACCGGATCATGCCAAGGCTCACGAAGCGCTGGCCGGCAACCTCTGCCGCTGCACCGGCTACCGGCCGATTCTGGCTGCCGCCGAACAATCCTGCTGCGCCAAGCAACCGGATCAATTCGACGCTCGCGAAGCCGACACCATCGCTCGCCTGAAAGCCATCGCCCCCACCGATATCGGCGAACTCAATAGTGGCGACAAGCGCTGCCTGGTGCCGCTGACCGTCGCTGATCTGGCCGATCTATATGACGCTTATCCACAAGCACGCCTGCTCGCGGGCGGCACCGATCTGGCGTTGGAAGTCACTCAGTTCCACCGCACCCTGCCGGTGATGATCTACGTCGGCAACGTCGCTGAAATGAAGCGCATCGAAACCTTCGATGACCGCATCGAAATCGGCGCCGCCACCCCCCTCTCCGACTGCTACGAAGCACTGAACGCCGAGTACCCGGACTTCGGTGAACTGCTGCACCGGTTTGCTTCCCTGCAGATCCGCAACCAGGGCACCCTCGGCGGCAATATCGGCAACGCCTCGCCGATCGGTGACTCGCCACCGCTGCTGATCGCCCTCGGCGCGCAAGTCGTGCTGTGCAAGGGCGAAACCCGGCGCACGCTGAACCTCGATGACTACTTCATCGATTACAAGGTGACTGCCCGTCAGGAAAGCGAGTTCATCGAGAAGATTATCGTGCCGCGTGCCAGCGCCGAGCAGCGCTTCCGCGCCTACAAAGTATCCAAGCGTCTGGACGATGATATTTCCGCCGTCTGCGCCGCGTTCAACCTGCGCATTGAAAACTGCATGATCACCGACGCCCGCATGGCCTTTGGCGGCATGGCGGCGATTCCGAAACGCGCGGCACATTGCGAAGCCGCACTGATCGGCCAACCGTTCAACAACGCCGTGATCGAGCGTGCCTGCGCTGCGCTGGCCGAAGATTTCACGCCGCTCTCGGACTTCCGCGCTAGCAAGGAATATCGCCTGCTCAGCGCGCAGAACCTGCTGCGCAAATACTTCATCGAACTGCAAACACCGCACATCGAGACTCGGGTGACCGCTTATGTCTAATCATCACGGCGTAGAGAAAACTCAGGCTGAACTGGCTGAATTGTTCGCCAAGGATCTGACCTCCGGTGTCGGCCGCAGCGTCAAGCACGACAGCGCCGCCAAGCACGTGTCCGGTGAAGCGCAGTACATCGATGATCGCCTGGAATTTCCGAACCAGTTGCACCTGTATGCACGCATGTCGGACCGCGCCCACGCGAAAATCATCAGCATCGACACTTCGCCGTGCTACGCCTTCGAAGGCGTGCGCATTGCAATCACCCACGAAGACGTTCCGGGCCTGAAAGACATCGGCCCGTTGATGCCCGGCGACCCGTTGCTGGCCATCGACGACGTGCAGTTCGTCGGTCAGCCGGTGCTGGCCGTTGCCGCGAAAGACCTGGAAACCGCACGCAAGGCCGCCATGGCCGCGATCATCGAATACGAAGATCTCGAGCCAGTGCTCGATGTAGTCGAAGCGCTGCGCAAACGCCATTTCGTGCTCGACAGCCACACCCATCAGCGCGGCGATTCGGTCTCGGCGCTGGCCACCGCTGAACACCGTATTCAAGGCACGCTGCACATCGGCGGTCAGGAGCACTTTTATCTGGAGACGCAAATCTCCTCGGTGATGCCGACCGAAGACGGCGGCATGATCGTTTACTGCTCGACGCAGAACCCGACCGAAGTGCAGAAACTGGTCGCCGAAGTGCTCGACGTGTCGATGAACAAAATCGTCGTCGACATGCGTCGCATGGGCGGTGGTTTCGGCGGCAAGGAAACCCAGGCCGCCAGCCCGGCGTGCCTGTGCGCAGTGGTTGCGCACCTCACCGGCCAGCCGACCAAGATGCGCCTGCCGCGCGTCGAAGACATGCTGATGACCGGCAAGCGCCACCCGTTCTACGTCGAATACGACGTCGGTTTCGACAGCACCGGACGCCTGCACGGGATCAACATGGATCTGGCCGGCAACTGCGGCTGCTCGCCTGACTTGTCCGCGTCGATCGTTGACCGCGCTATGTTCCACTCGGACAACTCGTACTACCTGGGCGATGCGACCATTCACGGTCACCGCTGCAAGACCAACACCGCGTCGAACACCGCTTACCGTGGTTTCGGTGGCCCGCAAGGCATGGTCGCGATTGAAGAAGTGATGGACGCGATTGCCCGTCATCTCAACCTCGATCCGCTGGCCGTGCGCAAGGCCAACTACTACGGCAAGACCGAGCGCAACGTCACCCACTACTACCAGACTGTCGAGCACAACATGCTCGAAGAGATGACCGCGGAACTTGAAGAAAGCAGCCAGTACGCCGAGCGCCGCGAAGCGATCCGCCGCTACAACGCCAACAGCCCGATCCTGAAAAAAGGTCTGGCGCTGACCCCGGTGAAATTCGGCATTTCCTTCACCGCGAGTTTCTTGAACCAGGCCGGCGCGCTGATCCACATCTACACCGACGGCAGTATTCACCTGAACCACGGCGGCACGGAAATGGGTCAGGGTCTGAACACCAAAGTCGCGCAGGTTGTGGCCGAAGTGTTCCAGGTCGAAATCGACCGCGTGCAGATCACCGCGACCAACACCGACAAGGTGCCCAATACCTCGCCGACCGCTGCATCGAGCGGTGCTGACTTGAACGGTAAAGCGGCGCAGAACGCTGCGGAGACCATCAAGAAACGCCTGGTCGAATTCGCCGCACGGCAGTACAAGGTCAGCGAAGAAGACGTCGAATTCCACAACGGTCATGTGCGCGTTCGCGACCACATCCTGACCTTTGAAGCGCTGATCCAGCAGGCGTATTTCAATCAGGTATCGCTGTCGAGCACCGGGTTCTACAAGACCCCGAAAATCTACTACGACCGCAGCCAGGCCCGTGGCCGTCCGTTCTACTACTTCGCCTTCGGCGCGGCGTGCTGCGAAGTGATCGTCGACACCCTGACCGGCGAGTACAAGATGCTTCGTACCGACATCCTTCACGACGTCGGCGCCTCGCTGAACCCTTCCATCGATATCGGTCAGGTCGAGGGCGGTTTCGTCCAGGGCATGGGCTGGCTGACCATGGAAGAGCTGGTCTGGAACAACAAAGGCAAGCTGATGACCAACGGCCCGGCCAGCTACAAGATCCCGGCCGTGGCGGACATGCCGCTCGACCTGCGGGTGAAACTGGTGGAAAACCGCAAGAACCCGGAAGACACGGTGTTCCACTCCAAGGCTGTCGGTGAGCCGCCGTTCATGCTCGGGATTGCCGCGTGGTGTGCGATCAAGGATGCGGTGGCGAGCCTCGGTGACTACAGGCACCAACCGCAGATCGATGCGCCGGCGACGCCGGAGCGGGTGTTGTGGGGCTGTGAGCAGATGCGCCAGCTCAAGGCGGTGAAGGCCGTCGAAACTGAAACCGAGGTTGTTTGATGATCGTTCCCACGCTCTGCGTGGGAATGCAGCCCGCGACGCTCTGCGTCGCATCCTGAACAGCGGACGCGGAGCGTCCAGTGATGCATTCCCACGCAGAGCATGGGAACGATCTGAGAGGTGAGATATGTACAACTGGATCGACGCCCTCGCCGACCTGCAGAACCAGGGCGAACCCTGCGTTCTGGTGACGATCATCGAAGAACTCGGCTCGACGCCACGCAATGCCGGTTCGAAGATGGTCATCAGCGCCAATCAGAGCTTCGACACCATCGGTGGCGGGCATCTGGAATACAAAGCCATGCAGATCGCTCGCGACATGCTCGCCAGCGGCAAGCAGGATACGCATCTGGAACGCTTCAGCCTCGGCGCCAGTCTGGGCCAATGTTGCGGCGGCGCCACCGTGTTGCTGTTTGAACCGATGGGCCAGGTGCAGGCGCAGATCGCCGTCTTCGGTGCCGGGCACGTCGGCCGCGCCTTGGTGCCGCTGCTCGCCAGCCTGCCCTGCCGGGTGCGCTGGATCGATTCGCGCGATGCCGAATTCCCCGAACAGATTCCCCATGGCGTGCGTAAAATCGTCGCCGAAGAGCCTGTGGATGAAATCGATGACCTGCCCGCCGGCAGCTACTGCATCGTCATGACCCACAACCATCAGCTCGATCTGGAACTCACTGCCGCGATCCTCAAGCGCAACGATTTCACCTGGTTCGGCCTGATCGGCTCGAAAACCAAACGAGCCAAGTTCGAACACCGCTTGCGTGACCGTGGCTTCGACGCCAGTGTCGTGCAACGCATGCGCTGCCCGATGGGCATCGGCGAAGTCAAAGGCAAGTTGCCCGTGGAAATCGCCATCTCCATCGCCGGCGAAATCATCGCCACTTATAACGCCAATTTCGGCCAGCAGACCGCCAGCGCCGAACCGATTGCCAAACTGCTGCCGGTTTCGCGGCGCAGTCAGGCCGCCAAACTCAAAGCCTCAAACTGATTAGAGAACCCTCATGCCTCTGACTCGTAAAGCCTACCGCGCCGCCATCCTGCACAGCATCGCCGACCCCGCCGAAGTCGGGATCGAAGCCTCCTACGAATATTTCGAGGACGGCCTGCTGGTGGTCGATGACGGCAAGATCAGCGCCCTCGGCCACGCCAGTGAACTGCTGCCGACACTGCCGGCGGACATCGAAATCGAGCATTACCAGGATGCGCTGATCACCCCGGGCTTCATCGACACCCACATTCACCTGCCGCAAACCGGCATGGTCGGCGCCTACGGCGAGCAATTGCTCGACTGGCTGAACACCTACACCTTCCCGTGCGAAAGCCAGTTCGGCGACAAACAGCACGCCGATGAAGTCGCCGATATTTTCATCAAGGAACTGCTGCGCAATGGCACCACCACCGCACTGGTGTTCGGCAGCGTGCACCCGCAGTCGGTGAACTCGTTCTTCGAAGCGGCTGAAAAGCTTGATCTGCGCATGATCGCCGGCAAGGTGATGATGGACCGCAACGCGCCGGACTACCTGACCGACACCGCCGAATCCAGCTACGTCGAGAGCAAGGCACTGATCGAGCGCTGGCACGGCAAGGGCCGCCTGCACTATGCGGTCACTCCGCGTTTCGCGCCGACCAGCACCCCGGAACAACTGACCCTCGCCGGGCAATTGCTGACGGAATACCCGGATCTGTACATGCAGACCCACATCAGCGAGAACCTCAAGGAAATCGAGTGGGTCAAGGAGCTGTTCCCGGAGCGCAAGGGCTATCTTGACGTTTACGACCACTACCAATTGCTCGGCGAGCGTTCGGTGTTTGCCCACGGCGTGCACCTGTGCGACGACGAGTGCGCGCGTCTGGCGGAAACCGGTTCGGCGATCTCGTTCTGCCCGACGTCGAACTTCTTCCTCGGCAGCGGTCTGTTCAACCTGCCGATGGCCGAGAAGCACAAGCTGAACGTGGGCCTGGGCACCGACGTGGGCGGCGGCACCAGTTTCTCGCTGCTGCAGACGCTGAACGAAGCGTACAAAGTGATGCAATTGCAAGGTGCGCGCCTGAGCCCGTTCAAGTCGCTGTACCTCGCCACTCTCGGCGGTGCACGGGCGCTGCGTCTGGAAGACAGGATCGGCAACCTGCAACCGGGTTCCGACGCCGACTTCCTGGTGCTGGACTACAACGCGACACCGCTGCTGAGCTACCGCTTGAAGCAGGCCAACAACATCGCCGAGACGTTGTTCGTGTTGATGACGCTGGGCGATGACCGCACTGTGGCTCAGACCTATGCGGCAGGCGCGCTGGTACACCAGCGCTAACTCTCCGACACTGCTCGCCCCCGCGCTGATCATTCCCACGCTCTGCGTGGGAATGCAGCCCGTGACGCTCCGCGTCACTGGACGCGGAGCGTCCCCAGAGGCGTTACCACGCAGAGCGTGGGAACGATCGGACGATCAAGATCAGACGGACAAAAAAATCCCCCGGTACTTTGCAGTCCGGGGGATTTTTATTGCCTGTCGATTCGCCTCAGAGCTTGGCGCTCGGACGCCCTGGCTTCTTGGTCTGCAACAGATGCGAGAACACCGCATGCAGATCATCCGACGCGCCTTCCTCATCGAGGTTGAGCTTGCTGTCGATGTGATCCATGTGATGCATCATCAGGTTCACCGCCAACTCACCGTCACGCTTTTCAATCGCGTCGATCAATTGGGTGTGCTCGTCGTAAGAGCAGTGCGAGCGGTTGCCGCTTTCATACTGGGCGATGATCAGCGACGTCTGCGAAACGAGGCTGCGCTGGAAGCTGATCAACGGCGCGTTCATCGCGGCTTCGGCCAGTTTCAGGTGGAATTCGCCCGACAGGCGGATACCGGCACCGCGATCGCCGCGGGAGAAGCTGTCGCGTTCGTCGTTGACCATCTGGCGCAGTTCGGCGATCTGCTCGGCGGTGGCGTGCTGCACCGCCAGTTCAGTGATCGCGCGCTCGACCAGACGACGCGCGAGAAACACCTGACGCGCCTCTTCGACACTCGGGCTGGCAACCACGGCGCCACGGTTCGGCCGCAACAGCACGACGCCTTCATGGGCCAGACGCGAGAGCGCGCGGCGAATGATGGTGCGGCTGACCCCAAAGATTTCCCCCAGCGCTTCTTCGCTCAACTTGGTGCCGGGCGCCAGACGCTGTTCGAGGATGGCCTCGAAGATATGCGCGTAGACAATATCGTCCTGGGTTCCGCTGCGGCCGGCTTTGCCTGCTCGCGGTTGTTTCTTGAGGGGTTGCAACTGTTCGTTCATGGGCACTCGAGTCGGGAGAACTGCGGCGAATAGACCGTGACTGTAATACGGCACAGTAGGTCGCTGGCAAGTATCGCGTAAAAAACAGCGCGATTGTACACAATGGACGGTGGCAACACGACTGTACGGCTGTTTGTCACTTCGGCTGTATTGCAACGATCCGTTACGATTGAGTTTAGGCTTGTTCGCAGAATCCGCCTTCAGCGCACAATCCCTGTAGGGTTTGCGTCAAAGGGGACATCTTCATTGGTATAAGGAACACCGCCGTCATGAACGACGCCACCCACACGCAACTGCGCCCCTTCTCCGACACCTCGCCCTCGGCCATCGTCGCCGGGTTCATTGCGATGATGACCGGCTACACCAGCTCGCTGGTGCTGATGTTTCAGGCCGGGCAGGCAGCGGGCCTGAGCAGCGGGCAGATTTCTTCGTGGATCTGGGCAATCTCCATCGGCATGGCGGTGTGCTCGATTGGCCTGTCGCTGCGTTATCGCACGCCGATCACTATCGCCTGGTCGACCCCGGGCGCGGCGCTATTGATCACCAGCCTGGGTGGCGTCAGTTATGGCGAGGCCATCGGCGCCTACATCACCTGCGCCGTACTGGTGACCATTTGCGGACTGACCGGCAGTTTCGAAAGGTTAGTGAAGAAAATCCCGGCATCGCTGGCGGCGGCCTTGCTGGCGGGGATTCTGTTCAAGATCGGCAGCGAGATCTTCGTCGCCGCGCAGCACCGCACCGGGCTGGTGCTGGGGATGTTCTTCACCTATTTAGTGGTCAAGCGCCTGTCGCCGCGTTATGCCGTGCTCGCCGCGCTGCTGATCGGCACGGCACTGTCGGGCTTCATGGGATTGCTGGACTTCAGCGGTTTTCATCTGGAAGTGGCCACGCCGATTTGGACGACGCCGCACTTCTCACTGGCGGCAACCATCAGCATCGGCATTCCGTTGTTCGTCGTAGCGATGACCTCGCAGAACATGCCCGGCATCGCCGTGCTGCGCGCCGACGGTTACAACGTCCCCGCCTCGCCGCTGATTACCACTACTGGCATCGCCTCGCTGCTGCTGGCGCCGTTTGGTTCTCACGGCATCAACCTGGCAGCGATCAGCGCGGCAATCTGCACCGGGCCACACGCCCATGAAGACCGCAACAAGCGCTACACCGCCGCGGTGTGGTGCGGGATTTTCTACGGGATTGCCGGGGTGTTCGGCGCAACGTTGGCCGCATTGTTTGCCGCGCTACCGAAAGAACTGGTGCTGTCGATTGCCGCATTGGCGCTGTTCGGCTCGATCATCAACGGCCTGAGCATTGCCATGACCGAGGTGAAGGAGCGCGAAGCGGCGCTGATCACCTTCATGGTCACGGCGTCGGGGCTGACGCTGTTTTCCATCGGTTCGGCGTTCTGGGGAATTGTCGCAGGCGTGTTGACGTTGCTGATTCTGAATTGGCGCAAAGCCTGATCAAGGCAAAATCCGGACATAAAAAAACGGCGACCCTCAGGTCGCCGTTTTTTTCAGTATCACTTAGCCGCGTTGATCGGCTTTTCCGGATACCAAACGTCCAGCAGCGGGCTGATTTCAGTGCTGGTCAGCTCGGAGCGGGTTTTCAGCCAGGCTTCAACGGCAGCGCGCTGCTCTTCGGAAACCGAGCCACGCTTCTGCAGGCAAACCAGACCGAAGTCGTCGCCGCCGACATAGCCCAGACCATTGGCTTCCATGGCTTCTTTGATGAATGCTTCGAGGAAAGCGTCAATGGCTTCTTCGGACAGGTCTTCTTTGAAGCCCAGGTTCAGTTCGAAACCCAGCTCTTGAAATTCATCGACGCACAGTTTTTTGCGCAGACGCTGGGAACGGTTAGTCGCCATTGGAACAATCCTCTTAAGTAATAACGGCCGGCACTTTACCAGTTTAAGGCGGCGATTGCCCGCCTATCCGGGACGAGCGTGCGACCGCCCGTAAAAAAATAACGAATTGGCACCCTTGCGAAAGGCACAAGCTGTTACACCTTGGGGCATAATGCCGACACTTTCGTGACCACTGAGGACTTTTTCATCCATGTCCTCGCCTTTTTCCCCCTCGGCTGTAGGGTTTTATTTCTTATGATCAAATCGTTGCGTCCACTGTTTCTCGCCGGCCTTCTTCTGCCTCTGGCCCTGCCTGTTTCTGCTGCCCCCATCAATACGTCCCTGACCCCCAACGTCGAAAAAGCCCTGAAGGCCAGCAAGCTGCAGCCCACTGCCCTGTCGCTGGTGATGGTGCCGCTCGACGGCCCGGGCACGCCGACCGTGTATAACGCCGACGTGTCGGTCAACCCGGCCTCGACCATGAAGCTGGTCACCACCTACGCGGCGCTGGAAATGCTCGGCCCCAATCATCAGTGGAAGACCGAGTTCTACACCGATGGCGACCTGAACGGCGGCATCCTCAACGGCAACCTCTACCTCAAGGGTGGCGGCGATCCGAAGCTGAACATGGAAAAACTCTGGCTACTGATGCGTGACCTGCGCGCCAACGGCGTCACTCAGGTCACTGGCGACCTGATCCTTGACCGCAATTTCTTCGTGCAACCGCAATTGCCGGAATTCAACGATGACGGCAATGACGAGAACAAGCCGTTCCTGGTCAAACCCGACGCCCTGCTGGTCAATCTCAAGGCTCTGCGTTTTGTGGCGCGCAATGACGGTGGCCGGGTGTTGATCTCGGTGGAACCGCCGATTGCCAGCATCCGCATCGAAAACACCGTTAAAGCCCTGCCCTCCAAGCAGTGCACCGGCGGCGTACGCTACAACCCGGTGCCGCAGGCCGATGGCAGCGTGACCGTGACCGTCGCCGGCCAGTTGGGCGAAGGTTGCAGCTCGCAGACTTACCTGTCGCTGCTCGACCACGCGACCTACACCGCCGGCGCCGTTCGCGCGATCTGGAAAGAACTGGGTGGCAGCATTCAGGGCAAGGATCGCCTCGCGTCGACCCCGGGCAACGCCAAACTGCTCGCTCGCGCCTACTCGCCGGATCTGGCGGAAATCATCCGCGACATCAACAAATACAGTAACAACACCATGGCTCAGCAACTGTTCCTCAGCCTTGGGCAGAAGTTCCGCAACGAGGCTGACGGCGACGACGCCAAGGCCGGGCAACGCGTGGTGCGTCAGTGGCTGGCGAAGAAAGGCATTACCGCCCCGCACCTGGTGATGGAGAACGGCTCTGGCCTCTCCCGCGCCGAACGGGTCAGCGCCCGCGAGATGGCGGCCATGCTGCAAGCCGCCTGGCACAGTCCGTACGCCGCCGAATACATCAGCTCGCTGCCGATTGCCGGCACCGACGGCACCATGCGCAAACGCCTGAAGACCACGGCGGTGCGCGGCGAAGCCCACGTCAAGACCGGCACCCTGAACACCGTGCGCGCGATTGCCGGCTTCAGCCGCGACGTCAATGGCAACACCTGGGCGGTGGTGGCGATCCTCAACGACAAAGCACCGTTTGGCGCGTCGTCGGTGCTCGATCAGTTGCTGCTGGATCTCTACAAGCAGCCACGGACGCCGCAGACGGCTTCGGTCCTGTAACCACCACAGATCCAAATGTGGGAGCGGGCTTGCTCGCGAAGGCGGAGTGTCAGTCACCGAAATATTGACTGAACCAACGCTTTCGCGAGCAAGCCCGCCCCCACAAAGCTTGGCGTCACGGCTTAGCTCATCTGCTCAACCCGATCCCGTCCGCTCTGCTTCGCCGCATAAACCCCCGAATCCGCGCGTAGCAGCAGCGAATCAGCGCCCTCCCCCGGCCGCCAACTGGCGATGCCGAAACTCGCGGTGACCACGCCGACTACATCCACCGGCGCGCTGCGCAAGCCCTGCCACAATTCCACCGCCAGCATGTAGGCGTGTTCGCCGTCGATGTCCGGGCACAGCACCATGAACTCCTCGCCGCCCAACCGACAGAACACATCCGTACGCCGCAGGCGATGACCAATGCGCTCGCACACCGCTTGCAGCACGCGGTCGCCCACGGCATGGCCGTACTGGTCGTTGATGCGTTTGAAGTGATCGATGTCGAGCATGATCACTGACAGTTCGCCGCCACCGCGCTCGACCCGGGCCATTTCGGTGGTCAGGCGCTCCTGGAAATAGCGGCGATTGTGAATACCGGTCAGCGAATCGGTCACGGACAGTGCGCGCAACTCTTCCTCGACCCGCTTCAGATCGGAGATGTCCGAAATGTAGCCATGCCACAGCACGCCACCACCCGGCAGCTCCTCCGGGGTCGCCTCGCCGCGCACCCAGCGCAAGCCGCGCTCGGGCAATTGCACGCGATACTCCTCGCGCCACGGGCTGAGGTTGTCCGCCGAGGCGCGGATCGACGTGCGCACGCGGGTGATGTCCTGCGGATGGATGCGGGTGAAGATCGCTTCGGCGTTGAGCAGCAGCACATCCGGCTCCAGCTCGTAAATCTCGCGGATACCGTCGCTGGCGTAGATCACGCTGAAGCGCCCGTCGAATTCCATCTTGAATTGATAGATGCCGCCGGGCACGTGTGCGCTGAGCTTCTTCAGCAAGACGTCCCGCGCCGCCAGCACTTCGTGCACCCGCTTGCGTTCGGTGATGTCGATGCAGATCACCAGGTGCCCGACCCACAGGCCCTGCTCATCGAGAACCGGCGTGGCCAGCATGTTCACCGGTAAATGGCTGCCGTCGCTGCGCACCAGCGTCCATTCGCGCGCCTCGTGGCCGCCGACTTCGCCGCCCTCGACCAGCATCGCCTGACAGGTCGGGATGGTCTTGCCGTAACGCGCACTCAATTGCGTCGCCCGGGCAACCAGCTCGCGGGGTAAATGCAGGTTTTCCAGGGTCATGTGGCCGATCACGTCGGCGCCTTGATAACCGAGCATCTGCTCAGCGCCGGGGTTGAACGTATTGATCACCCCGCGCAAGTCGGTGGCGATGATTGCCACCTGCGTCGCGGCATTGAGGATGCCGCGTAACTGACCATGGGTGCCGCGCAACTCCTGCTCGCGGGCGTGCAACTCCTGGGTGCGCACTTCAACCATGCGCAAGGCGCGCTGACGCTGACTGACCAGCACATACAGCAAGGCGCTGAGCAGCAAACTGAGCAAGCCACCCAGAATGATCACGCTGCCGACCGACGAGTGATTGGCTTGCAAAAAGGCCTCGCTCGGCAGGATGTCTACCTGATAGTCGTGATCGGCCATGCGCACCAGACGCGTGGCCGACAGATCGCTGGCGGCCGGTTCATTGGTCGATTCGAACAACACTTCGTGCTGGTCATTGGTCGACAGATCGAGAATGCGCACCGACAGATAGTCATGGAACGCATCCGGCAAACCGTCGGCCAGCAACTGACGCATGCTGATCACCGCCATCACGTAACCGAACGGCTTGCGCTCACCGGCGCGGCTGACCGGCGCCACCAGCAGCACGCCCCGCGCATACGACGGCTCGATGCTGACCAGATGCATCGGCTGCGACACCGCCAGACTGCCCAGCTTTTCGGCGCGTTGCAGGGTATCGCGGCGCAGCGGCTGGGCCAGCAAGTCGTAGCCCAGCGGCGAGCCCAGGCGACTTTGTGTCTGGCTGAACAGCACCGGCACGTATTCGTCGCGCACACCGGCCAGTTGCAGCTCACCCTGCGGATTCAGCTCACGGATGGTAAACGTGCCGAGGCCTTCGTCACGCACGTGCTGCTCGAACGCGGCGCGCTCGGCACCATTGACCCGCATCGCAAAGGAATAGGCCTGGGTACGCAGCAAGAGGGGTTGGGTGTAACCGTCGAATTCGGCGCGGGACACGGATTCGGAATTGGCGAAGAACCGTCGCAGGCCATCAAGACGTTGCTCCTGATCCTGAAAACGTTCTTCGATGCGGCTGTAACGTTCGTTGGCCAGCAGTTGAAAGCGCTGACGCAGTTGTTGCTCGAATTGATTGAAAGTGGCCCAGGCGAGCAGCCCCGTGAGAATCCCGCCGGCGAGCAATACTAGCATCGCGACCAGCCAGGCCGAGACTTCTTCGCTGATGAAACCCAGGATCTTTGGGCGCACGGGGTGCAACGACATAAGGGCAACTCACTACGCCAGTGTTCCGGGGAAGCCCCATTGGCCATGAGTGAGTTATAGCTATTAGCCATTAATTTGGCTAGCACTGACTGGATCCAAGAGCCTTTAAAAATCAAGGCTCTGTGGATCCAGTCCGGGCAAGTGTCAACGAGCCGTGATTTTCCAGGCGCGGTGAATCTTGGTGTTGCGGGCGAAATCCGGATCAATGGTCTGCGCGCTGATCTCCTCGACCGCGTAACGCTCGGCGAGGTTTTCTTCCAACTGGAACTTGCGGAAGTTGTTGGAGAAGTACAGCACGCCCCCCGGTGCCAGGCGGGCCATGGCCAGGTCGATCAACTGTACCTGATCACGCTGCACGTCGAAGATGCCTTCCATGCGCTTGGAGTTGGAGAAGGTCGGCGGGTCGATGAAGATCAGGTCGTACTCGTCACGGCTGCTTTCCAGCCAGGCCATCACATCGCCCTGCTCCAGACGGTTCTTGTCGGAGAAGCCGTTCAGCGACAGGTTGCGGCGCGCCCAGTCGAGGTAGGTTTTCGACAGGTCGACGCTGGTGGTACTACGCGCGCCGCCCTTGGCCGCGTGCACGCTGGCAGTCGCGGTATAGCAGAACAGATTGAGGAAACGCTTGCCGGCGGCCTCTTTCTGAATGCGCATGCGCATCGGCCGGTGGTCGAGGAACAGCCCGGTGTCGAGGTAGTCGGTGAGGTTGACCAGCAGCTTCACGCCACCTTCGCTGACTTCGTTGAACTTGCCCTGCGCGGCCTGACGCTCGTATTGCTTGGTGCCGCTCTGCCGCTCGCGGCGCTTGACCACCACACGGCTCTTGTCGACGTTCAACGCCTGCGGAATCGCCGCCAGTGCGTCAAACATGCGCGCCGAGGCTTTTTCCGGGTCGATGGACTTCGGCGCGGCGTATTCCTGGACATGCACCCAGTCGTGATACAGGTCGATGGCCATCGCGTACTCAGGCATGTCGGCGTCGTAGACGCGGTAGCAATCGATGCCTTCGCGCTTGACCCACTTGCCCATGGCCTTGAGGTTCTTTTGCAGGCGATTGGCAAACATCTGCCCGCCTTCGCTCAGGCGCGGCTGCTCGATTACCGGCGCCGGGGCTGGCGTCGGCTTGATCGGGTTGCCGTTCTTGTTGAACTTGCGCTCTTGCGGCTCGTCCGGGGTCTGATCGTAAGCGGCTTGCTCACGTTCCGCCTGACGTTGCTCCGGGGTACGACGCTCGCCGGTGACGAACTGATCCGGCAGCACCTTGATCAGCAGCAGCTTGCACGGCAGCGCGCCGTTCCAGAACGAATACTGTTTGTGGCTGCGAATACCCATGCGCTTGCCCAGATCCGGTGCGCCGGTGAACACCGCCGCTTCCCAGTTCAGGCAGGCCTGACGCAGGCGCTCGCCGAGATTCTGGTAGAGGTACAACAGGCTGGCTTCGTCACCGAGACGCTCGCCGTACGGCGGGTTGCAGATCACCAGACCTTTCTGATTCTGATCCGGGCGCGGCTCGAACGTCGCCACTTCACCTTGGTAGATCTTGATCCACTCGCTCAGGCCGGCACGTTCAACGTTGTTGCGACCGGGCTGAATCAGACGAGGGTCGGCTTCGTAACCGCGAATCCACAGCGGCGGCTTGGCCAGACCGGCAGCGGCGCGCTGGGAAGCTTCTTCGTGCAGTTTTTTCCACAGCGCCGGCACGTGGCCCAGCCACGCCGTGAAACCCCACTGCTCGCGACGCAGGTTAGGCGCCATGTCGGCGGCGATCATGCCGGCCTCGACGAGGAACGTACCGACACCGCACATCGGGTCAGCCAGCGCGCCACCTTCGGCGGCAATGCGCGGCCAGCCGGAACGGATCAGGATTGCCGCCGCAAGATTTTCCTTCAACGGTGCCGCGCCCTGCTGCAGGCGATAGCCGCGCTGGTGCAGGCTGTGGCCGGAGAGGTCGAGCGAGAGAATCGCTTCGCCGCGATCCAGGCGCAGATGAATACGCAGATCAGGGTTCAGCTTGTCGATGCTTGGGCGGTCGCCCTGCGGGGTGCGCAGTTTGTCGACGATGGCGTCTTTGACTTTCAGCGCGCCGAAGTGAGTGTTGTCGATGCCCGAGCCGTGGCCACTGAATTCGACGGCCAGGGTGCCATCGCTGAGCATGTGATCCTGCCACTCGACGTCGAGCACGCCGTGGTACAGGTCTTCGGCGTCCTTCATAGGGAAACGCTTGAGCACCAGCAATACCCGGTTGGCCAGACGCGACCAGAGGCACAGGCGATAAGCGGTTTCCATAGTGGCCATGCCACGCACGGCGGAGGTGTGCTCGCGCGCTTCTTCAAGGCCAAGCCCGACGGCTTCCTCGATGAGCAGGCCTTCAAGGCCTTTGGGGCAAGTGAGGAAGAGTTCGAAACGGTCGGACATGGTATTTCCAGAGCCTTTGGCTAGTGAATCGGCAACGCATTGCCGATCCGGTTTTCAATCAGGCGCTTTTCTAAAAGAACGCCCGCGTGGCACGAAGGTGTGCCATTCCATCCCCGCTGCTCGGGTTAAAAGAGCTTAGATGCAAGGACAGAGAAAATAGTTGGTGCAACAAAAAGACTTAAAGCGACCCTTCGTCGAATAGTACCTGACCCTAAACGTGGGTCATTCTCACTAAAGAATTAAGCCCATCATTCAGCGCGGGGCCGATCATACCGGGGTTTGCTCAATAAACACTCAATAAATACGCAGTTACTTATCGCCTTAGCACGCTTTTCGTTACGTCCTTATGACAAAACGATCATTCCATCGCTGTGACTCATTGGTTAGAACTGAACACAGGTTGACGTCGCAACGGCGTCAACACCTTGGCTCGCCACGCCGGCAGCGAGCCGCCCCACGGCAGAGTTTTTCTGCCAGACCTCGGTTGAGGTCAACGCGACACAAACAGTCAACAAGTGAGGGAAACACCCTATGAGAAGACTTAAGCGTGATCCGTTGGAAAGAGCATTTTTGCGCGGATATCAATATGGCGTTGGTGGCAAATCCCGTGAGCTTTGCCCATTTACTCTACCGTCGGTACGCCAAGCCTGGATTAACGGCTGGCGCGAAGGACGCGGCGACAACTGGGACGGTATGACCGGCACTGCGGGAATCCACAGACTCAACGAACTTCACGCCGTCGGCTGACACAGGGCATTTATTCCGACACGACAATCTGAATTTGTAACGACTTACCATGCACGTCCTTCCCGGACGGCGGGCTGCGGCCCAGGGGCTCCTTCGAGGAGCCCTTTTTTATGTCTGAAAATACCGGAGCATGCAGATTATTGTGATGACTGGATTTCAGAAATCACTGGATCCTGTGGCGAGGGGATTCATCCCCGTTGGGCAGCGAAGCAGCCCCAAAACCATCCGCCTCGGTGTGTCAGGTCAATTGAAGGTTATGACTTCACGACTGCTGCGCAGCCGAACGGGGATAAATCCCCTCGCCACAAAGCCCCTCACAACAAGACCTCGGCAAGCCTCAGCGCAGCGCGGCGATCGCGTCTACCGATTCGCGGATCAGCGCCGGACCTTTATAGATGAAGCCAGAGTAGATCTGCACCAGACTCGCACCGGCGAGGATTTTTTCAGCCGCGTGCTTGCCTTCAGTAATGCCGCCCGCCGCGATGATCGGCAGTCGCCCGCCCAGCTCACCCGCCAGCACTTTCACTGTGTTCGTGCTCTTCTCGCGCACTGGCGCGCCCGACAGACCGCCCGCCTCGTCGCCATGCTCCATGCCTTCAACGCCGACACGGCTCAGGGTCGTGTTGGTCGCGATGACCGCGTCCATGCCGGTTTCGATCAACGCCTGAGCGACCTGCGCAGTCTCTTCATCGGTCATGTCCGGCGCGATCTTGATCGCCAACGGCACATGTTTGCCGTGACGCAACGCCAGTTCGGCGCGGCGCGTCGCCAGATCGGCCAGCAGTTGCTTGAGCGAATCGCCGAATTGCAGGCTGCGCAGACCCGGGGTGTTCGGCGAGCTGACGTTGACCGTCACATAGCTGGCGTGGGCGTAGACCTTGTCCAGACAGATCAGGTAATCGTCCACCGCACGCTCGACCGGGGTGTCAAAGTTCTTGCCGATGTTGATGCCCAGCACGCCGGTGTACTTGGCCGCTGCCACCCGCGCGAGCAGGTTATCCACGCCGAGGTTGTTGAAGCCCATGCGGTTGATGATCGCCTCGGCTTCCGGCAGGCGGAAGATCCGTGGTTTCGGGTTACCCGGCTGCGGACGCGGGGTCACGGTGCCGATTTCGACAAAACCGAAACCCAGTTGCGCGAAGCCGTCGATGGCCGCGCCGTTCTTGTCCAGACCGGCTGCCAGGCCCACCGGGTTCGGAAACTCCAGACCCATGACGGTCACCGGCTTCTTCGCCGGCGCCTTGCACAGCAAGCCGTTGAGGCCCAAACGTCCGCCCGCGCCGATCAGATCCAGCGACAGATCGTGGGAGGTTTCCGGGGAGAGTTTGAACAACAGCTGACGGGCCAGGGTGTACATGGGCGGCTTTGACTCGAGGCGGCGAAAAGAGGCGGCGATTATAGCCGGGCAACGACTTGTGACGCGAGGCACACGCGCAAATCCCATGAGTGGCATATGCCTTGCACCCTCATCGCTATCAGTTCGCAGGCCAATGGCGGCAGGTGGGCAAGGACAATGGCGTCGTCATCGGGTTTTGCCTGCGCAAAGACCGGGGCGGCGTTTTTTTTCGAGGTGGCTTTAGATGAACGAACCTACGGCAGGGCCGCTGGCCTGGGTCAACGGCAGCGATGCCCCGGAAAAGACTGCGATCAACCTCGGCTTCATGGCGCTGAGCGATTGCGCCTCGGTGGTCGTCGCGGCGACACAGGGTTTCGCACAGCCATACGGTTTGACGCTCAATCTCAAGCGCCAAACCTCTTGGGCAGGGCTGCGCGACAAACTGGTCAGCGGCGAACTCGATGCCGCCCACAGCCTTTACGGCCTGATCTACGCCGTGCACCTGGGCATTGGCGGCGTCGCGCCCACCGACATGGCGGTGCTGATGGGCCTGAACCAGAATGGCCAAAGTCTGAATCTGTCCCGCGGTCTGCAAAACCTCGGGGTGACCAGTCCTGAAGCACTGGATCGCCACGTGCACCAAAGCCGCGCAAAACTCACCTTCGCGCAGACTTTCCCCACCGGCACCCATGCCATGTGGCTTTATTACTGGCTGGCGAGTCAGGGCATTCACCCGTTGCAGGACGTCGATAGCGTGGTGGTGCCACCGCCGCAAATGGTCGCGCACTTGCAAGCCGGGCGTATCGACGGTTTTTGCGTCGGCGAACCGTGGGCAGCCAGCGCGGTGCAGCACAATCTTGGCTTTACCCTGGCCACCAGCCAGAGCATCTGGCCCGATCATCCGGAAAAAGTCCTTGGCTGCACCCGTGAATTTGTCGAGCAATACCCCAATACCGCACGCGCCCTGGTGATGGCGATCCTCGAAGCCAGTCGCTTCATCGAAGACAGCCCGGAGAATCGCCGCAGCACTGCCCAATTGCTCAGCGCTGCGGAATATCTGGACGCGCCGGTTTCATGCATCGAGCCGCGTTTTCTCGGTGACTACGCCGATGGCCTCGGCAACCGCTGGCAAGACCCGCACGCCCTGCGCTTCCACGGCAGTGGCGAAGTGAATTTGCCCTACTTGTCGGACGGCATGTGGTTCATGACCCAGTTCCGTCGTTGGGGCTTGCTGCGCGAGGATCCGGACTATCTCGCCGTCGCCCGTCAGGTTCAGCAACTGGACGTTTATCGCCAAGCCGCGACCGCTGTCGGCGTTGCCGCGTGGGGCACGGACATGCGCAGCAGTCAGTTACTGGATGGCAAAGTATGGGACGGCAGCGATCCGGCCGGTTATGCGCGCAGCTTCAAACTGCATGCCCTGAGCGACAACGCTCCCCTGCTCGCTCGCCGCTGACAGGAGATCGCGAACATGTTGCGCATTCTGCTGATCAACGACACGGCGAAAAAAGTCGGCCGCCTGAAAGCGGCATTGACCGAAGCCGGTTTCGAGGTGATCGACGAGTCCGGCCTGACCATCGACCTGCCCGCGCGCGTCGAAACGGTGCGCCCGGACGTGATCCTGATCGATACCGAGTCACCGGGGCGCGACGTCATGGAACAAGTGGTGCTGGTCAGCCGCGACCAGCCTCGGCCCATCGTGATGTTTACCGACGAGCATGACCCGGGGGTGATGCGTCAGGCGATCAAGTCCGGGGTCAGTGCCTACATCGTCGAAGGCATTCACGCCCAGCGCTTGCAGCCGATTCTCGACGTGGCGATGGCGCGCTTCGAGAGTGATCAGGCGTTGCGTGCGCAGTTGCAGGCGCGTGATCAACAACTGGCCGAGCGCAAGCGCATCGAGCTGGCCAAAGGCTTGTTGATGAAGATGAAGGACTGCAACGAGGAAGAGGCGTACACGCTGATGCGGCGCCAGGCGATGAGCAGGCAGCAGAAACTGATCCAGGTGGCCGAACAGATCATTGCCATGAGTGAGTTGCTTGGCTGAAGTCCTGCGCTGCTTTTGCGGCATAAAATCAAAAGCTCCCTCACCCTAACCCTCTCCCGGAGGGAGAGGGAACCGACCGCAGTGTCTTGCGTCATACATCGACCTGAAAAACCCGGTCGATTATGGATTCAAAGCCGATCGTTCACGTCGGCGTATCTCTCGAATATACCCCGATCAGTCCCCTCTCCCTCCGGGAGAGGGTTAGGGTGAGGGGCTTTTGATTTTGACTTGGCACAAATCTCGCTAAGCAATCCCTACAGGTAACCAACGGCGGTTGCCCCACCCACGACAAAGACGTCGCTCACCCGTTCGCCCAACCGGCGCAACAGGTAGCGGCGTTTTTGCGTTTTGGCCCCACAGACCGGGGCCGGTGGTGCGGCCGTGGCGGCGCCCCACCTGCTGTTGCACGACTCCTTTCGAGACTCTTTTCAGCTGAGGTGCGCGATGAATTCAAGCTTCTGGAAATCCGGCCACACCCCGACCCTGTTCGCAGCTTTCCTCTATTTCGACCTGAGTTTCATGGTCTGGTATCTGCTCGGCCCGCTGGCCGTGCAGATCGCCGCTGATCTGCACCTGACCACCCAACAACGTGGTCTCGTCGTCGCCACACCGATCCTCGCCGGTGCGCTATTGCGTTTCGTGATGGGCATGCTCGCGGATCGCCTGTCGCCGAAAACCGCCGGGCTGATCGGCCAGGTTATTGTCATCTGTGCACTGTTCGGTGCCTGGAAACTCGGTATCCACAGTTATGAACAAGCCCTGCTGCTCGGCCTGTTTCTCGGCATGGCCGGGGCGTCATTCGCGGTCGCCCTGCCGCTGGCGTCGCAATGGTACCCGCCACAGCATCAGGGCAAAGCCATGGGGATCGCCGGTGCGGGCAACTCCGGTACCGTGTTCGCCGCCCTGCTCGCGCCGGTACTCGCCGCTGCGTTCGGCTGGAGCAATGTATTCGGTTTCGCCCTGATCCCGCTGATTCTGACGCTGGTGTTGTTTGCCTGGCTGGCGAAAAACGCACCCGCGCGGCCGAAACCAAAAGCCATGGCCGACTATTTCAAAGCCTTGGGCGACCGCGACAGTTGGTGGTTCATGTTTTTCTACAGCGTGACCTTCGGCGGCTTCATTGGCCTGGCCAGCGCCCTGCCCGGCTATTTCAACGATCAGTACGGCTTGAGCCCGGTGACCGCCGGTTACTACACCGCTGCCTGCGTGTTCGGCGGCAGCCTGATGCGACCATTGGGCGGTGCGCTGGCGGATCGCTTCGGTGGCATCCGCACGTTGCTGGCGATGTACACCGTCGCCGCCATCTGCATCGCCGCCGTCGGTTTCAACCTGCCAAGCTCCTACGCCGCGCTCGCCCTTTTCGTCTGCACCATGCTCGGTTTAGGGGCAGGCAACGGCGCTGTTTTCCAACTGGTACCGCAGCGTTTTCGTCTGGAAATCGGCGTGATGACCGGACTGATCGGCATGGCCGGCGGCATCGGCGGTTTTGCCCTCGCCGCCGGTATGGGCGCGATCAAACAGAGCACCGGCAGCTATCAACTGGCGCTGTGGTTGTTCGCCAGCCTTGGCGTGCTGGCATGGTTTGGCCTGCACGGCGTCAAGCGTCGCTGGAGAACCACGTGGGGGTCGGCGGCGGTGACCGCGGCGCGAGTCTGAGGCGCCGATGGCCCTGCAACTGAGTTTCGCCGAAGCCAGCGCCACCGGGCCGCGCGCAGAGAATCAGGACGCTTTGCGCTCGGTCACGCCGGCTCCGGCGCTGGCGGCGAGCAAGGGTTGTCTGTTCGCCATCGCTGACGGCGTCAGCCAGTGTGCCGACGGCGGACTGGCTGCGCAGTCGACCCTGCAGGCCCTGGCGCTGGACTACTACGCCACCCCGGAAACCTGGGGCGTGGCGCAGGCGCTGGATCGTCTGCTGATCGCACAAAATCGCTGGCTGCAGGCCAATGGCGGTGGCCAACCGCTGCTCACCACGGTGAGCGCCTTGGTCATGCGCGGGCGGCGTTTTACCCTCGCCCATGTGGGTGATTGCCGGGTTTATCGCTGGCACGCCGACAGCTTGCAGCGGATCAGCGAAGACCACGTCTGGGAGCAACAGGGCATGCAGCATGTGCTCAAGCGTGCGCTGGGTCTGGATCAGCATCTGGTGCTGGATTTTCTCGACGGCGAACTGCGCGAGGGCGAGTGTTTCGTACTGCTCAGCGACGGCGTCTGGTCGACGCTGGGGGACACTGCAATTGCGGCGATTCTGCGTGATCAACCGGGTCTCGACAGCGCAGCAGACACCTTGGTGAATGCCGCGCATCGGGCTGGCAGCCAGGACAATGCCAGTGCTTTGCTGGTGCGCGTCGATGCGCTCGGTGAGGCCAACATTGGCGATGCCCTGATTCATTTGCAGCAATGGCCATTGCCGCCGCCATTGAAACCCGGCCAGGCATTCGAAGGCTGGCAGATCCAAGGCGTCGCGGCACAGAGTCAGCAATCGCTGCTTTATCGAGTCGTCGACAGTCAGGGCCAGACATGGCTGCTGAAAACCTTGCCGACGCGTCTGGAGGAGGATCCACAAGCCGCCCAAGCCTTGTTGTCGGAGGAATGGTTCCTCAAACGCGTGGCCGGGCGGCACTTTCCTGAAATCCATGGCTGCCTGCAGCGTCAGCATTTGTACTACGTGATGCGGGAATATTCAGGGCAGACGCTGGCGCAATTGTTTCAACAATCCGGCCCATTGCCTTTAGCGCAGTGGCAGGAAATCGCCGAGCGCCTGCTACGCGCGGTCGGTCTGCTGCACCGGCGGCAGATTTTTCACCGTGACATCAAACCGGACAACCTGCACTTGGGCAATGACGGTGAATTGCGCCTGCTGGATTTTGGTCTGGCGTATTGTCCCGGCCTCTCCGAGGACGCGCCTGCGACGCTGCCCGGAACGCCGAGCTACCTCGCGCCGGAAAGTTTTGGCGGTGTGCCGCCAAGCGCACAGCAGGATTTGTATGCGCTCGGTGTGACCCTGTACTTCCTGCTGACGGGGCATTTCCCTTATGGCGAGATCGAAGCGTTTCAGCGGCCACGATTCGGCGTGCCGGTGAGCGCCGGTCGTTATCGGCCTGATGTGCCGCACTGGCTGGCGCACAGTCTGGAGCGAGGGATTGCTGCTGATCCGCAGCAACGTTTTGAAACGGCGGAAGAATGGCTGCTGGTGCTGGAAAAGGGTGAGCGTCGGAGTCTGAGTGTGCGGCCCCGACCGTTGCTGGAACGCGAGCCGCTGAAGGTCTGGCGGACGATGGCATTGGTGGCATTGCTCGGAAATCTGGTTCTGCTGTTTTTGTTGTTTCACCGTTGAACCGCGTCGCACCATTCACGAGCAATCCGCATCGATTCGGTGCAAAAAATCATCTTTAAAATCAGGTAATCCCCCAATGAAACCGGGACTACTCCCACTTGGCACAACCACTGCATTAACTCCTTCAGCACACACATAAAGCCCAACCTTCAACGACGAAGGCTGCGCTTCCCGAGAGAACGGGACCAGGACAAAGGCGTCCTCGCTAGGCAACTAGCGGGACGCCTTTTTTTGTTGCGCAAAATTTGTCGAGCAAGGCCTGACTGCCCACAAGAGGCCAGCCGCAGCTCCCCGGAGAACCTGATGAAAAAACTCAAACTGGTGATGATCGGCAATGGCATGGCTGGTGTCCGCACGCTCGAAGAACTGCTCAAGCTGAGCAACGAGCTGTACGACATCACGGTCTTCGGTGCCGAACCGCACACCAACTACAACCGCATCCTGCTGTCGCCAGTGCTGGCCGGCGAGCAGACCTTCGAAGAGATCGTCCTCAACGATCTGGACTGGTACCTGGAAAACGGCATCAAACTGCTGCTCAACCGCAAAGTAGTGGAGATCGACCGGGTCAAACGCCGGGTGATCGCCGAGGACGGCACCGAGGCCGAATACGATCGCCTGCTGATTGCCACCGGTTCGACGCCGTTCATCTTGCCGATCCCCGGCAACACCCTGCACGGCGTGATCGGCTACCGCGACATCGCCGACACCCAGGCGATGATCGACACGGCGAAAACCCACAAGCACGCCGTGGTGATCGGCGGCGGCCTGCTCGGCCTCGAAGCCGCCAACGGTCTGATGCTGCGCGGCATGCACGTCACCGTCGTGCACATCGGCGAATGGCTGCTGGAGCGGCAACTGGACAAGACTAGCGGCCAGCTTCTGCAAACCGCCCTCGAATCCCGTGGCTTACACTTTCGCCTGTGCGAACAGACCCAGGCCCTGCACGACGCCGGCAATGGTCGGGTCGGCTCGGTGCAATTCAAGAACGGCGACATCATTCCTGCCGATCTGGTGGTTATGGCCGCGGGCATTCGCCCCAACACCGAACTGGCGGAAAAGGCTGGCATCCCGTGCAATCGCGGGATTCTGGTCAACGACACACTGCAAACCTACGACCCGCGCATCTACGCCATCGGCGAATGCGCCAGTCATCGCGGCATTGCCTATGGTCTGGTCGCGCCACTGTTCGAACAGGCCAAGGTTTGCGCCAATCACCTCGCTCAACTCGGCTTCGCCCGCTATCAGGGATCGGTGACGTCGACCAAATTGAAAGTCACCGGCATCGACCTGTTTTCCGCTGGCGACTTCATGGGTGGTGAAGGCACCGAGACCATCACCCTCTCCGACCCGATCGGCGGGGTGTACAAAAAACTGGTGATCAAGGATGACGTGCTGGTCGGCGCCTGTCTGTACGGCGATACGGCGGATGGCGGTTGGTATTTCCGACAGATTCGTGAGAATCACGACATTCGGCAGATCCGCGATCACCTCATGTTCGGCGGCTCTTCTTCTATGGAGCATGCACTCGGCGATGTAGGACATCAGGGTCAGGACAAAGCCATGAGCATGGCCGACACCGCCGAAGTCTGCGGGTGCAACGGTGTGTGCAAAGGCACCATCGTCAAAGCGATTCAGGAACACGGCCTGTTCAGCGTCGATGAAGTGAAGAAACACACCAAGGCGGCCAGCTCATGCGGCTCCTGCGCCGGTCTGGTCGAGCAGATCCTGATCAACACCGTCGGCGGCGCGGCGGACGTCAAACCGAAAAGCGAAAAAGCCATCTGTGGCTGCAGCGACCTCAACCACGGCCAGATCCGCCAGGCCGTCCGCGAGCAGCATCTGCTGACCATCGCCGACACCATGAGCTACCTCAACTGGCGCACCCCGAACGGCTGCGCCACCTGCCGCCCGGCCCTCAACTACTACCTGATTTCCACCTGGCCCGGCGAAGCCAGGGACGATCCGCAATCGCGCCTGATCAACGAACGCGCCCACGCCAATATTCAGAAGGACGGCACTTATTCAGTGGTGCCACGGATGTGGGGCGGCGTGACCAACCCGTCGGAATTGCGGCGGATCGCCGACGTGGCGGACAAATATCAGGTGCCGATGGTCAAGGTCACCGGCGGCCAGCGCATCGACTTGCTGGGGATCAAGAAACAGGACCTGCCCGGTGTGTGGAAAGACCTCGACATGCCGTCCGGTCACGCCTACGGCAAATCCATCCGCACCGTAAAAACCTGCGTCGGCAGCGAGTTCTGTCGCTTCGGCACACAGAACTCGACGCAACTGGGCATCGAGCTTGAGCACGACCTGTTCAACATGTGGTCGCCGCACAAAGTGAAACTCGCGGTCTCCGGATGCCCGCGCAACTGTTCGGAAGCGGGAATCAAGGACGTAGGAATCATCGGCGTCGACTCCGGCTGGGAGATGTACATCGGTGGCAACGGCGGGATCAAGACCGAGGTCGCCGAGTTCTTCGTCAAGCTGAAAACCGCCGAAGAAGTGCGCGAATACAACGGCGCTTTCCTGCAGCTCTATCGCGAAGAAGCCTTCTACCTCGAACGCACCGTGCACTACCTGCAACGGGTCGGCATGGAGCACATCAAGAAAGCCGTGCTCGAAGACCCCGAACGCCGCAAGGCCCTGAACGAGCGCCTGCAATTCTCTTTGTCGTTCGAACAAGACCCGTGGAAAGAGCGTCTGGCGCAGCCGCAATTAAAGAAAGAATTCGACGTGATCCCCGTAAAAAACCTGGAGGTGCCGGCATGAACTGGCTGGATATCTGTGCCCTGGAAGAGATCAATGCCCTCGGCTCGCGGATCATCGCCGGGCCGAAAGGTGACATTGCGATTTTTCGTACGAGCGACGATGAGGTTTTCGCCCTCGATGACCGCTGCCCGCACAAGGGCGGCCCGCTCTCCCAAGGTCTGATCTACGGCAAACGTGTGGCCTGCCCGCTGCACAACTGGCAGATCGACTTGCAATCGGGCGAAGCCCAGGCACCGGACGTCGGTTGCGCGCACCACCACCCGGCGCGGGTTGAGAACGGTCGGGTGCAGTTGGCCTTGCGGGAAGCCATCTGATGAACCGCCAGACGACCGCCTCGACCTGTTGCTACTGCGGCGTCGGCTGCGGCGTGCTGATCGAGCATGACGGCGAGCGGATCTCCGATGTCAGCGGCGATCCGGCGCACCCGGCCAACTTCGGCAAACTGTGCAGCAAAGGCTCGACCTTGCACCTGACCGGTGATCTTGCAGCCCGCGCGCTGTATCCGGAACTGCGTCTGGGCAAGGGGCTGGCGCGCAGCCGCACCGATTGGACTACCGCGCTGGAGCACGCCGCCAATGTGTTTGCTGACACCATCGCCGAACATGGCCCGGACAGCGTGGCGTTCTACATTTCCGGGCAGTTGCTGACCGAGGATTACTACGCCTTCAACAAACTGGCGCGGGCGCTGGTCGGCACCAACAACATCGACAGCAATTCACGGCTGTGCATGTCTTCAGCGGTGGTCGGCTACAAACGCAGCCTCGGCGCCGATGCACCGCCCTGCAGCTATGAAGATCTGGAACTCAGTGATTGCGTGATGATTGTCGGCAGCAACATGGCCTACGCTCACCCGGTGCTGTTTCGTCGGCTGGAGGAAGCAAAAACCCGCCGTCCACAGATGAAAGTCATCGTCATCGATCCGCGCCGTACCGATACCTGCGATCTGGCGGATCTGCATCTGGCGATTCTGCCGGGCACTGATGTCGCCTTGTTCCATGGGATTTTGCACCTGCTGTTGTGGGAAGACTGGGTCGACCGCGAATTCATCCAGGCACACACCGATGGGCTCGCCGAACTGAAAAACCTGGTACGCGATTACACTCCGCAGATGGTTTCCCAGCTGTGCGGGATCAGTGTCGAGCAACTGCAGCAGTGCGCCGAATGGGTCGGCACCGCGCCGAGTTTTCTGTCGCTGTGGTGCATGGGCCTGAACCAGTCCACCGCCGGCAGCGCGAAGAACAGCGCGCTGATCAATCTGCATCTGGCCACCGGGCAAATCGGCCGTCCGGGTGCAGGACCTTTCTCCCTGACCGGTCAGCCGAATGCCATGGGTGGTCGTGAAACCGGCAGCCTGTCCAATCTGTTACCCGGCCACCGCGAGGCCGCCAACCCTGAACATCGCGCCGAAGTGGCGGCTTATTGGGGCGTTGACCGGTTGCCGGAAAGCACCGGTCTCAGCGCCATCGAACTGTTCGATCAGGTGCGCAGCGGCAAGATCAAGGCGCTGTGGATTGCCTGCACCAACCCTGCGCAATCGATGCCTGATCAACATTCGGTGCGGGCAGCGCTGGAGGCTTGCCCGTTTGTGGTTCTGCAAGAAGCCTTTCGCACCACCGAAACTGCTGCGTTCGCCGACCTGCTGCTGCCCGCCGCCAGTTGGGGCGAGAAGGAAGGCTCTGTCACCAATTCCGAGCGGCGCATTTCTCACGTGCGCAAAGCCATTCTCCCACCCGGCGAGGCACGGGCGGATTGGGCCATCACGGTAGATTTCGCACAACGGCTGGAGAAACGTCTGCGCCCCGGTGAATCGAGCCTGTTCGGGTTCGATCAGCCTTCACAGTTGTTCGATGAATTCAAAGGGCTGACACGCGGGCGGGATCTGGATTTGTCCGGCATCAGTCATGCGCTGATTGACGAGATCGGACCGCAGCAATGGCCCTTCCCCGCCGGCGCCCGCGCAGGAACAGCACGGCTGTATGTGGACGGTGTTTTTCCTACGGCCAACGGTCGGGCGCACTTCATTAGCGACCCGTATCGCGCCGCCAGAGAACAGCGTGATGCGCGCTTCCCGTTGACCCTGATCACCGGTCGTTTGCGTGACCAATGGCACGGTATGAGCCGCACCGGCACCGCTGCGCAGCTGTTCGGGCATGTCAGCGAAGCGGTACTCAGTCTGCACCCGGATGAGTTGCGACGACACCGCTTGCAGGCCGGTGATCTGGTCAATCTCAAAAGTCGTCGGGGCGCAGTGATCGTCGCTGTCGGCAGCGATGACAGTGTGCGTCCGGGCCAGGCTTTTTTGCCGATGCACTGGGGCGACCGGTTTCTCAAGGGCGGCGTGAACAGCTTGACCCTGCCGGCCTTCGATCCACTGTCGAAACAACCGGAACTGAAGCACAGCGGTGTACGCCTGGAGCCGGTCAACCTGCCCTGGCAGCTTTTTGCATTGATCGAAGGAGATGTTCAGCAGCATTTCGAAAGGTTACGGCCGCTCTGCGAGGCATTTTCCTACGTGAGTCTCAGCCTTGTCGGACGTGAACGATCGGCATTGTTGATACGTGCAGCCAGCAGCGTGGCGCCCGAACCCGCGTTGCTGGGTGAAATTGACCACTGCCTGTCGTTGATCGACGGCCCGGTATTGGCCTATGACGATCCACGTCGGGCCATCGGTAAACGCGTACGTATTGAGAACGGTCGGATCACCGCGATTCGACTGGCCGGTGAAACCCTCGCTCAGCATTGGCTGCAAGGGTTGTGGCTCGAAGGTCGCGCCGACGAACAACTGCGCCGCTGGCTGCTGGCGCCGGTGAGCGCACCACCGGGCAGCGTCGCCGGAAAGGTCGCTGCGGATAAAACGCTGTGCAACTGCAAGAACGTCAGCCTTAACGCGATCAGTGCCGGCATTCGCCAAGGCTTGGATTTGCAGGGTTTGAAAAACACGCTGGGCTGCGGCACGCAATGCGGCTCGTGCGTCCCGGAGATTAAGCGCTTGCTGGCTGCCGAGCTGCAGCCGATCGCCGTCAACTGATGAGGAAAACAGCATGAATGCAAAAGTCTGGCTGGTGGGCGCTGGCCCCGGTGACCCGGAATTGTTGACCCTCAAAGCGGTACGCGCCTTGCGTGAGGCCGATGTCGTGCTGATCGATGACCTGGTCAACGACGCGGTGCTGGAACATTGCGCTGGCGCGCGAATCATTGCAGTGGGTAAACGTGGCGGCTGCCGATCCACCCCGCAGGCGTTTATTCACCGGCTGATGTTGCGATATGCCCGTCATGGAAAGTGTGTGGTGCGACTCAAGGGCGGCGATCCGTGCATTTTTGGTCGCGGTGGAGAAGAAGCGCAGTGGTTGCGTGAACGTGGGGTTGAGGTCGAGCTGGTCAACGGCATCACCGCAGGATTGGCGGGAGCGACGCAGTGCGATATTCCGCTGACGCTGCGCGGGGTCGCTCGCGGGGTGACGCTGGTGACGGCTCACACCCAGGACGACAGCCAGTTGAACTGGCAGGCGCTGGCACAGGGAGGCACGACACTGGTGATTTACATGGGTGTGGCCAAGCTGGGGGAGATTCGCGATCAGTTGCTGGCGGGCGGGATGGCAGCGGATACGCCAGTGGCGATGATCGAAAATGCGTCGTTGCCGGAGCAGCGGGAATGTCGGAGCGATCTGACAGCAATGAACGAGGACGCCTACAGATTTCAATTGAAGAGCCCGGCGATATTGGTGATCGGCGCGGTGGCGGTGTATGCGGAGCAAGCCAGCAAGACGCGTGTAGCCTCAATGTAGGATTCACCTGACCTTTTCAATGCTGGAAACTCAAATCGCAGACAAAGAAAAGCCCGGCCTGAGCCGGGCTTTTCTCGTAGCGGCAGCTAATTACTTAGCTTGAGCTTCAACCTGCGCTTCTACGCGACGGTTAACAGCACGGCCAGCTTCAGTTTTGTTGTCAGCAACCGGGCGGGATTCGCCGTAGCCAACAGACTGAACGCGGGACGATTCAACACCGTACTGGTTGGTCAGAACTTGCTTAACGGCGTTTGCACGACGCTCGGACAGTTTCTGGTTGTAAGCGTCAGGACCGACGGAGTCAGTGTGACCTTCAACAGTAGTGGTGGTCGATGGGTACTGCTTCATGAAGTCAGCCAGGTTCTTGATGTCGCCGTAGCTGTTTGGCTTCACAACCGACTTGTCGAAGTCGAACTTGACGTCCAGCTCAACACGAACAACTTCAGCAACTGCCGGGCAGCCGTCAGCGTCAACAGTTACGTTGGCTGGGGTGTCTGGGCACTTGTCAACGTTGTCGCAAACGCCATCGTTGTCGCTGTCGGAGCAGACTTCAGCTGGTGCTGGAACTGGAGCAGCAGCAGGCTTGGAGCCGCCACCGAAGTTCACACCGATACCGACGCTAGGAGCCCACTCGGTGTCGCCCTGGTCGATGTTGTACTGAGCTTCAACGCCGGCACGGGCGTAGAAGTTTTCGGTGAAGTACAGTTTTGCACCAGCGCCAACGTTGGCGAAGGTGGAGCGGTCACGACCGCTGGAACCGTTCTGACCGATGCTCTGATCGGAGAAACCAGCCGAAACGTATGGACGAACCATGTCGCCTGGGTTGTTGAAGTGGTACAGAGCGTCCAGAGCGGTGTTGGCGCCCTTGATGTTACGGCCGTCGTCGGAACGCACGTTGTGCACTTCGTCGTAGCCCAGACGCAGTTCAACGTCGTCGGTCAGGAAGTAACCAACCGAACCACCGAACAGGTTGCCGTTGTTTTTGAAGTTACGAGCGCTGTCGAATTGTTCTTTCTTTGCGAAGCCTTCGATTTCAACTGCGCCTTGGCCTTGTGCCAGAGCGCCGAACGAAGTGGCGGCAATCAGAGAACCAATGGCCAAGCCCAAGGTGTTTTTCAGTTTCATCCGTTAAATCCCCATCTGGTGATTGTGAAGCAGTCCCGCAAACCGGGGGACAACTCGGCGGCAAGTCTATCAGAACTTGCCTACACGTAAGAGATATTTGCGCCGAACTAAGTTTCAGCAATGCCTGCAAATTTCTCACGCAATTTATCTAGAGCACGTTTGTAACGCATTTTTGTCGCACTCAAACCCATGTGCATGATGTCTGCGATCTCTTGAAATTCCAGCTCTGCGACAAATCGTAGCACCAGAATTTCGCGGTCAATCGGGTTCACATACACCAGCCAGCGATCAAGCCCGCCCTTCTCCTCGGGTTTGGGCGCCTTTTCTTCGGACGCTTCCTCGAGGGGGTCAAGACTCAATGCGTCCATCAAGCGACGCTTTCGCCGTTCTTTCCGATACTGCGTAATACATTCGTTGTACGTGATGCTGTAGAGCCACGTTTTGAACTTCGATTTCCCCTCGAAGTTCTTCAGGCCATACAGCACCTTCAACATGACTTCCTGACAGACATCGTCTGCATCGCGATCGTTCCCAAGATATCTCGCGCAGACGTTAAATAATGTTCGCTGGTAACGCCGCATCAACTCTTCATAGGCGCGCGTCACGTGAAACAGCTCGGTATGCGAGCGCGCGACCAACTCCTCATCAGAGAGCTCGCGGGGGTCGTAGCGCGTGGATAGCGTATGGGCTTTATTCAAAACAAGTCGTGCCGACAGTCAGGTCAATGTCCACCGCAACCAGCATCAGCTGGCGTTTTGCGGCGGCATACATTAGCAGGGTTTGCCGGATTAGCGGCTACTCACATGCTGTTCCAGCAGGATCCGATTGGAGAGAGAGACTAGCTCACCCTCATCGGTCAGCAATGTGGTTTTAACCGTGCCGATCTCTTCGATCTGGCCTTCGACCTCGCCAACACGCACTTGTTGCCCAACCTGATACAACTCACGCACATAGATTCCCGCAAGAATCTGACCGGCAATTTCCCGGCTTCCCAGACCCATGGCCAGCGCAACCGCCAGACCAACGGTAATCAAAACAATGACGATCACATGGTTCAGCAGGTCAGTCTTGACCTCAAGCTGACTGATCGCGACCGAGATGCTGATGATGATCACCAGCCCCTGAGCAATTCGCCCCAATCCGGAAGCGTAGTCCAGGCCTACGCCTTCTGCCGCCCCGCGCACCAGCCCATTGGCCAGTTGCGCGAGCAAAACCCCCACTAGCAAGACCAGCGCGGCGCCGAAGACTTTCGGCAAATACAACGCCAGCATATCGAGCGTAGCTGAAACTCGCTCAAGGCCAAGGGATTCTGCTGCAGAAACCAGAAAAATAAGCAGAACGAACCAGTAGACGATCTTGCCGATCAGTGTCGAGATCGGCACCTGCAGCCCCGCACGCGACATTAATTTGGTCAGCCCGGTACCGCCCATCAGGCGATCGAGACCCAGTTTGGCCAGCAGTTTGGACAGCAAGGTATCGAGCAACTTGGCCACGACGAAACCCAACAGCAGCACGACCAGTGCGCCGAACAGGTTCGGAATGAAATTCGCGACTTTGGTCCACAACGCAGTCATTGCAGTGACGAGGCTCTGAGTCCAGAGATCAAGTTCCATATTCAATCAGCCTTATCAGCAGTGCGAGCGGTAGGTTTACGAAGACGGGATACCGGCGAGACATGCGCCGATCCATTATTCAGGGCGATCATCAGCGCGGGCAACCAGCGGCCCAGCAGGCTGAACAGATCGCCGGCGCCGACCTGGCGGTTGGCGGTTTTGAGTACGCGGCCCAGACAGGCATCGTCGTCGCGGCTGGACGGCGAAGCGTTGAGCATGTCGCGCAAAGACTGTTCAAACGGATCGTGCATACGCACCTCTCGTGATGTCTGTGAAAGACGCGGGCCAATTTGGTCGGGTCACATACGGCATGGTCAGACCCAGCGCAAACGGCGGAACAACCACCATTGTCCGAGGGCCACCGACACCATCAGCAGGCACGCCACGAGGAAGCCATAAGGACTCCCGGACAGCGGAATGCCACCGACGTTGATGCCGAGCAGGCCGGTGAGAAAACTCATCGGCAGAAAAATCCCGGTGATGATCCCGAAGCGGTACATCGTGCGATTCATGCGCACGCTCAAACGCCGGTCTTCAGCCTCCAGGACAAGCCCCACGCGCTCTCGGGTCAATTCGAGTTCTTCAAGATAGCGCGTCAGGCTGTTGTTCAATTCGTTCCAGTAATCAGCATCGTCGTCGACGAACCACGGCATTTTGATCCGTGTCAGCTGACCGAAGATATCTCGCTGCGGAGCCAGAAAACGCTTCAGTCCGGCCGCCCTGCGCCGGATGTGCAAAATCGATCCGTGCTCCGGGGTATACCGTTCGTCGGCATCCATCTTTTCTTCTTCCTCGTCGGCGATTTCCGAGAGGCAAGTGACCAGATCCTGCACCTTGTTGGTGAGGAACTGCGCCAGATAAAGGATGAGTTCAGACGAGGTTTTCGGGCCTTGACCCTCCGCCAATTCAGCCAACAACTCATCGGTGGCGCGCAACGGACGCAGACGGAGAGAAATCACCCGCTGGGCGGAAGCGAAAATCCGCACCGAGACCATGTCTTCAGGTTCGGCACCCGGATTGAGATTGACCCCACGCAGGAACAGCAGCAGCTCGGAATCGGGCAGCGGCAACAGGCGCGGTCGGGTGTTTTCTTCCAGCAGCAGGTCGCAGGTGAATTCGTTGAGACCACTGGATTTGCGCAGCCAGGTCTGGGTTTGCGGATGACTGCGATCCCAATGCAGCCACAGGCTTTCATGGGCCTGTAGCTGCAATTCGTCGAGTTCAGTCCGGGCTATCGAACGCGCACCGCCTTTACCGTCCAGCACCAGGGCATGCACCAGCCCCCATTGCGCGTTTTCTTCCTCGAACATCCGCATCCCTTTGTCGAAAATCTTATTCAGGCATCTTCAGCGGGCTCGGCGAAACGATCACGCCGTTGTTGTCCGCATAAAGGTAGTGGCCCGGGTGGAACGTCACGCCGGCGAACGTCACAGGGACGTTGAGATCACCGATGCCACGCTTTTCAGTCTTCATCGGGTGGCTGGCCAATGCCTGCACGCCCAGATCAGTCTGGGCAATAACGTCCACGTCGCGGATGCAACCGTAGATCACCAGCCCTTCCCAACCGTTTTTAGCGGCTTTTTCGGCGATCATGTCGCCCAGCAACGCACGGCGCAGGGAACCGCCACCATCGACAACCAGCACCTTGCCGTTGCCCTTGAGTTCCGCTTGTTCCTTGACCAGCGAGTTGTCTTCGAAGCACTTGATGGTCACGATTTCGCCGCCAAACGAATCACGGCCGCCGAAATTGCTGAACATCGGTTCCAGCACCTGCACCAGCTCCGGATAAGCGTCGCACAGGTCAGGCGTAAGGTAATGGTTCATCGAAAAACTCCTGTAAAAAGGAAGACGATCAAGGATGACGCACTCTGAAGAGACGAGTTCCGGCAGTCGCTGTTTACCTTAGTCCATCCCATGGTCGCTGAACGAACCTGAACAAACCCTGAAACGTAATAGCTAAACAGCCACCAAATATGACCAGAACCGCACAATGCGTCATATCTTAGCCGCAAGACGACCCGAACGAAATGCCCTCTTCAGCGCCTGCGGCTTAGACTGCCGCAGCCAGATCTGGCTTCTCGCCCAGTAACGGCGTCTGCTGATCGTTCAGCCAACGCGCCACCAGCGGCCACACTTCAGTCTGCGCCGCTTTGCTCACCAACATTTCGACATGACCGAAATTATCGGCAAAACCGTGTTCGCGCCCCAGATTGATGAACTGCTTGTGTTCGGAACCGATCTGCTCGAACAGTTTGCGACAGGCCCAGGCCGGATCCTGATGATCCCCCGCCGCGCTCACCGCCAGTACCGGCACCTGCACCTCGGCAAGACCGGCCCACCAATCCTTGTCCTTGTCGCCAAATCGGCCGAACAGGCCGTACCAGCGCATGCTTTCGATGGCCAGACCGATCGGCTCGTCTTCAGGGCCGCGCTTGAGACGTGAACCGGACAACTGCGCAAAACGCTTGAGAATGAAGCGCCCGCTCCACTCCACCGGCGGGATTTTCAGCGGCCAGTAAGTACGGCTGACTTGTGTGCCGAAAAACGCTGCCGAGGCCACTGCCGGCTCGCCCAGGTATTCGCCACCCAACGCGGCGGCCAACGTGATGCCGCCCAGCGAATGGCCAATCCAGTGCGGCACCTGCCCGCTCTGCTCACGCACGAATGCGGCAATCGCCGGCAAATCGTAGCGAGCGTAGTCGGCAACGCGATTGCGCCGGTATTCCTCGTTGCGTTGCGACAAGCCGTGGCCGCGCATCTCCGGAATCCACACGTCGAAACCCAATCGCGTCAGGTAGGCGCCAAGCCCCAGACCTTTGGGTGAAAACCAGAAGCGCCGATTGGAAAAACTGCCGTGCAGCAAAATCACCGGCACGCCACGGGCCGCCGGCTCATCTGCCAGCCCCAGTCGGGTGACGGCGATTTCCACAGACCAGTCAGGGCTGTTGCCGGGTTTCAAACGATAAACGTCTTCGCTCAGATCGCCGCGCCGTTCGGCGCTGATCAGGGCGACAGGAAATAGGTTGCTGCTGCTTTGCATAATGCTCTTGCACAAAAAAGGGCGGCATCTACAGGAGCCCGCCCTACTTCAATCTCAAAGCCCCGACCCGGATAACAGGCCGAGGCTTCATTCACGGCTTACTGCGCCGTTTGGCCTTCCGCCAGGAAGAACCAGGTTTCCAGCACGGTGTCCGGGTTCAGCGACACGCTTTCGATGCCCTGTTCCATCAGCCACTTGGCGAGATCCGGGTGGTCCGAAGGGCCCTGACCGCAGATACCGATGTACTTGCCGGCCTTGTTGCACGCGGAAATCGCGTTGGCCAACAGCTTCTTGACCGCCGGATTACGCTCGTCGAACAGGTGCGCGATGATACCGGAATCACGATCCAGACCCAGAGTCAGCTGAGTCAGGTCGTTGGAACCGATCGAGAAACCGTCGAAGAATTCGAGGAATTCTTCGGCCAGAATCGCGTTGGATGGCAGTTCGCACATCATGATCACGCGAAGGCCGTTTTCGCCGCGCTTCAAACCGTTTTCGGCGAGCAGATCGACTACCTGGCTAGCTTCGCCGAGGGTCCGCACGAACGGCACCATGATTTCGACGTTGGTCAGGCCCATCTCGTTGCGCACACGTTTCAGCGCACGGCATTCGAGTTCGAAGCAATCACGGAACGATTCGCTGATGTAACGCGAAGCGCCACGGAAGCCCAGCATAGGGTTTTCTTCTTCTGGCTCGTACAGCTTGCCGCCGATCAGGTTGGCGTATTCGTTGGACTTGAAGTCCGACAGACGCACGATGACTTTCTTCGGTGCGAACGCAGCCGCCAGGGTGCTGATGCCCTCGACCAGTTTCTCGACGTAGAAACCGACCGGATCGTCGTAACCGGCGATGCGTTTGTCGACGCTTTCCTTGATGTCCTGCGGCAGACCGTCGTAGTTCAACAGCGCTTTCGGGTGCACGCCGATCATGCGGTTGATGATGAATTCCAGACGGGCCAGACCCACACCTGCGTTCGGCAGTTGTGCGAAGTCAAAGGCGCGATCCGGGTTGCCGACGTTCATCATGATCTTGAACGGCAGTTCAGGCATGGCGTCGACGGAGTTTTTCTTGATGTCGAAGCCCAGTTCGCCTTCGAAGATGTAACCGGTGTCGCCCTCGGCGCAGGAAACGGTCACACCCTGGCCATCCTTCAGTAGTTGGGTGGCGTTGCCGCAACCGACGACTGCCGGAATACCCAGCTCACGGGCGATGATTGCCGCGTGGCAGGTACGGCCGCCACGGTTGGTGACGATGGCGCTGGCGCGCTTCATAACCGGTTCCCAGTCCGGGTCGGTCATGTCGGAGACCAGTACGTCGCCTGGCTGGACTTTGTCCATTTCCGACACGTCTTTGATGATGCGCACTTTGCCGGCGCCGATGCGCTGGCCGATGGCACGACCTTCCACCAGTACAGTGCCGGTTTCTTTCAGCAGGTAACGTTCCATGACGTTGGCCTGGGTGCGGCTCTTCACGGTTTCCGGACGGGCCTGCACGATGTACAGCTTGCCGTCGTCACCGTCCTTGGCCCATTCGATGTCCATCGGGCAGCCGTAGTGCTTCTCGATGATCATCGCTTGCTTGGCCAGTTCACTGACTTCGGCGTCGGTCAGGCAGAAACGTGCGCGCTCGGCCTTGTCGACATCGACAGTCTTGACCGAACGACCGGCCTTGGCCTCGTCGCCGTAGATCATCTTGATGGCTTTGCTGCCCAGGTTGCGACGCAGGATCGCCGGACGACCCGCTTCCAGCGTGCCTTTGTGCACGTAGAACTCATCCGGGTTGACCGCGCCTTGAACGACGGTTTCGCCCAAGCCGTAGGCGCCAGTAATAAACACCACGTCACGGAAGCCGGATTCGGTATCGAGGGTGAACATGACGCCGGCGGTGCCGGTTTCCGAACGCACCATGCGCTGCACGCCAGCCGACAGGGCGACCAGTTTGTGGTCGAAGCCCTGGTGCACGCGATAGGAAATCGCACGGTCGTTGAACAGCGAAGCGAATACTTCTTTGGCGGCGCGGATGACGTTTTCCACACCACGGATGTTCAGGAAGGTTTCCTGCTGACCGGCGAACGATGCGTCCGGCAAGTCTTCGGCGGTGGCGGAAGAACGCACGGCCACGGCCACTTCAGGATTGCCGGCCGACAGCGCGGCGAACGCGGTGCGGATCTCGGCATTCAGTTTTTCGGGGAATTCGGCTTCCATGATCCATTGACGGATCTGTGCGCCGGTCTTGGCCAGAGCGTTGACGTCGTCGACGTCGAGTGCGTCGAGCGCCTTGTGAATCTGGTCGTTGAGGCCGCTCAGTTCGAGGAAATCACGATAGGCCTGAGCCGTCGTGGCGAAGCCGCCGGGGACCGAAACACCGGCGCCTGCCAGGTTACTGATCATCTCGCCCAGGGATGCGTTCTTGCCCCCCACATGCTCAACATCGTGTTTGCCGAGCTTATCGAGGGAAACTACGTACTCTACCAAGGTGATCTCTCCACTAACTGTGTTGGAAAAGCTCAGAAACCGGCGGCCCGGGGGAGCCTTGGCCGGTTGTATGGCCTGGACCTGGAAAATAAGTGAGAATGCTGGCCATTGGCGGCCGGCAAATCGCGCCTATCATATCCAGAAATACTCATTAGCTTAAGGCCCAAGGTGCAAATGAAACGATCTGCTTTCTTTATCTCCGATGGCACCGGCATCACCGCCGAAACCCTGGGTCAAAGCCTTCTGGCGCAGTTCGAAAACATTACCTTCAGCAAATTCACGCGACCGTACATCGACAGCGTTGAAAAAGCGCGGGCCATGGTACAACAAATCAACAAAGCCGCTGAAACCGACGGCTTTCGTCCGATCATCTTCGACACCATCGTCAATCAGGACATTCGTGAGATTCTCGCAACGTCCAATGGTTTCATGATCGACATCTTCTCGACCTTCCTCGCCCCGCTCGAGCAGGAACTGACCGAGCATTCTTCCTACACCGTCGGCAAATCCCATTCGATCGGGCACAACTCCAATTACATGGAGCGCATCGAGGCGGTGAACTTCGCCCTCGACAACGACGACGGTGCGCGCACGCATTACTACGACAAGGCCGATCTCATCCTGGTGGGCGTGTCACGCTGCGGCAAGACCCCGACGTGCCTGTACATGGCGATGCAATTCGGCATTCGCGCGGCCAACTATCCGCTGACCGAAGACGACATGGAGCGCCTGCAACTGCCGGCCGCCCTGCGCGCGCATCAGCACAAGTTGTTCGGCCTGACCATCGACCCGGATCGTCTCACCGCGATCCGCAACGAGCGCAAGCCCAACAGCCGCTATTCGAGCTACGCCCAGTGCGAATTCGAAGTGCGCGAAGTGGAGAATCTGTTCCGCCGCGAGAACATTCCGAACATCAACTCCACGCATTTTTCGGTGGAAGAGATTTCCGCGAAGATCCTCGTGGAGAAAGGCGTGGAGCGGCGATTCAAATAGGATGGTGGCGGCTGATCTGGCGCCTTCGCGAGCAAGCCCGCTCCCACAGCTTGATCGAGTCTATCCCGTTGGAATGCGATCAAATACGGGAGCGTGGATTGCCCGCGAAGAACAGTTACACGGTCTCGGTCAGTGCCCGGTTTAAAGCTTCAAAGCCCCTCAGCAATAATTGATCATCCCCCACCGAATTACACACACTCACCCGAACAAACTGTGGCACCGCCGTATGCCCCACCGCAAACGCCTCAGCGGTGGCGACCAGATAGTTATTTTCCTTGAGCTCGGCAGCAATCTGCGACGCCCGCCACGCCGCCGGCACTTCCACCCAGAAATGCGGACTGTAGGTGTGCGTCTTGTAATTCAAGCCTTGCAAAGCGCCGGCCACCAACGCCTTGCGTCGACCAATCTCGCTGATCTGCTCGTCGAGCAAACGCCCGGCCATGCCGTTTTCGATCCACAGACTCGCCACCTCCATCGACAACGGATTGGCCATCCAGCACGTCCCGCGAATCGCCGAACCGATGCGCCCGATCAACGTCTGCGGCGCATGCAGATAACCCACGCGCAATCCCGCTGATACGGCCTTGCTCAGGCTGCCGATCAACACCGAACGCTCAGGCGCAAAGTAACTCAGCGGCAACGGGCGCTGCCGATCCAGCACGGCATGGGCTTCGTCTTCGAAGATCAACAGATTGTGCTGGCGGCCAATATGAGCAATCGCTTCACGCCGTTGAAGCGACATCACCGCCGCTGTCGGATTCTGAATGGTCGGCGTGCAATACAGCGCAGATACCCGATGCTGACGGCAGATGTCCTCGAGAGCCGACGGCAACAGGCCTTCGTCGTCCATCGCAGCGCCGATAAGTTTTATCCCGAGCTGACGTGCGACGCCGATCAATCCCGGGTAGGACAAATGCTCGGTCACCACTGTGTCGCCGGCCTTGAGCAATCCCATCATTGCGCACAACAAGCCATGCTGACCGCCGTTGACGCATAGCACCTGATCGGCGTGCGGCACGAAATTTTCATGGCGCAACCACACCGCGCCCGCCACCCGATGCCGCGCCAGCCCGCCCTCGCGGGTGTAGCCCGCCAACTGCTGCAATACGTGAGAATCACTGGCCAGGTCCTGCAGGCTTTGGCGCATGAACTCGGTTGCCTGCCCGGGAATCGGCTGATTCCGGCTCATGTCAAAGCAAGAGGGTGGTTCATCGCTGACATTGCGAAAGCCTTTGTCCCGCGGCCGCTCCATACCGCGCTGACGCACATAAGTGCCATCGCCTACACGGGCGACGACCATTCCCACGCGCTCCAGCTCGCCGTAGGCCCGACTGATGGTGCCGATGGTCACGCCGAGACTGTCGGCCAACAAACGATGCGGCGGCAGCTTGCAACCGGACTCGATCACACCGGCATTGATCGCTTTTTCGACCGCGTCCGCCAAGCGTTTGTACTTCACGCCCACGCCACTGGCCAGGCCGTCGCGAAGGATTGACACCATGGCAATACTTGGTTTGACAGTCATTGCTACCCCGAATAGCGTGCTGAAAACAGGTTCAATCATGGATAGACCTTTTCCACGACGAGGTCAATTCCGCCGTTTGGAGCACACCGCATGTCGACCGCTCTCAGTACACCGCTCAGCATCAGCAAACCCTGGCTCGCCGGCCTGATCACCAGCCTGCTGTTTCTCATTGTCTGCCTGAGTTGGGGCACCACGTGGCTGGGGATCAAGATTGCCGTCGAAAGCGTGCCGCCGCTGACCGCTGCCGGGCTGCGTTTTCTGATCGCTTTTCCGCTGTTTCTGAGCTTCGCCGTGTTACGCAAGGAACCCCTGCTGTTCCCACGCCAGAGTCGCTGGTTTTTTGTGTTTGTCACGCTGTCGTATTTCAGCCTGCCGTACTACTTGCTCAACTATGGCGAGATGCATGTGTCATCCGGCCTGACCGCGCTGCTGTTCAGCTGCATGCCGGTGTTTATTCTGCTGTTCTGCGCGCTGTTTCTACGCGAAAAAATCTACCCGTCGCAGATGCTCGGCATCGCTATCGGTTTCGCCAGTCTGTTCATGATTATCCGCAGCCAGGGTCTGCACCTGGATCACGCCGAATGGCTGGGGGTACTGGCGATTCTGTGCGCGGCGGTGATGCATGCGCTGTGCTACGTGGTGACCAAAAAACACGGCAGCGCGATCAGCGTGATCACTTACAACACGCTACCGATCGGCATTGCCGGGGCGATGTTATTTATTGTCGGACTGGGCGTAGAGGAACCGGTATTCCACGACGTCACGGCGCGTTCGTGGGGTGCGCTTTTCTACCTCGGGCTGGTCGCGTCAGTCGGTGGATTCATCGTTTACTTTTTGCTGCTCAAGCGCCTGAGCCCGATCATTCTGTCGTTCGTGTTTATCATTTTCCCGGTCTTCGCCGTGATCATCGGCGCCTGGTACGAGGGGCAAACCCTGTCCCGGGAACTGATGATCTATTCGGCGATTTTGTTGAGCGGTTTTGCGATCACCAAATTGCCTGTGGAAAAGTGGTTCAGATGACCCACTTATCCACAAAGCGATTGACCGGAGTCGCCTCAAGCGCTGCCTGATCCTTGCACAAGGCAAAAATCTCGGCACTGCGCTGGCCGGTGAAACGCGTGGCCAGATTGGCCCTGAATTTGGCTTCCAGCAACGCAATGCCTTCGGCGCGGCGACGACGATGGCCGATCGGGTATTCCACCACGACATTTTCAGTGCTGCTGCCATCCTTGAAGAACACCTGCACGGCGTTGGCAATCGAGCGTTTGTCGGGTTGCAGATACTCGCGGGTGAAACGCGGGTCTTCGACGATGACCATTTTCTCGCGCAGCACATCGATGATCGGATGGGCCTTGTGGAATTCGTCCTCGTACTGCTCGGCCACCAGATTGCCGAACGCCAGCGGCACAGCGGTCATGTATTGAATGCAGTGGTCGCGGTCGGCGGCATTCGCCAGCGGCCCGACCTTGGAAATGATGCGGATCGCCGATTCGTGGGTAGTGATGACGATCCGGTCGATCTCGTGCAGACGATTGCGCACTTGTGGATGCAGTGTGACGGCGGCTTCGCAAGCGGTTTGCGCGTGGAATTCGGCCGGAAAACTGATTTTGAACAGCACGTTCTCCATCACGTAACTGCCGAACGGGCGCGAGAAACTGAAGGCCCGTTTACCCTCCGGTTTCAACGCCAGATCGTTGTTGGTGTGGCTGAACAGCACGTCATAAAACCCCCACTGTTTTGCCGTCAGAACACCGGGAATGCCCATCTCGCCACGCAGGGCGATGTCGGCCAGACGCACGCCACGGCTCGACGCATCCCCCGCCGCCCACGACTTGCGCGAGCCGGCATTCGGCGCATGCCGATAAGTGCGCAACGCCTGACCATCAGCGAACGCATGGGACAGCGCCGACAGCAATTGCTCGCGACTGGCGCCCATGAGTTTGGCGGTGACGGCCGTCGAGGCGACTTTCACCAGAATGACGTGATCGAGTCCGACGCGGTTGAAGGAGTTTTCCAGAGCGATCACGCCTTGAATCTCGTGGGCCATGATCATCGCGTCCAGCACATCCCGAATCGTCAGCGGCGAGTCACCGTGAGCAATGCGTTTTTGCGAGAGATGATCGGCCACGGCGAGAATAGCGCCGAGGTTGTCGGACGGATGCCCCCACTCGGCGGCGAGCCAGGTGTCGTTGTAGTCCAGCCAGCGCACGATGCAGCCGATGTCCCACGCGGCCTTGACCGGATCGAGCCGATACGGCGTGCCCGGCACCCGCGCACCGAACGGCACGACGGTGCCTTCGACGATGGGGCCAAGGTGTTTGGTGCATTCGGGAAAACGCAGCGCCAGCAGGCCACAGCCGAGGGTGTCCATCAGGCAGTTGCGGGCGGTATCGAGGGCTTCGGCAGATTCGGTTTTGAAGGTGAGGACGTAATCGGCGATGTCCTGCAGGACACGGTCGTAGTCGGGGCGGTTGTTCAGGTCGACATTGGCGCTCATTGCGGTTCTCCTGGTGGGGAATGATGAGTGGTGGGGTCTTCCTCAGGGGCTGATTGGTTTTTTTTGTTTAGAGCAGATCGTGGGTGTCTGCATTGGGGTGTTTCGTCAGTTGGATTGTTGCCCTCACCCTAGCCCTCTCCCGGAGGGAGAGGGAACTGACCGGGATGATCTTTCGGGATACACCGACCTGAAAGTGTCTCTGTGAATCCATAATCGCCGAGATGCTTCAGGTCGATGTATCCCGCAAAACACCTCGGTCGGCCCCCTCTCCTTCCAGGAGAGGGCTGGGGTGATGGAGCTCTTGATCTTAAAAGGAGTCGCCAGGAACGCGCACGTAACCTTCCATCAAAACCCGCGCACTGCGGCTCATGATCGCTTTCTTCACAACCCACTCACCGTTTTCCAGACTGGCCTCGGCGCCCACGCGCAGGGTTCCGGACGGATGCCCGAAGCGCACGGCGTTGCGTTCAACACCGCCGGCCGCGAGGTTTACCAAAGTGCCAGAGATGGCCGCCGCCGTGCCAATCGCCACCGCCGCCGTGCCCATCATCGCGTGGTGCAATTTGCCCATCGACAAGGCGCGTACCAGCAGATCCACGTCGCCGGCGCCAACCGATTTGCCGCTCGACGCCACGTAATCCGCAGGTTTGGCGACAAACGCGACTTTCGGCGTGTGCTGCCGTTTTGCCGCTTCATCCAGATTGGCAATCAGGCCCATGCGCAACGCGCCGTAAGCGCGAATCGTCTCGAACATCTGCAGCGCTTTCGGATCGCTGTTGATCGCACTCTGCAGCTCGGTGCCGGTGTAACCGATGTCTTCGGCGTTGACGAAAATCGTCGGAATCCCGGCATTGATCATGGTCGCCTTGAAGGTGCCGACACCCGGCACTTCCAGCTCATCGATCAGGTTGCCAGTGGGGAACATTGAGCCACCGCCGCCCTCTTCTTCCGCCGCCGGGTCCATGAATTCGACCTGCACTTCGGCCGCCGGGAAGGTCACGCCGTCGAGTTCGAAATCACCGGTTTCCTGCACTTCGCCGTTGGTGATTGGCACGTGAGCGATGATGGTCTTGCCGATGTTGGCCTGCCACACGCGAACCACCGCGACACCGTTGTGCGGAATGCGGCTGGCATCGACCAGACCGTTGCTGATGGCGAACGAACCGACCGCTGCCGACAGGTTGCCGCAGTTGCCGCTCCAGTCCACGAACGGCTTGTCGATGGACACCTGACCGAACAGGTAGTCGACGTCGTGATCGGCCTTGATGCTTTTCGACAGGATCACGGTTTTGCTGGTGCTGGAGGTGGCCCCCCCCATGCCGTCGATCTGCTTGTCGTACGGGTCGGGGCTGCCGATTACCCGCAGCAGCAAGGCGTCGCGGGCCGGACCGGGAATCTGCGCCGCCTCGGGCAGATCCTTGAGACTGAAAAACACGCCTTTGCTGGTGCCGCCGCGCATGTAGGTGGCGGGGATTTTTATCTGTGGTGCGTGAGCCATGAGTGCTCCTTCAAAACGACCAAAGGACTCGTCATCCCTTGGTCGCTTAATATGATTTAAACGGCAACCGCCGACTCTTCGAGGAAGTCCTGAGCGAAGCGTTGCAGCACGCCGCCGGCCTCGTAGATCGACACTTCTTCGGCGGTATCCAGACGGCAGGTCACCGGCACTTCGACGCGTTCGCCGTTCTTGCGATGGATCACCAGCGTCAGGTCGGCACGCGGCGTGCGCTCACCAATCACGTCGTAGGTTTCGCTGCCGTCGATGCCCAATGTTTTACGGTCGGTGCCCGGCTTGAATTCCAGCGGCAACACGCCCATGCCCACCAGGTTGGTACGGTGAATGCGCTCGAAACCTTCGGCGGCGATCGCTTCCACACCCGCCAGACGCACGCCTTTGGCCGCCCAGTCGCGGGACGAACCCTGACCGTAATCAGCGCCGGCAATGATGATCAGCGGCTGCTTGCGTTCCATGTAGGTCTCGATGGCTTCCCACATGCGCATCACTTGGCCTTCCGGCTCGACACGGGCCAGCGAGCCCTGCTTGACCTTGCCGTTTTCCACGACCATTTCGTTGAACAGTTTCGGGTTGGCAAACGTTGCGCGCTGCGCAGTCAAGTGGTCACCACGGTGGGTCGCGTACGAGTTGAAGTCCTCTTCCGGCAGGCCCATTTTCGCCAGGTATTCGCCGGCGGCGCTGTCGAGCATGATCGCGTTCGACGGCGACAGGTGATCGGTAGTGATGTTGTCCGGAAGCACCGCCAGCGGGCGCATGCCCTTGAGCGGCCGCGCTCCGGCCAGCGCGCCTTCCCAGTAAGGAGGACGGCGGATGTAGGTACTCATCTCGCGCCAGTCGTACAGCGGCGTGACTTTCGGGCCAGTGTCTTCGTGGACGGCGAACATCGGAATGTAGACCTGTCGGAACTGCTCGGGCTTGACCGAAGACTTCACCACCGCGTCGATTTCTTCGTCGCTCGGCCAGATGTCCTTCAGGCGGATTTCCTTGCCGTCGACCACGCCGAGCAAGTCTTTTTCGATGTCGAAACGAATGGTGCCGGCAATGGCGTACGCGACCACCAGCGGCGGCGATGCGAGGAACGCCTGCTTGGCGTACGGGTGGATGCGGCCATCGAAGTTGCGGTTACCGGACAACACAGCGGTGGCGTACAGATCGCGGTCGATGATCTCTTGCTGGATCACCGGATCGAGTGCGCCGGACATGCCGTTGCAGGTGGTGCAGGCGAAGGCGACGACGCCGAAACCGAGCTGCTCCAGCTCCGTGGTCAGCCCCGCTTCGTCGAGGTACAACGCGACGGTTTTTGAGCCTGGCGCCAGCGAGGACTTGACCCACGGCTTGCGGGCCAGCCCGAGCTTGTTGGCGTTGCGCGCCAGCAGGCCGGCAGCGATCACGTTGCGCGGATTGCTGGTGTTGGTGCAACTGGTGATGGCGGCGATGATCACCGCACCGTCGGGCATTTGCCCCGGTACGTCTTGCCACTGGCCGGCGATGCCTTTGGCCGCCAGATCCGATACCGCGACACGGGCGTGCGGGTTGCTCGGGCCGGCCATGTTGCGCACCACCGAGGACAGATCGAAGGTCAGACCGCGCTCATACTGCGCGCCTTTCAGGCTATCGGCCCACAGGCCGGTGGTCTTGGCGTAGTGCTCGACCAACTGTACTTGCTGGTCTTCACGACCGGTGAGTTTTAGATAATCGATGGTCTGCTGGTCGATGTAGAACATCGCTGCGGTGGCGCCATATTCCGGGGCCATGTTGGAGATGGTCGCGCGGTCGCCGAGGGTCAGCGCAGCGGCGCCTTCGCCGAAGAACTCCAGCCATGCGCCGACGACTTTCTGTTTGCGCAGGTACTCGGTCAGCGCCAGCACCATGTCGGTGGCGGTGATGCCCGGTTGCAGCTTGCCGGTCAGTTCGACGCCGACGCTTTCTGGCAGGCGCATCCACGACGCGCGGCCGAGCATCACGCTCTCGGCTTCAAGCCCACCGACACCGATGGCGATCACGCCCAGCGCATCAACGTGCGGGGTGTGGCTGTCGGTGCCGACGCAGGTATCCGGGAATGCCACACCGTCGCGCACCTGAATCACCGGAGACATTTTCTCCAGGTTGATCTGGTGCATGATGCCGTTGCCCGGCGGGATCACATCGACGTTCTTGAACGCCTTCTTGGTCCAGTTGATGAAGTGGAAACGGTCTTCGTTGCGACGGTCTTCGATGGCGCGGTTCTTCTCGAACGCCTGCGCGTCAAAACCGCCCGCTTCCACGGCCAGCGAGTGGTCGACGATCAGTTGCGTCGGCACCACCGGGTTGACCTGCGCCGGGTCGCCACCCTGCTGGGCAATCGCGTCGCGCAGGCCGGCCAGATCCACCAGCGCAGTCTGGCCGAGAATGTCGTGGCACACCACGCGGGCCGGGAACCAAGGGAAGTCGAGGTCGCGTTTGCGCTCGATCAATTGCTTGAGGGAATCGGTCAGCGTGGCCGGATCGCAGCGACGCACGAGGTTTTCCGCCAGCACGCGAGAGGTGTACGGCAGGGTGTCGTAGCTGCCGGGCTGGATCGCATCGACAGCCGCGCGGACATCGAAAAAGTCCAGCGGCGTGCCGGGCAGGTTCTTGCGAAATTCTGTGTTCATCGGGTCAGGACTCGGGTCACGGTAATTACAAAAGGCAAGCGTTGCACCAGTACTGGATTCAACTCGGTCAACTGTGGGAGGGGGCTTGTTCCCGAATACGGTGTGTCAGTCAATGACGTGTCGATTGATACACCGCTTTCGGGAGCAAGCCCCCTCCCACTAGGGTTTCCGGTTTATCCAGTTACCTGTGTGGCAGCTTCACCATTCAGCGACGTTCGATTGGCACGAACTTGCGCTGTTCGACGCCGGTGTACTCGGCGCTTGGACGAATGATGCGGTTGTTGGCGCGCTGTTCGAACACGTGCGCGGCCCAGCCGGTCAGGCGCGAACAGACGAAGATCGGCGTGAACAGCTTGGTCGGGATGCCCATGAAGTGGTACGCCGAGGCATGGTAGAAGTCGGCGTTGGGGAACAGTTTTTTCTGTTCCCACATGGTTTTGTCGATGGCTTCCGAAACCGGGAACAGCACCTTGTCACCGACTTCGTCAGCGAGTTTTTTCGCCCAGCCCTTGATCACTTCGTTACGTGGATCGCTGTCCTTATAGATCGCGTGGCCGAAGCCCATGATCTTGTCTTTGCGCTCGAGCATGCCGAGGGTGCCTTTGATCGCCTCTTCCGGCGACGAGAAGCGCTCGATCATTTCCATCGCCGCTTCGTTGGCGCCACCGTGCAGCGGGCCGCGCAGCGAGCCGATGGCTGCGGTGACGCAGGAATACAGGTCGGACAGGGTCGAAGCGCACACGCGAGCGGTGAAGGTCGAGGCGTTGAACTCGTGCTCGGCGTAGAGGATCAGCGACACGTTCATCACTTTGACGTGCAGCTCGCTCGGCTTCTTGTCGTGCAGCAGGTGCAGGAAGTGGCCGCCGATGGTTGGCTCGTCGCTTACACAATTGATGCGTTTGCCGTCGTGGCTGAAGCGATACCAGTAGCACATGATCGCCGGGAACGCGGCCAGCAGGCGGTCGGTCTTGTCGTGTTGCTCGGAGAAATCTTTCTCCGGCTCGATGTTGCCCAGGAACGAGCAACCGGTGCGCATCACGTCCATCGGGTGGGCGTCGGCGGGGATGCGTTCGAGCACTTCTTTCAGCGCTTGTGGCAGGTCGCGCAGCTTGCTGAGTTTGCCTTGATAGTCGGCGAGTTGTGCCTTGCTCGGCAGTTCGCCGTAGAGCAGCAGGTATGCCACTTCTTCAAACTGTGCGTCTGCCGCCAGTTCGCGCACGTCGTAGCCGCGATAGGTCAGCCCGGCACCGGCCTGGCCCACGGTGGACAGTGCGGTTTGCCCGGCAACCTGGCCCCGGAGCCCGGCGCCACTGAGTACTTTTGCTTCAGCCATTGTTGTCTCCAATCTTGAATTTGTTAGGGAGTACGGTTGCGGCTTACTTCTTCGCCGCAAACAACGCGTCGAGCTTCTGCTCGAAGGTGTGGTAATCGATGCGATCGTAGAGCTCCATGCGAGTCTGCATGGTGTCGATGACATTTTGCTGGGTGCCGTCGCGGCGGATCGCGGTGTAGACGTTTTCCGCAGCCTTGTTCATCGCACGGAACGCCGACAGCGGATAAAGCACCAGCGACACGTCAGCGCCGGCCAGTTGCTCGGTGGTGTACAGCGGCGTCGAACCGAACTCGGTGATGTTGGCCAGGATCGGTGCTTTCACGCGGTTGGCGAACAGCTTGTACATTTCCAGCTCAGTGATGGCTTCCGGGAAAATCATGTCGGCGCCGGCCTCGATGCACGCGGCGGCGCGATCCAGTGCCGATTCCAGACCTTCCACCGCCAGCGCGTCGGTGCGCGCCATGATCACGAAGCTGTCGTCGGTGCGGGCATCGACGGCGGCCTTGATGCGGTCGACCATTTCCTGCTGGCTGACGATCTCTTTATTCGGGCGATGACCGCAGCGCTTGGCGCCGACCTGATCTTCGATATGAATCGCCGCTGCGCCGAACTTGATCATCGACTTGACGGTGCGCGCGACGTTGAACGCCGAGGAGCCGAAACCGGTATCGACATCCACCAACAGCGGCAGGTCGCAGACGTCAGTGATGCGGCGCACGTCGGTCAGCACATCGTCCAGCCCGGTGATGCCCAGGTCCGGCACGCCGAGGGAACCTGCGGCCACCCCGCCACCGGACAGGTAAATCGCCTTGAAACCGGCGCGTTTGGCCAGCAGCGCGTGGTTGGCGTTGATCGCGCCGACCACTTGCAATGGATGCTCGCTGGCGACCGCGTCGCGGAAACGCTGGCCGGGAGTGTTCGGGTTGGAACTCATGACTCACCTCGTTCAGTGGCTGTCTTATTGGGGGCGCCGTCCTGGTAATGACGAGCGATGTTGCGTTTCGAGGCGCCGATGTGACGGCGCATCAGCAATTCCGCGAGCTCGCCGTCACGGTCGGCGATGGCATCGAGAATGCGGTGGTGTTCGGCAAAAGCCTGACGCGGGCGATTCGGCGTGGTGGAAAACTGGATGCGGTACATGCGCACCAGTTGATACAGCTCACCGCAGAGCATCTGCGTGAGCGTGCGATTGCCGCTGCCCTGGATGATCCGGTAGTGAAAGTCGAAATCGCCTTCCTGCTGGTAATAGCCAACGCCGGCCTGAAACGCGGCGTCGCGCTCGTGGGTTTCCAGCACCCGGCGCAGTTCGTCGATTTCCTCGACGCTCATGCGCTCAGCCGCCAGACGGCAGGCCATGCCTTCGAGGGATTCGCGGATTTCGTAGAGTTCGAGCAATTCGGCGTGGCTTAGCGAGACCACTCGCGCGCCGACGTGCGGCACGCGCACCAACAGGCGCTGGCCTTCCAGGCGATGGATGGCTTCGCGCAGCGGCCCACGGCTGATGCCGTAGGTGCGCGCCAGTTCCGGCTCGGAGATCTTGCTGCCCGGGGCGATCTCGCCTTTGACGATGGCGGCCTGAATGCGCCGGAAGACGTTTTCCGAGAGCGTCTCGGAATCGTCGCCGCTGATGACCGGGGGATCGAGTTGATCCAGCATGATTGTCGACACCTTCAAATCCAATGCGGCAAAAACTAGCCAATTAGCCCGCATCAGTCAAAGGATAAATAGACATTGTCGACAATCGTCTAATAACCCACTCCGACAGCCCCAAGGGTTATAGACCCGCTCGGGCGCTGGCGCCATAAAACCACCGTGCTAGAATGCCGCCCGCATTTGCTGGCCATTTGTACGGCTTGTCATAAAAAGCTGATAGGCACACGCAGGGCTTGCGCAAGCATTGCCAAGGACCTGAACCGACAACGGAACGCTGCGCACCAGGATTTATGAGACTCAAGCCCTTTCCCACTTTTTTTGCTCTGTTTTGCCTGCCCGGCCTCGCTGCGGCGGGGGAAAAAACCGTGTATGGCCTCAACGAATACGCCTCCCTTGATGGCATCAATCTGGAAGTCGCGGCCAAACTCGACACCGGCGCGAAAACCGCGTCGCTGAGTGCCCGCGACATCAAACGCTTTAAACGCAACGGCGAATCCTGGGTGCGCTTTTATCTGGCCATCGACGCCGCGCATTCGCACCCGATCGAACGGCCGCTGGCGCGGGTCAGCAAGATCAAGCGCCGCGCCGGCGATTACGATCCGGAAGAAGGCAAGAAGTACACCGCCCGTCCGGTGATCGAGCTTGATATCTGCATGGGTTCGGCTTTACGCAGTATCGAAGTGAACCTGACCGACCGAAGTGCGTTCCAATACCCGCTTTTGATTGGCTCCGAAGCGCTGAAACGCTTCGATGCGCTGGTCGACCCCAGTCTTAAATACGCTGCCGGCAAACCCGCCTGCACCATCGCCGCTCATACCGCCGAGTAATTTCCATGCGTTCTCTAACCTTCCACCTGAAAATCCTGATCACCATTCTGGTGCTTCTGGGCGTTTCGGTTACGGCCTATCAGATTTTCGTGCTCGGCATCCCGGTGACCGAAGACGCCACCGACGACTTGTGGAACATCGACGCCAAGGTCGAGTTCGTCGCCAGCACCAAGGATCCGGTGAAGATCCAGATGTTCGTGCCGCCCCTGAGCCGCGACTACGTCAGCCTCAACGAAAGCTTCATTTCCAATAATTACGGCGTGGCGGTGAACCGCGTCGACGGCAACCGCAAGGTCACCTGGTCGGCACGCCGGGCCAAGGGCAACCAGACCCTTTATTACCGTCTGGTGCTGACCAAGCGTTACACCGCCGAAAAAACCAAGATCAAAGGCCCGACCTTCCGTGACAGCATGGCCATCGAAGGCCCGGAAAAAATCGCCGCCGAAGCCTTGCTCGCGCCGATTCGTCAACACTCCGCCGACGTCGAAACCTTTATTGGCGAGGCGATCAAACGCGTCAACAACCTCAACGACGACAACGTCAAACTGCTGCTGGCCGGCGATCCGTCGACGCCGCACAAAGCCAAAATCGTCGAACTGCTGCTGTCCATCGCCCACGTACCAGTGGAAAAAGTCCACACCATCCGCCTCGTTGCCGATCAGCCGCAAACCCCGGAACTGTGGCTGCGCAGCTTCAACGGCAACGACTGGCTGTACTTCAACCCGGAAACCGGCGAGCAAGGCCTGCCGACCGACCGCCTGCTGTGGTGGACCGGCGATGAAAACCTGATCACCGTCGACGGCGGCAAGAAAGCCAACGTGACCTTCAGCCTGAACAACAGCGAGATGAACGCGATTCGTCTGGCCAAGCTGACCGACGAAAACACCGACGCCAATTTCCTCGAATACTCGCTGTACGGCCTGCCGCTGCAGACCCAACAGACCTTCATGATCATGGTGATGATCCCGATTGGCGTGCTGGTGATCCTGATCCTGCGCAACCTGATCGGCCTGCAGACGCTCGGCACGTTCACCCCGGTACTGATCGCCCTTGCCTTCCGTGAAACGCAACTGGGCTTCGGTATTTTGCTGTTTACCGTGATCACGGCGCTGGGACTGTCATTACGTTCGTATCTGGAACACTTGAAGCTGCAAATGCTGCCGCGACTCTCGGTGGTGTTGACGTTCGTGGTGGTGCTGATCGCGGCGATCAGCCTGTTCAGCCACAAACTCGGTCTGGAACGCGGCTTGTCCGTGGCGCTGTTCCCGATGGTGATTTTGACCATGACCATCGAACGCCTGTCGATCACCTGGGAAGAACGCGGTGCCAGCCATGCGATGAAAGTGGCGATTGGTACGTTGTTCGCGGCGTCCCTGGCGCACCTGATCATGACCGTGCCTGAGCTGGTGTACTTCGTGTTCACCTTCCCGGCAATCCTGCTGATTCTGGTCGGCTTCATGCTGGCGATGGGTCGCTATCGCGGCTACCGCCTGACGGAACTGGTGCGTTTCAAGGCTTTCCTGAAGAAGGCTGACGCCTGATGTTCGGTTTCTGGAAGACCTGGAAGGCTCTGGAGGCGCGGGGCATCATGGGTATCAACCGGCGTAACGCCGACTACGTGCTCAAGTACAACAAGCGCAGCCTGTACCCGATCGTCGATGACAAGATCATCACCAAGGAACGCGCGATCAAGGCCGGCATTCACGTGCCGGAACTGTATGGCGTGATTTCCACCGAGAAGGAAATCGACAAGCTCGGCGAGATCATCGGCGGGCGCAGCGACTTCGTGATCAAGCCGGCGCAGGGGGCTGGCGGCGACGGCATCATCGTCGTCGCCGACCGCTTCGAGGGCCGCTACCGCACGGTGTCGGGCAAGATCATTGCCCACGAAGAGCTTGAGCATCACATCTCGAGCATTCTCACCGGCCTGTATTCGCTGGGCGGCCACCGCGACCGTGCGCTGATCGAATACCGCGTGACTCCGGATCAGATTTTCAAAAGCATCAGCTACGAAGGCGTGCCGGATATCCGCATCATCGTGCTGATGGGTTACCCGGTGATGGCGATGTTGCGTCTGCCAACCCGGCAGTCCGGCGGCAAGGCCAACCTGCACCAGGGCGCCATTGGCGTCGGTGTCGACCTGGCGACCGGTCTGACATTGCGCGGCACCTGGCTGAACAACATCATCACCAAACACCCCGACACCACCAACGCGGTGGACGGCGTGCAACTGCCCTATTGGGACGGTTTCATGAAACTCGCCGCCGGCTGCTATGAGCTGTGCGGCTTGGGGTATATCGGCGTAGACATGGTGCTCGATCAGGAGAAGGGCCCGCTGATTCTGGAACTGAATGCACGGCCGGGGCTGAATATCCAGATTGCCAACGACTGCGGGCTGACCTTGCGCACCCATGCCGTAGAAGCGCGGCTGGAAGAGCTTAAGGCGCGTGGGGTGACTGAGTCGGTTGAAGAGCGGGTGGCGTTTACTCAGGAAATGTTTGGGCATATTCCTGCGGTCGAGGGCTGACTTCCCTTTCATGATCGTTCCCACGCTCCGCGTGGTAACGCCGCCATGGACGCTCCGCGTCCACTGTGACGCGGAGCGTCACGGGATGCATTCCCACGCAGAGCGTGGGAACGATCAATCAAGTCGCGTGATCCTGCCGCCAATCTGCCAATCCCCGACATCCCCTCTAGGAGCAATTCCCGCAGAGGACTACAATCCCCACCCCGCCTCAATGGCCGATCTGCCCCGCCCATGTTGACCTGTTCCGTACACCCGCTGCCCTATCGCGCCAATCCCGCCGACTATTTCGCGGCCATCCGCCACGTTCCTGGCGCCGTGCTGCTCGACAGTGGCCGGCCGAGTGCCGACCGTGGTCGATATGACTTGCTCAGCGCCTGGCCGCTCGATCAATTGGCGGTGTTGCCGGACGAAAGCGGTGGCCACTTCCTGCAACGCCTGCGCGACAATCTGAATCGCTTGGGCGAGGCTGATTTGCCTATAGGTTACGAGTTGCCGTTTGCTGGCGGTTTGATCGGTTACCTGAGCTACGATTTCGGCCGGCACCTGGAGAATTTGCCGAGTCAGGCCCGAGATGACCTGCAACTGCCGGATGCACGGTTTGGCTTGTATGACTGGGCGCTGATCAGCGATCACCAGACCGCGACCAGCCAATTGGTGTTTCATCCATCGGTGGATGATATTCAGCGACGACGCCTGATCAAACTTTTCTCTGAAGCGGTCTCGCCCCCGCTGACACCGTTCAGATTGAACAACCCGATGACCGCCGATCTCTCGGCTGACGACTACCGCCAGGCCTTCGAGCGCATTCAGCACTACATTCAGGCCGGTGACTGCTATCAGGTCAACTTCGCCCAGCGTTTCCGCGCGCCCTGCGAAGGCGATCCGTGGCTGGCCTATTGCGCGTTGCGCGAAGCGTGCCCGACACCTTTTTCCGGGTTCCAGAGCCTGCCCGAGGGCGGCGCAGTGTTGAGTCTGTCGCCGGAGCGCTTCGTCAAGGTCAGCCAGCGTCAGGTGGAAACCCGCCCGATCAAGGGCACCCGCCCGCGTGGCGCTAACCCGGACGAAGACGCCGCGAACGCCGCCGCACTGCTGGCCAGCCCCAAGGATCGCGCCGAGAACCTGATGATCGTCGACCTGCTGCGCAACGACCTCGGGCGCACTTGCCGCATCGGTTCGGTGCGGGTGCCGGAGTTGTTCAGCCTGGAAAGCTATCCGAACGTGCATCACCTGGTCAGCAGCGTGACGGGTGAACTGGCGGACGATCGCGACGCCCTGGATCTGATCGCCGGCAGCTTCCCCGGCGGCTCGATCACCGGCGCGCCGAAGATTCGCGCGATGCAGATCATTGACGAACTGGAGCCGACCCGGCGCGGCTTGTATTGCGGTTCGTTGCTGTACCTGGACGTGCGCGGCGAAATGGACAGCTCCATCGCCATTCGCAGTCTGTTGGTCAAGGATGGGCAGGTGTGCTGCTGGGGCGGCGGCGGGATCGTCGCGGATTCGGACTGGCAGGCGGAGTATCAGGAGTCGATTACTAAAGTGAAGATCCTGCTGGAAACCCTGCAGAACCTTTAAAAGCTATCGCGAGCAGGCTCACTCCTACATTTGGAATGCGTTCCTTTGTAGGAGTGAGCCTGCACGCGATGGCGTCTTTTCAGACGACTACAAACTCAACTCTCTACTAGAAGCTTTCAAGAATTCCTGCTTCAACTCGGCAAAGGTGTGCACGGCAGGGAATTGTGGGAACTCGCGAATCACGTTGTCCGGCGCATGGAACAGAATCCCGGCGTCCGCCTCGCCCAGCATTGTCGTGTCGTTGTACGAGTCGCCGGCCGCAATCACCCGGTAATACAGGCTCTTGAACGCCAGTACCGACTGACGTTTCGGGTCTTTCTGACGCAATTGATAGCCGGTCACCCGCCCGGCTTCATCGGTGATAAGGCGATGGCAAAGCAGCGTCGGGAAGCCCAGTTGACGCATCAGCGGCTGGGAGAATTCATAAAACGTGTCCGACAGAATCACCACCTGAAAGCGCTCGCGCAGCCAGTTGACGAACTCCACTGCGCCGTCCAGCGGCTTCAGCGTGGCGATCACTTCCTGAATATCCGACAGCTTCAAACCATGTTCATCGAGGATGCGCAGACGCTGCTTCATCAGCACGTCGTAGTCGGGAATGTCCCGGGTGGTGGCCTTGAGGGATTCGATTCCGGTTTTTTCGGCGAAGGCGATCCAGATTTCCGGCACCAACACCCCTTCAAGATCCAGGCAAGCAATTTCCACAAGACACTCCCGTTTGTATTGATTATTTGAGTCGAGCGAGGCCGAACTCTAGCGACTCAATTCCAGTCGCGCAACGCACAGCACGCCCCGAGCGCTGCAGCTTTTTGTTACCATCGGCCCCATATAGAGCGCCCAGCGCCACTGACCTGTAGGAAGCCGCCCTGATGAGTGCAACGTTCGACGTCGTGGAACTCGCCACGACCTATGCCAACAAATCCGCGCAAGACATTCTCAAACTCGCCTTTGCCGAGTTCGGCGATGACTTGTGGATCTCTTTCAGCGGCGCCGAGGATGTGGTGCTGGTGGACATGGCCTGGAAGCTCAACAAGAACGTCAAGGTGTTCAGCCTCGACACCGGCCGCCTGCACCCGGAGACCTACCGTTTCATCGATCAGGTACGCGAGCACTACAAGATCGACATCGAACTGGTGTCGCCTGACTACACGAAACTGGAACCGTTCGTGAAGGAAAAAGGCCTGTTCAGTTTCTACAGGGACGGCCACGGCGAATGCTGCGGCATCCGCAAGATCGAGCCGTTGCGCCGCAAGTTGTCCGGCGTCAAAGCCTGGGCCACCGGCCAGCGCCGCGACCAGAGTCCGGGCACCCGCAGCGCCGTGGCGGTGATGGAAATCGACACCGCGTTCTCTACGCCTGAGCGCACCCTGTACAAGTTCAACCCATTGGCGCAGATGACCAGCGAAGAGATCTGGGGCTACATCCGCATGCTGGAGCTGCCGTACAACAGCCTGCATGAACGCGGTTTCATCAGCATCGGCTGCGAACCCTGCACCCGTCCGGTTCTGCCAAACCAGCATGAGCGCGAAGGCCGCTGGTGGTGGGAAGAAGCGACGCAAAAAGAATGCGGGCTGCACGCCGGTAATATCATCAGCAAGGCGTAAATCACTGCCACGATGATTCCCCTTTGTAGCGACTCGAAAAATGTGTACACACGAATGTCACCATCGGTGCCATTTATGTGTGCACTTTTTTGTTTCCGCGCCCTGAAAAGTTACATCCCTTCCGAACGCTCTTTCCTTTTGCCTCGCCCTCAAAACCCCCGCAAAAAATAAATACCTGCTCAACCGGTCAACTTATATCGCTTTTATTTCAGTCACTTAGTGCCAATCGATAACTTTTCGAAATGAACAGCGCTGGCGATAGATCGATGACTGGCACAAATCTGGCTTTAGTGCATACATGTTTTGTATACAAAACTGCAAAACATAAACACTTTCGATCCGCAAGCCTGAAGCGCCCTATCCCGTACAGGCTGCAGATGCCCCGTAACCAGTGATGTTTTCATTGCCGCGACGAAGATTTGTCGAGCCGGGCGGCTCATGCACAGTCATCGCGGCACTGAACATCAGGAGCCTGCCGGAATGCGTACAAGTCTCTCCAATAACATCGCGCTGAATCTGCCCGCCTCTGCCCTCGATCAACCGTTACCCCATGACGGACTGACCGAGCCGTTACAACTGAGCCCACGCCTGCACAACAGTGATCTGGCGCCAACCAAGGCCGAAGGCCGGCGCTGGGGCAAGTACAGCATCTTCGCCCTGTGGACCAATGACGTTCACAACATCGCCAACTACTCGTTCGCCATCGGTCTGTACGCCCTGGGCCTCGGTGGTTGGCAGATTCTGCTGTCGCTGGGGATCGGCGCGGCGCTGGTGTATTTCTTCATGAACCTGTCCGGTTACATGGGACAGAAAACCGGGGTGCCGTTTCCGGTGATCAGCCGGATCAGTTTCGGTATACACGGCGCGCAGATCCCTGCGTTAATCCGGGCCGTGATCGCCATCGCCTGGTTCGGCATACAAACGTATCTGGCGTCAGTGGTTTTCCGCGTATTGCTCACTTCCGTGCATCCGGGCTTTGCCGAGTACGACCACAACTCGATTCTCGGCCTGTCGACGTTGGGCTGGGTGTGCTTTGTGGCGATCTGGTTCGTGCAACTGGCGATCCTTGCCTACGGCATGGAAATGGTTCGTCGTTACGAAGCCTTTGCCGGACCGGTGATCTTGCTTACCGTCGCAGCCCTCGCCGCGTGGATGTACTTCCAGGCCAACGCAACCATTGCCTGGTCGATCCGTGAACCGCTGACCGGCGGCGAGATGTGGCGCAACATTTTTGCCGGTGGCGCATTGTGGCTGGCGATCTACGGCACGCTGATTCTCAACTTCTGCGACTTCGCACGCTCGTCACCCTGCCGCAAGACCATCAAGATCGGCAACTTCTGGGGCTTGCCGGTGAACATTCTGGTTTTCGCCGCGATCACCGTGCTGCTCTGCGGCGCGCAGTTTCAGATCAATGGCCGGATCATCGAAAGCCCGACTGAAATCATTGCGTCGATTCCCAACACGTTCTTTCTGGTTCTGGGTTGCCTGGCCTTCCTGATCGTCACCGTCGCGGTGAACATCATGGCCAACTTCGTCGCCCCGGCGTTCGTCCTCAGCAACCTCGCGCCGAAATACCTGACCTTCCGCCGTGCCGGGCTGATCAGCGCGACCATCGCCGTGTTGATTCTGCCGTGGAATCTCTACAACAGCCCGTTGGTCATCGTGTATTTCCTGTCCGGTCTGGGCGCCCTGCTCGGCCCGTTGTACGGCGTGATCATGGTCGACTACTGGCTGATCCGCAAAGGCCGGATCAACGTCCCGCAGCTCTACAGCGAAGATCCCAATGGCGCTTATTACTACAGCCGAGGCGTCAATTTCCGTGCGGTAGCGGCGTTCATTCCTGCAGCGCTGATCGCCATCGTCCTGGCACTGGTGCCGGGCTTCCACAGTGTCTCGCCGTTCTCCTGGCTGATCGGCGCGGGAATCGCCGGAATGCTTTACCTGATCATCGCCAAACGTCAGCCGCACTACGCCGACGTCAGCGGCGAGTCCATCGCCGTCGACAACGTCTGCCATTAATCCCCTTCGCGGCCCGGACTTCGGGCCGCAGAACTGCCCGCTATAAGGACTTCACATGCGAATTCTCGTGGTCAACGTCAACACCACCGAGTCCATCACTCAGGCCATCGCTCGCTCGGCGCAGGCTGTCGCTTCACCGGGTACCGAAATCGTCGGCCTGACACCGCACTTCGGCGCTGACTCGATAGAAGGCAATTTCGAAAGCTATCTGGCCGCCATCGCCGTTATGGATCGAGTGATGTCTTACGATCAGCCGTTCGATGCGGTGATTCAGGCCGGTTACGGCGAACATGGCCGCGAAGGTTTGCAGGAATTGCTCAACGTGCCGGTGGTCGATATCACTGACGCGGCGGCGAGTACGGCGATGTTTCTCGGCCACGCGTATTCGGTAGTCACCACGCTGGATCGCACCGTACCGCTGATCGAGGATCGCCTGAAACTGTCCGGTCTGTGGGATCGCTGCGCCTCGGTGCGAGCCAGCGGTCTGGCGGTGCTTGAGCTGGAGCATGAACCGCAGCGGGCGCTGGAAGCCATCGTGCATCAGGCTGAGTTGGCGGTGACGCAAGACAAGGCCGAAGTGATTTGCCTGGGCTGCGGCGGCATGGCCGGGCTGGATGAGCAGATTCGTCGGCGCACCGGAGTACCGGTGGTGGACGGAGTGACGGCAGCGGTGACAATTGCGGAATCGCTGGTGCGCCTGGGATTGTCGACGTCGAAGGTGCGGACTTATGCAACGCCCCGGCCGAAAAACATCATTGGCTGGCCGGGGCGATTTGCCCGCTAGACAGCGTTATCGTTCATCGCGGGCAAGCCTCGCTCCCACAGATTATGAGTTGCCCACACATTTTGTGTGCCACGCGAGACCTGTGGGAGCGTGGCTTGCCCGCGATGGCCGCGCCTCGGTTTCAAGCCAGATTCAGATAGCACTGAACCGCTGAGCCAGTCCCTGCTGCGCAAACTGCCCAATCACAAAATCCACAAACGCCCGGGTCTTGCCCGGCAACAATTTGTGCTCGGCGTAGTAGATCGAAATGTTGCCATCATCGACAAACCAGTCCGGCAAGACCCGCTGCAACGATCCCGCCTCAAGATACCCCACCGCAAACGGCATGCTCACCAGCGCAATGCCCAAGCCCTGCGCCGCTGTCCTGCAAGCGGCCTCGGAATCGCTCATGGTCATCCGCGCCTTGAGCATCAACGGGCGACAATTCTGTGGATTGCGCCCGACTAATTGCCAGGAACGCACGCGCCCGGTTTGTGGCGAGCGGATCAAAATGCCGTCGTGATGGTTGAGGTCTTCCGGCTCGACGATATTCGGATTGGCCTGCAGATAATCGCTGGACGCCACCAGGATCCGGTGCGCCGGGCTCAACTTGCGCGCGATCACACCTTGCGGCAGCTCGAAACCACCACCAATGGCGGCGTCGAACCCCTGCCCGATCAGATCGACCTGTCGATTATCGAAATGCCAGTCCGGATTGATCGCGGGAAATCGTCGCAGAAACTCACCGAGCATCGGCACGATGTGCAGGCATCCAAAGGCTGCACCCATGCTGACTTTCAGCGTACCCGCCGGCAGCCCTTCAACACTGGACAGGTTGGCCACGGCATTTTGAATGGTCGTCAGGCTGCCACTGACCTGATTCAGGAACAGATGCCCGGCCTCGGTCAGCGTCAGGCTGCGTGTACTACGCTGGAACAGCCGTACACCGAGCCGCCCCTCAAGCTTCGCCACACTTTTGCCGACGGCTGCCGGGGTCAGGCTCAAACGTCGGGCGGCCTCGGCGAAGCTGCCGACTTCGGCGCTACGCACGAAGCATTCGATACTGCTGAAAGTTTCCATGATCGCCACTATAAACTTCTGGTTTACACAGACTATAGCAATCATGGTCTACACGGTTGTCGATGCGAGGCCGATACTCGGTTCCAACAACAAGGCATTCCGCCTTGAAACATCTGGAGATCGAACATGACCACTCAACACCTCAGCGGTAAAGTCGCTCTGATTCAAGGCGGCTCTCGGGGCATCGGTGCCGCCATCGTCAAACGCCTGGCCGCTGAAGGCGCAGCAGTAGCCTTCACTTACGTCAGCTCCACCGCCAAAGCCGAAGCGTTGCAAAACAGCATCACCGCCAACGGCGGCAAGGCTCTCGCCATCAAGGCCGACAGCGCTGACGCCGCGGCCATTCGCCATGCGGTCAGCGCAACGGTTGAAGCTTTCGGTCGACTCGACATTCTGGTCAACAACGCCGGTGTGCTGGCCGTCGCGCCGCTGGAAGACTTCAAACTTGAAGACTTCGATCAGACCCTGGCAATCAACGTACGCAGCGTCTTCATCGCCTCGCAGGAAGCCGCCAAACACATGGGCGAAGGCGCACGGATCATCAACATCGGCAGCACCAACGCCGACCGCATGCCCTTCGCCGGTGGCGGTGTGTATGCGATGAGCAAATCGGCACTGGTCGGCCTGACCAAGGGTCTGGCACGGGATTTGGGCCCACGCGGCATCACCATCAACAACGTGCAGCCTGGCCCGGTCGACACCGACATGAACCCGGCCCACGGTGACTTTGCCGAAAGCCTGATCCCGCTGATGGCGGTGGGTCGTTACGGTAAAGCCGAAGAGATCGCCAGCTTCGTCGCTTACCTTGCAGGCCCGGAAGCGGGCTACATCACCGGTGCCAGCCTGACCATCGACGGCGGTTTCGGCGCCTGATCTTTCCACGTCGCCAGAACGAAAAACGCCGCCCCTCTTTCAACAGAAGGGCGGCGTTTTTTTGTTCAGGTTGTTTAAGCCCAATCCAGCGCCGGCAAACCACAGGCGCTCGGGGTGAACGCTTTCAACGTACGAAGAATCCCGTCGGCGTGTGCGTACTTTTCATCGGCCATGGCGGCGTCCGGAATGGCGATGGCGGTCATTCCTGCGGCTTTGGCCGCCGTGACGCCAAACGGCGAATCCTCGAACACCAGACAATCCTCGGGGGCAACCCCCAGACGCCGGGCCGCCGTAAGGAAAATGTCCGGCGCCGGTTTGGCTGCACCGACTTCCGGGTCGTCCGCCGTGACGATGAAATCGAACAGCGCAAACCAGTCGCGGTGCAACGTGGTTTTCTGGCCAAACGACTGTCGCGACGAACTGGTGCCCACGGCGATCGGAATGTTGTGCGCCTTGAGGTGGCGAATCAGCTCTTCAGCGCCCGGCATCGCTTGCGCGGTGGGGAAGCGCTCGCGCATCAAGGGTTCGCGAATGACCAGAAACTCTTCAGCGGTGATCGGCAACTCCAGCGCCTTTACCACGTAGTTGGCCAGATCGTTGGCGCCACGACCGATGATGTTCTGCTTGACGCTCCAGTCGAAGGTACGCCCGTAACGCTGGGCAATCAGCGAGGTGACCTCGGTGTAGATGCCCTCGGTGTCCAGCAGCAAACCGTCCATATCGAAAATCACGGCCTTGATCGGGCCGAACGCCTTCAGCGGTGCATTCATCATCGGATCCGTTTTCAAAGACATCCCGGGCGACGCCTGGCGCCGCTGCTCGGATCTGATTAAAGGGTTCAGCAGCATAACGAGCGTGGCAGACATTGAGCAACGGGCAATGTCCATTGAGCCGATGAACAACTCGCCAGCATTTAGCGAAACGTCCTACAGGTAGTTCCTACTTGCCCGACTTCTTTCCTGTTTGATCCCCCGCAAAGTCCTCGCACCTTTTTCCATGTGCGCGAGTGACAGCGAATGCTCCAAACCGATCGGCTTCTGGCACTGAACAACAGCATCGGTCTGCTGGTGGTTGCCGCGCTCAATCCCGAACACCCGGAATTCGAAAACCTGATCCGCGAATTCCGTCTGTGCCTGAACAACTACGAAGCCTGGGCCGAACAGTTCTGGAGCGGTTCGGCGCTGGATGTCGAGCAGGTGTTCAAGGTCGGCAATGACGTACACCTCAGCGCGCCGGTCAAATCGCGCCAACCCATCAGTTCAGCCGTGGTCATGTGCCCCGCCAGTGGTCCGTTGACGCTGGTGCACGTGTTCGAAGCATCGCGATTTGTCCCGATCGGCGACACACCGGTGACGCTCGAACCAGTGATTGCCGATGTCGCTGGCGTGTTGACCTTCGGCGAACCGCTGCATCACACCATCGGGCCGAGCGGCATTCTGGAAGTGACTGACTGCGATCGGGGCCAGCGTTATCGCATCACCTTCTTTCCCGATGTTTCCACGCGGCATGTGCAAGCGTTGTATGCCTCTTATGAAGCGGTGATCGGTGGCCTGGAAGAGTGGCTGCGCGGGGAATGGACGGGGTTTCAGCCGCTGTGGACGGAGTTTTCCAGCGCCGGATTTGTTGCACGATACGGTCAACTGCAACAAGCCGACTGGCGCGGATTGGAGAAAGCCCTCCACGGTGTCTGGGACGACATCAAACAATTGTTCGCCCTGTTCGCCGACTTGCAGGCCAACAGCGAAAAGCTGCTCGAGTACCTCAGCGACATCGAGCTGGACGCACTGCTGCAAGCCTCCGGTGACGCAATCGCCAACGGCCTGCTGATCCTCAGTGACGAACCCTTGCTGTTCATTCATCTGGCCGCATTCACCAGTTGGCTGAAGATGTTGCCGCCGCAGTATCTGGCCGAGGTGGTGGCTGAGGTTCGCGTCGAACTGTTGATCAGTTTTCTGTTGATGCGTGTGTCCGGCGGCGTCGGCGTGCAACTGCGCTTGAGCAGCAAAGTGCTCGACAAGATCAAGTCGCCGCGAGCCCGCGAGTGGCTGGCGGCGTCTGCCCTGCGCTTGTCCGAGCTGACCTCGACGCCGGATTTGACCGGGCATGCCGGCGTGCTGAAACCGTTGGTGGTCCATGCGCGGAATGTCGAGCTGAAACCGACGCCAGCGATCCCGTTGAATATTCGCCAGGCCGATTCGCTGGTGTTGACGGTGCCGAACCCGGCGCCCATAGCGCGGGACAAGTCGCACGCGGGCACCCGGATGGAGCGTCATGAGTCCCACGACGACGCCCCCGACCAGGCGAAAAACCCCAACGGCGACAGCGTCGATTGCGTGCCCAATACCTGCACCAACGGCTGCCCGGTGTCGATGGTCACCGGCGAAGAACTGCTGACCCTCACCGATGGCACGCTCGACGGGCGGCTGCCGTTTGAATTCACCCGTTTGTATCGCAGCAGTGCCGCCGAGATCGATATCGGGTTGGGCTTTGGCTGGAGCCATTCGCTGGCGCATCGGCTGGAGTTTGAGGGCGACTTCGTGGTCTGGGTCGACCACGAAAACCGCCGCACGCGGTTTCCGCTGCCCGGCGCCGAGCGACCGGCGATTCATAACAGCCTGTCACGGGCGGCGATTTTTCTCGGCGATGAGCCGGAAGAACTGATTCTTGCGCTGGCCGGGGACACCGCGCGGTTTTATCACTTTCGCGCCGGACGCCTGACAGCGATCAGCGATGCGTATGACAACCGTCTGCGTATTTCGCGGGATCGTCAGGA
>NZ_VXCA01000025.1 GCF_011369485.1 Pseudomonas atagonensis | reverse complement strand
GATTCAGTTGTTAAAGAGCGGTTGGTTAAGATCTTTCGTCTCAACCGAGGCGCGCATTCTACAGCAGCCTCATTTGCTGTCAAGTGATTATTTTCAGAAGTTTTCGAAGAATTCTTCAACAACTTCAACCACTTGCGCTTCCGATCTCTCGTCAGCGGGAGGCGAATTCTACAGCGTTACACGCTGCTGTCAACACCTCTTTTTCAACTTCCTTTTGGCTTCGATGAACTGAAGCACTTACCGCCGAAACCTACATAACTCATTGAATCTCAAGGAGTTTTCCGTTTCGACTGCGCCGGAAGTGGGGCGAATTATAGACATCTGAAAATCGCCGTCAACTGTTAATTTCGTTTTTCTTTCAACAACTTGCAGATCGATTAAAAAACGTACAAAACCCACCCTAAATAGACATCCTTCTATATAGACGAAGCACTCACAGCACTCCTTCCTCCTTCAACGCTGCCACTGCACCGGCGCCCAAGCCCAGCACACGCTGCAAAACCTCCAACGTATGCTCACCCAATAAAGGAGGTGCACGACGATATTCGACCGGCGTCTGCGACATCCGGATAGGACTGGCCACCTGAGGCACCATCCCGGCCAACGCATGAGGCAACTCGATCGCCAGCCCACGAGCCTTCACCTGCGGATCTTCGAATACCTGGGACAGATCATTGATCGGCCCGCACGGCACCCCCGCTTGCTCCAATTGAGACACCCACTCAGCGGTAGTCTTGAAAACCGTCGACTGGCGAATCAGTGGTATCAACACCGCCCGATTCGCCACCCGCAGCTTATTAGTCGCGAAACGTGGATCATCAGCCCACTGCGGCTGCCCCGCCACTTCGGCAAACTTGCGGAATTGCCCGTCATTACCCACGGTAAGAATGAAATCACCATCAGCCGTCGGAAAATCCTGATAAGGCACAATGTTTGGATGCGCATTGCCGAGCCGCTTGGGCGCATTGCCGGTAGTCAGGTAGTTCATCGCCTGATTCGCCAGACAAGCTACCTGCACATCCAGCAACGCCATGTCGATATGCTGACCACCACCGTCGTGATCACGATGAGCCAGCGCTGCCAGGATCGCCACTGTCGAATATAGACCCGTGAGAATATCCGTCAGCGCAACCCCGACCTTCACCGGCCCAGCCCCCTCATCACCCTCCGGCCGACCGGTCAGGCTCATCAGCCCACCCAGCCCCTGAATCATGAAGTCATACCCGGCACGCTTGGCATACGGCCCGGTCTGGCCGAAGCCTGTGATCGAGCAATAGATCAGATCCGGGTTGATTGCCTTCAGCGATTCATAGTCCAGCCCATAGGCCGCAAGCCCACCCACTTTGAAGTTCTCAATCAGGATGTCCGACTTGGCAGCCAGTTCCCGCACAAGCCTCTGCCCTTCCGGACGGGTGAAGTCGATAGTCACCGATTGCTTGTTACGGTTGGCCGACAGGTAATAAGCCGCCTCTGTCGTATTTTCGCCATAGGCGTCTTTAAGGAATGGCGGCCCCCAGGCGCGAGTGTCGTCACCATTGCCCGGGCGCTCGACCTTGATCACCTCGGCGCCAAGGTCGGCGAGGATCTGCCCGGCCCACGGCCCGGCCAACACTCGCGATAAATCCAGTACCCGCAGATGCGACAGCGCGCCCATGACCGCTCTCCTATTAATAGAACGCTTGCAGACCGGTTTGTGCACGTCCGAGGATCAGCGCGTGAACGTCGTGAGTACCTTCATAAGTGTTCACCACCTCCAGGTTGACCAGATGTCGGGCCACACCGAACTCGTCGGAGATACCGTTGCCACCGAGCATGTCGCGAGCCATACGGGCGATGTCCAGCGACTTGCCGCAGGAGTTGCGCTTCATGATCGAAGTGATCTCGACAGCAGCAGTGCCTTCATCCTTCATGCGACCCAGACGCAGGCAGCCTTGCAGTGCCAGAGTGATCTCGGTCTGCATGTCGGCCAGTTTCTTCTGGATCAGTTGAGTCGCGGCCAGTGGACGCCCAAACTGTTGACGATCCAGCGTGTACTGGCGAGCGGTGTGCCAGCAAAATTCTGCAGCGCCCAGCGCGCCCCAGGAGATGCCGTAGCGTGCAGAGTTAAGGCAAGTGAACGGGCCTTTCAGACCACGTACGTCCGGGAAGATGTTCTCTTCCGGCACGAACACGTTGTCCATGACGATTTCACCAGTGATCGAAGCTCGCAGGCCGACCTTGCCGTGAATTGCCGGAGCACTCAGACCTTTCCAGCCTTTCTCCAGCACAAAGCCACGGATGTCGCCGGCATCGTCTTTGGCCCAGACCACAAACACATCGGCGATCGGGCTGTTGGTGATCCACATCTTGGCGCCAGTCAGGCTGTAGCCGCCGTCGACTTTGCGTGCGCGAGTAATCATCGCGCCCGGATCGGAACCATGGTTAGGCTCGGTCAGACCGAAGCAACCGATCCACTCGCCGGAAGCCAGTTTCGGCAGGTACTTCTGCTTCTGCGCTTCAGTACCGAATTCGTTGATCGGCACCATCACCAGCGAAGACTGCACACTCATCATCGAGCGGTAGCCGGAGTCGACACGCTCGACTTCACGAGCGATCAGGCCGTAGCTGACATAGTTGAGGCCGCTGCCACCGTACTGCTCAGGGATGGTCGCACCCAACAGGCCGACTTCGCCCATTTCGCGGAAGATTGCCGGATCAGTTTTCTCATGACGGAAAGCTTCGAGGACACGCGGTGCGAGGCTCTGTTGAGCGAACTGCTCGGCGGTGTCGCGGATCATGCGCTCTTCTTCGGTGAGCTGTTGATCCAGCAACAGGGGATCGATCCAGTTGAAGCTAGCTTTACCGCCCATGAGTGTGTCCTCGCAAATCGGGTGAATTAACGTGGCATTGATCCTAGGCGCGGTTCGCCGTCGCGGCAAACGAGGATTTCGCATTCTGTTGTGCTAATTTCTCACTCCGAAACGTCGCTGAATGCCTTTTAAGCGGCGCATTAGTGAGATTGACGTACATGCGCAGAAAGATCCCCAGCACCACGGCCCTGATCAGCTTCGAAGCCGCCGCTCGTCATGAGAGCTTTACCAAGGCTGCCGAAGAACTTTCCCTCACCCAAGGCGCCATTTGCCGACAGATCGCCAGCCTGGAAGACTTCCTCAGTGTGGAACTGTTCCGACGCTCGCGACGCGGGGTGAAACTGACTGAAGCCGGTCTTTCCTACAGCCGAAGGGTCGCAACGCAGCTCGATGCGGTTGAGCGCGACACGCTCTCAGTCATGGGCCAACAAGGCACCAACGTGATCGAACTGGCGGTGGTGCCGACCTTCGGCACGCAATGGCTGCTGCCAAGGCTCAAGGATTTCCAGCTCAAGCATCCGGAAGTAACAGTCAACCTGACCAACCGCACCCGCCCTTTCCTGTTCGCCGACACCGACTTCGATGCCGCAATCTACTTTGGTGATGCGGACTGGTCGGGCACCGAATCCCACAGATTGATGGGCGAGAATCCGATGCCGGTATGCAGCCCCGCCCTACTCGGCAACAAGCCCTATCTGACAGCCGACGAGATTGCCGATCTTCCTTTACTGCAGCAGACCACCCGCCCATATGCCTGGCGCCAGTGGTTCAACTCGCAACACTTGAATATCCCTCGCGACATGACAGGCCCACGCTACGAGCTATTCTCCATGCTGGCCCAGGCGGCCACGCACGACATGGGCATCGCACTGATTCCACCGTTCCTGATTCAGCGTGAATTGGCCGAGAAACACCTGGTGATTGCCAACCCGAATGCGCTCTCCAGTATCAAGGCGTACTACCTGATGATTCCGGAACGGAAAGTCGAATCGGCGTCTCTCAAGGCATTTCGTGACTGGCTGGTAAATCAGGCACAGAGCTACAGCCTAGAAGCATAAAGGCTTTCAGCGATAACTAACCCCGTAGTCAGAAAACCAAAAGCCCTACAGATATAAGTATTTGTCGCAAATCCACAGACTGTATCCGAAAGTCGTACAGACGTCCCACAAGCGCCTGAAGACGTGGCTTTGAGCCTTCATTCGCGACTCATTGCGACCTATTCACGTCACCGATAAGAAAATTCTTCAAATTCGTCCAGAATCCTTGCAAGGCACGGCCTGTAAGGGATTCAGCCGGCCATCTGCGACATTCGGTCACGGGATGACTTGTAGTTAATTTTCCGTCACCAGTCATAATCCCTTGAAGGGCATAAAGTTCGCCTGCAAAATGCCGCGCCCCGCCCTGATTTGGCGGGATCGTGCTGATCGGCCGCCCCAGTCGCACCATCCGCAGTGCCTGGGTTTACTCAATAAGATCACGCAGGAGATTTGACGTGCACATTGGTGTTCCTCTCGAAACCCAGACCGGTGAAACACGGGTTGCTGCAACCCCGGAAACCATTAAAAAGCTGATCAGCCAAGGTCATAAGGTCACTGTGCAATCCGGCGCCGGCGTGAATGCCAGCGTTGTCGACAGTGCCTATGAAGCGGCCGGCGCAACCATTGGCAGTGCCAATGACGCGTTTGGCGCCGAGCTGATTCTCAAAGTGGTCGCCCCGAGCGATGCCGAGCTGACGCTGATCAAGCGCGGCGCGGTGCTAGTGGGCATGCTCAACCCGTTCAACAACGAAAACATCGTCAAAATGGCCGAGTGCGGAATTACCGCGTTCGCCCTGGAAGCGGCGCCGCGCACCTCACGGGCGCAAAGTCTCGATGTGTTGTCCTCGCAAGCGAACATTGCCGGCTATAAAGCTGTGCTGCTGGCCGCTCACCACTACCCACGCTTCATGCCGATGCTGATGACCGCTGCGGGCACCGTGAAAGCGGCACGCGTGCTGATTCTTGGCGCAGGCGTGGCCGGGTTGCAGGCGATTGCCACGGCGAAACGTCTGGGTGCCGTGATCGAAGCGTCCGACGTACGTCCGGCCGTTAAGGAGCAGATCGAGTCGCTCGGTGCGAAATTCGTCGACGTACCTTACGAGACCGATGAAGAGCGCGAATGCGCCGTCGGTGTCGGAGGTTACGCACGGCCGATGCCTGCGAGCTGGATGCAGCGTCAGGCTCAGGCCGTGCACGAACGCGCCAAACAGGCTGACATCGTCATCACCACCGCACTGATTCCGGGTCGCAAGGCACCGACACTGTTGAGCGCAGACACCGTGGCGCAAATGAAACCGGGCTCGGTCGTCATCGATCTCGCGGCGGCTCAAGGTGGCAATTGCCCGCTGACCGTGGCCGATCAGGTCGTTGTCGAGAATGGCGTGACCATTTGTGGCCCGACCAATCTGGCCGGTGAAGTCGCCGCAGACGCTTCGGCGCTCTACGCGCGCAACCTGCTGGACTTCCTCAAGCTGGTCTTCACCAAAGAAGGCCAGTTCGACGTCAACCTCGAAGACGACATCGTCGCCGCGTGCCTGATGTGCCGCGACGGCCAAGTCATCCGCAAAAACGCCTAAGCAGGGATTCAGACGATGGAAGAGCTTATCTCCCCCGGTATCTACAACCTGATCATCTTCGTGCTGGCGATTTATGTCGGTTATCACGTGGTCTGGAACGTTACACCTGCGCTGCACACGCCTTTGATGGCGGTGACCAACGCCATTTCGGCGATCGTGATCGTCGGCGCCATGCTCGCCGCCGCACTGACCGTCACGCCGCTGGGCAAAACCATGGGCACCCTCGCGGTGGCGCTGGCGGCGGTCAACGTCTTCGGTGGCTTCCTGGTCACCCGCCGCATGCTTGAGATGTTCAAGAAGAAAGCCCCGAAAGTAAAAGAAGAGGCGCCGAAGTAATGAGCATGAATCTCGTCACGACGCTCTACCTGATCGCGTCGATCTGCTTTATCCAGGCTCTCAAAGGCCTGTCGCACCCGACTACGTCGCGGCGCGGCAACCTGTTCGGCATGCTCGGCATGGCGTTGGCCATCCTGACTACCGTCGGCCTCATCTATAAGCTCGGCGCTGAGTTGGCCACCGCCGGTATCGGTTATGTGATCGTCGGCCTGCTGATCGGTGGCACCGCCGGTTCGATCATGGCCAAGCGCGTTGAAATGACCAAGATGCCGGAACTGGTCGCGTTCATGCACAGCATGATCGGCCTCGCGGCAGTGTTCATTGCCATTGCAGCTGTGGTTGAGCCGCAATCGCTGGGCATCGTCAAGCAACTGGGCGACTCGATCCCGACGGGCAACCGACTGGAGCTGTTCCTCGGTGCTGCGATCGGTGCGATCACCTTCTCCGGTTCGGTGATTGCGTTCGGCAAGCTGTCGGGCAAGTACAAGTTCCGTCTGTTCCAGGGCGCACCAGTACAGTTCGCCGGTCAGCACAAACTGAACGCAGTGCTGGGTCTGGCGACGCTGGCACTCGGTCTGACCTTCATGTTCACCGGCAACCTCACAGCTTTTGCGTTGATGCTGGCGCTAGCGTTCGTGATGGGCGTGCTGATCATCATCCCGATCGGCGGTGCGGACATGCCGGTCGTAGTGTCGATGCTCAACAGCTATTCGGGCTGGGCGGCGGCGGGTATCGGCTTCTCGCTGAACAACTCGATGCTGATCATTGCCGGTTCGCTGGTGGGTTCGAGCGGTGCAATCCTTTCGTACATCATGTGCAAGGCGATGAACCGTTCCTTCTTTAATGTGCTGCTCGGCGGTTTCGGCAACACGGCGGACGCAGGTCCTGCCGGCGCGAAAGAAGCCCGTCCGGTGAAATCCGGCTCGGCTGACGACGCGACCTTCCTGCTGACCAACGCCGACACCGTGATCATCGTGCCGGGCTACGGTCTGGCGGTGGCTCGCGCGCAGCACGCCTTGAAAGAACTGACCGAGAAGCTGACTCACCGTGGCGTGACCGTGAAGTACGCGATCCACCCGGTTGCCGGTCGGATGCCGGGCCACATGAACGTCCTGCTCGCCGAGGCTGAAGTGCCTTACGATCAAGTGTTCGAGATGGAAGACATCAACTCCGAGTTCGGTCAGGCCGACGTGGTGTTGGTACTCGGCGCGAACGACGTGGTCAACCCGGCCGCGAAGAACGATCCGAAATCGCCGATTGCCGGCATGCCGATTCTTGAAGCGTTCAAGGCCAAGACCATCATTGTCAACAAGCGCTCGATGGCCAGCGGCTATGCCGGTCTGGACAACGAACTGTTCTACCTGGACAAGACCATGATGGTGTTCGGCGACGCGAAGAAAGTCATCGAAGACATGGTCAAAGCGGTCGAGTAATCCATCGCTGCTGCACCCAACGCCCCGACTCGTCGGGGCGTTTTTATTTGCGCAAAACGTCGGACAATATGCCGCGTTGTTGCAGATCCGGTAACGGTGTTTTACTTGAAACCAGCTAAATAGACGCCTCGTTTGCGACCTTGGTAGCGGGACAGGCGCCCGTCAAATTCACTAGACTGCGCATCCTGCTACTCGCTTCCCGAGATAATAATCCATGTACCGTGACCGTATTCGCCTGCCTTCGTTGTTGGATAAAGTGATGAGCGCCGCCGACGCCGCTGCGCTGATTGAGGACGGCATGACCGTCGGCATGAGCGGTTTCACCCGCGCCGGCGAAGCCAAAGCCGTCCCTCACGCACTGGCCGAGCGGGCCAAGGTCACGCCGCTGAAGATCAGCCTGATGACCGGCGCCAGCCTGGGCAATGACCTCGACAAGCAACTGACAGAGGCCGGTGTGCTCTCGCGGCGCATGCCGTTCCAGGTCGACAGCACCTTGCGCAAGGCGATCAACGCCGGCGAAGTGATGTTCATCGACCAGCACCTGTCGGAAACCGTCGAACAACTGCGCAACCAGCAACTGAAGCTGCCGGACATCGCTGTGATCGAAGCCGTGGCCATTACCGAACAGGGTCACATCGTGCCGACCACGTCGGTAGGTAACTCGGCGAGCTTCGCGATTTTCGCCAAACAGGTCATCGTCGAGATCAACCTGGCGCACAACGCCAACCTCGAAGGCCTGCACGACATCTATATCCCGACCTATCGCCCGACGCGCACGCCGATCCCGTTGGTAAAAGTTGACGACCGCATCGGCAGCACAGCGATCCCGATTCCGCCGGAAAAGATCGTTGCCATCGTCATCACCCAGCAGTCTGATTCGCCGTCCACGGTGTCGACCCCGGATGTCGACACCAACGCCATCGCCGAACACCTGATCACCTTCTTCAAGCAGGAAGTCGATGCCGGGCGCATGACCAACAAGCTCGGCCCGCTGCAGGCCGGGATCGGCAACATCGCCAATGCGGTGATGTGTGGCCTGATCGACTCACCGTTCGAAGACTTGACCATGTACTCCGAAGTGCTGCAGGACTCGACCTTCGACCTGATCGACGCCGGCAAGCTGAGCTTCGCGTCGGGCAGCTCGATCACGTTGTCGGAGCGTCGCAACAGCGACGTGTTCGGCAATCTGGAGAAGTACAAGGACAAACTGGTATTGCGTCCGCAGGAAATCTCCAACCACCCGGAAGTGGTACGCCGCCTGGGCATCATCGGCATCAACACGGCGCTGGAATTCGACATCTACGGTAACGTCAACTCCACCCACGTCTGCGGTACGCGGATGATGAACGGCATCGGTGGTTCCGGCGACTTCGCGCGCAACGCGCATCTGGCGGTGTTTGTGACCAAATCGATCGCCAAGGGCGGCGCGATTTCCAGCGTGGTGCCGATGGTCAGCCACGTTGACCACACTGAACATGACGTCGACATCCTGGTGACCGAAGTGGGGCTGGCGGATCTGCGCGGTCTCGCGCCACGCGAACGTGCGCGGGTGATCATCGACAACTGTGTGCACCCGGACTTCCGCCAGGCGCTGAATGACTACTTCACGTCGGCCTGTGCAATCGGTGGTCACACCCCGCACATCCTGCGGGAAGCCTTGAGCTGGCACATGAATCTGGAAGAAACCGGTCGCATGCTCGCGGTTTGATTCACACAGATAAACCACCGATGCAAACACAGTTTGTATCGGTGGACCCTCACACCGCTTGCGACCGACAAAAACTGTACTGCTGTACCGGTCTTTTCCTACGGCATTTACCTACCTTTCTGACAGAATCGAGCAAAAACGCACCACTTTTGTGCAGATAGGTACAGTTTGCTCAATTTTGACCCGTACACCGCCTGTAAACAGTTAACTGGTCACTCACAATACAGTTGAACTGTATCTAGAGAGACTAGGCAAACGAGAGGATCATGGGCACCAGTCAAACCACTACCTGATCCCGCCACAAGCGGAAGGATGTCAACCATGGAACGTACACTCAGTTCCGAACTGTTCTTCGAAGACAAAGCTGCAAAAACCCAGGCTTCCCTGCCTCTGCGCGTTATCGCCAACCTGATGTTGTGGCAGCGCCGCATCTCCAGCCGCCATCAACTGGCCCGTCTGGATTCGCGTCTGCTGGCTGACGCCGGTATCAGCGAAGCTCAACGCTACGAAGAGCTGAGCAAGCCGTTCTGGCGCTAAGTAGCGTCGCTGGCTCTGGTCGTTAGACCCACCGCCAGCAACCCGAATTGAACAAGCAAAACCCGTCGTGGGAAACCACGGCGGGTTTTGTCGTTTTGGGGGGGTGAAACTACCCGTACAGGCGCGTGCAAGACCAACAAGTACAGTTTGATTAAAGCCAAATCTGAACCAGTACAATTTCGCTCCAGTGTATCTGCCCTGCATTCTGTTCCAGGCTCAACATGACCTTCCGCCTTCTCTGGCTAAAGGAATACGTCATGAATGACTTACAGGATGTTTCAGCAATTTCATTGCAACCCGCGCGCCGCCCCATCGCCATACGGCGCTTGCTACGGGGTCTCTGGCAAGGTCTGGAGCGAGCCAGAACCCGGCGCCTGCTGGCCCAACTCAACGGTCGGGATCTGGCCGATCTGGGTTTGAGCCATGCCGATCGGCTGAATGAAATGGAGAAACCGTTCTGGCGCTAGCATTCTGCCCTCTGTGCGAACCGCGTCCGCAGGCCTAATATCCATGCAGAACGTGGCGAACGATGCGCAACTGGCGTCTGACTCCTCAGATACCGAGCCACCTCTCAATACGGTTTATCCACAGGAGTTACATCATGTCCCGTCTTCGTCTGCTCAGCGCTGCCGCCCTGCTGGCCGTGGCTGCCAATGCCAGCGCCACCAGCTTCATCGTCACCACCGATGCCGTTGTCGGTGCCCTGAAATCCTCGTCTGACGCCACTTCCGATGTCACTTCGTCCTTTCGCGACGACAAGATCGTACTTGCCGCCCGTGACGACGCTGCCAGTTTCGTTGCAAGCGAAGGCGAAATCCGTGGGGTGAAACTGGAGAGCGCGCTGGATCACATCCGTCATCAGGCGCCACAGCTGGACGCGACCGACGCGCAACTGGCTCAGGCAATCCTGACGATCTAAGCGATTGCGCCTGATCGGGACACGCGGGTCGTGTCCCGATGTTTCGACACTGGCTCTGGCCCGGGCATTGCGCTAGCCTTCAGGCTCGCCAACCGTTACCGAGTCTCATGCGTTATCTTCAAAATCTACTGATCCCTTCCGTTTTGTTTACCGCCTGCTGGACGACGTCGGTCGAAGCCTTCGACGTGTCGACCCAAAACACCGTTGTCAGCGTCTGGGCAACCGGCATGGTGTCTTCGGCGCCGTTCGACCGTAAACTGCTGGTCGCCGCTCACGATGACGCGGCTGCGTTTGTTGCCAGTGACGGTGAGATGCGAGGCGCACGCCTGGAATCCGCGCTGCATTACTTGCGCAAAACCCGGCCGAAACTTCATGTCAGCGACCTTGAACTGGCGCAGGCAATTCTCGTCCAATAGTTATCTCAGTCCCTCGTTATCATTGCCCCTCCGGAGTCGTTCCATGCGTAGCCCGCTGATTGCTGCCGCCCTTGGCCTGTTTTTACTGGCCGACGTGGCCCAGGCGCACACCCTGGTAGCCACCAGTAACATCATCGTCCGCGCCTCCCAGCGCACCATCGATTTCACTTCCGATACGACTACGTCGATCCGCGATTCGAAAATCATCCGTGAAGCCCACGACGACGCTGCCAGTTTCGTCGCCAGCAACGGTGATATCCGTGGCGCGCACCTGGAAGCCGCGCTCAACACCCTGCGCACTCGCGTGCCGGAAGCGCGCGACGCCAGCGATCAGGTGCTCGCCGAAGCCATCCTCGCACTGTGAAGTCACTCGGCGCCTGGCTGCTGGCCGGGACGCTGTTGCTACTTGGCAACAGCGCCCACGCCGGCCTGCAATTACGGCTCAAGACCGACGGTCTGAGCCCGGCCCAACAACAGGCCAGCCAGGCGCTGATCGATGAGGCGATGCAAAAACTGCCGCCGAGCTTCATCGAGCGGCTGGACCGGCGCATCGATGTTGGCTGGACCGACGACATGCCCGCCAATGCCTATGGGCAGGCCACGCTGGTCGCAGAACTCGATCTGAACCGCAAACTGCTCGCCAGCCTCACTGACGGCAGCGCGGCCAAAGAGAAAACCAACCGCCCCCACGGCACCGTACGCCAGGAATTGCTCGCCACGGTATTGCATGAAATCACTCACATTTATGATCGCGCGCGCCTCTGGCCACAGGCCGAACGCACGCTGATCCAGCGCTGTACCCGCCGCTTCAACAGCGCCGGGCTGATCGGCATTCCCGATGAGTGCCGTGGCCAGAATGGTCGGCGCTTTACCCTCAGCGATGATCCACGTCTGCTCGACCTTGCCGGCTGGCAACAATACGTAGGGCGTCGCGGCGAGCGTGAGCAACACAACCGCCAGATCGCCCGCAGCCCGGATCTGTACGAAATCTCCAGCCCCAAGGAATTCGTTGCGGTCAACATGGAGTATTTCCTCCTCGACCCGAGTTACGCCTGCCGTCGCCCGGCACTGTACCGTTATTACCAGGATCACTTTGGCTGGGCACCGCCGGCCAAAGACACCTGCGCGAAAACCTTCGCGTTCCTTAATGCCGGCAACGATTTCGCCAAACAGCCACTGGGCCAGGTAGATCCGGAGCGTGTCTACGCCGTCGATTACCTGCTGGCCGAGGCCAATCAGAACTGGGTCAGCCGCTGGGGCCACAGCATGTTGCGCCTGGTGATCTGCGCGCCTGGGCGGCCGCGCGGCCCGGATTGCCGGCTCGACCTGGATCAGCATCTGGTGCTGTCGTATCGCGCCTTCGTTGGTGATGTGCAGCTCTCAAGCTGGGACGGGCTGGTCGGCAAGTACCCGTCGCGGTTGTTCGTCTTGCCGCTGGCGCAAGTGATCGACGAGTACACCAAAACCGAATTGCGCAGCCTGGCATCGGTGCCCCTGAACCTGACACGTAAAGAGATCGAAGGCGTGGTCGAACACGCCGCCGAAATGCACTGGAGCTACGACGGCAACTACTTCTTCCTGTCCAATAACTGCGCAGTGGAAGGGCTGAAATTATTGCGCAGCGGTAGTGACAATACACAATTCGTCGGCCTGGACAGCATCATGCCCAACGGCTTGCTGGAAGTGATGAAGGGCCGTGGTCTGGCCGATACCAGCGTGCTGGACGACCCGAAAGAGGCGCTGCGTCTGGGTTATCGCTTTGACTCGTTCCGCGATCGTTATCAGGCGATGTTCGATGTACTGAAGAAGCAATTGCCGATCCGACAGACCACCGTAGAAGATTGGCTTTCGTTGTCCGCCGAGGAACGCCGTGAATGGTTCGAGCGCGCCGACTTGCGCACCAGCGCTGCTTTGCTGCTGCTGGAGCAGGCAAGTTATCGCCGGCAATTGTTGCTGGCGCAGGACGAAGTCAAACAGCGTTACCTCGGTGCGCGCGAGCTGGAAAACGGCGGGATGGACAAGGCCAATGCGACCTTGCAGGAAATCCTCGCCAACAGCGGTTTCCTCAGCCGTCCGGCGGAGCTGCTCGATTCAAAAGGTTACGGATTGCCGCAGCCAAGTGAGTTCAGCCGACTGGAAGCGGAAAGCAGTCAGCGCCAGAAAAAGCTGCTGGCGCTTTCCGGTGATCTGGACGCTGAAGTACGCAAGTTGCTGGAGCCCAAGCGTGCAGCGGAGATTGCGGCCAGCGAGGAGAATGTGAAGCAGATTGGCGCGCATTTGCGCAAATTGCACAAGGCTTCGGGCGGCCTGGAACTGCCTTAAACCTGAGGTTAAGTGCATACCTGTGGCGAGGGGATTTATCCCCGTCGGGTCGCGAAGCGGCCCCTAAATCAGCGAACCCGGTTATTCAGATAAACCGCGCTCGCTGAATTGCGACTGCTGAGCAGCCGGACGGGGATAAATCCCTCGCCACAGGTAATCCTTGTCAGATCAATTCAGGACACCATCGAGAATTTCGTAAACGATCCCGGTACCTACCGCGATCAACACAATGTCGCTCCCGGCCCGGCGCCATTCGTAGCCCGGATACACCGGCAAACGCCCCAACGCACGACCATCCAGCCGCTCACCGTAATAACCATGGGGCAACGGCCGGCCACGCTCCAGATGAATCCCCGGAGGCGGCGGCGCCCCGCGTACAAAGTAGCCATGATTGTCGCGAATGGTCTGGCGCACCGGACCGAAGTCATGCGGTGGCGGGCCACCACGGTGATCGTTCGGCGGACCACGGTGCTCATCGCGATGGTCATCGCCGTGATTATCGTAATGGCCCTGTTGCGGGCCGCCATGGTCGTGATCATCGCGCGGATCGGCGCTGGCCAGCAGCGGTGTCGCGCTGATCATCAGCACGCCCAGTCCGGCAATCAGACGTTTCGGCATTTTCATCGAGTCTTTCCTCACGGCACAAACAGCAAAAAGGGATTCAGAACGTGGTTCTGAATCCCTCGGTCTTGCTCATTTAGTCTGTACCGCGAAGTGCTAATTCCTCTGTATCAGGAACTTTACCTTCAACTGACGCGGGCCTTACGCACACCTTCGGACAGTGCCGAACACAGGCTCAGTACGCCGTCGATGGCTTGATCCGGCGTGGTTGCGTTGGCGATGTGATCGATCAATGCCGAACCCACCACCACGCCATCGGCCAGACGCGCGATGGCCGCCGCCTGCTCCGGGGTACGGATACCGAAACCGATGCTGATCGGCAGGTCGGTATGCCGACGCAGGCGCGCCACCGCTTCCTCGACGTGCTCCAGCGTCGCCGCACCGGCACCGGTCACACCGGCCACCGACACGTAGTAAACGAAACCCGAGCTGCCGTTGAGCACTTTTGGCAGGCGTGCATCGTCGGTGGTCGGCGTGGTCAGGCGAATGAAGTCGATGCCCGCAGCCTGGGCCGGATCGCACAGCTCCGAGTTGTGCTCAGGTGGCATGTCGACCACGATCAGGCCATCAACGCCGGCCTCTTTGGCTTCAGCGATGAAGCGCTCGACACCGAACTTGTGGATCGGGTTGAAGTAACCCATCAGCACCAGCGGCGTGTCGCTGTTGTCCTTGCGGAACTCGCGAACCATTTGCAGGGTTTTCAGCAGATTCTGCTTGGCGGCCAACGCACGAATGTTCGCCAGTTGAATCGCCGGGCCATCGGCCATCGGGTCGGTGAACGGCATGCCCAGTTCGATCACGTCGGCACCGGCCTTCGGCAAGCCTTTAAGGATCGCCAACGAAGTGTCGTAATCCGGGTCGCCTGCGGTGACGAAGGTCACCAGTGCAGCACGGTTCTGTTCTTTGAGTTCGGCAAAGCGGGTTTGCAGGCGGCTCATCAGTGTTTCTCCTGCTTGGAGGTTTCCATGTGGTGCATGACGGTCTGCATGTCTTTGTCGCCGCGACCGGACAGGTTGACCACCATCAGATGATCCTTCGGCAGTTTCGGTGCGCGTTTGAACACTTCAGCCAAGGCATGGGCGCTTTCCAGTGCCGGAATGATCCCTTCCAGGCGGCAGCACTGGTGGAATGCGGCGAGGGCTTCGTCGTCGGTCACCGAGGTGTACTGAACGCGACCGATGTCGTGCAACCAGGCGTGTTCCGGGCCGATGCCCGGGTAGTCGAGGCCGGCGGAAATAGAGTGGGCGTCGATGATCTGGCCATCGTCGTCCTGCAGCAGGAAGGTACGGTTTCCGTGCAGCACACCCGGTACGCCGCCGTTTAGGCTGGCCGCGTGTTTGCCGGTCTCGATGCCGTAACCGGCGGCTTCAACACCGATGATCTCGACGCTCTTGTCGTCGAGGAACGGGTGGAACAGGCCCATGGCGTTGGAACCGCCACCGATGCACGCCACCAGGCTGTCTGGCAGACGACCTTCCTGAGCTTGCAACTGATCACGAGTTTCTTTGCCGATCACGGCCTGGAAGTCGCGAACCATCGCTGGGTAAGGATGCGGGCCGGCCACGGTACCGATCAGGTAGAAGGTGCTGTCAACGTTGGTCACCCAGTCACGCAGCGCTTCGTTCATCGCATCTTTAAGCGTACCGGTGCCGGCCACGACCGGGATGACCTCCGCGCCCAACAGCTTCATGCGAAATACGTTGGCCTGCTGACGTTCGATGTCCGTGGTGCCCATGTAGATCACGCAATCCAGACCGAAACGCGCCGCCACGGTGGCGGTTGCCACACCGTGCATGCCGGCGCCGGTCTCGGCGATGATGCGTTTCTTGCCCATGCGCCGCGCCAGCAGGATCTGGCCGATGCAGTTGTTGATCTTGTGCGCGCCAGTGTGGTTCAGCTCTTCGCGCTTGAGGTAGATCTTGGCGCCACCGCAGAACTCGGTCAGGCGCTCGGCGAAATACAGCGGGCTCGGACGTCCGACGTAGTCGCGCTGGAAGTAGGCCAATTCCTCTTTGAACGCCTGATCTTCCTTGGCCGCTTCGTATTCGCGGGCCAGATCGAGAATCAACGGCATCAGGGTTTCGGCGACGTAGCGGCCACCAAACGAGCCGAACAGGCCGTTATCGTCCGGGCCGTTACGCAGATTAGAGGTGTTCGAAGTCTGGGTCATGGGTCGCTCCAGGTGAATTCGGGTCAAGAGACAATGACGCCCACTCTACCCCTGACCTTCTATGCTGAAAACCGATAAGATCGCCGCAACCTGTCAGGAAAACTCACAGATACCATGAGCCACGACCTTCCCCCGCTTAACGCTTTGCGTGCCTTCGAAGCCACCGCCCGGCTCAACAGCGTCAGTCAGGCGGCTGAACAGCTGCACGTTACTCACGGCGCGGTCAGTCGTCAGCTCAAAGTGCTGGAAGAACACCTTGGGGTCAGTCTTTTCGTCAAGGATGGGCGCGGCTTGAAACTCACAGATGCAGGTGTACGCTTGCGCGATGCCTCCGGTGAGGCCTTTGACCGGTTACGCAGTGTTTGCGCCGAACTGACCCAGAGCACTGCCGACGCCCCGTTTGTGCTGGGTTGTTCTGGAAGCTTGCTGGCACGCTGGTTTATTCCGCGCCTGGGACGACTGAATGCCGATTTGCCGGACTTGCGTTTGCATCTGTCGGCCGGGGAAGGCGATCTCGACCCTCGGCGCCCGGGGCTGGATGCCTTGCTGCTGTTCGCAGAGCCGCCATGGCCAACGGACATGCAAGTTTATGAACTGGCCGCAGAACGTATCGGCCCGGTGATGAGTCCGCTGTTCAGCGGCTATCATCGCCTGCAAACCGCGCCAGCCTCAGCGCTGCTCAGCGAACCTTTGCTGCACACCACATCCCGCCCGCAGGCGTGGCCAAGCTGGGCGCAACAAAACCACCTCGACGCCAAGGCGTTGAAGCTCGGGCAAGGTTTTGAACATTTGTATTATTTGCTGGAAGCCGCAGTCGCCGGACTTGGCGTGGCCATCGCGCCGGAACCGCTGGTGATCGAAGATTTGAAGGCCGGTCGCCTGGTTGCGCCGTGGGGCTTCCGTGAAACCCCGGCGCAACTGGCGCTGTGGCTACCCAAGCGCGCCGCGGACGGGCGCGCCCGACAACTGGCGCAATGGCTCAAGAATGAGCTGCGCCAGAGCGATCACTCGCCGCGTTTGAACAGCAAGTAAGCGGCGAGCAGACCAATCGCGCCGACCGCGACACCGGCGGTTGTCCACGGATGATCCTGCGCGTAATCGCGGGTGGCGATACCGGTTTCGCGGGTTTTCACTTTGACTTCTTCGTAGGCATCGCTGAGCAGGTGACGCGAATGTTTCAGCGCACTTTCAGCATTGCTTTTCAGCGCCTTGAGGGTCTTGCGCGACTCGTCCGAAGCGTCGTCCTTCAGGCTTTCCAACGATTTGAGCAGACTCTCGATCTCGGCTTCCATGCTTTGCAACGAGGCTTTACGTAAAGAGGTGTTGGCCATGGTGGCTCTCCTGCATTGGTGATGAGTGGCGTGTGTTGTTTGGGACTTCAGCGGTTTCAGAAAGTGCAGAAAATCTGAACTTCGTCTGCGCAGAGCCGCCGAAATCAACAGTGCGGATTCACTGCTAGTCTCAATTCCACACGTCTATGCCCCACGCCAAGGAGATCCCAATGAGTGACCATCACACGTACAAGAAAGTCGAGCTGGTCGGTTCATCGACCAGCAGCATCGAAGACGCCATCAACAACGCGCTGGCGGAAGCGAACAAGAGCATCAAGCACCTGGAGTGGTTTGAAGTGGTCGATACCCGTGGCCACATCAAGGACGGCAAGGCTGCGCATTTTCAGGTAACACTCAAAGTCGGCTTCCGGATTGCCAGTAGCTGAGTTTGGTCTACGCTTCTGAACTTGCGCGCTGGCCGAGTGCCATAGGAATGGCAAAGCGCTACAGGGTGGGCACAGCAGATCAATGATCCGATGCCCGCCTCATTTAATCCGACCAGGGAGTGCGACCGATGAAGAAGTTCATATTGGCAGTAGGTTTGTTGAGCCTTGCGGGTGGTGCGTTTGCTGCCGGCAAGCCGTGTGAAGAGCTGAAAAGCGAGATTGCAGCGAAGCTGGACGCCAAGGGCGTTTCCGGGTATTCGCTGGAGATTGTCGACAAGGGTGCAGCGGCTGGCGGCAAAGTCGTCGGCACGTGCGAGGGCGGTGCCAAAGAAATCGTCTACAAACGCGGCTGATCGAGCCTGAAATGCAAAAGCCGACGCTGTGCGTCGGCTTTTTTGTACCCGGCTATCTTTTACACAACTATCAGACCTCAGCCCTTCATCACCTGCGCCAGCAACTCATAGGAGTGCAGGCGATCGGCGTGCTCATACAGGTCGCAAGTGAAAATCAGCTCGTCGGCCTGAGTCTGCTCCACCAGCACTTCCAGCTTCGCGCGGACTTTCTGCGGGCTGCCGACCATCGCCAGACCGAGGAAATCACCCACCGCTTCACGTTCGTGAGGCAACCACAGGCCATCCATGGATTTCACCGGCGGACGTTGCACCAGACTTTGCCCACGCATCAGCGCGAGAATTCGTTGGTAGACAGAAGTCGCCAGATAGTCGGCCTGCTCGTCGGTGTCGGCTGCCACCAGTGGCACGCCGAGCATCACGTACGGTTTGTCGAGCACCGCCGACGGCTTGAAATGGTTGCGGTAAACGCGAATCGCCTCGTGCATGAAGCGCGGGGCGAAGTGCGAGGCGAAGGCGTAAGGCAAACCGCGCTCACCGGCCAGTTGCGCACTGAACAGACTGGAACCGAGCAACCAGATCGGCACATTGGTCCCGGTGCCCGGCATCGCGATGACGCGTTGATCCGGCGTGCGCGGGCCAAGGAATCGTACCAGTTCGGCAACGTCTTCGGGGAAGTCGTCGGCGCTGCCGGAACGCTCGCGACGCAAGGCACGGGCGGTCATCTGGTCGGAGCCTGGCGCGCGACCCAGACCAAGATCGATACGGCCCGGGTACAGACTTTCAAGGGTGCCGAACTGCTCGGCGATTACCAGCGGCGCATGGTTAGGCAGCATCACGCCACCCGAACCGACACGAATGGTCGATGTACCGCCAGCCAGATAACCGAGCAACACTGAAGTTGCGGAACTGGCGATGCCGTCCATGTTGTGGTGCTCGGCGACCCAGAATCGGGTGTAGCCGAATTTTTCGACATGCTGCGCCAGATCCAGCGAGTTGCGCAGCGATTGCGCCGGGCTGCCGTTCTCGCGCACCGGCACCAGATCGAGGGTGGAAAACTTTACGTCGGACAGTTGCTTCATAAACCTGCGTCTCCGAGTGAGGAGGCAGGTTTTTCTTGCGAACGAAAACCTGCCGAATCCATAAGCGTGTTTTGTGCAATAAGGGCATATACCCGAGTTTCAATAGCAGCGATGAAATTTCCTACTAAAAAAGTCAACGATTCAGATGAGCTGAACTTTGTCGCGGCGTCTATCCTCAGAAGCCTTGCAAGCAAAAACCACGTCGACGCGGCGTTTCGCGTCAGTTCTTGAGGAGGCAGACATGGCTATCGTGAAGAAAGCATCCGCGCATTGGGCAGGTGATCTGAAAACCGGCATCGGCTCGATTTCCACCGAGACCGGCGTCCTCAGAGAAGCACCCTACGGCTTTAAGGCCCGCTTCGAGGGCGGCAAGGGCACCAACCCGGAGGAACTGATCGGCGCGGCGCATGCCGGCTGTTTCTCCATGGCGTTTTCGATGATTCTCGGCGATGCCGGGCTTACGGCCGAGAGCATCGACACCAATGCGGAGGTCACTCTCGACCAGGTCGATGGCGGTTTCGCGATCACGGCGGTGAAGTTGATCCTCAAAGCCAAAATCCCCGGTGCCACCCAAGCGCAGTTTGAAGAGCTGAGCAACAAGGCCAAGGAAGGATGCCCGGTGTCGAAAGTGCTGAATGCGAAGATTACCCTAGAGGCTTCGCTGGTCAGTTAATGAATTGAGCCGGATCAGAACCCGCCAGGCAAAACGGTGGTCGAATAAATGACAGCAGCTTTTGCGCATTGTCGTGCGCGCTGCTCCAGGGAGCTTCAACCATGAAACGTTTTGCTTTGGCGGTTATCTGTGGCGCACTGGCGACTTCGGCCTTCGCGGCGCCCAAGGATTGCGAAGAATTGAAGAACGAGATTGAGATCAAGATTCAAGCCAACGCCGTGCCTTCCTACACACTGGAAATTGTCAGCAAGGAAGAGGCAGAAAAGCACGATGTGGCCATGGTCGTTGGCACCTGCGACAACGGCACCAAAGCGATCATCTATCAGAAGAACGACCACTGAGCCGCTTCAGATAATGCAGTTGTAGTCGTGATCTTCGGCGACGATTTCGCGATTGGCGTTGTACAGCCGGGCACTCGGGGTGAACGCCAGCGAACGCCCCTCCAGCACGTAACGCTGCCCGGCTTCGAAATGGTCGTAGCGGATGTACAGGTAGCACAGGCGCTCGACTGGGCCGTTCATCAAGCTGCCGCCACCGCCAAACACTTCGAAGTCAAACCGCACGCGTAATTCGTGACTGCCGGGAGTGACTTGAAAGTAGCGCCCGTCGTTCAGTCGTTGGTTGTCGAGGCGTTCGGCCATCAACACTTTGCCGCCGGGTGTCGGCGTCGAGAAATCGACCCAAGCCATCTGCGGATCAACCGGCGGCAACGGTGTCTGGCAACCGGTCACAACACTGACAACGAGCAGCAACAGCAACTTGCGCATGATGAATATCCATAGGTCCGAATACTCAGCATAGCGCCGATCAGGTGCGCTGACAGCCTGCTGGCGTGCCCTGGCCTACCACGTTGCGCTGCTCGTCATAGAGCTTGGCCCAAGGCCGGAAGCCAATACTGCCGGCCTGCAACTGGTAACGCTGGCCCGCATTGAAGTCCTTGAATTTCACACTCAACTGGCAATCGCGCCACAGCGGCTCAGCGTCGGGACCGATGTTGGTAGCCTCCACCGGAAATTGATAACGCACCTTCAACTCGTGGCTGCCAGGCTGCACTTCAAAGTAGCGTTTGTCGGCGGTCGCCTTGGTATCGACCTGCAGCGCTTGCAGCGCCGTGTCCTGTTGCCGGGCGTTCAAATCAACCCACGCTTGCGAGGGGTCGGGATCGGGCATTCCGAATCCGGCACAACCGGCCAGCGTCAGCAGGCCTCCTGTCAGCATCAACATGCGCATAGCGGTGCTCCTTTAGGCGGGATAGTCTTGCGGGCAGACTTTCCGGGGGATTTCTTATTTTGATCAGGCCGCTTCCAAGCCATGGGTTACTTGATCGCGTTTTTCGGATTTTGTTTCCGGGTGTGATGCTTTTGCTGCTCAACGGTTGTACCAGCGTCAGCTACTACAGCCAGTTGGCAAGTGGTCAGTGGCAGCTGTTGCGGGCACGTGAGCCGGTGGAAAAGGTCATTGCCGACCCGAGCCGCGACGCGTCATTGCGCGCGCACCTGGCCCAGTCGCAGAAGGCCCGCGTCTTCGCCAGCGAGCATCTGCACCTGCCGGACAACCAGAGCTATCGCCTGTACGCCGACATCGGCCGGCCATTTGTGGTGTGGAACGTGTTCGCCACCGCAGAGTTTTCCCTGACCCCGCAGAACCATTGCTTTCCGATTGCGGGATGCGTGGCCTATCGCGGCTACTACAACCAGAGCGCGGCGCGGGGCGAAGCGGCGATCCAGCGTTTGCAGGGCATGGACGTGTCGATTGGTGGCGTCGAGGCTTATTCGACGCTGGGCTGGTTCAACGACCCGATTCTCAATTCGATGATGGGCTGGGGCGATGAGCGACTGGCCACGCTGATCTTTCATGAGCTGGCCCATCAGCGTTTTTATGTGAAGGACGACACCGAGTTCAACGAATCCTTTGCCACATTTGTCGAGCAGGAAGGTACGCGGCAGTGGCGGGCGTTTCGCGGATTGCCGGCAGATAACGATTCAAAGTTCAAGCAGCGCGATCAATTCATCGAGTTGGTGCTCGACATACGTTCACGACTGGAAACGTTGTATGCGCAGCCGTTGCCCGTGGAACAGATGCGCGAGAGCAAAGCAGCAGCCTTCGAGCAGTTCCGCCGGGACTATCGGCTGATGCGGGACAGTCAGTGGGCCGGGGACAAGCGTTATGACGCCTGGGTGAATGCGCCGCTGAATAACGCACGGTTGTTGCCGTTTGGACTGTATGACCAGTGGGTGCCGGCGTTTGCGGCGTTGTTCAGGCAGGTTGGCGGGGACTGGGTGCGGTTTTATGCCGAGGTGGAGAGGTTGGGGGAGTTGCCGGGAACTGAGCGTAAAGCGGCTTTGAAAATATTGGCGGATCCAGACCGTTGAGTTGGTTGGGAGGACGTCATCGCGAGCAGGCTCACTCCTACAGGGGAATACGTTCCAAATGTAAGAGTGAGCCTGCTCGCGATAGCGTAATAATCAGCGCTGCAAAAATGCCTGGTGCAACTCAGCCAAAGTCTCGAAGTGATAAGCCGGCGCTTCGGCATTCAACTCTTCAAAACTGCCAAATCCATAACCAACCGCCGCCGCATCCAACCCATTGCTGCGCGCCCCGATCAGGTCATGCTTGCGATCGCCGATCATCAAAGTATTGGCCGGATCCAGCCCCTCCTCCTTCATCAGATGCGCAATCAGCTCGACTTTGTTGGTCCGCGTGCCATCCAGTTCACTGCCGTAAATCACCTTGAAGTGTTTGGCAAAGTCGAAGTGCCGGGCAATCTCACGAGCGAACACCCAGGGTTTCGATGTCGCGATATACAATTGCCGCCCCTGCCCGCTCAGGGTTTCCAGCAACGGTGTGACGCCATCGAACACACGGTTCTCGTACAGGCCGGTGACCTTGAAGCGCTCGCGATAGAAATTCACCGCTTCCCAGGCTTTGGCCTCATCGAAACCATAAAACTGCATGAACGCCTGCAACAACGGCGGGCCGATGAAGTGTTCAAGCCTGGTCAGGTCCGGCTCGTCGATGCCGAGTTTGCCGAGGGCGAACTGGATAGAACGGGTAATGCCCTCACGCGGGTCGGTCAGAGTGCCATCGAGGTCGAACAGTACGGTCTGGTAATGCATGAGAAATCCTGAGCAGGTGTAAGACGATTCAGATCTGGTCGTAGCCTTCGGCCAAATGCAGATCCTTGAGCTTCACGTAGTTCGCCGCGCTGTAGGTGAAGAAGGCGTTTTCCTTGTCGGTCAGTGGGCGGATCTGTTTCACCGGGCTACCGACATAGAGGAAGCCGCTTTGCAGGCGCTTGCCCGGCGGCACCAGGCTGCCCGCACCGATGATCACGTCATCCTCGACCACCGCGCCGTCCATGACGATGCTGCCCATGCCGATCAACACACGGTTGCCGACGCTGCAACCATGCAGCATGACTTTGTGGGCGATGGTCACGTCATCGCCGATCAGCAGCGGGAAGCCATCCGGGTTGAACGGGCCAGCATGAGTAATGTGCAACACGCAGCCATCCTGCACGCTGGTACGCGCGCCGATGCGGATGCGGTGCATGTCGCCACGGATCACCGTCAGCGGCCAGACGGAGCTGTCTTCGCCGATTTCGACGTCGCCGATCACCACCGCCGAGGCGTCGACAAACGCGCCTTTGCTCAGGCTGGGAGTGTGATTCTGGTACTTGCGAACGGACACGATAAGTTCTCTCTCTGTCGCCGATAGCTGCGGTGAGTGTCGATTGTAATTAAGATGGGGCAATGTTTCCCCAGCCAAGGTGCCAACCGTGAGCGTGAACAACCCTCTGCTGCAGTCCTACGACCTGCCACCGTTCTCCACGATCCGTGCCGAACACGTCCTGCCAGCCATCGAAACCATCCTGGCCGACAACCGCGCCGCCATCGCCGAAATCCTCAAGACCCAAGGCCAGAATCCGACCTGGGCCGGCCTGGTGTTGGCGATGGATGAGCTCAATGATCGCCTCGGTGCTGCCTGGAGCCCGGTTAGCCACCTCAACGCCGTGTGCAACAGTGCCGAACTGCGCGAAGCCTACGAGTCGTGCCTGCCAGCCTTGAGCGCTTACTCCACCGAGATGGGCCAGAACCGTGAGCTGTTCCAGGCCTATGAAGCGCTGGCTAACAGCCCCGAAGCAGCCGGTTTCGATGTGGCGCAAAAGACTATTCTGGAACACGCCCTGCGTGATTTCCGCCTGTCGGGTATCGACCTGCCGGAAGCCGAACAGAAGCGCTACGCCGAAGTGCAGAGCAAACTGTCCGAGCTGGGCAGCCGTTTCTCCAATCAACTGCTCGACGCCACTCAGGCGTGGACCAAACACATTACCGATGAAGCCGCCCTCACCGGCCTGACCGATTCGGCCAAGGCGCAAATGGCCGCTGCCGCGCAGGCCAAAGGCCTTGATGGCTGGCTGATCACCCTGGAATTCCCGAGCTACTACGCCGTGATGACCTACGCGCAAGACCGTGCGCTGCGCGAGGAAGTCTACGCCGCCTACTGCACCCGCGCCTCGGATCAAGGCCCGAATGCAGGCCAGAACGACAACGGCCCGGTGATGGAAGAAATCCTCGACCTGCGTCAGGAACTGGCCAGGCTATTGGGTTTTGCCAGTTTCTCCGAGCTGAGCCTCGCGACCAAAATGGCTGAATCCAGCGATCAGGTACTGAGCTTCCTGCGCGATCTGGCCAAGCGCAGCAAACCGTTCGCCGCGCAGGATCTGCAACAGCTGCGCGCCTACGCCGCCGAACAGGGCTGCGCTGACCTGCAAAGCTGGGACAGCGGTTTCTACGGTGAAAAGCTGCGTGAACAACGCTACAGCGTCGCTCAGGAAACCCTGCGCGCTTACTTCCCGATCGACAAAGTGCTGGGCGGCCTGTTCGCCATCGTTCAGCGTCTGTACGGCATCGAAATCGCCGAGCAGAAAGGCTTCGACACCTGGCACCCGGATGTTCGCCTGTTCGAGATCAAGGAAAACGGCCAGCACGTCGGCCGCTTCTTCTTCGACCTCTACGCTCGCGCCAACAAGCGTGGCGGTGCCTGGATGGACGGTGCCCGTGACCGTCGCCGCACTATCGATGGCGTGCTGCAAAGCCCTGTCGCCAATCTGGTGTGCAACTTCACCCCGGCCGACAGCGGCAAGCCTGCGCTGCTGACCCACGATGAAGTGACCACGCTGTTCCACGAATTCGGCCATGGCCTGCATCACCTGCTGACTCGCGTCGAACATGCCGGCGTGTCGGGCATCAACGGCGTGGCGTGGGATGCGGTCGAGTTGCCGAGCCAGTTCATGGAGAACTGGTGCTGGGAGCCGGAAGGCCTCGCGTTGATCTCCGGCCATTACGAAAGCCGCGAGCCACTGCCGCAAGACCTGCTGGAAAAAATGCTCGCGGCGAAGAACTTCCAGTCCGGCCTGATGATGGTCCGTCAGCTGGAGTTCTCGCTGTTCGACTTCGAACTGCACGCTACCCACGGCGACGGTCGCAGCGTTGCGCAGGTATTGGAAGGCGTGCGTGACGAGGTTTCGGTCATGCGTCCGCCGGCCTACAACCGCTTCCCGAACAGCTTCGCGCACATCTTCGCTGGCGGTTACGCGGCGGGGTACTACAGCTACAAGTGGGCAGAAGTGCTCTCGGCCGATGCCTTCTCGAAGTTCGAAGAGGACGGTGTGCTCAACGCTGAAACCGGTCGCGCCTTCCGTGAAGCGATCCTGGCACGCGGCGGTTCGCAGGCGCCGATGGTGCTGTTCGTCGACTTCCGTGGCCGTGAGCCGTCGATTGACGCACTGTTGCGCCACAGCGGCCTGAGTGAGGACGCGGCAGCATGAGTGAGGGGCCTGTGATTACCAAGAAACGCTTTATCGCCGGGGCGGTCTGCCCGGCGTGCAGCGAACCGGACAAGCTGATGATGTGGAACGAAGACAGTGTTCCACACCGTGAGTGTGTGGCCTGCGGTTACTCCGACACGCTCAACGAGCAAGGGCTGTCGGTTCCCAAGGAGCTGGGCACGCGGGTCAACACCAGCGCGCTCAAACCAGCGCCGGACAAGACCGTGCAAGCCGTGCAGTTCTTCCCGAATCCGAAACTGAAGAAAAAATCCGAAGACTGAGTGGCGATTTCTACCCTCCACGGCGCAATGCCGTGGAGGGTAGCCCTCACTTCAAATTGACCGACTGAAACCAGCTCTTCATCGAGCAGGTGGCGAACGCGCTGGTGCTGCAATCGCCGTTGGCCAACGCTGTACGCAACTTGTCGACATCCGCCTGCATCATGTAGCGAATACCGTCCTTGAAGTGAGTACTGTCGCCAAAACCGCCCTGCGTCATCTCACTCAACGCATCTTCCTTGCTCCAGCCCTGCACGACTACGCGATACATCGCCGCCATCAGACCGGTGCGATCCGAGCCGTGCTTGCAATGCATCAGCACCCGGCCCTCGGCTTCAGCAGCCTGAATCGCGCGCAACGTCTTGAGCACATCGCTGTCGTCGACATGGTTGGTGCGGTACGGCAACTGCACCTGGTGGATGCCCGGCTCGGACAGCCAGTTGCTGTCGGCTTCCGGCAGGAAGTTGATCACCGTGGCCACCTTCAGATTCTTCAGCAACGGCACGGCGCCGTCGTCGGGCAAGGCACTGCGGTAGAGCGTCGGCGACATCTGGAACAGGTTGTATTGCACTTCAACCGGTTGCGCCCATTCGCTGGGGCGAGCGGTGATTGCCGCGTCAGCCTGAGCCGGGATCAAGTGCAACAAGACAACAAGCGACAAACACAGGGCAGGGAAAAGACGCACTCGGGACATGCTGGGTTGACCGTGTCGGGATTATTTATTGAGAGGTACGCAGCTTCGTGCCTGGCCAGTCAAAGCCCCGTGAGCCGGTTGTCAAAGAATCGTGAATCCGCGTTGTTTCATCGATTGCGGCTCGGGAAACCGGTCTTTTTTCCGCTGAATCGGTTCATCCCGAAGCTTAGCCTGCTACCATTTGTCACATGATGTTGCAGACGTGTCCTGTTTTTCCGGGTCAGACCGGCGCCGTCTCGACAAGAATTCGCTCAAGCCGCTCGCAGAAACGGCTGAACCCCTAATGCCTGATGAGGTGCATCCCCCATGTCTGATGAAGATCGAGACAACCCGCGGCGTGAGTTTTTGCGCAAATCCCTGACCCTGATTCCCGTGGTCACCCTGGCCGGCACAAGTCTGGGCAGCAGCGTGCTGCACGCCGCGCCTGAAGCTGCACCCACCGCGCCTGCGCCACACGCGGTGCGCACTGATGCCAGCCCTTACCAGCCGAGCTACTTCACGGCCGAAGAGTGGGCGTTCATCAACGCCGCCGTCGCGCAATTGATCCCCAACGATGCCCAAGGCCCGGGCGCGCTCGAAGCCGGCGTGCCGGAATACATCGACCGCCAGATGAACACCCCGTACGCCGCCGGTGCCCTGTGGTACATGCAAGGCCCGTTCAACGCCGACGCCGCAGCCGAGATGGGCTGGCAAAGCAAACTGGTGCCAAAAGAAATCTATCGCCTCGGCATCGCCGCCACGGATCAGTGGGCAAAATCCATCAACGGTAAAACATTTGCCGAGCAAGACAGCGCTACCCGAGACGATTTTCTCAAGCAACTCGAAGCCGGCAAAGCGCAATTCGATGCCGTTCCGGCGAAGATTTTCTTCAATCTGCTGCTGCAAAACACCAAGGAGGGTTTCTTCTGCGACCCGATCCATGGCGGCAATAAAGGCATGGTCGGCTGGACCATGATCGGCTTCCCCGGCGCCCGCGCCGATTTCATGGATTGGGTGGAACGCAACGAGCAATACCCCTTCCCGGCAGTTTCGATTCGCGGCGAGAGGGCGTAAGCATGGCAACGATAATGAAGAAGGTGGACGCGGTCATCGTCGGTTTCGGCTGGACCGGCGCAATCATGGCCAAGGAGCTGACCGAGGCCGGCCTCAATGTGCTGGCGCTGGAGCGCGGGCCGATGCAAGACACCTACCCCGACGGAAACTATCCGCAGGTGATCGACGAACTCACCTACAGCGTGCGCAAAAAACTCTTTCAGGACATCTCGAAAGAAACCGTCACCATTCGCCATAGCGTCAACGACATCGCGTTGCCGAACCGTCAGTTGGGCGCGTTCCTGCCGGGTAACGGGGTTGGCGGTGCCGGCCTGCACTGGTCGGGTGTGCATTTTCGCGTCGATCCGATCGAGTTGCGCATGCGCAGCCATTACGAAGAGCGTTACGGCAAGAGCTTCATCCCCAAGGACATGACCATCCAGGACTTCGGCGTCAGCTATGAAGAGCTGGAGCCGTTTTTCGATTTCGCCGAAAAGGTCTTCGGTACCTCGGGCCAGGCCTGGACCGTGAAAGGCCAACTGGTTGGCCAAGGCAAGGGCGGCAACCCTTACGCGGCGGATCGCTCCAACCCGTTCCCGCTGCAAGCGCAGAAGAACACCGTGTCCGCACAGCTGTTCGGCAAAGCGGCTACAGAGGTCGGTTACAAACCCTACAACCTGCCTTCGGCAAATACTTCCGGGCCGTACACCAATCCTTACGGCGCGCAGATGGGGCCGTGCAACTTCTGCGGGTTCTGCAGTGGTTACGTTTGCTACATGTATTCCAAGGCGTCGCCGAACGTGAACATTCTGCCGGCGCTCAAGCCGCTGCCGAATTTCGAGTTGCGGCCCAATTCCCACGTGCTGCGGGTCAACCTCGACAGCACAAAAAGCAAAGCCACCGGCGTCACTTACATCGACGGTCAGGGTCGCGAGATCGAGCAACCGGCGGATCTGGTGATCCTCGGCGCGTTCCAGTTGCACAACGTGCGCCTGATGCTGCTCTCCGGCATCGGCAAACCGTATGACCCGATCAGCGGTGAAGGCGTGGTCGGGCGCAACTTCGCCTACCAGAACATGGCCACGATCAAGGCGTTCTTCGACAAAGACACCCACACCAACAACTTCATCGGCGCCGGCGGCAACGGCGTGGCGGTCGATGACTTCAACGCCGACAACTTCGACCACGGGCCTCACGGTTTCGTCGGTGGCTCGCCGATGTGGGTCAACCAGGCCGGCAGCCGACCGATCGCCGGCACCTCCAACCCGCCGGGCACCCCGGCCTGGGGCAGTGCGTGGAAACGCGCGACCGCCGATTACTACACCCATCAGGTGTCGATGGACGCCCACGGCGCGCATCAGTCCTACCGTGGCAACTACCTCGATCTCGACCCGGTGTACCGCGATGCCTACGGCATGCCGCTGCTGCGGATGACGTTCGACTGGCAGGAAAACGACATCAAGATGAACCGCTTCATGGTCGAGAAAATGGGCAAGATCGCCGAGGCCATGGGCCCGAAAGCCATCGCCGTGATCGGCAAGAAAGTCGGCGACCACTTCAACACCGCGTCGTACCAGACCACCCACCTCAACGGTGGCGCGATCATGGGCACCGATCCGAAGACCAGCGCGCTGAACCGCTACCTGCAGAGCTGGGACGTGCACAACGTGTTCGTCCCGGGCGCCTCGGCATTCCCGCAAGGCCTGGGTTACAACCCGACCGGACTGGTGGCTGCGCTGACCTACTGGTCGGCGAAAGCGATCCGCGAGCAATACCTGAAAAACCCCGGCCCGCTGGTTCAGGTTTAAGGAGCGATGACCATGAAGACTCTCGTTATCGCGACGTTGGCGCTGCTTGGCAGCGCCTCGATCCACGCGACTGAAGTTGATCAATCCTTGATCAAACAAGGCGAATACCTCGCCCGTGCCGGTGACTGCGTGGCTTGTCACACGGCCAAGGACGGCAAGCCGTTCGCCGGCGGTCTGCCGATGGAAACCCCGATCGGCACGATCTACTCGACCAACATCACTCCCGATAAAACCGGCGTCGGTGATTACAGCTTCGCAGACTTCGATCAGGCCGTGCGCCATGGCGTCGCCAAAAACGGCAGTACGTTGTACCCGGCGATGCCGTATCCGTCCTACGCCCGAGTCAGCGAAACCGACATGCAGGCGCTGTACGCCTATTTCATGCAGGGCGTTGCACCGGTCGCGCAGGAGAACAAGGCCAGCGACATCCCGTGGCCTTTGAGCATGCGCTGGCCGCTGATGGGCTGGCGCTGGATGTTTGCGCCGAAGGTCGAGGACTACAAAGCCACGTCGGACGATGCCGTCGTCAGTCGTGGGGCCTATCTCGTCGAAGGCCTCGGACATTGCGGCGCCTGCCATACGCCACGTGCGCTGACCATGCAGGAAAAATCCCTGAGCGCGGCCGATGGCAGTACTTTTCTGGCCGGTAGTGCGCCGCTGGAAGGCTGGATCGCCAAAAGCCTGCGCGGCGACCACAAGGATGGCCTCGGCAGCTGGAGCGAAGAGCAACTTGTCCAGTTCCTCAAGACCGGGCGCAGCGACCGCAGCGCCGTGTTCGGCGGCATGAGCGACGTGGTCACCCACAGCATGCAGTACATGACCGATGCCGACCTGACCGCGATTGCCCGCTACCTCAAATCGCTGCCGGCCACTGATCCGAACGATCAACCGCACCAATACGACGAGAAAGCGGCAAAAGCCTTGTGGAACGGTGACGACAGTCAGCGCGGTGCGTCGGTGTACATCGATAACTGCGCGGCGTGCCACCGCACCGATGGCCACGGTTACACGCGAGTTTTCCCGGCGCTGGCGGGTAATCCGGTGCTGCAATCGGAAGACCCGACTTCGTTGATCCACATCGTGCTGAAGGGCGGCACCCTGCCCGCAACGCATGCGGCGCCTTCAACTTTCACCATGCCGGGATTCGCCTGGCGTTTGTCGGATCAGGAGGTGGCGGATGTGGTGAGTTTTATTCGTGGGAGCTGGGGCAACAAGGGCTCGTCCGTAAATGCCGATGACGTGGCAAAGTTGCGCATAGGTGATTTGAGCGAAGCATCCATTCATACTCGCTGATCCGCTGTAAACCAGAGTAAAAACAAAACGCCCTGCTTGAGCAATCAAGCAGAGTGTTTTATTTAAACCTGTATAAGAAAGTAACTCTTATTATGGGTTAACAATGTTTGCATACGCTTTGGCGAGCGCCGCCAGTTTTGTTTTATCTTCATCACCAATGACGCCATCACCATCAACGTCTTGCCCAAGGCGACCAATGCTGAAAGTATTACCGCCATCCTTGGAGATTGCGGTAACCATCATCGAATCTACCAGACTTTCAACAACCGACTCGGACTGCTCGTCCCAGTTTTCTTCCTTGCGTGCCAGCTGCATGGAAACTTGTGTATTGGGTTCCGAATGGCTGGGTTGCATAAGTTGTAGAAAGACACCACGGGAGTTAAAGAACGACATATCAAAATCCTTTTTGTGTGTGTGAAAACATTAAATATTCAGCGGAAGTGGATATTACAAATCAACAACTGAAATAACCAATCGATACATGTTTCATTGATTTGCATACGACAAATTTATTAAGTTTCATCGCCATTTTTATATGTTCCTGTCCCATATTCGGCAGCCCAGCGGTAGTGGCTGTCGTCCGCTTTTACGATTACTGTATGGATATACAGACAAAGGGATCCAGCGATGTCCACTCCCCTGCCACCCCGCGGCCGCGGCACCGCGACCAATCCGCACAACCGCTTCGCCCCCAATCACTCAGTGGCCGAAGATGACGGCTGGTACCAGGAGGTTCCCGAAACGCAGAACACCGAGGTGATGTTCGAAACCGCGAAGACCATCATCACCCGCAACACCTCACCGGACCTGCCCTTTGATCGTTCGATCAACCCTTATCGCGGCTGTGAACATGGCTGCATCTATTGTTACGCGCGGCCCAGCCACGCCTATTGGGACATGTCGCCGGGGCTGGATTTCGAAACAAAGCTGATTGCCAAGACCAACGCTGCGCAGGTGCTGGAAGAACAGCTCGGGAAAAAAGGCTATCAATGCGCACCGATCAACCTCGGCTCGAACACCGACCCGTACCAACCCATCGAGCGTGAATACAGAATCACCCGCCAGACCCTCGAGGTGCTGTTGCGCTACCGGCATCCGGTGACCATCGTCACCAAGGGTTCACTGATTCTGCGAGACCTCGACCTGCTCACAGAGCTGGCGCAGCAACGGCTGGTGGCGGTGATGATCAGCCTGACCACGCTGGATGACGAACTCAAACGCATCCTCGAACCCCGCGCCGCCGCACCAAAGGCCCGGTTACGGGCGATCCGGGTGATGCGCGAAGCGGGAATTCCGGTGGGGGTGCTGTGTTCGCCGATGATTCCGATGATCAACGATAGCGAAATCGAAAACCTGCTCAACGAGGCCCACGCTGCCGGCGCACAAAGTGCCGCGTACATGATGCTGCGCCTGCCGCTGGAAGTGGCACCGCTGTTCGAAGGATGGCTGCAGGCGCACTATCCACAACGTGCCGCGCACGTGCTGAGCCTGATCCGCCAGAGCCGTGGCGGTGAACTCTACGACAGCCGTTTCGGCGCCCGCATGCGCGGCGAAGGAGTGTTCGCCGACTTGCTCGCGCAACGCTTCGCCAAAGCCATCAAGCGCCTGGGGCTCAATCACCGTGAGGGCCACAACCTCGATTGCACCGCCTTCTGTCCGCCGGGTCGCCAGATGTCGTTGATTTAGCGACAATTGGCCTATGGTTGAGGGGTTGGAAACCTTCCGCCGGAATTACCCAGTCACGTTTTTTGTGACCTGGAACACACGTTCTAGAGCGTTTGATTCAGTTTGAGTTAAGTTTCGGCGGCTACCTTGTTCATCGAGTGACTGACGGGTCGGGATGACCCGGATGTTTTAAACAGCCACTGGCTTCATACCGGAATACCGGGGAAGACTCCCTGAATCCGCCAAAGAGGATGAATCATGAGTGACAAGGATAAACAGCCGTTGGCTGCGTCGGCGCAAACCCCAGAAGCGGAATCCGCCGATGCAGCGCTGCGACAGATCGTAGACGGCTTTTTGCATTTTCATCATGAGGTTTTTCCGCAACAGGAAGAACTCTTCAAAAAACTCGCCACGGCCCAGGCGCCAAAGGCGATGTTCATCACCTGCGCCGACTCGCGCATCGTTCCCGAACTGATCACCCAGAGCTCCCCGGGCGATCTGTTCGTGACCCGTAATGTCGGCAACGTTGTTCCGCCCTACGGCCAGATGAACGGCGGCGTTTCCACCGCCATCGAATACGCGGTACTGGCGCTGGGCGTGCAGCACATCATCATCTGCGGCCATTCCGATTGCGGCGCCATGCGTGCGGTGCTCAACCCGGACAGCCTGGAAAAAATGCCCACGGTCAAAGCTTGGCTGCGCCACGCCGAAGTGGCGAAAACCATGGTGCATGACAACTGTCACTGCGCCGACGAAAAAGAAAGCATGCCGATCCTCACCGAGGAAAACGTCATCGCCCAATTGCAGCACTTGCGTACCCATCCCTCGGTAGCCTCGCGCATGGCGAACGGTCATCTGTTCATCCATGGCTGGGTCTACAACATCGAAACCAGCGAAATCAAAGCTTACGACGCGGATCAGGGACGTTTCCTGCCGCTCGATGGCAGCCATCCGATTCCGGTGGCGACGCCCAAAGCGCGCTTCTAAATCCTCCTAAAAACCTGTGTGGTTTGACGCCGGCCGCTGATTCAGCGGTCAGGCTTCGCCACGCCTGAAGAAAACTTCGGGAGACTCGCCATGCGTGCGGCTCAATTGAAAGCGGTGTTGCCTCGGGAGCTGCTGGCTTCGGTGGTTGTGTTTCTGGTCGCCCTGCCGTTGTGCATGGGCATTGCAATTGCGTCTGGGTTGCCGCCGGCCAAAGGCTTGATCACCGGGATCATTGGCGGTCTGGTAGTGGGATGGCTGGCAGGTTCGCCGTTGCAGGTCAGTGGGCCGGCGGCGGGACTGGCAGTGTTGGTGTTCGAACTGGTGCGTCAGCACGGCATTGAGATGCTTGGGCCGATTCTGCTGCTGGCGGGTTTTCTGCAACTGGTGGCCGGACGCTTGAAGCTGGGTTGCTGGTTTCGGGTGACGGCGCCAGCGGTGGTCTACGGGATGCTTGCCGGGATTGGCGTATTGATCGTGCTGTCACAGGTGCATGTGATGCTCGATGCCGCGCCGAAACCCTCTGGTCTGGACAATCTGACGGCATTTCCGGGCGCGGTGGCGCAGGCGTTGCCGTCCTTTGGCTGGCAGGCCGGGTTGCTCGGGCTCGCAACCATCGCCGTGATGTGGCTGTGGGAAAAATTCCGCCCGCACTCGCTGCGCTTCATTCCGGGCGCGCTGCTCGGGGTCGGGCTGGCAACAGCCGCCAGTCTGCTGCTGGCGTTGCAGGTCAAGCGCGTCGAGGTGCCGGCGAATCTGGCGGAAGCCATCGATTGGTTGAAACCGGCAGATCTGCTCAGCCTGGCCGATCCGACGCTGCTGATCGCCGCGTTCGCCGTGGCCTTCATCGCCAGCGCCGAAACCCTGCTGTCCGCCGCTGCAGTGGACCGCATGCACAGCGGCGTACGCTCGGACTTCGACCGTGAACTGTCGGCGCAAGGTGTCGGCAACATGCTTTGCGGTCTGGTCGGCGCACTGCCGATGACCGGGGTGATCGTGCGCAGCTCGGCCAACGTTCAGGCTGGTGCGACCACGCGTTATTCGACGATCTTCCATGGCCTGTGGCTGCTGGCGTTCGTGTTGTTGCTGTCGAGCGTGCTGCAAAGCATTCCGGTGGCGAGCCTGGCCGGGGTGCTGGTCTACACCGGTTTCAAACTGGTCGACCTGAAAGCCTTCCGGGGTCTGAGCCGTTACGGGCGGATGCCGATGTTCACCTACGCGGCGACGGCGCTGGCGATCATCTTCACGGATCTGCTGACCGGCGTGCTGATCGGTTTTGGCCTGACCCTGGTGAAACTGGCGTTCAAGGCCTCGCGCTTGAAGATCAGCCTGATCGATCTGCCGCAGGACGGCGAGATGGAATTACGTCTGGTCGGGGCGGCAACGTTCCTCAAGGTGCCGGCGCTGACCCAAGTGTTGAACACGATTCCCGAAGGCACGACGGTGCATGTACCGCTCAATAACCTGAGTTACATCGACCATTCGTGTCTGGAATTGCTGGAGGAATGGGGCCGGGCGAATGCGGCGAAGGGTTCAAAGCTGTTGATCGAGTCGCGAGGGTTGAAACGCAGGCTTGAGGGACGGGTTCGCACAAATGTCGGCATTGGTGCGGCCGGGTAAATAACCCACGGTGTAAATAAACCCTGTGGGAGGGGGCTTGCTCCCGAAGACGGCGTGTCAGTCGACATTAACAGTGACTGATGCACCGCCTTCGGGAGCAAGCCCCCTCCCACATTGGGATTTGTGCAGGGCTTTGAATCAGGCCGCGGGCTGATCCAGCTCCAGACCCACACCCAATCGGCGGCCCATGCACGGCCAGCGTTTCCACGCCGCGCCGGTGTCCGGGCTGCTGAGTTTCTCGCGGTAGGCTTCCACCGACTCCAGCGCAAAGCTGTCATCGTCGAGCATGTTGTCCACCGCGTGGTGCACGACTTCATCCAGTTGATTGGCAAATTCCTCACCGAGCAACTGGTGAGCAATCAGATTGGCGACCGTCATGTCCAGGGGGATCAGTGGCTGGCCGAAATGCTTGATGTACAGGTCGTTGACCTCTTCGACAAAGCGGTGCGCCAGATAGGCTTCGTCCAGCAGATGCTCCAGGCCCACGGGAGGCTGAAGGAAATACTGCTCGGCGATTTTCAGCACCGGTTTGATCTGTGACTCGATTCCCGCTTCCCTGGCGACTTCATTGGCTGCGTCCAGCAGGTCAGGTACTTCATCGATGTAGGCTTCGACAAAGCGCGTCAATACAGCCTTGGCATCCGTCTCCGGTAATTGGATCGACGGGTGCAGGTGAGGCAGTTGTTCTTCCAGCTGACGGGTCAGCCGTCCGGTTTCGTTTTCGTGTTGTCGGGCTTTTTGGATCTGCTCGCGCAATGCGGCGGTGTTCATGAAAACTCCAGGAAACAAGGCAATGAAATAGGGAAGACATAACTTAGCTGGCTTACGAAAAATGCTAAGACGCATTTGTCATAATTATTTCATCCTTGATGCACCTGCGTTATATCGATTTGCCACCACTCGTCTGCATCCTTCTCCATTCGTGCCCTTGAACGCAAGTACCCACTGTTTCAGATCATTTACGTCATCGCCGTTGCATTTTTCAGTCGCTGTCTATACTCGCCAATGAATGGAGTTAGCTGATGACGCCCGACTGCCCACGCAGCAAGGCCCGGCGATTCAAGTTCGTAGTCTGATGCAGCCGCTCCCTTGCCGAAGGCGTTGCGCCTACGGGATAACAAGAACGATAAGGGGAACCCGCAATGATGCGACATCCACATGTCTGGATGGGCCTCCTGTTGTGGTCGATTTTCAGCCAGGCCAATGCCGCCTGGACTGTGAATATGGCGCCTGGAGCGACTGAAATCAGTCACGCAGTATTCGACCTGCACATGACCATTTTCTGGATCTGTGTGGTGATCGGGATCATCGTCTTCGGCGCCATGTTCTGGTCGATGATGGTGCACCGCCGTTCTACCGGGCAGGTCGCCGCAAAATTCCACGAAAGCACCACCGTCGAAATCCTCTGGACCGTCGTCCCGCTGCTGATTCTGGTGGCAATGGCCGTCCCCGCGACCGCCACGCTGATTCGCATGTACGACACCAGCGAGCCGGACATCGATATCCAGGTCACCGGCTATCAATGGAAGTGGCATTACAAATACCTGGGCCAGGACGTCGAGTTCTTCAGCAACCTGGCCACCCCCGCCGAGCAGATCCACAACAAGGAAGCCAAGGGCGAGCATTACTTGCTCGAAGTCGACAAGCCGCTGGTGTTGCCGGTCGGCGCCAAAGTGCGCTTCCTCGTCACCTCCGCTGACGTCATCCACTCCTGGTGGGTGCCTGCGTTCGCGGTCAAGCGCGATGCGATCCCCGGTTTCGTCAACGAAGCCTGGACGCGCATCGACAAGCCCGGCATTTACCGAGGCCAGTGCGCCGAACTATGCGGCAAGGATCACGGCTTCATGCCGATCGTGGTCGACGTCAAGGAGAAGGCCGATTACGACAAGTGGCTCGCCGACCGTAAAGCCGAAGCCGTGCAACTCAAAGAGCTGACCAGCAAGGAATGGACGCTCGATGAGCTCAAGGAACGCGGCGACAAGATCTATCACACCACCTGCGTCGCCTGTCACCAGGCCGAAGGTCAGGGCCTGCCGCCAATGTTCCCGGCGCTCAAGGGCTCGGAACTGATCATGAAAGGCTCGAAAGCCGATCACCTGCATCGCGTGTATTTCGGCAAGCCCGGCACCGCCATGGCGGCGTTCGGCAAGCAACTGTCGGAAGTCGATATCGCAGCGGTCGTGACTTACGAACGTAACGCCTGGGGCAACAACAAGGGCGACATGGTCACGCCAAAAGAAGTGCTGGAGCTGAAACAGGCGGAAAGCAAATGAGCCGGTCTATTGCGTACTGCGTGAACCGGTCGGGGCAAGGCGCCCCGGCCTGCCAAGTCCACTCACTTGAAGGAGACCGGCCATGAGCGCTGTCATCGATGACCACGGTCACGCCGACCACGCCCACGGCCCCGCCAAAGGCCTGATGCGCTGGGTGCTGACCACCAACCACAAGGACATCGGCACGCTGTACCTGTGGTTCGCGTTCTGCATGTTCCTGCTCGGCGGCTCGTTCGCCATGGTGATCCGCGCCGAGCTGTTCCAGCCCGGTCTGCAAATCGTCGAGCCGGCGTTCTTCAACCAGATGACCACCATGCATGGCCTGGTGATGGTCTTCGGGGCGGTGATGCCGGCGTTCGTCGGCCTCGCCAACTGGATGATCCCGTTGATGATCGGCGCGCCGGACATGGCCCTGCCGCGCATGAACAACTTCAGTTTCTGGCTGTTGCCGGCGGCATTCCTGTTGCTGGTCTCGACCCTGTTCACCCCCGGTGGCGGGCCGAACTTCGGCTGGACGTTCTATGCGCCGCTGTCGACAACGTACGCGCCGGAAAGCGTGACGTTCTTCATCTTCGCCATCCACTTGATGGGCATCAGCTCGATCATGGGCGCGATCAACGTGATCGCGACCATCCTCAACCTGCGCGCCCCCGGCATGACGCTGATGAAAATGCCGCTGTTCGTCTGGACCTGGCTGATCACCGCGTTTCTGTTGATCGCGGTGATGCCGGTGCTCGCCGGGTGCGTGACGATGATGTTGATGGACATCCACTTCGGCACCAGTTTCTTCAGCGCTGCCGGTGGCGGTGACCCGGTGCTGTTCCAGCATGTGTTCTGGTTCTTCGGGCATCCCGAGGTGTACATCATGATCCTGCCGGCCTTCGGTGCCGTCAGCCAGATCATCCCGACCTTCGCCCGCAAGCCGCTGTTTGGTTACACCTCGATGGTCTACGCCACCGCGAGCATCGCGTTCCTGTCGTTCATCGTCTGGGCGCACCACATGTTCGTGGTCGGCATTCCGTTGGTGGGCGAGTTGTTCTTCATGTACGCGACGATGCTCATCGCGGTGCCGACCGGGGTGAAGGTGTTCAACTGGGCCAGCACCATGTGGCAAGGCTCAATGACCTTCGAGACGCCAATGCTGTTTGCCGTGGCGTTCGTGATTCTGTTTTCGATTGGCGGCTTCTCCGGGCTGATGCTGGCCATCGCCCCGGCGGACTTCCAGTACCAGGACACCTACTTCGTGGTCGCGCACTTTCACTACGTGCTGGTGCCGGGGGCGATCTTCGGGATCTTCGCATCGGCGTATTACTGGCTGCCGAAATGGACCGGGCACATGTACGACGAAACCCTCGGCAAGCTGCACTTCTGGCTGTCGTTCGTCGGCATGAACCTGACCTTCTTCCCGATGCACTTCGTCGGGCTGGCGGGGATGCCACGGCGGATTCCGGACTACAACCTGCAGTTCGCCGACTTCAACATGGTCTCCTCGATTGGCGCATTCATGTTCGGCGCCACGCAGATCTTCTTCCTGTTCATCGTGGTCAAGACCATTCGCGGCGGCCCGCCAGCACCGGCCAAACCGTGGGATGGCGCCGAAGGCCTGGAGTGGAGCGTGCCATCACCGGCGCCGTATCACACCTTCACCACACCGCCGGAAGTGAAATGAAACGCCTTGCCTTTGTGGGAGGGGGCTTGCTCCCGAATGCGTCAAATCATTCAACTCATGTGTTGAATGATGAATTGCATTCGCGAGCGAGCCCGCTCCCACAGGGGATCTCGGCTGAGGCTGAAAATCATGGCTGACTCGATCTCGCTGAAAAAACTGGTCACCCGCCTGCTCGGAGTCGTCGTGGCGATGTTCGTTTTCGGTTTTGCTCTGGTGCCGATCTACGACGTGATGTGCAAGGCCTTCGGCATCAACGGCAAGACGGCCGGCCAGTACGAAGGCGAGCAGGTGGTGGACGAGTCGCGGCAGGTGCGGGTGCAGTTTCTGTCGACCAACAACATCGACATGCCGTGGGAGTTCTACCCCAAGCATGACGAACTGACCGCCAACCCCGGCGCGGTCAACGAGATGATCTTCATCGCGCGCAACCCCACCGACAAACCGATGAGCGCGCAAGCGGTGCCGAGCATCGCGCCGAGCAACGCGGCGGCGTATTTCCACAAGACCGAATGCTTTTGCTTTACCCAACAGGTGCTGCAGCCCGGTCAGCAGATCGAGATGCCGGTGCGCTTCATTGTTGACCGTGACATGCCCAAGGATGTGAAGCACCTGACGCTGTCCTACACGCTGTTCGATATCACCGCCCGACATCCTCCGGTGGCTGCAAACACCGGCGGTTGAGCGTGCCCGATAAGGAGAACAATCAATGGCAACTCATGAGCACTATTACGTTCCGGCCCAGAGCAAATGGCCGATCATCGCCACCTTCGGCATGGCCATCACCGTGTACGGCCTGGCGACCTGGTTCAACGATCTGAAGGCAGCGCGCCCGGAATCCCACGGCCCTTACATCTTTTTCGTCGGCGGCCTGTTGCTCGCGTACATGTTGTTCGGCTGGTTCGGCGCGGTGATCAAGGAAAGTCGCGCGGGGCTCTACAGCCCGCAGCTGGATCGTTCGTTTCGCTGGGGCATGAGTTGGTTCATCTTCTCCGAAGTGATGTTCTTCATCGCTTTCTTCGGCGCGCTGTTTTACGTGCGACACATCTCCGGCCCGGCGCTCGGTGGCGAAGGCCCGAAAGGTATCGCCCACATGCTCTGGCCGAACTTCCAGTTCACCTGGCCGCTTCTGCACACGCCGGATCCGAAATTATTCCCGCCACCCAAGGAAGTCATCAGCCCGTGGGGCCTGCCGCTGATCAACACGATTCTGCTGGTCAGCTCCAGCGTGACCATCACCATCGCCCACCATGCCTTGAAGAAAGGCCACCGCGGCGCGCTGAAAATCTGGCTGGCGATCACCGTGCTGCTGGGCTGCGGCTTCCTCGCCTTGCAGGCCGAGGAATACATGCACGCCTACCACGAACTGGGACTGACCCTCGGTTCGGGCATTTATGGCGCGACGTTCTTCATGCTCACCGGTTTCCACGGCGCCCACGTGACCATCGGCACGATCATTCTGTTTGTGATGCTGATGCGCATCATGAAGGGCCATTTCGACAACGAACATCAGTTCGGCTTTGAAGCGGCGAGCTGGTATTGGCACTTCGTGGATGTGGTGTGGATCGGCTTGTTCATCTTCGTTTACGTCCTCTGAGGATCAGCTACCACGGCGCATGCGAAACCAATTGGCCGCTGTAAAAGCCCCAGGCGATCAAGCCGACGGTGGCAGCGGCCAATGCCACCCGAACACTCAAGGCGATGACCAGGCGATTGGAACTGCTGTCGTCCTTGACCAGGAAAAACAGGCCGCTGAACAGGCTGATCACCGTGGCAATCAGCATCAGGACGATCGCTGTTTTGAGCATGGGAAGAACTCCGGGGGACAGGCGATGCAATTGAGTATAGCGATCGCGACGACTGACTTTGTGGCGCGGCCATGAAGCGCTTTCGCCCGGGCGTGATACCGACCGTGGTGGTGGCGTTGCTGCTGCCGCTGCTGGTGTCGCTGGGCTTCTGGCAGCTGAGCCGTGGCGCGGAAAAAACCGCCCTCCTCGCCAGCTACGCCGAACGTCGCGCCGCCGAACCGATGGCCAGCAGCGAATTACTGCACAGCACTGATCCGGCCTTTCGCCGGGTGCATCTGCATGGCCAGTTCGATGCTGCGCACAGCCTGCTACTCGACAACCGCCAGCGTAACGGCAAGGTCGGCGTGGAACTGCTGCAACCGTTTCAGGACCGCGCCACAGGACTGTGGCTGCTGGTCAATCGTGGCTGGCTGCCATGGCCGGATCGTCGCGTAGCGCCACAATTCAGCACGCCTGCCGAGGCGCTGAGTATCGATGCCTGGGTCTACGTCGCTCCCGGTGCAACCTTCCAGTTACATGCCGACCCGGTCAGCAGCACCTGGCCGCAAACCATCACCGCCGTCGAGCCGGCCAAACTGTGGAAAACCCTCGACCGCGACGGCTTCACCTACGAAGTGCGTGCAGAACAAGGCCCGGCCAGCTACGAGGCCGACTGGCCAGTGGTCGCCATGGGCCCGGAAAAACACCTCGGTTACGCCGTGCAGTGGTTTGCCATGGCCACCGCCCTGCTCGGCCTCTACGTCTATTTGGGCTTGCACAACGCAAAGGAGAAACACCATGGGAACGGCCATGAATCCACCCAGCATGTCTGAAGCGAAACCCGTCGCCAGTCGCCGTCGCGGACGCATCCAGCTGCTGCTGATCCTGCTCGGTGTGATCGGTCCGATGATCCTCGCCACCGGCATGTACAAATTGCAGTTCTGGGTACCGGATGGCCGCAGCTACCACGGCGAACTGATCGGCAATGGCCAGACCCGCGCCGACCTCGGCGTACAAGCCGAAGAAGAGCGCTGGCAGATGCTGGTAACCGCGCCTAAAGATTGCGCGGTTGATTGCCAGCAGTTGGTGTATCTGGCGCGGCAGATCCAGATCGGCCTCGGTCGTGATGCCAGCCGCGCCAGCCACGCCCTGGCCGCCGCACAGCCTTTGGGCGCTGACTACGAAGCCAAGCTGACCCGCGAATATCCGCAACTGCAACGCTATCCACTGGACGTGACCACGTTCAGCAAGACCACTGGCGACAAGGCTACCCCGCAACTGTGGATCATCGACCCGCACGGCAACCTCGTGCTGCGCTACGACCCGACTGTGAAAGGCAAGGATCTGCTCAACGACCTGCGCCACCTGCTGAAACTGTCGAACATCGGATAAGGGCATCGTCATGGCCAAACCTGGATTTCGCCTCGCGCTGTTTGCCACCCTGCTGGCACTGATTGTGGTGCTGCTCGGCGCCTACACCCGCCTGACCCACGCAGGTCTCGGCTGTCCGGACTGGCCGGGCTGCTACGGCTTTATCAGCGTACCGAAAAGCGAAGCCCAACTGGCCCATGCCGAACTGCATTACCCCGACTCGCCGGTGGAGGCGCACAAGGGCTGGAACGAGATGATCCACCGCTACTTCGCCGGCACCCTCGGCCTGCTGATTTCGATTCTGGCCGGGCGCGCCTGGGTCAATCGCCGTCATCCGGGGCAGCCGCTGAAGTTGCCGCTGTTTTTGCTGGCGGTGGTGTTCGCCCAGGCGGCGTTCGGCATGTGGACGGTGACACTCAAGCTCTGGCCGCAAGTGGTGACCGGGCATTTGCTCGGTGGCTTCGCGACCTTGAGTCTGCTGTTTCTGCTGACGTTGAGACTGTCCGGCGTGCTGCCGGCGCTGACCGTGCCCAAGCGTTTGCAGTATTGGGCGACTGCTGGCCTGTTACTGGTGATCGGCCAGATCGCCCTCGGTGGCTGGGTCAGTTCCAATTATGCGGCAGTGGCCTGCATCGACTTCCCGACCTGCCACGGGCAATGGCTGCCGCCGGCGGATTTCGCCAACGGTTTTCACCTGACCCAGCACATCGGCCCCAATTACCTCGGCGGGCAACTCGACAGCGATGCACGCACGGCGATTCATCTGACCCACCGTATCGGCGCACTGTTGGTGACGCTGGTTTTACTCGGTCTGGCGTGGCAATTGAAAGTAGTCGGCATGACGCGGTTGGCCGGATTGGTCGTGATCGCCCTCGCCGCGCAAATCACCCTCGGGATCAGCAACGTGCTGTTTCATCTGCCGCTGCCGGTGGCCGTGGCGCATAACGCCGGCGGCGCGGCGCTGTTGCTGACCATGGTGCTGGTCAATTACCACGCGCGCACCAGTCTGGTTCGGGTCAAACAACCGGTGCTCGCACGCTGGCGTCTGAGCCCGCGCAAACACTCGGCTGCGCCCATCACTATAAAAGGAGAAACGCCGTGGCGATTCTGATTGGCGAACGCCCGCATCAGGCGATCTGGCGTGATTATCTGGAGCTGACCAAACCGAAAGTCGTGGTGCTGATGCTGATCACCTCGCTGGTCGGCATGTTCCTCGCCACTCGTGCCGGGGTGCCGTGGACGGTGCTGGTGTTCGGCAATCTGGGCATCGCGCTGTGTGCCGGTGGCGCGGCCGCGGTCAATCATGTAGTGGACCGGCGCATCGATGCGGTCATGGCCCGCACCCATAAACGGCCACTGGCCGAGGGCCGGGTTTCGCCCACGGCGGCACTGACTTTTGCGCTGGTGCTGGCGCTGCTAGGCCAGGCCTTGCTGCTGACCTTCACCAATCCGCTGACCGCGTGGCTGACACTGGCCTCGCTGCTCGGTTACGCGGTGATCTACACCGGTTTCCTCAAACGCGCGACGCCGCAGAACATCGTCATCGGCGGCCTCGCCGGCGCCGCACCGCCGCTGCTCGGCTGGACCGCCGCCACCGGCCACGTCAGCGCCGAACCGTTGCTGCTGGTGCTGATCATCTTCGCCTGGACCCCGCCGCACTTCTGGGCGCTGGCGATCCACCGCAAGGAGGAATACGCCAAGGCCGACATCCCGATGCTGCCGGTCACCCACGGCGAGCACTACACCAAGGTGCACATTCTGCTGTACACCTTCGCGCTGCTGGCGGTCAGCCTGCTGCCCTACGTGATCCACATGAGCGGCGTGCTCTACCTGATTTGCGCGCTCGCCTTGGGCTTAAGGTTTCTGCAATGGGCCGTGGTGCTGTACCGTGGCACTCGGCCGCACGCGGCGATCAACACCTTCAAGTACTCTATTTATTACTTGTTCCTGTTGTTCATCGCCCTGCTCGTAGACCACTACTTACTGTTGAACCTATGACTCGAACCCAGAAAACCGTCTTCATCCTCGTCGCCGTGATCGCGCTGATCCTGGGACTTACCGTCAACAAAGTACTGAGCGGCAAGGGCCAGGGCGACCCCACCGCGCTGATCGACGCCGGCATTATCCTGTTGCCGCAGAGCCGCAACCTGCCGGACGTGACGATGACCGATCAGGACGGCAAACCGGTGGCGATCAATGAGTTGAAAGGCAAGTGGAGTCTGCTGTTCTTCGGCTACACCTTCTGCCCGGACATCTGCCCGACCACGTTGGCGCAACTGCGGCAGATCAAGAGTGAATTGCCCAAGGACGCTGTGGATAAGTTGCAGATCGTGCTGGTCAGCGTTGACCCGAACCGCGATAACCCCAAGCAGTTGAAGCAGTACCTGGGCTACTTCGATCCGCAGTTTATCGGCCTGACGCCGACCTCGATTGAAGAACTGCAGAAAGTGGCGAACGCGGTGAGTATTCCGTTTATTCCGGCCGATACCAGCAAGCCGAATTACACCGTCGATCACAGCGGCAACCTTGCAGTAATCGGGCCGGACGGTACGCAGCGCGGTTTTATTCGTGCACCGTTGAATAATGCCAAGCTGGTTGCGCAGTTGCCGGTGATGTTGAGCCGCAAATAGCCAAGATCAAAAGCCTGCCCTCACCCTCACCCTAACCCTAACCCTCTCCCGGAGGGAGAGGGGACTGAACGGGGGATATTGGCGAGCTACACCGAATTGAACGCACTGCTTCGAATCCATAATCGCCAAGATCTTTCAGGTCGATGTAGGACGCAAGACACCTCGGTCGGCTCCCTCTCCCTCCGGGAGAGGGCTGGGGTGAGGGGGAAGGTTCGCTGCGGGACTAAAGCCGAAAACCGGACACAAAAAAGGGGACGCCACTGGCGTCCCCTTTTCGTTGCAGCTATCTGAATCAGAACGCCGGCAATACCGCGCCTTTGTACTTCTCGGTGATGAATTGCTTCACTTCCGGGCTGTGCAGGGCGGCAGCCAGTTTCTTCATGGCATCGCTGTCCTTGTTGTCCGCACGGGACACCAGGATGTTCACGTAAGGCGAGTCGTTACCTTCGATCACCAGCGCGTCCTTGGACGGATCGAGCTTGGCTTCCAGCGCGTAGTTGGTGTTGATCAACGCCAGATCGACCTGGGTCAGCACGCGCGGGATGGTCGCGGCTTCCAGTTCACGAATCTTCAGGTCTTTTGGGTTTTGCGCGATGTCTTTGACGGTCGACAGGATGTTGGTCGGATCCTTCAGAGTGATCACGCCAGCCTTGGCCAGCAGCAACAGCGCACGGCCGCCGTTGGTGGCGTCGTTCGGGATCACCACGTTGGCGCCGCTTGGCAGGTCTTTCAGATCCTTGATCTTGCTCGAGTACGCGCCCAGCGGTTCCAGGTGCACGCCAGTCACCGCCACGAGGCTGGTGCCCTTGGCCTTGTTGAACTCATCAAGATACGGCTGGTGCTGGAAGAAGTTGGCGTCCAGGCGCTTTTCGGCAACCTGTACGTTCGGCTGAATGTAGTCGGTGAAGACCTTGACCTTCAGATCCACGCCTTCTTTGGCCAGGGCCGGCTTCACGAATTCGAGGATTTCCGCGTGCGGCACCGGGGTGGCGGCAACGGTCAGGGTTTCGGCGTGGGCCGAGAATGCCGCAACGGCAGCGAAAGCAGCGATCAGTTTTTTCATTCAGCTAACTCCTTTTGAGGCGCCCGTCTGGCGCCTGCCAGCGAATGGCCGGCTCATATCATTACAAAACCGGTTATTTGCGCGAGAAATGCACGACCAGACGGTCGCCCACCATTTGCAACACTTGCACCAGGATCAGCAGTAACACCACGGTGACGATCATCACGTCAGTCTGGAAACGCTGATAACCGAAGCGGATCGCCAGGTCACCCAGACCACCGGCGCCGACCACACCGGCCATTGCCGTGTAGGACACCAGTGTAATCGCCGTCACCGTAATCGCCGCGAAGATGCCCGGACGGGCCTCTGGCAGCAAAGCGTTCATGATGATCTGCCGGGTGGTCGCGCCCATCGACTGGGTCGCTTCAATGATGCCGCGATCAACTTCACGCAGCGCAGTTTCCACCAGACGCGCGAAGAACGGCGTTGCACCCACCACCAGCGGCGGAATCGCACCGGCTACGCCCAGCGAGGTGCCGGTGATCAGTACGGTGAACGGGATCATCACGATCAACAGAATAATGAACGGCAGCGAACGCAGGATGTTCACCGCCAGCGACAGGAAAGCGTACAGGCCACGGTTTTCCAGCAACTGACGTGGGCTGCAGAGGAACAGCAACACGCCCAGCGGCAGGCCGAGCAGCACGGTGAACAGCAGCGAACCACCGAGCATCAGCATAGTGTCGCCGGTGGCGAGCCAGATTTCGTACCAGTCAATATTGGTAAAGAAACTCATCAGGTCTTCCATTAGCGCAACACCTCCATGTGAACGTCAGCGGCGGTGAAACGGGCGAAGGCCGCTTCCATGTCGCCACCGGTGACGGCGAGGGTCAATTGCCCGTACGGAATGTCTTTGATGCGGTCGATACGACCGGCGAGGATGCTGTAGTCGACGCCGGTTTCCCGGGCGACGGTGCCGAGCAGCGGCGCGTAGGTCGCTTCGCCCTGGAAGGTCAGACGCACGATACGACCGGGCACGTGAGCGAAGTCATCGCGCTGCTCGCTTTCGTCGATCTGCTCGCTTTCCTGAACAAAACGCTTGGTGGTCGGGTGCTTCGGATGCAGGAACACATCGGCCACCGAACCTTGCTCGACGATCACGCCCGCATCCATCACGCCAACCTGATCGCAGACGCGGCGGATCACGTCCATCTCGTGGGTGATCAGGACGATGGTCAGTTTCAGCTCACGGTTGATCTCAGCCAGCAGTTGCAGGACCGACGCGGTGGTCTGCGGGTCGAGGGCACTGGTGGCCTCGTCGCACAGCAGAATCTTCGGCTTGGTCGCCAGGGCGCGGGCAATGCCGACGCGCTGCTTCTGGCCGCCGGACAATTGCGCCGGGTACTTTTTGGCGTGGTCGGACAAACCGACCCGCGCCAGCAACTCGGCGACCCGCTGATTGATCTCGCTGGTCGACAACTCGCCCGCCAGGGTCAGCGGCAACGCAACGTTGTCGGCCACCGTCTTCGAGGCCAGCAGGTTGAAATGCTGGAAGATCATCCCGACTTGCTGGCGGAAACGGCGCAGGCCGTTGGCATCCAGCGCGGTGACTTCTTCGCCGTCGACGATGATCTTGCCGCCACTGGATTCTTCCAGGCGATTGATCAGGCGCAGCAGGGTACTTTTGCCTGCACCGGAATGGCCGATCAGGCCGAAGACCTGACCGTTCTCAATCGAAAGACTGGTCGGGTGCAGCGCGGGAATGTCCTTACCGGCGACGCGGTAAGTCTTGTGGACGTTTTGAAACTCGATCACGTAGCGAACCTTGTGGGGCGCGTTAGAAAAGGATCAGCGGTTAGCCGGGCGCGCATTTTAGCCTGTCCGTATAGAGGTTCTTAGCATTTATTTCGCAATTAACCTTCGATTTGGCAATAACAAGATCAAAGGTCATAAAAAAGGAACGCCCCAAGCGCCTCATCAGTCACTAAGTAAGCGACTTGAAAACCCTGGGTGCCGTGCCCGGGAACCACTCAAGAGTCCCCGGCAAGCATCGGGGTCAACCGAGGAGTTTACGACTGATGAGCAAGAAGCCTACGACCGATAAAAGCCAGATGGCCGGAACCGATACCCCGGATCGCGCCAACACCAACGCCAAACTCGACAGCCTGGAGAAATTCCGCTCCGACGCCACCGGCCAGGCGCTGCGCACCAATCAGGGTGTGAAAGTCGCCGATAATCAAAACACCCTCAAGGCCGGACCTCGTGGGCCGTCGTTGCTGGAAGACTTCATCATGCGTGAAAAGATCACGCACTTTGACCATGAACGCATTCCGGAACGCATCGTCCACGCGCGTGGCACAGGCGCCCATGGTTTCTTTCAGGCTTACGAGAATCATGCAGCGTTGACCAAGGCTGGTTTCCTACAGGATCCGGGGAAGAAGACGCCGGTATTCGTGCGTTTTTCCACTGTGCAAGGGCCACGCGGTTCCGGCGACACCGTGCGTGACGTGCGTGGCTTCGCCGTGAAGTTTTTCACCGATGAAGGCAACTTCGATCTGGTCGGCAACAACATGCCCGTGTTCTTCATTCAGGACGCGATCAAGTTTCCCGACTTCGTCCACGCCGTAAAACCCGAGCCGCACAACGAAATCCCGACCGGCGGCTCGGCGCATGACACGTTCTGGGATTTTGTTTCACTGGTACCGGAATCGGCGCACATGGTCATCTGGGCGATGTCCGACCGGGCGATCCCGAAAAGCCTGCGCAGCATGCAGGGCTTCGGCGTGCACACCTTTCGCTTGATCAACGCCGAAGGCAAATCGCGCTTCGTCAAATTCCACTGGCGCCCTACGGCCGGCACTTGCTCGCTGGTGTGGGATGAGGCACAGAAACTCGCCGGTAAAGACACTGACTACCATCGTCGTGACCTCTGGGACGCTATCGAGATGGGCGACTACCCGGAATGGGAACTGGGTGTGCAGGTCATCGAAGAGGAAAACGAACACGACTTCGATTTCGACATCCTCGATCCGACCAAGCTGATCCCCGAAGAAATTGTGCCGATCACGCCGCTGGGCAAAATGACCCTGAACCGCAACCCGGACAACTTCTTTGCCGAGACCGAGCAGGTCGCGTTCTGCCCGGGCCATATCGTGCCGGGCATCGACTTCTCCAACGACCCGTTGCTGCAAGGTCGGCTGTTTTCCTACACCGATACGCAAATCAGCCGACTCGGCGGGCCGAATTTTCATGAGTTGCCAATCAACCGCCCGGTGGCGCCGTTCCACAATGGCCAGCGCGATGCCCAGCACCGCACGGTGATCGACAAGGGGCGTGCGTCCTACGAGCCGAACTCGATTGATGGTGGCTGGCCGAAAGAAACCCCACCTGCCGCACAGGATGGTGGTTTTGAAAGCTATCCGGAACGCATCGACGCGGCGAAGATCCGTCAACGCAGCGAGTCGTTCAGCGATCACTTCTCCCAGGCGCGGCTGTTCTTCAAGAGCATGAGCAAGCACGAGCAGGAACACATCATTGCGGCTTACAGCTTCGAGCTGGGCAAGGTTGAACGCGAGTTCATCCGCGCGCGGCAGGTGAACGAAATTCTGGCCAACATCGATCTGGAGCTGGCCAAACGTGTGGCGGCCAATCTGGGCCTGCCGGCCCCTGCCAAAGGCACGGTTGAAGTGCGCAAAACGTCCTTCGATCATTCGCCGGCGCTGAGTCAGGCGAATCTGTTGCCGGAAAACATCAAAACGCGAAAAGTGGCGATTCTTGCTGCCAACGGCGTTGATGGTGCAGCGATTGATGCAATGAAGAAGGCATTGGCCGCTGAAGGTGCGCACGCCAAGTTGCTTGGCCCGACGTCGGCGCCGGTGAAGACTGCCGACGGAAAAATGTTGCCTGTGGATGCTTCGATGGAAGGCATGCCGTCGGTGATTTTCGATGCGGTATTTGTGCCGGGTGGCGCGGCGTCGGTCAAGGCGTTGAGCGGCGATGGCGTGGCGTTGCATTACCTGCTGGAGGCGTACAAGCATTTGAAGGCGATTGCGCTGCACGGCGATGCCAAGCAGTTGCAGGATTTACTGAAGCTGGAGGCGGATGCCGGGCTGCTGCAGGGCAAGGATGTGCCGGCGTTGACCAAGCCGTTCTTTGCTGCGATCGGGCAGCATCGGGTTTGGGATCGGGAGCCTAAGGCGAAAGCCATTCCGGCCTAAACATCTTCGCTGGCAGGACGCTATCGCGAGCAGGCTCACTCCTACAATTTGATCTCGGTAAGACACAAAATCTGTGTTCCCCAGAGATCCCCTGTAGAAGTGAGCCAGCTCGCGATGCTTTTAAGGTTTTCGCGGAATCAGAACCATCTGCGCCGGGACTGTGCGCACGATCTGCTTCTCGATCTGCACATCGAAATCCGGATTCAGTTTCTTCACACGTTTGGTCAACAATGTCGCCAACCAAGGGTAATCATTGGTCCGTGGCGCCTGAATGGTCACAGCACATTCGTAATTCACTACATCGGCGGCGATCGCATCCAGTTGACGACGAAGTTTGCGGCTATCGGTGATGTTCAGCGCCACCGTGGTGCTTTCGGCTGTCGGGTCGATCACTTTGGCTTTCGGCTTGGCTTCAGCCGCCAGCAATGCTGCTTCAGCCTTTTCCAGCTCAGCCTTGCGTGCTTCGGTGATCGCCCCGTTTACACCACCGGTCAGCGCCGGTGCTTTCGGCATCAACGCGCGAGCGCGGCTCAACGCCGTGGCAGCCGCGTTCACATCACCCTTCTGCAGCACGATCTGGCTACGGCGCAGATACGCTTCGGCCAGTTGCCGCTGATATTGCTCAAGGGATTGATCGTTGGGGGTTTCAGCCTGCAAGGCGGCCAGTTGGTCTTCGGCAGTGGCCAGTTCGCTGCTGGCCAGGCTTTGCTCCAGCTGTGCGATGGCCGTAGCTCGCGCATCCGGGGCTTCGGCCACCGGCGGCGTGCTTTGGCAGGCGCCCAGCAGCACTGAAAATGCGACAAGGAGCAGATAACGGGAGGCGAACGGCTTCATTCCTGCGACTCTCTAATTGCGCAAAAAGCGAGCAAGTCTACACCCCTCGACGGGGCAGAACAAAACTCAGCAGAAACAGTGCGGCCGCCGTCACAACGATTGACGGGCCAGCCGGGGTGTCCTTGAACCACGACAGCGCCAGCCCGCCACACACCGCGAGTATGCCCAGCAGGCTCGCGCCCAGTGCCATCTGCTCCGGTGAACGGGCGTGACGCTGTGCCGCAGCCGCCGGGATGATCAACAGCGAAGTAATCAGCAATACACCGACGATTTTCATCGCCACTGCGATCACCACCGCAATCAACAGCATCAGCGCCATGCGCAAGCCCGCCACCGGCAGGCCTTCGACCTTGGCCAGCTCTTCGTGCACGGTGATCGCCAGCAGTGGTCGCCACAGCGTCACCAGCAACACCAGCACCGCCGCACTGCCACCGAGGATCCATGCCAGATCGGTTGGACTGATCGCCAGCAGGTCGCCGAACAGATAGGCCATCAGGTCGATCCGCACTTCATGCATGAAGCTTAGTACCACCAGCCCGAGAGAGAGCGTGCTCGGTGCGAGAATTCCCAAAAGCGTGTCGGACGCCAGCGGTTGGCGCTGTTGAAGCGTGACCAAAAGCACCGCCAGCAGCAGGCAGCCGACCGTCACCGCCACCGTCGGGCTGACATCCAGCAGAAAACCCAACGCCACGCCGAGCAATGCCGCGTGGGACAAGGTGTCGCCGAAATAGGCCATACGCCGCCAGACCACGAACGAGCCGAGTGGTCCTGCGACCACCGCCAACGCCAGACCTGCGAGCAGGGCATACAACAGAAAATCAGCCATGCTTGCAGTTGTCTCCGTGAACGTGAGGTTGGCCAATTACCGGCCCTTTGACCACCGAACCGTGCAGATCGTGAGCATGGTCGTGATGGTGGTGATAGATCGCCAGACTCTGTGCGTTCTTGCCGAACAGCTCGACAAACGCCGGATCGCCACTGACCTGCTCGGGATGCCCGGAGCAGCAGACGTGACGGTTGAGGCAGACCACCTGATCGGTGGTGCTCATCACCAGATGCAAATCGTGGGAAACCATCAAGACGCCGCAGCCATGGCGGTCGCGCAGACGGGTGATCAGGCTGTACAGCTCGGCTTGCCCGGCGACGTCGACGCCTTGCACCGGCTCGTCGAGCACCAGCAATTCCGGTTCGCGCAACAGCGCCCGGGCCAGCAGCACGCGCTGCATTTCACCGCCGGATACGCTTTGCACCGGGCTGTCGATGACGTGCTCGGCGCCGACTTCCTTCAATGCCGCCAACGCGCGCGGCCGGTCAACGCCCGGCACCAGTCGCAGAAAACGAAGGACTGACAACGGCAGGGTCGGATCGACGTGAAGTTTTTGCGGCATGTAGCCGACACGCAGTTTCGGCTTGCGCCAGACACTGCCGCTGTCCGGCTTCAACAGCCCGAGCACGGCGCGCACCAGCGTGGTCTTGCCGGCGCCGTTGGGGCCGATCAGGGTAACGATCTGCCGCGGCTCGACGCTCAGCTCGATGTTGTCCAGCACGGTTTGACCGGCAAACGTGACGGCGACCTGTTCCAGACGGATCAGCGCGTTGCTCATCAAGCCCCCTGGCAACCGGAGCACAGGCCGACGACTTCGACGGTCTGTGCTTCGACGATGAAACCAACGTCCCTGGCGCTGTTGATGATCGCGTCACTGATCACTTTTTGCTCAAGTTCGATGGCAGCGTGGCAGTCGCGGCAGATCAAGAACTGGCCCTGATGCGCGTGCTCCGGGTGTACGCAGCCAACGAAGGCGTTGAGCGAGGAGATGCGGTGCACAAGGCCGTTTTCCAGGAGGAAATCCAGTGCGCGGTACACGGTCGGCGGCGCAGCGCGGCGGCCGTCCTGCTCGCTGAGCACGGCGAGAATGTCGTAGGCGCCCAGCGGCTTGTGGCTCTGCCACACCAGTTCCAGCACCCGGCGGCGCAACGCGGTCAGGCGCAAGCCTTTCTGGGCGCACAAGGTATCGGCCTCGGACAAAGCGCTGTGCACGCAATGTGAGTGGTCGTGGGGACGGCTGGCAATCGGTGTAATAGGCATGGGCGGCGACGAGTTTTGATAGAGACGTTATTATGTTACCCGTTCTCGCCTCCTTGAGTGGTCATCGTGTCCCGACTTTTTTCTGTTTTTGTGGCTTTTGTCGCCAGTTTTCTGCTGATCGGTTCGGCTCAGGCCGAGGTCAAAGTCCTCACCAGCATCAAGCCGTTGCAGCTGATTGCCGCGGCCGTGCAGGACGGCGTGGCGATTCCCGAAGTGCTGCTGCCGCCCGGCGCCTCGCCACACAATTACGCCCTGCGCCCGTCCGACGTACGGAAGGTGCAGTCGGTGGATCTGCTCTACTGGATCGGCCCGGACATGGAAGGTTTCCTGCCGCGCGTGCTGAACGGTCGTACGCTGCCGAGCGTGGCGGTGCAGGATCTGCCGGGGATGAAGCTGCGGCACTTCGCTGAAGACAGCCACTCCCACGCCGAAGACGCCGATGAGCATGACCACGACCATCGCCCGGGCACCCTCGATGCACATTTGTGGCTATCGCCGGTCAACGCGCGGGTCATTGCCGACAAGATGGCGGCTGACTTGAGCGCTGCCGATCCGGCCAACGCCGAACGCTATCAGAGCAACGCCAAGGCTTTCGACGAACGTCTGGATGCATTGGATCAGCGTCTGAAGAAGCGTCTGGCCAACGTTGAAGGCAAGCCGTACTTCGTTTTTCACGAAGCCTTTGATTACTTCGAAGAGGCTTACGGTTTGAAGCACACCGGCGTGTTCAGCGTGGCGGCAGAGGTGCAGCCGGGCGCGCAGCATGTCGCGGCGATGCGCAAGCGTTTGCAGGAAGTGGGCAAGACCTGTGTGTTCAGCGAGCCGCCGTTGCGTCCGCGTTTGGCCGAGACACTGGTAGCTGGTCTGCCGGTGAAACTGGCCGAGCTGGATGCGTTGGGCGGGTACACCCCGGCGACGGCTCAGGGGTATGAGCAGGTGCTGGAAAAACTGGGTAATGATCTGGCGGGATGCCTGGAGTCTTTGTAACCCGCAAAATCCTGCGGTGAGGGGGAAAGTCCCCCCCTCACCGCAAATCAGAGGGCGAAAGGCAACGGTGTATTGACCGTTTGCCGCTGCGCCAACCGCTGCTCAAACTCCTGCGGATCATGAATCAGCACATCCTGCCCGGCGAACTGCTCGGCCGCGATCAACCGCGACAGCCAGAACCGCACACAGGCCACGCGCAGCATGGTCGGCCACAACTCTGCTTCGGCTGCCGTGAACGGGCGTAATGCCGCATAAGCACCGAGGAACGCCCGCGCCCGTGGGCCATCAATCACCCCGTCGTCGTCCGAACACCAGTCGTTCAAGGCAATCGCCACGTCGTAGAGCATCGGCCCCGAGCAGGCGTTGTAGAAGTCGATCAGCCCGGTCAGGTGCGTGCCTTCGAACATCGCGTTGTCGCGAAACAGGTCGGCATGAATGTTCGCCCGAGGCAGCGCGAGGATCCTGTCCTTGCGCTCGGTGATTTCATCCAGGGCTTTTTGCAGCAGGGCACGCGGCTCATCGCTCAGGTGCGAGAGCAACTCGGTGCCCTCTTCCAGCATCCAGTCCAGGCCACGATCGGTCTTGCGCTTGATCATGCGCTCGCCCTGAGTGGCCAGGTGCAGATGCGCCTGCAACTCGCCGACCTGCGCGCAATGCTGGGCATTGGCGACCTTGATGTGCTTGCCGGACAGGCGCGGCTGCAGCAGCGCCGGTTTGCCCTTCAGTTCACGCAACGCCACGCCGTCGGTGGTACGCAACGCGTACGGCACAGGCAAATCAGCCTCGTGCAGCACGTCGAGCAGGTCGATGAAGAACGGCATCTCTTGCACCGGGCCGCGTTCGACCAGGGTCAGGACGAATTCGCCCTGCTCCAGACTGATGAAGAAATTGGTGTTTTCACTGCCGGCGGCGATCCCCTGGAAATCGAGCAGACGGCCGAGCCCGTAAGGGGCGAGAAAAGTTTCCAGCTCGGGCCGAGCCAGGGGAGTGAACACAGACATGGTTAAAAACTGCTCAGTTCTGGCGCCGCTTTCGCGCGGCGCCGATTAAAAGTCGGGAAACTTACTTCCAGGTAAAAATTTCCCACGACGGAATCAGCATATCCGGCTGGTCGGAGCGTATGTAGTTCGCGTCCGTACCATCGGCGCGGACCAGGAAATACGGTTTTCCGCCCTTTGGCGTGACCTTGATCGCATACACGAAGCCACTCCGGCTGTATTCCTGAATGACCTTGTCGCCTTCCGTGTGCGTGTTAATGGTAACTTCCGGCTCATTTGCCGGCACATCATCCGCCGCCATCGCGGCCAAGGGTGAGGCAGCAATCAGACCGACCAGCAGCAAGCGATTTAACGTACGCATGATAACCTTGTCCCTTTGTCGTCAACGGTCCCGCTATTCTAGCGCCGGACCCGCCGAAAAGGTTGATCCTGCTCATGAGCCAAGCCCCCCTCGTCCTGGTGGACGGTTCGTCTTACCTGTACCGCGCTTTCCACGCCCTGCCACCGCTGACCACCTCCAAAGGCCTGCCGACCGGAGCGGTCAAAGGCGTGCTGAACATGCTCAAGAGTCTGCGCAAGCAGTATCCGGACAGCCCGTTCGCGGTGGTTTTCGACGCCAAGGGCGGGACCTTTCGCGATGAGATGTACGCCGAATACAAGGCCAACCGCCCAAGCATGCCCGACGACATGCGCCTGCAGATCGAACCTCTGCACCAGAGCGTGAAGGCTTTGGGCTTCCCGCTGTTGTGCGTGGAAGGTGTCGAGGCCGACGACGTGATCGGCACCCTCGCCCGCAGCAGCGCGGCCGCCAACCGTCCGGTGATCATCTCCACCGGCGACAAGGACATGGCACAACTGGTCGACGGCCACATTACCTTGGTCAACACCATGTCCGGTAGTTCGATGGATGTGGAAGGCGTGAAGGAGAAATTCGGCGTCGCACCGGAGCAGATCATCGATTACCTGGCGTTGATGGGCGACTCTTCCGACAACATCCCGGGCGTTCCCGGTATCGGCCCGAAGACCGCTTCCGGCCTGCTGGTCGGCGTCAACGGCGGCCTCACCGAGCTGTACGCCAATCTCGACATCGTGCCGACTCTGCCGATTCGCGGCGCCAAGACCCTGCCGGCCAAGCTCGAAGAGCACAAGGAGATGGCGTTCCTCTCCTACCAACTGGCGACCATCAAGGTCGACGTGCCGCTGGACGTCGAACTCGACGACCTGCAAATGGGCGCGGAAGACCCGGCCAAGCTCTACGAGCTGTACACCCTGCTGGAGTTCAAGAGCTGGATCAACGACCTGGATCGCGACGCCAAACGACTGGAACTGAGCGCTGCCGCCGCGCCTGCACCGGCCGGCGATCTGTTCAGCGCACCAGCAGAAGAAGCCCCCGCCGCTCCGGCTGAAGCCGCTTACGAAACCATCCTCGATCAGGCGCGCTTCGACGTCTGGCTGGAAAAACTCAACAACGCCAAGCTGTTCGCTTTCGACACCGAAACCACCGGCATCGACGCGCAGCAGGCGCAGCTGGTCGGCTTGTCGTTCGCCGTGCAGGCCAACGAGGCCGCGTACATTCCGCTGACCCACTCCTACATCGGCGTACCGGAACAACTGGACCGCGACACCGTGCTGCGCGCGCTCAAGCCGATTCTCGAAGACCCGAGCAAGCTCAAGGTCGGCCAGCACGCCAAGTTCGACATGAACATCCTGGCCAACTGCGCCATCGGTGGCGATCAGAACGAAGGCATCAACGTGCGTGGCATCGCCTTTGACACGATGCTTGAGTCCTACGTGCTCAACTCCACCGCCACCCGTCACGACATGGACAGCCTCGCGCAGAAGTACCTGGATCACACCACCGTGAGCTTCCAGGACATCGCCGGCAAAGGCGCCAAGCAGTTGACCTTCGACCAGATCGCTCTGGAACAGGCCGGGCCGTATGCCGCGGAAGACGCTGACATCACCCTGCGTCTGCACCAAACCTTGTTCGAAAAACTCAGCGCCATCCCGAGCCTGGCCAGCGTTTTGACTGACATCGAAATTCCACTGGTGCCGGTACTGGCGCGCATCGAGCGTCAAGGCGCGTTCGTCGATGCTGAACTGCTCGGCATCCAGAGCATTGAGCTCGGCAACAAAATGGTGGCGCTGGAGCGCGAAGCGTTCGAGATCGCCGGCGAAGAATTCAACCTCGGGTCGCCAAAGCAACTGGGCGTGATTCTTTACGAAAAACTCGGCCTGCCGGTATTGAAGAAGACCGCCAAGGGTCAGCCGTCCACTGCTGAAGAAGTGTTGGCGAAGCTCGCTGAAGACGATCACCGCTTGCCGAAGGTGCTGATGGAGCACCGTTCGATGAGCAAGCTGAAAAGCACCTACACCGATCGTTTGCCGGAGCAGATCAACCCGCGCACCGGGCGCATCCACACCTCGTATCACCAGGCGGTAGCATCGACCGGGCGTTTGTCCTCCAGCGATCCGAACCTGCAGAACATCCCGGTGCGCACGGCTGAAGGCCGACGCATTCGTCAGGCTTTCGTCGCGCCGCAAGGCTACAAACTGCTGGCAGCGGACTATTCGCAGATCGAACTGCGGATCATGGCCCACCTGTCCAAAGACGAAGGCCTGATGAACGCCTTCCGCAATAATCTCGACGTGCACACCGCGACCGCTGCCGAAGTGTTCAAGGTCGAACTCAACGAAGTGACCTCCGACCAGCGCCGTGGCGCCAAGGCGATCAACTTCGGCCTGATCTACGGCATGGGCGCGCAGAAACTCGGCAAGGACATCGGCGTCGACACCAAGACCGCCAAGGCTTACATCGATACCTACTTCGCCCGCTATCCAGGCGTGCGTGAGTACATGGATCGCACCCGCGCCCAGGCGGCGGATCAGGGTTATGTCGAAACCTTCTTCGGCCGACGTCTGTACCTGCCGGAAATCAACTCAAACAAGCCGCAGGAACGCGCAGCGGCCGAACGCACGGCGATCAACGCGCCGATGCAGGGCACGGCGGCGGACATCATCAAGAAAGCCATGGTGGCTGTGGATAACTGGCTGACGACGTCCGGGCTCGACGCCAAAGTCATCCTGCAGGTACACGACGAATTGGTGCTGGAGGTTCGCGAGGATCTGGTCGAGCAAGTCAGCGCCGAGATTCGCGTGCACATGAGCGAGGCGGCGAAACTGGATGTGCCGCTGCTGGTCGAAGTGGGTGTGGGCAACAATTGGGATGAGGCTCACTGAGCCTATTGAACACGGTTCGCCGCGACCTGTTGTCGCGGCAACCCCGGCAAACCCTGCTTATTTCGAAAAGCACTCGGGATTATTCCAAAGCTTTTTGAAAAAATTCTGAACTAATCTGGAAGGACACCACTCAGAGTTACTGAATGGCTGGTGAAGCCCTTCGATGCTCCTATGTTGTGTTAAGTGTTGGCAGATATCTGAACCCCGCCCTAGCGGTTCGGAACTTGAACCCCGGAATTTCTCCCTCCCCAATGAAATCCGGGGCTTTTTTTGCCCGAAAATTGGCTGTGGCACGCTCAGAGTGCGTTGAAAGCACCACAACCAATTTTCTAATCACTGTTACTCAGTCGCCTCGGCACCTTTGTCTGCCAGTTCCATCCAGCCTGCCAGGACAGTGTAGGCCTCTTCCAGGCCCATGCGTTTTGGTGCGGAGAACAGCTGGATGGTGACCAGATCGCCCCAACCCTTGCGGATTTCCGACTGCACTTTGAGCAGGGTGTTCTTGGCTGCGCCGTAGGTCAGTTTGTCGGCCTTGGTCAGCAGGATGTGCATCGGCATGCCGGCCGCAACGGCCCAGTCGAGCATCAGCAGGTCGAAGTCAGTCATTGGATGACGGATGTCCATCATCAGAATCAAACCCTTCAAACTCTCGCGGCCACCGAGGTAAGCCTCCAAGTGACGCTGCCAGTGTTGCTTGAGCGGGATCGGTACTTTTGCATAACCGTAGCCCGGCAGGTCGACCAGACGCCGATCATCGTCTAGCTTGAAGAAGTTCAACAGCTGTGTGCGACCCGGAGTTTTCGAGGTGCGCGCCAGGCTGGCGTGAGTCAGGGTGTTCAGGGCGCTGGATTTGCCGGCGTTGGAACGACCGGCAAAGGCCACTTCAAAGCCCTCGTCGTCAGGGCACTGATCGACTTTGGCGGCACTGAGCATGAACGTGGACTGTTGGCACAGGCCGAGGATGGGATTCTTGAGTTGCATGGGATTTCCGATGTGGGCGGCGCCGGGATTGGGCGCGGAACGCGGTGTCGCTTCCGTTTCAGTGACGCCAGTATATAATGCCGCAGATTTTGTGTGTGCTTTGTCCCAGCGTAGGATGAAGTTCACGAGAGCGACAGACCTTGATTGCGCATTAGAACGCAGAACGCTCTCAACCCTGAAAAGGTCGTTTTATGACGAAATGGCTGCTGGCTGCCGGAGTCTTGATGCCGCTTTACAGCGCACAGGCTACACAGGATCCGGAAGCCGTGTACAACCGTGTTTGTGGTGCCTGTCATTCCGGCCAACTACCCATGGCGCCCAGAAGAGGCGATCAGGAAGCTTGGACGCCGAGGTTGGCGAAAGGTATGGAGACGCTGGTGCAACACGTAACCCAGGGTTTCAAGGCGATGCCGCCGCGTGGTTTGTGCATGGACTGCAGTACCGAGGATTACCAGGCCATCATCCTTTGGATGAGCGGAAGTAAACCCGGTCCATAACTCTTAACCCTTAGCCGTAGTTGGATTAGCTGATGAACAAACTGATCGTGAGTCTGCTGTTGACCGTGGGAATTTCAGGCTTCGCCCATGCTGCCGGTGATGCCGCCGCCGGCCAGGCGAAAGCTGCCGTTTGCGGAGCCTGCCATGGTCCGGACGGGAACAGCATGGCACCAAACTTTCCAAAACTGGCCGGCCAGGGTGAACGCTACCTGACCAAGCAGCTGCACGACATCAAGTCGGGCAAGCGCACCGTTCTGGAAATGACCGGCCTGCTGACCAACCTGAGCGATCAGGATCTCGCTGACATCGCCGCCTGGTTCGCCAGCCAGAAAGGCAGCGTCGGCGCTGCCGATCCGAAGATCGTCGCGCGCGGTGAAGCCCTGTTCCGCGGCGGCAATCTGGAAAAAGGCCTGCCAGCCTGCACCGGTTGCCACTCGCCGAATGGCGCCGGCAACGCTGCCGCAGGGTTTCCGCATCTGGGCGGCCAACACGCGCAATACATCGCCAAGCAGCTGACCGACTTCCGCAAGGAAGAAGCCGGTCGCAGCAACGATGGCGACGCCATGACCATGCGCACCATCGCCCGCAAACTCAGTGATGAAGACATCGCCGCCGTCGCCAGCTACATTCAGGGTCTGCACTGAGAACCGCACTGGCTGGCGATAGATCCCGCGCAACGTTAACGCTCGATTAATCCGTCGCAGCAAGTATAAAAAGGGTGGCTTTGGCCGCCCTTTTTTGTGGCCGCTGCCGTTACACTACAGAACTCATGCCCGCCAGGATCTGTCTGAAAACAGGTCGCGCGAGGCGACCAAAATTGTCCAGGAGTAAAGCATGCGTAATCTGATCATCAGCGCCGCCCTCGTCGCTGCCAGCCTGTTCGGCGTGACTGCCCAGGCCGCCGAAGCCCCTGCCGCCCCTTACGTCGAACTGAGCAACCCGGTACCCGTCGCCGTGCCTGGCAAGATCGAGGTGGTCGAGCTGTTCTGGTATGGCTGCCCGCACTGCTACGCGTTCGAGCCGGTGATCAATCCATGGGTTGAAAAACTGCCTTCCGACGTCAACTTCGTACGCATTCCTGCAATGTTCGGTGGCCCGTGGGACGCTCACGGCCAGATGTTCCTGACGCTGGAAGCCATGGGCGTCGAGCACAACGTTCACGCTGCCGTGTTCAACGCAATCCAGAAAGAACACAAGAAGCTGACCGACAAGAACGACATGGCCGACTTCCTCGCAACCCAAGGCGTGGACAAGGACAAGTTCCTGGCGACCTTCGATTCGTTCGCCATCAAAGGGCAGATCGTGAAAGCCCGCGAGCTGGCCAAGAAGTATGAAATCTCCGGCGTTCCAACCATGATCGTCAACGGCAAGTACCGCTTCGACATCGGTTCCGCCGGTGGTGCTGAACAAGCCCTGCAACTGGCCGATCAACTGGTGGCCAAAGAGCGAGCGACCAACAAGGCCGCTGCCAACTAAGCGCGGCGACCGCCATGCGCCGCTGGAAAACCGAACGCATCGTTGGCCTGCATGATCCGCAGGTCAACGAGCATCACCTGGCGTCCACGGGCCTGCCTGCGGACCAGCGTCTGCGTTTGCTCAGCTTCAATATCCAGGTCGGCATCAGTACCGAGCGCTATCGACACTACCTGACCCGCAGCTGGCAGCACTTGCTGCCGCACACCGGGCGCTCAGGCAATCTGCAAAAGATCGGCGACCTGCTCGGCGACTTCGATCTGGTCGCCCTGCAGGAAGCCGATGGCGGCAGCCTGCGTTCAGGCTACGTCAATCAGGTCGAACATCTGGCCCACCTCGGCGCCTTCCCCTACTGGTATCAACAACTCAATCGCAACCTCGGCCGCCTGGCTCAGCACAGCAATGGCGTGCTCAGTCGTCTGCGTCCGTGGGCGATCGAAGACCACCCGTTGCCCGGCCCGAAAGGTCGCGGCGCCATCCTGCTGCGTTTCGGCGAAGGCCCGGAAGCGCTGGTGGTGGTGATGATGCACCTGGCCCTTGGCGCACGGGTGCGCAGCCTGCAACTGGGCTACATTCGCGAACTGATCGGCGGCTATAAACACCAAGTGTTGATGGGTGACATGAACACCCACGCCAGCGATCTGCTACAACAGTCACCGTTACGCGATCTCGGCTTGCTGGCCCCGCAGGTGGAAGCGACATTCCCCAGCTGGCGCCCTCAGCGTTGCCTTGATCATATTTTGCTCAGCCCGACCCTGACCCTTGAAAAAGTACAGGTGCTGGCACAGCCCATTTCCGATCACCTGCCGGTCGCGGTAGAGATTCGTCTGCCGGGTTCGCTCACGGCCGATGCATTGCCCGCGTTGAGTCCTGCCCTTCGCGGAACCCCTGAATGAGCGACGAAGCCCAGCGCTGGAAAGAGAAGTACCTCAAAAGCATCGAACAACAGGACAAGCTCGAACGTCGCTGGGCCGCCCGCCTCGACTTGCTGCGTCGCGGTCTGGTACGCAGTACATTGGCGGCCGAAGGTACCGACCGCGTCGTTGATCAGTGCATGAAAGAAATGCGCGACGTGGTGCGCACCGACGACATGGACGCCGGCCTCGCCGCCCTGTTGCCGCGCCTGGAAAAAGCCGTGCTCGATTCCGAGCAGCGTCGCGAAACCCGGATTGATCAGGTCAGCACTGCGCTGACATCTCTGGTTGCTCAGTTGCAGGCCTTGCCGCTGCCGCGCGAAGTCGCACAGCCGCTGAAGAAGTTTGCCAAGCAACTGGACGGGCGTGTCAGTCAGGCCCGGGAAATGCCCCTGCTGCTGAGTGAACTGAGCAGTCTGCAGAGCAAAGCGCTGAGCCAGCTGGAGACGCCAGCAGAGCCGGACCGGCCAGGTTTGTTTCAGCGTCTTTTTGGCGGTCGCGATGGCGACGAGGCGCCCGTAGCCGTCACGCCTGCGCCTGAGCAGATCGCGCCCGTTGAGGTTGCGCACGCCATGCCTCAGCCCGAGCACGAACCTGTACACGCGGCTCCGGCCCCTGTGGCCGAACCGGTGGCAATCGCCCCACCCGCACTGCAACAGCCTGTGCCGGTCACGGAAGTTGCAATGCCAGCAGTCCCGGCGCCCGTCGAACCGCAGGTGACCGCTTTCGTTCCGCCCACGGTTGCCACCGAAACCCTTAGTCCGGCAGCTGAGCCGCAAACCATCACGCCCGCGCCTGAACCCGTTTTCACGCCCGCGCCAATCCCGGCTCCTGTTACCTTCAACCCCGACGAGCTGATTCATCCCGGCGACCCGCAGCCGTTGATCCTCGACAGCCTGCCCCTGCCCGAGCCGATCGCCCGTGCACTGGCCGCCATTGACCCGGAACAACCCGAGCACGACATTCTCTACGCGCTTCCCGACTCGCCGGAGCCGTCTTACAGCTCCGTGGCCAAGCACATCGAAGACACCCTGATCGGTCTGCTCGATGACCTGACCCTTCCGGAGCGCCACCGCCCGCAAGCGGAGGCCATGCGTGACCGCCTGAAAAATGGCTTGAACTGGTACGAACTGCTGCCGATCCTCGACGATCTGGCGACTTTGATGCTGGCGATCACCGACAGCGGCCAGCACGAATTCGAAGCCTACCTGCAACAACTCAACGAACGCCTCGAAGCATTCCAGAGCAATCTGCAGGCGGCCAGCGATGGCCATGCCGACAACAGTTCGGCGGCACGGGCGATGGACACGCAAATTCGTGAGCAGGTCGACGGCTTGCAGACCAGCGTGCAGCAAGCGGCGGATCTGGATGACCTCAAGCAAGTGTTGGAGAACCATCTCGAAGGCTTGCTCGGCACCATGGATCAACACCAGAAACAGCGCGATGCCCGCGAGCAGGAAGTGGCAGCGCGACTCAAAGGCCTATCCGAACGTGTGGCGCACATGGAGCAAGAGGCGCAGGGCTTTCGCGAGCACCTTGAAGAACAACGCCAGAAAGCCCTGATCGACCCGCTCACCGGTCTGCCCAACCGTGCAGCGTGGAGCGAACGGCTGGAGCAGGAAATCAAACAGTGGCAGCAACACGGCAACACCCTGAGCCTGGCAATGCTCGACCTCGATCACTTCAAACGGATCAACGACAACTACGGGCATCTGGCCGGCGATAAAGTGCTGAAAATCATCGCCAGCGTGCTGCGCAAACGCCTGCGCGGTTCTGACTTTATCGCGCGTTTCGGCGGTGAAGAGTTTGTCCTGCTGCTGCCGGCGACCCCGCCAGCGGTCGGTGCAAAATTGCTGGAAACCCTGCGTGCGGCAATCGAAGCCTGCCCGTTCCATTTCAAGGGCGAACGGGTGACGATCACTATTTCCATGGGGCTGGCATCGTTCAAACCCGGAGAACACAGCGATCTGGTGATCAAAAGAGCCGATCAGGCGCTGTACCGCGCCAAAAACGCCGGGCGTAATCGCATCGAGCTGGGCTGAGCCAATTGTTCCATTTTGTTTAAATCCGCCCAGCGACCGTCTTCACGCAAGTCAGTACGTTACACTGTTGCATTACTGTCTTGCGTGTATTGCCTTCTGCCATGAAATTTATTGCCCTCCTCGCGTCGCTGCTTGTTCTGGCCGGTTGTGCCAGCAGCCCGCGTTATGACACGAGTCACGCTTCGGCCAATTACGACAGCCGCATCCAGTTCGTGATCGTCCATTACACTTCGACGTCGCTCGAACGCTCGCTGCAATTGCTGACCCACGGCGAAGTCAGCAGCCATTACCTGATCGGCGACGACCAGCGCGGCACCATCTACAAGCTGATGGACGAAAACCAGCGCGCCTGGCACGCCGGCGAAAGCCAGTGGCAGGGCCGCACCTGGCTGAACTCCAGCTCGATCGGCATCGAAATCGTCAACCCGGGCTTCAAAGACACCCCGACCGGGCGCTTGTGGTATCCGTACAGCGAAGCGCAGATTCAATCGCTGATCGTCCTGCTCAAGGACATCAGCAAGCGCAACGGCATCAGCCCTCGCCACATCATCGGCCACAGCGACATTGCGCCCCTGCGCAAACTCGATCCCGGCCCGCTGTTCCCATGGAAGCGCCTGGCGGCCGAAGGCCTCGGCGTGTGGCCGAACGAGCAAGCCGTGGCGCGCCAACAGGCGCTGTTCAACGGCGGCGAGTTGCCGAGCATCAGTTGGTTCCAGGCACAACTGGCGCACCTCGGTTACGACACGCCGCAGACCGGTGAACTGGATGTAGCCACCCGCCACGTGCTTGCAGCCTTCCAGATGCACTTTCGCCCGGCGCGTTTTGACGGCACACCGGATGCGCAGACAGCGGCGTTGTTGCTGGTACTCAATCAGACAAAATAATGACGCCCGCCCGACGGTCAGAGCGAATTCGTAATCAGCAGCTATAACTCATTGGTAATTCTTCGGATATTCCATGATGGTTGCTACCCGAGAGACACTGCGTAGCTGGTTTTATCGCCCCTGGTTTTTGGCGATGATCGCGGCTGTCCTCAGTGCCAGCCTGTTGATCGCCGGCGCAATGTTCGTCGCGATGCATCAGGTGGAGCAAAGCGAAAGTCAGGAAATGAATGCCCAGGGCGAGCGCTTCCTCGCTCGCCTCGAGCAACTGTTCGGGCAATTGCGCGAAAGTCTCGATGACCTCGAAGCACAACCGTTGCGCAGCTGCGACGATGAAATGATCGCGACCCTGCAACAGGTCACATTCAATTACCGCTTCGTCTACGAAGCAGCCTACATGGACGCGACGCGGATCTGCTCCAACCGCCCGCGCCAGGAAGGCTTGTCCGTCGTCCGCCCGCCGGACATCAAAGGCCCGACTTACAGCTACTGGCTCAACACCACCACTGAACCCGATGAAAACCGCGCAGCGCTGATGCTCGGGCGCGGCAATTTTCGGGTGGCGACGTCACGCGGACATTTGACCGACATGGTCGACCTGTCAACAGGCAGCAGCCTGTTGGTGGTGCTGGATCACGGTACGCGGGCAATCCCGGTGCTCGGTACCACCCAGGATTGGCCGCCCACTGAATCTTGGCCGCCGAAAAACCGCGACGCCTTGCAAGTGACCCAATCCCGACTGATCTATCGCATGCCCACCGACAATCCGGAATATCAGCTGGTGCTGATCAGCCCGCGCACCGGCACACACATACCCGCCATCTGGTGGTGGCTGCTGCCGGTGTGCCTGTTACTCGGCGCGTGCGTCGGTTTTCTGGTGTTTTTGCTGGTACGCCAGCGGCAATCACTGGACGCAGAATTGCACGGCGCGATCCGCCGGGGCGAATTGCAGGTGCTGTACCAGCCCATCTTCGACCTCGACAGCCGCAATTGCGTCGGCGCCGAAGCCCTGCTGCGCTGGCGTCGCCCGGACGGCACGCTGACCAGCCCCGACCTGTTCATCCCCATGGCGGAGAACACCGGACAGATCCGCCAGATGACTGACTTCGTCATCCAGCGTCTGCTGGAACAATTGGGCCAATTGCTGCGAGCCAATCCGCAGCTGTACATTTCGGTGAACCTGGCAGCCTGCGACGTGATGGTGCCGCGCATCGGTCAGGTCATGGCGCGCCTGCTGACACTGCACCGAGTCGCGGCGCGGCAGATTGCCTTCGAAGTCACTGAGCGCGGCTTGATTGATGTGGTGGTCGCGCGGGAAAACCTGCAAGCCTTACGGGATGTCGGCCATCAGGTGCTGATCGATGATTTCGGCACCGGCTATTGCAGTCTCGCCTACCTGCAGACCCTGCCGGTGGATTGCCTGAAGATCGACAAGGCGTTTATCGACGCACTCGGCCACGACGCCGCCAGCAGCGGCGTGGCGCCACACATCATTCACATGGCGCAAGCACTGGATTTGAAGGTGATTGCCGAAGGCATCGAGCTCGAATCCCAGGCCGAACTGCTCAGCAGCGAAGGCGTGAAGTTCGGTCAGGGCTGGTTGTTCGCCCATGCGCTGAGTGCGGTGCAGTTCATCGAGCTGATCACCCGTGGCCGAAGGCTGGCTGGGCGCCGGATGGATGACGAAGCCTAGATGGAAAGAGCCATATAGAACTGCGTCCCCTGCCCCGGCCGTGAATAAACGCCCATCCGCCCACCATGCAACTGGACAATTTCCTTGCACAGCGCCAGACCCAGTCCGGCGCCGCCCTTCTTGCGGCCGACCTGCACAAACGGCTCGAAAATCCGTCCCTGCTGACCGTAGGCAATGCCTTCGCCGTTGTCTTCGACGCTGATGATCACCCGCTCGCCATGCCGTCGCGCCTGCAAGCGAATCTGGCCGTCGCGGGCGGTGTGGCGCAGGGCATTGTCGATCAGGTTGTCGAGGACACGTTCGAGCTGCGGCTGATCCGCCTGCAAACGTGGCAGCGGCCCTTGCAACTCGACGCTCAGCTCGATGCCCTTGGCGGCCGCCGCGTCGGCATAACGCAGTTGCGCCTGTTCCAGCAGATCTTCGATGGAGCACGGCGCCAGCGTCAGTTTCTGCAGACCGTTCTGGTAGCGCGAGAAATTCAGCAGGTCGTTGATCAGTTGCATCAGGCGCTGCATTTCTTCATTCACGGTGTCGAGCAGGTCGGCCTCACGCGATTCCGCCGGAAACTTCGCCCGCTCACGGAACAGGCCGAAGGCCATGTGCATTCCCGTCACGGGCGTGCGCAGTTCATGGGAGGCGCGCAACACGAACTCGCTGCGCACGCGCTCGAAGGCGCGTTGTTCGGTGACATCGTGCAAGACCATCACCGCGCCCAGGATATGGCCCTGAGTGTGGCTGACAGGGGTCAGGCTGTAGGTCAGCAGACGCGATTCGCCATCGACCTCGATGCTCAAATCTTCCGGCGCCCGCTCCAGCGTGCCGCCACGCAGAACCAGTTGCAGTTGCGCGTCCAGCTCGGGCCGGCCCAGTGCAGTGCCCAGCCCCTGACCCAAGCGGTCATCCTCCCAGCCCAATTGGCGCTGCGCCACCGGGTTGAGGTGTTCGAGATGGCCCTGACGGTCGATCATCAACAGGCCGTCGTCGATGCTGTCGAGCACCGCTTGCAAGCGCTGTTGCCCGGCCAGAAGCTCATCGACGTTGGTTGCCTGATGCTCACGCAATGCTTCGGCCATCAGCCCGAAACGCTTGGTCAGTTGGTTCATCTCCACCGCCGAGGAAATCGGCAGGGTCACTTCGAAATTACCTTGGCCGATGTTGTCCGCTGCGTGCGCCAGCGCTTCGATCGGCGCGCCAAAGCGGCGAGCGATGCCATGGGCGGTGACAAAACCGATGATCAGTACGGCCAGTCCGACCAGGCCCAGCAACCCGGCGACCAATAGCGCTCGATCACGCGCGTCGTGCTGAACCGCGTTGATGTTATCCAGAGCATGTTTGTGTTCGGTGATCAGTCCATTGCGCAAGGTGTTGAAGCGCGCCCTGAAATCGGCGTTGCTGCTCATCGCTTCGGAAGGGTTGCGCGACAGGTCGAAGGCTTGCAGAAAACTCAGGTAATCGGCCTTGGCCTGAGTGAAACCGTACTGTCGGCCATCGCCCTCCTGTTCCTGGGCGATGCCCTCGTCGAGCAATTCGAAGTAATGCTGCCTGGACGCTTCGAACGCGACCGGATCGGGCTTTTCCGCGAGCATGATGATCAGTTGATCGCCGAGGGTTTGCCGCAGCTTGAGGCCCAGGTCGAGGGTGACGAAGTTGTTACGCACCAGCGCTTCCTGCGTCCCGGCCATCTGCATCACGCTGACCAGCCCGAGCAACAGCCCGAGCAGCGCCACGGTGATCAGCGCCGAAATGCTCAGGAACAGGCGCGTACGCAACTTCATCGCCAGTTTCATCGCTGCGCGCTCACAGGTTGTACTGCTTGCGCTTGCGATACAGGGTCGAGGCGTCGATGCCCAGGGTTTTCGCCGCCTGATCGAGGGTGCCGGCGGTGGCGAGCACGGCGCCGATGTGGGCTTTTTCCAACTCGTCCAGGCTGAGCGCGGCACCGACTCGGGGCGCGTTGTTGGCCGGTTGCTCGGCCATGCCCAGGTGACTGATTTCCACCCGTTCCTGCGGGCAGATGATGCTCGCCCGTTCGACCACGTTACGCAGCTCACGAATGTTGCCCGGCCAGCGATAACCGAGCAGTGCCTCGCGAGCCTCGTCGCTGAAACCGCGCGCCGGCCGCGCATATTCTTTGACGAAGCGGGCAAGGAAGCGGTCGGCCAGGGTCAGGATGTCTTCGGCGCGCTCGCGCAATGGCGGCAAGTGCAGGGTGATGACGTTCAGGCGATAGAGCAGGTCTTCACGGAAACGACCGTCACGCACCATGTCTTCAAGGTTGAGGTTGGTCGCAGCGAGAATGCGCACATCAGCGCGGCGGGTGACCGGATCGCCTACCCGCTCGTATTCCTTGTCCTGAATGAAACGCAGCAACTTGGGTTGCAATGTCAGGGGAAAATCGCCGATCTCGTCGAGAAACAGCGTACCGCCATCCGCCTGGTTGACTCGGCCCAGCGTGCTTTCACTGGCGCCGGTAAACGCACCGCGACTGTGACCGAACAATTCGCTTTCCATCAGCTCGGCAGTCAGTGACGGGCAGTTGATCGTCACGCAGGATTTCTTCTCGCGCTTGCTCCAGCCGTGAATGGCACGGGCCAGCTCTCCTTTACCAGTGCCGGACTCGCCGAGAATAAGAATGTTGGCGTCAGTACTCGCCACCTGGCGGGCCGTCTCCAGCACGACTTTCATCGCCGGGCTGTGGGAATCGAGGCCATCCTTGGGCTTGCGGATCTCGCCTTCCAGCGCCTCAAGGCGTGCCGAAAGCTGACGTACTTCCAGTTGCTTGGCGGTGGCCAGGCGCAGTTGATCAGGGCTGCAAGGTTTGACCAGATAGTCGGCGGCGCCCGCCTGAATGGCGTCGACTGCGGTATCAACAGCCGAATGCGCGGTGACAATCACTACGCGCATCCACGGCGCTTGAATGCGCATTTGCGCCAATACATCGAGGCCGTTGTCTTCGCCCAGACGCAGATCAAGGAAGCACAGGTCGAAGACCTGACGTTGCAGCAGGGCGTCGGCCTGAGCCGCGCTGTTGGCAGTGGCCACCGTATAGCCTTCGTCTTCGAGGCAATAACGGAAGGTTCGCAGGATGGCGGATTCATCGTCCACCAGCAGAATGCGGCCTTGATGCTCAGTGGCAGATTCCATTTTTCCTACGCTCCATAAAGATTGGTCTTGGGTTAGTCCCGGAAAAATCGGGCAAGTTGCATGGTTGATTCTGAACGATGCCAGCCATAGGAGGGTAGCTCTCTCCTGCCTTTACGGCTAATCCGTTGATTTTGTTGATTTTTTAAACAATTGACGATTTGCGGGCGTTTCCCCACTTACTTTTCTGACATCCGCGCCCTGCTCTCAATTCCCTAAGAATGAATTCTCCTACGAAATAATCGTGCAATCCGCACGACCACGATGGACCCATCGTGCAGGATGCGTCGCGATCAATTTTTACATCACTTATAAGCCATTGATTTATATAGATATTTTTTAAATAAAAAACTGGCATGCAGGCTGCAATACCTCATTCAGCCCGGGCAGATCAGCACTGCCCCAACCGAATAAGAGTGAGGAACCCAGGATGACTCGCCCAAGTGCCGCCCAAATGCGTATCTCGCCAATGCACCTTCAGCAAGGTCTGTTTGGCGTACTGGCGCTGTTGATCACCCTGATCGTGTGCCAGCAATACCTGAGCTGGGAAAACAGCCAGAAGCCTGAGCCGCTGATCTCGATCCAGCACAGCACGCAGAAGCACTTCAGCGCCGTCAGCAGCAGCCAGGCGGAAAGCGCCTCGATGCGCATGATGGACGTCGATCAGGCGCAACCTCTGGACGAAATGCCACGGGAAGAGCGCTGGGTCTTCTGATGGATTTAACGGATTCGGGCGCGATGCGCCGGAACACGCAACACCCCTAAATAGAGAAGTAAGGAGAATCACCATGTTGAGCTGGGCAATTACATTCTTGATCATTGCCATCATCGCTGCAGTACTGGGCTTCGGTGGTATCGCGGGCACCGCCACGGGTATCGCCAAGATTCTCTTTGTCGTGTTCCTGGTGATGTTCATCGCATCCTTCTTCTTTGGCCGTCGCGGCCGAGGTTAACGATGAGTGCTTTAAAGACACTGGCAGCCGCCCTGCTTCTGGGCGGTAGTGCCATGGCGATAGCGGCCAATGACGGCCAGACGCGGGTCAACGAACTGTTGAGTTCCGACCCGCAGTACAGGGAAACCTGGGAAGGCGTGGTGAAGAAGGAAGAACGCTTGCCGGAATGGGTGATGAACCTCTCCGGGACGCCTGACCAACAGATGAATGCCGTGACCGAAGATGGCGACAAGTATCTGGTGGGACCGCTCTGCGAGTCGCAGGACAAGTGCCTCAATCACCGCTTGATCGTCGCGTTCAGTTTCGACAAGAAAGACGCTTACGCCATGCTCGTCGATGTGCCCGAAGGACTGCCGGCCGACAAGTCGCCGACGCGACATGCCACGTACCGCTTCCTCGGCAAACCCGATCAGGGCATGCAGGATCTTCTGATGGAAACCCTGAAGAAAGATCCGAATTGGTATTGATTCGAACATAAGAGCAGCCCCCCGCTGCTCTTTATTGCGCCCACCCGAGGAAGGCCGGCGCATGACCAGGGGGCCGGGATGTTCTGACTGTTGCAGGGTCGGAGTGACCTACGGGTACAGGGAGTGCCTGCGAAAGGGCCGGGTCAGGGTAAAAGCTGCGTCGCAGGTTCGCCGACCCTCAGCGGTTCGACGGACTTGCGCTGAGCTTTGCTCAACGTCAAAACATTGATCCAGAGCGCTCCGCTCCTCTTTTTATCGCTCACACTGCGCGCGAAAACATTTCGCGGTGTTTCCGGGCGACCGTATATCGAGAAAGAGACCTTTTAAACAGTAGGACTTCTAGTCTTCCTGCGTAGGCTTTTTCCTCAAATTTACGTCGATTTTTTTCGTTCAAAAAATAACCAACCTACGCTGTAATGGCCGGTTCACGGCACTTATGCCGGCTGAAATGTCGCAATCGAACCGGTTGGGACGCCAGTTTCAATTAAAAAAGCTCATGCCGATTCGGCATAGGGTAGGCGTTTACGGCATTAGACGGCGCAACCTTGCATCGGAATAGTTGCGCCTTTTTTCGCCTGCCGGAGAGCCGTAAACACGCGCTTCGGGGCACCTTATACGGAGGCAGATGCACAAACTTTTCCGCTAAAGAGCGTTCCAGTTCCTGCATGTGCCTGAGTCAAACGCAAGTAAGGGTAAAGATAATGAAGAAGGCAAAGCTTAGCCTCGCCTGGCAGATCCTCATCGGTCTGGTATTGGGGATTGCAATTGGTGCGTTGCTCAACCATTTCAGTGCCGAGAAGGCCTGGTGGATCAGCAACGTCCTGCAACCGGCAGGCGATATCTTTATCCGTCTGATCAAAATGATCGTGATCCCGATCGTCATCTCTTCCCTGATCGTCGGCATTGCCGGCGTGGGCGACGCCAAGAAGCTGGGGCGTATCGGCCTGAAGACGATCATCTATTTCGAAATCGTCACCACCATCGCCATCGTCGTCGGCCTGCTGCTGGCCAACCTGTTCCACCCGGGTGCCGGCATCGACATGAGCACCCTGGGCACCGTGGACATCTCCAAGTACCAGGCGACCGCCGCCGAAGTGCAGCATGAACACGCGTTCATCGAGACCATCCTCAACCTGATCCCGTCGAACATCTTCGCGGCCATGGCTCGCGGCGAAATGCTGCCGATCATCTTCTTCTCCGTGCTGTTCGGCCTCGGTCTGTCGAGCCTGCAGTCGGACCTGCGCGAGCCGCTGGTGAAGATGTTCCAGGGCGTCTCGGAAAGCATGTTCAAAGTCACCCACATGATCATGAACTACGCCCCTATCGGTGTATTCGCCCTGATCGCGGTGACCGTCGCCAACTTCGGCTTCGCTTCCCTGCTGCCGCTGGCAAAACTGGTGATCCTGGTTTACTTCGCCATCGCCTTCTTCGCCTTCGTGGTACTGGGTCTGATCGCCAAGATGTTCGGCTTCTCGGTGTTCAAACTGATGCGCATCTTCAAGGATGAGCTGGTACTGGCCTACTCCACCGCCTCGTCCGAAACCGTGCTGCCGCGCGTGATCGAGAAGATGGAAGCCTACGGCGCACCGAAAGCCATCTGCAGCTTCGTGGTGCCGACCGGTTACTCGTTCAACCTCGACGGTTCGACCCTGTACCAGTCCATCGCCGCCATCTTCATCGCTCAGCTGTACGGCATCGACCTGTCGATCAGCCAGCAACTGCTGCTGGTGCTGACCCTGATGGTCACCTCCAAAGGCATCGCCGGCGTACCGGGCGTGTCCTTCGTGGTGCTGCTGGCCACTCTGGGCAGCGTCGGCATTCCGCTGGAAGGCCTGGCCTTCATCGCCGGTGTCGACCGCGTCATGGACATGGCGCGTACCGCGCTGAACGTGATCGGCAACGCTCTGGCAGTGCTGGTTATCGCGCGCTGGGAAGGCATGTACGACGACGCCAAGGGCCAGCGCTACTGGAACTCACTGCCGCACTGGCGCAGCAAGGAAAAACTGCCGGCCGGTGACGTTTCCAACAACTGATCCCCGCCCGCAAGGCACCCTGATAAACCCCGGAGAAATCCGGGGTTTGTCGTTTCTGGCGACCCCGCTATCATTCGCCGCATCTTCCGGGGGATTTGACTGATGCTTAATGGCCTGTGGCTTGGCTTCTTCATCGTGGCAGCCGTGTCGGCGCTGGCGCAGTGGCTGATCGGTGGCAACGCCGGGATTTTCGCGGCGATGGTGGAAAGCATTTTTGCCATGGCCAAGCTCTCGGTCGAAGTCATGGTGCTGTTGTTCGGCACCCTCACCCTGTGGCTGGGCTTCCTGCGCATTGCCGAGAAGGCCGGCATTGTCGAATGGCTGGCCAAGGTACTCGGCCCGCTGTTCCTGCGGCTGATGCCGGAAGTCCCGCCCGGTCACCCTGCCCTCGGCCTGATCACCCTGAACTTCGCCGCCAACGGCCTCGGCCTGGACAACGCCGCCACGCCCATCGGCCTGAAAGCCATGAAAGCGCTGCAGGAGCTCAACCCCAGCGCCACGGTCGCCAGCAACGCACAAATCCTTTTCCTGGTGCTCAACGCCTCGTCGCTGACCCTGCTGCCGGTGACGATCTTCATGTACCGCGCCCAGCAAGGCGCGCCGGACCCGACGCTGGTGTTCCTGCCGATTCTGCTGGCGACCAGTTGCTCGACCATCGTCGGCTTCCTCTCGGTGGCGTTCATGCAGCGCCTGCGCATCTGGGATCCGGTGGTGCTGGCGTATCTGATTCCCGGCGCCCTCGCCCTCGGCGCTTTCATGGCGTTGCTGGGCACGCTGTCGGCCACCGCGCTGGCGGGATTATCGTCGATCCTCGGCAATCTCACGCTGTTCGGCTTGATCATGCTGTTTCTGATCATCGGCGCGCTACGCAAGGTAAAAGTGTACGAAGCGTTCGTCGAAGGCGCCAAGGAAGGCTTCGATGTGGCGAAAAACCTGCTGCCGTACCTGGTGGCGATGCTGTGTGCGGTCGGCGTGCTGCGCGCCTCAGGGGCACTGGACTTCGGTCTGGACGGCATTCGTCACCTGGTCGAGTGGGCAGGTTGGGACACGCGGTTCGTCGACGCGTTGCCGACGGCGATGGTCAAACCGTTCTCCGGCAGCGCAGCGCGGGCGATGTTGATTGAAACCATGAAGACCTCAGGCGTCGACAGCTTCCCGGCGCTGGTCGCGGCGACGGTGCAAGGCAGTACCGAGACGACGTTCTATGTGCTCGCGGTGTATTTTGGCGCGGTGGGCATTCAGCGCGCCCGGCATGCCGTGGGCTGTGCGCTGTTGGCGGAACTGGCCGGGGTCTTGGGTGCTATCGGCGTGTGTTACTGGTTCTTCGGCTAAACACAAAATCAAGCTGTAGGAGTGAGCCTGCTCGCGATAGCGGTCTATCAGCCACTATCATCGGTGACTGTCACCCAGCTATCGCGAGCAGGCTCACTACTACAGGGATTGTGGTGAATCAGGGGTTCTGTGGCGCGAGTTTCTGGCCTTGATCGACGGCCCATGCGACAACTTTCGCAGTCAGCCGATCACTGGCCTGACCAAATCCTGCAACCACCGCCGGAACCTGCACATCGCTTAACGGCTGACGCTCTTCAAAGCGTCGACTGGCGAGAATCCGCTGGTCGTAGCCGCGCACAATCAACGCGTCCAGTCGCACCACGACACTGGCCTGCGTGCCCTGATACTCCGTCTGAAACGCCTGCAAATTCCCGCCCAGCTCAAGATCCGCGGCAAAGTTGCTGTCATCGGTACTCAGCAGCGTCACTCGACCGTCCCGGGCAAAGCCGTCGAGCAAGCGGTTGCGCAGCAGCACCGGCGCCGGATCGCTCCAGCGTGAGGCCTTGTAGCTGCTGATCACATCGCCTTGCGGAATGACAGCGATATTCGGCCGGTTCAACGCTTCACTGGCCTGTAATTTATTCAACCGCAGCGACCAGTGCTGAGCCGCCGCCGAGCCGGCCGAGGCAGGCGCCTGAGTGATCGGCAGACGATAGACATCGGCCGGTTCCGACTTGGGCAGAATCGAACACGAACTGATCAACACAAAACCGGCGAGGAGGGCGAGGCGAGTCAGCTTCATGGCGTGAACTCCTTGTTCTTGTCACTGCCCAGCAGGTAACCGCTGGGGTTGGCCTCCAGACGTTGGGAAATGGCGCGCAACGAGGTCAGGGTTTCGCGCAATTCGCGAATCGCCGGGGCCAGACCGTTGAGACCCTGCATGCCGTTGTCGAGGGAATTCTGATTCTTGCTCAGCAAGGCATTGATCGTGGCGCTGCTCTGTTCCAGCGACTTCATCGCCTGCCCGGCGCTGCCCAGCGCTTGTTTGCCCTGATCGTTGAGCAGGCCGTTGGCATTACGCATCAATGCCGAGGTCTGTTCGAGCATACTCCCGGCCTGTTTGCCGACACTCGCCAGTTGCTGCATGGCTTGCTTGATGTCGCCGCGTTGATCGTTGATGGTACCGGTAGTTTGTTCCAGGTGAGCGAGGGTCTTGCTTACACGTTCGACGTTTTCGGCGGAGAACATCTGATTGGCGTTGCCCAGCAAAGAGCTGATCCCGCTCATCAAGTCGTTGCTGTCATTGAGCAGCCGCGAAATGGGCGAGGGCGAGGCGACGATGATCGGCAGCTTGCCGTCGTGCCCTTTGAGTTGCGGGCTGTCAGGCGTGCCGCCGCTGAGCTGGATGATCGACGTTCCGGTGATCCCGGCCAGCGCCAGTTTGGCCTGGGTGTCTTCCTTGACCGGCGTGTCGCCACCCAGCCGAATTCGCGCCAGCACCCGGCGGGGATCTTTAGGGTCGAGGCGCAGACTGACCACGTCGCCGACCTTGATGCCGCTGTACTGCACCGGGCTGCCCTTGGACAGACCACTGACCGCCTCGTTGAAGACGATTTCGTAATCCTTGAACTCGGTGTCGACGCTCGACTTGGCCAGCCACAGGCCGAAGAGCAGGGCGCCTGCCACGACAATCACTGAGAACAGGCCGATCAACACATGATGGGCTCGGGTTTCCATGTCAGACCTCGTTGAGCAATTTGGCGGCGTCCAGCGCCGAGCGGCCGCGCGGACCGTGGAAGTATTCGTGAATCCACGCGTCATCCGTTTCCGAAACGACGTCGATGGGGCCGGCGACCAGCACTTTTTTCTGCGCCAGCACCGCCACGCGGTCGGTGATGGTGTAGAGCGTGTCGAGGTCGTGGGTGACCAGAAACACGCTCAGGCCCAAGGCATCGCGCAGGGTCAGGATCAGTTGGTCGAACTGCGCCGCGCCAATCGGATCGAGGCCGGCGGTGGGCTCATCGAGAAACAGAATGTCCGGATCCAGCGCCAGCGCCCGCGCCAACGCCGCACGCTTGATCATGCCGCCGGACAGCGAGGCCGGGTACTTGTCCGCCGCCGACAGCGGCAGCCCGGCCAGCGCCAGTTTGACTGCCGCCAGGTGTTCGGCGTCCTCGCGGCTAAGGCCGGCGTGTTCGATGAGGGGCAGGGCGACGTTCTCGGTGACGGTCAGCGAAGAGAACAACGCGCCTTTCTGGAACAGCACGCCGAAGCGCCGTTCGACCAGCGAACGCTCGTGCTCGGACAGGCTCGGCAGGTTCTGCCCGAAGACTTTGACCACGCCCTCACTGGGACGGCGCAGGCCGACGATGCTGCGCAGCAACACCGACTTGCCGCTGCCGGAGCCCCCGACCACGGCGAGAATCTCGCCTTTGTACAAATCCAGATCCAGATTCTCGTGCACGCTCTGGCTGCCAAAGCGATTGCACAGGCCACGGACTTCAATCACCGCCTCCGAGGGCGCGCGAGGTAGACGACTCACCAGCCCATCTCCATGAAGAACAGCGCGGCCACCGCGTCGAGCACGATCACCACGAAAATCGACTGCACCACCGCCGAGGTAGTGTGGGCGCCGACCGATTCGGCGCTGCCGCTGACCTTGAAGCCTTCCAGACAGCCAATCGTCGCGATGAGGAAAGCGAAGACCGGCGCCTTCACCAGGCCCACCAGAAAATGCTGAATGCCGATGTCGGCTTGCAGCACCGAGAGGAACATCGCCGGCGAAATCCCCAGCGACACCGCGCAGACCACGCCGCCGCCAATGATCCCGCAGAGCATCGCCAGAAACGTCAGCATTGGCAGCGCCACCAGCATCGCCAGCACCCGAGGTACCACCAGCAACTCGACGGGGTCGAGGCCCAGTGTACGAATCGCGTCGATTTCTTCGTTGGCCTTCATCGAGCCGATCTGCGCGGTGAAGGCACTGGCGGTACGCCCGGCCATCAGGATCGCGGTCAGCAGCACGCCAAACTCCCGCAAAAACGAGAATCCCACCAGGTCCACGGTGAAAATCGTCGCGCCGAAACTGGCGAGCACGGTGGCGCCGAGAAACGCCACCACGGCGCCGACCAGAAAGGTCAGCAACGCCACAATCGGTGCGGCATCGAGGCCGGTCTGTTCGATGTGGGCAATCATCGGCGTGAGCCGCCAGCGCTTGGGCCGGAACAAGCCACGGGCGATGGTTTCGAGGATCAAACCGATGAAACCCAGCACCTGCAGGGTGTCTTGCCAGACCGTATCGACGGCGCGGCCGATGCGCGTCAGCAGTTGCACGCTGACGCTGACTTCCGGCTCTTTGATCGGCACGCAGAAATCAGTCATCGATTGATAGACGGTTTGCAGCAGCGCGCGGTCGGCCTGGGAAATCGTACAATCGGGGTGTTCGGCGGATTTGCCGAGGCGATCGGAACCGAGCAGCTCCACCAGCAATGACGCGCCAGCGGTGTCGAGGGCACCGAGGCTGTTGAGGTCGACGGTGGTGTTGACGTCATACTGGCCGTGGAGGTTTTCGGTCAGTTGCTTGAGTTCGGCGTAATGGGCGAGCGTCCAGTCCCCGCTGACCCGCAGGCGGGCAGGGGTGATCGAGGTGTCCAGTCGGGCACTGCCGGTGATCGAGCTGCTGGTCATAAGCTCCGTGCTTGTTCGGCTATATCGCGAACCTACGTAATAGCACGAACCCGCTTACTTTTCTTTGATCGCTGTGCTGTCCGGAACTTCGAAACGCAGCACGCCGATCACCTGGCCATCCTCGGTCAGCACCCGTACCTGCCATTTGCCCGCCGGGTTGGCGGGGAAGTTCTGCTTGTGCGTCCACGCCCGGTAGCCTTCCTTGCGTCCGCCGTGGATGTCGAGCGCGATGCGGTCGACCTCTTTGCCGTTGAACTGCCAGACGTGATAAATCCGCTCATCGAGGCCGCGCGGCGCATTGATCGCGGTGTAGGCGTAGAGCCCGCCGTTGCGGATCTGCTCGGCGCTGACCGTATCGAGGCTGGCGCCGGGGGTGCGGTCCTGCATTTGCGTACTGATCGCCACGTCGGTCATCCACAACGTCGCCGGCGGGACCCACGAACGCAACGCCCAACCGACGCCACCGATGCCGACAGTGATGCACAGAATCGCCAGTGCATTGCGCAGCGTGCGAATCGGGAAGATCGACGCCAGGCTCGGGAACGACAACAACACGGCGATGCCCAGCGCCCACTTGAAGCTCTGCGAGGTGGTCAGGTGCATGATCACCGGCAGCGCGGTGAGCAGAGCGGCGAACAGGGTCAGGGTGTGCAGCGCGAGAAACGCCCAGCGCCGGGGCGCCAGCCATTTGTAATAGAGCGGATCGACGATCGAGATCAGGGCGGCGACGCTGAGCAGGCCGGTGAAAATCAACTGGCCGCTGTTCCACGTCGTGGTGATGAAGAAGAACGGCAGGACGAAAAACAGGCTTTCCTGGTGGATCATCTGCGTCGCGTAACGCAGCAGCGGCTGGGGGATTTCCCTTTTGAACACGCGGGTGAACAGGCCGGTCAGGGTGTTTTCCAGCATCAGCCAGATCCAGCTGAGCAGCATGATGATGGTGATCCAGCTCGCCAGACCTTGCTGGCGGTCGACCAAAATGAAACTGCCGACCCCGGAGATGAAACCGCCAAGCGCAATGACCCCGGGATAGCGCTTCATCAGTTCGAGAATGCGCTGGATCAGGAGCTGTATTTTCGGCATTTGGGCGGTTCACAACGCTGTAGGAAAAAACCCCGAAAGGTTAACGCCGCCGGGCCCCTGTGGCGAGGGGATTTATCCCCGTTGGGCTGCGAAGCAGCCAAACCCGGCAACTCGATTCATCCAGACAAAACGTATTCGCAGGATTTACGACGGCTGCGCCGCCGAACGGGGCGGTGCGACGTTTCGCTAAATCCCCTCGCCACAAGATCTCACTCACCACCGACTATTGTGGTCACTCTCGGGATTTGTGTTTACGACGTTGATGCACACGCCAGCCAATCAGCGCCAGCAACACCACACCCAGCCCACCCGCACTCAGCCACAACACCTGATCATCACTGATCAACGGTTTCTCGATCCGCAGATACCCCGGTTGCAGCAGCAACTCGCGCATGGCCTTGTTCGCCGTCTCCAGCGTCACGCCTTGCAGCTCCCGCGCCGGATTGGCAAAGCGACCATCCTCGTAATCGCCCAGCGCACTCCAGTAATAATCGGCCAGCGCGCTGTTGCCTTGCACGGCCCAGGCCTGATGGGCGATGGCAGCCTGTTTGATGCGAGCGAAGGTCTCGGCGTCGAGGCCGTTTTTCAGCAGGTCGGCCTTGAGGTCTTCCAGCACTTGAATGGCTTCGTCGACGTCATCGCGATCCAGGTCGGCATTCAGACTCATGAAACCGACCCCGCCAAACACTTCACGCTCGGCCCACGGCCCGTAGGACAAGCCGTGGTTCAGGCGGATCTGCCGGTACAACGCCCAGTCGAGGTAGTCCTTGAGGATGTCGAAGGTCTCGTCGTACTGATCATCCAGTACCGGTTCCGGCACCAGCCAGTGCAACTTGGCGCTGTCGCCGATAAAACCGCGGGTGAGGGTGCGCTCATGGGCGGCACTGGTGCGAATGTCCGGCAGCGGTCGGTGTTCGCTCGGATCAACCGCTTCGAGCGCGCCCCACGTGCGTTCCAGATAGGCCGGCAGCAGTTTGTCCAGCTCACCGACAACGATCAGGGTCATGTTGTTCGGCGCGTACCAGGCCTTGCGCACCTTCTCCAGTTGCGCCTGGGTCAGAGGGCCGACCTCGGCGCGCTGCGGGCATTTCAGGCCCAGCTCGACGGCGAGTTGATTACTCGCCGTGTGACCGAGGTCCTGGCGGTCGAGAAAGCGCTGCAAACGCGTGTAGTGGCCGCCGTCCTCACGCTCGACCACACGTTTGGCGGCGTTGATCGCGTTGTCGTCGATGCGCGTTTGCGTCAGCAGGTCGAGCAGCAAGTCGAGGACCTTGCGCTGGTTTTTCGCCGGCGCCTCGATGACGAACGTGGTGTCGGCGTTGCTGGTGAAGGCGTTCCAGTCACCGCCCAATGCCTGCATGCGCTCTTCAAGACCCCCTTCGCCAGTGGCGTCGATGCCGCTGAACAGCAGATGCTCCAGCAGGTGCGGCAGCTCTTTTTCGTCGCAGTCAAAATCGTCGAGGCCAACGCCGACCACCAGCCGGATCGCCACATGCCCACGCTCGGTGCCGGGTTTGAGCAGCAACTGCAAACCGTTGGGCAGCGCATAACCTTCGACCTGGAAACGATCCAGCGCGAAGGCGGGCAGGGAACCGAGCAACAGACAGGCGAACAACAGGCAACGCATAACAGGCTTCCATACGGCTGAATTGGAGATCCGTGTCGTCAGTCAGGGGTCCCATCGCGAGCAGGCTCACTCCTACATTTGGAATGCGTCCCCCTGTAGGAGTGAGCCTGCTCGCGATAGCGGCCTGAAAGGTGAATCAATGTAACTGACTAAACCGAGCCGCAGACGTTCAAGGCGAATGCGTGATGTCGGCAATATCATCCGCCGCCAGCGCGCCGGTGTCCGTGGTTTCCAGCACCACGTACGCGCTGCTGCAAAACAGCGAGTTCAGCCGCTTCATGTCCGCAATCAACTCCAGGTGCAGCGAACTGGTCTCGATACTCTGCACGATCTTACGTTGCAAACGGCTGACGTGCGCATGGGCCAAACGGCGTTCCTGTGCGCGAAAGCGACGTTTTTCACGGAGCAATTGCCGGGCGCTTTCCTTATCGCCGCTGAGAAACACCGACAGCCCCAGGCGCAAATTGGCGATCAGTTGCTGATGCAACCCGGCCAGTTCTTCCAGGCCATCCTCGGAAAACGATCGGCGCTGGGAGGTCTTCTGCTGCTGGATCTTGCGCAGCATGCGTTCGATCAGATCGCTGGCCAGTTTCAGGTTGATCGCCAGTTCGATGATCTCGGCCCAGCGCCGACTGTCCTGCTCGCCGAGGTCTTCGCGGGGCATTTGCGCCAGATACAGCTTGATTGCGCTGTACAGCGATTCGATGTCATCGGTCAGCCGGCGCATTTCCTGGGTAACGGCGGTCTGCTTGCCGCGCAGCACGTCGAGGGTGGCGTCGAGCATGTTGTCGAGCAGGTCGCCCATGCGCAGGGTTTCCCGTGCGGCGTTGGCCAGTGCCAGGCTCGGCGTGACCAACGCGGTCGCATCGAGGTGACGCGGTTTGGCGGTGCCGTTGACCTCCGGCCGCTCTGGCAGCAACCACGCACACAGTCGCGCCATCGGCGCCACCGAAGGCAACAGAATCAGGCAGCGTGCGGTGTTGTAGAGCAGGTGAAAGCCGATGACCATTTCCTGGGGGCTGAAGTCGAGGCTGTCGATCCAGTGCACCAGCGGGTCTAGTACCGGAATGATCAGCAGCAGGCCAATCAGTTTGTACAACAGGCTGCCCAGCGCCACTTGCCGGCCGGCGGCGTTCTGCATGCTGGTGCTCATGAACGCCAGCACGCCGCTGCCGATGTTGGCGCCGATCACCAGCCCGATCGCCACCGGCAGGCTGATTACACTGGCCCCGGCCAGCGTCGCGGTAAGCAACACGGCGGCGAGGCTGGAGTAGGAAATCATCGCGAACAACGCGCCGACCAGGGCGTCGAGGAGGATGTCGCCGGTCAGCGAGGCGAAAATCACTTTCACGCCCTGTGCGTGGGTGATCGGTGCAGCGGCCTCGACGATCAGTTGCAGCGCAAGAATGATCAGCCCCAGACCAATCGATACCCGGCCCATTTGCCCGAGCCGCGTCTGTTTGCGCGACAGAAAGAAAATCACCCCGAGGAAAATCAGCAGCGGCGACAGCCAAGACAAGTCAAACGTCAGCACCCGCGCCATCAGCGCCGTGCCGACATCGGCGCCGAGCATGGTTGCCAGCGCCGGGGTCAGCGCCATCAGGCCCTGGCCGACAAATGAAGTCACGAGCATGGCCGTGGCGTTGCTGCTCTGCACCATCGCCGTGACAAGGATGCCGGCGATAAAGGCGAGCCAGCGTTTGGACATGTTCTGGCCGATCACGTGGCGCAGATTGGTGCCGTAGACCCGCAGGATCCCGGTGCGAACGATGTGCGTGCCCCAGATCAGCAGGGCGACGGCGGAAAGCAGATTGAGCAGGGTGAGCATGCAGACCCCCTGTAGTTGCAGCGCCCCAGAGGGGCAAGTTGACGGTACCGCGCGGTTTCTACGTTCTGATACTTAAGCTGTAGTTGGCGAACGGTCTGGGCGCCAGCATTGCACAGCTAAAGTATCGATTGAAACAAAAGCGTCATGAAAACAGCTTCATGCAGCCATGAAAAAAGGGCCCGAAGGCCCTTTGATCGTTACGCAGCGTTCGGGTCACTGACCCGGAACATCCTTGCGCAGTTTTACCGGATCCTGCTGTTTCTTCTTGCGTGCAATCGCGCCGCGCATCTTGATGTTGATGGCTTCGACCGCCAGCGAGAAGCCCATGGCGAAGTAGACGTAGCCTTTCGGTACATGCACGTCGAAGGCTTCGGCAATCAGCACGGTGCCGACCACCAGCAGGAACGACAGTGCGAGCATTTTCAGCGACGGATGCTTGTCGATGAACTCGCTGATCTTGCCCGAGGCCAGCATCATCACCAAAACCGCGACGATGATTGCCGCGACCATCACTGGCACGTGGGAAACCATGCCCACCGCAGTGATCACCGAGTCCAGCGAGAAGACGATGTCGATGATCGCAATCTGGATGATGGTGTAGAGGAAGTTGCCGCCCTTGCCCGAAGGCGCGTCGTCGCTTTCGTCTTCGCCTTCCAGCGCGTGGTACATCTCTTGCGAGCTTTTCCACAGCAGGAACAGACCACCGAAGAACAGGATCAGGTCGCGACCGGAAATGCCTTGGCCAAAGACTTCGAAGAGGTCGGCCGTGAGGCGCATGACCCAGGTGATCGACAGCAGCAACAGGATCCGCGTGATCATGGCCAGGCCAAGACCGAAGATCCGGGTGCGCTGCTGCATGTGTTTGGGCATGCGGCTGACCAGGATCGAAATCATGATGATGTTATCGATGCCCAGAACGATTTCCAGGGCGGTCAGAGTAAAGAAGGCAACCCAGATTTCAGGGTTGGTCAGCCATTCCATGTGTATTCCTTTGAGCGAGTGTTAAACCAAGACGCCAGCAAGTAGCTGGCGTGATGGTGAGTTGATGCCGTTACAAAGTGCTGAACAGCGGGAAAGTCCCCAGCAGCAAAGCGGCCACCAGTATGCACAGGCAGACCAGCACTGCCCACTTCAGGGTGAAACGCTGGTGATCGCCGAACTCGATACCGGCCAGCGCCACCAGCAGGTACGTCGACGGCACCAGCGGGCTCAGCAGGTGGACGGGCTGACCGACGATCGAGGCACGCGCCATTTCCACCGCAGTGATGCCGTAATGGCTGGCCGCTTCGGAGAGCACCGGCAACACGCCGTAGTAGAACGCGTCGTTCGACATGAAGAACGTGAACGGCATGCTCACCAACGCCGTGATCACCGCCAGGTACGGGCCGAGGAAGTCCGGAATCACTGCCAGCAGACTTTTCGACATGGCGTCGACCATGCCGGTTCCGGACAGGATACCGGTGAAGATGCCTGCAGCGAAAATCAGACTGACCACCGACAGCACGCTGCCGGCGTGGGCCGCGACGCGATCCTTCTGCATTTGCAGGCAAGGGTAGTTGACGATCATGGCAATACTGAACGCCACCATGAACAGCACCGGCAGCGGCAACAGGCCGGCGATCAGGGTGCACATCAACACCAGGGTCAACAGACCGTTGAACCAGATCAGCTTCGGACGACGGGCGTCCGGGAATTGCGACACGCTGATTTCGCTGTGATCGATTTCGTCGCCGATCAGGTGCAGTTCACCCAGACGCGCACGCTCACGTTTGCCGTAGAAGTAGGCGATGACCAGGATCGCCACGACACCTGCCGCCATGGCCGGAATCATCGGCACGAAGATGTCCGACGGGTCCACGTGCAGTGCACTGGCGGCACGGGCGGTCGGCCCGCCCCATGGGGTCATGTTCATCACGCCACCGGCGAGAATGATCAGACCGGCCATGATTCGCGGGCTCATGCCGATGCGGCTGTACAGCGGCAGCATCGCGGCCACGCAGATCATGTAAGTGGTCGCGCCGTCACCATCGAGGGAAACGACGAGCGCCAGTACGGCGGTGCCGACCGAAACTTTCAGCGGATCGCCCTTGACCAGTTTGAGGATCTTGCGCACGGCCGGGTCGAACAGGCCGGAGTCGATCATCAACGCAAAGTACAAAATGGCGAACATCAACATCACGCCGGTCGGCGCGAGTTTGGTAATACCTTCGAGCATCATCGGGCCGATCTTCGGGGCGAAGCCACCGAACAGGGCGAACAGGATCGGGATGATGATCAGAGCGATCAGCGCGGACAGGCGCTTGGTCATGATCAGGAACATGAACGTGATGACCATGGCAAAGCCAAGGAAAGTCAGCATGGGAATACTCCAGGCGTAGCGCGGCTAGGTAAGTGAGCGGATCGGGCGGGATCAGCGCAGAACGGGAAGCACGAGGCGTACGGGCGGAGTTGCAGCGAGGAGGCGGGTTGCAGAGGACATCAGAATCACCATTGTTGTTGTTAATTGGGCCTGTCGTGCGAGCGATCACACGCGTTGGCCAACCGGTCTGTTGCCGGAAGTGGAGGCGATCCTAATCGGGGAAGCTTTCAGCTACCTTTCGCTGAGTGAAAGCGTTGAATGAATGGTCAACCGGTCGTCGGGCGCGATCCGAGTCAATATTTACGGGATGAGGAGCGGATGAAATGAGCGAATTGCACAGCGGCGGCTGCCATTGCGGACACATTCGTTATCAGTTCAGCGGTGCATTGCAGGACATCGCGCACTGCCATTGTTCGATCTGTCGCAAGGTCAGCGGCGGTATCGTCACCACATGGATCACCGTGCCGGCGGCGAATTTCCAGTGGCTGGCGGGCACACCGTCGCGCTATGACTCGTCGAGCAGTTGCGCACGGTTCTTCTGCCCGCGCTGCGGCGCGCAACTGGCGCTGATAACGTTGCTCAGCCCTGAGAGCATCGATGTGACCATTGCCACGCTCGATCAGCCAGAACAGGCGTCGGCCGAGCGGCACATCTGGACCGACAGCCAGTTGCCCTGGCTGCATCTGGACGAGCATCTGCCGGGCGAGCCCGAAGAGACTCTTTAGATCAAAAAATAGACAAATCCAGCGGCCGCATCGCGCCCATCCAGATCGCGTGCTCGGTGTGGTCGAGCAAGTCATCGCCCGTGTCCGGGTGCAGAAACACTACCAGGCCGTTGCGATTGAGCGCCAGCCACGGCAACACGTCGCCGATCAGCTCCGGGCCGAAGGCCAATTGGCAGCTCCAGTCCGGGTGCGGGCCGACCGGGCGCTCATGAACGCGGCCCATCTTCAACGGAAACAATTGTGCGGCCTGCTCACACAAGGCCCGCGCCTGTTCAATGGTGCCGGCATCGAAATAAACGTGGGCGTGATAGCCCTTGATCGCTTGCATCTGAAAGCCTCGAAAATCGGTTCGAACCCTCGGCGTTGCCCGTATGTCACACGCCATACAAGGGAAAACAAAAGGGCTCAGCCATGAAAAATGCCGAAACCCCGGCGGTAAAAGTGGTGCTCTATGGTGCCATGAGTAGCCTGGGCAGCGCGTTGATGGCTGAACTGTTGCGCCGTCAGCACGAAGTGATCGCGATACTGGATGATTTGAATGTGCTCGCCCCGCGTCCGGGCCTGCGCACCAAAAGCGGCGACCTGTTCGACTCCGAGCGGGTCAATCAAAGCGTAGCCGGCAGTTCGGCGGTGATCTGCCTGCTCGACGCGCCGGGCTTGCCCTTCAGCAGCGATCATGTCGAACGTTCGGTGTTGCTCGGGCCGGTCGAGCAGGTGCTGGCGGTCGATTCATTGGTCGATGGTCTGCAGGCAGCCAACGTCTCGCGGTTGTTTCTGGTCGGTGATTTTGCCGTGCTCGACGAGCCGGATGTGGAAGATCGCCTGCAACGCCACGCCGCCGAGGAAATTCGCGAAGCCCTGCAAAGCAGTCCGTTGCACTGGACGCTGGTCAACGCACCGCGCGGGGTTGCCGGTTTGACCATTGAACATTTCAGCCAGGTCGGCAACACGCTCGAACCGGGTCTGGCCGAACCGCTGGAGCGCTTGAATCGCGTGGCGGTGGGGATTGCCGATGAGCTGCGCTTGAATCTGCATGTCGGTGAACACGTGAATTTTGTCGCCGCAGGCGACTGAGCGCTCACAGCGCAATCGATGGTAACGGCAGCCCGGCAAGGGATTCGGCGCTGCCGGCCTGTTCCGCCATCAACCAATCGACGAACTGCTGAATCAGTGCACCGCGCCGTTTGCGTTGCGGCAGCACCACGTAATAACCGAGGCGTGACAGGGTGGTTTCGGCAATGGGCCGACATAACAAACCCTGGCTCAACAAGTTATCCACAAGGTGCCGCCAGCCAATCGCCACGCCCTGACCGCCAATCGCCGCTTGAATCAACAGCGTGTAATTGTCGAAGCGCAATTGTCCCGGAGCTGGCGGGGTGGTGATGCCCAGTTCGCGGAACAAGCCGCTCCAGTCGAACCAGTTGCTGCTGTTCTCACCACGCAGATGCAGCAACGGAAACTCCAGCAAGGCCTGAGCAGGCAGGGGCGCTGAGCGATTTTTGAGCAGTTGCGGGCTGCACACCGGGAACACTTCTTCGCTGAACAGCCAATGGCTTTCGCCTTGTTTGAAACGCCCGTCGCCGAACAGGATGGCCACGTCAATGTCAGTGCGCAGCATGTTGTGATTGCGCTCACTGGTGACCAGGCTGACATCGACCTGCGGATTGGCTTCGTGAAAACGGTGCAGGCGCGGCATCAGCCAATAGGCGGCGAAGGCGAAATCGGTGGCGACTTGCAGCACTTCATGCTGCTGTTGCGCGCTGATCGCGCTCAATCCTGCGTCGATATTCTGCAAACCAAGCGTAACTTGCTCGAACAGGATGACGCCGACCTCAGTCAGCTCAATGCCCCTGTAGATGCGATCAAACAGGCGCGTGCCGAGCTGTTCCTCCAGCCGTTTGATCTGCTGACTGATCGCCGGTTGCGTGGTGCCAAGCTCCACCGCCGCCGCAGTGAAACTGCGATGGCGGGCGGCAGCCTCGAAGGCGCGAAGCAAGTCGAGCGACAGGTCACCCAGGGCTTCATACATAAGCTGTGCTTATCCTAGTCATTGTCCGGCGCGGGCTTTACCGGACACAGCATGGACTCCATGCTCGATCGCAGCAATGTCGCATAAATATTCACTATGGAATGCCGCGATCACATGAAGCGCAAGAATATTCTTTTCATCATGGCCGATCAGATGGCCGCGCCAATGTTGCCGCTCTACGGCCCGTCGCCGATCAAACTGCCGAATCTCAGCCGCCTCGCCGCCCAAGGCGTAGTGTTCGACGCCGCTTACTGCAACAGCCCGTTGTGCGCACCGTCGCGTTTCACCCTGGTCAGCGGCCAGTTGCCGAGCAAGATCGGCGCCTACGATAACGCTGCGGATTTCCCCGCCGATATTCCGACCTACGCCCATTACTTGCGGCGCCTCGGCTACCGCACCGCACTGTCGGGCAAGATGCATTTCTGCGGCCCGGACCAGTTGCACGGCTATGAAGAACGCCTGACCAGTGACATCTATCCCGCCGACTACGGTTGGGCGGTGAACTGGGATGAGCCCGATGTGCGGCCGACCTGGTATCACAACATGTCTTCGGTGCTGCAAGCCGGGCCATGCGTGCGCACCAATCAGCTCGATTTCGACGAAGAAGTGGTGTTCAAAGCGCAGCAATACCTGTTCGATCACATCCGCGAGGACGGCGATCAGCCGTTTTGCCTGACCGTGTCGATGACGCATCCGCACGATCCGTACACGATTCCCAAGGCCTTTTGGGATCTGTACGACGATGCCGATATCCCGCTTCCGACAACCCCGGATCAACACGAACTCGATCCACACTCGCAGCGCCTGCTAAAGGTCTACGACCTGTGGGACAAGCCGCTGCCTGTGGATAAGATCCGTGATGCGCGCCGCGCGTACTTCGGAGCATGTAGTTATATCGACGCCAACGTCGGCAAACTCCTGCAAACCCTCGAAGAAACCGGACTCATCGACGACACCATCATCGTGTTCTCCGGCGACCACGGCGACATGCTCGGCGAGAAAGGACTCTGGTACAAAATGCACTGGTTTGAAATGGCTGCCCGCGTGCCGCTGCTGATCAGTGCGCCGGGGCAATTCAGTGCGAACAGGGTCAGCGCGGCTGTGTCCACCGCCGACCTGTTGCCCACTTTCGTCGAACTGGCCGGCGGCACCCTGGAGCCAGGCCTGCCGCTGGATGGCCGTTCCCTGGTGCCGCATCTGCAAGGGCAGGGCGGCCACGACGAGGTCTTCGGCGAATACATGGCCGAGGGCACGATCAGCCCGTTGATGATGATCCGTCGCGGCGTCTTCAAATTTATCTACAGTGAAAGCGACCCTTGTCTGCTCTTTGACGTAGCCAACGATCCGCGAGAACTGGAAGAACTCAGCCAATCGCCACAACATCGCCAACTATTTGCCGATTTTCTCGCCGAAGCACGGGCCAAGTGGGATATTCCGGCGATCCACCGCGATGTGTTGGCCAGCCAGCGCCGCCGTCGTTTTGTCGCCGACGCGTTAACGATCGGCAAGCTGAAGAGCTGGGATCACCAGCCGCTGGTGGACGCCAGTCAGCAGTACATGCGCAACCACATCGACCTCGATGATCTGGAACGCAAGGCCCGTTATCCACAACCCTGCCAAAACCAATAATGTTAAGGGGAAGTCCATGCGCAAGTTATCCACAGTTCTGACGGTCAGCCTGCTGGCTCTGGGCAGTGCTTCGGCGTTCGCCGAGCAAAGCTGCGAGACCGTGAAAATGGCCGACCCCGGCTGGAGCGACATTGCCGCGACCAACGCCATTGCCGGGTTTCTGCTGGACGGCATGGGCTACAAGGCCAAGGTCGACACCCTCGCGGTGCCGATCACCTTCGGGGGTTTGAAGGACGGTCAGGTCGATGTGTTCCTCGGCAACTGGATGCCGGCGCAACAAGGCTTCTACGACAAGTTCGTCGCCACCGGTGATGTCACGCAACTGGCGAAAAACCTCGACGGCACCGAATTCACTCTGGCGGTGCCGGATTACGTGTGGGATGCAGGCGTGCATGACTTTGCCGACCTGAACAAATACGCCGACAAGTTCGAGCGCAAGATCTACGGCATCGGCTCGGGTGCACCGGCGAACATCTCCTTGCAGGAAATCATCAAGAAAAACGACTTCGACATGGGTCAGTGGAAACTGATCGAGTCCAGCGAACAGGCGATGCTCGCCGAGGTATCGCGGGCGGTGAAGAAACAGAAATTCGTCACCTTCCTCGGCTGGACGCCGCACCCGATGAACGTGCAGCTGAAAATGCATTACCTGAAGGGTGGCGAGAAATACTTCGGCGACACCGGCAGCGTCTACACCCTGACCCGCAAGGGTTACGCCGAGGCGTGCCCGAACGTGGGTAAATTGTTGACCAACCTTTCGTTCACTCAGGAGATGGAGAACAGCATCATGGCCGAGGTGGTGAACAAGAAGGTCAGCAATGCGGAGGCGGTGAAGGCGTGGATCAAGGCGAATCCGGCGGTGCTGGACAAGTGGCTGGATGGCGTGAAGACGGCTGACGGGCAGGATGCGTTGGCGGCAGTAAAAGCCAAGCTGTAATGCTATCCAACTGTTGACGCACTTCCCTGTGGCGAGGGGATTTATCCCCGTTGGGCTGCGAAGCGGCCCCAAATCCAGTATTCACGCTGTATCAGGTAAACCGAATGCGATGGTTTTGCGACTGCTTCGCAGCCGAACGGGGATAAATCCCCTCGCCACAATGCTTGCTGTGTCCTGATAGGCTTGTGCAAAACCCCAACCGCGAGAACCCATGGCCTTCCCCAGTCGTCGCTCACTGCTGCCCTTCCTCACTTGGCTCCCGCGGCAAACCCGCGCCAGCGTCGGACGGGATCTGATCGTCGGCCTCAGCGGTGCGATTCTCGCGTTACCCCAGTCGATTGCCTACGCGCTGATCGCCGGTCTGCCACCCGAATACGGCCTCTACGCTGCGATCATTCCGGTGCTCATCGCCTGCCTGTGGGGTTCATCGTGGCACCTGATCTGCGGCCCGACGGCGGCGATTTCGATTGTCTTGTACGCCAGCGTCAGCCCCTTGGCTGTCCCTGCATCGCAGGACTACATCACCTTGATTCTGCTGTTGACCTTCCTCGCAGGAATATTTCAGTGGTTGCTTGGCCTGCTGCGCTTCGGTGCGCTGGTGAATTTTGTTTCGCATTCCGTGGTGCTCGGTTTCACCCTCGGCGCGGCGGTGGTGATTGCCATCGGGCAATTGCCGAACTTGCTGGGGCTGGAACTGCCCGCGAAAGCCACAGCGCTGGCCAGCCTGATGGATCTGCTGCAACACCTCAGGGCAGTGGATAAACCTTCGGTGCTGCTCGGCATCGCGACGGTGGTGGTGGGCGTGGTACTCAAACAATTGCTGCCACGCTGGCCGACCCTGTTAATCACCCTGGTGTTGGCCAGTCTGCTGGTGTGGCTGTGGCCGGCAATGTTCGGCCACGTGCATCTGGTCAGCGCTTTTTTCGGGCGTTTGCCGCCGTTCAGTGCCTTGCCGCTGGATCTGGATCTGATCCTGCGCCTGCTGCCCAGCGCCGTGGCGGTTGGCATGCTCGGGCTGGTCACCAGCCTGTCGATTGCCCGTTCGATTGCCGCGCGCTCGCAGCAATTACTCGATGCCAATCAGGAAGTCCGTGCGCAGGGTCTGTCGAATATCGTCGGCGCGTTCTTCTCCGGATCGCTGTCGGCCGGATCGTTCACCCGTTCCGGGCTGAGCTACGAGGCCGGGGCCTGTTCGCCGCTGGCCGGGGTGTTTTCGGCGTTGTGGGTGGCGTTGTTCGCGATCTTCGGTGCCGGGCTGATCGCACACATTCCGATCCCGGCCATGGCCGGCAGCATTCTCTTAATTGCCTGGGGACTGGTGGATCATCGCGGCATTCGCGCGTTGCTGCGGGTCAGCCGTGCCGAGTTCGTGGTGATGGGCCTGACCTGCCTCGCGACGTTGCTGCTGGAGTTGCAGACGGCGATCTACGCCGGGGTGCTGGCGTCGTTGTTTTTCTACCTCAAGCGCACTTCACAACCCCGGGTGCAGCATTGGCGCGATGGCGAGGACGATGTGCTGCGGGTCGGCGGCTCGATTTTTTTCGGCGCCAGCCACTACCTGCAAGTGCGCCTGCAACGGATGCACGGCGCGCGGGTGGTGATCGAGGCGCAACAGATCAACTTCATCGACTATTCCGGCGTGGAGATGCTGCATCAGGAGGCGCGGCGCTTGTTGCGCCAGGATCGCAGCCTGACCCTGCGCCGGGCACGGCCGCAGGTGGTCGAGGAATTGAGGAAGCTTGAAGGGCCGGAGAAGTGCCCGATCCGGTTCGAGGACTGATCGGGCATTGTCGGTGTAGCTATTCGCGAGCAAGCCCGCTCCCACGGGGACACCGCTGTACCTGTGGGAGCGGGCTTGCTCGCGAAGCTTTTAAAGGCTCAACTGACGACGCAATTCTGCAAGAACCGGCGCTGTATCCGGACGCACTCCGCGCCACAGGTAAAACGCCTCGGCCGCCTGCTCGGCCAGCATCCCCAAACCATCCATCGACACCGCCGCACCCTGCTCACTGGCCCAACGACAGAACGCCGTCGGTTCCTTGCCGTACATCATGTCGTAGCACAGGGTTTTACCCGGTTCGATCAGGCTCGGCGAAATCGGCGGTACATCGCCCGTGAGGCTGGCAGACGTGGCGTTGATGATCAAGTCCACCGGCTCCTGCAACCAGTCGAAACCGCTGGCCGACACCGGCCCCAGGTCGCAGAACAGTTCGGCCAGCAGCTCGGCTTTATCCACCGTGCGATTGGCGATGATCACCGAGGCCGGCTTCTCCGCGAGCAACGGTTCCAGTGCCCCACGCACCGCGCCACCCGCGCCGAGCAACAGGATGCGTTTGCCGGTCAGGCTGAAACCGGCGTTTACCGTCAGGTCGCGCACCAGTCCGGCGCCATCGGTGTTGTCGCCGAGCAGCGAGCCGTCAGGCAGTTTGCTCAAGGTATTCACCGCACCGGCCCGCTGCGCCCGGGCGGTCAGGCTGTTGGCCAGGCGGTAGGCGTCTTCCTTGAACGGCACGGTCACGTTGGCGCCGCGACCTTCCCGGAAAAACGCCGTGGCGCAACCGACGAAGTCGTCGAGCGGCGCCAACAAGGTGCTGTAGTCGAGGTGCTGGCCAGTCTGCTCGGCGAAAAGCTTGTGAATCATCGGCGACTTGCTGTGGCCAATCGGATTACCGAAAACGACGTAACGATCCATCAGATGTCCTCAGGCCTCGGCCAGCCAGTCACGGTCTTGCAGGAAATACTCGGTCAGGCGCGCTTCTTCACTGCCAGGTTCAGCCTTCCAGTCGTAGCTCCAGCGCACTTGCGGAGGCAGCGACATAAGGATCGACTCGGTGCGCCCGCCCGATTGCAGGCCGAACAAGGTGCCTCGGTCGTAAACCAGGTTGAATTCGACGTAGCGGCCACGGCGGAACTCCTGGAACTCGCGCTGCTTGGCAGTGAACGCATCGTGCTTGCGGCGCTGCACGATCGGCAGATACGCGTCGATGTAGGCATCGCCGATGGCGCGCATGAAGGCGAAACTGGTGTCGAAGTCCCACTCATTCAGGTCATCGAAGAACAGGCCACCGATACCGCGCGGCTCGTGGCGATGCTTGATGTGGAAGTAGGTGTCGCACCATGCCTTGTAGCGCGGGTACACGTCCGGGCCGAACGGCGCGCAGGCCTGCTCGGCGACGCGGTGCCAGTGGATGCAGTCTTCTTCGTTGCCGTAGTACGGGGTCAGGTCGAAACCACCGCCGAACCACCAGACCGGCTCTTCACCTTCCTTCTCGGCGATGAAAAAGCGCACGTTGGCGTGGGACGTCGGCACATGCGGGTTGTGCGGGTGGATCACCAGCGACACGCCAAGGGCTTCGAAACCACGCCCGGCCAGCTCCGGCCGATGGGCGCTGGCGGACGGTGGCAGGCCACTGCCGAAGACGTGGGAAAAGTTGACGCCGCCCTTTTCAATCACCGTGCCGTTCTCGATCACCCGGGTCCGACCGCCACCGCCGGCCGGCCGGGTCCAGGCGTCTTCGACGAAGCGCGTGCCGCCGTCTTCGAGTTCGAGTACGGCGCAGATGCGGTCTTGCAGGTCGAGCAGATAGGCCTTTACGGCGTCGGTGCGGGTCGTCATGGCTTCACCTTGAATCGGGCGGCGCCCCGCAGGCGGGCGACGCAAATGGGCGCGTAGCATACCACCGCACGCCGGCGCGCCGCAGTTGACGAAGATCAAGCATGGGAGTTGGATAGGAGCCTCGCAAAAGACCCAAGGAGAGCAGGCAGATGGCAAAGCGTATCCAGTTCCGCGCCCACGGCGGTCCCGAAGTGCTCGAATATGTTGACTACCAACCCGCAGCGCCCGGCCCCAATCAAGTACGTGTGGCCAACAAAGCTATCGGTCTGAACTTCATCGACACCTATTACCGCAGCGGTCTCTATGCGCCGCCTGCCTTGCCATCTGGCCTCGGTGCCGAAGGCGCGGGCATCGTCGACGCCGTCGGCAGCGAAGTCTCCCGGTTCAAGGTCGGTGATCGCGTGGCATACGGCAGTGGCCCGTTGGGCGCCTACAGCGACCTGCACGTTCTGCCCGAGGCCAATCTGGTCAAACTGCCGGACGAGATCAGTTTCGAAACGGCGGCGGGGGTGATGCTCAAGGGGCTCACCGTGCAGTACCTGTTGCGCCAGACCTATGAATTGAAGGGCGGCGAAACCATTCTGTTCCACGCCGCTGCCGGCGGCGTCGGCTCGCTGGCCTGCCAATGGGCAAAGGCACTGGGCGTGAAACTGATCGGCACGGTCAGTTCCAAAGAAAAAGCCGAACTGGCCAAGGCCAACGGCGCCTGGGCGACCATCGATTACAGCCATGAAAACGTTGCCGAGCGCGTGCTGGAGCTGACCGATGGCAAGAAGGTTCCGGTGGTGTACGACGGTGTGGGTAAAGACACCTGGGTGACTTCACTCGACAGCGTTTCACCGCGTGGTCTGGTAGTGAGTTTTGGTAATGCTTCAGGTGCTGTGGACGGGGTGAATCTGGGGATTCTCTCGGCGAAGGGTTCGCTGTACGTGACCCGGCCGACGCTGGCGACCTACGCCAACAATGCCGAAAACCTGCAACGGATGGCCGATGAGCTGTTCGAGATGATCATCAGCGGCAAGATCAAGGTGGATATCAGCCAGCGCTATTCCCTGGCGGATGCGGCTAAGGCGCAGACTGAGTTGTCGGCGCGACGCACGACAGGGTCAACAATTCTGTTGCCTTGACCGGCCCCTTCGCGAGCAAGCCGGCTCCCACATTTGGAATGCATTCAACCGGTGGGAGCGGGCTTGCTCGCGAATGAGGCAACTCGGTATCAAGCCGGGCGCACGATGTTGCCTGTGGCCAGATCGCGAATCAGGCTCGGGTTTTTGCGCCCGCCCAATTGCCCGCCCAGCACCAGATCCAGCTGCCCGCGGAAATACTGTTCAACACGCAACCGCGTGCGCGCCGCCGGGCGTCCTTGCGGGTTGGCCGAGGTCGAAATCAGCGGCCCGACCATCGAGCACAGATCCCTCACCTGCGGATGATCACTGACCCGCAGCGCCACCGTGTCGTGCACCCCGGTGACCCATTCCGGCAGCAGGTTCTGATGCGGCACCAGCCAGGTATTCGGCCCCGGCCAGGTGCTGGCCATGCGGTCGATCCACTCCTGCGGGAAGTCTTCGAACAGGAAATCGAACTGGCGGATGTTGTCGGCCACCAGAATCAGGCCCTTGTCGACCGAGCGATTCTTGATCGCCAACAGACGATCCACCGCTTCTTCGTTCCACGGGTCGCAACCCAGCCCCCAAACGGCTTCGGTTGGATAGGCAATCACCGCCCCGGCGCGAATCTCTCGTGCGGCTTGTTGCACACGCCAACTGTTGACCATGAAAAAAATCTCCGCAATCAGGTTTCGCGCAGTTTACCGATCTTCCTTGTAAAACCTAGCGTGTCCTGGCCAACCAGCGGCCGTTTTCGCACACCGCATGGCCCTCCATTTCCAGTTCGGTGAGCGCCGCCAGCACTTTGGGTAACGCCCAGCCACTGCTGTCGGCCAAACCCTCGCTGGTGTGTGGCGCGGCGTGGAGCAGGGCAAGCAAAGGATGCCCGGCGTTCGGCGCGTCAGTGGCGTGCGGTAAATACTGCCACCCACGCAGGGCTTCGAGGATGTGCTCGATGGTTTCCACCAGCACCGCGCCGTCGCGAATCAACTGGTGACAACCGCGCGCACCGGGGTGATGAATCGAACCCGGAATCGCATAAACCTCACGCCCCTGTTCCGCCGCCAGCCGCGCGGTGATGAGTGAACCACTGGCGACACTCGCCTCAACCACCAGCACGCCGAGGGACAATCCGCTGATGATCCGGTTGCGCCGCGGGAAGTTGCTCGCGGTCGGCCCGGCGTCCAGCGGAAACTCGGAAAGCACCGCGCTGCCGGACGCGATCATGGCGTCGGCCAGCCGCCGGTTGCGCTGTGGATAAAAATTTTCCAGCCCGGTGCCAAGCACACCGATGGTTTGCCCGCCAACGTCCAGCGCGGCCTGATGCGCGGCAGCATCGATGCCCAGGGCGAGGCCGCTGGTGATGACAAAACCGGCCCCGGCCAGGCTGCGTGAAAACGCGGCGGCGGTGTCCATGCCGGGTCTCGATGCACGGCGGCTGCCGACCATCGCCAGTTGCGGTTTTTCCAGAATCAGTGGATCACCGGCCACGAACAACAGCGGTGGCGGATCCGGAATCTGCGCCAGCAGCGCGGGATAGTCTGGCTGATCCCACATCAGCAAATGTTGATCCGGCCGCTCTAGCCAGCGCATTGCATGGCTGGCGCCGTCACGCACTTCAGGGCAGCGCCGTGCTTCGGCTGAGGCCGCCGGTAAACCAAGCGAGCGCCAGGCACTCGCCGGCGCGCTGATGGCTTTGGATGCCGAGCCAAAGGCTTCGAGCAATTTGGCAAAGCGCTTCGGACCGATTGCCGGCAAGCGGTGCAGGCGCAAGCGCGCTTCCAGTTCCGCAGGGGAAACCGGCGTACAGACAGACAGCATCATGGATCATCCTTGATCGTTATAAGCCCCGAACCTTTCGGAACAAGCTGTGGATAACTCTGTTGGTAACTTGTGAAGCTTGCTTACGGATTTCGCACCTTGTCGAGCACCGCCAGCGAGCGCGACGCGTTGAGCACGAGGCCGTAACTGAGTTTGTCGTAGGTACGGAACACCATCAGCAACCCGGCGCGTTCATCGGGAATCTTCAGCGGTTGCCCGGTTATCCGGTCGCGCACCGTTTCGCCGGTTTTCATCACCACCAGCACGTTGCCCTCGGCCAGCCCGTCACGTTTGCCCTTGTTCAGCGTGACCACGTCCATCACACCGATCTGGGTAACGCCGCGCGGGACGTCGATGATCACGCCATTGATGTCCGTAGTCGGCGCGCTGGGCATGAAGGTCGAATTGATCGAACGCTCTTCGCCGCTGAACAAACGATCGCCGAGGCGCACTTCCTGGGTCGTGCGTTGCAGGGCGAGGGTGGCGACATCGCCTTCGGTGGCGACGATTTCACCGCCGCCGATGTCATCGGCGTTGATCCCGAGAAACTCCCGCGTCTGCGGGTCGGTGTAGACCTTGCCCTGACGAAAGATGCCGTAGACCAGTTGATCCGGGTCGAAATGGCCACGGGCAAAAATGCGGTCGCCAGTGCCGCTGAGCACGCGCTCGGCATCGCCGGCGACGATATACGGCGCTTTGTCGAAGTCCTCGACCTTGTCGACGATGCGGTTGCTCAGCAGAAAGCTGTTGATGGATTTCAGCGGAATGCTCGGAATCGCCTCGGCCACCGGGCTGGTACGGATCCGGGGCGAGAGCTTGATCGTGCCGCGCGACTCGCCGCGATTGAGGGTCAGGCGTGGCTGGCCGTTGACGTAACTGAGGGTCAGCGTATCGCCGGGATAGATCAGGTTGGGGTTTTCAATTTGCGGATTGGCCCGCCACAGTTGTGGCCACTGCCAGGGCTCGCGCAGGTATTTGCCGGAAATGTCCCAGAGTGTGTCCCCCGAAACCACCGTGTATTGCTGTGGAAAACCTTCCCTGAGTTGCACTTGCCCTTGCGCAGCGCCGGCAGCAGCCAGCAACAGCAGGGCGAGTAGTGTTTTCCTCATGCGGTGAATCCCTTTATCATGTGCATTCGCGTGAATCGTATGAGCCTCCGTGGCTCGCCCCTGTTTCGTCATGAAAGGCAGAGGGTCTAAATTAAAAGCTACGCTTCACAACGGTAGCCTGCATCTTCGGACCTGCCAGGCCATCGACCCGACTTTACTCAACACGTGCAGCAATCAAGCCTATGGCCATTTTAAACATCCTCGAATTCCCGGACCCGCGTCTGCGTACTATCGCCAAGCCTGTGGCTGTAGTGGACGACGAAGTGCGTCAGTTGGTCGATGACATGTTTGAAACAATGTATGAAGCGCCGGGCATCGGCCTTGCCGCGACCCAGGTCAACGTGCACAAACGTATCGTCGTGATGGACCTTTCCGAAGACCGCACCGAACCCCGGGTGTTCATCAACCCCGAGTTCGAATCGCTGACCGAGGAAATGGAGCAATACCAGGAAGGTTGCCTCTCGGTACCGGGCTTCTACGAAAACGTCGACCGCCCGCAAAAGGTCAAAATCAAGGCGCTGGACCGCGACGGCAAGCCCTATGAACTGATCGCCGAAGGCCTGCTCGCGGTGTGCATCCAGCACGAATGCGACCACCTCAACGGCAAATTGTTCGTCGATTACCTGTCCACGCTCAAACGCGACCGGATCAAGAAGAAACTGGAAAAGCTACACCGCCAGAACGCTTGATGCCCCTCTCCAAAGGCTTGCTGCGGCAAGCCTTTTTCTTTTTATGAGACTCCCTGAATGACTGAGCCACTGCGCATCGTTTTTGCCGGCACCCCGGAATTCGCCGCCGAACACCTCAAGACCCTGTTGAGCAGCCCTTACGAGATCGTTGCGGTCTACACGCAACCGGATCGTCCGGCCGGTCGCGGGCAAAAACTGATGCCGAGCCCGGTCAAACAACTCGCGCTGGAAAACAATATCCAGGTGTTGCAGCCGCCGACTTTGCGCAACGCTGACGCTCAAGCCGAACTGGCCGCACTGAAGCCGGACTTGATGGTAGTGGTCGCCTACGGCCTGATCCTGCCGCAAGTGGTGCTGGATATTCCGCGTCTGGGCTGCATCAACAGCCACGCCTCCCTGCTGCCGCGCTGGCGCGGTGCGGCGCCGATTCAGCGCGCGGTGGAACACGGCGATGCCGAGAGCGGCGTGACCGTGATGCGCATGGAAGCCGGCCTCGACACCGGGCCGATGCTGCTCAAGGTCGTGACCCCGATCAGCGCTGAAGACACCGGCGGCAGCCTCCACGACCGCCTCGCTGAAATGGGCCCACCGGCCGTGGTGCAAGCGATCGCCGGTCTGGCGGCCGGCACGCTGGAAGGCGAAGTGCAGAACGACGAACTCGCCACCTACGCGCACAAACTGAACAAGGACGAAGCCCGCATCGACTGGAGCCGTCCGGCCGTCGAGCTGGAACGTCTGGTGCGCGCCTTCAACCCATGGCCGATCACCCACAGCACCCTCAACGGTGAAGCACTGAAAGTGATGGCGGCTACCATCGCCGATGTCAGCGGTGCGCCGGGTACCATCCTCAGCGCCAGCAAGGACGGCCTGATCGTCGCTTGTGGCGAACAGGCACTGTGCCTGACCCGCCTGCAATTGCCTGGCGGCAAGGCACTGAACTTCAGCGACCTGTTAAACAGCCGTCGCGAGAAATTCGCTGTCGGCACCGTGCTTGGCACAGTGGTGGGCGCACAATGAATCCGCGTCTGGCCGCCGCCAAGGCACTCGCCGCTGTCCTCAGCGGCAAAGCCTCGTTGAACAGCTCTCTGCCGACACAACTGGACAAGGTCGAGGATCGTGATCGCGGTTTCACCCAGGATCTGGCCTTCGGCACCGCACGCTGGCAGCCACGTCTGTCGGCGCTGGCGGAAAAACTCCTGCAGAAACCATTCAAGACCGCCGACGCCGATGTCGAGGCGTTGCTGCTGGTCGGTCTCTACCAATTGCTCTACACCCGCGTCCCGGCCCACGCCGCCATCGGCGAAACCGTCGGTTGCGCCGACAAGTTGAAAAAGCCCTGGGCCAAAGGTCTGCTTAACGCCGTGTTGCGCAACGCCCAGCGCGAAAGCGAAACGATTTTCGCCGAGCTGGAGCGCGATCCTGTAGTGCGCACCGCCCACCCGCGCTGGCTGCAGAAATCCCTCAAGGCGTTCTGGCCGGAGCAGTGGGAGGCTATCTGCGAAGCGAACAACGCCCACCCGCCGATGATCCTGCGGGTCAATCGCCGTCATCACAGCCGCGACGCCTACCTCGGCCTGCTGACTGAGGCCGGGATTGCCGCGACGCCGTGCGAATTCAGCCGCGACGGCATCATCCTCGAAGCCGCCGCCGACGTGCGCAGCCTGCCGGGTTTCGCCGAAGGCTGGATCAGTGTGCAGGACGAAGCCGCGCAACTGGCCGCCGACCTGCTCGATCTGGCGCCGGGCCAACGCGTGCTCGACGCTTGCTGCGCACCGGGCGGCAAGACCTGCCACATCCTCGAAGCCGAACCGGCACTGGCCGCTGTAGTGGCGGTGGATCTGGAGGCCAAGCGTCTGGTGCGCGTCAAAGAAAATCTTGAGCGCCTCGGCCTCAGCGCCGAACTGATCGCCGCCGACGGCCGGGATACCGAGAAATGGTGGGACGGCAACCCGTTCCAGCGCATTCTGCTCGACGCCCCATGTTCGGCCACCGGCGTGATCCGCCGCCACCCGGACATCAAGCTGACCCGTCAGCCGGACGACATCGTCGCCCTCGCGCAACTGCAAGGCGAACTGCTCGACGCCATGTGGAAAACCCTCGAAGTGGGCGGCATCCTGCTGTACGCCACCTGCTCGACATTGCCGACCGAGAACACCGAGGTGATTGCCGCGTTCCTCGAGCGTACGCCGGGTGCCCGGGAGCTGGATCTGGCCACCGCCGCCGGGATCAAGCAGCCTCACGGTCGCCAATTGCTGGCCCGGCAGGGCGGGCACGACGGGTTCTACTACGCCAAGCTGATCAAGATCGCTGCCGCGCGCGGCTAAACGGATTCAACGGAGTGACTGGATGAAAATCATCATCCTCGGTGCGGGACAGGTCGGCGGTTCGCTGGCGGAACATCTGGCCAGCGAGGCCAACGACATCACTGTGGTCGACACCGACGGCGAACGTCTGCGCGATCTCGGCGACCGTCTCGATATCCGTACGGTACAGGGCCGTGGCTCGCTGCCATCGGTGCTGCGTCAGGCCGGTGCCGACGACGCCGACATGCTGGTGGCGGTGACCAACAGCGACGAAACCAACATGGTCGCCTGCCAGGTCGCCCATACGCTGTTCCACACGCCGACGAAAATCGCCCGGGTGCGCGAAGCCTCGTACCTGACTCGCGAAGAGCAACTGTTCCAGAACGAAGCGATTCCGGTCGACGTGCTGATCAGCCCGGAACAAGTGGTCACCAACTACATCAAGCGCCTGATCCAGTATCCCGGCGCGCTGCAGGTGATCGACTTCGCCGAAGGCCAGGCACAACTGGTGGCGGTGCGCGCCTATTACGGCGGGCCATTGGTGGGCCAGCAACTGCGCCAGTTGCGCGAACACATGCCGAATGTCGAAACCCGCGTCGCCGCGATTTTCCGTCGTGACCGGCCGATCCTGCCGCAGGGCGATACGGTGATCGAGGCCGACGACGAAGTCTTCTTCATCGCCGCCCGTGAGAATATTCGCGCAGTGATGAGCGAAATGCGCCGCCTCGACGAAACCTACAAACGCATCGTCATTGCCGGCGGCGGGCAGATCGGCGAGCGTCTGGCCGAGGCCATCGAAAGCCGCTATCAGGTGAAGATCATCGAGATGAACCCGGCGCGCTGCCGCTACCTCTCCGATACCCTCGACAGCACCGTGGTGCTGCAGGGCAGCGCCTCGGATCGCGACTTGCTGCTGGAAGAGAACATCGCCGACGCCGACATTTTCCTCGCGCTGACCAACGATGACGAAGCCAACATCATGTCGTCGTTGCTGGCCAAACGGCTGGGGGCAAAGAAGGTGATGACGATCATCAACAACCCGGCCTATGTCGATCTGATTCAGGGCGGCGACATCGACATCGCCATCAGCCCGCAACTGGCGACCATCGGCACCTTGCTCGCCCACGTTCGGCGTGGCGATATCGTCAGCGTGCACTCACTGCGACGCGGCGCGGCGGAAGCCATCGAGGCGATTGCCCACGGGGATGCGAAGTCGAGCAAGGTAATCGGCAAGCCGATCGAGAAAATCGGCCTGCCGCCGGGCACCACCATCGGCGCGATCATCCGCAACGAACAAGTGATCATCGCCCACGACGACACCATCATCGAGGCGGGCGACCATGTGATTCTGTTCCTTGTGGATAAAAAGCATATTCGCGATGTGGAGAAGCTGTTCCATGTGGGGTTGAGCTTCTTCTGATCCGGAATTTTCAGTGACGGTGACGGCCTCTTTGCGGGCAAGCCCGCTCCCACAGGGGGATGTGGGAGCGTTGCTCGCGAAGGCGGCCTCACTAAAATCGATCAACAGCTGACACTCCCCCGAAAGGAATCCACCAATGCTCGAATCCCTGGAAAAAATGCTCGCCAAGGGTGTGGATAACTCACTGCTGCGCTTTGGTCTCGGCAAGGGCTATCTGGATCTGGGCGAAAACGCCAAGGCTGCCGAGCATTTCCAGCGTTGTATCGGTTTCGACCCGAAGTACTCGGCGGCGTGGAAACTGTTGGGCAAGGCGCAACTCGCGCTGGGCGATCACGCCGCGGCACGGCAGGCATGGGAACAAGGGCTGGAAGCGGCCCGCGCCCATGGCGACAAGCAGGCCGAAAAGGAAATGACGGTGTTTCTGAAGAAGCTCGAGCGTCAGGCGCAGTAAATCAAAGGTAGCGAAGACCGATTCCGTCGGCATCCACCGTCACCACTTCCATGCGCACCCGTGGCGCGCCTGTGGGTAAATCCTGTACCTGGCCATAAACCACCGCGCCCTTGGGCAACGACGCCAGACGTGGATGCTGCACGTACACCCCGGTGGGCGACAGATTGCGCGTCTGCCCGAGGCATTCGCCGAAGCTGTCGTGGGTGATCTTGATGCGAAACGACTTGCGGTGTTCGGACATCTGCTGCGCCCTTGAATGAACGGTTGTGGATAACCCCGGCGAAGAGGTTATCCACAGATCATGCCAATCACATCGTAACGGCTCAGTACCAGCGCTCTTCGCCCGGCGGGCGTTTCTTGAAGCGCTTCATGCTCCACATGTACTGGCTTGGATACGCGGCGACATAGCGTTCGACGACTTTACTCATCGCCGCGCAGGATTCGGCAGTATCGGTGCTGTACATGGCCTCTGGCGCGGCTTCGAGTATCACTTTGTAACCCGAACCGTCCGGCAGGCGCAGTGCGTGGAGGAATACACCGACCGCTTTGCCACCGGCGAGCATGTTCGGCACGAATTTGCTGGTCAGTGCCTGGGTGGCGAAGAACGGCACGAAGATCCCGGCGGATTCGGCCGGTTCCGGGTCAGCGGGAATACCCACTGCACCACCTTTGCGCACTTCCTTGATGACACTGAGGATGCCTTCCTTGGTGGAGGCGGCGACTTTGTTGCCCAGTTGCACGCGTTGTTTGCGCAGCAACTCATCCACAGCCTTGAGCTTGGGCGGGCGATAGAAAATGATCGGTTTGCACTGGCTGCAATAGAAGTGGTTAAGCACTTCCCAGTTGCCAAGGTGGCTGGTGATACCAACCACGCCTTTGCCCGAGGCCAACGCATCCTTGAGGATGTCGAGGCCTTCGACTTCGCGTACCAGATCGATCGAACGCTGGGCCGGCCAGATCCACGCGCAAGCGCTTTCGGTCAGCGACTTGCCGATGTCTTTCAGGCTCTGCCCGACCAGACGCTCGCGCTCCGCCGGATCCATCTTTGGAAAGCACTTGGCGAGGTTGATCCGCACCACGTCGCGGGAGCGGTTGGGGGTTTTCCACATGATCCAGCCAATCGCCGAACCCACGGCCTGCACAGCCCGCCAAGGCAGCAGGGCAAACAGCCGCAGAGCGCCTACCAGCAAGGCGCCTTTAAACTTTTCCACAGGTCACTCCTGATCTTGTGCGGTGCGCGAGGCGGCCATTCTAACCGCCGTTGACGAGCTGCGCGTAGCGGTCGCAGTCCTGAGTGTGATCCATGACCATGCCCGAGGCCTGCATTAGCGCGTAGCAAATGGTCGGGCCGACGAACGTGAATCCGGCCTTTTTCAGGGCTTTGCTCATCGCCAGCGCTTCTGGGGTGATCGCCGGCACTTCGCTGCGATCCTTGAAGTGATTGATGATCGGTTGGTCATTAACGAACGACCAGAGGAACGCCACCGGATCCTCCAGGGCCAGCCAAGCCTGGGCATTACGCCGGGCGGCATTGAGTTTGAGGCGGTTGCGGATGATCCCCGGATCGAGCATCAATTCGTCGATTTCAGCGTCGCTCATCTGCGCCACGCGCTGTACGTCGAAGCCGAACAACACCTCGCGATAACGCTCGCGTTTACGCAGTACGGTGATCCACGACAGCCCGGCCTGGAACCCTTCGAGCAAAAGCAACTCGAACAAACCCTGCGCATCGCGTAGCGGCGTGCCCCACTCCTGATCGTGATAAGCCATGTACAGCGGATCTTCGGTACACCAAAAGCAGCGTGGCATAAGGCTCCAGGGGGTGGAGGTGCGACTGAATCGGGTATACTCCCGCTCTTTAAATCGCAGCCCAAGAAACAGGTGAATTTCGTGAGCCAGCCTACGCCAGCCGTGCGTACCTTCCAAGACTTGATCCTCGCGCTCCAGCAATACTGGGCCGAGCAAGGTTGTGTGGTACTTCAGCCCTACGATATGGAAGTAGGCGCCGGCACTTTCCACACCGCGACATTCCTGCGTGCCATCGGCCCGGAAACCTGGAACGCCGCTTACGTACAGCCAAGCCGCCGTCCGACTGACGGCCGTTACGGCGAAAACCCGAACCGTCTGCAGCACTACTACCAGTTCCAGGTAGTCCTGAAGCCGAACCCGGACAACTTCCAGGAACTGTACCTGGGCTCCCTCAAGCATGTCGGCCTGAACCCGCTGGTCCATGACATCCGCTTCGTCGAAGACAACTGGGAATCGCCGACCCTCGGCGCCTGGGGTCTGGGCTGGGAAGTCTGGCTCAACGGTATGGAGGTGACGCAGTTCACTTACTTCCAGCAGGCGGGCGGCATCGAGTGCTACCCGGTAACCGGCGAGATCACCTACGGTCTCGAGCGTCTGGCCATGTACCTGCAGGGCGTGGATTCGGTCTACGACCTGGTCTGGGCTGACGGCCCGATGGGCAAAGTCACCTACGGCGACGTGTTCCACCAGAACGAAGTGGAGCAGTCCACTTACAACTTCGAACACGCCAACGTCGACAAGCTGTTCGAACTGTTCGACTTCTATGAAAGCGAAGCCAAGCGCCTGATCGAACTCGACCAGCCGCTGCCGTTGCCGAGCTATGAAATGGTTCTGAAGGCCTCGCACACCTTCAACCTGCTGGATGCACGCCGGGCGATCTCGGTGACCGCGCGTCAGCAATACATTCTGCGCGTTCGCACGCTGGCGCGTTCCGTCGCCCAAGCCTACCTGCTGGCTCGCGCCAAGCTGGGCTTCCCGATGGCGACCCCGGACCTGCGTGACGAAGTACTGGCCAAGCTGGAGGCAGCACAATGAGTGCGCAAGATTTTCTGGTTGAACTGGGCACCGAAGAACTGCCACCCAAAGCCCTGAACACCCTGGCTGAAGCGTTCCTCGCCGGTATCGACAAAGGCCTGCAAGCCGCTGGCCTGAGCTACGAGACCAAAACCGTCTATGCCGCGCCGCGTCGTCTGGCTGTGCTGATCACCGCGCTGGCCACCCAGCAGCCGGATCGCAGCATCAACCTCGACGGGCCGCCACGTCAGGCGGCATTCGACGCTGAAGGCAACCCGACCCAAGCGGCACTGGGCTTTGCCAAGAAGTGCGGCGTCGAGCTGAGCGAAATCGACCAGAGCGGTCCGAAACTGCGCTACAGCCAGAACATCGCCGGCAAGCCGACCGCCAGCCTGCTGCCGACCATCGTTGAAGATTCGCTGAACGACCTGCCGATCCCGAAACGCATGCGTTGGGGTGCGCGCAAGGAAGAGTTCGTGCGTCCGACCCAATGGCTGGTGATGCTGCTCGGCGACCAGGTCATCGACTGCACGATCCTCGCGCAGAAGGCTGGCCGTGATTCCCGTGGTCATCGTTTCCATCACCCGGAAAGCGTGCGCATCGGTTCGCCGTCGAGCTACCTCTCCGACCTGCGTGCCGCTTATGTACTGGCCGATGCCAACGAGCGTCGCGAGATCATCAGCAAGCGCACCGAAGAGCTGGCGACCCGTCAGGAAGGCACCGCGATCGTGCCGCCGGCGCTGCTCGACGAAGTGACCGCGCTGGTCGAATGGCCGGTGCCGCTGGTGTGCTCGTTCGAGGAGCGTTTCCTCGACGTGCCGCAAGAAGCATTGATCACCACCATGCAGGACAACCAGAAGTACTTCTGCCTGCTGGATGCCGACGGCAAGTTGCTGCCACGTTTCATCACCGTGGCCAACATCGAATCCAAAGACCCCCAGCAGATCATCGACGGTAACGAGAAGGTGGTTCGCCCACGTCTGACCGACGCCGAATTCTTCTTCAAGCAGGACAAGAAGCAGAAGCTCGAAGCGTTCAACGATCGCCTGCAGAACGTGGTGTTCCAGGAAAAACTCGGCAGCGTCTACGACAAGGCCGAGCGCGTATCGAAACTGGCCGCGTACATCGCCGCACGCATCGGCGGCAACGCTTCGTGGGCTGCCCGCGCAGGCCTGCTGTCCAAGTGCGACCTGGCCACCGAAATGGTCGGCGAGTTCCCGGAGATGCAAGGTGTCGCCGGTTACTACTACGCCCTCAATGACGGCGAGCCGGAAGACGTCGCTCTGGCGCTGAACGAGCAGTACATGCCGCGCGGTGCCGGCGCTGAACTGCCTGCCACCCTGACCGGTGCGGCCGTGGCCATCGCCGACAAGCTCGACACCCTGGTCGGCATCTTCGGCATCGGCATGCTGCCGACCGGCAGCAAAGACCCGTATGCCCTGCGCCGTGCGGCACTCGGTGTGCTGCGCATCCTGATCGAGAAGAAACTCGATCTGGACCTGAACGACGCCGTTGCGTTCGCCGTGAATGCGTTCGGTGCCAAGGTCAAGGCTGCCGGCCTGAACGACGCGGTGCTGGAGTTCATCTTCGACCGTCTGCGTGCACGTTACGAAGACGAAGGCGTCGATGTCGCCACTTACCTGTCGGTTCGTGCCCTGAAACCAGGTTCGGCGCTGGACTTCGACCAGCGTGTGCAAGCGGTTCAGGCCTTCCGCAAACTGCCGGAGGCGGCAGCGCTGGCGGCGGTGAACAAGCGTGTGTCGAACCTGCTGAGCAAAGTCGAAGGCTCCGTGCCGACCGACGTTCAGGCCAAGTACTTCGACAACGCCAACGAGTTCTCGCTGTACTCGGCGATCCAGCAAGCGGATCAGGCTGTGCAGCCGATGGCGGCAGCGCGTCAGTACAACGAGTCGCTGGCACGCCTGGCGGCTCTGCGCGAGCCGGTCGACGCGTTCTTCGACGCGGTGATGGTCAATGCCGAAGATGCCAATGTGCGGGCCAACCGTTACGCGCTGCTGGCGCGTCTGCGTGGCCTGTTCCTCGGTGTTGCCGACATTTCGCTGCTGGGTTGAGGGATTGCTGTTGAAACTGCTGATTCTCGATCGGGACGGAGTGATCAATTACGACTCCGACGCTTACATCAAGTCGGTGGAAGAGTGGATTCCGCTCCCCGGCTCGATCGAAGCGATTGCGCAGTTGAGCAAGGCCGGCTGGACGGTGGCGGTCGCCACCAACCAGTCGGGCATTGCTCGCGGCTACTACGACCTCGCCACCCTCGAAGCCATGCACGCGCGCCTGCGCGAACTGGTGGCGGAGCAGGGCGGTGAAGTCGGGCTGATCGTGTATTGCCCGCATGGGCCGGACGAGGGTTGTGATTGCCGCAAGCCGAAACCGGGGATGTTGAAAACCATCGCGCAGCATTACAACGTGGCGCTGACGAATGTCTGGTTCGTCGGCGACAGCCTTGGTGACCTGGAGGCCGCCAAAGCCGTCGATTCACAGCCAGTTTTGGTGAAGACCGGGAAAGGCGCAAAGACTCAGGGCAAAACCCTGCCGGTTGGCACTCTGATTTTTGACGATCTGGCGGCGATTGCCGCAGAACTTATCCACAACTAGAGTACTTCTGAAGTTCCTGACCAGGGATTGATCGGGAGTGCGCTTGAACACTCGGGCATTGCCCCGTAACGGTAAACGTCACTATGTCGATACTGCGGGCCATCAGAATTTTTCTCTTTTACCTGCTGCTGGGCACCACTTCCCTGCTGTGGTGCAGCTTGAGTTTTTTTATCGCGCCGTTTCTGCCATTCAAGGCGCGTTATCGTTTTATCAACGTGTACTGGTGCCGTTGCGCCTTGTGGTTGACCAAGGTGTTTCTCGGTATCCGTTACGAAGTAAAAGGTGCGGAAAACGTGCCTGACCGGCCCTGCGTGATTCAGTCGAACCACCAGAGCACTTGGGAGACGTTCTTTCTCTCCGCTTATTTCTCGCCGTTGAGCCAGGTGCTCAAACGCGAATTGCTCTACGTGCCGTTCTTCGGCTGGGCCATGGCCATGCTGCGGCCGATCGCGATTGATCGCGACAACCCGAAAGCTGCGCTCAAGCAAGTCGCCGCGAAAGGCGATGAGCTGCTCAAGGACAACGTCTGGGTGCTGATCTTCCCGGAAGGCACCCGCGTTCCTCACGGCACCATCGGCAAGTTCTCCCGCAGCGGCAGCGCGTTGGCGGTGAATGCGGCGCTTCCGGTACTGCCAATTGCACACAATGCCGGCAAGTTCTGGCCGAAAATCGGGTGGGGCAAGACGTCTGGGGTGATCACTGTAGTCATCGGTGAACCGATGTATGCCGAAGGCACTGGCCCTCGCGCCATCGCTGATCTGAATGACCGGGTGCAGGCCTGGAACGAGCAGGCTCAGCGAGCAATGGGTTCACTGCCACCGGCTCCGCAAGCTCCGGCGGCAAGTGATCAAGTGGCTGTCTGAGATTTTGTGGATAACCTGTGTACGGTTTTGTTGAAAAGGCCTGAATCTTTAGATTAAGTGATTGATTTACTTATATATTTCTCAAGCTCATAAAACCTCGAAAAACGTGCATAAGTTTTTATTGGATGTAAAAAAACCGGCTCATATAGCCGGTTTTTTTGTGCCTGTTCATTCCTCGAGCAAAGGTATTTCGAGGATAAACGTGGTGCCTTGATCAACCACGCTGTGGCATTCGATCCGACCGCCATGGCGATCAACCACGGCTTTGACCATCGACAGTCCCAGGCCTACGCCATCGATGCCCAGGGCCGAAGAGAACCGTCGGTACTGGCTGAACAAATCAGGCAGTTCCTGCGGGGCGATACCCTTGCCCTGATCAAACAACCGGCAACGCAACCAGCCCTCGTGACAACTCACATTCAAGCCAATAGTGGTGCCTTCCGGGCTGTACTTGATCGCGTTTTCCAAGAGGTTGAACAGCGCCCGGGTCAGCAGGCCCTGATCGGCTGATACCAGACGTTCCTGGGATTGTTCATCCATGTCGCTGAGCAATTCGATGCGCTTTTGCTGGGCGATGGGCAAGGCTTGATCCACTACATCCATCACCAGCATTGCGAACAGTGTCGGCTGAAACCGGTAGGCCTCGGATTCGGCTCTGGCCAGCAAAACAAACCCATCAGTGAGATCCAGCGCCCGACGCACCTGCCGTTCGATCTGCTCGAACAAGGGTGAATCAACCCCGGCTTGATTTCGGTGGACGTCGAGCAGGGCGAGGATCGCCGAATGGGGTGCACGCAGGTCATGAGAAAGAAACCGCAGCAAGACCGCACGCTGTTCTTCGGCAGCGCGCTCGGCGCTGAGGTCGGTCAGGCTCAGCAGCCAGCCGATCGGCATGTCGCCATCCACTGGCAGCAACGCCGCGCGCTCCAGGCGCAGGCTGCGTTCCTTGAGGTCGCGAAACTCCAGCAACGGCAGTTCCGACAGCGCTGGCCGAATATCTGTGGACAACTCCGGATAGCCGAGCCCCGCCAGTTGATCGAGAACGTCATCGCCCACCAACGGTTTAGCGAATAACTGGCGAGCCTTGCGATTGCCCAGCAGGATCTGCCCTCGGGGATCACTGATCAGCGTGGCGACTGGCAGATATTCCAAGCCATCGGCAATGAACCGTCGGGTATCGCGGGTGCGGCTCATGGCTTGTTCAAGCGCCATGATTTGCCCCTGCAAACGATCCGCGCCGGTGAACTGTGCACGGCGACGCTCGGGAAAAACCTTCGGCTCGTTATCCAGTCGCGCCAGTTCCCAGCCGAAGTAGGTCAGCACGACGCTGAGGCGCCGCCAGTTCCAGATCAGATAACCGAACAGCATGCCCAGCACGGCTGGCGTCGGCGACCACCAGCGCCGCATCTCCGCGAGGCCGGCACTGGTGAGCAGCACGCAAGCCATGCCGACCAGCGTGACCCAAAGCGCCCATCGCGGGCGCCACAACAACAGGCCAAGTACGCCAGCCACCAGCACCACTGACAGCAGCGAGTCCAGTCCCGGCGACGGGTCATGCAAATTGATCTGCGCGCGATACGACAACAGCGCAGTCAGCGGCAACAGCACTAGACTTATCCACAACCACTCGCGCACCAATCGCCGAAACAATCGCTGCACCTGACTCGGCTCCCGGCTTTCATGCCGTCTGCGGTCAGTCATGGGAAAAGTGGGCAGGGTGGGGTGAATGGTTTCATGAGCCAAAGGTCTGAGGAAAGACCCGAAGAATCATAGCGGACGCCGACCAACGTCGGGCCGCTTACTTTCATCGCTAAGGCCGAGCGACTAAGGTTGTCGGCCAACTGCCCAAGCAACAAGGAATGATCGCGTATGCGCGTTGCGATACTGGACGACGAACCCGCCGAACTGCGCCGGGTCGAGCAAACCCTGCAACAGATGGCCGAAGCCGGTGAACAACCCTGGTCACTGCACAGCTTCGAGCGCGGTGAAGACCTGCTGCGGCAACTGCGCCGGGAAACCTTCGACCTGCTGATCCTCGACTGGCAATTGCCCGACCTCACCGGCCTGGCGTTGCTGCGCTGGACCCGCGAACACATGGACGCACCACCGGCGGCGATCATGCTCACCAGTCGCGATGGCGAGAGCGATATTGTTCAGGCGTTAAATGCGGGGGCCGATGATTATGTGAGCAAGCCGTTTCGACCGAATGAGCTGAAGGCGCGGGTGGCTGCAGTATTGCGTCGACACAGTCAGCCACGAACGGCTGCGACTGAAGTGCTGAGCTTTAATGATCTGACGTTTGATGATGCCGAACTGAGCGTCACGCGCGAGGGCAAGGCGATCATCATGACCGAACGTGAATATCGCCTGGCGCGCTGTCTGTTCAGCAACCTCGGCCGGCCGCTGTCGCGGGAATATCTGTATGAGCGCTTCTGGCCACACGAAGAAGTCGCCTCGTCCAGGCCACTGGATACGCATATCTATCGCCTGCGCAACAAGCTGGGGCTGACGGCGGATCGGGGTTGGCAGTTGCTGACGATTTACGGATATGGTTATCGGTTGGAAAGTGTGGCGGCGGGGGAGTGAAACGCAGGTATTAAAAAAGGCCAACGCTTGTGCGTTGGCCTTTTCGTGGGCGCTGACCGGGATCAGAAATCCAGGTTGGAAACCGCCAGCGCATTGCTCTCGATGAAGTCACGGCGAGGTTCGACCGCATCACCCATAAGGGTGTTGAAGATCTGGTCTGCGCCAATGGCGTCTTCGATGGTGACTTTCAGCATGCGGCGCACGCTTGGGTCCATGGTGGTTTCCCACAGCTGATCCGGGTTCATTTCGCCCAGACCTTTGTATCGCTGGATGGTGTGGCGCTTGGTGCTTTCCGCCATCAGCCAGTCCAGGGCTTCCTTGAACTCGGTGACCGCTTTCTTGCGCTCGCCACGCTGGATGTACGCGCCTTCGTCGAGCAGGGTGCTCAGTTGAGCGCCGAGGGTGACGACGGTTTTGTAGTCGTTGCTGCCGAAGAAGTCGCGGTTGAAGGTGACGTAGTTCGACAGGCCGTGGGAGATCAGTTCGACCTCGGGTAGCCACACGCCACGTTCACGATCTTCACGCAGGCTGGCCTTGTAGACCAGGCCGGACTTCTCGTTGGTGCGCAAGCGGACTTCGTACTGGGCCAGCCAGTCTTGCATCTTGGCATGGTCGCCGAGCATTTCCAGGCTCACGGCCGGCAGGTAGATGAAGTGCTCGGTCAGCTCCTGCGGGTACAGGCGCGACAGACGCTTGAGGGTCTTCATCACCATGCGGAAGTCGTTCACCAGACGTTCCAGCGCTTCACCGGAAATGCCCGGAGCCTCTTCGTTCAGGTGCAGGCTCGCATCTTCCAGAGCCGACTGCGTCATGTACTCTTCCATGGCGTCGTCGTCTTTGATGTATTGCTCTTGCTTGCCTTTCTTGACCTTGTACAGCGGCGGCTGGGCGATGTAGATGTAGCCACGCTCGATCAGCTCCGGCAGCTGACGGAAGAAGAAGGTCAGCAGCAGAGTACGGATGTGCGAACCGTCGACGTCAGCATCGGTCATGATGATGATGTTGTGATAACGCAGTTTGTCGATGTTGTACTCTTCGCGGCCGATGCCGCAGCCCAGCGCGGTAATCAGCGTACCCACTTCCTGGGACGAGATCATCTTGTCGAAACGTGCTTTCTCGACGTTGAGGATCTTGCCCTTCAGCGGCAGGATCGCCTGGGTCTTGCGGTTACGTCCCTGCTTGGCAGAGCCGCCCGCGGAGTCACCTTCCACGAGGTACAGTTCGGACAGTGCCGGGTCTTTTTCCTGGCAGTCAGCGAGCTTGCCCGGCAGGCCGGCGATGTCCAGCGCGCCTTTGCGGCGGGTCATCTCACGGGCTTTACGCGCGGCTTCGCGGGCACGGGCGGCGTCGATCATCTTGCCGACAACCAGCTTGGCTTCGTTCGGGTTTTCCAGCAGGAAGTCGGAGAAGTACTTGCCCATCTCCTGCTCGACCGCAGTCTTCACTTCGGAAGACACCAGCTTGTCTTTGGTCTGCGAGCTGAACTTCGGATCCGGCACTTTCACCGAGATGATCGCGGTCAGGCCTTCACGGGCATCGTCACCGGTGGTGGCGACTTTGTGCTTCTTCGCCAGACCTTCCTGCTCGATGTAGTTGTTCAGGTTACGCGTCAGTGCCGAACGGAAGCCCACCAGGTGGGTACCGCCGTCGCGCTGCGGGATGTTGTTGGTGAAGCACAACAGGTTCTCGTTGAAGCTGTCGTTCCACTGCAGGGCGATTTCCACGCCGATGCCGTCTTCACGCTGGATGTTGAAGTGGAACACCTGGTTGACCGCAGTCTTGTTGGTGTTCAGGTATTCAACGAACGCACGCAGACCGCCTTCGTACTTGAACAGCTCTTCCTTGCCGCTGCGCTCATCCTTGAGGACGATACCGACACCGGAGTTGAGGAAGGACAGTTCACGAATGCGCTTGGCGAGGATGTCCCAGCTGAAGTGAATATTCTTGAAGGTTTCGCTGGAAGCCTTGAAGTGAATCTGGGTACCCGTGGTTTCGCTGTCGCCAACGATTGCCATCGGAGCCTGAGGCACACCGTGGACGTAAGTCTGTTCCCAGATCTTGCCACTGCGGCGAACAGTCAGTACCAGTTCTTCGGACAGCGCGTTCACTACCGAAACACCTACACCGTGCAGACCGCCGGATACCTTGTAGGAGTTATCGTCGAACTTACCGCCAGCGTGGAGGACAGTCATGATGACCTCGGCGGCGGAAACGCCTTCCTCTTTGTGCACGTCTACCGGGATGCCACGGCCGTTGTCTTTGACGGTGATGGACTCATCCGGGTGGATGATGATGCTGATGTCGTCGCAGTGGCCGGCGAGGGCTTCGTCGATCGAGTTGTCGACCACCTCGAACACCATGTGGTGCAGACCGCTGCCATCGTCGGTGTCACCAATGTACATACCGGGACGTTTGCGTACGGCATCCAGGCCTTTCAGCACTTTAATGCTCGTTGAGTCGTACGTATTTTCTTCGCTCAATGCCTTCACTCCCGATGGTCGTGGGTCTGGGTGATACGGCCCTGTTCCACGTGGAACAGAGCGACTGGCGTTTCCGTCTGCCAGCCTTCCCTCAATAATTCGTGATCTACACAGGTGATGAACACCTGGCAGCGTAAGTCTTCCAGCAAGCGGCACAGCGCGCGACGGTGGCTCTCGTCCAGTTCGGACGGCAAGTCATCCACCAGATAAATACACTGACCGCGTCGGGCCTGGCTGACCAGATGCCCCTGGGCAATCCGCAATGCACAGACCACCAACTTCTGCTGACCCCGGGACAAAATGTCCGCGGCATTGTGAGCGCCCAATCTAAGACGCAAATCAGCACGTTGCGGTCCGGCCTGGGTATGGCCCATTTGCTGATCCCGTTGCAGGGACCCGGCAAGTACGGCGCTCAATTCCCGGTCCTTGTCCCAGCCTCGGTAATAGCTGAGCGTCAAACCTTCGAGCTCAACCAGTTCGCTCAAGGTTTGTTCAAAGACTGGTTTCAAGGCTTTGATGTAAGCGCGGCGGTATTCATCGATTTCAGCGCTGGCCTGGCACAGTTCCCTGTCCCAAACCGCTTGCGAAACGGCGTCAAGTGTACCATGCCGCAGCCAGGAGTTTCTCTGGCGCAAGGCCTTCTGCAAACGCTGCCAGGTGGCCATAAATCGTGGCTCGACGTGGAACACGCCCCAATCGAGAAACTGCCGGCGAATCTTCGGTGCACCTTCCAGCAGGCGGAAACTGTCCGGGTTGATCAACTGCAGCGGCAGGATCTCCGCCAGTTGTGCCGCACTACGGGCGTTCTGACCATCGATGCGAATCTGGAACTCGCCCTGACGGTCGCGAGATATCCCCAATGCACTGTGGCCCCCCTCGGCCAACTCGACCTGGCCGAACACGGTACAGGCGAGTTGTTCGTACTGGATGACCGGCAACAGCCGCGTGCTGCGAAACGAACGGGCAAGCCCCAGCAGATGAATGGCTTCCAGAACACTGGTTTTGCCGCTGCCGTTGGCGCCGTAAAGAATGTTGATTCGGGGGGAGGGGGAGAAGGTCACCGGGTGCAGATTACGCACCGCGGTGACCGAAACACGACTTAAGGACATCCAGGGTCAGCTGATTACAGACGCATCGGCATGACAACGTAAGCCGAATCGTCGTTGTCGGACTCCTGCACCAGCGCACTGCTGTTGGAGTCGGACAGGATCAGACGAACCTGCTCGGTGGTCATCACGCCCAGCACATCGAGCAGATAGCTGACGTTGAAGCCGATTTCCAGGGAGCCGCCGTTGTACTCGACGCCCACTTCCTCTTCCGCTTCTTCCTGCTCCGGGTTGTTGGCCTGGATCTTCAACTGACCGCTGGCCAGTTGCAGACGGATACCACGGTACTTCTCGTTGGACAGAATCGCGGTACGGCTGAACGCTTCACGCAGGGCCTGGCGATCGCCGAGAACCAGCTTGTCACCGCCCTTCGGCAGCACGCGCTCGTAGTCCGGGAACTTGCCGTCGACCAGTTTCGAAGTGAAGGTGAACTCGCCGGTGGTGGCACGGATGTGGTGCTGACCCAGTACGATGCTGACATTGCCATCCGGCTCGGTGAGCAAACGCGCCAGTTCGAGAATACCTTTGCGCGGCACGATCACCTGATGGCGATCCGGCTGGCCGATATCGGCTTTCATCGAGCACATCGCCAGACGGTGACCGTCGGTGGCCACAGCGCGGATGATGCCTTCGGAAACTTCCAGCAGCATGCCGTTGAGGTAATAACGCACGTCTTGCTGGGCCATGGCGAAGCTGGTGCGTTCGATCAGGCGACGCAGTTTGCTTTGCTCCAGGCTGCAGGTCAGCGAACCCGGGCCTTCTTCAACGGTCGGGAAATCGTTGGCTGGCAAAGTGGACAGGGTGAAACGGCTACGACCGGCCTTCACCACCAGCTTCTGCTCGTCGACCTTGATGTCGATCAGCGCATCGTTGGGCAGGCTTTTGCAGATGTCCATCAGCTTGCGCGCAGGCACGGTGATGGAGCCTGTTTCAGCCGGCTCTTCGAGTTGCACACGACCGACCAGTTCGACTTCGAGGTCGGTACCGGTCAGCGACAGTTGCTGGCCTTCGACAACCAGTAGCACGTTGGAGAGTACCGGCAAGGTCTGTCGGCGCTCGACGACGCCTGCGACCAGTTGCAGGGGTTTCAACAGGGCTTCGCGTTGAATGGTGAAATGCATGGTCTAGTCCCTTGCCTTAATAAGCTGCGCTGGTGTTCATCAAGTGGTCAGTGTACGCAGCAGGTTCTTGTAGTCCTCGCGGATGTCCGCGTCGGATTCCTTAAGTTCGTTGATCTTGCGGCAGGCGTGCAACACGGTCGTGTGGTCGCGGCCGCCAAACACATCGCCGATTTCCGGCAGGCTGTGGTTGGTCAGTTCCTTGGACAACGCCATGGCCACCTGACGCGGACGGGCCACCGAGCGCGAACGGCGCTTGGACAGCAAATCCGAGATCTTGATCTTGTAGTACTCGGCGACGGTGCGCTGAATGTTATCCACAGAGACCAGTTTGTCCTGCAGCGCCAACAGGTCTTTCAGGGATTCGCGAATCAACTCGATGGTGATGTCGCGGCCCATGAAGTGCGAGTGGGCGATCACGCGTTTCAGCGCGCCTTCCAGCTCACGGACGTTGGAGCGAATACGCTGGGCAATAAAGAATGCCGCGTCGTGTGGCAACTCGACTTTGGCCTGGTCGGCCTTCTTCATCAAGATCGCGACGCGGGTTTCCAGTTCCGGCGGCTCGACGGCAACCGTCAGGCCCCAGCCGAAGCGGGATTTCAGGCGCTCTTCAAGGCCTTCGATTTCTTTCGGGTAGCGGTCACTGGTGAGAATGACCTGCTGACCACCTTCAAGCAGGGCGTTGAAGGTGTGGAAAAACTCTTCCTGCGAACGCTCTTTGCGGGCGAAGAACTGAATATCGTCGATCAGCAAAGCATCCACCGAACGGTAGAAGCGTTTGAACTCGTTGATCGCGTTCAGCTGCAGCGCCTTGACCATGTCGGCCACAAACCGCTCGGAATGCAGGTACACGACCTTGGCATTCGGGTTCTTCTTTAATAGATGGTTACCCACCGCGTGCATCAAGTGAGTTTTACCCAGGCCGACGCCACCATAAAGGAAGAGCGGGTTGTAGCCGTGCTTTGGGTTATCCGCCACTTGCCAGGCAGCCGCGCGGGCGAGCTGGTTGGATTTACCTTCGACGAAGTTTTCAAAGGTGAACGTACGGTTCAGATAACTGGTGTGCTTGAGCGCGCCTTCAACCTGCACGGTGCGTTGTTCAGCACGAACCGGAGCCTGTTGCGAAGCGGCGCCGGCCATCGGGTCAAAGCTGTCGCGCGACGGCTCTTCGCTGACTTCGGCGGTTTTCTGCGTAGAACGCTTGGCCGGAGTGGGCGTCGGAGCCGGTGCCGGCGAGTTGGCCGGAGCAGCGTTTGCCTGAATCTGGGAAGCCTGTGCAGCAGCCAGCGGAGCATTCGGAGCAGCGCGCGGTGCCGAGCTGCGTTTGCTGCCTATTAACAAGGACAGCGAGGGCGCCATGCCGTTGCCATGCTCATCCAGCAGTTCAAGGACGCGTCCCAGGTACTTTTCGTTGACCCAGTCCAGTACAAAACGGTTGGGTGCGTAGACGCGCAACTCGTCGCCTTCGGCTTCGACCTGTAGTGGACGGATCCAGGTGTTGAATTGTTGGGCAGGCAGCTCCTCGCGCAAAAGCTCCACGCACTGCTGCCAAAGTTCCACTGACACGGATATCCCCTAAGTTGAAAGCCGGTGAGGCAAAAACAAGCGGCCATTGTAGCGGCGAGCTGTCCACTTATCCACATGCAGGTTGCCCGGCCTCCATGATTTATCAATGCGTTAAACAGAAAAAAGGCGACCAACGGTGTGTGAATAAGCTCTGTGGATAACCGCCTCTAAGGGCACTGGACAACTGGGGGCGAAACTCGGTGGATAACCCACCTGTGGATAACCACTCTTTCCACACACAGGTTATCCGATAGCGCAGCACAGGCTGATCACGGTTTTCCACTGTAGTTGTCATTCTCTGTACATCAGGTTGAATAAGGCCTCATGGCACTTATCCACAGATGAGGGCATGCCTAGCTTTTATAAGCTTTACAGAAAAGCTTTAAATAATTCCCTTCTTTATTTTTATGTATGGCGAACAGGCTTTCAGCCAAAGAAGCTCTGCAGATCTATTTATAAGGAAACGCTGGTTGGAAATTGACCTGAAGGCTTGCTTTCTCTAGAATCCCCGGTCTCTTAAAACGGGGGCCATTCCGGCCCGTTGTGGACGAACCAGGTAACACGACATGAAACGTACTTTCCAACCAAGCACTATCAAACGCGCTCGTACCCACGGTTTCCGTGCTCGCATGGCTACCAAGAACGGCCGCGCAGTCCTGTCGCGTCGTCGCGCCAAAGGTCGTGCGCGTCTGGCAGTTTGATAATCCGGTACTGGAGGTGAGTCAGGACTTCAGTCGGGACAAGCGTCTGCTTACTCCCCGGCATTTCAAGGCAGTCTTTGACTCCCCTACCGGCAAGGTTCCGGGGAAAAATCTCCTGCTCCTTGCACGCAACAACGATCTCGATCACCCCCGTCTCGGGCTGGTAATCGGGAAAAAGAGCGTCAAGCTCTCCGTTGAGCGCAATCGCCTCAAACGTCTGATGCGCGAATCGTTCCGTCTGCACCAGGATTCACTGGTCGGCTGGGACATCGTTATCGTCGCGCGCAAAGGTTTGGGTGATGTAGAAAACCCCGAATTGATTCAGCATTTCGGCAAACTCTGGAAGCGTCTGGCCCGTAACAAGCCCGTTCCGGCAGTCAAAACCGAAACTGTAGGGGTAGACAGTCCAGATGCGTAAACTGGCACTCGTTCCGATCCAGTTTTATCGCTATGCCATTAGTCCTTTGATGGCCAGTCACTGTCGTTTCTACCCCAGTTGTTCTTGCTACGCGTATGAAGCCATCGAAAATCATGGCCTTCTGCGCGGTGGCTGGCTGACCTTTCGTCGTTTAGGTCGCTGTCATCCGTGGAATCCCGGTGGTTATGACCCGGTTCCACCTATCCCTACCTCCCGTTCTTCTTCGATGGCCGAGTAATCATGGATATCAAACGCACGATCCTGATCGTCGCCCTGGCAATCGTGTCCTACGTTATGGTTCTTAAATGGAACCAGGACTATGGCCAGGCTGCCCTGCCGACTCAGAATGTTGCTTCCAGTACGACTACATCCGGTTTGCCGGACACCGCCACTGGCAATAATGCTGCCGCCAGTGACGATATTCCGCGCGCCGCTAGCGATACCAGTGCACCTGCCGAAACTCCGGTGGCCGCCAGCAAGGATCTGATCCAGATCAAAACCGACGTACTCGATCTCGCGATCGATCCACAAGGTGGCGATGTTGCTCAACTGACCTTGCCTTTGTATCCACGTCGTCAAGATCGTCCTGATGTTCCGTTCCAGCTGTTCGATAACGGCGGCGAACGTGTTTATCTGGCACAAAGCGGTCTGATCGGTACCAATGGCCCGGACGCAAATCCGGCCGGTCGTCCGGTTTACTCTTCGGAGAAGAAGACTTATCAACTGGCTGACGGTCAGGATCAACTCGTCGTTGACCTGAAATTCAGCAGGGACGGCGTCAATTACATCAAGCGTTTCACCCTGAAACGCGGCCTGTATGACGTAGCCGTTTCCTACATTGTGGATAACCAGAGCGCTCAGCCCTGGAATGGCGCGATGTTCGCCCAGTTGAAGCGTGATAACAGCGCCGATCCGTCGTCCACAACCGCTACTGGTACCGCGACTTACCTGGGCGCCGCCCTGTGGACAAGTTCGGAGCCGTACAAGAAAGTGTCCATGAAGGACATGGACAAGGCCCAACTGAAAGAAACCGTCACCGGTGGTTGGGTAGCGTGGCTGCAACACTACTTCGTGACTGCGTGGATTCCGGCGAAGGGCGAAAACAACATCGTCCAGACCCGTAAAGACAGCAAAGGCAACTACATCATCGGTTACACCGGTCCTACTCTGACCGCTGCTCCAGGTGCCAAAGTTGAAACCAGCGCTGTGCTGTACGCCGGTCCGAAAAGCCAGGCTGTGCTGAAAGAGTTGTCCCCAGGTCTGGAATTGACTGTCGACTACGGCATCCTGTGGTTCATTGCCCAGCCAATCTTCTGGTTGTTGCAACACATCCACGCGATTGTGGGTAACTGGGGCTGGTCGATCATCTTCCTGACCATGCTGATCAAAGGGCTTTTCTTCCCTCTGTCGGCCGCCAGCTACAAATCGATGGCGCGCATGCGTGCCGTTGCGCCGAAACTGGCTGCTCTGAAAGAGCAACATGGCGATGACCGGCAGAAAATGTCGCAAGCCATGATGGAGCTGTACAAGAAAGAGAAGATCAATCCGCTGGGCGGCTGCTTGCCGATACTCGTGCAGATGCCGGTTTTCCTGTCGCTGTACTGGGTTCTGCTGGAAAGCGTGGAAATGCGCCAGGCGCCGTTCATGCTGTGGATCACTGACCTGTCGATCAAGGATCCGTTCTTCATTCTGCCGATCATCATGGGCGCAACCATGTTCATCCAGCAGCAGCTGAACCCGACTCCACCGGATCCGATGCAGGCGAAGGTCATGAAAATGATGCCAATCATCTTCACCTTCTTCTTCCTGTGGTTCCCGGCAGGTCTGGTGCTGTACTGGGTTGTGAACAACTGCCTGTCGATTGCACAACAGTGGTACATCACGCGTAAGATCGAAGCGGCGACGAAAAAAGCCGAGGCGTAACTTGCTCTGTGGATAACACCACTCAAAACGCCCCCTAGTGGGGCGTTTTGCTATCTGCCACTTTTGTCTGGATACCGGTTTATGAGCGCACCTCGTGAAACCATCGCAGCTGTCGCCACCGCCCAGGGTCGCGGCGGTGTCGGCATCGTCCGTATTTCCGGGCCGTTGGCCAGTGTTGCAGCCAAAGCCATCAGCGGCCGCGAGCTGAAACCCCGGTTTGCCCACTACGGCCCGTTCTTCAGTGACGATCAGCAGGTGCTGGATGAAGGTCTGGCGCTGTATTTCCCCGGGCCGAACTCGTTCACTGGCGAAGATGTGCTGGAGTTACAGGGCCACGGCGGCCCGATTGTTCTGGATATGTTGCTCAAGCGTTGTCTGGAGCTGGGCTGCCGTCTTGCCCGTCCGGGTGAATTCAGCGAACGCGCCTTCCTCAATGACAAACTCGATCTGGCTCAGGCCGAAGCCATTGCCGACCTGATCGAAGCCAGTTCTGCACAGGCTGCGCGCAATGCCTTGCGCTCTTTGCAGGGGGCGTTTTCCCAGCGTGTGCATAACCTCACCGAACAACTGATCGGCTTGAGGATTTATGTCGAAGCAGCCATCGACTTCCCGGAAGAAGAAATCGACTTCCTCGCCGATGGCCACGTGCTGAGCATGCTCGACAAAGTGCGTGACGAGTTATCCACCGTCTTGCGCGAAGCCGGGCAGGGCGCGTTACTGCGTGACGGCATGACCGTAGTGATTGCTGGTCGTCCGAATGCCGGCAAGTCCAGTTTGCTGAATGCGCTGGCGGGGCGTGAAGCCGCCATCGTAACCGAGATTGCCGGTACCACGCGGGATATCCTGCGCGAACATATCCACATCGACGGCATGCCGCTGCACGTTGTCGATACTGCAGGTTTGCGTGATACAGATGATCATGTGGAAAAAATCGGCGTCGAGCGGGCATTGAAGGCAATCGGTGAAGCTGACCGAGTGTTGCTGGTTGTCGACGCCACCGCTCCGGAAGCGCTGGACCCGTTTGCGTTGTGGCCGGAATTCCTTGAAACCCGCCCGGATCCGGCGAAAGTTACGCTGATTCGCAACAAAGCCGATCTGACCGGTGAAGCGATTGTCCTGGAGACCAGTGAAGATGGCCATGTGACGATCAGTCTAAGCGCAAAGTCGGCCGGTGAAGGACTGGATCTCCTGCGTGACCATCTCAAAGCCTGCATGGGGTACGAGCAAACCTCGGAAAGCAGCTTCAGCGCACGCCGCCGGCATTTGGAGGCCTTGCGCCACGCCAGTGCGGCGCTGGAACACGGCCGTGCGCAACTGACGCTGGCCGGGGCTGGCGAGCTATTGGCTGAAGACCTGCGACAGGCTCAGCAGTCGCTCGGAGAAATCACCGGGGCTTTCAGCTCTGATGATCTGCTGGGGCGGATCTTTTCCAGCTTCTGCATCGGCAAATAATCACCGCGTGATCCAAAGGCAGGTCCATTCGCGACCTGCCATCTCTTCCAGTTTCTGAAAACTTACTCGAGTGCCGGGCAGATTTTTTCTCCCTGAGCGGATTTTCCGTGCCTGCCATTCCTGCATTCGTCAGTTTTCTGTGGATTAAGCCCTGTGAATAACTGCCACTGAGGTCAGTTGATAACAGGGCTTGAAAACTGAATATAACCCAGCCTGTGGATAACCACTCATCTCATCCACAGGCTTACACCGGTTATCCAAAACCCTCATGGGTATATGGCCACAGGGTTTTTAAACGCTGTACATATTGAATTTAAAGGCCTGTAGAGATCTATCCACAGAAATCATGGGCAGTAAGAATAAGCTTTAAAACAAAGGTTTTATAAATTTCTCTCTTTTTTATTCTTTTAACCGCGAGTTCTCCACAGCTGGTTAAATTTTGTGCAAAGGGTTCTTTAGGAAGGGCGAAGTCCCTATACTTGCCGACCAGGTCCAGAAACCTGATCTCAAACTATTCCTGAATTACCTACTTAAGCAGGCACGAGGTGCGTGGTGGATTTCCCTTCCCGTTTTGAAGTGATCGTCATCGGCGGCGGTCATGCCGGTACCGAGGCAGCACTGGCCTCAGCACGCATGGGTGCAAAAACCCTTCTGCTGACGCACAACGTGGAAACCCTTGGTGCCATGAGTTGCAACCCGGCCATCGGCGGCATTGGCAAAAGCCATCTGGTCAAGGAAATCGACGCCCTCGGCGGCGCGATGGCCATGGCGACCGATCTGGGCGGTATCCAGTTTCGCGTGTTGAACAGCCGCAAAGGCCCAGCCGTACGTGCAACCCGTGCGCAAGCCGACCGTATTCTTTACAAGGCCGCTGTCCGCGAAATTCTGGAAAACCAGCCGAACCTGTGGATATTTCAACAAGCTGCTGACGACCTGATCGTCGAGCAGGAACAAGTGCGCGGTGTCGTTACGCAGATGGGTCTGCGTTTCTTCGCCGATTCCGTGGTGTTGACCACTGGTACGTTCCTCGGCGGACTTATCCACATCGGTTTGCAGAATTTTTCCGGCGGTCGTGCCGGCGATCCACCCTCGATTGCCTTGGCACATCGTCTGCGCGAACTACCATTGCGTGTCGGTCGCCTGAAAACCGGTACGCCACCACGTATCGACGGCAAATCTGTGGATTTCTCGGTCATGACCGAGCAGCCAGGCGATACGCCGATCCCGGTGATGTCGTTCATGGGCAACAAAGAACAGCATCCACGCCAGGTCAGTTGCTGGATTACCCACACCAACGCCCGCACCCACGAAATCATCGCCGCGAACCTCGACCGTTCGCCGATGTACTCCGCTGCCGGTGAAATCGAAGGCATCGGCCCGCGTTACTGCCCGTCCATCGAAGACAAGATCCACCGCTTTGCCGACAAGGAAAGCCATCAGGTGTTCATCGAGCCCGAAGGCCTGACCACCCATGAGCTGTACCCGAACGGGATATCCACAAGCCTGCCGTTCGATGTGCAATTGCAGATCGTGCAATCGATTCGCGGCATGGAAAACGCGCACATCGTGCGTCCGGGTTACGCAATCGAGTACGACTACTTCGATCCGCGCGACCTGAAGTACAGCCTCGAGACCAAAGTCATCGGCGGTCTGTTCTTTGCAGGCCAGATCAACGGCACCACCGGTTACGAAGAAGCGGGCGCGCAAGGTTTGCTCGCTGGCACCAACGCCGCACTGCGCGCCAAGGGCAAAGAAGCCTGGTGCCCGCGTCGTGATGAAGCGTACATCGGCGTGTTGGTCGACGATTTGATCACCCTCGGTACCCAAGAGCCGTACCGCATGTTCACTTCCCGTGCCGAGTACCGCCTGATCCTGCGCGAGGACAACGCCGATCTGCGTCTGACCGAAAAAGGTCGCGAACTGGGTCTGGTCGATGACGCGCGTTGGGCGGCCTTCTGCAAGAAACGCGAAAGCATCGAACTTGAAGAGCAGCGCCTGAAAAGCACCTGGGTTCGCCCGGGCACGCCGCAGGGCGATGCGATTGCGGAAAAATTCGGCACACCGCTGACCCACGAATACAACTTGCTCAATCTCTTGAGTCGTCCGGAAATCGACTACGCTGGTCTGGTCGAAGTGACCGGCAACGGCGCCGAAGATCCGCAGGTCGCTGAACAGGTCGAGATCAAGACCAAGTACGCCGGTTACATCGACCGTCAACAGGACGAAATCGCCCGTCTGCGCGCCAGTGAAGACACGAAATTGCCTGTGGATATCGATTACACCAATATTTCCGGTCTCTCCAAGGAGATCCAGAGCAAGCTTGGCGCGACTCGTCCCGAGACGCTGGGCCAGGCTTCGCGGATCCCGGGCGTGACCCCGGCAGCAATTTCGCTGTTGATGATTCATTTGAAAAAACGCGGCGCGGGCCGTCAGTTGGAGCAAAGCGCTTGAGTTCTAAGGTCACTTCGCAACACGCCGAAGAGTTATCCACAGGAGCCCGCGAGCTCGGTGTCAATCTCACGGAAACCCAGCACGAATTGCTGCTGGGTTATCTGGCCCTGTTGATCAAATGGAACCAGGCCTACAACCTCACGGCGGTGCGCGATCCGGATGAGATGGTTTCGCGCCACTTGCTCGATAGTCTGAGTGTGATGTCGTTCATCGAAAACGGCCGCTGGCTGGACGTCGGTAGTGGCGGCGGCATGCCGGGGATCCCTCTGGCGATACTGTATCCGGACTCGCAAGTGACCTGCCTGGACAGCAACGGCAAGAAAACCCGCTTTCTGACCCAGGTCAAACTCGAACTAAAACTGGACAACCTGCAAGTTATCCACAGTCGCGTCGAAGCGTTCCAGCCTGCACAGCCGTTCAACGGGATCATTTCCCGGGCGTTCAGCAGTATGGAGAACTTCACCAACTGGACTCGCCACCTCGGCGATGCCGATACACGCTGGCTGGCAATGAAGGGCGTTCATCCGGCCGATGAGCTGGTAGCATTGCCGGCAGACTTCAAACTCGATAGCGAACACGCCCTGGCCGTACCCGGTTGCCAAGGCCAACGCCATCTGCTGATACTGCGCCGCACGGCATGATTGGGAACACAAGCAAGAATGGCTAAGGTATTCGCGATAGCGAACCAAAAGGGTGGTGTGGGCAAGACCACCACCTGCATCAACCTCGCAGCATCCCTGGTCGCGACCAAGCGCCGGGTGCTGTTGATCGATCTCGATCCACAGGGCAACGCCACCATGGGTAGCGGTGTGGATAAACACGGCCTGGAAAACTCGGTCTATGACCTGTTGATCGGCGAATGCGATCTGGCCCAGGCCATGCACTATTCCGAGCACGGCGGTTATCAACTGCTGCCGGCCAACCGCGACCTGACAGCCGCCGAAGTGGTTCTGCTGGAAATGCAGATGAAGGAAAGCCGTCTGCGCAGCGCGCTGGCGCCGATCCGTGAAAACTACGATTACATTTTGATCGACTGCCCGCCGTCGCTTTCGATGCTCACACTGAACGCACTGGTCGCTGCAGACGGGGTGATTATCCCCATGCAGTGCGAATACTTTGCGCTCGAAGGTTTGAGCGACCTTGTGGATAACATCAAGCGCATCGCCGAACTGCTGAACCCGAACCTGAAAGTCGAAGGTTTGCTGCGGACCATGTACGACCCGCGCCTGAGCCTGATGAACGATGTTTCGGCGCAGCTCAAGGAACACTTCGGCGAGCAGCTGTACGACACGGTGATCCCGCGCAACATCCGTCTGGCTGAAGCCCCGAGCTACGGCATGCCGGCGCTGGCTTACGACAAGCAATCGCGTGGCGCGCTGGCCTATCTGGCCCTGGCGGGCGAGATGGTTCGCCGTCAGCGCAAAAATTCACGCATCGCCGCTGCTCAGCCAACTTAAGGAATCCCCATGGCCGTCAAGAAACGAGGTCTCGGACGAGGACTGGATGCACTGCTGAGCGGTCCGACTGTCAGCTCGCTGGAAGAACAAGCGGCGCAGGCTGACAGCCGTGAGCTGCAGCACCTGCCACTAGACCTGTTGCAGCGCGGTAAGTATCAGCCACGCCGGGACATGGATCCGCAGGCGCTGGAAGAGCTGGCGCAATCGATCAAGGCCCAGGGAGTGATGCAGCCGATCGTGGTGCGCCCGATTGGCGGTGGCCGCTTTGAAATCATTGCCGGCGAGCGCCGCTGGCGCGCGAGTCAGCAAGCCGGGCAGGAAACCATCCCGGCTATGGTTCGCGATGTGCCGGATGAAACCGCGATTGCCATTGCGCTGATCGAGAACATCCAGCGTGAAGACCTCAATCCGATCGAAGAAGCGGTAGCGCTGCAGCGTTTGCAGCAGGAATTCCAGCTGACTCAACAGCAAGTCGCCGAGGCTGTGGGTAAGTCCCGCGTCACTGTGGCTAACCTGTTGCGGCTTATTGCGCTGCCCGAAGTCATCAAGACCATGCTCTCCCACGGTGACCTGGAAATGGGTCATGCCCGTGCATTGCTCGGTCTACCGGACAATCAGCAGGTGGAAGGGGCGCGACATGTTGTCGCACGCGGCCTGACTGTGCGCCAAACTGAGGCACTGGTTCGCCAGTGGTTGAGTGGTAAACCGGAGCCTGTAGAGGCTGCCAAACCCGACCCGGATATCGCCCGGCTCGAACAGCGTCTGGCCGAGCGCCTAGGCTCTGCGGTGCAGATTCGCCACGGGAAGAAGGGAAAAGGGCAGTTGGTGATCGGTTACAACTCCCTCGATGAGCTTCAAGGTGTGCTCGCACACATCCGCTGAAACATTTCCTCATGTAGCGCGCAGTCGGAAATCACTACCTGACAGTTGAATAGGGGCAGAACCGCCCCTATACTCTGCGCGCATTTTGTCGGCACAAATTATGCCAAGTTATTGAATTCTGGCAGCCGACCATTGGAGAGCAATAGTGATGGAAACCCGCAAGCCAAACCGCCTGCCGTTCCATCGCCTGGCGGTTTTTCCGGTGTTGATGGCTCAATTTGTCATTTTGCTCATTGCTGCTTTGGCGCTCTGGCAATGGCACGGAGTCGTTGCCGGATACTCGGGACTTTGCGGAGGCCTGATAGCCTTGCTGCCCAATGTTTATTTCGCTCACAAGGCATTTCGGTTTTCCGGCGCCCGAGCAGCCCAGTCCATCGTCCGGTCTTTTTATGCCGGCGAGGCAGGCAAACTGATTTTGACGGCAGTGCTTTTTGCACTGGTGTTTGCAGGTGTGAAGCCACTGGCGCCGATCGCAGTATTCGGTGCCTTCGTGCTGACTCAGTCAGTCAGCTGGTTCGCTCCCCTGCTGATGAGAACAAGACTTTCGAGACCTTAGGGCGTTTGAGGCAACCATGGCAGAAACAACCGCTTCGGGCTATATCCAGCACCACTTGCAGAACCTGACCTTCGGTCAGCTACCCAACGGCGGCTGGGGCTTTGCCCATACCGCAGCAGAAGCCAAGGAAATGGGCTTCTGGGCTTTCCACGTCGATACTCTCGGCTGGTCGGTCGCACTGGGTCTGATCTTCGTTCTTCTTTTCCGCATGGCGGCAAAAAAGGCAACTTCGGGTCAGCCAGGTGCTTTGCAGAACTTCGTTGAAGTATTGGTCGAATTCGTCGATGGCAGCGTGAAAGACAGCTTCCATGGCCGTAGCCCGGTGATTGCACCGCTGGCACTGACCATCTTCGTCTGGGTGTTCCTGATGAACGCCGTCGACTTGGTACCGGTCGACTGGATTCCTCAGCTGGCCATCCTGATTTCCGGCGACCACCACATCCCGTTCCGCGCCGTGTCGACTACCGACCCGAACGCGACCCTGGGCATGGCGTTCTCGGTTTTCGCACTGATCATTTTCTATAGCATCAAGGTCAAGGGTCTCGGCGGCTTCATCGGCGAGCTGACCCTGCACCCGTTCGGCAGCAAGAACATCTTCGTTCAGGCTCTGCTGATCCCGGTGAACTTCCTGCTGGAATTCGTGACCCTGATCGCCAAGCCGATCTCTCTGGCTCTGCGTCTGTTCGGCAACATGTATGCCGGCGAGCTGGTGTTCATCCTGATCGCTGTGATGTTCGGCAGCGGCCTGCTCTGGCTGAGCGGCCTGGGCGTTGTTCTGCAGTGGGCGTGGGCTGTGTTCCACATTCTGATCATCACGCTGCAGGCGTTCATCTTCATGATGCTGACCATCGTCTACCTGTCGATGGCGCACGAAGAAAACCATTAAGACCAGTCTCGACTAGTCTGATGTCCTTCCCGCTCAAACGGGAGGGGGCTCTTCACAGGGCACCTGAAACGATTTGTTTTACCGCTTTAATCTAAAAAACCTAAACCATACGACGTAAAAGTCGGGAGGAAAGATGGAAACTGTAGTTGGTCTAACCGCTATCGCTGTTGCACTGTTGATCGGCCTGGGCGCACTGGGTACCGCAATTGGTTTCGGCCTGCTGGGCGGCAAGTTCCTGGAAGGCGCAGCGCGTCAGCCAGAAATGGTTCCAATGCTGCAAGTTAAAATGTTCATCGTTGCCGGTCTGCTCGACGCCGTAACCATGATCGGTGTTGGTATCGCTCTGTTCTTCACCTTTGCGAACCCGTTCGTTGGTCAGATCGCTGGCTAATTACCCGGATTCTTCCGAGTAATTTGATGTGATGGACAACGTAACTGCGAGGTGTTGGCGTGAACATTAATGCGACCCTGATTGGCCAGTCCGTTGCGTTCCTGATTTTTGTACTGTTCTGCATGAAGTATGTATGGCCTCCGGTCATCGCTGCTCTGCACGAACGTCAAAAGAAGATCGCTGATGGTCTGGACGCTGCCAGCCGTGCAGCTCGCGACCTGGAGTTGGCCCAAGAAAAAGCGGGTCAGCAACTGCGCGAAGCGAAAGCTCAGGCAGCTGAAATCATCGAGCAAGCCAAGAAACGCGGTAACCAGATTGTCGAAGAGGCCGTTGAAAAGGCCCGTGTCGATGCTGACCGTGTGAAGGTTCAGGCTCAAGCCGAGATCGAACAGGAACTGAACAGTGTCAAAGACAAGCTGCGTGCCCAAGTGGGCTTGCTGGCTGTCGGCGGCGCCGAGAAGATCCTGGGTGCCACAATCGATCAAAACGCGCACGCAGAGCTGGTTAACCAACTGGCTGCTGAAATCTAAGCGAGGGCGATCATGGCAGAACTGACCACGTTGGCCCGACCTTACGCTAAGGCGGCCTTCGAGCACGCTCAGGCCCACCAGCAACTGGCCAATTGGTCAGCCATGCTCGGCCTGGCAGCAGCGGTGTCGCAAGACGACACCATGCAGCGCGTGCTCAAGGCCCCGCGACTGACGAGCGCAGAAAAGGCCGCCACGTTCATTGACGTGTGCGGCGACAAGTTTGATGCCAAGGCACAGAACTTCATCAACGTCGTTGCCGAAAACGACCGTCTCCCGCTTCTGCCGGAGATCGCCGCTCTGTTCGACCTGTACAAGGCCGAACAAGAGAAATCGGTAGACGTTGAAGTAACCAGTGCATTTGCATTGAACCAAGAACAGCAAGACAAACTCGCCAAGGTTCTCAGTGCACGACTCAACCGGGAAGTGCGCCTGCAAGTTGCGGAGGACGCTGCCTTGATTGGTGGTGTCGTGATCCGCGCCGGCGACCTGGTTATCGATGGCTCGATTCGCGGAAAAATCGCGAAACTTGCCGAAGCATTGAAATCTTGAGTTTGAAGGGGCAGCAGAGCAATGCAGCAACTCAATCCTTCCGAAATAAGTGAAATTATCAAGGGCCGCATCGACAAGCTCGATGTGACCTCCCAAGCCCGTAACGAAGGCACTGTCGTCAGCGTATCTGACGGTATCGTGCGGATTCACGGTCTGGCCGACGTCATGTACGGCGAGATGATCGAGTTTCCGGGCGGCGTCTACGGTATGGCTCTCAACCTGGAGCAAGACTCCGTAGGTGCCGTTGTATTGGGCTCCTACCAGTCTCTGGCTGAAGGCATGAGCGCCAAGTGCACCGGCCGCATCCTCGAAGTTCCGGTTGGTAAGGAACTGCTGGGTCGCGTAGTCGACGCACTGGGTAATCCAGTTGACGGCAAAGGTCCACTGGGCAACACCGAGACCGACGCGGTCGAGAAAGTTGCTCCGGGCGTGATCTGGCGTAAGTCGGTAGACCAGCCTGTACAGACTGGCTACAAGGCTGTCGATGCCATGATCCCTGTCGGCCGTGGCCAGCGTGAGCTGATCATCGGTGACCGTCAGATCGGTAAAACCGCTCTGGCGATCGACGCGATCATCAACCAGAAAGACAGCGGCATTTTCTGCGTCTACGTAGCCATCGGTCAGAAACAATCGACCATCGCCAACGTGGTTCGCAAGCTGGAAGAAAACGGCGCCCTGGCCAACACGATCATCGTGGCTGCCAGTGCTTCGGAATCTCCTGCGCTGCAATTCCTGGCACCGTACTCCGGTTGCACCATGGGTGAATTCTTCCGCGACCGCGGTGAAGACGCGCTGATCGTTTATGACGATCTGTCCAAGCAAGCAGTGGCTTACCGCCAGATTTCCCTGCTGCTGCGCCGTCCACCAGGCCGTGAAGCTTACCCAGGCGACGTGTTCTATCTCCACTCCCGTCTGCTGGAGCGCGCATCCCGCGTTTCGGAAGAATACGTAGAGAAGTTCACCAACGGCGCAGTGACCGGCAAAACCGGTTCCCTGACCGCATTGCCGATCATCGAAACCCAGGCGGGCGACGTTTCCGCGTTCGTTCCGACCAACGTGATTTCCATCACCGACGGTCAGATCTTCCTGGAATCGGCCATGTTCAACTCGGGCATCCGCCCTGCAGTGAACGCCGGTGTTTCGGTATCCCGTGTGGGTGGTGCCGCTCAGACCAAGATCATCAAGAAGCTGTCCGGTGGTATCCGTACCGCTCTGGCTCAGTACCGTGAACTGGCGGCATTCGCCCAGTTCGCTTCTGACCTGGACGAAGCGACCCGTAAGCAACTTGAGCATGGTCAGCGCGTTACCGAGCTGATGAAGCAGAAGCAATACGCACCAATGTCGATCGCTGACATGGCGCTGTCGCTGTATGCCGCTGAGCGTGGGTTCCTGACTGACATTGAAATCGCCAAGATCGGCAGCTTCGAACAAGCGCTGATTGCTTTCTTCAACCGCGATCACGCCGATTTGATGGCCAAGATCAACGTTAAAGGTGACTTCAATGACGAAATCGACGCTGGCATGAAAGCCGGTATCGAGAAGTTCAAGGCCACCCAAACCTGGTAAGCCGCAGCGGGAGCCGCGAGGCTCCCGCTTGCTAACCTGATAGGTGTTACATGGCAGGCGCAAAAGAGATTCGCAGTAAGATTGCGAGCATCAAAAGCACGCAAAAGATTACCAGCGCCATGGAAAAAGTGGCGGTCAGCAAAATGCGCAAGGCACAAATGCGCATGGCTGCTAGCCGTCCTTATGCGGAGCGTATCCGCCAGGTAATTGGGCATCTGGCCAACGCCAACCCGGAATACCGCCACCCGTTCATGATCGACCGCGAAATCAAGCGCGTTGGTTATGTCGTCGTGAGCAGTGACCGTGGTTTGTGCGGCGGCTTGAACACCAACCTGTTCAAGGCCCTGGTCAAGGACATGGCGGTAAACCGCGAAAACGGCGTCGAGATTGATCTGTGTGTCGTTGGTAGCAAGGGTGCGGCCTTTTTCCGCAACTTCGGCGGTAACGTCGTTGCAGCTATCAGCCACCTGGGTGAAGAGCCGTCGATCAATGATCTGATCGGCAGCGTCAAGGTGATGCTGGATGCCTACCTGGACGGCCGTATTGACCGCCTGTCCGTGGTGTCCAACAAGTTCATCAACACCATGACGCAACAGCCTACCGTGGAGCAGTTGATTCCACTGGTGGCTACCCCGGATCAGGATCTCAAGCACCACTGGGACTATCTCTACGAACCGGATGCCAAAGAGCTGCTTGACGGCTTGATGGTCCGTTACGTCGAGTCGCAGGTCTACCAGGCGGTGGTCGAGAACAACGCGGCTGAACAAGCTGCGCGGATGATCGCGATGAAGAACGCTACCGACAACGCCGGTGATTTGATCAGCGATTTGCAGCTGATCTACAACAAGGCGCGTCAGGCTGCGATCACCCAAGAGATCTCGGAAATCGTCGGCGGCGCTGCCGCGGTTTAACGGTTCAAATATTCAGAGGATCCAGCTATGAGTAGCGGACGTATCGTTCAAATCATCGGCGCCGTTATCGACGTGGAATTTCCACGCGACAGCGTACCGAGCATCTACAACGCGCTGACTGTACAAAGCGCGGCCGCAACCACTCTGGAAGTTCAGCAACAGCTGGGCGACGGCGTGGTTCGCACCATTGCGATGGGTTCCACCGAGGGCTTGAAGCGCGGTCTGGAAGTTACCGACTCTGGCGCAGCCATCTCCGTACCGGTCGGTAAAGCGACCCTGGGCCGGATCATGGACGTCCTCGGTAACCCGATCGACGAAGCTGGCCCGATCGACACCGACGAGCGTTGGGGCATTCACCGTCCTGCGCCTTCGTTCGCTGAACAGGCAGGCGGCAACGACCTGCTGGAAACCGGCATCAAGGTTATCGACCTGGTTTGCCCGTTTGCCAAAGGCGGTAAAGTCGGTCTGTTCGGTGGTGCCGGTGTAGGCAAAACCGTAAACATGATGGAACTGATCCGTAACATCGCCATCGAGCACAGCGGTTATTCCGTGTTCGCCGGTGTGGGTGAGCGTACTCGTGAGGGTAACGACTTCTACCACGAGATGAAGGACTCCAACGTTCTGGACAAAGTGGCACTGGTTTACGGTCAGATGAACGAGCCGCCGGGTAACCGTCTGCGCGTAGCACTGACCGGCCTGACCATGGCCGAGAAGTTCCGTGACGAAGGTAACGACGTTCTGCTGTTCGTCGACAACATCTATCGTTACACCCTGGCCGGTACTGAAGTATCCGCACTGCTGGGCCGTATGCCTTCGGCAGTAGGTTACCAGCCGACCCTGGCTGAAGAGATGGGCGTTCTGCAAGAACGTATCACTTCGACCAAGGAAGGTTCGATCACCTCGATCCAAGCGGTATACGTACCTGCGGACGACTTGACCGACCCGTCGCCAGCGACCACCTTCGCCCACTTGGACGCCACCGTCGTTCTGTCCCGTGACATCGCTTCCCTGGGTATCTACCCGGCGGTAGATCCACTGGATTCGACTTCGCGCCAGCTGGACCCGAACGTAATCGGCCAGGACCACTACGACACCGCTCGCGGCGTTCAGTACGTTCTGCAACGTTACAAAGAGCTGAAGGACATCATCGCGATCCTGGGTATGGACGAGCTGTCGGAAGCCGACAAGCAGTTGGTAAACCGTGCTCGTAAGATCCAGCGCTTCTTGTCGCAGCCGTTCTTCGTGGCTGAAGTCTTCACCGGTGCATCGGGTAAGTACGTTTCCCTGAAAGACACCATTGCTGGCTTCAAAGGCATCCTCAACGGTGACTACGACCACCTGCCAGAACAAGCGTTCTACATGGTTGGCGGCATCGAAGAAGCGATCGAGAAAGCCAAGAAACTGTAATCCCGGCGCCCGGCAACGGGCGCTAATTTAGGTTGAGGCAATCAGATGGCTATGACAGTCCATTGCGATATCGTCAGCGCGGAAGGGGAAATCTTTTCCGGCCTGGTCGAGATGGTGATTGCGCACGGTGCACTGGGTGATCTTGGTATCGCTCTGGGTCACGCGCCGCTGATCACTAATCTGAAGCCAGGTCCGATCCGCCTGATCAAGCAAGGCGGGGAAGCCGAGGTGTTCTACATCTCCGGTGGTTTCCTCGAGGTTCAGCCGAACATGGTCAAGGTGCTTGCCGATACCGTGCAACGTGCCGCCGACCTGGATGAAGCTCAGGCTCAAGCAGCTCTCAAGGCTGCCGAGGCTGCTCTGCATGAGAAGAGCGCAGATTTCGATTACGGAGCTGCGTCCGCACGTCTGGCCGAGGCTGCAGCTCAGCTGCGCACCGTCCAGCAGATCCGCAAGAAGTTTGGCGGTTAATCCGTCAGCCACTTGTTGTGCGATTGATAAAAAAGGGTAGCCTCGGCTACCCTTTTTTCTTTTCCGACTTTCAAAAACCCGGTCGCAGTTGCTGACCACCCAGGATTGGTAGCCAGTCATGTCTCTCGAAATCGTAATCCTCGCGGCCGGCCAAGGCACTCGCATGCGTTCGGCGCTACCGAAAGTGTTGCATCCGATTGCCGGCAATTCTATGTTGGGCCATGTTATCCACAGCGCGCGGCAACTTGATCCACAGCGCATCCACGTTGTGATTGGTCACGGTGCCGATGTGGTGCGCGAGCGCCTGGCGGCCGATGACCTGAATTTCGTCCTGCAGGACAAGCAACTGGGTACCGGTCACGCCACTGCTCAAGCGGTGCCGTTCATAACCGCCGACACCGTGCTGATTCTCTACGGTGATGTCCCGCTGATCGAAGTCGAAACCCTGCAACGCCTGCTCAAGCACGTCGTTCCGGGCCAGATGGGTCTGCTGACAGTCGAGCTGGATGACCCCACCGGTTATGGCCGAATCGTGCGCGATGCCGACGGCAAGGTCGCGGCCATTGTCGAGCACAAAGACGCCAGCGAAGCCCAGCGCGCAATTACTGAAGGCAACACCGGCATCCTCGCCGTGCCGGCCAATCGTCTGGCCGACTGGATGAGCCGCTTGTCGAACAACAATGCCCAAGGCGAGTACTACCTGACCGACGTGATTGAAATGGCGGTCAGCGACGGTCTGGTCGTGGCCACTGAACAACCGCACGATCCAATGGAAGTGCAGGGCGCCAACGATCGTAAGCAGCTGTCCGAACTGGAGCGTCATTACCAGCTGCGCGCTGGCCGCCGTTTGATGACGCAAGGCGTAACCCTGCGTGACCCGGCGCGTTTCGATGTACGTGGCGAAGTCACCGTTGGTCGCGATGTGCTGATCGACATCAACGTGATCCTCGAAGGCAATGTCGTCATTGAAGACGACGTGGTCATCGGCCCGAATTGCGTGATCAAGGACAGCACTCTGCGCAAAGGTGTGGTGATCAAGGCCAACTCTCACATCGAGGGCGCGGTGCTGGGTGAAGGCAGTGATGCCGGTCCGTTCGCGCGCCTGCGTCCGGGCACCGTGCTTGAAGCGCGTGCGCATGTGGGTAACTTCGTCGAACTGAAAAATGCCCACATGGGCGAAGGAGCAAAGGCCGGCCATCTGACCTATCTGGGCGATGCCGAAATCGGCGCGCGCACCAATATTGGGGCGGGTACCATCACCTGCAACTACGACGGCGCCAACAAGTGGAAGACAGTATTGGGCGCTGACGTGTTCATTGGCTCCAATAACTCGCTGGTTGCGCCTGTGGATATCTCGGCAGGTGCAACCACCGCCGCCGGGTCGACCATCACGCAGAATGTGGATAACGCGCAATTGGCCGTCGGCCGTGCACGGCAGAGGAACATCGATGGCTGGAAGCGACCGGAGAAGATCAAGAAGGACTGAGTTATCCACAACGCTCAAAATAAAAAGGACCGCAGCCAGCGGTCTTTTTTATGTTCGGCGGCTTGACGATTTGCAGCCGATAGGTTTTGATTGCTTCCGTTATCTTTCGAATCGAAACTTAAGCCGTCATGTCGAAACGCAATACGCCCCAGCGTCGCCACAATATCCTCGCTTTGCTCAATGAGCAGGGGGAAGTCAGTGTAGATGAACTGGCCAAACGTTTCGAAACCTCGGAAGTTACGATTCGCAAGGATCTGGCGGCGCTGGAAACCCATGGGCTTTTGCTGCGCCGTTATGGTGGAGCGATCACCATGCCGCAAGAGCTGGTGGCTGAAACGCCGCAGTCTGTTTCCCGATACAAACAGGCCATTGCCCGCGCTGCGGTAAAGCGCATTCGCGAGCACGCCCGCATCATCATCGACAGCGGCAGCACCACCGCCGCAATGATTCCCGAACTCGGCCAGCAGCCGGGGCTGGTGGTGATGACCAATTCCCTGCACGTGGCCAATGCCTTGAGCGAACTCGAGCACGAGCCTGTGTTGTTGATGACTGGCGGCACCTGGGATCCGCATTCGGAATCCTTTCAGGGCCAGGTCGCCGAGCAGGTACTACGCTCTTACGACTTCGACCAGTTGTTCATCGGCGCTGACGGTATCGATCTGATTCGTGGCACCACGACCTTCAATGAACTGCTCGGATTGAGCCGGGTCATGGCCGAGGTGGCGCGGGAAGTCATCGTCATGGTCGAGGCCGACAAGATCGGCCGCAAGATTCCCAACCTGGAGCTGCCATGGAGCAGCGTCCATACCCTAATTACCGATGATCGCCTGTCCGTCGAGGCCCGCGATCAGATTCAGGCTCGCGGTATCAACTTGATTTGCGCGACTGTCAGTCAGGAGAAATAAGCATGTGTGGAATTGTCGGCGCCGTTGCTGAACGAAATATCACCGCCATCCTGCTCGAAGGCCTCAAGCGCCTGGAATACCGCGGCTATGACAGCGCCGGTGTGGCGGTCTTCACCAACGACGGAACTCTCGAGCGCACGCGCCGGGTAGGCAAAGTCAGCGAACTGGATGCTGCACTCGCCGAGCATCCGCTGGTCGGTCGTCTCGGTATTGCCCACACGCGTTGGGCAACCCATGGCGCGCCGAACGAACGTAACGCCCACCCGCATTTCTCCGGCGACATCGCCGTGGTGCACAACGGCATCATCGAAAACCACGAAGCGCTGCGTGAACAACTCAAGGCGCTGGGTTACGTATTCACCTCGGACACCGACACTGAAGTCATCGCTCACCTGCTGACCCACAAGCTCAAGGATCTGCACGACCTGACCGTTGCCCTTAAAGCCACCGTCAAGGAGCTGCACGGTGCTTACGGTCTGGCCGTGATCAATGCCAGGCAGCCTGATCGTCTGGTGGCCGCGCGCAGTGGCAGTCCGCTGGTGATCGGCCTTGGTCTGGGCGAGAACTTCCTCGCCTCCGACCAACTGGCCCTGCGTCAGGTCACCGACCGCTTCATGTATCTGGAAGAAGGCGATATCGCCGAAATTCGTCGCGACAACGTGCAGATCTGGGATGTCTCCGGCAATCCTGTCGAGCGCCAGACCGTGCAGTACAGTGACGGTGCCGAAGCGGCCGACAAGGGCGAATTCCGCCACTACATGCTCAAGGAAATCCACGAGCAGCCAACGGTGGTGCAACGCACCCTCGAAGGTCGCCTGAGTAACGATCAGGTGCTGGTTCAGGCCTTCGGCCCGCAGGCCGCCGAGCTGTTCGCCAAAGTGCGCAACGTGCAGATCGTTGCCTGTGGTACCAGCTACCACGCCGGCATGGTCGCCCGTTACTGGCTCGAAGAACTGGCCGGGATCCCGTGCCAGGTCGAAGTGGCCAGTGAGTTCCGCTACCGCAAGGTCGTGGTGCAGCCGGACACCCTGTTCGTTACCATTTCCCAGTCCGGCGAAACCGCCGACACCCTGGCTGCGCTGCGCAACGCCAAGGAGCTGGGTTTCCTCGCCAGCCTGGCGATCTGTAACGTCGGCATCAGTTCGTTGGTGCGTGAATCTGACCTGACGCTGCTGACCCAGGCCGGTCGCGAGATCGGCGTGGCCTCGACCAAAGCGTTCACCACGCAATTGGTCGGCCTGTTGTTACTGACCCTGTCATTGGGTCAGGTGCGTGGCACGCTGGCCAAAGGCGTTGAAGCCCGTCTGGTGGAAGAACTGCGTCGCCTGCCAACCCGTCTGGGCGAAGCGCTGGCCATGGACAGCACCGTGGAAAAAATCGCCGAGCTGTTCGCCGAGAAGAACCACACCCTGTTCCTCGGTCGTGGCGCGCAATTCCCGGTGGCCATGGAAGGTGCCTTGAAGCTCAAGGAGATCTCCTACATCCACGCTGAAGCCTACCCGGCTGGCGAGTTGAAGCACGGCCCGCTGGCGCTTGTGGATAACGACATGCCGGTGGTCACCGTGGCGCCGAACAACGAATTGCTGGAGAAGCTCAAGTCCAACCTGCAGGAAGTCCGCGCCCGTGGCGGCGAACTGATCGTGTTCGCCGACGAGAAAGCCGGGATGACCAACGGCGAAGGCACCCACGTTGTGCAGATGCCGCACATCCACGACATCCTCTCGCCGATCCTCTACACCATCCCGCTGCAACTGCTGTCGTACTACGTTGCCGTGCTTAAAGGCACAGACGTGGATCAGCCGCGTAACCTGGCGAAGTCGGTGACGGTGGAATAAGTTATCCACAGCTGATCGGCACACAAAACAATCGCAGCTTCGGCTGCGATTTTTGTATCTGACTCGAGGGCCTTCATGGATCGCTTCCAGGAAATGCAAATCTTCACCGCCGTCGCCCAGGAGCAAGGTTTCTCCGCAGCGGCGCGGCGCCTTGGTTTGTCTGCCGCCAGCGTCACGCGGGCAGTGGCGGCGCTTGAGTTGCGGATTGGTACGCAGTTGCTGGTTCGCACCACGCGCAGTGTGCATTTGAGCGAGGCGGGGCAACGGTATCTGGAGGATTGTCGGCGGATTCTGGCCGAGGTGCAGGAGGCCGAGGATTCCGCTGCCGGCAGCCACGCCGAGCCGCGCGGTCAGTTGACCGTGACGGCGCCGGTGTTGTTCGGCGAGTTGTTTGTCACACCGGTGATGGCCGGCTATCTGGCGCAGTACCCGGACGTTTCAATCAACGCGTTGCTGGTTGATCGCATCGTCAGCATGGTCGAGGAAGGCATTGATGTCGCCGTGCGAATCGGTGAGTTGCCGGACAGCAATCAACACGCGATTCGTGTCGGTGAGGTTCGACGAGTGGTCTGCGGCTCGCCGCGCTACCTGGCCGAACATGGGCGGCCCAGCCATCCTCAGGCCTTGGCCGGTTTGCCGGTGGTGGCCACGGCGGCGACTGGTCAGGTGCGCAATTGGCCATTTCTCGAACACGGCGAACCGTTGATCGTGCGCCCGGAGCCGCGTCTGATCGTCACCGCCAATCAGGCAGCGATCTCGGCTGCGTGCCTGGGCCTGGGGTTGACCCGGGTGCTTTCCTACCAAGTGGCGAACAAAGTCGCGGCCGGTGAGCTGGAAATTGTTCTGGCCGACTTCGAACTGCCGCCGCTGCCGATTCATGTGGTGTATCAGGGTGGGCGCAAAGCCCCGGCGCGGGTGCGCAGTTTTGTCGATTTCACGGTGGATGCCTTGCGTGCCCATCCAGCCTTGAAGAATGCAGCGTTATTGCACGAGCTGAAATAATAGATTGCGAATGCTGGTGATTCTGTTGCTGCAGGGATAGGTGGAAGATGGCCTCCCAGCGCTGCCACTCCCGGAGCGGTGCGATCATCCTGCGGAGTCGACCATGCAACCGATCAAGTTCTATAACTTCCCGCGTTCAGGCCATGCCCATCGGGTGGAACTGATGCTGTCCCTGCTGCAGTTGCCGACCGAAACCATCTTGGTCGATCTGGCCAAGGGCGAACACAAACAGCCGCCATTCCTTGCGCTCAACAGTTTCGGCCAGGTGCCGGTGATTGATGACAACGGTGTGGTGCTGGCCGACTCTAACGCAATTCTGGTCTATCTCGCGCAAAAGTATGGCGACGGTCGCTGGCTGCCGGCCGATCCGCTGGGCGCGGCGCGGGTGCAACGCTGGTTGTCGGCGGCAGCGGGGCCGATTGCGTTCGGCCCGGCAGCGGCGCGATTGATCACGGTGTTCGGCGCACAACTGAATGCTGAAGATGCCATCAGCCGTGCTCACAACCTGCTGAAAATCATGGAGCAGGAGCTGGGCAAAACCCCGTATCTGGCCGGCGAAGAACCGAGCATTGCCGATGTTTCCGCCTACAGTTACATCGCCCACGCGCCGGAAGGCAATGTTTCGCTGGACGATTACGCGAACGTGCGTGCCTGGCTGGCGAGGGTTGAGGCGTTGCCGAATTTCGTCGGCATGCCGCGCACTGTGGCGGGTTTGCAGAAAACTGCCTGAGGCCATCGGCCCGGCACAGTCCGGGCCTTGCACACTGCGCCAGCGGCGCAGGGGAGACGCCACATGGAACGTTCACCTTGGCACGCTGGCGAGCAACAGTTGCAAGCGCAGGTTGGCGTTGCTGAACGCATGGAGGAATTCGGTCGTAAGGTGATTCGCACCTGGATGCCGGACCAGCACCGTGAGTTCTATCAGCAATTGCCGTTCATGCTGTACGGCGCGGTCGATGCCGAGGGGCGGCCGTGGGCCAGCGTGCTCGAAGGTGCGCCGGGTTTTGCCCATTCACCGGATCCTCAACACCTGCAATTCACCGGACTTCCTGCTGACGATGATCCGGCGCAATTGCGCAATGGCGAACCGGTTGGATTACTCGGCATTGAGCTGCACACCCGGCGGCGCAATCGCCTCAATGGCCATGTCGGCGGGCTCAATGGCCGCGGCTTTGTCGTGAGCGTTGATCAGGCTTTCGGCAATTGCCCGCAATACATTCAACTGCGCCAATTCCAGCGCGTACCGTTGAGCGATGCGCAAACGCGCCCGGCGCAACAGAGCGATGCCCTTGATGACGCTGCCAGACGTCTCATCGAAGGCGCCGATACGTTTTTTGTCGCGAGCTATGTCGACGTCGATGGCCAGCGTTCGGTGGATGTTTCCCACCGTGGCGGGCAGGCCGGGTTTGTGCGTGTGGAAGGCAACCGTCTGACCATCCCTGATTTCGCCGGCAATCTGCACTTCAATACCCTTGGCAATTTGCTGCTCAATCCCAAGGCCGGCTTGCTGTTCATCGACTTTTCCACAGGCGATCTGCTGCAACTGAGCGGGCGCACCGAGATACTTCTCGATGACCCGCAGATCGAAGCGTTCCAGGGCGCCGAACGCCTGTGGAGATTCGAGGTGGAAAAAATGGTGCGCCGTCCGGCAGCGCTGGCCTTGCGCTGGCGCTTCGACGGCATGTCACCGACCAGTCTGTTGACCGGCAGTTGGGCCGAGGCCGATGCGCGTTTGCAGGCCCAGGCGCTGGGCAATCGCTGGCGTCCGTTGCGGGTGGCGAAGATCAACATGGAAAGTCGCCACATCCGTTCGATCTATCTGGAGCCCGACGATGGCGCCGGTCTGCCGGTGTTTCAGGCGGGTCAGCACTTGCCGCTGCGCTTCACCCTCGACGGTGAAGTGCACATCCGCACCTACAGCCTGTCGAGTGCGCCGTCGGACGGGTTTTATCGCATCAGCGTGAAGCGCGAGGGACGGGTTTCCACGCACTTGCATGAGCAGATTCGTGTCGGCGATGTCCTTGAAGCACGGGCGCCGCAGGGGCATTTCACCGTGGCGCCACTGGAGCACCGGCCGTTGGTGCTGTTGGCAGCCGGGGTCGGGATCACGCCGTTGCTGTCGATGTTGCGCGAGGTGGTCTATCAAGGCCTGCGCACGCGGCGGATTCGTCCGACGTGGTTGATTCAGAGTTCACGCAGCCTCGCCGACCAGCCGTTTCGCAAAGAGCTGGATCGTTTGCTGGAAGAGGCGGGTGATGCCGTACGGGTCTTGCGTCTGCTGAGCCAGCCGGAAGCGGATGTTCATCAAGGTGAAGATTTCGATCGGTTGGGACGCATCGACACTGAGCTGTTGCGCAATCTTCTGGAGGTCGAAGATTACGATCAGATTGATTTCGTCCTCTGCGGCCCCGGCGGTTTCACCCAGGCGCTGTACGACAGCTTGCGCGAACTGGACGTTAGCGATCGGCAGATCCATGCGGAAACCTTTGGCCCGTCGACCCTCAAGCGTCGGCTCGACCCGGATGCCAAGGTGATCGAACAGACGCCGGCTGCGACCACGTCTGTGCCGGTGGTGTTTGAACGTTCGGCCAAAGAGGCGCGTTGGCAACCGGACGGCGGCAGCTTGCTGGAGTTGGCGGAAAGCCGTGGGCTGCAGCCGGAATTCAGTTGCCGCGGTGGTTCGTGCGGTACCTGTAAGACACGGCTGGTCAGCGGTGCGGTGAATTATCCACAGCCTCCGGCTGAAGTGCCGGAAGCCGGGCATGTACTGATCTGTTGCGCGGTGCCGGCGCAGAGTGAACAGCCGCTGGTGCTGGACCTGTAACCGAAATCTTGCAGACACCGCGCGTCCCCTGTGGGAGCGGGCTTGCTCGCGAAAGCGGTGGGTCATTCAACGGTGATGTTGGCTGACCCGGACCCTTCGCGAGCAAGCCCGCTCCCACAAGGTCGACCTGTTTCAACCAAAGGTCAGGCGTACGACAACGCCTTTTCCTCGAGCAATTCCTGATACAGCTGCGTCCACTTGCGGCCCATTTCGTCGGCTGTGAATAACTGCCGATAACGCGCCTCGGCCTTCAGCCCCATTTCTGCCGCACGCACGGGGTTTTCCCACAAGGTGCGCATCGCCTCGCGGAACGCCTGTGGATGACTCGGCGGCACCACCAGACCGGTTTCGTTGTGGATATTGATGTAACTGGTGCCGGTGCCGATCTCGCTGGAGATCATCGGTTTGCCGTACATCGCACCTTCGAGCAAAGAGATGCCGAACGCCTCCGAGCGCAAGTGCGAAGGGAACACAATGGCGTAGCTCAGTTGCAGCAAGGCGACTTTGTCTTCATCGCTCAGGCGGCCGAGGAAATGAATGTTACGCAGCCCCAGCGCCGCTGCCTGGGCGTGCAGTTCCTGCTCCAGCGGGCCGGCGCCGACAATGACCACCGGGTAATCAACGTCCTTCAAGGCGTCGAGGAGGATGTGCAGGCCTTTGTAGTAACGCATCACCCCGACGAAAAGGAAAAACTTATCCCCAAGCTGCTGGCGCCAGCGGTTCATTCGCTCGGTGTCCGGTTGTGGATAACCTGATTTGTTCAAACCGTAGGGAATGACCCGGGTCTTGTCCTGAAACTGCTGCAACACATCGCTGGTGTGCAAATAGTTCGGCGAGGCGGCGACGATGCGGTCTGCGCTGGCGAGGAAGCGATTCATCAACGGCCGGTAGAGTTTGAGCAAATGCTTCTGGCGAATGATGTCCGAATGGTAGGTCACCACGCTTGGCTTGTTGATGCCGCTGGCGAAGTGCACCAGATCCATGAACGGCCACGGGAAGTGGTAATTGACCACGTCGGCTTCGGCGGCCAGTTCGCGGAACTGTTTGAACACGCTCCAGGAAAAACCGGTGGAGGCGAACTGAATGTCGAGTTTCGCCCGGTGGACTTCATGCTGGCCCAGTTGCACCACGGTGGGCGTCGGGTCGGCGCTGAGGGTCAGCACCTGGCCTTCGATGCCGTGCTGGGCGCCGCTTTCACAAAGCTGGAAGATCACTTGCTCGATGCCACCGACCGAGTCAGGCAGGTACGTCTTGAAAAAATGAAGAACTCGCATTCAACCTCCCATGGCCTGGCGGTAGGCGTGGGCCGTGGCCTGCGCGCAACGCTGCCAGGAAAAAAGCCGTGCCTGTTGCAGTCCGGCTTCGCGGCATGCCTGCCAGTGCGCCTGATCGTCGAGCAGCAGGGTCATCGCCTCGCTCAGACCCTGCGCATCGTCTGCCTCAATATAGTTGCCCGCGCCAGCCGCGACTTCCGGCATGGCCGAAGAGCGGGTGATGACCACGGGCGTACCGCTGGCCATCGCTTCGAGCACCGGCAAGCCGAAGCCCTCGTACAGTGATGGGAAAATCAGCGCCCGCGCACCGGCGAGCAGTTGCGCCACCTGCTCATCCGGCAGGTAGCCGAGCAGGCAGACATGCCCGGACGCCAGCGCCCGGCGTAACTCTTCACTGAATTGCTCGCGCTGCCAGCCCGCCATGCCGACGATCAGCAAGGGATAACGCTGACGCACGGCTTCGGGCAGTAATGCGTGGGCGCGCAGGGCCAGACTGAGGTTCTTGCGCGGCTCCAATGTGCCGACGCAAAGGAAATACTCCTCGGCCACCACCGCGTGGGCCTTGAGCACGGCATCGATGCTCTCGGGCTGCCGGGGATGGAAGCGCGGCGCCACGCCGAGCGGCGCGACCACGAAGCGTTCAGCCGGCAAGCCGAAGTACGCTTGTGCTTCGTCGGCGATGGCTTGTGAGTCGGTCAGAATGATTTGCGCCTGTTGCACGCCGGTCGCCAGCCGCCGTTCGATTTCCTTGAGCCGCGCCGGCGGTTGGGTTTCGGGAAAATGCAGGTGCGTCAGGTCGTGCAGGGTGATCACGGTCGGGCCGTCGAAGGCCAGCGGCCACAGGCTCGGTTCGTGATACAGGTCGATGTTTTGCGCGCGGCCCTGATCGAAGCGTTTCTGCTCCAGCCAGCGGCGCGCCTGATAGGCACCGGGAATCTGTCGCAGCAGTGGGGTGAGGCGTGAGTAACCGGGCATGGCGGCTTCCGGCAGCGCCGAGCTCCAGCCCCAGCCGTGGAACAGCGCGACATCGACATCGGGTTCATTGCGCAAGGCGTTCACCAGTTCGGCGACGTATTGCCCGATGCCGGTGCGCGGTGCCTGAAGAATGCGGGCGTTAAGGGCAATGCGCATGTTGCTTCGCCTGTGTAGCCGGCGCCTCCAATACATTGCGGGCTGTCCGTTCGGTCAGTTGCACACTGGCTTCGCGCCAACCGATCCAGCGCCACTCGGTCACGTCGCGGGCGGCAGGAAACTGGCCGCTGCGCTCGAAAGCGTTGATCAGATCGGCGAGGCTTTGTGCATCGTTCAAATCGAAATAGGCCATGAACTCGCCGCCGATCTCACGGAACACCGCGATGTCGCTGCCCATCGCCGGCAAACCGCGCTGCATGGCTTCCACCAGCGGCAGGCCGAAGCCTTCGACGAACGAAGGGAACACCAGCGCGCTGGCGTGGGCATACGCATGTTCCAGGCTGGTGTCGCTGAGATCGTTGAACATGAACAGGCGCCGGTTCAGCTCGGGATGGTTGCGTACCCGGGCGAGCAGGGCGTCGCACTTCCAGCCGATGCGCCCGGCGATGCACAGGCGTGCCGTTGAGCCTGCGGCCCAGGCGCGTTCGAAGGCATCAAGCAGATACGGGTGGTTTTTGCGTGGTTCGATGGTGCTGACCATCAGCAACACCGGTTCCGGCGTTGCGAACAGCCGTTGCAGGCGCGGCTCAACGGTGGCGTCGGCGTTGTGCAGGTCCAGCTCCGAACCAAGATGGAAAAAGTCGAACCAGCGTTGTTCAGTGGTCGCAGCACCGATGCGCCGTTGCAGTTCGTCGCGCACCTGATCGCGCACGGTGGCGGAAATCGCCATGTAGCCGTCGGCCGTTCGGGTGATCCAGTCGAACCATTCGCTGAAGACTTCCACCAGTCGGGTGTCGTAGAAATGCGGGTGCGTCAGCGGGATCAGGTCGTAGATCACCGCGACGATGCCGACGCCGTCACGCTTGAGCTGTTCGGCATGGGCAAAAAAATCCGAATGCCATGACGAGTCGAGCAGCACCAGTTGATCGCCCGGCTGGTGTTGCAGCGGTGTGCAGCGTTGCGGCAACTGATACTGGTTGATTCGTTCGATCAGACGCAGCGGCAGCCCGAATGCGGCGAAGGCGCCGAGGCGATAACCGACGTACAACACGCGCCGGACCAGTTTGCTCCGGTAACGATTGTCGAGGCGCTGATGCAGTTGCCAGAAACGATGGGCAAGGCGTTCGAGGCGCCCGCCGAATTCGACAATCGCGTTGAACAGCGGTGAGTCCAGCGGTGCCAGACGCAACACCCGATAGAGTTTGCCTTTGAGCACCACGACCGGCATGCATTCAACGCCACTGGCGCTGGCGGGCAGTTGGTTGACGACGTTGCGCACCACCCGTTGAATCCCCGAATTGATTTTCGGGTGCTTAAACACGTGGGTGCATTCCACCAGCAGGCGGGTCATGGTGCACGCTCGGTGACCGGCGCCTGGGCGTCACGGGTGATCGAAGTTTTTGCGTGCAGCCAGCTGCAGCCGACGAAATCTTCCTGGCGATTGTTGAGCACCTGGAACACCAGACCGTAATCGCGCCATTCGAAATTACGGTCCAGGTGCGAGTCCAGCCGCGACAGGCTAAGCGACACGGAATAATTGCCTTTACCCAAACCCATGACGAAGGCAAAGCGAAAGGTAAAACGTTCGCCGGCCTGCAGATCGGTCAGTGCCTGTTGCTGACGGTGCGTGTTGATGCCGTACATGATCTGGCCGAGACGATCCTTGATCATGAACCCGAGCACCAGACGTTCGATGTCCTGACGAACTTCCACTTGTACTTCAATGACTACTGGCTGTCCGACCTCGACGGCGTTGATGGCACTTTCCGTGGCGTCGAGCATACGGACACTGACGATACCGGCCTCTCCGGTACCGGAAACGGTCTGCACTTCGCCGCCGGCGAGCATTTCCTGACGCACCGTTTTGCCTTCGCGTTCAGCCATCAGCGCGTTGTAGTAATCGAGCACGGCCTCGGGTTTGTCGCGCATGGCCATGCGGCCATCCTTGAGCAGGATCGCTGTATTGCAGATCGACTGAATCGCCGAGCGGTCGTGGGAAACGATCAGCAACGTGGTGCCGGCCTTGCCGAAACTGCGGATGCGCTCGAAGCTCTTGTGCTGAAAATAGGCGTCGCCCACCGACAATGCTTCGTCGACGATGAGGATATCCGGGCGGCGGGCGGTGGCGACGCTGAATGCCAGGCGCATCTGCATGCCACTGGAATAGGTGCGTACCGGGTGGTCGATGGCTTCGCCGATTTCAGCGAAATGCTCGATCTCCGGCATCAGCGCTTCAATGTCTTCGAGCTGCATGCCCAGCAATTGGCCGGCCATGATTGCGTTCTGGCGGCCGGTGAAGTCCGGGTGGAAACCCATGCCCAGCTCCAGCAGTGCCGCCACGCGTCCTTGCAGTTCGATCTTGCCGCGGGTCGGCTGGGTGGTGCCGGTGATCATTTTCAGCAAGGTGCTTTTGCCTGCACCGTTGGCGCCGACGATGCCGACGGCTTCGCCGGGGGCAATCTCGAAATCGAGGTCTTGCAACACCCAGTGCTGGCGATGCCGGATCGGTGAAAACGGGATCAGCCATTCGGCCAGACGACTCCAGCGACTGGGGTATTGTTTGTAAGCCTTGCCCAGGCCTGTAACGCGAATATGCCCCATCAGAGTTCATCCACCATTTCGCCGACACGCTGGCGGAACAGGCGCAGGCCGATCCCGCACAGGACGACAGCGGCGAGAAAAATCGGCAGCAGCGAACTCCAGACCGGCCACTGGCCGTAGAGAAACAGGTTTTGATAACTGTTGAACAGGCTGGTCAGCGGGTTGAGCTGCAACAGACGCTGCACCCACTCCGGCAAGATGCTGATGGGGTACACGATCGGCGTCAGCCAGAACCAGAATTGCAAGCAGATGCCGAAGAGCTGGCCGACATCGCGGAAGAACACGTTGAGCACGCCGAGCACCATGCCCAGGCCGGCGCAGAACATCATTTGCAGGGCGATCAACGGAATCAGCGCAAACAGCGCCATACCCGGCCAGCGGCCGCTGATCAGCAGAAAACCGAGGAACAGGCCGATGATGATTGCGAAATTGATCCCGGCGTTGATCAACACGATCACCGGCAGGCAGATCCGCGGGAAGCTGATTTTCTTCAGCAGGTTGGCGTTCTCCAGAAACATGTTCTGGCTGCGCAGGGTGATTTCCGAAAACAGCCCCCAGCCCAGCAGGCCGGCACACAGGTAGACGCTGTAGGCCATGCTGTCGTCCACGCCAGGCAGGCGTGCGCGCATGATGTGGGAAAAGATCACCGTGTAGACAATGATCATCGACAGCGGATTGAAGATCGGCCACAACGCGCCCAGAAGCGAATTGCGATAGCGCGATTGAAACTCGCGCTGCACGCTGCCGAGGATAAATCCCCGGTAGCTGTACAGCGTGCGGTACACCGAAAGCAGCATCTATACCGTCCTGCCGTAATGGTCTTCGAAGCGAACGATGTCGTCCTCTCCCAGGTATTCGCCGCTCTGCACTTCGATGATCACCAGATCAATCACGCCGGGGTTTTCCAGGCGATGCCTGTGCCCGGCGGCGATGAACGTCGATTCGTTCTTGGCCACCAGATGCGTGCCGGTGCCGTTGTTGGTGACCTTGGCCATGCCTTCGACCACCACCCAGTGCTCATTGCGATGGTGGTGCATTTGCAGGGAAAGCTTGCCGCCCGGTTTGACCACGATGCGCTTGATCTTGAAGCGCGGGCCTTCTTCCAGAACGGTGTAAGTGCCCCACGGACGGCTGACCGTGCGGTGCAGGCGATAGGCTTCGTGGGATTTGTCCTTGAGCTGTTTGGCCACGCGGCGGACATCCTGCGCACGGTCGGCATGGGCCACCAGCACGGCGTCGGCGGTGTCGACGATGATCAGGTTATCCACGCCGACAGCGGCAACCAAGCGACCTTCGCTCTGTACGAAGTTGTGGTGGCTGTCGATGAAGATCGCTTCGCCGCTGGCGCGGTTGTGGTCGGCATCCGCTGGCACCAGGGCGGCCACCGCGCCCCACGAGCCGATGTCGCTCCAGTCGAAACCGGCTGGCACCACCACGACTTTTTCCGAGCGTTCCATCAGGGCGTAGTCGATGGAAATGTCGGTGATTTCAGCGAACAGCGCCGGTGACAGTTCCTGTTGCAGGCAGCCGACGGTTTCCACCGGAGCGCTGGCGGCCATGCACGCGCGGGTTTGTTCCAGCAGCTCGGGCGCATGCAGTTGCAGCTCGGTGATCACGGCAGCGGTGGTGAAGCAGAACATCCCCGAGTTCCACAGAAAGTTGCCGCTTTCCAGGTAATGCGTGGCGGTCTGCAGGTCGGGTTTCTCGACGAAACGCTGCACCTTGGCCGCCCCTTTGGCGTCCAGCGGGGCGCCGGTTTCGATGTAGCCAAAACCGGTTTCCGGCGCCGTCGGCACCACGCCGAACGTCACCAGATAACCGTCCTTGGCCAGGTTGACCGCGTGCTCGACCGTACTCTTCAGTGCGTCCTGATTGACGATCAAATGGTCGGCGGGCATCACCACCATGATTGCGTCGTCACCGTGCAGCGCTTGCAGCGACAACGCCGCGGCGGCGATGGCCGGGGCAGTGTTGCGCCCGGTCGGTTCGAGCAGGAAGTGCCCGCGATGGCGCGACACGTGGGCGGCGCCATAGTGATCCTTGCTCTGGAAGTAGTACTCGCGGTTGGTCACCGTGACAATGTCACCCCAGCCGTCCAGCAATGCCGCGGCACGCTGGTAGGTCTTGCCCAGCAGCGACTGGCCGTCGGGCAGGGTCATGAACGGCTTGGGGTGGCCCTCACGGGACACCGGCCACAAACGGGTGCCGGCACCGCCGGACAGAATCACGGGGATCAGCATGGCCTACTCCTTGGCGACGCGTTTCATGTCCGCATCCATCATCATGCGGATCAAGGTATCCAGGTCGGTTTTTGGCTTCCAGCCCAGCACACGCTGGGCCTTGGCTGGATTGCCGAGCAGCACTTCGACTTCGGCGGGACGGAAGAACGCCGGGTCAATCTTCACGTAATCGCGGTAGTTGAGGCCGACGTGATCAAAGGCGATGCGGCACATCTCGCGCACCGTGGTGGTCACGCCGGTGGCGACCACAAAGTCGTCAGGCTTGTCCTGTTGCAGCATCAGCCACATGGCTTCGACGTAGTCGCCGGCGAAACCCCAGTCGCGTTTCGCATCGATGTTGCCCAAGGCCAGCTCCTGCTGTTTGCCTTGTTTGATGCGTGCGGCAGCGTCGGTGACCTTGCGGGTCACGAACTCGATGCCGCGCAGTGGCGATTCGTGGTTGAAGAGGATGCCGCTGCTGGCGTGCAGGTTGAAACTTTCGCGGTAGTTGACGGTGATCCAGTGGCCGTACAGCTTGGCCACGCCGTACGGGCTGCGTGGGTAGAACGGCGTGTTTTCGTCCTGCTGCTCAGCCTGGATCAAGCCGAACATTTCACTGGTCGATGCCTGATAGAAGCGCGTGTGCGGGCTGAACTGACGGATCGCTTCGAGCAGGTGCGTGACGCCCAGACCGTCGACGATGCCGGTGGTCACCGGTTGATCCCAGGAGGCTGCGACAAAACTCTGCGCGGCAAGGTTGTAGACCTCGTCCGGCGCCGACTTGATGACAGCGCGCTGCACCGAACAGGCATCGGCCATGTCGCCGTCCAGATAAACGATGTCGGCTTCCACGCCCATTTCGCGCAGGCGCCAGCGCGAGTCGCTGCTGCGCCGTGCGACCAGGCCGTGAACCTTATAGCCCTTGTCCAGCAGCAATTTGGCCAGATAGGCGCCGTCTTGACCGGTGATCCCTGTGATCAGTGCACTTTTTGTCATTCTTGTTGTACTCGCGTCTCCCAGTCGGACAGGATCGCCCGCAGGGATTGTTGTGTTGTGAGTTGTGGCGCCCATCCTGTGGTTTGAGCGAGCTTCTGATGGCTGCCACAAACGCGACGCTGATCCGCGCGACGCAAGCGCGCGGGATCTTGAACCAGTGTTATTTCAACTTCGGCCAGATCGGCCATTTGTTCGATCAGGCTGCGAATGGTCTGCTCGCGCCCCGAGCAGATGTTGTAGACCTGCCCCGGCGTGCCTTTTTCCAGCAGCGCAAAATAAGCCGCGACCACGTCGCCGACATCGAGAAAATCACGGCTGACGTCGATGTCGCCGACTTCCAGTTGCGCGGCTTGCAGGCCCTGCTTGATACGGTTGATCTGGCGCGCGGCGCTGGCGATGACAAAACTGTCTTTCTGCCCGCTGCCAATGTGATTGAACGGGCGCGCGACCAGCATCGGCCAGCCTTCGCTCAGGCCCCATTGCAGGCAGAGAAACTCCGCCGAGAGTTTGCTCACCGCGTACGGATTACGCGGGCAGGGAGGCTGATGCTCGGTAATGGGCAGATCACTTTCGCCGACTTGGCCGTAAACGTCACCGGAACTGACATACAGAAACGTGCCCCGAAAACCGCGGGTCTTCAACGCTTGCAACAGGTTGAGTGTGCCCAGCAGATTGATTTCGAGGGTTCGCGCCGGATCACGAAAGGCTTCAGGCACAAATGTCTGCCCGGCCAGATGAATGACGGCATCGGGCAACTCTGGCCACAGCTCGGCGAGACTCTGCGCATCGCTCAGGTCATAACCTGCCGCCGGCAGCAGCTCCCAGGCAGAATCAGCCTCGCGCAGAGATGACTTGATGTGTTGTCCCACGAATCCGCTGAGACCCGTGACGAACAGACGCTTTTTCAAACAGCGACCCCTTGGTCTTGAACTTCGCTACTTCCTACATGATTTGAGGGAAGGTCTGTCAGCCGGTGGGGATAAATCGGCAGAACGAGCAGGCGAAGCCTTTTGTTGTAGTTGTTTGGTTGCCAATCTGTGCCAATTGCCGGCCAATTTCAACTGTCCAAACCGTGACCGGTCAGTTCTCGTCAGCTTAGCCGGTTTTTTCTCGCCGGGCGGTTCACGAATGCTCGACGGATGTGTTTAGAATGCCCCTCGTCGCCACTTTCCCGACTCACCCGGGAGCGTCGTGCGACAGGGTGAAACCGACCACTAAAACAAGAACAAAGACGTGCGTGAGGACGGAGGACGAGAGCCGGCGATGCCGACCCGATCCGACGCCTGGCCGTCATAGCATGAGGCTGCCGGGATGGCGGTTTCATCGTGGGATGCCATGAATTTCATTCTTTACTCGGACGTCAACGACAGCTCCATCAGCCAGAGTCTCGGGCGTCCCGAATACAGCTATTACTTCGTGCTCAAGGCCTATCGCCCGGTGCTGGAAAGCCTTGGGCGCGTGCACGTCGTAGCGTCCACTGCCGAGGTCGATGCGTTGTATCGGCAATTGCGTGCTGCAGGTGAAGACAGCGTATTCCTGTCGTTTACCCCGCCGCAGAAAACCCCGCTCGATCTGCAATGCCCGACCATTTGCGTGGTTGCCTGGGAATTCGATTCGATCCCCGATGAACAGTGGGACAACGATCCGCGCCAGGACTGGACGCAAATGCTTGCCCGTCAGGGCCGCGTCATCACGCTGTCGAGCCACACCGCCCGGGCGATCCGCCGCGCGATGGGTGAAGATTTCCCGGTGCTTGTATTGCCGACACCGCTTTGGGAGCAATTTGCGACGCTTCGTCAGCAGCACGTCCCAACGCCCGTCAATCCGGGTACGACGCTGGCCATCAAAGGTTGCATCTTCGATACCCGCACCCTGGGCCTGTCGGCCGATGCGCTGATTCCCACGCCATTGACCGCAGAAGAAGAGGCAGCGCTGGCGGCTGAGCTTGAAGCCGCGCGCCCGCCGCCGCTGACCCTCAAGCGCCGCTACGTCATTGCCCGGCATTACCTGCGTCTGTGGACGCTGGATGCGGGGCGCCGGGAGGTTGAGCCGGTGCCGCGGGTCAAGTTTCTGCACAACTGGTATTGGGAGGGCATTCGCGATCTGTTGCCGGATGCGCTGCACGGCTGGCTCGCTCAGCGTCTGCCCGCCATCGCCGGCCCGCAAGCGTTACCCGAACCGCCGCCGCTGGAGTTGCCGGATATTACGGGCGTGGTCGAAACCCATGTCGACGGCGTGATTTACGTCAGCGTGTTCAATCCCATGGATGGCCGCAAGAACTGGCATCGACTGATCTCCGCTTTTTGCTGGGCCTTTCGCGAAACGCCCGATGCGACGCTGGTGCTGAAGATCACCCAGAACGATCTGGCGTCCTATTACGTCGAACTGATGACTTTGCTCGCACAGCTCACGCCGTTCGCTTGCCGGGTGGTGGTGATGCACGGTTATCTGGACGACGCACAGTATGCGCGGCTCTATGCCGCCGCCAGTTTTTACGTCAACGCCTCGCGCTGTGAGGGCTTGTGCCTGCCGTTGATGGAGTTCATGTCTAGCGGCAAACCGGTGATCGCACCGGATCACACGGCCATGGAAGACTACATCGATGATTCGGTGGCCTTCGTGGTCAAGTCCAGCGAAGAGCTGACCATCTGGCCGCAAGACACGCGGATCATTTACCGCACCCTGCGTTACCGGCCGGATTGGGGGTCGTTGAAAAGCGCCTACGAAAACAGCTACCGGGTCGCCAGAAACCAGCCTCAGGATTACCAGCGCCTGTCCGCCGCAGCGGTGCAGCGCATGCATGATTACTGCGCCTTCGCGCCGGTGCAAAAACGCATGGCGGACTTTTTCGGACGGGCGCCCGACGCCACGGACGCCGCGCCAGTGACGGACAATGCCTCATGCTGATCATCATTCATTCGGAAACCAACCAGCACACCATCGCGCAGAATCTCGGCCGCTCGGAGTACAGCTACTACTTCGTGCTCAAGGAGTATCGTCCGGTGCTCGAACGCCTCGGGCGAGTGGTGGAAGTGGCCGATCCGCAGGCTGAAGTCGATGCGCTCTATCGGGAGTGCCTGGCCCGTGGCGAGCCGTGTGTGTTTCTGTCGTTCTCCCCGCCGCACCGCACGCCTCTGCACTTGGCGTGTCCGACACTGCCAGTGTTCGCCTGGGAGTTCAGCACCATTCCCAACGAGCCATTTGCCGGTGAACCGCGCAATGACTGGCGCACTGTGTTGCGTGCCTGTGGCGCGGCGATCACCCATTCCAGCTACACGGTCAACGCGGTGCGCGAAGCGATGGACACTGATTTTCCGATCGTCGCGGTGCCGGCGCCAGTGTGGGATCGCTTCGCGGCCCGGGGCGCTCAGCTACAAGGTAAAGGGCTGGCGGAGCCGCTGAAGCTGAAGATCAAGGGACTGGTGGCCGACAGTCGAACGCTTGATCTGAATGCCTTTGGCCCGAAACACCTGCGCAGCGGCAAGGGCATCGATTTCGCCGCCCCGGCCAGCGAGCAGGAGTTGCTGCTCGACGGCGTGGTTTACACCTCGGTGTTCAATCCGGGCGATGGGCGCAAGAACTGGGAAGACATGCTCAGCGCCTTCTGCGTGAGTTTTCGTGACGTCGAGGACGCCACTCTGGTGCTGAAACTGACTCACCACGATGCCGAAGAAGCGCTCAGCGACATCCTTCACCACCTGTATAAAAACCAGTCGTATCGCTGCCGCATCGTGTTGATTTACGGCTACCTCGCAGACCCGGACTACGAACGTCTGGTACAAGCCACCCGCTACGTGGTGAACACGTCCTACGGCGAAGGACAGTGCCTGCCGCTGATGGAGTTCATGTCCTGTGGCAAGCCTGCAGTCGCGCCGCGCACCACGGCGATGATCGATTATCTGAGCCACGACAACGCGTTCCTCATCGAGTCCACCGACGAGCTGACGTCCTGGCCGCACGACCCGCGCAAGGCCTTCCGCACCTTGCGTTACGTGACCGACTGGGCGTCTTTGTGCGTGGCTTATCAGGCCAGTTACGACGTAGCGAAAAACCAGCCGCAACGTTACGCGCAGATGTCCGCGCAAGCGGTTGCCAGCCTGCAGGGCTTTTGCAGTCAGGCCGTGGCGCAGGAGCGCTTGGGAGCGTTTCTCTCGCAGCGTTTTAAAAGCAGTGCGGTGTCCGTTGTCCCTTCCCCTGGAGCTACCTCATGTTGAGCCTTTTGAAGAAACTCACGGGGGCGAAGCCCACCTCGGCGCCTGCGCAACCGGCCAACGATAAAATCGATCCGTACTGGATCGGCCTGCACGATTCGATGCTCAGCGGCTGGTTCAACAAGGAAACCGGCGAGCTGTTCACCGGTTTCCCGGTGAACGCCGAGGACATCGTGCTCGACGTCGGCTGCGGCGACGGTGGCAACTTGCAGTTCTGCGGAATGCGCGGGGCAAAAGTCATCATTGCCGACATCGACGCAAACAAGGTCGAGACTTCCCGGCAGCGGCTCAGTGAAACCCCGGCGCGGGAAGTCGAGCATCACGTCACCGACGGTAATCCGTTGCCGATTGCCGATGCGACCGCCACCCGTGTGGTGTCCACCGAAGTCATCGAGCATGTCGACGACCCGGCACAGTTTCTCGCCGAACTGGTACGCGTCGGCCAGCCGGGCGCGCTCTATTTGCTGAGCGTGCCGCATCCCAGTTCGGAAAACCTGCAGAAGGGCATCGCCGCGCCTTCGTATTTTCAGAAGCCCAACCACATTCGTGTGATCAGTGAAGAACAGTTCAAGGCGATGGTCAGCGAAGCCGGGTTGGAAGTCATCAGCCACGGTCAGCACGGTTTTTACTGGTCACTTTGGATGCTGTTGTTCTGGGAAGCCAAGGTCGATCTGGTCAATCCCGATCACCCGTTGCTCAACCATTGGGCCAACACCTGGAAAGCGGTGCTGGACTCACCGCGCGGCGGGCAGATCAAGGAGGCGCTGGACAGCGTCGTGGCGAAAAGTCAGATCATCATCGCCCGCAAACCCTGATTCGCCTGTCTGCCAGCGGGGTGCAGGTTCGCCTCGCAGGATTTGTGTAACCTTGCAGCCTTGCGCTGTCAGGGATCGGAAAAAATGCGGTTTATCGTCGGGTTGTTGGTTGCGCTCGTACTCTCGGCTTGCGAGCGGCAGGAGGCACCGCCGCTCGATCAACAACTCTACGTCTGGCAACGCCAGTGGATGCCCGCCCATGAGGCGGCGCTGCGTGACAGTCGTCATGATTTCTCGACGCTGCGCGTGCTGGCCCTGCAGGCGTTTCCCAATGCCGGCTGGAGCCGGGCGCGGATCGACTCGACGTTGCTCAAGGCTGACGGTCGCCCGCTGATCGCGGTGATTCGTCTGGACGGTCAGCTCCAGGCACTCGATCAGGATCAGACCACTCAACAGATTCTTCAGGTGCTCGATGACTGGCGCGCACGCGGGCTGACGCTCGGCGGGGTCGAGATCGATCACGATGCGGGCAGCTCGCGCCTGGCCGACTACACCGCGTTCCTTGTGCATCTGCGAGCGGCTTTGCCGGTTGCGCTGCCCTTGAGCATTACCGCGTTGCCGGCGTGGCTCGACAGCCCGCAACTGCCGGCGCTGTTGGCCAGCGTCGACAGCAGTGTGTTGCAGGTTCACGCCGTCAGCGATCCGCGCCGAGGGTTGTTCGATCCGGATCAGGCCAGCCGTTGGGCCAAGGCCTGGGGTCGGATCAGCGGCAACCCGTTTTATCTGGCGCTGCCGGCCTACGGTGTGGCGCTGTTGCCGGACGACGGCGGTGCACCACGGGTAGAAAGTGAAGTGCCGCTGAACAGTGCCGGCGAGCGCCGCGAACTGCTCGCCGATCCGCTGCAGCTCAGCCATCTGGCGCAGCAACTTCGCGAAGACCGACCAACGCACCTGGCCGGTCTGATCTGGTTCCGCCTGCCGCTGGCCAACGACCGCCGCGCCTGGAGCCTGAGCACCTTGCGTGCAGTTGCCCTGGGAGAGGCATTGAGCAGCCAGCTCACCTTGAGGTTTTCTGAACAGAAAGGGCTGTTCGATATTCAACTGCACAATGCCGGCAATCTCGACAGCGCCTGGCCCGCACGGCTGACCGTGAAGGCGACGGGATGCGAAGGTGCCGACGCCCTCGCCGGTTATTCGTTGCAACAAGACCCGGATCTGCTTACCTTCACCCGCCTGCACGACGGCCGCCTGCCGGCGGACGGGCAGCGCGCCATCGGTTGGGCGCGTTGCGCAACTATTGATCAAGGAGGTTCGCATGTTGACCCGTAACTGGCCCCGCCATCTGCTCTGCCTGAGCCTCAGCCTGCCGCTGGGTTCGGCTGTGGCCTGCGGGCCGGATTTCCCGTTGCGTCTGCTCGACAATCGCGGGCAGACCCTGGCCGATTTGCCCGAGGGCAACTTCAACTTCGAGATCAGCCGCCTCGGTAAAACCATTGCCGGGCTGAAGAATGTCACAGCGGCGACGTACAACCCCAATGACTACTACGGCGAATCGAACGAGCTGGCCAAGGCGCGGGAAAAGGCCGAACAGTCCGGTCTGACTGCCGAGCAACTGGCGCTGGTCAAACAACTGCGTGGCTTGACCGATGCGCGTCAGGTCGATGCGCAGGGCGTCAGTCTGCCGGCGGAAATCCGTTTGTACGTGGCCGGCGCCGTGGCATTTGCCACGGGTGATCATCCGTTGGCCGTCGAGTATTTTGACCAACTGCTGGCGCTGCCGGCCGAGCAGCGGCCATTACGTAGCACCTGGGCGGCTTACTCCCTGGGCCGCACCTGGTTTGCCATGAGCAGCGAAGTCGATGATGCGATCGACGCGCTGGAGCATTCGCGCGAGGCGTTCCGGCAGACTCGTCAGATGAGCATCGACGGCTTCAGCGATCCACTGGAACTGGGTGTCGCCAGCCTCGGCGAAGAGGCGCGGGTTCTGCGCAGTGCCGGTGACTGGAGCGGCGCTATCGAGCTTTACGAAGCGCAAAACCTGCACGGCTCGGCGGTGGGCAATACGTCGCTCAGGCAATTGATGAATGAGCTGGCCGAGTTGCCTGACGCGGAACTGGCGAAGTTGCTCGAACACAAAGCGGTGCAGCAACTGGTCACGGCTTCGCTGGTGAGCCGGGTGGGCTGGTCGTTCGGTGAAGAGCCACCGAACGAGAAAAAACTCACCCGACTCCTGCAGAACAGCACCCGTGGCAGCCTCGACAACGCGGACCGGCTGGCGGCGATGAATTATCAACGGGGCGATTACGCCAGTGCCAAAGCCTTCCTCGAGAACGCCGGTGACGGCGGTCTCGCGTGGTGGATCAGGGCCAAACTGGCAGTGCGTGACGGCGACAGGAATGGCGCCGCTGCCGCCTATGCCAAAGCCGCGCAAGCTTTCCCGCAGAACGAAGACTGGGGCTACCGGCGCACGCCGGACTGGGCCTATGAAACCGTCCAGCCGAAATGCCGCGTCGAGGGTGAGAGTGCGATTCTCGCGTTGCAGCGCGGCGAATACCTGCAAGCTTTCGTGCAGTTGTATCGCAGCAACGACATCTACTGGTTCGACGCCGCGACAGTCGCCGAGCGAGTGCTGACGGTCGAAGAACTCAAACAGTACGTCGACGCTAACGTGCCAGCCCCGCAGGAACCGCTGCAGGAAGGGCTGGAACATTACGAGCAACTGCGCTCGGCGCAAAAACTGCGCAATCTGCTCGGTCGCCGCTTGCTGCGCGAAGGGCATTACGCGGACGCGGTCGGTTATTTCCAGGAAAGTCTGCAGAATCAGGCGAAGCTCTACGGCGAGCAAAGGCTGAAGGCCGACAGCGCCTGGTGGCCGACGAAGCGCGCCAGTGCGCTGTACAACGCGGCGTGGACGGCGCGCGAATGGGGCATGGATATTCTCGGCTACGAGATGGCGCCGGATTACGCGGTGTTCGGCGGTGGTTTCAGTCTGGAAAGCGCCGAACTGCAAGTCGGTCCGCTGGTGGCCGATGCCGAAGTGCAACGCCAGAAAGCCAGTGAAGCGCAGCCCGATCAGCGTTTCCACTACCGCTTTGTGGCCACGGCGCTGGCCAGTCGTGCGGCCGATAATCTGCCGCACAGCAGTCAAGCGTTTGCCGCGGTGTTGTGCAACGCTGCCGGTTGGAACAGCAGCCTGCAAGAACAGAGCGCGCTGTATCAGCGTTACGTCAAAGAAGGCCCGTATGTGCCGTGGGCGGTGGACTTCGGCAACCAGTGCCCGTATCCGGATTTCGAAAACGCCGACAAGCGTTACGTCACTCAGGTCACCGACGCCGTGCGCGGCGCGCTGCGACCGTACAAGTGGCCGGTGCAGATCGGCGCGATGGTGCTGACGGTGGGCGCCGCGTTGCTGCTGATCACTCGGCGCCAGCGCAAGGCCCGCAAAGGCTAGGCCTGCTGGACGAAGGTCAGGCGCACCGCGAAGCCGATCAACAGGCTGCCGAACAGCCATTGCTGAACCCGCTGGGCGGTTGGACTGTGTTGCAGCCAACGGCCCAGCGCGGCGCCGGTCAGGGCGTAGGCGCTGTCGAACAGCAGGCCGACACCGACCAGCAGCAGACCGAGCAGGGCGAATTGGTTGAGCACCGGCGCACCGTCATTGACGATAAACTGCGGCAGCAGCACCGAGCAGAACAGCAGCGCTTTCGGGTTGAGCAGATTGGTCAGCAAACCGCGTCGAATCGCTTCACGCCACTGTCCGCGGGTGTCGGCAATGCCGGCGCTGTTCAGGTTGGGCAGCAACGTGCTGCGCAGGCATTGAATGCCGATCCACAACAGGTACGCCGCCCCCGCGAGCCGCACCACGTCGAATGTCCACGGCGCAGCCTTGAACAGCGCCGCCAGCCCCAACGCCGCCAACGCCACATGACAAGCCCGGGCAATCCCCAGACCCATGGCGGTGGCCAACGCTGCGCCGCGACCCTGACGGGCGCCGGTTTGCAGCAGCAGGATCATGTCCGGGCCGGGCAACAGGTACACCACAGTCAATGCGAGGAAAAACAGCCAGAGAGTTGCCACGCCACACCCCTTTCGTTGTCGATTCGGTCGCGTCAGTCTAGAGCCGAAGGGCAGGGCAGGTGCTTGCGAAGTCAGCTTCAAAAGGGCTATGAATTGGCATAACCTGCTTTCCTTTTACGTCTTTGCAATCAGGATCTGCCAAACATGAAACTCGACGCTTTCGATCGCAAGATTCTCGCCGCGCTGCAACGCAATGGACGGTTGAGCAACGTCGAACTGGCCGACGAGATTGGGTTGTCAGCGTCGCCATGCCTGCGCCGGGTGCGGATGCTGGAGGAGGCCGGGGTGATTCGCGGTTATCAAGCCAATCTGGATCGTGATGAAGTGGGGTTGGGGCTGACCGTGTTTGTCGGGGTCAAGGTTGAGCGCCACAACGACGAGCAGGCCGAAGCCTTTTACCGAGCAGTGACCGCTTTGCCGGAGGTGATTTCGGCGTTTCTGGTGTCCGGTGAATCGGATTTTCTGCTGCAAGTGGTGGTGCCGGATCTACGCGCGTATGACCGGTTTCTTAGCGGCCATCTGCTGAAGCTGCCGGGGGTGAGTGACATTCGCAGCAATTTCGCGATTCATACAGTGAAGACGCCGGGGGCTTTGCCGTTGGGGCATCTTCCGCTCTAGACCGAGTTGCCTCCTTCGCAAGCAAGCCCGCACACACAAGAGCATCGCTGTACCTGTGGGAGCGGGCTTGCTCGCGAAAGTGCCAGTCCAGTCCATGGGTTTCCTGAAATTACATCTGAGTCGCCATCCCCTCCACATTCATTGCCGCCTGGCGCAACGCCTCGGAGCGTGTCGGGTGCGGATGGCAGGTCAGGGCAATGTCTTCGGCCGAAGCACTGAACTCCATTGCCACACAAAACTCACCGATCATTTCGCTGACACTCGGGCCGACCAGATGCACGCCGAGCACTTCGTCCGTGCGCTCGTCGGCAATGACTTTGGCAAAGCCTTCGGTCTCATGGTTGATCTTCGCCCGGCTGTTGGCGGTGAAGGGGAATTTGCCGACCTTGTAGGCGCGGCCTTCTGCCTTGAGCTGTTCTTCGGTCTTGCCGACGCTGGCCAGCTCCGGTTTGGTGTAGATCACGTTGGGGATCAGGTCGTAATTGACCTCGCCGGCCTTGCCGTGAATCTGCTCGACACAGGCCATGGCTTCGTCTTCGGCCTTGTGCGCGAGCATCGGCCCGGACGTCACGTCGCCGATCACCCAGACCCCGGCCGCTTCAGTGCGGTGCTGTTTGTTGGCGAGCATGCCGCGTTTGTCGGTGCTCAGGCCGACGTTTTCCAGGCCCAGGCCTTGGGTGTACGGGCGACGACCGATGGCCACCAGCACGTAATCAGCTTCGAGTAACTCAGCGCTGCCGCCAGCAGCAGGCTCGACGCTCAGTTGTACGCCGCTGGCGGACGACGTGGCACTGGTGACTTTCGAACTCAGTTTGAAAGCGATGCCTTGTTTGCTCAGCGAACGCTGCAAGGTTTTGCCGGCCTCGCCATCGACGCCTGGGCAGATGCGATCAAGGTATTCGACCACGGTGACTTGTGCTCCGAGACGCCGCCAAACCGAGCCCAACTCAAGGCCGATCACACCGGCACCGATCACCACCAGGTGCCTGGGCACTTCACTCAGGGACAGCGCACCGGTCGAGTCGAGGATGCGTCTGTTGTCGATCTCGACGCCCGGCAGGGGAGTGGGCTCGGAACCGGTAGCGATGATGATGTCCTTGGCGGTCAACTCGACCTTGCTGCCCTGATCGCCGGTCACCGTGACCTTGCCCGGGCCGTCGATATGGCCCCAGCCCTTGATCCACTCGACTTTGTTCTTGCGAAACAGAAACTCGATGCCCTTGGTCAGGCCGGCCACGCTCTCGTCTTTCTGCTTCATCATTTGCGCGAGGTTGAGCGTCGGTTTGACTTCGATGCCGAGGTTGGCGAACTCCGCACCCATGGCCGCGTCGTACAGCTCCGAGGCATGCAACAAGGCTTTGGACGGCATGCAACCGACGTTCAGGCAGGTGCCGCCAAGGGTCGCGCGCCCCTCCACGCAAGCGGCCTTGAGGCCCAATTGGCCGGCGCGGATAGCCGCGTTATAGCCACCGGGGCCGCCGCCCAGAATCACTACGTCATAGTTGCTCATGCGCTTACTCCTGGTTGAGGGATGCGGATCGCTAAAAGTAGTCGTCGATTAAAATTACGAACGTAATATGTGCGTTTCCGGACATTTCGGTCAAGGCTTCAGGCAAGAGACAGGTTGGGCGTCTTTGAATAAGCGCAACTGTGTACGAATATTTCACGCTTTTCGTTATATCGTAACGATACGAAGAGTAGGCCAATGAGCTTGGGGTGATATGCAAGTCGATCTGGAGGTTGATGGCACGCAAGTGACCGGACTGCCGCGCTTTCAACAGGCGGCGACGCAGGGCAGACGACTGCGGCGGCTGGCCATCGGACTTGGCGGTTTGACCGGTGCCGGTTGGGTGCTGGCGTTTTTTGTCGGGCTGTTTGCCCCGCAATCGTTATGGTTGCCACTGCTGGTCAACCAGAGCGCGGCGCTGCTGGTTTTACTCGCCGGGCTGCAATCGGCGTGGTGGGTGACACGCTGGCGTGAACGGGCGATCAATCCTCAGGCGTCTATTGCGCCGGGATTGGAGGAGCCGCCGCCTCCGGAGGGCTGGTACGAACGACTGCTCGAGCGCCTGAATCAGCGCAGTCTGCATCTGCTTGGGCTGATTGGCGCGGCGACGTTGTGGCTGGGTGGTTGCGCGTTGCTGGCAGTGCTGAGCATCGAGCAAGTGTGGAACCTCGCGCTCCCGGCGGCAGCCGTCGGACTGTCGGCCACGGTCGGCGCGGCATTGGCCTTGCTGCTGGCGTTCGGTTTGCTGGTGCTGGAGCGGCAATTGGCCCAGGAGAACCCGGCGCAGTGGCCCGAAGCCGCCTCGCTGGCGCAACTCACTCGCGTGGCGATCATCAGCCTGGTACTGGCTGCGCTGTGTTTATTGTTCGCCGGTGAAAGCGCAGTGTGGCCTGTGCGTCTTGCGGTGTTGACTGCCATCTTGCCGGGATTGGTGGCGATTGAGCTGCTATTGCGTGCAGTTCTGTCGGTATTCAGTCCGCGGCGCGAACAACTTGAGCCGACTCTGCTGGCGCGCAGTTTTGTCGCCGACATGCTGCGTTGGCCGCCGCAACCTTTGCTCGCGTTGCAACATGAATTGCACAACCGTTTCGGCATCGATTTACGCCAGATCTGGGCGTTCAGTTACATGCGCCGAGCGTTGTTGCCGGTGCTGGCGCTGGTGGCTGTCATCGGCTGGCTGTTGACCGGCATCCACGAGATTCCCCTGCAAGGTCGCGGTGTGTACGAGCGTTTCGGCAAACCGGTGCAAGTGTTCGGCCCCGGGTTGCACGCGGGGCTGCCTTGGCCGCTGGGTCGCGTGTTGAGCATTGAGAACGGTGTCGTGCACGAGTTGGCGACCAGCGTTGGCGAGAACCCCGCGCCGGTTCAGCCTGATCCCGCCGAAGGCCCCGCGCCATCGACCGCCAACCGCTTGTGGGACGCTAGCCACGTCAACGATAAATCCCAGGTCATCGCCAGCAGCCGGGGCGAGCAACAGAGCTTTCAGATCGTCAACATGGACGTGCGTTTCGTCTATCGCATTGGCCTCAGTGATCAGGCCGCGCTGGCCGCGACGTACAACAGCGCCGATGTACCCACGCTGATTCGCAGTACCGCCAGCCGGATTCTGGTGCACGATTTCGCCTCGCGAACCCTCGACGGTTTGCTCGGCGAAGACCGGGTTGGGCTGGCCGAGGAAATCGGGCGTGCGATGCAAAGCGATCTGCAGAAACTCGACAGCGGCGTGGAAATTCTCGCCACCGTGGTCGAGGCGATTCACCCGCCGGCCGGTGCCGCCAACGCTTATCACAGCGTGCAAGCGGCACAGATTGACGCGCAGGCGTTGATCTCCCGCGAGCGCGGCGCCGCCGCACAAGCGAGCAATCAGGCGCAGTTGCAGGCCAGTCTTGCGCGGGATCAGGCCAGCGCCAATGCGCGTGAAATCAACGCGACGGCGCAGGCGGCGGATCTGAAATTCAGTGCTGAGCAAAAGGCTTTTGCCAGCGCCGGCCAGGCTTTTGTGCTGGAGCAGTACCTCAGTCAACTGAGTCTGGGACTGAGCAAAGCCAGGCTGCTTATTCTCGATCATCGTCTGGGCGGCAGCAGTAATGCGCCGACCATCGACCTGCGTACGTTCACGCTGCCGACTGATCCGTCGCCCGCGCGCACCAACGCTCAACCAGGAGTCACCCATTGAGCCAGTCGCATACCCACGATCAACATGACCATAGCGGCCACGATCACGGCCACGGCGGGCATCACCATCATCACGGCCATCATCACCATCACCACGGTGCACCTGAAGAGGCGGGACCATTCCCGTGGCGGCGCATGGGCTGGGCGGTGTTGTTGGTGGCGTTCGCGATTGCAGCGGCGAGCCTGGTACAGGTTCGCTCCGGTGAAGCCACGGTGATCACCCGTTTTGGCAACCCCGCCAGAGTCTTGCTTGATCCCGGTTTGAACTGGCGCTGGCCGGCGCCATTCGAAGCGGCGATCCCGGTGGATCTGCGTCTGCGCACCACGTCCAGTGGCTTGCAGGATGTCGGCACCCGCGACGGTTTGCGCATCATCGTTCAGGCTTACGTGGCGTGGCAGGTGCAAGGTGATCCGGACAACGTGCAGCGTTTCATGCGCGCGGTACAGAACCAGCCGGATGAAGCGGCGCGGCAGATTCGCACGTTTGTCGGCTCGGCGCTGGAAACCACCGCCAGCAGTTTTGACCTGGCGAATCTGGTGAACACCGATGCCAGTCAGGTGCGCATCGCTGATTTCGAAGCGCAATTGCGCCAGCAGATCGATCAGCAATTACTCGCCACTTACGGTGTGCGAGTGGTGCAGGTGGGCATTGAACGACTGACCTTGCCTTCGGTCACGCTCACGGCCACCGTGGATCGCATGCGCGCCGAGCGTGAAACAATCGCCACCGAGCGCACCGCGATCGGCAAACGCGAAGCTGCACAAATTCGTTCTGCCGCCGAGCGTGATGCGCGGATTGTGCAGGCGGATGCAACCGTGAAAGCCGCCGATATCGAAGCGCAGTCTCGCGTCGAAGCTGCGCAGATTTATGGCCGGGCCTACGCCGGTTCGCCGCAGTTGTATAACTTGCTGCGCTCATTGGACACCCTCGGCACCATCGTGACGCCGGATACCAAGTTGATTCTGCGCACCGATGCCGCGCCATTCCGCGTGCTGGTCGATGGGCCGCCGACGCTCGAAAGCAAAGCCGGGTCGCAGCCATGAATGATGAAGTTCCACGTGGAACACAATCGTTGAACAGCCCGTGGATTCAAGCCGGGCGCTTGGCGTTTTTTGCTCTGTACGCGGTGACAGTGTTGGCGGCGTTGGCCTGGGCATTTTCCAATGTGCGGCAGATTGATCCGCAGAATCGCGCAGTGGTTTTGCACTTTGGTGCACTTGATCGCATTCAGAACGCCGGGCTGTTATTGGCGTGGCCGCAGCCCTTCGAGCAGGTGATTTTGCTGCCGGCAGCGGATCGCGTTATTGAGCGCCGGGTGGAAAATCTGCTGCGCAGCGATGAGGCGCTGAAGGCTGACCGAGTGGCTTCATTCGCCACACCATTGAGCGATGCCTTGGCCGGTTCTGGTTATTTATTGACCGGTGATGCCGGCGTGGTGCAGCTGGAAGTACGAGTGTTTTACAAGGTTACCGATCCGTATGACTTCGTGCTTCAGGGTGATCATGTCTTGCCCGCACTGGATCGTCTGGTGACGCGCAGTGCCGTTGTTCTGACGGCGGCGCGGGATCTGGACACGATTCTGGTCGCTCGTCCGGAACTGATCGGCGCCGACAATCAGGCTGCCGAACGTCGGGAACGGCTGCGGGGTGATCTGGTGCAAGGCATCAATAAACGTCTGGCTGAGCTGAAGGTCGGCGGGCAGGGCATTGGCATCGAGGTGGCGCGAGTCGACGTGCAATCGAGTCTGCCGGATCCCGCTGTCAGCGCGTTCAATGCGGTGTTGACGGCCAGCCAGCAGGCCGACAAAGCCGTGGCCAACGCGCGCACCGAGGCTGAAAAACTGAATCAGACGGCTAACGAACAGGCCGACCGCACGCTGCAGGTGGCTCACGCTCAGGCGGGTGAACGTTTGGCCAAAGCATCGGCCGACACCGCCACGGTGTTGAGTCTGGCCAAGGCTCAGCAACAGGGCACCGACCCGCAATTGCTCCTGCGCCTATACCGCGAACGCATGCCGAAGATTCTCGGTCAGGCCGGGTCAGTGACCACGGTCGATCCGAAAGATGATTCGCGTTTAATCATTCAGGGAGCGAGTCAATGACTGCGTCCACGGCTGCACCGAGCCTGTTGTCCTCGGCGGAACAGCGCCGCGCCGCGCGCCAATTGACCCTGGCAATGCTGGCTCTCGGCTTGCTTGGCCTTGGTTTGCTCTGGCGCTGGATGCTGCCGGAGCAAAGCGGCGTCAGTCAGTTACTGCTCGGTTTTGCCTCTTTACTGGTCGCCGTACCGGTGATGCGCTCGGCGTGGTACAGCCTGCGTTATCCGAGCCTGCACGGCATCACCGATCAACTGATCGCTCTGGCGATGCTCGGCGCGTGGGCGACGGGTGATTTGCTCACGGCGGCGTTGTTGCCAATCATCATGATCTTCGGCCATGTGCTCGAGGAGCGCAGTGTCATCGGTTCGCAGGAAGCGATTCATGCGCTGGGCCAACTCACCCGCAGCCATGCGCGCAAGATTCAGGCTGACGGCGCGATCATCGAAGTCGACAACGGCACGCTCAAGTCCGGTGACCTCGTTGAGGTGCGGGCCGGTGATCGCGTGCCGGCGGATGGTCGGGTTTTGTCCGGGCAGGCCAGTCTCGACACCGCTTCGATCACGGGTGAGTCCGTGCCGGTCGAAGCGGGCCCGGGCATGACGGTGTTCGGCGGGGCCATCAACCTCGACGGCTTGCTGCGCATCGAAGTGACGCGCACCGGCGACGAATCGACCCTGGGCAAAGTCATCGCGCTGATGCAAAACGCTGAGCGCTCGAAACCGCCGATCACTCGTTTGCTTGAGCGTTATGCCGGCAGTTACATGGTGCTGGTGTTGTTGTTGGTTGCGGTGACCTGGTTCATCACCCATGATGCGCAGGCGATGCTCGCGGTGTTGGTCGCCGCGTGTCCGTGTGCGTTGGTGCTGTCGGCGCCGGCCACGGCGATTGCCGGTGTGGCGGTGGCAGCGCGTCACGGCATCCTGATCCGCAGCTCGGCATTTCTCGAAGAGCTGGCCGACCTTACATCCCTGGTGGTGGATAAAACCGGCACGCTGACTTACGGCACTTTACGTCTGCAGTCGATCGACAGCCCGCGCGCGGAGCCTTCGACCGTCATGGCACTGGCCGCCAGTCTTGGCGCGGCGAGCAGTCACCCGGTCAGTCGTGCGCTCGCCGGGCTGGTCAGTCAGGAACACTATCTGTCGCTCAGCGACATCCACGAGCGTCAGGGCCTCGGCGTCGTTGCCGTCACTGCGCAAGGCGAAGCCGCGCTCGGGCGCCCGGAGTTGTTCGCACAACTGGCGATTTCCACCAGAACGGTTCCCGAGCACGACGGGCCGATTGCCGGTCTGGCGCTGAACGGTGAATTTCTCGCCTGGCTATTGTTGGCCGATACGGTCAAACCGGAAGCGCGTTTTGCGCTGGACGAGTTGCGTGAGCTGGGTCTGGGTCGGCAGTTATTGCTGACTGGCGATCGGCACAGTGTCGCTCGATCATTGGCCAAGGATGTCGGCCTGCATGAGGTCGAAGCGCAGGCCTTGCCCGAAGACAAACTCAATCGCGTGCTCAAGGAAATCGACAATGGTTTCCGGCCCATGGTGGTCGGTGATGGCATCAATGATTCGCTCGCTCTCAAAGCCGGTGTGGTGGGTGTGGCGATGGGGGCGGGCGGTGCGGACATTGCGTTGGCGTCGGCGGACATCGTGTTGATCGGCAGCGACCTGCGCCGGCTCGGCACCTGCGTGCGACTGAGCCGTCAGTGCCGCAGGACTTTGCAGGTCAACGTGATCATCGGTCTGGGCTGGACGCTGGCTATCGTCGTGTTCGCCGCGTTCGGTTGGCTGGGCGCCGCCGGGGCGATGATCGCAGCGTTGTTGCACAACCTCAGCACGTTGCTGGTGCTGGGCAATGCCGGGCGATTACTGCGCTTTCAGGAGCCGCTGCTCAAGCTCAAGGAAGAAAATTGAAATTATTTTTTGATCCGCTGTAACGCCGCCGGGGCCGTTCTCTCTAGTGCTATGTCGGGACTGAACAACCTTCCAGCCGACACCCCTGACGATTACCGAGGATAAGAAAAATGACTATCAAGACCGCTGCTGCTGGTGCCGCTCTCGCTTTGGCCGCCGCTACCATGTTTGCCGGTGTCGCAACCAACGCAATGGCTGCCGACGCCAACGTTCACTGTTACGGCGTGAACGCCTGTAAAGGCCAGAACGACTGCAAAACCAAAGATCACGCGTGCAAAGGCATGGGCTCCTGCAAGGGGCAGGGTTTCAAAGCCATGACTCAAGCGGCTTGCGAAAAAGCAGGTGGCAAGGTCGGCGAATAACTGACCGGCAAGTGCCGCCGCAGTGGCTCACACCACTGCGGCCACTTTTTTATCAGGAGTTTGCCCATGTCCGTTTCCGTTCCTTTCCTTGGCTACGGCCTCGGATTGCGCAGCGCTTACTACCAGCAGATCCTCGAACAGTCGCCAGACGTCGACTGGTTTGAAGTGGTCTCGGAAAACTTCATGGTGCAGGGCGGCAAAGCCCTGTATCACCTCGACGCCATCGCCGAGCGCTATCCGCTGGTGATGCATGGCGTTTCCCTGTCCATTGGCGGGCCGCATGCCCTCGATGCGGACTATCTGCAACAACTCAAACAATTGGCCGAGCGGGTCAAACCCGCGTGGATTTCCGACCACCTGTGCTGGAGCCGCGGCAACGCCCACCAACTGCATGACCTGCTGCCATTGCCCTACACCGAAGAAAGTCTCGAATACATCGCTGGCCGGGTGGCTCAGGTTCAGGATGTTCTGCAGCGCCCGTTGGTACTGGAGAACGTCTCCAGTTATGTCCGCGCCGCTTCCGATGATTTCACCGAATGGGAGTTTCTCGCCGCGTTGAGCCGTGAGAGTGGCTGCGAACTGCTGCTGGATGTGAACAACGTGTACGTCAGTTCACGCAACCACGGCTTCGATCCGTGGGCATTCATTGAAAGCTTGCCCGTCGACAAGGTTCGCCAGCTGCATCTTGCCGGGCACAGCGACTACGGCGATTACGTGATCGACACCCACGACCATCCCGTGAGCGATCCGGTGTGGGTGCTTTATCAACGCACGCTGGAGCACTTCGGCCCGGTGGCCACATTGCTGGAGCGGGACGACCATTTCCCGCCCTTCGAAGAACTGCTTGATGAATTGCAAAAGGCTCGTGAACTCGGCACCAAGGCCTTGGCCGGGAGGCAACAATGCGCTTGAGAGAGTGGCAAATAGCGTTCGAATCGTTTCTGCTGGATGAAGCGGCCAGCGCCCATCTGATCCTGGGCGACAGTCTGATTGGCGGGCCGACGCTGGATGTCGGCACCGGGCTGGCGATTTATCACAACGCCTACAAGGCGCGACTGCTCGAGGTATTGCGCAACGACTTCGAAGTGATCTGGCAGTGGATGGGCGATGAAGAGTTCGATCAACTCGCCACGGCTTATATCCGCGAACAACCCTCCGCACACTACAGCCTGCGTTGGCTGGGTAAAGGGTTTGAAGGGTTTATCCGCAGGTATCTGGTGCCGGAGCAGAATGCGCCACTGGCGGAGCTTGCAGCGCTGGAGTGGGCGTTCACCCTGGCGTTCGATGCGCCGGCGGGTGATCCGCTGACGATTGAAGGCATGGCGGCGCTGGCCCCGGAAGAATGGCCGGCACTTCGCGTCAAACCGACGCCCTCGTTGCAGTGGCTGGAATGCCATTTCAACAGCCTGGCAATGTGGCGCTCGGTCAAAGAGCAAAGCGAGTTCCCGGCCAGCGTTGCGCTTGAGGTGCCCAGGGTCTGCCTGATCTGGCGCAACGAGCTGATCTGCAACTACCGCAGCCTTGAAGCACCGGAAGTCGCCGCGCTGAACGGCTTGTTCAACCACGGCTGGAATTTCGCCGAACTGTGCGCGGAGTTAGCAGTCACTTATGGTGAGGGCGCTCCCCTTCAAGCCGTCACCTGGTTGAAACAGTGGGTGCAGGATGGCCTGTTGGAGCGTCTGGAACGATAGATCGGGCTGATCAGATCGATAGCCTGCTATTTTTCAAGGATGGTCTACCCTCAGATCAGACGTCTGAAACAAGGGGGGATTTTCCATGCTCGCGCAACTTCCACCGGCCTTACAGAACCTGCAGCTACCACTTCGCCTGCGACTCTGGGACGGCCATGAGTTCAATCTGGGGCCGACGCCCAGCGTCACCATCGTGGTCAAGGACCCGCAGATGGTCACCCAGTTCACCCATCCGAGCCTTGATGCGCTCGGGGCAGCATTCGTAGAAGGCAAACTCGAACTCGAGGGTTCAATCAGCGAGGTCATTCGGGTCTGCGATGAACTGAGCAACGCGCTGCTCGACGAAGATGACGACAGTCAGCCCGTGCGTTCGGTGCACGACAAGGAAACCGACGCCAAAGCCATTTCCTACCACTACGACCTGTCCAATGCGTTTTACCAGCTGTGGCTGGACAGCGACATGGCGTATTCCTGCGCGTATTTCGAAACGGGCAGCGAGACACTCGAACAGGCACAACAAGCCAAATTCCGTCATTTATGCCGCAAGCTGCGTCTGCAGCCGGGCGAGTATCTGCTGGATGTCGGTTGTGGCTGGGGCGGTTTGGCACGCTTTGCCGCGCTAGAATTCGGCGCCAAGGTATTCGGCATCACTTTGAGCAAGGAGCAACTGCAACTGGCGCGTGAGCGCGTCAAGGCCGAAGGTCTGGAAGATCAGGTCGAGCTGCAACTGCTCGACTATCGTGATCTGCCCCAGGATGGTCGCTTCGATAAAGTGGTCAGCGTCGGCATGTTCGAACACGTCGGCCACGCCAATCTGGCCGAGTACTGCAAAACCCTGTTCGGTGCGGTGAAGGAGGGCGGTCTGGTGATGAACCACGGCATCACCGCCAAGCACACCGATGGCCGTCCGGTCGGGCGCGGCGCCGGGGACTTTATCGAGAAATACGTATTCCCCAACGGCGAGCTACCGCATCTGGCGATGATTTCGGCCGAGATCAGCGAGGCAGGTCTGGAGATTGTCGACGTCGAAAGTCTGCGCCTGCACTACGCGCGCACCCTCGACCACTGGAGCGAACGGCTGGAAGACAATCTGGAAGCTGCCGCCAAACTGGTGCCGGATCAGGCGCTGCGTATCTGGCGGCTGTATCTGGCCGGTTGCGCTTACGCGTTCGCACGCGGCTGGATCAACCTGCACCAGATCCTCGCGGTGAAAGCACATCCTGATGGCAGCCATGAACTGCCCTGGACTCGCGACGACATCTACAACCCTTAACCTTTATAGAATCGGCGAAATCAGCCGGGCGATCCGCATGCCGACCTGTTGCAGGCGGTGGATCTCCCGGCTTTCTTCTTTGGCGATTTCATAGGCCTGGGCGAAGTCATCGTTGAGCATCTGTTCCACGCTGGCGGCAAAGGCACTGTCGACCGTCAGCAACATCACTTCGAAATTCAGCCGGAATGAACGGTTGTCCAGATTGGCGCTGCCGATTGCGCTGATCTCACTGTCGATCAGTACTACCTTCTGATGCAGGAAACCGGGTTCGTAACGAAACACCCGCACGCCCGCGCGCACCGCTTCAAAGGCATAGAGACTGGACGCGGCATAGACGATGCGGTGATCCGGGCGCGAAGGCAGCAGCAGTCGCACATCGACGCCGCGCAGGACGGCCAGGCGCAATGCGGCGAACACCGCCTCGTCGGGAATGAAATAAGGGCTGGTGATCCACACTCGTTCCGTCGCTGCATGGATGGCTTCAACAAAGAACAGCGAACAGGTTTCGTAGGCATCGGCCGGGCCACTGGCGAGTAACTGGCAGAGCACGCCGTCATCCGGGTATTCATCCGGCAGGATCAGCGGCGGCAATGTACGCGCGGCCCAGAACCAGTCTTCAGCGAAGGACTCCTGCATGCACGCCACCACCGGGCCGCGAACCTTGATATGGGTGTCGCGCCACGGCGCCAGTGGCGGCTTCTCGCCCATGTATTCGTCGCCGACGTTATGTCCGCCGACAAAACCGACCACGCCATCGACCACGACGATCTTGCGGTGATTACGAAAATTGACCTGAAAGCGATTGAGCCAGCCGCTGCGGGTGGCGAACGCTTTGACCTCGACACCGCCATCGCGCAGGGCTTGCACGTAACTGTGGGGCAGGGCGTGGCTGCCAATGCGGTCGTAGAGCAAATGAATCGTGACGCCTTCAGCGGCTTTCTTCAGCAGTAGATCGCGCAGGCGCTGGCCGAGTCGATCATCGTGAATGATGAAGAACTGGATCAGCACCGCTTCTTTTGCCTGATCGATGGCGTGGAAAATCGACTCGAAGGTTGCCGTGCCATTCACTAGCAGCTGTACTTCGTTGTTAGCCAGGCACGGCATCCGTCCCAGTTTCGGCATTGCCCGTAATGATGCGTAGGCGTTTGAAGCACGTGCAGTCAGGGCTTCTTCGACCCAAGGGCGCCAGTTCAGCTCTGAGATTGCCTGACGCATTTGCTCGTTGGCCTGGCGCCGCGCTTTGATGTAGCCATCGAAGGTGCTGCGCCCGAACACCAGATACGGAATCAGCGTCAGGTAAGGAATGAAGATCAGCGACAATGCCCAGGCGATCGAGCCTTGAGCCGTGCGCACCGTCAGTACGGCATGAATGGCGGCGATCAAGCCGAGGGTGTGTATCAGGGCGATCAAATAACCGAAAATGTGCGGTCCGAAATAATCCATGGGGCAGCCTTGCTCCGGAAGATTCAATGCTTAACAGACCATGTTCTGTCGCGAATGTCGCTATTTAATTGGTCCATGAACCGAAGCCATTGGCCGACGTCTAACGGCCACTACTGATCAGGAGTTTTTCGATGAACGTTCGTCTGCTGGGTTTGGCGCTGGGCATGGGTTTGGCTTTGCCGGTGATTGCTCAGGCGCAGATGCTGCAGCCGGGGCTGTGGGAAATGACGTCGAGCAATGTAAAGGTCGATGACCAGCCGATGGATGTGCAATCGATCCTCGGCCAGCTTCAAGGCCAGATGACCCCGCAGCAACGCGCGGCGCTGGAGAAGAACGGCATCAATATCGGCGGCAAGGGTATCCGCGCCTGCCTGACGCCAGAGCAAGTGGCGACCAATGATATTCCGCTGGCTGACCCGCAATCGGGCTGCAAACAGCAAATCACCGAGCGCAATGGCAATCAGTGGAAATTCCGCTTCAGTTGCCCGAAAGCGCAAGGCACTGGTGTCGCCACGTTCCTCAGTGATCGTGAATTCACCACCGTGGCCAACGGCACGTTCAACGCCATCGGCATCAATCAGAAAGGCAGCCTGGAAACCCGCGCAGTGTGGCTGGGTCAGGATTGCGGCACTGTGAAACCAAGAGCTTAAAAGCTTCGTGAGCAAGCCCACTCCCACATTGGAAGGCATTCCGAGTGTGAGAGCGAGCTTGCTCGCGAAGGCGTCATAACAGTCAGCGCATAAACCTCAGCGCTCGCCCGCGACACCCCTCATTCACCCGACCCTCCCGCCAGGCAATCTGTCCCGACACAATCGTCGCATTCACCCGATGCCGAAAGCTACGCCCGGCAAACGGCGTCCATCCGCACTGCGACAGAATCGGTTGCCGATCGACCTCCAGCGCCTGCGCTTCAACCAACACCAGATCCGCCCAATACCCTTCACGCAAATAACCCCGATCCGGAATCGCAAACAGATCCGCGACGCGATGGCTGGTCTTCGCCACCAGCGTGGTGATTGGCAGGATATCGTCCGCCACCAGTTCCAGCAGCGCCGGCAATGCGTGTTGCACCAATGGCAATCCCGAAGGCGCCTCGACATAAGGCAGCTGCTTTTCCGACCAGGTGTGCGGCGCATGATCACTGCCAATGACGTCCAGCCGATTGCTGTTCAGTGCTGCGCGCAAAGCATCGCGATCAACTTGAGTCTTGATCGCCGGGTTGCACTTGATCAGGTTGCCAAGCGCTGGGTAGTCGCGATCATCGAATAACAGATGGTGCAGACAGACCTCGGCAGTGACGTGTTTTTGCGTCAGTGGTTTGTCCTCGAACAACGCCAGTTCGCGCGCCGTGGTCAGATGCAAAACATGCAGACGTGTACCGTGCCGTTTCGCCAGATCCACCGCCATCGAGGAAGAGCGAAAACACGCCTCGGCGTTGCGAATCAGCGCATGAGCGGCTGGCGGGAGCTGGGTGCCGAACAACTCGCGCAGGTTGGCGGCATTGGCGTCGATGCTCGGCGTGTGCTCGCAGTGGGCCAGCAGAATCGTCGGCACTTCGGCGAACAGTCGCTCGAGAATCTGCGGATCGTCCACCAGCATGTTGCCGGTCGAAGCGCCCATGAACACTTTGACTCCGGCCACTTCGAAGGGATTGAGCGCGGCGACCGTGTCGAGGTTGTCGTGACTGACCCCGAAGTGAAAGCCGTAATTGGCCACCGAGTTCAGCGCTGCCCGATGTTTTTTATCGGCGAGTGCTTCAAGCGTAAGTGTGGCTGGCCGGGTATTGGGCATGTCCATGAAACTGGTGATGCCACCGGCCACCGCCGCCCGTGACTCGGTGAAGATGCTTCCCTTGGCCGGCGCACCGGGTTCGCGGAAATGCACTTGGTCATCGATCATGCCGGGTAGCAGCCACTGGCCGTTTGCATCGATTTCAACGGCTGCGTTTTCACCTTCGATACTGCGGGCAATCTTGACGATGCGCCCGTTGCTGACCAATAGATCGCTTTCGAATTCTCGCCCTTCATTGACCAGCCTTGCGTTGCGAATCAGCACACTTCTCATGGCTCAGAACTCGTTCTGCAGGGCTTTGTAGCCACGCACCAGATCAACGTTGGTGCGCGCGACGTCTTCGGAAAACTCCGATGCGCTGACACTCACCGGCGGGAATTGTGAAAGGTCAGTGTTCGGGCCGATGCGGGTGGTGGAGGGCACGTAGAACGCGTCGGGCAAATTGCGGCCATCGACCACCGAGTTGTGGCGCACGACGCACCCGTTACCGACCACGCAATTGAACAACACGCTGTTGAAACCGATGAACACGCGATCGCCGACCACGCACGGCCCATGCACGATCGAGCGATGGGCGATGGAACTGAATTCGCCAATGGTCACCGCCGCGCCGGATTTCGAGTGGATGACCACGCCGTCCTGAATGTTCGAATTGGCGCCGATGGTGATCGGTTCCATGTCGCCCGAAGCGTCTACTTCATCCGCGCGGATGACGGCGTAAGGGCCGACGAACACGTTCTCGCCGATGATCACTTTGCCGCAGATGATCGCGGTTTTATCGACGTACGCCGACTCGGCAATTTGCGGTAAATCACCTGATGGGTTTTTACGGATCATGGTTGGCTCAGCGCGTTGTAGAGGGTGTTGAGGTTGTATTCGAACAATCCGGTGAACGTACTGGCCGGGCCGCTGGCGGCGAGGGCATCCGAGTACAGCGTGCCACCGATGTGCGCGCCACTTTCTTCGGCAATCTGTTTGAGCAGGCGCGCATCTTTGATGTTTTCCATGAACACCGCTTTGACCTTGGCCTGACGGATCTGAGTGATCAGCGCCGCGACTTCTGCAGCCGACGGTTCGCGCTCGGTGGACAAACCTTGCGGCGCCATGAAGTCGATGCCGTAGGCCTGACCGAGGTAGCCGAAGGCGTCGTGGCTGGTGACGATCTTGCGGTTGCCGGCTGGCAGCGAGCCGAGCTTGGCCTTGGCTTCGGCGAGCAGGGCGTAGATCTGCTTGAGGTAGGTCTGGCTGTTACGCTCGTAGTCAGCCTTGTTCGCCGGATCGGCAGCGATCAACGCCTTGGTGATGTTGGCGACATACAACTCGGTGTTTGCCAGGTTGTGCCAGGCGTGCGGGTCGGGAATGGTCTCGCCGTCCTCATCCAGCGAGCGAGGGATCACACCGTGACTGGCACTGACGACGGCCGCCTGGGTGTCGGTACTGGTCACCATTCGATCCAGCCATGGTTCGAAGCCAAGACCGTTTTTGATGATCAACTTCGCCTTGAGCAACGCTTTGGCATCGTCCGGTGTCGGCTCGTAGGTGTGCGCGTCGGCATCCGGGCCGACCATGTTGGTGATCTGGATATGCTCGCCGCCGACTTGATGAACCATGTCGGCGAGAATGCTGAAGCTGGTGACCACGGGCAGTTTTTCCGCTGCCGACAATGACATCGACAGCATCAGGCTGAACAACACGAGTAGGGCGCGCATCGGGAAACACCTCATTGGGACGTGAGCAGGGGCGGGCGGCGCAGCAGACCGTGAACCGGCCCGAACACCACGGACAGCAGATAGCCGACGCCGGCGACCAGCACGATGGCCGGCCCGCTGGGAAGCGAGTAGTAGAACGACAACAGCAATCCGAGCCATACCGACAGGCAACCGATGAGCGCCGCCATGGCAATCAGGATCGGCAGGCGTCGGCTCCAGAACCGCGAAGCAGCGGCGGGCAGCATCATCAAACCGACCACCATCAACGCGCCGATGGCTTGAAATCCGATCACCAGATTCAGCACGACCAGCGTCAGAAACACGCCGTGGGCGAGGGGGCCAAGTCTGCTGACGGTGCGCAAAAACAATGGGTCGAGCGTGTCGAGCAGCAACGGTTTGTAGATCAGGGCCATGGCGATCAGACTGAAGCCCGAGACCCATAACATTCCGTTAAGCGTCGGCCCGTCGACCGCCAGTGCCGAGCCGAACAGCAAATGCAAAAGGTCGAGGCGCTTACCGGCGATGCCGAGAATGAGTACGCCGCTGGCCAGTGAGATTGGATAGATCGCGGCGAGACTGGCGTCTTCGCGCAGTCCGGTACGCCGGGTTATCCACGCGGCGAGGCCAGCCATGCTCAGGCCCGCGCCGAGACCGCCGAAGGTCAGCGCCGGCAGACTCAGGCCAGCGAACCAGAAACCCAATGCCGCGCCGGGAAGGATGCCGTGGGCGACCGCATCGCCGATCAGGCTCATGCGTCGCAGGATCAGAAACACACCAAGGGGAGCAATGCTGCAGGCAAGTACCAATCCGCCAAGCAAGGCGCGTTGCATGAACACGAATTCGCTGAACGGTTGCCAGAAGTGGGCGAGTGTGTGCATCAGGCTACTCGCGCCTCGGATGTTTGCTGGATCAGTTCGCTGCTGGCGCCATACACGCAGCTGTGGTTTTTGATCAGCAGTGCCTGCGTAATGTGTTGGCGAACGGCAGCCAGATCGTGACAAACGACTAGCAGTGTCCGGCCTTCGGCATGCCAGGCGTGGATGTGTTGCCACAGCAGTTGTTGACCGAGTTCATCGAGGGCCGCGTGAGGTTCGTCGAGTAGCAGAACGGGGGCGTCGACAAGGCTCAATCGAGCGAGCAGGGCACGTTGCAATTCGCCACCGGAAAGCGCCATTAGTGGGCGATGTTCGAGACCGCTCAACTCCCAGTTTTTCAGCGCGGCTTGCAATCGTTGGGCACGCAATTGCGTCGACAGTCGTCGTCCCCAAAAACCGGCGGCGACCAGATCTTCGAGGCTGATCGGGAACTGCCGATCCAGATGCTGTTGCTGAGGCAGGAAGGACAAGCCGCTCTGGCGCGGGACACTGAGTGCGACCTTGCCGGCTAATGGTTTTTGTAACCCTGCGATGACTTTTAGCAGGCTGCTTTTGCCGCAGCCGTTGGCGCCGATGATTGCGGTCAGGCTGCCGCTTTCCAGCTCGAGGCTTAGGGGCGATGTCAGCGGTTGACCGGGTGCGCCCCAACTCAGGGATTGGCAGCGGATCATGCGGACTCTCGCTGCCAAGTGCTTTCGGCGACGGCATCGTGGGCATGCAGGCTTTCTGCGTGGATGACTCTGATGTGGAATCCACTGATCCCCGGAGAACGGCGCAAGGCGAGGTTAAGTCGGCGGGCGGCGTCTTCGCAGAACATCAGGTTCTGGCCGTTAGCCAAGGCGAAGGCTTGTTCGTCGGCGCGTTTCACTGCGGTTTGTACCGCGGTACCGAGGGCGGCTTCGGCGTCGTTGATGATCGCGGTGAAAGGTAATTCGTCGACGAAGTCTTCGAGGTGCACATGGAGTTCTGCGGTGCTGCGTTGGCTGTGTGGCGTTGCGATGACGCCTTGGGTCGATCCTAGCCACCCCAGAACGTCAGCGTGATGCAGAGCTTTATTGGCAAAGTCGTCGATGAATTGCTGTTGGATCAACTGCCTCGCCAACGCTGCAGAACAGGGGCAAGTCGAAGAGTAGGGCACTTCGATTTTGAGTTCCACGTGGAACACTTGGTTTTCCAAACGGGCAGAAATGGTTACGGGATAGGATTTCCACCCTGACAAAGGGCTGACTAACGCCGGCCGTTTCAGCAGTAGATCACTGTGGATGTTCAGGTAAGCAGCGTTGGACAAGCCGTCGTGACTCTGCAGAAAACGCTGAAGAACTTGATGCATCAGGGTGGGTGAAAGGTTCTCTAGCTCTAGCGCTTCTAACGCCAGGTATAAGCGCGACATGTGAATCCCGCGTGCCTCGCCATCATCCAGGCTCACACCCGCATCAGCCTTTGCACTGAGGCGTTGGCCTTCCAGCAAAATCGGCAAGGCAATGCCGCGCATGCCAACCCATTCCAGTGGAAGAGCCTGGCGAGCGACTTGGGCGGCGATGTCCGGGAGTGTCAGCGAATTCATGTTCAGGCCCATCGTGTTGATTGAATTAGATGTTACATTATAACAATTCAAATCACGATGCCTTTTTCATGAACAGGCTTTCACATGCACAGACGTCATTTGCTCAATCTGATTCTGGCCAGCGCGGCTTTCGTTCTGCCTTTCACTGCTTCAGCGACACAAATCCGCAGCGCGCGCATTTGGCGTTCGGATGAGAAATTGAGATTGGTGTTCGATTTGACTGGGCCAGTGATCTACAAGACTTTCACACTGACTGCGCCGGAACGGTTGATCATTGACCTGACTGGCGCCAATTTCAGCTCAGACTTCAGTCATTTGGATGTCGGCAATACGGTGATCCGCTCGATACGATCTGGTCCCATCGGTCAGGGAAATGCTCGAATAGTGCTCGATCTGAGTCATCCAGTGCTTTTGAACAGTTTCCTTTTAGCGCCCCAGGACGGCCAGGGACATCGCTTGGTGTTGGACTTGGTCAGTGCTCAAAAGGCTTCGGTTGCGCCAAAGGTTCCACGTGAAACACCCCAGAAAGGTCCCCATCCAAAGCGCGACATCATCGTGGTTGTTGATCCCGGGCATGGCGGAAAAGACCCTGGAGCAGTCGGTGCAAAAGGCGAGCGAGAAAAGGATGTCGTGTTATCCATCGCGCAATTGCTCGCGAAACGGCTGAAAAAAGAGAAAGGTTTCGACGTGAAACTCGTACGCAATGACGACTTTTTTGTTCCTCTACGCAAGCGCGTGGAGATTGCTCGTCAGCACAAAGCCGACATGTTCATCTCAGTCCACGCCGACGCCGCCCCTCGGCTGACAGCTTCCGGTGCGTCGGTTTATTGCTTGTCCGAAGGAGGCGCGACATCGGCCACCGCTCGTTTTATGGCGCAGCGTGAAAACGGAGCCGACTTGCTCGGCGCAACCAGTCTGCTCAATTTGAAAGACAAAGATCCAATGCTCGCCGGTGTGATTCTCGACATGTCGATGAATGCCACCATCGCAGCGAGTCTTCAGCTTGGGGGCACGATTCTCAGCAGTCTGGCTGGCATCACTGCGCTGCATCAAAAGCGCGTCGAACAGGCGGGTTTTGCCGTGCTGAAGTCACCTGATGTGCCTTCGATCCTGGTGGAAACCGGCTTCATATCCAATGCACGCGACAGCCAGCGACTGGTCACTGCGAGGCATCAGCAAGCGATCGCCGACGGATTATTCAACGGTTTGCAGCGTTACTTTCAAAAGAACCCGCCGCTCGACAGCTACCTAGCCTGGCAGCAAGAGCAAAAAAACGCGCAGGTTTAACAGCCGGTAATCCGGCTGCAAGTGAATTTAGCGCTACTGCCACCTGAGCTGGAGAAGCGGTTGATGGTCGTCCAGCCTACCCGGCGGGTGTAACCGACCCAGGCCTCCCCGTCCGAAGCGATGCCGGTGAAGAACGTCAGTTGCCCGAAGCGGCTGTTGGTTTGTGCCCAGTAACGCTGGCCGTTCTTTTCGAAGCCACGCAGATAGAGCGTTGAGCCAACGGTATTGACGCTGTATGCGTTGCCTTCGTCATCCACGCAGGCCAACAGAGTTGCACTGCGTGTGCAGGTGGCAGGTTGTGGAATTTGCGCCCATGCATCCTCAGTTGCCAGCAGTACGAGGCTCAACATCAAACATTTCAGCGTTTGGTTCATGAGAATTCCGGGCAGCGGATTGATTGCAGCTTCCTGCGTTTTGTCGACGAGGGCAAGTAAAGGGCTGGCGTGCTTACATTGTTATACTATAACATAAATTCGCACTGAGCCTGAACCGACCGATTTCAAGCGTTTGCCGTCTGCGAACCCATCGTATGAGGCCAAAAACGCCATGCGCACGCAAAAGCGTTGATCGGCGCCTTTTCGATGAGGATTATCCAATGTCAGATAAATTGCCCGTGACCGTTCTTTCAGGATTTTTAGGCGCCGGAAAAAGTACGCTTTTGAATTACGTACTACGTAATCGAAAGGGCTTGCGCGTCGCCGTTATCGTCAACGATATGAGCGAAATCAATATCGATGGCAGCGAAGTTCAGCGTGATGTCAGCCTCAACCGCGCTGAAGAGAAACTCGTGGAAATGAGCAATGGCTGCATCTGCTGTACGTTACGCGAAGACCTGCTCGAAGAAGTCAGCAAGCTCGCCCGCGACGGTCGCTTTGATTACTTATTGATCGAATCCACTGGCATTTCCGAACCGCTGCCCGTAGCGGAGACCTTCACCTTTCGTGATGAACAGGGGCAAAGCATCGCTGACATCGCCCGCCTCGACACTATGGTGACTGTAGTCGACGGCATGAACTTTCTCCCTGACTACCAGGCAGCAGAAAGCCTGGCGTCCCGGGGCGAAATCCTCGGGGAAGAAGACGAGCGCTCGATCACAGACCTGCTGATCGAGCAAATCGAATTCGCCGACGTTTTGTTGATCAGCAAGATCGATCTAATCAGCCAGCATGAGCGAGATGAGTTGATTGCTATCCTCAAGCGTCTCAACGCCCACGCCGAAATCATTCCGATGGTCATGGGCGAAGTGTCGCTGGAGAAGGTTCTCAACACCGGTCGATTCGACTTCGAACGAGCCGCCCAGGCACCAGGCTGGTTGCAGGAATTACGTGGTGAGCATGTCGCGGAGACCGAAGAGTACGGAATCGCCTCCACGGCGTACCGCGCCCGTCGCCCCTTCCACCCGCAACGCTTCTTCAACTTCATCGACCGGCCATGGCTGAACGGCAAATTGCTGCGCTCCAAAGGCTTTTTCTGGCTCGCCAGTAAACCCTCGGATGCCGGTAGCTGGTCCCAGGCCGGAGGTTTGATGCGGCATGGATTCGCCGGGCGCTGGTGGCGCTTCGTGCCGAAAAACCAATGGCCGCAGGATCAGGAAAGTACCCGCGCGATTATGGAAAACTGGACGCCGAGCGTAGGCGATTGTCGTCAAGAGTTGGTGTTCATCGGCCAAAACATCAATTTCGTACAGCTTTCGGAGGAACTCGACGCCTGCTTGCTGACCGATGATGAAATGGCGCTGGGTGCAGAGGGCTGGCGACTGCTGGCGGATCCGTTTGGCCCTTGGCACGACGAGGCAGCTTGATGCTCGCACTGAAACTGCAGCAACACCGCACCCGATATCAGCATCAAGGCCCGACGCCGAACGATCTGACTCGAATCCTCGACGACGAAATCAACCTCGCCGTCTGGCAACGGCAATTGCCGCTGCACATCGCCGATTTCGCCAACCTTTTGCTCTCTCTCGACGAGCCTTTGGCCGAGTCGTTGTGTCTGGAACTGGCCGACGAAGAGGCTGAACCCGATCTCTGCGGATTGGCCTCAGGCTTTCGCGATCTGGAGGGTTATGACGGCTTTATTGCCGATCTGAAATGGATGGTCAGCGCGTTCGCTTGTCTACTCGGGGCACGTCGAATGGGTCTGCGTTTACGGGTGCTGGATAAAGCCATGTGTCCGCGCTTTCATGTAGATCATGTGCCTGTTCGCCTGATCACCACTTACGCCGGAGCTGGCAGTCAGTGGCTCAAGGAAGGCGCGATGGATCGTCAGCAACTGGGCCAGGCAAACGCCGAACCGCAGGATGCCGCCCAGATCCAGCAACTGAACAGCGGCGAAGTGGCGTTGTTGAAGGGCGAAAAATGGCGTGGCAATGAAGGCTTCGGTTTGATCCATCGCTCGCCGCAACTCGCTCAGGGTGAACGACGCCTGATGCTGACGCTCGACTGGCTCGGCTAGCGCTTCAAGGCTTGAGCCATGCGCCTTGGCTCTGACCTTCGCAATACGGCTTCAAGTAGGCCGCATCGGTGGCGACGCCGTAATAGTGGATATCCTGGCGATAGGGCATATTGGCGACTTGTGCGTTGCTGCACACGCCGAATGCCCCGCTCGGGCATTGATCGACGTACTGCACGTCGACTTTCTGGCCGGCCAGCGTTGGCTGACAGAAGCCGTCGTTAAACAGTTTTTCCGGGATGTTGCGGTTCTGCTGACAGACTTTGACGTCGAGCCGCTCGCCCTGACTGTGCACCACGCAGGCCTGGGCCAACACTTCGCTCGACATCAGCAGCAACAGCAACGACCATCCGTTCCAACGCATCTTCGCCCTCCTCAGGAACTCTCCCCAGAAAAATGCCCGCCATGTTGCAGAACATTCCTACTCATGTCATTGCCGGCCCCTTGGGTGCGGGTAAGACCAGCCTGATTCGTCAGCTCATGGCGCAGCGGCCGGAAGGGGAGCGCTGGGCGGTGCTGATCAACGAGTTTGGCCAGATCGGCCTCGATGCTGCGCTACTGACCCGCGACGGCGATGGTATCGCACTGGGTGAGGTGGCCGGGGGGTGTTTGTGTTGCGTGAATGGTGCGCCGTTCCAGATCGGCCTCGGACGTCTGTTGCGCAAGGCCCGGCCCCATCGACTGTTTATAGAACCGTCCGGATTGGGCCATCCCGCCCAGTTGCTCAAGCAGTTGAGCGAGGCGCCATGGCTGGGGGTGCTGGCGGTGCAGCCGTGTGTTTTGGTGCTGGATGCCCAGGCGCTTCAGGCAGGAAAGCCGCTGCCCGCCGCTCAGCAGGAGGCACTGGCCGGCGCCGGTTTATTGCTGCTGAACAAGGCTGAAAACCTTGATGACGTTGCCCGACAGGCAATATCCCGTTGGCTACCTCCAGTCAGGCAGATCTGGACGCAAGAGGCGCAACTATCAATGAGTGAACTGCCGGGATTGGGAGTTGAAGCGGTGGCGGCGGTGGATAACTTGATGGTGCCCAATGGCGCGGCGCCAATGCCGGCCATCTGGAGCGATCCGACGGTGCCGATTTGCCTGTGTCAGGCTCAAGAGGGTGGCTGGAGCATCGGCTGGCGCTGGCATCCGGGCCAGACCTTTGATCGGCAACGTCTCGACGATTGGCTGAGCCGCCTCATCTGGAAAAGAGCAAAAATGATTATCCGCAGCAGCGGTGGCTGGATATCGGCCAACGCACTTGATAACGCTGCGCTGAATTGGCAAACCAGCGAGTGGCGCAAGGACTCACGGATCGAGCTGATCTTCGCCGACCCACAGAATATCGCTGAATTACAGGCCGGATTGGCGCAGTGCCGGATTCAGGCAGACTGACTCACGGTTTCCACTTGGTGTGTTCCTGGCGCCACTGGCTTAGCTCGATCACCTCGGCCCGCGGTTTGTGCACCTCGACCACCGGCGGCGTATCGTCGAACGGTGCCGGGTAGGGCGCCAGTTCGATCTGCGCACTGTGCGCGCCAAACTGGGTGATGGTGCCGTTGTGGCGGGTTTCGCCGGTCACGGTGAACTCGAAGTTGTAAACCCGCGCCAGTCGTCGGCGTCCGTTGGCGTCCTTGATGAAACCGATCTTCTTCAGTGCCACGTTGCCGTCGAGTAGCTCGACACGCACGTTCAGGCAATGCTGCTTGACCCGCTCCAGCGCCCGCTCGCGCAAGCCGTGGTTGTGCCACAGCCAGGCGCCGGCAGCGGCGAACAGCATCAGCACGAAGATGTTTTCGAGGGTCAGCATCAACAAGGAACTCCAAAAGATAGCGTCAGCTTAACTGCGTCGCCGGTCTGTCGTACAGGCTGCGTTTCGTCGCATACTGCGCGGCTTGAATTTCAATCGTTTTACGGAAAAACCCGAATGAAACGTACGCCTCATCTGCTCGCCATCCAGTCCCATGTGGTGTTCGGCCACGCCGGCAACAGCGCTGCGGTTTTTCCGATGCAGCGCGTCGGGGTGAATGTCTGGCCGCTCAACACCGTGCAGTTTTCCAACCACACGCAGTACGGCCAATGGGCGGGCGAAGTGCTGCCGCCGCAGCAAATTCCCGAACTGATCGAAGGCATCGCGGCCATCGGCGAACTGGGCAACTGCGACGCAGTGCTGTCCGGTTATCTCGGCAGCGCGGCACAGGGTCGGGCGATCCTCAGCGGCGTGGCGCGCATCAAAGCGGTCAATCCAAAGGCTTTGTATCTGTGCGACCCGGTCATGGGCCACCCGGAGAAGGGTTGCAGCGTGCCGGCTGAAGTCAGTGACTTTCTGCTGGACGAGGCGGCTGCGGTGGCGGACTTCATGTGCCCGAATCAGCTGGAGCTGGACAGTTTTTCCGGGCGCAAGCCGCAGTCGCTGTTTGATTGCCTGGCGATGGCTCGAGCATTGCTGGCGCGTGGGCCGAAAGCCGTATTGGTCAAGCATCTGGATTACCCAGGCAAGCCGGCGGATGGCTTCGAGATGTTGTTGGTGACCGCCGAGGGCAGTTGGCATCTGCGCCGTCCGTTGCTGGCGTTTCCGCGTCAGCCGGTGGGTGTGGGCGATCTGACGTCCGGTCTGTTTCTGGCGCGTGTGCTGCTGGGCGACAGCCTGGTCGCGGCGTTCGAGTTTACGGCGGCAGCGGTGCATGAAGTGCTGCTGGAAACTCAGGCGTGTGCCAGTTACGAGCTGCAACTGGTGCGGGCGCAGGATCGGATTGCGCATCCGCGGGTGAAGTTCGAGGCGACGGCGATCAGTTTGTAAGACCGCGTTGCCCCCATTCGCGAGCAAGCCCGCTCCCACATTTGGAATGCGTTCCCCCTGTGAGAGAGGGCTTGCTCGCGAAGCGTCTTGAAATCGAAGGGCTGATCAGGCGTCGCCCTTGATCTCCTGATAGCGCTTTTCCAGCTCCTGGCGAATCTGCCGGCGCTGCTGGGCCTGCATGTAGCGGCGTTTGTCTTCGCTGTTCTGCGGCTGCAGTGGCGGGACGGCGGCAGGTTTGCGCTGATCGTCAACCGCGACCATGGTGAAGAAACAACTATTGGTGTGGCGCACCGAGCGTTCGCGGATGTTTTCGGTCACCACTTTGATACCGACTTCCATCGAGGTGTTGCCGGTGTAGTTGACCGACGCGAGGAAAGTCACCAGTTCACCGACATGGATCGGCTCGCGAAAAATCACCTGATCCACCGATAGGGTCACCACATAGCGGCCGGCATAACGGCTCGCGCAGGCGTAGGCCACTTCGTCGAGGTATTTGAGCAGGGTGCCGCCGTGGACATTGCCAGAGAAGTTGGCCATGTCGGGGGTCATCAGTACCGTCATCGACAGTTGGGCGTTTCCGGGTTCCATAACGTTCTCACGGATCAAGGCTGGTTTGCTGGAAGCGCCTCTGCGGGCGCCTGGTCGCTTTTCAAAAGCACCGTTATCGGGACGCCGGGCGACTGGCCGCCGTCACGCCGGGATCGATCTGTTTCCATATATTGCACCGCCTTCCCGGCGGAAGTCGCGGTGTTACCCTGCAAAAGCCCTCCCCGAGGGCAATTCCCACAAGAAAAGCGGATTTTTACCTGGCTCGCGCAGATTTTTCTGACGTCTGTTCGCGAGCCTCTTCATTCAAGGAGCCCACGCCATGCATGCCATCAGTTTCATTCAGGATCTGGCAGTGATCATGTTGGTCGCAGGTGTGGTGACCGTGCTGTTTCACCGTTTCAAACAGCCAGTGGTGCTTGGCTATATCGTCGCGGGATTCATTATCGGCCCGCACACGCCGCCATTCGGCCTCATTCATGATGAAGAAACCATCAAGACCCTCGCCGAGCTGGGCGTGATCTTCCTGATGTTCTGCCTCGGGCTGGAGTTCAGCCTACGCAAATTGTTCAAGGTTGGCGCCACAGCGTTTATCGCGGCGTTCCTCGAAATCGTCCTGATGATCTGGATTGGCTATGAGATTGGGCGCTGGTTCGACTGGAACACCATGGATTCGCTGTTCCTGGGTGCGATTCTGGCGATTTCCTCGACCACCATCATCGTCAAGGCGCTGAACGATCTGAAGATGAAGAACGAGCGTTTCGCCCAGTTGATCTTCGGTGTGCTGATCGTCGAAGACATCCTCGGCATCGGCATCATCGCCTTGCTCTCGAGCATCGCGGTCAGCGGCACGGTCAGTTCCGGCGAGGTATTTTCCACGGTCGGCAAGTTGTCGCTGTTCATGATCGTCGCGCTGGTCATCGGCATTCTGCTGGTGCCGCGTTTGCTCGCTTATGTCGCCAAATTCGAAAGTAACGAGATGCTGCTGATCACCGTGTTGGGCCTGTGTTTCGGCTTCTGCCTGCTGGTGGTCAAGCTCGAATACAGTATGGTGCTGGGGGCGTTCCTGATCGGCGCGATCATGGCCGAGTCGCGGCAACTGCTGAAGATCGAGCGCCTGATCGAGCCGGTACGCGACTTGTTCAGCGCGATCTTCTTCGTCGCCATCGGCCTGATGCTCGATCCGATGATTCTTCTGGAATATGCGTGGCCGATCGCGGTGATCACCGTCGCCGTGGTGCTGGGCAAGATGTTGTCCTGCGGCCTCGGTGCGTTTATCGCCGGCAATGACGGACGCACCTCTCTGCGGGTGGGGATGGGGCTTTCGCAAATTGGCGAATTTTCCTTCATCATCGCCGCGCTGGGCATGACCCTGCAGGTCACCAGCAACTTCCTCTATCCGGTGGCTGTGGCCGTGTCGGTGATTACCACGTTGCTGACGCCCTACTTGATTCGTGCGGCTGATCCGCTGTCGATCAAGCTGTCTTCCGCCATGCCCAAGCGGCTCGGACGAGTATTCGGAATGTACGGCGAGTGGCTGCGCAGTATTCAGCCACAAGGCGAGGGCGCGATGCTGGCGTCGATGATCCGGCGAATTTTGTTGCAGGTCGGGGTCAACCTGGCGCTGGTGATTGCGATCTTTTTCGCCGGTGCGTATTTCGCCGGGCGCATCTCGATATGGCTGCAGGACTGGATCAGCGACCCGAGCTGGCAGAAGGCGTTGATCTGGGGCGGGGCGTTGTTGGTGTCGTTGCCGTTTCTGATCGCCGCCTATCGCAAGCTCAAGGCGCTTTCAATGCTGCTGGCGGAGATGGGCGTCAAGCCAGAGATGGCCGGACGGCACACGCAGCGAGTACGCCGGGTGATCTCCGAAGTGATCCCGATCCTCTCGCTGTTGGTGATTTTCCTGCTGCTGGCAGCCTTGTCGGCCAGTATTTTGCCGACCAACAAGTTGCTGGTACTGATCGCCGTGGTTGCGGCCGCCGTGGCGGCGCTGCTCTGGCGCTGGTTCATCCGGGTGCACACGCGGATGCAGGTGGCCTTGCTGGAAACCCTCGACAACCACAAGGAGTCGTCGGGGCACTGACCACCCGGGGCGTCTGACAGATCAGCTTTCCAGCCAGACGTCCCGCGCCCAGTGCCACACCGACTCCCAAGACTCTTCAGTGATCAGCTCTTCTTCGCCGGACCACAGCACTACCGTGCCGTCTTCTTCGACGCAGTAGTAGTTGTCCCCGTCCTGGCAGATCGGGATCAGGTCGCGAGGCACACCGGCGTCCCAGGCGTTGGCCGCCACATCCGGTAGATAAGTGTGCGATTGCGGGTCGGTGACGGTCACCGGCTCAAGGCTGCCGTAAACTACGTCGCTGACGGTCAGCAGAAACTCTTTGAAGACAAACGGAATGTTGATGAAGAGTTCTTCTTCGATCTCTACCAGTTGGTCTTCGTCAGGCAACTCCAAAGGAACCGGTACGGGTTCGTTGGCTTCGCGCAGTTGTTCGATGATTTCTTCCACGTCCGGGATCCTCTTGCTTGTATGGCGCGGTTTATATGGGCCGGTTTATACAGTAGCTCGCTATAGATGCAACCGCGAAATAGAAAACCCCGGCCGAAGCCGGGGTTTTTATAACAGCAAGTGAAACGCTGGCGGGGATCAGCCGTTCTGGCGGATACCGGCGACTAGCCAAGGCTGGTTGTCGCCCTGCGGACGTTCCATGTTCCAGCTTTCGCTGAATACTTCGCCCTGGTCGAAACGCGAGGTCTTCGACACACCGCTGAAGGTCAGGGTGGCGATGGTCTTGTCGGCACGGTCATCCACGCCATCCAGTTGCACCTGCAGGTTGTCGATGTAGGTCGACTGGAACGCGTCGCCCAGATCCGCACGCTCACGCTTGAGGAACTCGAACATTTGCGGGGTCACGAACTCGGCAATCTTGTCCATTTCGTTGGCGTCCCAATGCTGCTGCAGCGCCTGGAAGTGGCTGCGGGCGGCTTCAAGGAAGCGCTCTTCGTTGAACCAGGCCGGAGCGTTGATCACCGGACGGGCGGCAGCGGGAGCAGCCGAGCCACCAAAGATCGAACCCATGGCAGCAGGCTTCTGCTCGAACACTTCACGCTGCATCGGCGCGCCGGCCGGAGCGAACTGCTCCTGCTGCTTGCGTCGACGGGCGGCGATGAAGCGGAAGATCACGAACGCGATCACGGCCATGATCAGGATGTCGAAGATCTGCATGCCCTGGAAGCCGCCGCCCATGAACATGGACGCCAGCAGGCCACCGGCGGCGATGCCGGCCAGAGGGCCGAGCCATTTCGAAGCACCGCCGGCCTTGGCGGCGGCGCCAGCGGCACCGGCAGCACCCGCGGTCGCCGCAGCGCCGCCCATGCCTGGAGAAGAAGGAGCCATCTGGCTGGTCTGGTGCGTCGGCGCAGCGCCGGCGCTTTTGCCACCACCAAAGCGCTTGGCGTTGGCGTCGAGGCTCATCGTCAGGCCGATGCACAACGCCATGGCGATGCTAAGAAAACGTTTCATAAAGGGAATTCCCGTTTGTGGAGACACGCGCGCCATGTTGCACAGCTGAAGTGTTACTGGCTAGCGAGAGAGTGTTTCGGGCTTTTGCCTGACAGGTTACGTTCAGCTCGGTCGGGGCAATAAGGACATGTACTTTTGGCTGTAGGAAAGTGAGACAGGTTCAGTAAGAAAACTGCTTAGCGACGAAACGCCAGCATCACCACTCCCGCCGTGATCAGGCCGATGCCGCCCCACTGACGCAGGTCGAGCTTTTCATCGAGCAGGATCACACCAAGCACTGCCACCAGCACCACGCTGAGTTTGTCCACCGGCGCGACCAGCGAAGCCGGCCCGACTTTCAGCGCACGGAAGTAGCACAGCCACGACGCACCTGTGCCCAGACCGGACAACAGCAGGAACAGATAGCTTTTGGCGGAAATCGATCCCAGTGACTGATATTGGCCCGTGGCGTACAAAATCAAGGCCAGGCTGACGAGTACCACGATGGTGCGCAGCAGGGTGGCGAAATCGGAATTGACGTTTTCGATGCCGACTTTGGCGAAGATCGCTGTCAATGCGGCGAAAGTCGCCGAGAGCAGAGCCCAGAATGTCCAGGAAGAGAAGAAACCTGAGCCCATGGATGTTGCCTCCAGTGTTCGTGTCCGATCGTTCCCACGCAGAGCGTGGGAACGATGAGCAACGACGGGCTGCCCTTAAATAGCTTCCAGCTTCGCGTACCCCAGCATCAGCCACTTGCTGCCTTCGCTGAAGTTCACCTGCACCCGGGCTTGAGCACCCGCGCCCTCGAAGTTGAGGATCACGCCGTCGCCAAAGATCGAATGCCGCACAGCCTGACCGAGGCTGAGTCCGGTTTCCGGAATCTCGGCGCCACTGAACAGGTTGCTGCCGCTCATCGACTGATTGCCGCCGAACGGTCGGCTGACGCTGTTCGACAAGCGCACTTCCTGGATCAGGCCTTTCGGCACTTCGCGTACGAATCGCGAGACCTTGTTGTAGGTTTCGCTGCCGTACAGGCGTCGGGTTTCAGCATAGGTCATCACCAAATTCTGCATGGCGCGGGTGATGCCGACGTAGGCCAGGCGACGTTCTTCCTCCAGACGCCCCGGTTCTTCCAGGCTCATCTTGTGCGGGAACAGTCCTTCTTCCATGCCCACCAGAAACACGTACGGGAATTCCAGACCTTTGGCGCTGTGCAGGGTCATCAGCTGAATGCTGTCTTCGTGCTCGTCGGCCTGAGTGTCGCCGGCTTCCAGCGACGCGTGGCCGAGGAACGCCGCTAGTGGCGTCAGCTCTTCGTCGTCTTCGGTGTTCTCGAAGTTGCGCGCGGCGCTGACCAGTTCCTCAAGGTTTTCTACCCGGGCCTGGCCTTTTTCGCCTTTTTCCGCTTCGTGATAAGCGATCAGACCGGATTGCTCGATGACGGTTTGCGTCATCAAGTGCAGCGGCATTTCCATGCACTTGGCGGCGAGGTTTTCGATCAGCTCGATAAACGCGCCGAGAGCGCCAGCCGCACGACCGGTCAGGCCTTTGTTGGCGACCAGTTGGCGCATCGCTTCCCACATCGACACATCGCTGTGGCGGGCGTGGTCGCGGATCGCTTCGACGGTTTTCTCGCCGATACCACGGGCCGGAACGTTGATCACCCGTTCCAGTGCCGCATCGTTGCCGCGACCTTCCAGCAAACGCAGGTAAGCCATGGCGTTCTTGATTTCTGCGCGCTCGAAGAAGCGCTGACCGCCATAGATGCGGTACGGAATGCGCTCACGCAGCAAGGCTTCTTCCAAAACGCGCGATTGGGCGTTGGAGCGGTACAGAATCGCGATATCGCTACGAGCCAGGCCGGTTTTCAGCGCGCTTTCGATGGTTTCGACAACGTAGCGTGCTTCATCGTGTTCGTTGAACGCGGCGTACAGGTTGATCGCTTCGCCGTCGCCACCATCCGTCCACAACTCTTTGCCGAGACGCCCGGTGTTGTTGGCGATCAAGGCGTTGGCGGCTTTGAGGATGCCGGCCGTGGAGCGGTAGTTCTGCTCCAGGCGAATGGTTTCCGAGTCCGGGAAGTCAGACGAGTACTGATGAATGTTTTCGATTTTCGCGCCGCGCCAGCCGTAGATTGACTGGTCGTCGTCGCCGACCACCATCAGGCTGTCGCCGCCCTTGCCGAGCAGACGCAGCCAGGCGTACTGCACGGCGTTGGTGTCCTGGAACTCGTCCACCAGAATGTGCCGGAAGCGCTTCTGATAATGCGCCAACAGGCCCGGGTGGTCGCGCCACAGGTCGAGGGCACGCAGCAGCAGTTCGGAGAAGTCGATGACGCCGGCGCGCTGGCACGCAGCCTCGTAGGCCTCGTAAATGCCGCGCATGGTCGCCAGGTACAAATCGCCGCTGGCCTGAATGTGTTGCGGACGCAGACCTTCGTCTTTCTGCCCGTTGATGAACCACTGCGCCTGACGCGCCGGCCAGCGCTGTTCGTCCAGACCCAGCTCGCGGATCACTCGCTTGACCAGGCGTTGCTGGTCGTCGCTGTCGAGAATCTGGAAGGTCTGGCTCAAGCCTGCTTCCTGCCAGTGCGCCCGCAGCAAGCGGTGCGCCAGGCCGTGGAAGGTGCCGACCCACATGCCGGCCGGGTTGATGCCCAGCAACTGCTCGATGCGGTGACGCATCTCGGCAGCGGCCTTGTTGGTGAAGGTCACCGATAAAATGGAGTGGGGCGAGGCGTTTTCGACCTGGATCAACCAGGCGATACGGTGCACCAGCACTCGGGTTTTACCGGAACCGGCGCCGGCCAGGACCAACTGACGGCCAACGGGGGCTGCTACGGCCTGGCGTTGGGCATCGTTGAGGGAGTTCAGCAGAAGGGAGAGATCATCGCGCATCGGGGCATTCTAGGGTGCGCCGCAGGCCCGGGCAAACCGAGCTTTGCATTAGCCGATGAAAGTGTTGCTGATGACGACCGGTCGGTCATTGTCTGTAGGCGTCAGCCCGTCTCGCTCTGCGGGTTTTATCAGTGGCCCGGCGGCGAAAAGTTTCCATGAAATTATGATCTGGAGCAGTTTGGCAACGGGATGGGCTTGTGTATGCTCCGTCCACGTTTCGGGCGCACGCCCTCCTTATAAGAACAAGAACGTTGCCCATGACCCTCAGCTCCGAACTGTCGGGCCCCTCTGTGGAACCCCGGGTTATCCGCAAGCACTATGCCGTCGAAATGGCGGTCGAGCGCACGCGTCTGCTGTATCAGGGCTCGTTGTTGCCCACACTCTTCATGTTGATCAATGGTCTGGTCTGCGCCGGTTTGCTCTGGAGCCCGCAGCGCTACTTCGTGGTCAGCGTCTGGCTGGTGTGGTTGCTGTCGCTGGTGGCGTTGCGGGTGATTCAGGTCGCGGCGTTCGATTCGGCGATTCCCGACCGTCAGGCCCAACCGATCTGGTTCAGGATGTTTTTGCTCGGTTCGACCATGACCGGCCTGACCCTCGCCGGCGCCGGCATTGCGCTTGTGCCCGCCGACAATTTCATGCAGCAGGCCTGGGTGTTCGGCCTGATCGGCGCGGCGACACTCTCGGCCAGCGTCGCCTACGCCGTGAGCCTGCCAGCGTTTCTCTCCTTCACCTTGCCCTGTCTGCTGCCGGCGATCAGCTACCTGTTCTGGGGTGGCGACGAGCAGGCGCGCGGGTGGGGCTGGCTCGGCTTGATCCTGCTGGGGTCGTTGAGTGTGGTGGCGTGGCAGGTCAATCGGTTGATTGATCGCGGCCTGCTGCGGCGCTTTCAGAATCAACACCTGATCGAGCACCTGCAACAGACGCAACTGCGCAGCGAACAGCTCAATCAGGAACTGGCCAAGGAAATCGAGCATCGGCGTTGTGCCGAGGGCAAGTTGCGCGAAGCGCAGGTTGAACTGGAAGACCGCGTCGCCCAGCGCAGCCGTGAACTGGACATCGCCAATCAGGCCTTGAGCAAAAGCGAGGCGCGTCTGGCGCTGGCCTTGAAGGCCAGCGAATTGGGATTGTGGGACTGGAACCTGCAAACCGATGAAGTTCATCACACGCAGATTCAGGAACTGTTCGGCATTGATCCGGAGTACGTCACCGGGCTGTTGCGGCATTTGCGCCCGCGTCTGCACCCGGAGGATGTGCCACCGCTCAAGCACGCGCTGATCGAGCATCTGAAGGGCCGCACCGAGGATTATCAGATCGAGTACCGCGTGCGCCACGGCGATGGCCATTGGGTGTGGATCGAAGACCGTGGTCGTGCCGTGGAGCGCAGCGACAGCGGGCGAGTGATTCGCATGGTTGGCACCCGCCGCGACATCAGCGCCAGCAAAAGCCTCGAAGAGCAGCAGCGGCTGGCGGCGACGGTGTTTGAAGCTGCCAGCGAGGGCATCGTGATTCTCGATCCGAATTACGCGCTGATCGCGATCAATCAGGCATTCAGCCGCGTCACCGGTTATGACATCGACGACATGCTCGGGCGCAACGTGGTCGAGCTACCGTGCAGTCGCGATGCCCGCCGCCACTACGTGGCGATCCGTCACGCGCTGGAACAGCACGGCAGCTGGCAGGGCGAATTGGTGGAAACGCGCAAGAACGGAGAGCTGTACCCGCAGTGGCTGCAGCTCAATGCGGTGCGCGATGATCGGGGAAATGTCAGCCATATCGTCGGCTTCTTCGCCGATCTGTCGGCGCGGCGCGAGTCCGAAGAGCGCATGCGCTATCTGACGCACTACGACGAGCTCACTGGGCTGGCCAACCGCTCGCTGTTCCGTGAGCGCCTGCACGAAGCCCATCAACGAGTGCGGCAGGGCGGTCGACGCAGTCTGGCGCTGCTGCACGTCAATCTCGATCGTTTCAAATTGCTCAATGACAGCCTCGGGCATGAAGTTGCCGACCAACTGCTGCAGAAAATGGCGCGGCGGCTGGTCAATGCGTTGCCGGAGGCCGACACCATCGCTCGGCTGTCAGGTGACGAGTTTGCGGTGCTGTTCGATGCCTACGGCAACTTGTCGAGCCTCGCACGCGTCGCAACGCGCTTGTCGACCAAGCTGCGCTTGCCGCTGACCATCGAAGGGCACGAGCTGGTGGTCAGCGCCTCGATGGGCATCAGCATGCTGCCGGACAACGCCCGAGAGATTTCTGCACTGGTCAGCCAGTCGAACATGGCCATGCAACACGCCAAGCATTTGGGCGGCAATAATTTCCAGTTCTACACCGAGAGCCTGCAGGCCAGCACGCTGGAACGTTTGCAGCTGGAAAACCAGTTGCGCAAAGCCATCGAAGAGCGGCAGTTGAAAGTGTTTTACCAGCCCAAGCTGTGTCTGGAAACCGGGCGGTTGAACGCGGCCGAAGCACTGGTGCGTTGGGATCATCCGACCATGGGCCGGGTGCCGCCGGGGGATTTCATCGGTCTGGCCGAAGAGACCGGGCTGATCGGGCCTATTGGAGAGTTCGTCCTGCGCCAGGCCTGCTGGCAGGCGTGCGAGTGGCAGCGTCAAGGGCTGGAGCCGATCCGCGTTTCGGTAAATCTGTCGGTGCATCAATTGCGTCAGGGCAAACTGGTCAGTCTGGTGCGCCAGGTGTTGGAGGAAACCGGGCTGGCGCCGCACTACCTCGAGCTGGAACTCACCGAGAGCCAGTTGCTCGACAGCGTCGAACACATCATCGCGACCTTCCAGCAACTGCGTGATCTGGGGGTGAAACTGGCGATTGATGATTTTGGTACCGGCTATTCGTCGCTGAGTTACCTCAAGCGCATTCCGGTGGATTACGTGAAGATCGATCAGGCCTTCATTCGCGGGCTGGGGGAGGGCAGCGAGGACGCGGCGATCACGCGCGCGATCATTGCCATGGCCCACGGCTTGTCGCTGAAGGTGGTGGCGGAAGGGGTAGAGCGTCAGGAGCAGCTGCAATTCTTGCGCGAGGAACGTTGCGATGAAGTGCAGGGGTATCTGATCAGTCGGCCGGTAGAGGCGACTGCTCTGGCCGGGCTTTTGCGCGAACAGGACAAACCGCTTTAAGGGCTACATGTACGCCATCGTGCCTGATACGGGGACATGGAGTTACGCATTGAGCAGGCAAAAAGACAATTCATGTAGTATAACTACAAGCGTGCTACATCCCCGCCCATAAGAAGAGTCCAGCCCCTTGAATCTGCTGCAACACATCGCCCAGTCACGTCACCTGTTACGCAAGTCGGAGCTCAAGGTCGCCGACCACGTGCTGCTTGACCCTGCGGCCGTGATGCACAGTTCCATGGCTGACCTGGCCCACAGCGTCGGCATCAGTGAGCCGACCATCGTGCGCTTCTGCCGGGCCATCGGTTGTTCCGGTTTCCAGGATCTGAAACTCAAGCTCGCGCAAAGCCTCGCGGCCGGCGCCAGCTTCGGTCAGTTCGCGATCCATGAAGACGACTCCGTCGCCGATTACAGCCTGAAGATTTTCGACACCACGCTGCACACGTTGATGGAGGTTCGCGAGAAACTCGATCCGGTGGAACTGCAGCGCGCCGTGACGTTGATGTCCCAGGCCCAGCGTGTCGAATTCTATGGTTTCGGTGCGTCGGGCGCGGTGGCAGCGGATGCGCAGCACAAATTCTTTCGCTTGCTGCTCACGGCGGCCGCGTATTCCGACCCCCACATGCAGGCGATGTCGGCGGTGACGCTGAAGCCGACCGATGTGGCGATTTGCATTTCCCAATCGGGGCGTTCGAAAGACCTGCTGATTACCGCCAACCTCGTTCGCGAGAGTGGCGCTTCGTTGATTACCTTGTGCCCGAGTCAGACACCGTTGGCGGAATTGTCGACGGTCAACCTGGCGATCGACGTGCACGAAGACACCGAAATCTATACGCCGCTGACCTCACGGATCGCCCATCTGGTAGTGATTGATGTGTTGGCGATGGGCGTGGCCATGGCGCGCGGGCCAAGCCTGGTCAATCACTTGAAGAGTGTGAAGCGCAGTTTGCGCAGCTTGCGCCTCTCACCTAAAGCCGTAAAAGCCCTCGACGACTGATAGCTGTTGTGGCGAGGGGATTTATCCCCGTTCGGCTGCGATGCAGTCGCAAGATCTTCGCAAGCGACATCGTACTTCCGGGCTTGCGGGCCGCTCCGCAGCCCAACGGGGATAAATCCCATCGCCACAGTAAGATTCATCGCACTGTCATCCCGAAGCAGCCAAACCGTCATCCCTCCCGCCTATCGTGAAACTCCCGTACTCGCCTTGGGAGACTCGAAATGGCTCAGCCCTACGAAGAACGCAACAGCGCCGCGAAAACCCGTCGTCAGCAGGAAGACCAGCGCCGCATGGAATTTCGCCGCGCCATCGAAGATCGCTTCGAACTTCGCCAGCTTCAGGCCGAAATCGGCGATTTTCCCGAGGATATGCAAATTAACCACTGGCAGGCAGCACCGGCAGCTTCCCGTCGAAACGCTCAACCAGCGCGCTGATCTGCACGCGCTCGCTGCGAATAAACGCCAGGAAGGCGTGCGCCACTGGTGACAGCCGTTTTGCTTTGGCTTGCACCAGGCACCAGCTACGGAACAGCGGCAACTCTTCGACCGGTAGCTCGACCAGGCCGCCGGTTGCCAGCTCCAGGTTCAGGGCGTGGCGCGTCAACAGCGCCAGGCCCAGACCCGCCGCCACGCATTCGCGTTGCGCTTCGGCTGAAGCGACCTCTTGGGTCTGGGTGAAGTGCACGCGTTTCTCTTTGAAATACTCTTCGCAGGCCAGTCGCGTACCCGAGCCGGGTTCACGGATCAGCAGCGTGTACGGTTCAAGATCCTGCAGGCGCAGCGGGCCCATGTGCGCCAACGGATGATCCGGCCGCGCCACGGCAACAATCGGGTTATTGAGGAACGGCAAGAACTCAAGGCCCATGTCCTGCGGCACCATCGACATGATCACCAAATCGTCGCGGTTGTCCGAGAGCCGGCGAATTACCTGGCCGCGGTTAACCACGGTCAGTTGCAGATTCACTTCCGGGTGCTGACGCTTGAACGCTGCGAACAGGTGCGGCACGAAATATTTGGCGCTGGATTCCACCGCCAGTTTCAGTTGGCCCTGCAGCGAACCCTGCATGTCGGACAGCTGCATATCGAGGTTTTCCAGTCGGCCGAAAATGTCTCGACTGGCTCGCTGAAGTGCTTCTGCGGCTTCGGTCATGTAGAGTTTTTTGCCGACGTAATCGAACAACGGCTGGCCGATCAGCTCTTCGAGCTGGCGAATCTGCAGGCTGACGGCTGGTTGGGTGAGGGACATTTCGTCGGCTGCGCGGCTGTAGGAGCGCAAATCGCACACTTCATTGAAGATCTGCAATTGACGCAATGTCATACGCATCAAGGACTTACGCATTTTATTAGGGCTCTTGGCGTAGGTGAGTGTCTCAACTATAAGTCTTTACTTATGCATGACCCAATTTTTATTCATTTTTGTTAATCCCTTGTGAGCGCTAGTGTGGACCTGCGACTAAATTGAAACATTTGGTCACGCGTCGACCTGGGTCTAGCAGGTCGTGGTGCCACCGGCTCAAGGGAACCTCCAAGTGATAACAAAGATCCTGATCGCCAACCGTGGTGAGATTGCCGTACGAATCGTGCGAGCCTGCGCCGAAATGGGGATTCGCTCGGTTGCGATTTTTTCTGACGCCGACCGTCATGCCTTGCATGTGAAACGTGCGGACGAGGCCCACAGCATTGGTGCCGAGCCACTGGCCGGTTACCTCAACCCGCGCAAGCTGGTGAATCTCGCCGTGGAAACCGGTTGCGATGCACTGCATCCCGGTTACGGTTTTCTTTCGGAAAACGCTGAGCTCGCCGACATCTGCGCCGAACGCGGGATCAAATTCATTGGCCCGTCGGCCGAAGTCATTCGCCGCATGGGCGACAAGACCGAAGCGCGCCGCAGCATGATCAAGGCAGGCGTACCGGTCACGCCGGGCACTGAAGGCAACGTCGCTGACATCGAAGAAGCGTTGGCCGAGGGTGATCGCATCGGTTATCCGGTGATGCTCAAAGCCACTTCCGGTGGCGGCGGTCGCGGTATCCGCCGCTGCAACAGCCGCGAAGAACTTGAACAGAATTTCCCCCGCGTCATTTCCGAAGCGACCAAGGCCTTCGGTTCGGCGGAAGTGTTCCTGGAAAAATGCATCGTCAATCCCAAGCACATCGAAGCGCAAATCCTCGGCGACAGCTTCGGCAACGTCGTGCACCTGTTCGAGCGCGACTGCTCGATCCAGCGGCGCAACCAGAAGCTCATCGAAATCGCTCCGAGCCCGCAACTGACTCCGGAACAGCGCGCCTACATCGGCGACCTGTCGGTGCGTGCGGCCAAGGCTGTCGGCTACGAGAACGCCGGCACCGTGGAGTTCCTGCTCGCCGAGGGCGAGGTGTACTTCATGGAGATGAACACCCGGGTGCAGGTAGAACACACCATCACTGAAGAAATCACCGGGATCGACATCGTCCGCGAACAGATCCGCATCGCCTCCGGCCTGCCGCTGTCGGTGAAGCAGGAAGACATCCAGCATCGCGGTTTTGCCCTGCAATTCCGCATCAACGCCGAAGACCCCAAGAACAACTTCCTGCCGAGCTTCGGCAAAATCACCCGTTACTACGCCCCCGGCGGCCCGGGCGTGCGCACCGACACAGCGATCTACACCGGCTACACCATCCCGCCGTTCTACGACTCGATGTGCCTGAAACTGGTGGTCTGGGCGCTGACCTGGGAAGAGGCGATGGATCGCGGTCTGCGCGCCCTCGACGACATGCGCCTGCAGGGCGTGAAAACCACCGCCGCGTATTACCAGGAAATCCTGCGCAACCCGGAATTCCGTAGCGGCCAGTTCAATACCAGCTTCGTTGAAAGTCATCCTGAACTGACCAACTACTCGATCAAGCGCAAACCCGAAGAGCTGGCCCTGGCCATCGCCGCCGCCATCGCCGCCCACGCAGGCCTGTGAGGAATACAACAATGTCCAAGAAGATCTTTGTCACCGATACCATCCTGCGCGACGCTCACCAATCGCTGCTCGCCACCCGCATGCGCACCGAAGACATGCTGCCGATCTGCGACAAGCTCGACAAAGTCGGCTACTGGTCGCTGGAATGCTGGGGCGGCGCGACGTTCGATGCCTGCGTACGTTTTCTGAAAGAAGACCCGTGGGAGCGTCTGCGTCAACTGCGCGCCGCGTTGCCTAACACTCGCCTGCAAATGCTCCTGCGCGGGCAGAACCTGCTGGGCTACCGCCACTACAGCGATGACGTGGTCAAAGCCTTCGTCGCCAAAGCTGCAGTGAATGGCATCGACGTGTTTCGTATTTTCGATGCGATGAACGACGTGCGTAACCTGCGCGTCGCCATCGAAGCGGTGAAAGCGGCGGGCAAACATGCCCAGGGCACCATCGCTTATACCACCAGCCCCGTGCACACCATCGATGCTTTTGTGGCGCAAGCCAAGCAGATGGAAGCCATGGGTTGCGACTCGGTGGCGATCAAGGACATGGCTGGTCTGCTGACCCCGTACGCCACCGGCGAGCTGGTTCGCGCATTGAAAGCCGAGCAGTCGTTGCCAGTGTTCATCCACTCCCACGACACCGCCGGCCTAGCGACCATGTGCCAACTGAAGGCCATCGAAAACGGTGCCGACCACATCGACACCGCGATCTCCAGTTTCGCCTCGGGTACCAGCCACCCGGGCACCGAGTCGATGGTCGCGGCGCTCAAGGGCACCGAGTACGACACTGGCCTGAATCTGGAATTGCTGCAGGAAATCGGTCTGTACTTCTATGCCGTGCGCAAGAAGTACCACCAGTTCGAAAGCGAGTTCACCGCCGTCGACACCCGCGTGCAAGTCAATCAGGTGCCGGGCGGGATGATCTCCAACCTCGCCAACCAGTTGAAAGAGCAGGGCGCACTGAACCGCATGGGCGAAGTGCTGGCGGAAATCCCGCGTGTGCGTGAAGACCTCGGTTTTCCGCCGCTGGTGACCCCGACTTCGCAGATCGTTGGCACCCAGGCGTTCTTCAACGTGCTGGCCGGCGAGCGCTACAAGACCATCACCAACGAAGTGAAGCTGTATCTGCAGGGCGGCTACGGCAAGGCGCCGGGCGTGGTCAACGAGAAACTGCGTCGTCAGGCGATTGGCAGCGAAGACGTCATCGACGTGCGTCCAGCCGATCTGCTCAAGCCGGAAATGACCAAGCTGCGTGCCGACATCGGTGCATTGGCCAAGTCCGAAGAAGACGTACTGACCTTCGCCATGTTCCCGGACATCGGCCGCAAGTTCCTCGAAGAGCGTGCCGCCGGCACCCTGACGCCGGAAGTGCTGCTGCCGATTCCCGAGGCGGGCAAAGTCGCGTCGGCCGGTGGTGAAGGTGTGCCGACCGAGTTCGTCATTGACGTCCACGGCGAAACCTACCGCGTCGACATCACCGGTGTTGGTGTGAAGGCCGAAGGCAAGCGTCACTTCTACCTGTCCATCGACGGCATGCCGGAAGAAGTGGTGTTCGAACCGCTCAACGAATTCGTCGGCGGTGGCAGCAGCAAGCGCAAACAAGCTTCGGCACCGGGCCACGTCAGCACCACCATGCCGGGCAACATCGTTGATGTGCTGGTCAAGGAGGGCGACACCGTCAAGGCTGGCCAGGCTGTGCTGATTACCGAAGCGATGAAGATGGAAACCGAAGTCCAGGCCGCCATTGCCGGCAAGGTCACGGCCATCCACGTCGCAAAAGGCGACCGGGTCAATCCGGGCGAAATCCTGATCGAAATCGAAGGCTGAAATAACGGCCGCGATCCAACGCTTTAAACCTCGGGGGGGCATGTGCCCCCCTTTTTTTGTCTGCGATTTGCCTGAGTGGATTGATAGAGGGAGCGAGCCTGCTCGCCCCCGCATGCGTTGAATCAGAACGCCATTCGCCACTGCCCCATCACGCCGTGATTGCGGCTGTCAGTGCCCATCTCGCCAGTCAGACCGACGCCAAGGGTGTGATTGGCCGACAGGCCAAGATCGAGCCCTGCATCCACGGTCAGGCTGTTTCGATCCAGTGCGGCACCCGCCACTTCGAAACGCTTCCCACCCTTGACCAGTTGCTGGCGCGTGTCGCTGTCGAGTTCGCCGAAGGTATGTTTCCAGCCGGCACTGAAGCGAGGCGTCAGGCTCATACCGTTGTTCAGGCGATTGATTTTCGCGGTGCGTACACCAAAGGTGCTGCTGAGGTTGTCGCGGGTCTGGCCATGGACTTTCAATGCGGCGTCGCCACCTTTCTCCTTGTAGCTGTCGCGTTGATAACGCTGATAGCCGAGGCTGGCGAACGGTTCGAGGGTCGCGTTGTGGCGGCCGAGATTGAAGCCGACTTCGGCGAACGCCTGCTGGGTGCTGGCGTTGTAATCGCCTTCGAGACGATCCTTGAAGCCATTGAACGCCACCCGCCGTTTGCTGCTGCCGTCATGGCTGGAATATGTCGCGCCGAGACGCCAGGCCAACGGCCCTTCCTGCCTGACGGCATAAGCACCGAGGTGCCAGCTGTCGAGGTCACCGTCGTATTGACGAGCGTCGAGGCTGGTCTGGGATTTACCCGCCAGCAAACCGAGGTGCCACTGCTCATCAAGACGCCAATCGGCGCCCAAGACCAGACCTTGGGTCGCGTGCTTCAGCGTGCTGTCGAAATCGCGGTCGACCTTGCCTCCATGGCCGAGTCCCTGAACCCAGACCCGGCCGGACTTGTGATCGCCGGCAGCCTGACGGGGAGAGTTGCCTGAGTGGTACGCAGCGCCCGGCTGCTTATCCAGCTGCCGCATGGCCGAGAGCATGCTGGCGCTGACAGGAGCACTGCTGCTCAGCGTGGCTTTGGCGAGGTTGGCATTGCTGCCAGCGGCAAGTTGTTCGATGGCGACAGGGGCGGTGTTTTTGTCACTTGTCAGCAAGGCGACGACGGCGGCGTTTGCCGGTTTTGAAGACTGAGGCGCCGCCATCGCCGGGCTTGCGGTGGGTGATGGTCTATTGGCGGTTACCGGTGTTGGCTGTGGAATCAGTGGCTCTTCGATGCTCTCGGCAACTGCACGACCATTGTCGGTGATGGCAACGCTTTCCAGTTCCACCCCGTTGCGCGAATAGGTCAGCCCGACTTTCTGTTCATCGTATTGCAACTCGGGCGTCATGAAGGCCAGATTGTTTTCAACTGTGGCGAATCGGCCTTCAACTTTCCCGGCTGTGAGGAGCGTGTGCTGACTGCTTTGTGGGTAGTCGCCGGCAGTCACCAGTTTGAGGGTCGCATCGCCCAGGCGAGCGACGCCATCCACCTGAATGGTCGGGCTCTTGCCCTCATGATCAAGCGCGTAAGCCAATACGGCTGTTTGAGACAGATTCAGATCGCCTTTGACGGCTGGCGCTCCGTGTACCTGATTAATTGAAAGCAGCCCGTGGACGTTCAGGTCTGTCATGGCCCCGGAACCCGCAAACTGGCCGTTCTTGTGGACGGTAACGTTGCCGCCGATCAGTCCGTTGTTAGTGAGAACTCCGCCAGCCAGCGCAGTGGCATCACCAACGATTGCTCCGTTATTGACGAGCGTTCCCTCGGTCAATGCCTGCCCGGTGATATTCCCTTCATTGGTTAGCGAGGCCTTCGGCCGAACCAGTACTCCAATATTGAAATCACCGTCGCCACTGCGCACCCATGCACCTTGCTTGACCTCCAGACCATCGAAGTTGCTGGTCTTTCCCAGCGTGCCTCCTTTCGCCGCGTCGAGTTGCATGACATTGGTGCCGCCCCCGCCATCCACCAGTCCGGCAAAGCTTCCGCGACTCTGCAGGGAGACCAGATCATTTCGGTCATCAAGGTGCAGTGAAACGCCGTCAGTTGCACTGATCCTGGATTTGTAAGGGTGTTTGATCGTTGTGGGGTCATTGATGAAGGTGTCGAGTATTTCGATCAATCCTTGAGTATTCAGTGTCGGGGCAGGCGTCTGGTCAGCGTATGCGTAAGGTGTACAACCCAGCGTCAGCGCAATCGATAGCGCCAGTTTTTTTGCTTGATAGGTGTGTTGAGTGCGCATCAATTCAAGTCTCTTCAGGAGGAAGACTTAACTCTATTGATGCACCCCAACATCCGATGTCGGCCGCTTCCCGCAGCCTTGCAGGCGGCGTCGGATCATTGTGTAGAAAAAGTCGGCCAGAGCGGAATCCCGTGATTTTGCTCGACGTCAGGGCATCCTTTTCCTACAGCCGAACAAGACCGCACTGGCTGTTCAATCCTCAAAAACTCATCTGCCATTGCCCGATCAAACCGTGGTTGCGACTGTTGCTTCCGACCTCGCCGCTGTATCCCACGCCCAGCGTATGCCGCGCAGAGAGGCCCACGTCCAGCCCGGCTTCCACAACCAGACTGTCACGATCCAGCGAACTGCCATCGACACTGAAGGCTGTGCCACCGACCACAAAAGCCTGGCGCGTCGAGCTGCTGACGTCGCCGTAGGTGTGTTTCCAGCCGGCCGCCACACGCGGGGTGATGCTCATGCCGTTGTCGAGGCTACTCAGGTGCGCGAGGCGCAAGCCGAAGGTGCTGCTGAAATTGTCCTGGGTCTGGCTGTCGACTTGCAGCGCAGCGGCGCCGCCCTTTTCCCGATAACTGTCGCGGTGGTAACGCTGGTAGCCGAGGCTGGCGAACGGTTCGGCACTGAGGCGGCCGCTGCCCATGGCGTAACCGAGTTCGGCGAAGGCTTGTTGGCTGTCGGCGTCGTAATCGCCTTTCGGGCGATCGCTGAAGCCATTGAACGCAATCGTGCGTTTGCTCTCGCCCTGATGGCCGCTGTACGCGGCGCCGAGGCGCAAGGAGAGCGGGCCGTTCTGGTGTAGCGCGTAGACGCCCGCATGCCAGCTCTCGACGTTGCCGTCGACGCCGGTGGCGTCCAGTTCGGTCTTCGAATAACCGCCGAGGACACCGAGTCTCCACGCTGAATTCAGCGACCAGTCGGCGCCGAGAACGCTGCCCTTGGTGCGTTGTTCGAGACTGCTGCCGCCGTGTTCGCCGTCGAGTTTGCCGTAGCCGCCAATGGCCTGTAGCCAAAGGCGTCCGCGTGCATTCGGGTCATTGAGGTTGCGCGCTTCGGGCGGCACACCGTTGGCTGCCAGCACCGGCGTTTCACGCGAATCGAGGCCGACCTTCAAGCTCGGGCTGCCACCCATTTGCTGCATCGCCGAGAGCATGCTGCTGCCGACCTGGTTGCTGGCGCCGAGGGTGGCGCTGGTCAGGTTGGCGTTACTCGCGCCGGCGAGTTGCTCGATGGCCGCGCCGGCACTGCTTTGGGTGGTGTTGAGCAGGGCGTTGTACAGCGTGTTATGGGAGCCCATCGAAGCGAGGCTGTTGGCGGCGTTGCTGCCGTTGCCGGAGGCGGCGAATTGATTGAAGGCCACGTCGTTGCGGGTGTAAGTCAGATCGACCTGGGTCGGTGTGTAGGCGAGGGTCGGCGTCAGGAACGCGTAGTCGCTGGTGACTTTGTCGAAAGTACCTTTGACCTGCCCGGCTTGCAACACGGTGTAATGGCTTTGCCACGGGTAATTGCCCGTGCCGGGATTCACCGCCAGGGTCGCGCCGTTGAGGCTGGCCGTGCCGCCGACCTGGACCGGGGCGCTGCTGCCGTCCGCGTTGACGCCGTAGGCGAGGGTCGCGGCGCTGCTCATGTTCAGGTCGTGAACAATATTCGCGCGGCCGAGCGACGTGTTGGTTCGAAGCGTGCCGTTGACGTTGAGATTGCCCACCGAGCCGCCACCGGTATACACACCGCCGGCATCCACCGTGAGACTGCCGGCAATGCCACCCTGGTTGATCAACGCCGCACCTTTGCGCACCGCGCCGCCGTCGCTGAAGTCGCCGCTGCCGGTCAGGGTCCACGCGCCTTGCTTGACCTCAAGCCATTCGAAATTGCGACTGGCGCCGAAGCTGCCGCCCGCCGCGTCATCCATCACTACACGGTCGTAACCGCTGCCGCCATCGACCACGCCGACAAAGCGGCTGCCACTGCGCAAGGTCAGGCTGTCGTTGCCGCCACCCAGATCCAGCGCCAGACCATTGCTGCCGCTGAGGGTGCCGCCGTTGATGACGTTGTCGGCGAACTCGCCGACGAACTTCACGCCGAAGCCGTCGAGCCCTTGAATGGTGCCGAAGTTCTCCAGCGTGGTGGCGGCCAACCCCGAGCCGCCGCTGCCGTCGTCGACCAGAATTGCGCTGTTGGCGCCGCTGATCAGTGCGCCGCTGGCGTTGAGGATGTAACCGCCGCCGAGGGCGATGCCTTCACTGCCATTGGCGAAACCACCCTTGTCGACGCCACCGGCGCCCACGCCCTGAATCACGCCGTAGTTTTCAATGTGAGCGATCTTGTCGATGTCTACGCCATCGCCGTCACCGTTCGGTTGCAGCCCGGAGTAGGCGCCGGTGATAGTGCCGTGGTTGATCACTGTGCCGTCGCCATCGGAACCGAAGCCCGAGCCGTTGCGCCCGGTAATCTGCCCGTAGTTGACCAGCGTGGCGCCGAGGTCGGTGGTGATGCCGTGGCGGCCGCCGGAAATCACTCCACGGTTGGTGATCGAGACACCGGTTGCCGTATCGATATCAATGCCGTCGAACTTCTCGTCGGCATTGTGCGAGTCTCCCGTGGAGATCTCCCCATCGTTGGTAATCGTCGCGTTGGCGCCGGTCTTCATGCCGTCGCTGGCATCGCCGCGAATCAGCGCGCCCGCGCGATTGATGATCGTGGTTTTTACTCCGTCACTGCGCAGCGCATCGAGATCCAGCCCTTGGCCGGTGGCCGAGCGAATGAGCCCGCTGTTGTCGATCAACAGGCTGCCACTGATGAAGTTGCTGTCGATTCGCAGCGCATCGTTTGCACCGAGAATCTGCCCACCGCTGCGGTTGTAGATCGTGTAGTTGCGAGCCTGAGTCAGGTCGCCGCTGCTGTCGATCGCCCGGCCACCGGAAGAGACGATTTTGCCCGCGTTGTCGATCACCACACCGGCGCCGCTGGTGCTGTCCTTGAGGCTGATGGTCTTGCCGCTGTTGGTGATACTGCCCGGCGCCGAAATCGTCAACGTGTCGCTGCCACCCAAGGTTTGTGCGGCGGTGGTTGCGGTGTCGATCTGTACGGTCTTACCGTGGGCCGCTGTGGCGCAAATCAGCAGACCGATGGCGAAGGACAGACGCTGGGGCGGGAAGGGCATGGGCAGAAGGCCTTTTTGTTATAAACGGGCCGTCCTGTATAGCGATGAGTTTTTACAGAATGATGTCTGCATTATTTTGCGTTCACGTGGCAATTTATTGCGAATTTATGCATTTTATTGCACATATAACTTTCCCTTTAGCTCCGCGAATGCACTATATTGCATTTCAAATACCGTAATAGGTGTTCCAAGTGCATTTAAATGCAGATGGGAAGAGTATGTACAACCTGACACTCCAAATATTCACCGCAGGTCAGTGGCACGATGCGATGGTGTTGACCTTCGACGAGCCGGAAAAAGGCTTCGAAAGCCGCTGCAGTTTTGGCTACGAGGCGTCTTATCTTGTCGACAATATTGAAGCCATCGGATCTCCCTTCTCGAGGGCTGTGAGTGCGTTGTATCCGTTGGATTGGGAAGGTCGTCGATCCGGCACCCCGGCATTTGTGCATGACATTGCACCGGCAGGCGCTGCCAAAAGATTTCTTCTTGCCCGCCTGGGGAAAGACCGGCCGGAAAACATCGCGGCGGATCTGTACCTGCTTGGTCGGAGTACTCCAGCGCCAATCGGCAACATGCGCGTAAAAGAATCGGTAGAGCTGGTTGATGAGCGCGAACCGATAGGATTCCAGCGTCAGGATGTGGTTAACCGTGACAACCGCTTTCTTGAATACGCCTATGAGTTGGGCGCTGCGATTGGCGGGGCGACCGGAGCAGGAGGTGAGGCCCCGAAACTTCTGCTGGCGGAGAACCGTGCCGGCCTCTTGTACCCGGATGCGGTATTGAGAGATGAGGACGTCCGCCAGCATTGGTTTGTGAAATTCGCCCGGAACAGGGGAGGCCTGACCGATCAGGATATTTTGCGAAGCGAATTTCACTACTACAAAGCTTTGCAGGCGTTGGGTATCGAGACCGTATCTGCCGAAGGTCTGGCGTTAGAGGAGGCGAACAAGCCCAGTCTGTGGATGCAGCGCTTTGATCGAAAAGTTTCGCACGGCGACGTGCAACGCTTTGCCGTCGAGTCGGTTTATTCGTTGGCCGGAGTCACCACGCCGGGGAGCGCCATGAACCACATGGATGTCATCCGCATGCTCGCCCGGCTGTGGCGCGATGCCGGGCAAACGAGTCAGATTCCGGCGCTTGTGGCGGATTACCTGCGGCGGGATCTGATCAACAAGATCCTTGGCAACTCGGACAACCATGGTCGAAATACCGCCATCATCCGGCAGGCAAATACGTTTCGACTGGCGCCGATTTATGACTTGGCCCCCATGGTCATGGATGACGAAGGCGTGACTCGTACAACCAAATGGCCCAGAGAGCTGGAGGTCGCCGGCGATGTCGACTGGCGTGGCGTCTGCCGCGCCTTGGCAGACATCGCCGATCCAGATGATCCGTTGGCGGGCTTATCCGACGCGACTGATTGTTTCGAACGGTTGCGCGCTGATGCGCAACGATTGGCAGCGCTGCCGGATATTTTGTCGGCCAGTGGTTTACCTGCACGGACAATGAACCATCCGGGCATTCATCTGAGAAACCTGGAGCAACGCTTGAAAGAGTGGGATTTGAAATGAGCATGACTGTGGCTGAGCGCACTGTGCTCATCGAAAGTATTCAAGAGGCGCTGGCTCAGGGGACGCTTGAGATCGGCGAAGCCGTGCGCCGATTGCGCGTGGAAGTGACGGGGTTACATCAGGCGCAGTTCGCGAAGATGTGCAAAATTTCCGTGCGCACGCTGGTGCATATCGAGCACGGCGAGGGCAATCAGACGCTGAAATCCTTGAATGCTGTGTTCCGACCGTTCGGGCTGAAAATGGGGGTAGTGCGGGTTCGCCGTGAAAACGGCTGAACCCGCTGCTTGTTCAGCGTTCGGCACGGCACTCGACCAGGCCTTTCACTTGCCCTGTGGGCGTCTGATTGTCATCTGCCAACCAGCGTTCGAACCCTGCCGCAATCGCCGGCCATTCCGAATCCAGAATCGAGTACCACGCCGTATCGCGGTTCTGGCCCTTGACCACCATGTGCTGGCGGAACACGCCCTCAAAACTGAAGCCCAGACGTTCGGCGGCGTACTTGGAGCGGGCGTTGCCGTTATTGCATTTCCATTCGAGGCGACGGTAGCCCAGGTCGAAGGAGTGTTTCGCCAGCAAGTAAACCGCCTCGGTGCTTTTCGGCGAGCGCTGCATCGGCGCGCCGAAGGTGACGTGGCCGATTTCGATGCGGCCCTGGGCCGCAACGATCGACATCAGGCTGAGGATGCCTTGCACCTGACCGCTGGCGCGGTCGATGACGCTGAAGAAATACGGATCGCTGCTGGCGGCGTGGTTGTTCAGCCAGTCGTTGAAGACGCTGCGTTCCGGGAACGGGCCGTAGGGCAAATAATCCCAGAGTTTCGGGTCGCCGCCGGGGCCTTCGAGGGCGCTGAACAGGTCATCGCCATGGCGCGCCGGGTCGAGTTTTTCCAGACGGATAAAGCGGCCTTCGAGCAGTTGGGTGGTGGGCGCTGGAACGCCTTTCCAGTCGGCAAGTGACGTGGTCATGGGCGCGGCTCCTTAAATGGCTTTGCGAAACTGGATGAAACCCGGGCGTTCGGCGATGCGCTCATAGAGCTGGATCGCGGTGCCGTTGGTTTCATGGGTCAGCCAATGCACTTTGCAGCATCCGTCGGCTTTGGCCGTGACGTAAACGTGTTCGATCAACCGGCGGCCGACACCGGTGCCGCGGGTTTGCGGCACCACCAGCAAGTCCTGCAGGTAGCAGGAGTTTTCGATGCTCCAGTTCGAGCGGTGATAGATGTAATGCACCATGCCGACTGCTTTGCCATTGACCCAGGCCAATGCCGCGTGGGTCGGTTCGCCCGGGTCGAGAAAGCGTTGCCAGGAACTCTCGGTCACCGCGTCCGGCAATTCAGTGTTGTAGAAGCGCAGATAGGCCTGCCAGAGCGGCAGCCAGGCGCTGTGGTCGTCGACGCTGACGGGGCGGATTTCGATTTGACTCATGCTGACTTCCTTAACGCATCAAGTGGGCGAGGGTTTGGTCGTTGACGTCGGGGCTGGCGGCCAGCCCTTCACGAACGCCGGCGATGTCTTCGGCGCTGCGGTTCTGGCTGAGCTTGCGTTTGCCTTCGAGCCGGTCGATCGGAATGGCAAAACCGACGATGGCCTTGAGCATGCCGTCGATGTAATCGGCAGGCGCATCCTCGACTGACCAAGGGTTTGCGCGGCCAACCTCGTGGCGGTTGGTGAGGGTGCTGACGATGTCGAGCAGGCGCCCGCCATCGCTGAAGGTTTCGGCGCGGCCATAGGCGTGCACGGCGACGTAATTCCAGGTTGGTACGACTTTGCCGTGCTCGGCCTTGCTCGGGTAAAAGCCCGGGCTGACGTAAGCGTCCGGGCCGGCGAAGATCAACAGAGCCTCAGCGCCGTCGCGCAGGTCTTTCCACTGTGGATTGGCCTTGGCCAGATGCCCGTACAGCGTGCCGTACTCACCTTGCTCGCAATGCAGCAGCACGGGTACGTGACTGGCCTGCAGGCCGTTTTCGCCGTGGGTCACCAGAATGGCGAGACGGGTGGCGAGCATCAGTTCGTGCAGTTGGGACAGGTCTTCAATGGCGAAAGCGCGCGGCGTGTACATGGAGAAATTTTCCTTGGCGAATGCCTGCATCCTAGGCAGGCTATTGGTCTGTTGTAAGAGCCATTGATGACCAATTTCATAGGTCCATTGTCATGTCTGATGCGTCCACGCTGTCTCTCTCGTTCAATCCCGCCGGTATCGAACTGGATCGCCGCCAGGGTCTGAGCCGTCAGCTCTACCAGGCGCTGCGCCTGCGCGTGCTCGATGGCCGATTGGCCAGTGGCACACGCCTGCCGGCGAGTCGCGACCTGGCGGCGGCATTGGGGATTTCCCGCAACAGCGTGGTGCGGGCCTACGATCAGCTGTACGCCGAAGGGTTCATAGAAGGGCGGGTCGGCGACGGCACTTATGTCGCGCAACTGGCACAGGTGCTTACCCCTGAGAAAAAACTATCCACAAAAGTATCCACAGGCTTTTCAACAGGCTTACCCACAGCCTTATCCACAAATTGGCTGGATTTACCTGTGGTTCCATCCAGTAAAGTTATCCACAGCGGTACGTTTACGCGCCTTGAAAAGAACCATTTGCCGACGCCGCCGAGTGGCCCACCACGGGCATTTCGCGTGGGTGTGCCGGCGTTTGACCTGTTCCCGTTCGAGGTATGGGCCAAGCTGAATGCGGCTTTCTGGCGCAAACCCGATCTTCAGCAGCTGTGTTACGGCGATCCGGCGGGCGATGCACGTCTGCGTGGAATGATCGCCGCCTATTTGCGCAGCTCTCGTGGCATGCAGTGCACGGCTGAACAAATTGTGATCACCAGTGGCGCGCAGCAGGGAATCAGCCTTTGTGCACAGTTGCTGGTGGAACCGGGCGATGGCGTGGCCATCGAGAATCCGGGCTACCGCGCCGCCGGTCACGCGTTCGCTGTGGCCGGGGCGCGCTTGCATGGCGTTGCGGTGGACAGTGATGGCATCGATTGCAGCGCGATGGCCGGCCTCGGCGATTGTCGGGTGGCGTACGTCACGCCGTCCCATCAGTACCCGACCGGTGTGGTCATGAGCCTTGCCCGGCGTCTGGAGTTGCTGGCCTGGGCCGAGCGCACCCAAGGCTGGATCGTCGAGGACGACTACGACGGCGAGTACCGCTACACCGGCGCGCCACTGGCACCTCTGGCGGCGCTCGATCGTCAGGGCCGCGTGCTCTATGTAGGCACTTTCGGCAAGGTTGCATTCCCGGCATTGCGCCTGGGTTATCTGGTGTTGCCGCCCGCGTTGGTGCAGGCGTTCTCGCAGCGCCGTGCGGTAGACGTTCGTCATTCTGAGGTCAGCACTCAGGCAGTCATGGCCGAGTTCATGGCTGCCGGACATTTTCAACGACACATCCGCCGTATGCGTCGTGCGGCGTTGAGCCGGCGCAATACGTTGCTGGCCGGTTGGCCGATGAACATAGACGGGGTGGGCAGCCTGCCGAACGTGGCGGCAGGGCTGCATTTGACGGTGCCGGTCGATACGGTTTCCCGTGAGCAGGAACTGATCGCCGAAGCCGCCAGCGTCGGGGTCGAGATCAACGGATTAAGCAGTTACTGGTTGCCCGACTCGACAATCTCTGATGATCGGCGCGCCGGGCTGGTAATGGGTTTCGCGGCGGTGCCAGAGCCAGCGATCACCGCAGCGCTGGCTCGATTGCGTAAAGTCTGGGGCGTTTGAGCAACGTCATCACGTGCTGGATGACGCTGCTTTTGGCTCCAGGTCAAAAAACAACTGGCGCAGTTCCGGGGCGTTGATTTTGCGTAATACGCCATCAATCGGGGCGAAGCTCGTCAGCGATGAGCGTAGCGCTGGCGTGAGGTCTTTCAGATAGGCATCAGCGATTTTCAGGTGAGCGGTTGCGGGCTGGTCAACGGGTGTCTGTTCGTTTGGGTAGTGAAAGTGCGCAACCCATAAAAGTTGGTTCTTTTGGCTCTTTGGGTCTTTGTAGAAAATCCGGTACTCCTGAAAGTAATCGCCCATTTGCCGGGTCTTGATTCGGCCCTTCGGGTTTCGATCGATCTGCAACTGCCTGTTTGTATTCATCCATTCAAGACTTTCGCTGGTGGGCTTCCTGTTCTTGTACAGATCGGCACGCACGGCGACGCCCTTGGTTCTGACGTCGGTAGCCCGCCCTCGCAACTCTGCACCCAGTGTGGCCGTTGGTAGAGGTTCGTGCCCGCTGGCTGTCATCCGTGCCAGAGCCTCGTCGACGCTGGTAGCGGTTTGCTCCAGCCTGCGTGCGTACTGTTCGAAGATGTCCTGCATATCCGCTGGAATACGACTGGGGCGCTGCGCATCTTTTTCAGTCCGTTCAAGGAAGAACGGCACATCCAGATTCAAGATCAGGGCATCGGCAATCAGGGTGTAGTCGTTGGGTTGTACGCTTGGTGGCGTGACCGCCTTTGGCAAGATGTTTTCAATGGGCGCCGGTCTGGAAGACGCCTGCGAGGTACTGCTCGATGGCTCCGAACCCGTTCTGGGGCGACTCTTGCTGACTTTTATCGCGAGACGGGACGGGCCCGGGCGTGGAAGCGGCGTCACTTCAGGGGTGACCAGTTGCGGATTGTTGAGCAGCACCGAATCGACTTCGCCCTGAGCCAGTTGGGAAAACTCCTCGATCAGTGTGCGCAGGCGCATCAGCGGGTTGGGCAGGGTCAGTCCGGGATGTTGCTCCGGCAGATCCTGAATACGCTGATCGGCGTCTGCAAAGACGTCGATCAACCGATTCAACCGTTGCAGCGTCGCTTCTGGATTGACAGGCGGCGTGATGCCTTTCATGAGCACGGAAAATTCTCGTGCAGCCCCGGCAGCATTGACGAGAATCTGCGCCAGCGCGTCTCGCGCCTGTTTCATGAGCGGGCCGGTCTGATCTTGCAGGCACAACTCCTGGGCCATGCCTATCTCATTGACCTTGAAATCCAGTGGCGTCGATTCCGCAAGCAAGCTTTCCAGTTCGATGGCTCTGGTGATACCGGCCCTGCCCAGAGCCTTGAGCTCTACCAGCGAGGTACGCGCGAAGGTCAGCCTTTCGACGAATTGCTGCCCCAGTTCGGTCGCCTTGCCGATGATGTCGACGAAGGTCTGGCGCGGTAGCGGCGGGTCAGCGGTTTCGCCCTCAATCAACTGGCGTGCCAATTTGTTGTACTGATGCCCCTTGATGTTGTACCAGAGGGATATATGTTTCTGCAGTTCGGTATTCAACCGCAGCATGTTGTAGACATACCCGGTGGTGCCGTCATTGGCGCGATATTCCTTGAGGTTCTTTAGTGCCTGTTCGTAGTCGAGCATTCGCACTTCGAGTGCGGCAGCGTAAAGGTCGATCATTGCCGCCAGTGTCTGTGGTGTGGCCGTTTTGATATTGGCCTGTGCCAGTAGCAGTTCCTGCTTTTTGTTCACTTCGTCGGCTTTGAAAGTCTCGAATTCTTTTTCCAGTTCGAGCCTGCGTTTGGCTTTCTCTTTTTTCTTCACCTCGCGGCGACTTTTCGGGCCTCCGCCACGCAGGCGCAAGCGTAAATCAACATCCCAGAGACCATGAGCCGCCCGTTTGAGCGAGGGGCCGCTGCGTGCGGGATCGCCGGGATAGTTGATGGTGATCTGCTCATCCGCGTCCACGCTGACTTCGAACCAGCGCTCACCGACGCTGGCATAGGTCTTGTCATCAAGCTGGTATAGGTAAGGCGGCTGCTCGTTGATGCGCGAGAGGTTTTCACTGGCGAGATCGGGTTTGTCTACTTCGAGCGTGTCCAGAAAGGCGCCCATGGCGGTAGGCGCGCGACGGGGCACCGAGCCGGCCACTTCAATCGAGGAGCAATGCTCGGGCTTCAATTCGGCACGTAGCGACGCCTTGTCGAAGGTGACAGTGACAGACACTGCTTCGGGTTTGACCGGGGTCTCGACCTCCACCGAGCGGCGCGGGGCTTTCCCTGAGGCCGCCTGCCGACGCATGACCGCGTGATGTGTGAGGATGATTCCCAACGTAAGCAACATGTCGCCCAGCGATGTCCATTCGGCAAAACGGTCACCGCGCTCGTGGGCATCCAGCGCCTGCTGAAGTGCGTCGATACTCTGCCACACCCATACCGCCGTCCCGAGCGCACCGCTGAGAAAGTTCGAGGCCACATTGAACAATGCCCAGCCGCTGTCCCTGAGCAACGCCCAGCGTTGTTCGGCATTGGACTGCGACTCACGGTCAGCCAGGGCGACGAGTGCTTCGGCATTGTTGTCGAACAGCGCGCGCAGGCGATCGCCGTCGATGGCTTCGTTGCCAAGCGTCACACGGCCCAGGCCATTGAGGCTGAGCAGCGGGTCGTTGAGTTGCTGGGTGATCAGCCACGGAGAGGGCAGGCCAACAGGAAATACGTATTGCGCGTATTCGAAACTCATTGCCTTGTCGGGTAGCCATGCCAGCACCGAGTCGCGCAGCTCGCCGGGCTGGTGCAGGGCGTAGAGCAGATTCTGCCGGGAAGGGAATTGCATCAACGGACGTTCGGACAACGGTCGATAGAGCAGGCACGGTCCGTTGGCGGGATCGGTCGGCCCGATGATGAACATGTTGGTGACCGTGTCTTTACTGCTGATCACCCGATGCTGGGGGATCAGTGTCAGCGGGCAGATGCTCAACGCTTGCAAGTCGCTGGCAATCTCGTCCATCAATTGGACGATGTAGTTGTAGCCGGTTTCATCGACGCCGTTCTCGTGTCTGACCTTGCATTCCAGCGCGGCGAGGGGCAACAGCAGGCGCAACTGCTTTTCGTACAAACGGGCCTGGCGCTTCACCTCCACCGGGTCATCGATCAATTTGCGTTTGAGCATCTGCGGATAGGTTTTGCCGACATCGATCTGCCTCGACAGGCGTAGCAGCAAGTCGGCCGTCAGCCACTCGGGCACTGTTGTGGCATCTTTGAAGCGCAGGCTGGTGAGGTAGGGCGCCGCATTTTCCAGAGCAAATTCGGCGAGGGTTTCGGTGTGCGTATCCAGTGGGTTGGGCAAGGTCAGATTGCCGCCGGTGAAGCTGTTGGTGATGGTGATTTCCAGCTCATCCAGCGGCAATGCGGCGGCACCTTCGGCCTGTTTGTCCTTGACGATTGCTTCGCGCATTTCGCGCTGAGCGTATTGGCTGATCGATTCGATTTCGTCCTTGGCGCTTTTTTGAGTGGGCTCCTGATACAGCTGACCCAGCCGGGTGATGTATTGACCGTAAGCGGCGATATCTGCGGGCGAGGCGCTGAGCAGCCATTCGGGAATGGCCGCTTCCAGCGAGTCCAGACGCACCTGTTCGTCAACTGGAGCCTTCGGCGCGAGCCCCGGAGCGGCCGCCGAAACGGGCGCTGTGTCGATGCGCCTGAGCGCATCGATGCTGTCGAGCTGAGACGCCACGAGAGCCCAGGCCATGTGATCGAAAACATTGCCGTCCGGCTCGAACAGTCGCCACTGCATGGCTCGCCCTGCCAGCTGACCTGTGATACGTGCCGGCAGCGATTCGCCAAGCTTTTCCAGCGATTCGAAGGACTCGTAACCGCTCTCGATGGTGAACATGGTGATCAGCTCACGGCTTTGATGAGTCGCCCGCAAAACCAGCGCACCGCCGATCATCAAATGCTGGCTGATGCCGTCTTCGACGGTATCGATGTCGATCAGGCAGGCCTGCAGGTTGGTAAATGCATCATCGGAGCGTTCGGACTTGTCCGGTTTCAGGAACACCTGTTGCGCCATTGCGCACTCATCGGCGTTCCAGCCCTGCACCTGCTTGACGTTCAAGGCTTTGCGCAACGACTCTGCAAGCTCCTGCCAGCGCGGCAGGCGCTTGCCGGTCTGGTTCCAGAAGTCCAGCTGACGCGCCTGATATTCGACAAACAGTAACGGTGCGTAGTCGTTGAGCAGCGCGGCGATGTCTTCGATGTCCACGGCCAGTTGCAGCGGTGTAGGCGCATCCGGTTCGGTGGTCAGAAAGTGCTCGCCAGCGATGAAGTTGGCGGTTTCATCGAACAGACTCAGTCGCACCAGTGTATGGCTCAGGGATTCGAAGCGACTGACGCCGGGGACCAGATCGTTCTGCACAATCAGCCACTGCGGAGTGGCGATCATGCTGCGGTCGGGGTCGATGGTCAGATCCGGGTACATCTCTTTGAGGGCGTCGCTCAATACTTGCGAGGCAACAGTGCCGAGAGTCGGGCCGTGGCTGGTCTGGCTGACCAGTTCGCTTTTTCCGAGCAATGCAGTGGAGGGCGGGAGGACGGCTGGCGCCGCATCATCGGTCATGGTCATTCCTTTGGCGCAGGGTGGGAGGCGGCTTGTGCCGGCCTCGTCGATGCGTCAAAAGTTAAAGAAGGGCGGCCCGAGGCGTGCGGTAGATATGTATCGCAGAGAAGAAAAACATACCTGCCAAAAGGGCACGGGTCTGCGCCTGAAGTCAGGTCAGCAGTCGGTTTCGGGAGCCGGTGCCAGCGTCGGGAAAAACAGGGCTCTGGCCGTCTGCTCTTGCAGGTAATCCTTCTTTGGGCCATTGAGTGGACGGCGCTCGTCGAGCCATTTCACGCGTGCGGCGGTCGGCAGTTGTCGCTGGCTCAATAAAAAGACCCGCACAGGCGGGTCTTGAGTGTTGCGACGTCGGGTCTGTCAGGTGCCCGACTTGATCTTCGTCCAGGCTCGGGTTCGCGCGCGTTCGGCGTCGCGCGGCAGGGGTTGCAAGGTGTACAGCGTGCCCATCGCCGTATCGGTCGGGTACAGATTGGGGTTGTTGCGAATTGCCGGGTCGACCCGTTCGGTGGCGTCCTTGTTCGGGTTCGGATAGCCGACAAAGTCGCTGACCGGTGCGATGACCGCCGGTTGCAGCAGGTAATTGATGAAGGTGTAAGCGTCCTCGGTGTTCTTCGCGCCCTTGGGAATGGCAAGCATGTCGAACCAGATCGGCGCGCCTTCCTTCGGCAGACGCATGTCGACCACCACGCCGTTCTTCGCTTCCTTCGCGCGGTTGGCCGCTTGCGAGAAGCTGCCCGAGTAACCGACGGCGACGCAGATGTCACCGTTGGCGATGTCGGCCATGTACTTCGAGGAATGGAAGTAGGTCACGTACGGGCGGATCTTCATCAGCAGCGCTTCGGCCTTGGCGTAGTCCGCCGGGTTTTTGCTGTTTGGATCGAGCTTCAGGTGCTGCAGGGCCAGCGGCAGAATCTCCGAGGGCGAGTCGAGCAGGGCGACACCGCACTGCTTGAGCTTGCTGATGTTCTCTTCCTTGAAGATCAGGTCCCAGCTGTCCACCGGCGCGTTTTCGCCCAAAGCGGCTTTGACCTTGGCCGGGTTAAAGCCGATCAGGATCGTGCCGTACATGTACGGCACGGCAAACTTGTTGCCCGGATCGTTGGCTTCGATCAGCTTCATCAGTTTCGGGTCGAGGTGGTTCCAGTTCGGCAATTTGCTGCGATCCAGCGGCTGAAACACGCCGGCCTCGATCTGTTTGGCGAGGAACACGTTGGACGGCACCACGACGTCGTAACCGGAGTTGCCGGTGAGCAGCTTGGCTTCGAGCGCTTCGTTGGTGTCGAAGATGTCGTAGACCAGTTTGGTTTGAGTGTTCTGCGCCTTGAAGTCCTCCAGCGCCTTGGGCGTGATGTAGTCGAACCAGTTGTAGACGCGCAACGTGCGTTCTTCCGCGTGGACGACACCGCTGAGCAGCGCCGCGCAGAGGGCCGGCGCGATGACTTGCCTGAGGGTTTTCATCGTTCGAAACCTTCCAGCACGTTCACCGCGTTGATGCCGATTTCTTCCACCGCGTAGCCACCCTCCATGACGAACAGGGTCGGTTTGCCGAGGGCGGCAATGCGCTTGCCCATGGCCAGATAGTCCGGGCTGTCGAGCTTGAACTGCGAGATCGGATCGTCCTTGAACGTATCGACACCCAGCGACACAACGACGATGTCGGCGCCGTAGCTGTCGATCTCGTTACAGGCCTGATCCAGCGCGGCACTCCACACGTCCCAGCCGGAACCGGCCGGCAGCGGATAGTTGAAGTTGAAGCCCTCACCGGCGCCTTCGCCGCGCTCATCGTCATAGCCGAGGAAGAACGGGAATTCCGCTTCCGGGTGGCCGTGGATCGAGGTGAACAACACGTCGCTGCGCTCGTAGAAAATCGACTGCGTGCCGTTGCCGTGGTGGTAGTCGACATCGAGGATCGCGACTTTCTTGTGGCCCTGATCGAGGAAGGCCTGCGCGGCAATCGCGGCGTTATTGAGGTAGCAATAACCGCCCATTAAATCGCCGGCAGCGTGGTGTCCCGGTGGACGACACAGAGCGAACGCACCGCGTGCACCGCGCTGGATTTCCGCTTGTGCCGTCAGGGCGACTTGCGCTGCGCTGTACGCCGCTTGCCAGGTGCCGGCGGTGATCGGTGCGCCGCCGTCGAAGCTGTAATAGCCGAGCTGGCCATGCAGGCTGGTCGGTTTGATTGCGCGCAGGGTGCGCGCCGGCCAGGTGTACGGCAGCAGATCGCCGTCGGTGTTGAATTCGGTCCAGCGCTCCCACGCGCCTTTGAAGAAGTCGAGGTAGTCGCGGCTGTGGATGCGTGCGATCGGCTCCAGGCCGAAATCCTTCGGCGCTTCAACCGGGCCGAGGTTTTGATTCTGTACGCGTTGCAGCACGTGGTCGGCGCGCGAAGGCATCTCGAAGCACGGTTTGAGCTGGCCATCGATGAGTTCGCAGCGGCCGTGGTGCAGGTGGTGATCATCTGAGTAGATCGTCAGCATTTGTTGTTCTCCGCAGGGCTGATTCGGTTGCCCCCAGTGTTGCGGCACGGAGCGCATCGGAGAACGGCAGGAAAGGCCAAAAGGGGATCGATATGGCCAAAAGAACTGACCGAAATTCGCCCCTTAACGGCGCGGATCCGGGCATGAAATACAAGTGCATTTGTGGGCGCGGGCTTGCTCGCGAATGCGGTTTGTCAGTGGATGAATCCGGTGACTGACACTCCCTCTTCGTGAGCCCGCCCGCTCCCACCTTTGAACTTCAATGTGGGCGGAATTGGCTGGGGGCCACGCCGCTCCAGCGTACAAAGGCATGGCGAAAACTCGCGGTCTCGCTGAAACCGAGGGTTTCGGCGATGCGGTAAATCGGCAACTGATCCTCACACAGCATCTGCTTGGCCCGCTCGAAGCGCAGCTCGTCGAGCAGTTCCTGATAGCTGCTGCCCATGTCTTTGAGGTGCCGGCGCAGGGTGCGCGGGGAGCACTTCATCTGCTGCGCCAGTCCTTCCAGCCCCGGCGCCGCGTTCAGTTGGGCGCTGAGCAATTGGCGGATTCGTCCCAGCCATGCCTGGCGCCCGGTGAACTCGAGGTTCTGCTTGCGGCAGCGTTCGGCCATTGCCTGATGCGTAATGACGTCGGCCAGCGGCAGCGGTTGATCGAGCCAGCGGCGGTCGAAGGCGAAAGCGTTGTCCTTGGCATTGAAATGCAACGGGCTGTCGAAGTGTTCGGCGTAACGGTCGCGGTAGTCTGGCGCGGCATGTTCGAAGCGTGTCGCGAGCAGCGGCAGCGGATGCCCGAGCAAGTCGTCGCAGATGACTTTCAATGACACCAGACAGAACTCGGCGTTGAACACCGCCATCGCCGGGCTCTCGCGATAGTCGGCGGCAACAAACCAGACGCGCTCGCCGTCGTCTTCCAGACTCAGCTCGAAAAGTGTTCCCAACAGCGCCGGATAGCGGATCGCCAGTCGCAAAGCGTCACCGAAGGTGGCACAGGTCAGCAGCGCATAACCGAGGATGCCGTAGCAGGAAACGTGCATGCGCCGGCCCAGTTCCAGGCCGATGTCATGTTTGAGCGCGACCGCGTTGGCGCAGACCTGCATCTCCTGATTGGTGGTGATGCGGGTATCGGCACGGTTCAGATCCGCCGCGCTGATGCCACTGCCCGACAGCAAGGCGTCACTGGACAGACCCTGATCCTTGAAGGTGTTGAGCACCAGAGAGACGGCATTGAGGGTGGTGAGGTGGGAGTGCAGCATAGGATCTTCCAGCCTTGAGATAGCTGGAACGCAGCAAGTTGCATGCCGGGCGAAGATCCCATTGTGGGAGCGGGCTTGCTCGCGAAAGTGTCATGTCAGTCGACATCAGCCTGTCTGACATGCCGCCTTCGCGAGCAAGCCCGCTCCCACAGGGGGAATGTGTGGTGTCAGGTCAACTCGCCGCACAGGTCGAGTTCGATCAGTCGGCGCACTTCAGCCGATTCCAGGCCAGCACCCAGCAACGCCTGCAACTTGCCGAACGCCGCCTCACGGGTCATGCCACCTCCGGACAACACGCCAACGCCACGCAAGCGGCTACCCGCCTCGTACACATCCAGCTCGACGCCGCCTTCATGGCACTGCGTCACCGCGACCACGACCACGCCGTTGTCCCGCGCCCGGGCAAGGCTGGCGAGAAACTTTGGATTGTCGCTCGGCCCGGTGCCGCTGCCGTAGCATTCCAGCACCAGACCCTGAATGCCGCTGTCGAGCAGGCCGTCGATGATCTCGGCGCCAATGCCCGGGAATAGCGGCAACACGGCAACTTTTGCCAGTTGCTTCGGTTGGTTGTAGTTCAGCGCGGCTGAAATCGAAGGCGCTTTCACGCCGCCGCCCTGACGCTCCAGACGCTTGAACGGATGGCGACCGAAGCTGCGCACTTTCGCGCAACGAGTCGGCGGCAGCAGTTCACCGTGGAAGTACAGGTGCACGCCTGGTGCCAGGCCTTGGCCCAAAGCAACCAGCGCACCGCTGAGGTTTTCCCACGCGTCACTGTCGGTGACGCCGGCCGGCAGCATCGAGCCGGTGAAGCATACGCGGGCCTGCAGGCCGAGCAACTGGAAGCTCATGGCGGCGGCGCTGTAGGCCAAAGTGTCGGTGCCGTGCAGGATCAGCACGCTGTCGCAGCCTTGCACATCGACGGCGTCGACCACGGCTTCGCGCAATTGCTGCCAGTAGGCCGGGGTCATGTTGGCGCTGTCGATCAGCGGCGCCATCTCGCGAAAGCGCCACTGCGGCACGACCAGTTCTGGCTGGCTGTGCAGGTACTCGCGCATCCGTGCTTCGAAACCGGACGCCGGGGCCAGGCCATTGGCGCTGGCCTGCATGCCGATGGTGCCACCGGTGTAGAGCACCATGATGTGCTGGGCAGCGGGGTAGGAATTGGCAATCATCTGAAGGTCTCCACAAGAGATGACATTGTAGGAGTGAGCCTGCTCGCGATGGCGTTCATTCATTCAACATCGATGTTGATTGATAGATGGCTATCGCGAGCAGGCTCACTCCTACAGGTATTGCATCACAATAACTGACGGGCGCAGGGGATGCGCCCGTCATTCACCTGTCAGCGTTGCGCTGCAGGCACGCCTTGCGGCTGAGCATCGGTTTGAGGGGCGGACGACGGGTTGGTCGGCCAGGCCTTCAGATCCAGATCCAGATCGGCAAATTTGCTGGAATCGAACACCGGCTGTTTGACGCCGGCACGACGTTGCTCGTCGTAGTCGCGCATCACACGCATGCCGACCTTGAACAGCAGGGCCAGGGCCATCAGGTTGACGAAGGCCAGGCAGGTCATGGTGATGTCGGCGAAGGCGAACACGGTCGACAGATCCTGCATCGAACCCCATACCACCAGTGCCAGCACCAGGCCGCGGAAAGTCATCAGCGCAGCGCGGTTGCGGGTGAGGAACTGCAGGCTGTTTTCGCCCAGGTAGTAGTTGTAGAGGATGCAGGTGAAGACGAACAGCGACAGCGCGACGCTGACGAACATGCGGCCCCAGTCACCGACCACGGCGGCCAGCGAGTTCTGGGTCAGGACGATGCCGTCACCTTCGAAGCCCGGGGTGTAGAAGCCCGACAGCAGGATCAGCAGCGCGGTGCAGGTGCAGATCACGAAGGTGTCGAGGAACACGCTGAACGCCTGAACCACGCCCTGAGCGCCCGGGTGCTTCACGGCGGCCACGGCGGCGACGTTTGGCGCACTGCCCAGGCCCGCTTCGTTGGCGAACACGCCACGCTTCACGCCCATGACGATGGCGCTGCCGAGCAGGCCGCCAAAGGCCGGGTCGAGACCGAAGGCGCTCTTGAAGATGGTTTCCAGCATGGCTGGCACGTGTTCGATCTGGGTGCCGATCACGTACAGGGTCACGCCGATATAGGCCAGAGTCTTGATCGGTACCAGCAGGTCGGACACCGAAGCAATACGCTTGATACCGCCGATGAAGGTGATGGCCAGCAGCACTGCCAGGACGATACCGGTGTGTTGCGGGTCAAAGGCAAAGGCGTTCTGCAGCGAGTGAGTCACGGTGTAGGACTGCAGGCCGATGAAGGCGAAGCCGTAGGTGACCAGCAGCAGGATCGAGAACACCACCGCCATGCCTTTAAGCTTCAGGCCGTGCTGGATGTAGTAAGCCGGACCGCCACGGTACAGGCCATCGCCATCGGCGCGCTTGTAGACCTGGGCCAGGGTGCATTCGAAGAAGCTGCTGGACATGCCGACCAGAGCGGTCACCCACATCCAGAACACCGCACCCGGACCACCGAGGGTCACGGCGATGCCAACACCGGCGATGTTGCCTGCACCGACGCGGCCGGCAAGGCTGAGCATCAGGGCCTGGAACGAGCTGAGTTGCCCGGCGCTGCCTTTGAGGCTGTCGCGGAATACCGCGAACATGTGGAAGAAGTGGCGCAATTGAACGAAACGCGAGCGAATCGTGAAGTAGCTACCGAGCCCGACAATGAGCACGATCAGTACTTTCCCTGAGAGGAAGTCGTTGATGACTTCGAGCATGGATTTTTCCTCGCTGTTTATTGTGTAAGCAAATGCTGGATGTTCAGAAACATCGCGTTACACCGGTCTGCGCACGGCACGACAGGCGAGGCGAGGGTTTCGTCCCGGTCCATTTCGCGGGTTTGTTATTAGTTCGGGTTTCGCATGGGTTATGGCCTCGTTACCGACGACCGCTCACGCGAAGAGGGGCGGCACTATACCGATCAGTGACGCGCCCGTCTGCACGGTAGTGGTGCAAGCGACGAAACGAGGCTTTGAAACACCCGACGTTACCGGCGTCGGGTTTGTGCAGGGACTGCCTCTCTGCTGAAGCAAACCCCGTGGCGAGGGGATTTATCCCCGTTCGGCTGCGAAGCAGTCGCAAAACCATTACACGCGTTGTGCCTGATACACGCGGTTGCAGGTATTGGGGCCGCTTCGCGACCCAACGGGGATAAATCCCCTCGCCACAAGGGCTGACCTCCACATAAAGCAATCCCCAGACATACGGGTCTCAGGATCAGAAAGTTAAAAAAAAGGGCTTGGGGACGGATCCCCAAGCCCTCAAAAGGTGAGAGGTGTCTAGTCCCTCGACCTGGTGAGCGGTGCTACAAGTAATGCGTCGGCTCAGGCTTTGAGCGGAACCAGACGCGGAGCAATCATGTTTTCCGGGCGCAGGATGTCGGCAAGACTCTCTTCATCGAGCAGACCTTCTTCGCGCACCAGTTCCAGCACGCCGCGGCCGCTTTCAAGAGCAATACGGGCGATGCGGGTGGCGTTTTTGTAGCCGATGTACGGGTTCAGCGCGGTGACCAGGCCGATCGAGTGTTCGACCAGTTCGCGGCAGCGCGCTTCGTTGGCGGTGATGCCGACGATGCAGTGCTCGCGCAGCATGTCCATGGCACGTTGCAGCAGACGGATCGAGTCGAAGATCTTGAAGGCGATCAAAGGCTCCATCACGTTCAGTTGCAGTTGACCGCCTTCGGCTGCCATGGTCAGTGCCAGGTCGTTACCGATGACCTGGAACGCCACCTGGTTCACGGCTTCCGGGATTACCGGGTTGACCTTGCCGGGCATGATCGAGCTGCCTGGCTGACGCGCTGGCAGGTTGATTTCGTTGATGCCGGTGCGTGGGCCGCTGGACAGCAGGCGCAGGTCGTTGCAGATCTTCGACAGCTTGACCGCAGTGCGCTTGAGCATGCCGGAGAACAGCACGAAGGCGCCCATGTCGGAAGTTGCTTCAATCAGGTCGGCAGCCGGCACAACCGGTTGGCCGCTGATCAGCGCCAGACGCTGTACGGCCAGAGCCTGGTAGCGCGGGTCGGCGTTGATGCCGGTGCCGATCGCGGTGCCGCCCAGGTTTACTTCAGTCAGCAGTTCCGGGGCCAGCGTCTTCAGACGGGCCAGGTCTTCGCCCATGGTGGTGGCGAAAGCACGGAATTCTTGACCGAGAGTCATCGGCACGGCGTCTTGCAGTTGGGTACGGCCCATTTTCAGGACGTGATTGAATTCTTCACCCTTGGCCGCGAACGCCTGAATCAGGCTGTCGAGGCTGGCCAGCAACGTGTCGTGACCCAGCAGCAGACCCAGGCGGATCGCGGTCGGGTAGGCGTCGTTGGTCGACTGCGCCATGTTCACGTCGTCGTTCGGGTGCAGGTACTGGTACTCGCCTTTCTGGTGACCCATTGCTTCAAGAGCAATGTTGGCGATCACTTCGTTGGCGTTCATGTTGGTGGAAGTACCGGCGCCACCTTGAATCATGTCGACCACGAACTCTTCGTGGAAATCACCGCGGATCAATCGTGCACAGGCTTCGCTGATGGCAGCGTGCTTGGCTTCGCTCAGATGACCCAACTCGCGGTTGGCGTCAGCAGCGGCCTGTTTGACCATTGCCAGACCGACAACCAGTTTCGGGTAGTGCGAAATCGGAACACCCGAGAGACGGAAGTTATTCACCGCTCGCAGGGTCTGGATGCCGTAATACGCTTGAGCCGGTACGTCGAGGGCGCCAAGCAGGTCGTTTTCTGTGCGGAAAGATGCAGCGGAGGACATGATAGAAATCATCTCGATATGGACCCGGTCTATGCCGGAACGCTGCGAATGCTAGGCTTGTGGGAAATTTTGGGCCAATGCTGTTCAGCACTGCCCTATGCACATTCGGCATAATGCCCGTGTGACGCCGCGTGCGCGGCAGACGTGTGACCTGTTTTGGTGCGTGTCCGGGAGGACGTGATGAATCTGGAAAGCAAATGGCTCGAGGACTTCAGTGCTCTGGCCGCCACCCGCAGCTTCTCGCAAGCCGCTGAACGACGCTTCGTGACCCAGCCGGCCTTCAGCCGGCGGATCCGCAGCCTCGAGGCGGCGCTGGGGCTGACGCTGGTCAACCGCTCGCGCACGCCGGTCGAGCTGACGGCGGCGGGGCAACTGTTTCTGGTGACTGCACGTACCGTGGTCGAACAGCTCGGCGAAGTGCTGCGCCATCTGCATCATCTGGAAGGCGGGCAGGGCGAAGTGATGCAGGTGGCCGCCGCTCACTCCCTGGCGCTGGGCTTCTTCCCGCGCTGGATCGCGCAACTGCGCAATGAGGGTTTGAACATTGCCACGCGGCTGGTCGCCACCAACGTCGGGGACGCCGTGCATGCCTTGCGTGAGGGCGGCTGCGATCTGATGCTGGCGTTCTACGACCCCGACGCGGCCATGCAGATGGACCCGGAAATCTTCCCGTCGCTGCATCTGGGCCAGACTGAAATGTTGCCAGTGTGCGCGGCGGATGCTGACGGCAAGCCGCTGTTCGATCTCGAAGGCGAGGCCAGTGTGCCGCTGCTGGCCTATAGCGCCGGGGCCTTTCTCGGGCGTTCGGTGAACGGCTTGTTGCGTCAGCGTCAGCTGCGCTTCACCACCATCTACGAAACGGCGATGGCCGACAGCCTGAAAAGCATGGCGCTGGAAGGGCTGGGAATTGCCTGGGTGCCGCAGTTGAGCGTGCGCGCCGAACTGGCGCGGGGCGAACTGGTGGTCTGCGGCGGCCCGCAATGGCATGTGCCGCTCGAGATCCGCCTGTATCGCTGCGCACTGGTGCGCAAGGCCAACGTGCGGCTTCTGTGGCGCAAGCTCGAAGGCGGCGCCGCCCAAAACTCTTGAACCTGTCCGCAGACCCAATGTAGGAGTGAGCCCGCTCGCGATAGCGTCAGCACATTCAGCGACGATGTGACCGACCCACCGCCATCGCGAGCAGACTCACTCCTACAGGGGATTTGTGGCGACTTTCGGCTGACCTTGAAGTCAATAAAAACGGGCATTTGCGGCAGATGACAGATGGTCGTGCAGGGGGCTGTTTATTGCTTTCTTTGCGGTATACTGCGCGGCCTTCGGCCGGTTCGTCCGGCCATTTTTCCTACAACAAGCCACGCATCCTGCGTGGCTTGTTGTTTTTGACGCGCCTGCGGGCGCCCAGAGAGAAGAGGCGCGACGATGAGTGCACTGGTTGGCGTGATCATGGGCTCCAAGTCCGATTGGTCCACCCTTAGCCACACCGCCGATATGCTGGAAAAGCTCGGCATCCCGTACGAGGTCAAGGTGGTTTCTGCCCACCGCACCCCGGATCTGCTGTTCCAGTACGCCGAAGAGGCTGAAGGCCGCGGCATCGAGGTGATTATCGCCGGTGCCGGTGGCGCGGCTCACCTGCCTGGCATGTGTGCGGCCAAGACCCACCTGCCGGTGCTGGGTGTTCCGGTTCAGTCGGCCATGCTCTCGGGCGTCGACTCGCTGCTGTCGATCGTGCAAATGCCAGCGGGCATTCCAGTTGCCACTCTGGCCATCGGCAAGGCCGGCGCGATCAACGCGGCCCTGCTCTCGGCGAGCATCCTGGGCGCCAAGCATCCACAGTTCCACGCGGTACTGAAAACCTTCCGTGCCGAGCAGACAGACAGCGTCCTGGACAATCCAGACCCACGTATTGCCTGAGGTTGTTGAGATGAAGATCGGTGTAATCGGTGGCGGCCAGTTGGGTCGCATGTTGGCTCTGGCGGGCACTCCGCTGGGCATGAACTTCGCTTTCCTCGACCCTGCGCCGGACGCTTGTGCCGCTGCGTTGGGCGAACACCTGCGGGCCGATTACGGCGATCAGGATCACCTGCGCCAATTAGCCGATGAAGTCGATCTGGTGACCTTCGAGTTCGAAAGCGTCCCGGCTGAAACCGTGGCGTTCCTGTCGCAGTTCGTGCCGGTCTACCCGAGTGCCGAAGCCCTGCGCATCGCTCGTGATCGCTGGTTCGAAAAGAGCATGTTCAAGGATCTGGGCATTCCGACCCCGGCCTTCGCCGACATCCAGTCGCAAGCCGATCTGGATGCCGCTGTCGCTTCGATCGGTCTGCCGGCCGTGTTGAAAACCCGCACCCTGGGTTACGACGGCAAGGGCCAGAAAGTCCTGCGCAAGCCTGAAGACGTGGTCGGCACGTTCGCCGAACTGGGCAGCGTGGCCTGCCTGCTGGAAGGTTTCGTGCCGTTCACCGGTGAAGTTTCGTTGATCGCCGTGCGTGCCCGCGATGGCGAGACGAAGTTCTATCCATTGGTGCACAACACCCACGACAGCGGCATTCTCAAGCTGTCGATCGCCAGCACCGATCACCCGCTGCAGGCGTTGGCCGAAGACTACTCCAGCCGTGTGCTCAAGCAGCTGGATTATGTCGGCGTGATGGCGTTCGAGTTCTTTGAAGTTGACGGTGGCCTGAAAGCCAACGAAATCGCCCCGCGCGTGCACAACTCCGGGCACTGGACCACCGAAGGCGCCGAGTGCAGCCAGTTCGAAAACCATCTGCGCGCCGTTGCCGGCCTGCCGCTGGGTTCGACGGCCAAGGTCGGCGAGAGTGCGATGCTCAATTTCATCGGCGTTGTTCCGCCGGTGGAAAAGGTCATCGCCATCGAAGATTGCCACCTGCACCACTACGGTAAAGCCTTCAAGGCCGGGCGCAAGGTCGGTCATGCCAACCTGCGTTGCGCCGACAAGGCCACGCTCGAAGCGCAGATCCTCAAGGTCGAAGCGCTGATCGCCGAGTAGCATTGCCAAGTAAATCCGGTTTCATGTGGCAACGGCGGAACCATTCAGGGGCCGCCGTTCTCTCATGGCAGGATGCCAAAGTCTGACTAGGCTTCGCATATCTACTACTGAGAGGGAATTGCCATGGGAATTATCGGAACCATCTTTATCGGCTTGATCGTCGGCCTGCTGGCGCGGTTCCTGAAACCGGGCGATGACAGCATGGGCTGGATCATGACCATCCTGCTCGGTATCGGCGGTTCGCTGGCAGCCACCTACGGCGGCCAGGCTCTGGGCATCTATCAGGCCGGTCAAGGCGCAGGTTTCATCGGCGCGCTGGTTGGCGCAATCGTGCTGCTGGTGATCTACGGCCTGATCAAAAAGAACTGATCCAAAGCGACAAAGCCCTCTCTGCCAAACCGGCCGGGAGGGCTAGAATGCTCGGCGATTCAACGTTCCCTCCTTTCTTTACCGAGCACCTTCATGCGCCGTCTTCTGTTGACTCTCCTTTTTCTGGGCAGCGGTTTGGCCCACGCCGGCGAACTGCCGGAAACCGACTGGCTCGAACTGATGCCCAAGTCGGATCAAAAGGCCCTCGAGGCCATGCCCGAAATTGACCACAACTCTCCGGAAGCCACCGGCACCTTCACCGAGAAGGGCGGGATGAAGCAGGCCAAAGGTCTGCCGGCGGTGATGTATTCGACCAAAACCGTGGCGTCGATGAACGACAAACACATCCGCATCGGTGGTTATCCGGTGCCACTGGAGTCCGACGCCATGGGCCGCAGCACGCTGTTTTTCCTCGTGCCGTACCCGGGCGCGTGCATCCACGTGCCGCCACCGCCGCCGAATCAATTGGTGCTGGTGCGTTATCCGAAGGGATTGAAGCTGGATGACATCTACACGCCGCTGTGGGTGACCGGCACGCTGAAGATCGAGAAGGTCAGCAATGATCTGGCAGACGCTGCGTATGCGCTGGAAGCGGACAAGGTGCGAGTGGTGAAAGAGTCCGATCTCTGACACCTGTGCAAAACAACTGTGGGAGGGGGCTTGCTCCCGAAGGTGGTGTGTCAGTCAATGGATTAGTTGACTGACACATCGCCTTCGGGAGCAAGCCCCCTCCCACAGTTCGTTCTGCTGTGTGTCTTAGAGCGGCTTGCTGGCGACGCTGACGCCCATGGTGTGGCTCGCCCCCGGCGCCAGGGTGACTACGTCATCCATCACATTCGCCGTCTCGATGCACAACATGCGTTGCCAGCCATCGTTATCCATATCGGCCAGCGCAGCTGCGCGGTCGATCCACGGATTCCAGATCACTGCCGTGCGCGACCCGGTGGCGGTCAGCACGATGCGTCGCTCCCATGCCGAATCAACGATGCTCAGTTGTGGTGGGGCGTCGAGGTAGATGCGGTCGGTTTCCCCGGCGAAACCCAGGTCACCTTGCTGCTGGTGGGTGTTCCAGTTGTCCAGGGTTTCGATGTAATTCAGGCCCGCCACGCCGTCGACATGCACATTGCGCACATCACTGACCGCGTAGTACGTGTGCAGCGCCTGACTCAGGCTGACGGTGTCACGGCCACGGTTGTGGCTGGTCAGGCTGAAGCTCAGTTGTTCGGACAAATGCAGGGTCAGGGTCAGATCGACTTCGTGCGGCCAGCCCGGCAGGCCACCTTCGGGGTAGGGCAGTTTGAATTCGACCTTGACGCCGTCAGCCTCTGATTCGATCCCGCCCAGCTCCCAATCCATCGCCCGCACCAGCCCGTGAGCGGGTGACGGTTGCTCACCGGTGTACATGGCCTGCACGCTCTGCGGATTGCGTTCGAACTTGCCGAACCACGGCCAGCACACCGGCACGCCAGCACGGATGCTTTTGCCGGTCTTGAACTCGGCCTTGTCATTGAGCCAGATGATCGGCTGCTGCCCATCGATCTGATAACTGAGGATGTGCGCGCCTTGCTGGGCCACCAGCACTTCGGCCTGACCGTGGCGGATGCGCCAGCAGTTCAGTTCATCCAGTTTCACGGCTTCAACGTTGGGCGTGTTCATGGGGCAACTCTCGATCAGGCACTTGGGACGACTATCGACCGCAAAACGGTCGCGAGGTTTAACGCGCGCGTGGCGGCACCGAACGCGTGCGGCCGCTGCCGTCGATGGCAACGAAGACGAATACCGCTTCGGTGACTTTACGCCACTCGCTGGACAGCGGGTCGTCGCTCCACACTTCGACCATCATCTGGATCGAGCTGCGGCCGATTTCCAGGGTCTGGGTATAAAAGGACAGTTGCGCGCCGACGGCGACCGGCACAAGGAACGCCATACGGTCGATGGCCACAGTGGCAACGCGGCCACCGGCGACACGGCTGGCCATGGCGGTGCCGGCCAAATCCATCTGCGCCACCAGCCAGCCGCCAAAAATATCGCCAAAGCCGTTGGTTTCGCGTGGAAGTGCGGTGATTTGCAGGGCCAGGTCGCCTTGCGGGATCGGATCTTCTTGTTCGAGCTCTATCATGCCGGGGGTGCCTCTGACCCGTGACTCTTCGTTGGTATTGCTGGTGGTAGCCGTCTTCGGGAAAAACGATTCAGCACCGAACATACTACGTTCGTCACGTTTTCCATCAGGCGCCTAAGGAGAAACTCTGCGAAACCGGCTAATCCCGAGCAAAGGCCGGGCCAACGACGTTTTCGCACAGCAACCCCCTACAAACCGGAGCAAGGTTGCGAGTATATCGGTCGGTAGACTCCGCGACGACCATCCGGTTCTCATTTCGACCGTCAAATACGCGCCTCTATGTGCTTTTTCGAACAATTTGCTATGGTGCCGAACCTGCCCAAGTCACAGCCAGCGTTGTTGTGGCGGTAGATCCGACTATAAGAGAAGCCCTTGCCATGACCACAGCGCCTTCGAGCCTCGCGCAGCCCGAGCAACCCGCACGACCGTTGACCCGCAATGACTACAAGACCCTGTCGCTGTCCGCCCTTGGCGGTGCGCTGGAATTCTACGATTTCATCATCTTCGTATTCTTCGCCACCGTGGTCGGCAAGCTGTTCTTCCCGGCCGACATGCCCGAGTGGCTGCGCTTGATGCAGACCTTCGGCATCTTCGCCGCTGGTTACCTCGCGCGGCCGCTGGGCGGCATCGTCATGGCGCACTTCGGCGACCTGCTGGGGCGCAAGAAGATGTTCACTCTGAGCATTTTCATGATGGCGGTACCGACCCTGATCATGGGTCTGCTGCCGACGTATGCGCAGATCGGCATGTGGGCGCCGATCCTGCTCCTATTGATGCGCGTCATTCAGGGTGCGGCAATCGGCGGCGAAGTGCCGGGGGCGTGGGTCTTCGTTTCCGAACACGTGCCCGGGAAGCACATTGGTTACGCCTGCGGCACCCTGACCAGCGGCCTGACCGCCGGCATCCTGCTGGGCTCGCTGGTTGCCACCGCGATCAACAGCATCTACACGCCGGTGGAAGTCTCGGATTACGCGTGGCGGATTCCGTTCCTGCTCGGCGGTGTATTCGGCCTGTTCTCGGTCTACCTGCGCCGCTGGCTGCACGAAACCCCGGTGTTCGCCGAACTGCAACAACGCAAGGCGCTGGCCGAAGAAGTGCCGCTGCGCGCGGTGCTGCGTGACCATCGCGGTGCGATTGCGATCTCGATGCTGCTGACCTGGTTGCTGTCCGCCGGCATTGTAGTGGTGATCCTGATGACCCCGACCGTGCTGCAAACGGTCTATCACTTCTCGCCGACCACCGCGCTGCAATCCAACAGCCTGGCGATCGTGTTCCTGAGCCTGGGCTGCATCATCTCTGGTGCGCTGGCCGATCGTTTCGGTGCCGGCCGGGTGTTCGTGTTCGGCTGCCTGGGTTTGCTGATCAGCTCGTGGACGTTCTATCACAGCCTCGCCGATCACCCGAACTGGCTGTTCCCGCTGTATGCGCTGACCGGTTTTCTGGTCGGCACCATCGGCGCGGTGCCGTACGTGATGGTCAAGGCGTTCCCGCCGGTGGTGCGTTTCAGTGGTCTGTCCTTCTCTTATAACGTCGCCTACGCGATCTTCGGCGGCCTGACGCCAATGGTGGTCAGCCTGCTGCTGAAAGAAAGCGCGATGGGGCCGGCCTACTATGTGGCGGTGCTGTGCGCGATGGGGACTCTGGTAGGGGCGTGGTTGTGGAGCAAGGGACGCTGATTCAGTTCCGGAACTCAGGGCTTTCGCCAGCGCGAAAGCCTTGTTTCACACTCGCCAACCGGCAGGCGAGCCCCGTGCTCAAGCATATGAGCCAAAGCATTTGCGGCTTCTGTTTCGTCGATGACTTGATGTTCAACCATTAAATCGAGCAACCATAGCGCGCCGTGTACCTGTAGCCCGTCTCTTTGGGCCTGACGGCGCAACCTGCCATCTCCGGTGAGTAAAGGACGGCCCGTTTCCTGCGCAAGCAAGTAGCAGGAGACGTCGGCTAAAGAGCTGTTGTTGTGCTCGATCCTCAGCCCCGACAATCGTATTACACCTTCCTCATCGAACGATTCGACAATCAACCCTCGGTCGAGCAGTTCGTCATGAGAAAAGTCGTCGAGTTCGTACATTACGAAGTCAGTGCAACACAGCGTAAACGGCAAGCTGAACATCTGCTCCAGTAATCCGGCATTTCTGAAGTCGATCCAGATATTCGTATCACTGATATAGATCAGACTCATGCACTCTCCAGTGAGCCCAGGAAATTGGGATCAAGTGCGCTCACCGGTTTGCGCAGGAGTTCAGCAGCCCGCGACTTGGTGATCAATCCTTCCGCCAATCCCCAGAACACCAGCGAATCAAAGCGCTGGGGTGGTTTGCACGGCATAGGTTCAGGCTCTGCTTTGCGCCAGCCGTTGGCACTGAATTGAATAGTGAGGGATTTGTAGCCACTTTCGCTAAGTAGCTTCAGATCCTTCAGCCGTCTCAACGCAGCGTGCATTGATATTCCGTATTGGCGTTTGGCGATCAGTAGCTCTCGTGGGTGGACTCTGGACCGGGGATGGCTGCCGAAATCGCCGGTTACGCTTTTGGCGGGGTAGAGAAATGCACCGGCAAAACGGTGACAACAGTTTTCTTTGTCTTTCTCCGGCATGTCTTCAGGCAACGCCATAACCCAATGGCCGAGCTCATGAGCTGCCGTAAATCTGATTCGCTCACCCGGACGGTCAGCATTCAAAGCAATCAATACATGGTCGCCGTCACCAGTAGCAGCGCAAGCTCCATCGAAATCATCTGGGCCGTTTAGCATTGCAACCTTGATGCTGTGCTCTTCCAATTGTTCAGTCAGATTGGCGATGGGATCGCTACCGATCCCCCAAAACTGGCGAAGCTTTTCGGCTGCTAGCTCGGCCTCTTCGAGGGTTGAAACCGGGAGCATCTGCGCTGGGGTGGCAGGGGTCTGGATATCTGCCGGGTCGAAACATTGCTCAAGTGAAATGTAGCGTTCGAGATGTTCCCGAATTTTTTCTTCAACCTGAGCTTGGCGAAACTTGGGCATTCTGGCCAGCTTTCGAAACTCAAGAGGTGCCAGAGGAATAACCTCCGCGCGGAAAAAATATTCGGGACTGACCTGAAGTGCTTTGGCCAGTTGCAGCAGGCGAGAAGAGTTTGGAGTACTTAACCCTTTCTCATATTTGCTTAACGCTTGTTTGGTGATGTCGCCAAGCTGGGCCGCCAGACCCTCTAGGGTGAGGCCTCTCTGCAGGCGGGCGCGGCGAATTCGGTCGTTTATCATGAGTTCCTCTCGTGGTTGACAAGCCTATCTTTTGCATTTGATTTGTCAACCTGCTGCGGAATTCATTTTTTGTGACACCTCGAATGCTGGCCTTTCATCCAATTGTCATATTTCAGCCATAGAGTGTTCACACGGCCTGCTGATACTTGGCCCCGACTTAACACACCCTATCTGCTAGGAGTAAGGCATGAAACTGAAGCGTTTGATGGCGGCAATGACTTTTGTCGCTGCTGGCGTTGCGACTGCCAACGCGGTTGCCGCTGTTGACCCTGCTATCCCGAGCTACACCAAGACCACTGGTGTGTCGGGCAACCTGTCCAGCGTCGGCTCCGATACTCTGGCCAACCTCATGACCCTCTGGGCTGAGAACTACAAAAAAGAATACCCGAACGTAAACATCCAGATTCAGGCTGCTGGCTCTGCCACTGCGCCACCTGCGCTGACTGAAGGCACCTCCAACCTGGGCCCGATGAGCCGCAAGATGAAGGACACCGAACTGGCGGCCTTCGAACAGAAATACGGCTACAAGCCAACCGCCATCCCGGTTGCCGTGGACGCCCTGGCTGTCTTCGTTCACAAAGACAACCCGATCCAGCACCTGACCATGGAACAGGTTGACGCGATCTTCTCGTCGACCCGTCTGTGCGGCGCCAAAGCCGACGTGAAAACCTGGGGCGACCTGGGCGTGACCGGCGACCTGGCCAACAAGCCAGTACAACTGTTCGGCCGTAACTCGGTATCCGGCACCTACGGCTACTTCAAAGAAGAAGCCCTGTGCAAAGGCGACTACAAGCCAAACGTCAACGAACAACCAGGCTCGGCTTCGGTCGTGCAGTCGATCAGCTCCTCGCTGAACGGCATCGGTTACTCGGGCATCGGCTACAAGACCGCCAGCGTGAAGACTGTTGCCCTGTCGAAGAAAGGCAGCACTGACTTCATCGAAGACACCGAAGAAAACGCCCTGAACGGCAAGTACCCACTGTCGCGTTTCCTCTACGTGTACGTGAACAAAGCCCCGAACAAGCCTCTGGCTCCGCTGGAAGCTGAGTTCGTGAAACTGGTTCTGTCCAAACAGGGCCAGGAAGTTGTAGTGAAAGACGGCTACATCCCACTGCCGGCCAAGGTTGCTGCAAAAGCACTGGCTGATCTGGGGCTGCAGGAAGGCGGCGCTGAAGTCGCAAAAAAGTAACAAATTGAGTCCGGGGTGAACCCCGCCGGACTCAAGGAAAAAGGCCGGATCTGCTTGCAGGCCGGCCTTTTCCACACCTCAAATTTTCGATCCTCTGCCAGTCCTGCTGGCGGTGGATTTGCTGCGTCACTGCACTGTCATCTTTCTGTCATACAGGATCGCTAGGGTGAGCGCATGAATGATCTGGCCAATTCCCACATGACTACTAATCCTCCCAAGCGCATTGATTTCAATACGCCTGAGCTGCAACGCAAGCGCCGCATTCGCGCGCTCAAGGATCGCTTCACCCGCTGGTACGTCCTCGTTGGCGGTCTGGCGGTACTGGCAGCCATCACCCTGATCTTTTTCTTTCTCGCCTACGTGGTTGCGCCGCTGTTCAAAGGTGCCGACCTGACCGCGAAAGATGCCATTACCCCGGCCTGGATGCAGGACGCCGGCAAGCCGCTGATGATCTCGCTCGAAGAGCAGAATCAGGTGGCCATGCGCGTTTCCGACAAGGGCCAGGCGCTGTTTTTCGATCTCGACAGTGGCGCTGAATTGAAGCGCGTCGATCTGCCGGTTCCGGCCGGCGCTACCGTGACCTCCATCGGTGAGGACCAGCCAGGTCATCCGCTGGTTGCCGTGGGTCTGTCCAACGGTCAGGCGCTGGTGTTCCGTCACACCTATAAAGTCAGCTATCCCGATGGCAAGAAAACCATCACCCCGGCCATCGAATACCCGTATGGCAATACGCCGATTGCGTTGAATGAAAGCGGTGGTGCTCTGGAGCACGTCAGCCTCAATGCCACCGATACGACCCTGATGCTGGTGGGTTCGACCGGTTCGCAACTCAATGTTTTGTCGCTGACCAGCGAAGAAAACATGATGACCGGCGAAGTCACCAACGAGCAGAAGCGTATCGATCTGCCACAGATGACTGAGCCGGTGAAAAACATCTTCGTCGACCCGCGCCAGCAATGGCTGTACGTGGTCAACGGGCGTGCTCAGGCCGACGTGTTCAGTCTGCGCGACAAGAGCCTTAACGGCCGCTACAAACTGCTGGAAAACGCCGACGCCGAAGTCACTGCCTCGACGCAACTGGTCGGTGGTATCTCGCTGATCATCGGTGATTCCAAGGGCGGTCTGGCCCAGTGGTTCATGGCCCGCGACACCGATGGCGAGCTGCGCCTGAAACAGATCCGCACCTTCCAGATGGGCACCACGCCGATCGTTGAAATCACTGCCGAAGAGCGTCGCAAAGGCTTCCTTGCGCTGGATGCCAGCGGCAAGCTCGGCGTGTTCCACAGCACCGCGCACCGAACTTTGCTGGTCGATCAGGTGGTCGAAGGCCAGGGCCTGTTCGGCCTGTCGCCACGCGCCAACCGGGTGATCGTCGAAGCCGGCGGCAAGCTGCAACCGCTGCTGCTCGACAACCCACACCCGGAAGTGTCGTGGAGCGCGCTGTGGAGCAAGGTCTGGTACGAGAACTACGACGAGCCTAAATACGTCTGGCAATCGACCGCCGCCAACACCGATTTCGAACCGAAACTGAGCCTCTCGCCACTGACCTTCGGCACCCTGAAAGCGGCGTTCTACGCGATGCTGCTGGCTGCACCGCTGGCCGTTGCCGCTGCGATCTATACCGCGTACTTCATGGCCCCGGGCATGCGCCGCAAGGTCAAACCGGTGATCGAGCTGATGGAAGCGATGCCGACGGTGATCCTCGGTTTCTTCGCCGGCCTGTTCCTCGCACCGTATGTAGAAGGGCACCTGCCGGGCATCTTCAGCCTGCTGATGTTGCTGCCGATCGGCATTCTGATCGCCGGTTTCACCTTCAGCCGCCTGCCTGAGTCGATCCGCCTGAAAGTCCCGGATGGCTGGGAAAGTGCACTGTTGATCCCGGTGATCCTGTTCGTGGGCTGGTTGTCGCTGTACATGAGCCCGTTCATGGAGAACTGGTTCTTCGGCGGTGACATGCGCATGTGGATCTCCCACGACCTGGGCATCACCTACGACCAGCGCAACGCACTGGTGGTCGGTCTGGCGATGGGTTTTGCGGTGATTCCGAACATCTACTCGATCGCCGAAGACGCCGTATTCAGCGTGCCACGCGGCCTGACCCTGGGTTCGCTGGCGCTGGGTGCCACGCCGTGGCAAACCATGACTCGCGTGGTCATTCTGACCGCCAGCCCGGGCATCTTCTCGGCGCTGATGATCGGCATGGGCCGTGCGGTCGGCGAGACGATGATCGTGCTGATGGCCACCGGTAATACCCCGGTCATGGAAATGAACCTGTTCGAAGGCCTGCGCACCCTGGCCGCCAACGTCGCGGTGGAAATGCCGGAGTCGGAAGTCGGCGGCAGCCACTACCGCGTGCTGTTCCTCTCGGCGCTGGTGCTGCTGTTGTTCACCTTCGTCATGAACACCCTCGCGGAACTGATTCGTCAGCGTCTGCGCAAGAAATACTCGTCGCTTTAAGCAAAGGTAGAAGTCTGTGAAACAGAACTCCCTGAAAGGATGGTTCAAGAGCGGCGCCCCGGGCGTCTGGATCAGCGGTGGCGCGGTGTCCATCGCGGTCATCATGACCATTGGCCTGCTGGCGGTGATCGCCGTGCGCGGTCTGGGTCACTTCTGGCCGGCGGATCTGATCCACGCCAGCTATGACGTACCGGGCCAGGGCCAGCATCTGGTCGTGGGCGAAGTGGTGCAAAAAGAAGAAGTGCCGCGTGCACGTCTGAAGAGCGCCGGTTTGCCGGTGCCGGATGCAGGCCCGGAATTCATGACCCGCGAGCTGATCAAGGTCGGTAACCGTGACTTGAACGGCAACGACTTCACCTGGATCGTCGGCGAGTGGCTGACCAACCAGAAAAACCCGCCGGAACTGATGGCGCTGGAGCGTCGCGAGTGGGGCAACTTCTACGGCTATCTGGTCAACGTCAAACAGGATGGCAAGGTCATCGCCGAAGGCGAGGCTGCCTGGCCTGAGTTGCAGGCGCGAATCAACCGTGTGAACGGTCTCGCCGCGCAGCTCAAGTCGCTGGAAAAGACTGACATCGGTGCGATCAACGCAGGTCTGGAGCGCATCCGTCTGCATGGGCGCAAGCTGGAACTGGAAGGCAAACTCGACGCCACCGCGCAAGCGGACATGGAGTCGGAGCGCGCCGAGCTGAACGCGCGTTATCAGGACATCGAAGCACGTCTGGCCGATCTGCATGCGCAGTTCAATCGTGATGCGTTGACTGCCCGCGATGCCAACGGTAAAGAGATCGAAATCGGTCTGGGCAAAGTGGTTCACGCCTACCAGCCAAACGCCATGGGCACCTTCACCAAGATCGGTTTCTACTTCAGCAAGGTCTGGGAGTTCCTGTCCGACGACCCGCGTGAAGCGAACACCGAAGGCGGGATTTTCCCGGCGATCTTCGGCACCGTGATGATGACCCTGATCATGGCGATGATCGTCACCCCGTTCGGCGTACTGGCGGCGGTGTACCTGCGCGAATACGCCAAGCAGAACGCCCTGACCCGGATCATCCGCATCGCAGTGAACAACCTCGCCGGTGTTCCGGCGATCGTTTACGGCGTGTTCGGTCTGGGCTTTTTCGTCTACGTGCTGGGTGGTTCGCTCGACCGGCTGTTCTTCCCTGAAGCACTGCCGGCGCCGACCTTTGGTACACCGGGGCTGCTCTGGGCTTCGTTGACTCTGGCGCTGCTGGCGGTACCGGTGGTGATCGTGGCCACGGAAGAAGGTCTGGCGCGGATTCCTCGCACTGTGCGCGAAGGTTCGCTGGCGCTGGGCGCGACCAAGGCTGAAACCCTGTGGAAGATCGTTCTGCCCATGGCCAGCCCGGCGATGATGACCGGCATGATCCTCGCGGTGGCTCGTGCCGCCGGTGAAGTGGCACCGCTGATGCTGGTGGGTGTGGTGAAACTGGCGCCGTCGCTGCCGGTGGACGGTAACTACCCGTACCTGCACCTGGACCAGAAGATCATGCACCTGGGCTTCCATATTTATGACGTCGGCTTCCAGAGCCCGAACGTCGAAGCGGCCCGTCCGCTGGTGTATGCCACGGCGCTGTTGCTGGTGCTGGTGATCGCCACGTTGAACCTGTCGGCGGTGTACATCCGTAACCACCTGCGCGAGAAGTACAAGGCGCTGGACAGCTGATCGCCGCCACAAGAATTGAAGGGTTGCCGGTCTAGATTCCGGCAGCCAACCGAACCGAATTTGTTAGCACAGGGGATCTCCCATGCAGCACGAAACACATACCCACGGCATCAACATGTCTGCCCTGGGCCGCGACAAGCAGAGCCTGAACCTCGAACAGGAAACCGTGGCCATCGAAGTGCCGGGGCTGAGCCTGTTCTACGGCGAGAAACAAGCACTGTTCGACGTCAGCATGAACATCCCGAAACAGCGCGTGACCGCGTTCATCGGCCCGTCCGGCTGCGGCAAGTCCACGCTGCTGCGTACCTTCAACCGCATGAACGACCTGGTGGACGGTTGCCGCGTCGAAGGCGCGATCAACCTGTACGGCAACAACATCTATCGCAAGGGCGAGGACGTTGCCGAGCTGCGTCGCCGGGTCGGCATGGTGTTCCAGAAGCCTAACCCGTTCCCCAAGACCATCTACGAAAACGTGGTTTACGGCTTGCGCATCCAGGGCATCAACAAGAAGCGCATCCTCGACGAAGCCGTTGAGTGGGCACTGAAAGGCGCGGCGCTGTGGGACGAAGTCAAAGACCGTCTGCACGACTCGGCACTCGGCCTGTCCGGCGGTCAGCAGCAACGTCTGGTGATCGCCCGTACCATCGCCGTGGAGCCGGAAGTGCTGCTGCTCGACGAACCGTGCTCGGCCCTCGACCCGATCTCGACGCTGAAAGTCGAAGAGCTGATCTACGAGCTGAAATCCAAGTTCACCATCGTCATCGTGACCCACAACATGCAACAGGCCGCGCGGGTGTCCGACTACACGGCGTTCATGTACATGGGCAAACTGGTGGAGTTCGGCGACACCGATACCCTGTTCACCAATCCGGCGAAGAAGCAGACCGAAGACTACATCACCGGTCGTTATGGCTGACAGTTGCGGGTTATTCACAGAATTGACGCTGCGGCCCACCGCACCTTACCGGACGCTCCAAGGACGCCAACATGATTAGTAAAGAAGGCCTTACCCACCACATCTCAGCGCAGTTCAACGCCGAGCTCGAGGAAGTGCGCAGCCACCTCCTGGCCATGGGCGGGCTGGTCGAGAAGCAGGTCAACGACGCGGTGACCGCGCTGATCGAGGCCGACTCCGGCCTGGCTCAGCAAGTGCGCGAGATCGATGACCAGATCAACCAGATGGAACGCAACATCGACGAAGAATGCCTGCGCATTCTCGCCCGTCGTCAGCCGGCGGCCTCCGACCTGCGTCTGATCATCAGCATCTCCAAGTCGGTGATCGACCTTGAGCGCATCGGTGACGAAGCGACCAAGATCGCCCGTCGTGCCATCCAGTTGTGCGAGGAAGGCGAAGCGCCGCGCGGTTACGTCGAGGTTCGCCACATCGGCGACCAGGTGCGCAACATGGTGCGCGATGCGCTGGACGCGTTTGCCCGCTTCGACGCCGATCTGGCGTTGTCGGTGGCGCAGTACGACAAGATCATCGACCGCGAATACAAGACCGCCCTGCGCGAGCTGGCAACCTACATGATGGAAGACCCGCGCTCTATCTCGCGGGTCTTGAGCATTATCTGGGTGCTGCGTTCGCTGGAGCGGATCGGCGACCACGCACGCAACATCTCGGAACTGGTGATCTACCTGGTGCGCGGTACCGATGTGCGCCACATGGGCCTCAAGCGCATGAAGGAAGAAGTTGAAGGCACAAGCGGTGAAACCGCTAATGTTCCGGGCGATGCTGACGATAAGTAAGATTGCCTGAGAAAAGCGCCCGGCCCTTTGGCCGGGCGTTTTTGTTTCTGCTTTTCGTAGGCAGAAGCGAGTTAAAAAGCAGCACCCGCGAACGAAAAGTCCCGGCGTGACTGAAGAGTTTTGGCAATGTGCCATCAGCCAGCGTTATGCTTGCCGGGATTTTAATAGGGGTGTTGGATGAGCAAGATCAGTGTGTTGGTCGTGGACGATGCATCGTTCATTCGTGACCTGGTGAAAAAGTGCCTGCGTAATTACTTCCCGGGGATCCGCACCGAGGACGCCATCAACGGCAAAAAGGCCCAGGCCATGCTGGCCAAAGAGGCATTCGACCTGGTCTTGTGCGACTGGGAGATGCCGGAAATGTCCGGCCTGGAACTGCTGACCTGGTGCCGCCAGCAAGACAACCTCAAAACCATGCCGTTCATCATGGTCACCAGCCGTGGCGACAAGGAAAACGTGGTGCAAGCTATTCAGGCCGGCGTTTCCGGCTACGTCAGCAAGCCGTTCACCAACGAACAACTGCTGACCAAGGTCAAGCAGGCGCTGAACAAGGTCGGCAAGCTCGACACGCTGATGAACAGTGCGCCGACCAAGATGAACTCGGCGTTTGGCAACGATTCCCTGAGCGCTTTGACTGGCGGCAAGGCTGCCGTGGTGGGTGGCGCTCCGGTCGCAGCGGCAGCCAATCCGTTCGCCAAGCCTGCTGCCGCTGCCCCGGCACCGGCCGCTGCGCCGTCGCGCGGTCTGCTTAACAGTCCACCGGTCAAGGCACCTGCCGCTGCAGCAGCGCCGGCCAGTGGTCGCGGTCAAGGCCAGCTGCGCTTGCCAAGTGGCAACCAGCAATGCGTGATCAAAGCCCTGAGCATCAAGGAAGCGCTGCTGGTGATCAAACGCACCGACAGTCTGCCGCAGATCCTCGACAGCGCCGTGCTCGATCTGGAGCAGGGCGACAACGCCGAAATCGCCCGCCTTAATGGTTACCTGCACGCCATCGTTGCCCACGAGCAGAAAGCCGACAGTGACTGGCTGCAACTGACTTTCCGCTTCGTTGACCAGGATGCGCAGAAACTCGATTACATCTCCCGTCTGATCGCCCGTGGCACGGCGCAGAAGCACTTCGTACCCGGCGCGTGATCTTCGTTGCCTGACAGCTGATCGTTCCCACGCTCTGCGTGGGAATGCCTCAACCGGACGCTCCGCGTCCTCTCGCATGGGACGCGGAGCGTCCCGGGCTGCATCCCCACGCAGAGCGTGGGGACGATCATCTCCTGCACCTGCCAATTTGAAACATCTGTCGACTAGCCTGGTCTGCTTCAGCTGCTAGGCTCATTCCCAGGCCTTACTCGACAGAATTTTTGCCCATGCCCCTGCGCCTGCTGTTTTTCTGTGGTCTGTTCATGGCCTCCACCTCGACTGTGGCCATGACGATCTACAAATCCACCGATGCCAACGGAGTGGTTTCGTATAGCGACCGTCCGAGCAAAGGCTCTCAGGTGTTCGTGTTTCAGGACCGGATGGTCGAGCGCCTCGAGCGCCAGGTCTATCTCGACATCAAGAAGCAGAAGGGCGCGGACGTGGTGTTCGTGCGCAACGACCTGTACGCGCCAGTCGAGGTTGCACTGGCGTTTACCGGGATGAGCAACGTGCGCGGCGCTCCCGCTCAAACGATCCGTCGGGTGTTGCCGGCGCGCAGCAATACGCGGCTGGCGCTGCTGACGGCGGTGTCCGGTGGCAAACCGCTGGTGTATACGCCGCAGTTCCATTATTCCCTTGGTGACCCGGCTGGCGCGGCTCAGGGCTATCGCTATCCGTTTCCGTGGCGTGGCGGGCCGTTCCGCCTCAGCCAGGGCGCCAATGGCGATTACAGCCACTTCGGGCCGAAGAACAAATACGCGATGGACATCGCCATGCCGGTCGGCACGCCGATCATTGCCGCGCGGGCGGGGGTGGTGGTGAAAACCGAGAATTCGCAGAGTGGCCGCGGCACCGATCCTTCCGGCAACTTCGTGCGGGTGTTGCACGATGACGGCACGATGGGCGTGTATCTGCACCTCAAGCAGGGCTCGGTGAGTGTACGCGAAGGGCAGAGGGTGACGGTGGGCAGTCCGCTGGCGCTGTCGGGCAACACCGGCAACAGCAGCGGCCCGCACTTGCACTTTGTGGTGCAACGCAACAGCGGGGCGGGTCTGGTATCGATTCCGTATCAGTTCAACCAGCCGCTGGGGGCGTTGCCCAACTTTGCGTTGGGCAAGCGATGAAAACTGTGGAGATCAATTGTGGCGAGGGGATTTATCCCCGTTGGACGGCGCAGCCGTCCCAAAAACATTCTGCGCGGTGCGTCAGTCAATACTGGGATTAGGGATTAGGGATTAGGGGCTAGGGCCGCTTCGCAGCCCAACGGGGATAAATCCCCTCGCCACAAAATCCCTTTCCACAAAAGATCCCGGCGCCGTCAATCAATCCAGCATCAACACCTTCGCCAGCACAATCTTCGGGCCTTTCATCTTTTTGATGATGATCCGCAGGCCTTCGACTTCCAGCACTTCTTCCTCTTCCGGCACCCGCTTGAGGGTTTCGTAGATCAGCCCGGCGAGGGTTTCGGCTTCGATGTGGTCCAGGTCGATCCCCAGAAGGCGCTCGACCTTGAACAGCGGCGTATCACCCCGTACCAGCAACTTGCCCGGCTGATAGGCGAGGATGCCGCGCTCGGCCTTGCGGTGTTCGTCCTGGATGTCGCCGACCAGCACTTCGAGCACGTCTTCCATGGTCAGGTAGCCGATGATGTTGCCGTCAGCCTCTTCGACCACGGCGAAGTGCGAGCCGCCCTTGCGGAACTGCTCCAGCAGCTGCGACAGCGGCATGTGCCGTGACACGCGCTCCAGCGGACGGGTCAGCTCCGCCAGGTTGAACGACTCGGGAATGTGATCAAGGGCGGCCAGCTCCAGCAGCAGATCCTTGATGTGCAGCAGACCGACGAACTCCTGACGCTCGCTGTCGTACACCGGATAACGGCTGAACTTGTGGCGACGGAACATCGCGAGGATTTCTTTCAGCGGCGCGTTGAATTCCAGGGTGATCAGGTCTTCGCGGGAGTTGGCCCAGTCGACCACTTCCAGCTCGCCCATTTCCACCGCCGAGGCCAATACACGCATGCCCTGGTCGCTCGGATCCTGGCCACGGCTGGAGTGCAGGATCAGTTTCAATTCTTCGCGGCTGTAATGGTGTTCGTGGTGCGGGCCGGGTTCGCCTTGGCCGGCAATCCGCAGTATCGCGTTGGCGCTGGCGTTGAGCAGGTAGATCGCCGGGTACATCGCCCAGTAGAACAGGTACAGCGGCACCGCCGTCCACAGCGACAGCAGCTCGGGTTTGCGGATCGCCCACGACTTCGGGGCCAGCTCGCCGACGACGATGTGCAGGTAGGAAATGATGAAGAACGCGGTAAAGAACGAAATGCCTTTGACCACTTCTGGCGACTGCACGCCGACCGCGCTCAGCAGCGGTTCGAGGATATGCGCAAACGCCGGTTCACCGACCCAGCCCAGGCCAAGGGAGGCGAGGGTGATGCCGAGCTGGCACGCCGAGAGGTACGCATCGAGCTGACTGTGTACGGTGCGCAGGATGTGCCCGCGCCAGCCGTTCTGATCGGCGATGGCCTCGACCCGGGTCGAGCGCAGCTTGACCATGGCGAACTCCGCCGCAACGAAAAAGCCGTTGAGCAAAACCAGGATCAGAGCGAAAAGAATCATGCCGAAATCGGCGAATATTGTTGCGAGGGACAAGCCAGGGGAAGGGTCCATGATGGAGTTTTGCGGGTTCCGTGTGATTCGAAAGAATTAAAAGTCGCGCCTGAAAGGCAGGCACAAGTCAGCCAATGTAGCGGCTGACATGGCGATTGCCTAGTGGTGAGTGCCGGTCGGTCTTACTCGGCGGCGCTGATCGCCCGCACTTGAGCCACTTGAGCCGGGGCGAAGTGACAGGTGAACGTGCTGCCATGACCGGGCACGCTGCTGATCTCCATGCGTGCGCGGTGACGCAGCAGCACGTGTTTGACGATGGCCAGGCCAAGGCCGGTGCCGCCGGTGTTGGAGTTGCGGCTGGAGTCAACGCGGTAGAAGCGTTCGGTCAGGCGCGGCAGGTGTTTGCTGTCGATGCCGATCCCGGAATCCTGCACGCTCAGGTGCGCGCCCTGATCGTCGCCCCACCAGCGAATGCGGATGTTGCCCTCGGCCGGGGTGTACTTCACTGCGTTGAACACCAGATTGGAAAACGCACTGCGCAATTCTGCTTCGCTGCCCTTGAGCCACAGGCTGACGTCAGCTTCCAGAGTGATGCGCTGGTTCTTCGTGCCGGACAATTGCAGCGCATCGCTCTTGATCGATTGCAGCAGCGTATCGACCTGTATCGGCTGGTTGTCCGACGGGTAATCGGTGGCTTCCAGCTTCGCCAGCAGCAGCAAGTCATTAAGCAGCGTCTGCATGCGCCCGCCCTGTTGCTGCATTTGCTGCAGGGCACGGCTCCAGCGCGGGTTCACTTCCTCGACGTTGTCGAGCAGGGTTTCCAGGTAGCCGCAGATCACCGTCAGCGGTGTGCGCAGTTCGTGGGAGACGTTGGCGATGAAGTCTTTGCGCATCTGTTCCAGCTGATGAATACGCGTGACGTCGCGCACCAGCATCAAGTGTTCGTTGTTGCCGTAACGGGTCAGGTACAGCTGAATGCGCACGCGATCATTGGTCGGCGAGGGGATTTCCAGCGGTTCGGCGTAGCTTTCCTGCTCGAAGTATTCCTTGAAGCGCGGATGCCGCACCAGGTTGGTCACCGGTTGGCCGCTGTCTTGTGGGGTCTTGAGGCCGAGCAGGGTTTCGGCGGCGCGGTTCCACCATTCGAGGTTGCCGTCGCTGTCGAGCATGATCACCGCGTCTTTCAGCGCGGCGGTGGACTCCTGCACCCGGTCGATCACCGCTTGCAGGCGCCCGCGCACGCGTTGGTCGCGGCGCTGCAGGTGGTAGATGCTGTCGAATACTTCGCCCCACAGGCCATAGCCATCGGGCGGAGCTTCATCGGGTTGGTGCAGGCGCAGCCATTCGTGCAGACGCAGCAATTGCTTGAGCGTCCAGGCCAGATAAATACCCAGGCCTGCGGCGAGGCTCCAGCCGTAGTAGCCGGTGATCAGGCCGATCACCAGGCAGCCGGTGACCAGCAACAGCATGTGGCGAATCAGGGTGCCATGCCAGTTTTGATTCACGGAGCGTCCTTAGCCGCAGCTTCAAGTTTCAAGCTGCAAGCTACAAGTCAGAGCGGCTCAGGGTTTCTTGCCGCTTGTAGCTAGAAGCTTGCAGCCGTTTTTTATGCTTTTGTGGAAAACCGGTAGCCAGTGCCGCGCACGGTTTGTACCAGATTTTCGTAGGCGTCGCCGAGTGCCTTGCGCAGACGCCGAATGTGCACGTCGACGGTGCGTTCTTCAACGTAGACGTTGCCGCCCCAGACCTGATCCAGCAACTGGCCACGGGTGTAGGCGCGTTCCTGGTGAGTCATGAAGAATTGCAGCAGACGGTATTCGGTCGGGCCCATCTCGGCCGGACGACCATCGATGGTCACGCGGTGACTGATCGGGTCGAGCAGCAGGCCACCGACTTCGATTGGCGCTTCGCCATCGGTCGGGCCGGCGCGGCGCAGCACGGCTTTGAGGCGTGCGACCAGTTCACGTGGGGAAAACGGTTTGGTGATGTAATCGTCGGCGCCGACTTCCAGGCCCTGGATCTTGTTGTCCTCTTCGCCCTTGGCGGTGAGCATGATGATCGGGATGTCCCCGGTCAGCTCGTCACGCTTGAGGCGGCGGGCCAGTTCGATGCCCGAGGTGCCGGGCAGCATCCAGTCGAGCAGGATCAAATCCGGTTTGCGGTCGACGATGATGGCGTGTGCCTGCTGCGAGTTCTCTGCCTCGAGGCAGTCATAGCCGGCCATTTCCAACGCAACGGCGATCATTTCGCGAATGGGCGCTTCGTCGTCGACGATCAGAATGCTCCTGCCAACCATGCCTTAATCCTCTTGTCATTTAACTGTCTTGCGCCGCATTAGATAACGGAATTATTGCAGTCGTGTGACAGTATTTTAGTCCGGCGGCGATTGTGCAAATCCTGAACTAAGCTCTAAGTCCGAATCCTGACAACCACAAAAGAAGGTTTCCATGACTCAAATGACTGCTTCTTTCAAAGCGCTGCTGATGGCCGCTGCCCTGACTCTGCCTGGATTTGCGCTGGCTGCCGAGCCGGCCATGATGAAGGACGGCATGATGGTCGATCACAAAGGCATGACCGTTTATACGTTCGACAAGGACGCTGGCGGCAAGTCGATGTGCAATGGCGATTGCGCCAAGAACTGGCCACCGATGATGGCGCCGGCGGGTGCCAAGGCTGAAGGCAAATGGACGGTCATCAAGCGCGATGACGGCATGATGCAGTACGCCTACGACGGCAAGCCGTTGTACACCTTCATGAAGGACGAAAAACCTGGAGAAATGAAGGGCGATGGCATGAAGGAAATGTGGCACGTCGTGCACGAACACAAGTAAACGCAAACCTATTGTAGGAGTGAGCCTGCTCGCGATAGCGCTTTGTCAGCCAATATTGTTTTCCACTGACACACCGCTATCGCGAGCAGGCTCACTCCTACAGGTGTGTGTTCAGCGCAACGCGTAATCCAGAACGATCCCGACAAAAATCGCCAACCCGGCCCAATGGTTGTGCAAAAACGCCTGGAAGCAGCGCATCCGGTCTTTGCTGCGGGTGTACCAGAACTCCCACGCGTAGCAGCCGGCAGCCACCAGCAGGCCGAGGTGGAACCAGACACCCAATTCGAATTTCGACCCCGCCAGCAACAGGCAGCCCAACGACAGTGCCTGCAAGCTCAGGATGATCACCCGGTCCGCCTCACCGAACAGGATCGCTGTGGATTTCACGCCGATCTTCAAGTCGTCATCCCGATCAGTCATCGCGTAATAAGTGTCGTAACCCACCGTCCACAGCAGGTTGGCAATCCACAGCAGCCACGCCGCTGCCGGCAGTTCGCCGGTCTCGGCCGTGAAAGCCATCGGCATGCCCCAGGAGAACGCCGCGCCCAGCACCACTTGCGGGTAATAGGTGTAGCGCTTCATGAACGGATAGGTGAACGCCAGCGCCAGACCGCCCAGCGACAACCAGATCGTCGGCGCATTGGTGCACAGCACCAGCAGAAAGCTCACACCCATCAGCAGGGCGAAGAAGATCAGTGCCTCTTTCGAGCTGATCTTGCCGGCAGCAATAGGTCGCTGCGCAGTGCGTTTGACGTGGCCGTCGACCTTGCGATCGGCCCAGTCGTTGATCACGCAACCGCCGGCGCGGGTCAGCACCACGCCGAGGACGAAAATCACGATGTTGGCCAGCGATGGTGAGCCTTTACCGGCAATCCACAGCGCCCACAGCGTCGGCCACAACAGCAGATAGATGCCGATCGGCTTGTCCATGCGCGTCAATTGAATGAAATCCCAGGCGCGTGGGTTCAAGCGATTCAGGGACTTGAGCAGGCTCTGGTACATCAGCAGTTCTCCGGATGGGCGAGGGCGGCGCGCCACAGGCTCGGCAGGAAAATTTCGGCGACCAGCACGCTGAGCGCGCCACGGTCGAAACGCGAGCGCCGGCCCCACAGCTCAAGCGCTTTCACATCTGGCGGTAACCATTTTTCAGGGTAGTGGCAAACCTCAATGGCGCGGCGCTGAAAGGCGTGATCGCAAAACAGCAGTTCGCCGAGTGAACGGCTGCCCAATTCGTCCATGTGCAAACCGTCGCCCTGCAGGGCAGCGCGCGAGGCGACGCTGCGAGCGAACACCCAGGCCTCGCCGTGACCACGCAAATACACCTCGCGCACCCAGCCTTCGCTGCCTTCGGGCAGATCCAGCGCCGCGCATTCATCGGTACGCAGGGTGTCCCAGCCTTCAAACAACGGCGTGACGCTGAAGCCATCGTTGGACAGGCGCGTCAGTCGGCGGGTCAGTGAGCCTTCGTCGAACAGCCAGTCGAGGGTCAACGGATCGGGGAGGGGCGTCAGTAGGCTTTGAGTCAGCCAGAGCGGGGCCGGGCAGGGATTTGTCTGTTGCACAATGAGTCATTATTGGCCGCAAATGAGGCGGCGAGCTTAACATGGCCGTCCGCGATATTGATTGATCCGGGTCGCCGTTGCGCCGAACAGGCTTGCATCTGCCCGGTTCGATCAGTACAAAACGCGCTGAGCCGGACGGCAGCGCAACACCCATCGACCGTCCGCGCCGGCAATGAGCCTGAACCCTGAGGAAGTACCTGAATGAAAAAGTGGCAATGTGTGGTCTGCGGCCTGATCTATAACGAAGCCGACGGCTGGCCGGATGACGGCATTGCGCCGGGCACCCTGTGGCAGGACGTGCCGGAAGACTGGCTATGCCCCGACTGTGGCGTCGGCAAGATGGACTTCGAAATGATCGAAATCAACTAAGTAAATCTAAAGGAATAAGGCATGAACGCACCTGTCGTAATCGTCGGCACCGGGCTTGCGGGCTACAACCTGGCCCGGGAGTTTCGCAAACTCGATAGCGAAACCCCGCTGCTGCTGATTACCGCCGATGACGGCCGCTCTTACTCCAAGCCGATGCTTTCCACCGGTTTCGGCAAGAACAAGGACGCCGATGGCCTGAGCATGGCCGAACCGGGCGCCATGGCCGAGCAATTGAAAGCCGAAGTGCGCACCCATACGCGCATCAGCGGCATCGACGCCGGTCACAAGCGTCTGTGGATCGGCGAAGAAGCAGTCTATTACCGCGACCTGATCCTCGCCTGGGGCGCGGAAACCGTTCGCGTGCCGATTGAAGGCAACGGCGCGGATCTGGTGTTCCCGATCAATGATCTCGAAGACTACGCACGTTTCCGTGCAGCGGCGGACGGCAAGCGTCGGGTGCTGCTGCTCGGCGCAGGCCTGATTGGCTGCGAGTTCGCCAACGACCTGATGCTGGGTGGCTATGAAGTGCAGCTGGTTGCACCGTGCGAGCAGGTCATGCCGATGTTGCTGCATCCCGCCGCTGCCGCAGCGGTACAGGCCGGGCTGGAAAGCCTTGGCGCGAAATTCCACCTCGGCCCGGTGCTGACCCGTCTGCAGAAGGTCGCCGATGGTCTGGAAGCGCACCTGTCCGACGGCCAGGTCATTGCCTGCGATGTGGTGGTCTCGGCCATCGGCCTGCGCCCGCGCATCGATCTGGCGGCGGCTGCCGGTGTGCAGGTCAATCGCGGCGTCGTGGTTGATCGGCAACTGAAGACGTCCCACGCCAATATCTACGCCTTGGGCGACTGCGCCGAGGTCGACGGGCTGAATTTGTTGTACGTGATGCCCCTCATGAGCTGTGCGCGAGCGCTTGCTCAGACCCTGGCGGGAAACCCGACGGCGGTGAGCTACGGCCCGATGCCGATCACTGTGAAAACCCCGGTGTGCCCGCTGGTGGTATCGCCGCCGCCACGGGGCAGCGAAGGCGTCTGGAGTGTCGAAGGGCAGGGCGCCGACATCAAGGCTCTGTGCCACAGCGCCGACGGGCAGTTGCTCGGTTATGCGCTGACCGGCGCGGCGGTCATGGAAAAACTCGCACTGAACAAACAGCTTCCGCCCCTGCTGGCGTAAATACCGGTCGTTCTGTCGGAATCACCCCGCTTTTGCCCCTACAAAGGTCGCGGGGAGACTGGCGCCGCCGGTATCCGCGTGCCATTCTCACTCCCGTCTGCCGCAGAGTAGAGCCTGCGGCGCCTTGGGCGCTGTTCCAACGAGAACAGCACGGACATAACAACAAAAAACCGTCAAAGGGGCTTCACTAATGCGTAAACCAGAACTCGCCGCTGCAATCGCTGAAAAAGCAGATCTGACCAAAGAACAGGCCAACCGCGTACTCAACGCCGTCCTCGAAGAAATCACCGGCGCTCTGCACCGCAAGGACAGCGTTACGCTCGTAGGCTTCGGCACCTTCCTGCAACGCCACCGCGGCGCCCGCACCGGCAAAAACCCGCAAACCGGTGAACCGGTGAAAATCAAGGCCAGCAACACCGTTGCGTTCAAGCCAGGCAAATCGTTGAAAGACAGCGTCAATCCGTAATTGCGGCAGGCTTCCTGAATCACGGGGAGCAGCGCAATAAAAAATGGGCACATCGATTGCGGTCGAGTGCCCATTTTTTGTGGTCGCTTGCCGGGTTATTTACGTCGGAAGCAGGCCTTGCCGTTGCCAAAGTCCACGGCCAGGCAGTTTGGTTCAATGGCTAGTTGCAGATCCTGGAACAACACAGAGAGATCGCCGTTGGCAGGGTCGGGATAGGCTTGCCAGTCCAGCGTCGCCCATCGAGTGTCCGGCATCACGGCCAACCATTCGAGATCGTCAGGTGAGTTTTGTGTATGCAGTCCGATTTTTGCCAATGTCTTTTTTGGGGAGAATGGCAGTCTCAGCTTGTTTTGCTGCGAGCTTGCCCAGACCTGCTTTTGCGTCGAACCATCTTCGAATTGCCAATGAACAACCACCGGCTCGATAGCGGGTGGTGAGACTGGATCAAAGTGAAATAACGTCAGCCAATAGTTATGGTCAACTCGCTCTTGCTCTTCTGCAGTCAGATATTGACGGGTAGTCGCCAGATCAAATCCTATTGGTTGTTCGAACGTTAAGGGCTGGTTTTTTCGCTTCTTCCAACCAATGTTGAAGGCTCGGCTGTCCGGCGCGACATCGAACCACTGACCATGATCTGTGCCAAAGCCAATTTTTTTCAGCGTTCTCTTGGGATCGTAAGGAAACCATAGGTCTGTTTGTTGATTCGAGCTCAAGAGCAATTGCCCTGGCGGGCCTGAATCGAATTCAAGGTTGACGATCACGGGCTTCAGGGGCGGTGGCGGAGGTTGGCGGTCGTACCGTAGCTCTAATACGTAGTTTTCTTTAGCCAACTGATTTTTTTCGTTGTCGGCATATTTCTTGAGTTCGTCCAGGGTTCTTTCACGCGAAAGTTTGTAGGAAAGCTTCTTTGCTGGTTGAGCGGCAGGCTCCTGCTCCAGCATGAGAGTATTGTCCTCGACATACCAATTTCCCTTGGTAATACCTTCAGCCGATCCATAGGCGATACCAGCAGAAAAAGTACCGTCCTTACGCAGCAGCAACTCAGCATCCATTTCCATTGCACCCTGAAGGTAATAATGGCCGTCCAGTGCGCGGACATCTGCGTAGGCTTGGGCGAAGGGGACGCTCAAGAAAGCCATCAGCAACAATGTTTTTAACTCCATGTAATTACTCTCCTTACCAGCTTCCGTAGGGGATGCCGAATTTTTCTATGTAGGTTTTTGATACGTCAGTAAGTGGTCGATGTTTACCACCTGATTTCCCTTCGTAAGGGCCTTTGGGATTGATGACTCCTTTCATTCGGGCAATTTCGATGGACTTTAAGCACGGGCCCCCCAGCCACACCTTCACAATACCGCCGGGAGCCAAGCCGATTCCGACGTCGTCTCGGTAGTCAGTGATCCATTTCCCATCGAGCCTGCAGAAAGCTTTTTCGGGCTTGCGCATTATCTCCCGAGCAGACTCGGGAATGACGATAAAGGCTTCATAGGTTTGAGGTTCAGCGAGGGACTGCCATCGTACGTAGATCAAGCGGGGCAGGTCTGCGCCTGTGACATTGCGACCAGCACCACTTCCGGGATTTTTCGGCCAGCCAGCTGGATTGCCTTTGTAGTCTGCAGGCCTTCGTACTGAAACAATGCCGGATCCGGCTCGTCGGAATACCCGCTCCCGGACATCTACGACATCGGCTGTTTCAATCCAGGCCTCCATGTAGTCTGGTGCTCCGAACCCAAGAAACCATGGCAGTTTATCCGCGGCTCGGGAAACGTCTTGTATGCAGCCAGCCAATAACAAGCCTAGGAGGCATATTCCTCTCTTGATAGATCGAGTGAGGTCAGTCATGAGGATGCACCACTCGTTTTCTGTCTTTAGTCGGTCGGTTGATGAAAACAATATCCACATCGCTGCTGTTAAGGCCCTTTGCAGCATTCCAGTGTGCGGAAATATGGATGTAACGACTCCGTAGTAGGGCTCTTTCCTTGATCGTCAGTCCTTCAACGGTGGTCTTTCCTAGTGCATATGCCTCAAGTTTTGTATGGATCTGGATCAACTCCTCAGGCAGAGACAGTTTCGGGTCATTCTCGTCAATTGCTTCAAATGGCACGTCATGCATGACTGCCAGCTCGCGCATGATGCGCAAATAAATCAGCGACAGTTCGCCGTGTACTGGTCGCTCAATACTGGCCGCAGCATAAACCTGCTTTTGCGCTTCCTGCCCGTAATTGCCCTTTTCCATTTGTGAAGTTACGGGCCTTTCCCATAAAGCCAATCGCAGTTGGCTGCCTGGTGCTTCATCCTCGATCACGCCCTTCGCATACCAGGCAAAAGCTTCTTTTTCCGCAGACACGTACGCTGCGCTGCGGGTGCTCTCCTTTTTTTGGCAGATGGTGCTGGTGATCGGGGTGCTCAGCAGAAGTTTTTCCTTGGCTCTGGGCAAATAGCCGCCGCCGAGATCCGAGTGTGAACCGGGCAAAACCAGATCAATGTCACCCAGACTGTTGAGCGCGAAATTTTCACGAAACTCATCACGTGCAACCAAATGCACCACTTTTTTTGCGCAACCGTCTGGTAGTTTCAGGTCGACGAAGGGATTTCTGTTATTGGCGCCAGTAAAGTCCAACAGCCATGGGTTGGCTATTGCCGCGACAGTATCAAACAGGCCAATGAAGTTAATGGTGATGCTCGAATTTTGGCTCCAATCAAAACTGTCGGAAAATCCGGGAGAGCCTGCTGGCAAAGCGTTCGCGAGAGAGCTGCGCTCATTTTTGAGCATCTCGTTCGCAAAGTGTCGAGCCGCTGCCGCACCCCGACTGAACCCAAAAATATCAAGCTCGATTTTTTCTATGAGCGCACTTGGGTTCGTTTCAATCAGTAACCGAAATCGATCAATGATTTTTTCCGGACTCTGCTTCACTCGGGCTGACACACCTGTATCACCTCTACCTGTTGCCTGTGCATAAAGTGAGTCGCTTCCGCCATCTGTAGTACCAATTCCTTCGATGTACACGCGCAAAGAAGCGTTTTTCGTATTCTCCGGCAGGGTTTCGAAAGCATGGTCGGTATACAAGTCATACAACCGCACAATATTGCTCACATCATTCCCATAGCTGTTATCCGGCGAGTTTCCATCCCCGTCGTAACCGTAAGCAGCGCAGTGTTTCTGTATCTCTTCGGCCGCCTCCGCGAGATTGGCATCCGGCGCGTAGCAAGCGGCGACCGTTTCGCTGTTGGCCTTATTGTTCCCTGTTCCATCGAAAAACACGCCGATGCGCAAGGTAATGCCGCTCGGCGTTTCATCCTCCAGATCGACTTCTTCCTCCTCTTCTTCGAGTTCTTCCTCGACAAGTGCATGTGCCGGCGATGACGAAGCGGGAAGTGCGCTCGCCAGCCCGGACACCCGCAAAGAACTGCCTTCGCGGTCGGCCGGCTGACGGCCCGTTACGACATCGACGCTGCTGAAGATACCGCCAGCATCAATCACGAGGTGATGCCCGCCGGCCTTCAGCGTGATGCTGGCGCCGGCATCCAGAACAACACTTGCCCCGGCCCTGAGGCGCACCTGCTGACCGGTGTCGACATCGAGGGATTTGCCAACGCTCGTGTAACTGCTCCCATTGATGGTTTCGCGGCGTTCGTTACCGACGTCCAGTCGAAGGCTGTTGCTGATTTCCTGAGTCATGTCGCGCTGGGCGCGCAGGTAAATCAGCTCCTGCCCGGCGCGATCCTCAATCGACAGTTCGTTATAGCCGCCGGTGTCGGGTGAGCTATGGCTGCGTAGCACCGTTCTGGTTTTATGGTCGGGCAAGGCGTAGGGGGGCAACGTGGCTTTGTTGGTGACGCAGCCGGTGATCAATGGCTTGTCCGGATTTCCTTCGAGGAAGGTCACCACGACTTCCATGCCGATGCGGGGCAGGGTTATTACGCCGAAATGATCCCCGGCCCAACCCGTCGCCACGCGTACCCAACAACTGCTGCGTTCACTGTTCAGCTCGGCGCGATCCCACGGTAGCTCGATCTTTACACGCCCGAATTCGTCACAGTAGATCTCTTCGCCAGCAGGCCCGGTGACCCGTGCAGTCTGCGCCACCAGCGCGGGGCGAGGTGCTGGCAGCGGCGGACGGAAAACCACATCGGCCGGAATCACGCTGAAGTGATTGCGGTAACCCTGAGTGAAACCGTCAGCGGATCTGGATTCGTTGCTGGCCGATTCCTCGAGTACTTGTGGCTGGCGGCCTTCGTGGGAAACGTGCAGTAACAGCCACAAGGCATTCGAATTTTTGCGGGGATGCTCGACCAAATCGAAGAGGTGGCCGCATCGCAGGTTTGGTTGATCGCTTTCGCCCTGGCCAAGTTCGTAGTCGGCGCGATGCCGCTCCAGCGCCTGACGCGCCCGTTGCTTGCCAAGCTTCTCGTTCTCCATTGACAGCGGGTAGCGATAGTCTTCCAGCGACGGGGTGAACTCGGCAGTGAAACGACTTTCGAGTAACAGGTGCGGACGCTTCAAGTCATAGTCGCGGCGGGTAACCGAGCTTGTGCGTGTGCTGGTCCGCATGCTGAACCGGCGCACCACCGGGTGGTCGGCGACCATGCCGGATTCTTGCTGATAAGGTGTCGCGCCGAGTTTTGGGAAAAATACCTGGTCATCGGTGAACACCAACAGGTGCCCGTCCCGCGAATGCTGGTGGTGCCAGGCGATACCGTCCTCGGCGCACAGGCGCTGGATGAATTGGTAATCACTTTCCGAATACTGGGTGCAGTAGTCACGGGGCGGCTTTGCAGTGACGTGGAACAGATAAGCATCACCCTGGATGCCGTGCCGCTTGAATACCTGCGCGATGATCTGCGGCACCGTGCTTTGCTGGAAAATCCGTTGCTCGTGGCTGAACTGCAAGTAATACAGCGCAGGCACCAGCATCAACTGATAGTGCGTCAGGCGTCTGCCTGGCTCACCGACCTGTATATCTTCAATGCGGCCATGAAGGCCTTCGCCGTTAAGGCCGAACTGCAGAAATGCCGGGCGACTGAGCAGGGTTTCCTGGTCGATATCGAGATGCTCACTCACAAGCTCGATGTTGATCGAATAAAGCTGACTGATCCCTTCAGTGCCCTCGAATGCAAGCACCTTGAAGTCGTGACGAACTCCGTGGATTTCCAGAGTAAAAGGCGCGCCGTTGCCCGTGCTGAACATACGCTTGTCCTTAAGCAAGTGAATCGATGCGCGGTGTTCGATCGTCCGTGATCGCCACGCGAAAAGAATTTGCCAAGGCAAGCTAACAACGCAGGAAATTAATTGATGTAAGAAGTATCCCTGACATTTGTCAGAGAATTCTCGGTGTAGAAGTGTTGGGTAAAAGGTAGGAAAAGCCTGTAGGAAGGCACTTCGATAATTATTGAGTTAGCACGGATGTGCAGTATTTGCGGGACTGTGAAGTTTCAAAGAAATAAAATGCCATCACATTGATGGCACTTTTTTTGTTGAGCGTTGTCTCCGCCGAATTGTTAATGGAACCCTGTCTAATTTCGGAAGAGTCCTACTTCTATTTTTTTCAAGTGTTGTCATGCTTGTCGCCGGGTAATGGAACGGGCGTTCTGAGTGATGGTGTCGAGTCTGAGCCAGGCGCTCTGGATCAATGGTTTCGAAGCGGCGAGGCAAATGTATGCAATATAAGCCGACATCAGGGAAACCCCTGTCACATATAGGGCGATCTCCTACAGGCATCAATGAACACTTCGTCTTGTTGTTTAATCAGATGCTTGCTAGTGGCCATCATAGTGATTACGATGCGCGCACTTGAAAGAGCACACACTCAATTGGATGAGTCGCTTCTCCGCTCTTCGATACTGTCCCGCGCCGCCGCAACTCCAATAGGCGCAAGACTGTAATCCTTAATAAAGGCCATGGATGTCCTACTCAAGCAAACTTTCCGCCCATTACCTCGAACTCGCAAAAGCCTCTGTTTCCAAAGAGAATTTCGCGGGCGAAGACGTTCGTTTTTCGAGCGAGTTCGAGGCGCTGGAAAGTGAGCTGTCCAAAGCCTCTTCGATGCACGAAAGCGGGCAGATCGACTGGCTGAAAATTCGCGAAAACAGCGAAAATCTTCTGCGTACCCAATCCAAGGATTTGCGTGTCGGCGCCTGGCTGACCTGGTCGCTGTACCAGCGCGAATCCTTCCCCGGGCTGCTGGCCGGCCTCGGCTTACTGCACCATCTGTCGGAAAACAACTGGGCCGACGTTCACCCGCTCAAACCTCGCACCCGTGCCGCCGCCATTGGCTGGCTGGTGCCACGCCTTGAGCAGGTCATCACCGAAAACATCGCGATCAAAGAGCAGCTGCCCATGTTCCGGCAGCTCTCCGAGTACTTGTCCGGACTTGAGGCGGCGTGTGCCGAGCATTTGGGTGATGACTCGCCGCTGTTGCTGCCGATTTCCCGTCGCCTGAAAACCATGATTCAGCGCGCCGCCGACAACCAGCCCGCACCGGGTGTGGTCGGCGCAGCGGTGGCGCAGGTCAAGCAGGCCGCGAGCCAGTTGCTCACCCCCGGCGCACCGATCGACAACGAACGAGACGCGCACAAAGCCCTGCGCGCCCAGCAGGAAAGCGCCCGTCCACTGTGCGCCTGGTGGCTCAAGCAGAAAGCCACCGACCTGCGCGCCTTGCGCCTGAACCGCACGCTGTTGTGGATGACCATCGATGCGGTGCCCGAGCGTAACGCCGAGCAGATCACCGTCCTGCGTGGCCTGCCGCTGGAAAAACTCAAGCTCTATCAGGACCGTTTCGATCAGGGCAAATACGCCGATCTCCTCGTGGAACTGGAGGCGAGCCTGGCGAAGGCGCCGTTCTGGTTCGATGGCCAACGAATGGTCTGGGAATGCCTCCAGAACCTCAACGCCGAGCTGGCCATGCGCGAAGTGGAAATCCACTTCGCGCTTTTGATTCAACGCCTGCCGGGCATTGTCGAGTTGCGCTTCCATGACGGCGCGCCCTTTGCCGATCCGTCCACCCGAGCGTGGATCGCCGCCAACGTCATGCCGCATCTGCAAAGCGCCAGTGCGCCACGCAAGGTCGAAAGCGAAAACGTCGAAACCCAGCCCGCCTGGGAAAAGGCCCTTGAAGAAGTCCTGCCGCTGCTGCGCAAGGAAGGCCTGAAGCCTGCCGTGCAGATTCTCAAGCAAGGCTTGCAGGCCGCCCATGGCGGGCGCGAACGCTTCTTCTGGCAGTTCGCCCTCGCGCGGCTGTGCTTCATGGCCAAGAAATACGAACTGGCCAAGAACCAGCTCGAAACCCTCGATCAGACATTACAGGACTCAGGCCTGCACGCCTGGGAGCCCGATCTTGCATTGGAAGTGCTGCACCTGCTGCACAGTTGCTGCGAGTTGTTGCCGCAGAACCATGCCGTACGTGAACGCAAGGAAGAGATTTATCGCAGGCTGTGCCACCTCGATCTCGAAGTGGTACTCGAATAGGCCCCAGGGCCACAACCGCAAGGAGAAAAGCCATGGCCAAAGAAGGCTCGGTAGCCCCCAAGGAACGCATCAACGTCACCTTCAAACCCGCCACCGGCGGTGCTCAGGAAGAGATTGAACTGCCGCTGAAGCTGCTGGCAATCGGTGACTACACCCACCGCAAGGACGATCGCAAAATCGAAGATCGCAAGCCGATCAGCATCGACAAGATGACCTTCGACGAAGTGTTGGCCAAGCAAGAACTGGGTCTGACGCTGAGCGTGCCGAACCGTCTGCAGGAAGATGGCGAGGCCGACGAGCTGGCTGTGCAACTGCGCGTCAATTCGATGAAGGACTTCAACCCGGCCAGCCTGGTCGAGCAAGTGCCTGAGCTGAAAAAACTGATGGAACTGCGCGATGCGCTGGTGGCCCTCAAAGGCCCGCTGGGTAACGCACCTGCGTTCCGTAAAGCGATCGAAGGCGTGCTCGCCGACGACGAATCCCGCGGTCGCGTACTCGGTGAGCTGGGCCTGAACGCCGCAGCCCCGGACGCCTGAGACTCCAGCCAAGGAAGCCAACACAATGAGCACTAGCGCAGCACAAGAGAAGAGCGCCGATAACGGCGAGTACAGCATTCTCGACAGCATCATCGCCGAAACCCGTCTGACGCCGGACGACGAAGCCTACGACATCGCCAAGCGCGGTGTGTCGGCGTTCATCGAAGAACTGCTCAAGCCGCAGAACAACGGTGAGCCGGTCAAGAAAGCCATGGTTGACCGCATGATCGCCGAGATCGATGCCAAGCTCAGCCGTCAGATGGACGAAATCCTGCACCACCCGGATTTCCAGGCGCTGGAATCGTCGTGGCGTGGCCTGCAGTTGCTGGTCGACCGCACCAACTTCCGCGAAAACATCAAGATCGAAATCCTCAACGTCTCGAAAGAAGACCTGCTGGACGATTTCGAAGATTCGCCGGAAGTCATGCAGTCGGGCCTGTACAAGCACATCTACACCGCTGAATACGGCCAGTTCGGTGGTCAGCCGGTTGGCGCGATCATCGCCAACTACTACATGTCGCCAAGCTCGCCAGACGTGAAGCTGATGCAGTACGTAGCCAGCGTTTCGTGCATGTCTCACGCGCCGTTCATCGCGGCTGCCGGCCCGAAATTCTTCGGCCTGGAAAGCTTCACCGGCCTGCCGGATCTGAAAGATCTGAAAGACCACTTCGAAGGCCCGCAATTCGCCAAATGGCAGAGCTTCCGTACTTCGGAAGACTCCCGTTACGTTGGCCTGACCGTGCCGCGTTTCCTGCTGCGTAACCCGTACGATCCGGAAGAAAACCCGGTCAAATCGTTCGTGTACAAGGAAACCGTTGCCAACAGCCACGAGCACTACCTGTGGGGCAACACCGCTTACGCGTTCGGTACCAAACTGACCGACAGCTTCGCCAAATTCCGCTGGTGCCCGAACATCATCGGCCCACAGAGCGGCGGTGCGGTTGAGGACCTGCCTCTGCACCACTTCGAAAGCATGGGCGAAATCGAAACCAAGATTCCTACGGAAGTACTGGTCAGCGACCGTCGTGAATACGAACTGGCCGAGGAAGGCTTCATCTCCCTGACCATGCGTAAAGGCTCCGACAACGCGGCGTTCTTCTCCGCCAGCTCGGTGCAGAAGCCGAAGTTCTTCGGCATCAGCGCAGAAGGCAAGGCAGCAGAGCTGAACTACAAGCTCGGCACCCAACTGCCGTACATGATGATCGTCAACCGCCTGGCTCACTACTTGAAAGTGCTGCAGCGCGAGCAACTCGGTTCGTGGAAAGAGCGTACCGACCTCGAGCTGGAACTGAACAAGTGGATCCGCCAGTACGTCGCCGACCAGGAAAACCCGAGCGCCGAAGTACGTGGCCGTCGTCCTCTGCGCGCAGCGCAAGTGATCGTCAGCGACGTTGAAGGCGAGCCGGGCTGGTACCGCGTGAGCTTGAACGTGCGTCCGCACTTCAAGTACATGGGTGCCGATTTCACCCTGTCGCTGGTTGGCAAGCTGGACAAAGAGTAAGAGCGACTCATGGACGGATACGGCAGCCTGTTCGAACGCCTCAACGGCGACGCGCAACTACGCAATGGCAAGAGCCTCGAGGTTTGTGCCATGGCGTCGGTGGCTGCCCATCTGGCCAAAATGCTCAGCACCCGGGCCGGCAGCGTGCAAACGCTGTCCGACTACGGGTTGCCCGATCTCAATGACATGCGCCTGAGCCTGCACGACTCCCTGAGTCAGGCCCGCCTGGCCATCGAAAGCTTCATCGAAGCCTACGAACCGCGCCTGAGCAACGTGCGTGTCATCTCCCTGCCGCGTGACCACGATCAGCTTCGCCTGGCCTTCAGCATTGAAGGCTTGCTGGAAGTTGAAGGATTCAAGCGTCAGGTCAGTTTTTCCGCGCGCCTGGATGGCAGCGGTCAAGTGAAGGTCACCTAAGGAGAACCCCGATGTCTGGCAAACCAGCAGCACGCGTATCCGACCCCACCGCTTGCCCACTACCAGGCCACGGTACCAACCCGATTGCCGCCGGTTCCGGCGACGTGTTCTTCGACGGCCTCGCGGCGGCCCGTGAAGGCGATGCCTCGGCGTGTGGTGGTGCGTTGGTCGGCGATCTGGCGACCACCGTTCTGATCAACGGCAAACCAGCCGCAACCGTAGGTTCGGTCGGAGCCCATGGCAACAAGGTCACTGCCGGGTCCGGGACGGTAATCATCGGGAACTCGCATACGCCTGTACCGTTTGTACCGCCATTGCCGTTGATCATTCCGGGCTTTGATGCTCAGTTCCAGCTCAAAAATGGCTTGGGTAATCCGCTTGCGGATACCAGATACCTACTCCGTCGAGCGGATGGTTCCGTCGAAAGTGGAGTCACCAACGAATTGGGTCTCACTCATCGAGTGTCGGCACACACGGCTTCCGAAAAAATCGAAGTCTTTATTGAGAGCTGAGGGAGTAGTCGTATATGGCCGAGCCTGAAAAGATCATTAAAGACGGACAGGAATATGTTCCTGCCGGGACAGCTACGAGCACAGAAACCTCTGATGTTGCGCCCGTCGAATTAAAAGTGTGTCGTTGCAATGGGAAGGAAATTACGACGGTAGCCGGGTACGACAGTGTCCCGAGCTACACCGGAGAGCTCCCTTCACCCCTGCAAATAATGTGGTATGTACCCCAAACGAAAGAACTGCTCAAAGCAAGTTTTTCCGATACGGAGATTCGTGTCTGGATAAAGCAGGCGGCTGAATATTACGGGATCCCACATATCTTGCTCGCGGTTATCTTGCAGCAAGAGAATGGACCAAAAGGCAGCAAGTTTCTTCAGGCGATGCAATTCGGCGAGCGTTCTTTAACTACGCTGTTGGCAATTGTCGACAATGTGGCCTTTGATGCTGTGCCGGACAAGTTGGCTGGCGGTTCCAGTGGTTTTGCCAATATGAGCCGCGCAACATTGCAAAAATCCGTTCAATACACGGAAAACTATTACTGCAAGAAACCATTGCCTGAAGACGTTCAGTACCGGATTTTTGGTTGGAACCAGGACACGCGAATCCCGGGTGATGATTGGAAGGCAGACCTCTATTATTGCTCCGGCCATCTACGTGAGCTGATTGACCGGGTTACCGGGACTCGCTGTCACTCCGGGACGTTGACCGCCGATCAGCTGAAAAAGGTGATTGCATCCTATAACGGCTCGGGGCCGCTTGCAGAAAAGTATTCAAGCGATGCGATGACGTTGTTGGAGGCAGCGAAAGCCGGTACTGCGTGGTTATACTTTTATGAAAAATAAATTGTCGATATCTACCACCCTTGCACTGGTTGCTGGAACTTTGGCTTTGGTGGCGGGCGTGTGGACTAATATTTTCTCGAATTCACTGATGCTGCTGATGGACGGCGTTAATTTTATTCCATCAGAGTCTTCAATTCTCACCTTTGAACCCTATGAGATAAATCAAGGGTCGTCGTCTTACTGGATCTATGGCAAGGACGGCGAGAATTATTATTATTTTTCTTATGACGCGGTGGCGCCGTACATATTTATTTCCAAAACAAATGTATGTCAGGGATTTGATCCCTCGAATTTCAATACATGGTGCAGTGCGAAACAAGGTGCGAAGAAATGATCAGGGCAGATGGTTCTTTCTGCCCATGAATTTTTTCCAGACTGGCTCGATGAAGCTCAGAGTGTGGCAGTGCCTTGTCGCTTTTCTGTGCGCGGTTGGTTTGCTGACGATTCTGGTTGGCTTCACGCTGCTGCTGCGAATGGAAAGTTCGACGAAGCCGAAGCTGTTCGCGCATCCAAATGCGTTGTGGGTGGGTGCCGAGGACGGCGGGGTATTCGTTGAAGTTACCAGGAGTGAGGCGCCGGATTATTACGTGGAGATTCGTCACGAGAGTGGCGGTATGTGGACTGAAGGCTGGGTTCGGTACGGCACCCGAGACAGTTATCCTCTCAGCGCCGCAGCTGTCGGCGGCTACGATGGCGTCGAGCTCTATCTGTACACGGGCGTCGCGATCACGCCGCAAAAACAGGGAATTGCGCAGCAATGAATATCTACGTGCGCCTTGCTCTGTGTCTGGTGATTCACGCGGTGGGATGCGTGGCCTACGTATTTCTGAACAACGCAGTCGTTGTGGCCTACAAGGCGTTTAACGGCGGATTTACTACCCGTGGGGTGGCGATCGGTATTGCTCACTACATGTTCATTTACATCTTTTTCGGGGTGAACGCGCTGGCCGCAATTATCCCGAAACTATGGGCCAAGCTCGGCCTGCTCACACTAATGGTTGCCTGGATTCTGTTCATGATGGTGCCTGACAACCCACTACGAGCGCTGTTCTACACCGTAGCCCAGGGCGGGGTGACGTTGCTGGCGATTCTAACCACGCAGGTCGTTGAGCTGCGCTGGGAAAGGCGATCGTTCATTCGGCAATCGACATCCGTCACCGCTTCGCAAAGAGCTGACGTATGTGCGCAATGACGATTGTGCCCTACAGGATGTTTTTCATGAGTTCCACTACCAGGCAGGTAACCCGTGTCCTTTAACCACTACTACCAAAGCGAACTCACCGCACTGCGCCAGCTCGGTCGCCGTTTCGCCGAGCGTAGTCCGGCGCTGGCGCCGTATCTGGGGCAGGCCGGGCGGGATCCGGACGTGGAGCGGTTGCTCGAAGGCTTTGCGTTCCTGACCGGGCGTCTGCGCCAGAAACTCGATGACGAGTTGCCGGAGCTCAGCCATTCCCTGATGCAATTGCTGTGGCCGAACTACATGCGCCCGCTGCCGGCGTTCAGCATTTTGCAGTTCGATCCGCTCAAGCGTTCCGGGCCTGCATTGCGGGTCGAGCGTGATACGCCGATTGAAAGCAAGCCGATCGAAGACGTGCGTTGCCGCTTCCGCACCTGCTACCCGACCGAAGTGTTGCCGCTGGATCTGGCGGCGTTGAATTACTCGGTAAAGGGCGACGGTTCGCTGCTCAGCCTGCGTCTGGAAATGAGCGCCGACGGCCACCTCGGCGAGCTGGAACTGAGCAAGCTGCGCCTGCACTTTGCCGGTGAGCGCTACATCAGCCAGATGTTGTATTTGAGCCTGCTGCGCAACCTCGAAGGCATCGAACTGATCCCGCTCGACGGCGCCGGCAAGCCCATCGATGGTGTCAGCGGCAAGCCGATGGCGTTCAAGATTCCCGGTGACCGGGTCAAACCGGTGGGCTTTGCCGAAGAAGAGGCGTTGATCCCGTATCCGCTGAACACCTTCCGGGGCTATCGCTACCTGCAGGAATACTTCGCCTTCCAGGACAAGTTCCTGTTCGTCGACGTCCACGGCCTCGACATTCTCAAGGCGTTGCCGGAAGACACGCTCAAGCAGATGCGCGGCCTCGAATTGCGCTTCGATATTCGCAAGAGCGGCATCATGCGCATGCGTCCGACCCTGGACAACGTGAAGCTGTTCTGCACGCCGATTGCCAACCTGTTCGCCCACGATGCACTGCCGATTCGCCTCGACGGCAAACAGGACGAATACCTGCTACTGCCGGCGGAATTCGATCTGGAGAACTGCGGTGTGTTCTCGGTGGAAACCGTGACGGGCTGGAAGCCCGGCGGCCTCGGCTATCAGGAGTACGTGCCGTTCGAATCGTTCGAGCACGACCCGAGTTTCGACGTGCCCAACAGCCGTCCGCATTACAGCATTCGTCAGCGTTCATCGCTGCTGCACGACGGCCTCGACACTTACCTTAGCTTCGGCATCCGCCACACGGAAGCTCACGAGACCCTGTCGATCGAGCTGATCTGCACCAACCAGAACCTGCCGCGCAAGCTCAAGCTAGGTGACATCTGCATGGCCTGCGAAGAGACGCCGGAGTTCTTGAGCTTCCGCAACATCACCCCGGCGACTTCCAGTTTTGCGCCGCCGCTGAACCGTGACTTCCTGTGGAAGCTGATCAGCAACATGTCGCTCAACTATCTGTCGCTGGCCGACGTCAATGCGTTGAAGGTGATTCTCGAAACATACGACTTGCCGCGCTATTACGACCAGCACGCGGAGAAGGTCAGCAAACGCCTGCTCGGCGGCCTCAAGCACATCAAGCATCACCACGTTGACCGCTTGCACCGCGGCTTGCCGGTGCGTGGTTTGCGCACCGAACTGACCATCGACCCGGAAGGGTATATCGGCGAAGGCGACTTGTTCGTTTTCGCTTCGGTTCTTAACGAGTTTTTCGCGCTTTACGCCAGTCTCAATTCATTCCATGAGCTGCGCGTAAAAAGCACACAGGGAGAGGTGTACCAATGGACACCACGTATGGGCCTGCAGCCCCTGCTTTAAGCGGGCTGACGAAGGTAATACGCGAGTACTCGCTGTTTCAGGCCGTGCTGCTGGTGATCGACCGGCTGCGCGAGGCGCACCCGTACCTGAGCGAAGACGATTTGTACGACCACGTGGAGTTTCAGGCCAACCCGAGCCTGGGCTTTCCGCGCAGCGATGTCGATCGCGTCGAGTTTTTCGAAGAACACGGGCAGATGCGCGCGCGCATGCGTTTCAACCTGATCGGTCTGGTCGGTTCTGGCTCGCCGCTGCCGGCGTTCTACGGCGAACAGGCGTTGGGTGACAGCGAGGACGGCAACCCGACGCGTAACTTCCTCGACCTGTTCCACCATCGCCTGCAGCGACTGATGCTGCCGATCTGGCGCAAATACCGCTATCGCGCAAGCTTCCAGAGCGGCGCGCTCGACCCGTTCTCGTCGCAGCTGTTCGCACTGATCGGTCTGGGTGGCGACGAGATCCGCAAGGCCAAGGAACTCAACTGGAAACGCCTGCTGCCGTACCTCGGCCTGCTCAGTTTGCGGGCGCACTCGGCGGCGCTGATCGAAGCCGTGCTGCGTTACTACTTCAAACATGAAGACCTGGTCATCGAGCAGTGCATCGAGCGCCGCGTGGAAATCCTTGAGGAGCAGCGCAACCGCCTCGGCCGCGCCAACAGCCTGCTCGGTGAGGACCTGGTGCTCGGCGAGCACGTGCGCGACCGCAGCGGCAAATTCCGCATTCACATCACCGAACTCGACTGGCAGCGATTCCATGAATTCCTGCCCATCGGTTTCGGCTACCAGCCGCTTTGCGCGCTGGTGCGATTCACCTTGCGTGACCCGCTCGATTACGACATTCGCCTGGTCCTGCGCCAGGAAGAAATCCGCGAACTGCGCATCGGTGAGCAGAACGCCTGTCGCCTCGGTTGGACCAGTTGGCTGGGCCGCGAAAAAGCGGACGGCGTGGTAACCCTGGGCAGCAAAATTCATTAAGGACGTGAGCCATGATCAACGTAGACCTGCAACAACTCATCCAGGCGCTGGACGCCGAAACCCGTCGTGATCTGGAGCGTTCCGCCGAGCGTTGCGTGGCCCGTGGCGGCAGCAAAATCCTCGTCGAAGACTTGCTGCTCGGCTTGCTGGAGCGCCCGAACGGCCTGCTCACGCGCGCACTGCAGGATGCTGACGTCGACGCCGGCGAGCTGAGCGCCGCACTGCAATCACGGGTTGAACACAGCGCTTCGCGCAACCCGGTGTTTGCCCCGGAACTGGTGCAGTGGCTGCAAGATGCGCTGCTGGTGGCCAACCTCGAACTGGGCCAGACCTCGGTCGAAGACGCCGCGCTGATTCTTGCGTTGCTGCGCAATCCGATGCGCTACGCTGGCAGTCGTTATCAGCCGCTGCTCGCCAAACTGAACATTGATCGCCTGAAGGAGTTTGCCCTGTCGCAACAGGAGCAACCGGCGGCCAATGGCAAACCGGCCGCGCAGGGCGAATCGCTGTTGCAGCGCTTCACTCACAACCTGACCCAACAGGCCCGTGACGGCAAACTCGACCCGGTGCTGTGCCGTGACGGCGCGATTCGACAGATGGTGGACATCCTCGCCCGTCGGCGCAAGAACAACCCGATCGTGGTCGGCGAGGCCGGTGTCGGCAAGACCGCCATCGTCGAAGGCCTGGCCTCGCGCATCGCCGCCGGTGAAGTGCCGCAAGTGCTCAAGGGCGTTGAGCTGCTGTCGCTGGACATGGGCCTGCTGCAGGCTGGCGCCAGCGTCAAAGGTGAATTCGAGCGTCGTCTCAAAGGCGTGATCGATGAAGTCAAAGCGTCGCCTAAACCGATCATCCTGTTCATCGACGAAGCCCACACCCTGATCGGCGCGGGCGGCAATGCCGGCGGTTCCGATGCCGCCAACCTGCTGAAACCGGCACTGGCCCGTGGCGAACTGCGCACCATCGCCGCCACCACTTGGGCCGAGTACAAGAAATACTTCGAGAAAGACCCGGCGCTGGCCCGTCGTTTCCAACCGGTGCAATTGCACGAACCGACCGTGAATGAAGCGGTGACCATCCTCCGAGGTCTGGCGCAGGTTTACGAGAAGAGCCACGGCATCTACCTGCGCGATGACGCGGTGGTGTCGGCGGCTGAATTGTCCGCGCGTTATCTGGCCGGCCGGCAACTGCCGGACAAAGCCGTTGATGTGCTCGACACCGCGTGTGCCCGCGTGCGCATCAGCCTCGCCGCTGCCCCGGAAAGCCTGGAGCGTCTGCGTGGCGAACTGGCGGAAGGTGGCCGTCAGCGTCAGGCGCTGCGCCGCGATGCCGAAGCCGGTCTGCTGATTGACCACGAAGCACTGGATGCACTGGAAGCGCGCCTGGACGAAGCCGAAAGCGAGATGGTCGCGCTGGAAACCCTGTGGACTGAACAGAAAGCGCTGGCCGAGCGCCTGCTGGAGCTGCGTCAGCAACTGGCCAAGGCCCGCGAGGCTGCTGCCGTCGAGCCGACGGTGACCGTTGAAGAAGACGCCGAAGGCACCGTGATCGAAAACGTCGTTGCTGAAGTCGAAGAAGGCCAAAGCGTCGAAGCGCTGGAAGCCGAATTGAACAAGACACACAGCGAGTTGACTGCTGCTCAGGTCAAGGAGCGTCTGGTCAGCTTCGAAGTCTGCCCGCGTCTGGTGGCCGAAGTGATCAGCGCCTGGACAGGCGTGCCGCTGGCGCAACTGGCCCGCGAGCACAACGCCAAGGTCGCCAGTTTCGCCACCGACCTGCGCACCCGCATCCGTGGTCAGGAACAAGCCGTGCACGCGCTGGATCGCTCGATGCGCGCCACAGCGGCTGGCTTGAACAAGCCTGACGCGCCGGTCGGTGTGTTCCTGCTGGTCGGCCCGAGCGGCGTCGGCAAGACCGAAACCGCACTGGCACTCGCCGATCTGTTGTACGGCGGCGACCGTTTCATCACCACCATCAACATGTCCGAGTTCCAAGAGAAGCACACGGTCTCCCGCCTCATTGGTGCGCCACCGGGCTACGTCGGCTACGGCGAGGGCGGCATGCTCACCGAAGCCGTGCGGCAGAAGCCGTACTCGGTGGTGCTGCTCGATGAAGTCGAAAAGGCTGATCCGGACGTGCTCAACCTGTTCTACCAAATCTTCGACAAAGGCGTGGCCAACGACGGCGAGGGTCGCGAGATCGACTTCCGCAACACACTGATCCTGATGACCTCGAACCTGGGCAGCGACAAGATCAGCGACCTCTGCGAAGACGGCGCGCGTCCGACCGCCGAAGTGCTGGAAGAAACCATTCGCCCGGTGCTCAGCAAACACTTCAAACCGGCGCTGCTGGCGCGGATGAAAGTGGTGCCGTACTACCCGGTCGGTGGCCCGGTGCTGCGCGAGCTGATCGAGATCAAGCTCGGCCGTCTCGGCGAGCGCCTCAACCGTCGTCAGCTGGATTTCAGCTGGTGCCAGAACCTCGTCGATCACCTGTCCGAACGGTGCACGCAGAGCGAAAGCGGCGCGCGTCTGATCGACCACTTGCTCGATCAGCACGTGCTGCCGCTGGTGGCGGATCGTCTGCTCGACGCGATGGCGACCGGTGAAAGCCTCAAACGTGTGCATGCCACGCTCGACGGCAACGCCAGCGTGATGTGCGAGTTCGCCTGAGGTGGGTGTGATGTTCACTCAAGTGCCGCAGCCACTGGTTTACGCCGAAGCGTTGCTGGCGCAGTTCGCCAGTCTGTCGCGCGCGGCGGACGGTGCTGCGTTGCTGGGTGACTTCGTGCGTGGGCTGGCCGAGCTGAGCGGTTGCGAACTGACGCAGCTGTATCTGCTCGACGCCACTCACACGTGCCTGGGTATGAATGCCGAATGCCTCGACGGCACGCTGCAACCGCGTCAGGCAGCGAGCCTGCCGGCGGATTACAACGGCGAGCAACTGCTGCAGTTCGCCCTGTGCCAGAACCGCGTGGTGAGCTTCGACGACCTGGGCGGCAGCCTGCACGAAACCAGTTTTCTGCCGGCGTCGTCCGCGCCGTGGCAGTCGCTGTTGTGTGTCCCGCTGGTCAATCAGCAGAAGGCTGTCGAAGGCCTGTTGCTTTGCGCCAGCCGTCGTCGCATCAATCTGCAAGGCTTCGCCGATTCCCTCGGCCAGCTCGGCTCGTTCGTACTCGGCCAGTTGCACTTACTGCAACGTCTGCGTCAGCCGCTGGACGCTGCCGCGCCGGCCGTCCGCACTTTGCCGAGTGCCAGCGGTTATGGCCTGATCGGCAAAAGCGCTGCGATGCGCCAGACCTACTCGTTGATCAGCAAAGTCCTGCACAGCCCGTACACGGTGCTGTTGCGCGGTGAAACCGGCACCGGCAAGGAAGTCGTGGCGCGGGCGATTCACGATTGCGGCCCGCGCCGTTCCCAGGCGTTCATCGTGCAGAACTGCGCGGCGTTCCCCGAGAACCTGCTTGAAAGCGAATTGTTCGGTTACCGCAAAGGCGCGTTCACCGGCGCTGACCGTGACCGCGCCGGGCTGTTCGATGCGGCCAATGGCGGCACCCTGTTGCTGGATGAAATCGGTGACATGCCGCTGTCGCTGCAAGCGAAGATTCTGCGTGTGTTGCAGGAAGGCGAGATTCGCCCCTTGGGTTCCAACGACACGCACAAGATCGATGTGCGCATCATTGCCGCCACTCACCGTGATCTGTCGGTGCTGGTCAGCGAAGGCAAGTTCCGCGAGGACTTGTACTACCGCCTCGCGCAATTCCCGATCGAACTGCCAGCCTTGCGTCAGCGCGAAGGCGACATCCTCGATCTGGCCCGGCACTTTGCCGAGAAAACCTGCACCTTCCTGCAGCGTGATCCGGTGCGCTGGTCGGAGGCGGCGCTCGAACACCTGTGCGGTTACACCTTTCCCGGCAATGTCCGCGAACTGAAAGCGCTGGTCGAGCGCGCGGTGCTGTTGTGCGAGGGCGGCGAGTTGCTGGCCGAGCATTTCGCCCTGCGCATGGAGCCGATGCCCGAAGACAACAGCAGCCTGAATCTGCGCGAACGTCTGGAGCAGGTCGAACGCACGTTATTGCTCGATTGCCTGCGCAAGAACGACGGCAACCAGACCCTTGCCGCCCGCGAACTGGGCCTGCCCCGGCGCACGCTGCTGTACCGCCTCGGCCGGTTGAACATCAACCTGGGTGATTTCGATGGTTGATCTGAAGAATTTTCTTGAGCTGCAAAATTCCCCTGTGGCACCTCCCTGGATCGGCTCCAAGCCACGGTTTAGAGCCTTCCAAAATAACGAATTCGCTTATAACAGCGCCGCCCGCAAGGGTCGGCGCTTTGTGCTTTGTCTACCCCTGGAGACCCTCTGATGTCTGTTCGTCACTGGCACGCCGTCCTGCTGACCCTCGTCGTTCTATGCGGCCTTGGCGGCTGTAGCGGCAATTACAAATTCAACGACAACGACTATCGCCCGTTGGGTGATCCGCAAGCGGTCAATCGCGGCAAGTGACCGCAAGGAGCATCAAACATGGAATTGGTTTTCGAAATGCTGAACACCAAGCAGTTCGTGCCCACGGAGTTGTGCCAGAGGACCTTCAAACAGGCCGGCGGCGTGATCGGGCGGGGCGAGGACTGCGACTGGATCATCCCTGACCGCAAGCGTCATCTGTCCAATCACCACGCGATTGTCAGCTACCGCGAAGGCACGTTTTTCCTCACCGACACCAGCAGCAACGGTGTCCAGGACGGCAGCAACGGCGCACGCCTGAACAAGGGTGAACCGGTGCGCATCGAACACGGCAGCACCTACGTGCTGGGCGACTTCGAGATTCGTGCACGTCTGGTGCGTGACCCGGCCACCTTCGACGGCGAAGTTGGCCGTCCGCGCGCAGCCGGCAGCATCATCCCGGACGATGCGTTCCTCGATCTCGATCCACTCAACGCCCTTGAACAGCAAGAGCGCGTGTACTCGGAAATCGATGAGTTTCTGGCGCCGAACACCCAACCTGAGGACTCCCGTCAGCGTGCCGACTATGCGCGCATCGACATGGAAAGCCTGATGGTGCCTGAGCTGATCGCCGCTCCCGCCGAACCTGAGCCTGCTCCGGCACCGAAAGCCGTCGAGCGTCAAAGCGAAGGTTTCTGGGAGCACTTCGGTGCTGCGTTGGGCGTGGACGTCAAAGGCCTCGGCCACGACGAGCGCGAAGCGCTGGCGCTGAACGCTGCGCGTTTGCTGCGGCAGAGCATCGGCGGTTTGCAGCAGAGTCTGCGCACCCGTTCGGAGCTGAAAAACGAACTGCGTCTGGCGCAGACCACCGTGCAAGGCACCAACAAGAACCCGCTGAAATTCGCCGTCGATCCGAGCGAAGCACTGCAGATTCTGTTGCAGCCAAGCAAGCCCGGGCATCTGCCCGCCGAGCAAGCCATCTCCCGTGCGTTCCGCGATCTGCAGGCGCACCAAGTGGCGTTGCTCACCGCCAGCCGCGCTGCGGTGCGCGGCACGCTGGAGCACTTCTCGCCGGAGCAACTGACCCTGCGTTTCGAGCGCGACAACAAACCTCTGATCGCGACGTCCGGCGGGCGCTGGAGAGCGTTCGGCCGTTATCACCAGGCTCTGCGTCAGGACGATGACTGGAGCGAGCGCTTGCTGGCCCGCGACTTTGCTCAGGCCTACGAAGAACAGATCCGTCTGATCTCCACCCTACACACCGACCACCAAGGATGATGCGCATGTCTCGCCGCTCGACCGCTTTTTTCAAGACGCTGACTGCGCTCACCGTGCTGGTGCTGCTCGCCGGTTGCTCGTCGCTGTCGCCGTACTCGAAAGTGACCAAGATCAACCTGAAACTGACCGGCAGCGATCAGCTCAACCCGGACCTCAACGGTCGTCCGTCACCGATTGTCGTGCGCCTGTTCGAACTCAAGCACCCGGTGACATTCGAGAACGCTGACTTCTTCAGCCTGTACGAGCGCGCGAAGGAATCCCTCAACCCGGATCTGGTGGCCAGCGAAGAACTCGAACTGCGCCCGGGTGAAACCGTGGAGATGAAGCTCAAGGTGGAAGAGGGCAGCCTTTATGTTGGCGTTCTCGCCGCGTACCGCGACCTGCCGGAAACCCAATGGCGCCACACGGTTCAGATCACGCCGCTGGAAGTCACCGAGGTTGATCTGACTCTGGACCAGACCGGTATCCGTAACACTAATCAAGTGCTCGCCAAGGCGGATGACTGATCATGAATACCCATAAAGTCATTTGGCAGGAAGGCATGCTGCTGCGTCCACAGCACTTCCAGCACAACGATCGCTATTACGATCACCAGATGAAAACCCGCACCCAGTTGCTGGGCGGTTACACCTGGGGTTTCCTCAATCTGGAGATCGACCTGCAGTTCCTCAACATGGGCAAACTGGTGATCAGTGAAGCCTCGGGGATTTTGCCGGACGGTAGCCTGTTCGAACTCGGCGGCAACACCGAACCACTGGCGCTGGACGTGCCACCGAACACCGGCAATACGCCGATCTATCTGGCGCTGCCGCTGGTCACCGGTAACCACATCGAGTCGCGCCGACCGGAGCAATCCGACGTGCTCGCGCGTTACACCGCATACGACGCCGAAGTGGCTGACTCCAACGCCGGCGACGACTCCGCCAGCCAGGTCAGCTGCGGTCGCCCGGATTTCAAACTGTTGCTCGGCGAGCAGCAGAGTGATCAGGCCTACGTGAAGCTGAAGATCTGCGACGTGCTCGACACTACGCCCGACGGCGTGATCAGCCTCGATCCGGATTTCGTGCCGACCTACATTCAGGCCCACGCCTCCAGCTATTTGCTGTCGTGCCTGAAAGAAGTCATCAGCATGCTCAACCATCGTGGCGACACGATTGCTGAGCGGATCCGTTCCAACGGCAAGGTCGGCGGCGCGGAAGTCGGCGACTTCATGATGCTGCAACTGATCAACCGCACCGAACTGCTGCTGCGCCACTATCTGGGCCTGGAGCAGGTTCACCCGGAAGAGTTGTACCGCACGCTGCTGACCATGCTCGGCGATCTGGCGACGTTCTCCGGCGAGAGCAAACGCCCGCGTCTGGACAGCCGCTACTCCCACGCCGATCAGGGCGGCAGCTTCCGCAAACTGATGGAAGCGATTCGTCAGGTGCTGTCGATGGTGCTTGAACAGCACGCCATCGAGCTCATCCTGCAAGCGCGTCAGTACGGCATCATCGTGTCGCCGTTGCACGATCACAAACTGCTCGGCTCGGCGTCGTTCGTGCTGGCAGCCAGTGCCAACTGCGATTCCGAAGAACTGCGCCACCGCTTGCCGGCGCACCTCAAGGTCGGCCCGGTGGAGCGCATCCGCCAACTGGTCAACCTGCACTTGCCGGGGATCAAGGTCAAACCGTTGCCGGTGGCCCCGCGGCAGATCGCGTTCCACTCGAACAAAACCTATTTCATCCTCGAACTCAGTTCCGAAGACCTGGCGCAACTCGAGCGCTCCGGCGGCTTCGCGTTCCACGTGTCCGGCGAATTCGCCGAGCTTGAACTGAAATTCTGGGCCATCAGGAACTGACCGACATGATCAAGGAAACGGAATACAGCCAGGACGACAAAACGGTCCTGCTCGACCGTCAGGGCCACGGACCGGCGTCGAGTCCGCTGACCGACTTCGCCGCGCCACCGCGCTTCGAGCAACTGGAAGAACGCATGATCTACGCCGCGCGCGTGCGCCCGGCGGAGGCGTTCAACATCAGCCTCAACTCGCTGGTGGCGGCGTCTTCCGAGCTGCTTTCGGAAGTGGTGCGCCTCAAGCACAGCGACACCCGTGAAGACCTCTACGCGCTCAACGAGCGCCTGACCGCCGGGCTCAAACTGTTTGAAGTGCGCGCCCTGCACAACGGCGCCGAAAGCAGCCAGGTCATGGCCGCGCGATACGTGCTCTGCACCGTGGTCGACGAAGCGGTGGTGACCACGCCGTGGGGCAACGAGAGCGAGTGGTCGCAGATGAGCCTGCTCAGCAGCTTTCACAACGAAACCTTCGGCGGTGAGAAGTTTTTCCAGCTGCTTGATCGGCTGTCGAAAAACCCGGTCAAGCATTTGCCGATGCTTGAGCTGATGTACCTGTGCCTGTCCCTCGGTTTCGAGGGCAAGTACCGCGTGCAGGCACGCGGCATGCTCGAACTCGAAGGCATTCGCGACGCTTTGTACCGGCAGATCCGTCAGTTGCGTGGCGACGTGCCGCGCGAGTTGTCGCCGCACTGGGAAGGCCTCAACGACCAGCGCCGCAGCCTGGTGCGCATCGTGCCGGCGTGGATGGTGGTGTTGTTCACATTCGTTTGCCTGGTGGTGATGTATTCGGGCTTCGCCTGGGTCTTGGGCGAGCAGCGCGACACCGTTCTGCAACCGTATCAGCCGATCGATCCAGCCGCGGTGCAACCGCAGTCGCAGCCGTAAACAGGGACGTGTGATGAAAAAGTTTTTCAAGAAAGTCGGCGCCTTCCTGCGCCAGACCTGGGTCTGGACCTTGCTGCTGGTGCTGTTCGTGGCGCTGCTGGTGTGGTTCGTCGGCCCGTTGTTGGCGGTGGATGACTACAAGTTCTGGGAGAGCCCGACCTCTCGCCTGCTGACCATCGCCGTGCTGTTCCTGATCTGGGGCCTGACCATGGTCTTCGTCAGCTGGCGCGCGGGTATCCGCAAGAAAGCCGTCGAAGAAACCGAGGACGGTCAGGATCGCATTCGTCGCGAAGAACAGATCGACGAAGAGCAGAAAGAGCTGAAGGCACGCTTCAAGGACGCGCTGAAAACCCTCAAGACCTCGAGCCTGTATCGCGGCCGCAGCGAGCGCTGGCGCAGTGACTTGCCGTGGTATCTGCTGATCGGCCCGCAGGCCAGCGGCAAGACCAGCCTGCTGGACTTTTCCGGGCTGGAATTCCCGATCAACAAGATCGACCGCAAGCTGACCCGCGACACCCACGGCACCCGTCACTGCGACTGGTATTTCGCCGACCATGGCGTGCTGATCGACACCGCCGGGCGCTACATGACCCAAGCGGACGCCGAAGTCGACGGCAGTGCCTGGCGCACCTTGCTGGAACTGCTGCGCAAGCGTCGTCGCGGCCGTCCGTTGAACGGCGTACTGGTGACTATTCCGGTGGAAACCCTCACCGGCGGCAGCGAGCAGGACATCGACGCCCTGGCACGCCAGGTGCGTGCGCGCCTGCAAGACGTTTATCAGAAGCTGCACGTCGACGTGCCGGTGTATCTGGTGCTGAGCAAGGCTGACAAGCTGCTGGGCTTCGACGAGTTCTTCGATCAACTGACCCGCGAAGAAAGCGATCAAGTGCTGGGCACCAGTTTCCGCAAGGAACAGGTCGGCACCGACGTCACGGTGCTGCGCAACGAGTTCGAAGAACTGCTGCGTCGCCTCAACAGCCAAGTGATCATGCGCATGCACTCCGAGCGCGACACCCAGCGCCGTGGCCGCATCCTCGACTTCCCGCATCAACTGGGGCAGATCGGCGAGCGCCTGTGCCTGTTCGTCGACATGGCGTTCACCGGCAACCGTTACCAGCGTGCAACGCAACTGCGCGGTTTCTACCTGACCAGCGCACCGCACCTGACCCAGGAAATGGACGCGACCACCGCCGGCATTGGCGCCAGCCTCGGCTTGAATGCCGGTGTACTGCCGACCCTGCGCAGCGGTCGCTCGCGCTTCATTCATCATCTGCTCAGCCAGGTGATTTTCCCCGAGGCCGATCTGGCCGGTCTGGACAAGCGCGAACGCAGCCGCATTCATTGGGGACAGCGTGCGTTGTACGTCGGCGCACTGGCGGCGCTGGCATTGTTCGGCATGCTCTGGGCGGGCGGTTTCTCGGCCAACTACGAGCGGCTGGAAAACCTCCGTTCGCTGGCGCAGAACTGGACTCAGCAGCGTTCGGCACTGACCCCGCGCGATGACGCGATGGGCGTGCTGAAAACCCTCGACACCAGCTACGCCGCAACGCAGGCGTTCCCGAAGAAGGGCGACGTTTCGTACCACGAACGGGGTGGTCTGTATCAGGGCGAAGACGTCAATCCGGTGGTCAAGCAAGCCTACGAGCGCGAGCTTGAAGCGCAACTGCTACCACGGGTCGCGACGATGCTCGAAGGGCAGATCCGCGCCAACATGAAGGACCGCGAAAAGCTGATCAACAGCCTGCGCGCCTACCTGATGCTGAACATGAAGGATCGACGTGATGCGGCCTGGCTCAAAGACTGGGTCGCCACTGACTGGTCGCAGCGCTACACCGGCAACACCGCAGTGCAGAATGGTTTGAGCACGCATCTGGAGCGTCTGCTGAAGCAGCCGTTCATCTACCCGCTGAACGATCAGTTGGTGACGCAGGCACGTCAGGTTCTGCGTGCCGAATCGCTGGCCACCGTGGTTTACCGCATGCTCCGCGAGCAGGCACGCAACCTGCCGGAATACCGTTTCAGCCAGCACCTTGGCCCGCAGGGCTCGCTGTTCATCGGCACCGAATACGTGATTCCGGGGTTCTACACGCAATCCGGTTATCAGCAGTATTTCTCGGTTCAGGGCTCGGCGCTGGTGACCGATATCCTGCGTGACAACTGGGTGCTGGGCGAAGGCGCGGGCATCAGCGACATGGACTTGCGTCGCCTGATGGTCGAACTGGAGCAACTGTACTTCCGCGACTACGCCAACTACTGGAGCGAAGCGGTTGGCCAGGTTGCACTGCCGCCGATCAGCGACGCCGGTGAAGGCGCCGAGCAACTGGCGGGCCTGACCTCGGCCAACTCGCCGGTGCTGGCATTGCTTACCGAAGTACGCGAGAACACGCGCTTCCCGGCAGCCGCCGATCCGGTTGACGAAGCCGGTGATGCTGCCGATGCACTGGCCGGGCAGAAAGGCAAACTGGGCAAGGTCGGCAAACTGGCGTCTGCGGTCGCGGACAAGGCTTCGGCGATGAACGTCGCGAAAAACCTGCCGGACACCGCCAAGAAGTCGCTGCAACGTCGCTTCGAACCGCTGCATCGTTTGCTCGATGATAACAACGGCCCAGCTGCGGATCTGACCCCTGCGCTGAGTGCGCTCAACGACCTGCAACTGCAACTGGCCGGCCTGGCCCGTTCCAGCACGCCGGAGCAAGCCGCGTTCGAACTGGCGAAAACCCGCATGAGCGGCCAGCGCGATGCGCTGACCAACCTGCGTAATGCCTCGAGTCGTCTGCCGCGCCCGCTCAGCGTGTGGTTCAACGTGTTGGCCGAAGACTCGTGGCGTCTGGTGCTCAACGATGCCTACCAATACCTGAACGGTCGTTATCAGAACGAGCTGTACAGCGTGTATGGCAAAACCATCAGCAAGCGTTATCCGTTCAGCGCTTCAAGCACCAGCGACGTGGCGATCAGCGATTTCCGCGAGTTCTTCCGGGCTCAGGGCACCGTCGACCGCTTCTTCGACAGCTACATGCGTCCGTTCGTCAGCGGTGATCCGGGCAACTACCGTATGCGCAGCGTCGACGGTCACAGCCTGCCGGTGTCCAAGGTCTACCTCGATCAGATGGCCGCCGCGCTGACGATTCGTCAGAGCTTCTTCTCGATCAACCCGGCCGAGCCGACCGTGCAGTTCAAACTGGAGCCGTACACCCTCGATCCGGCGGTCAGCCGTTCCGAGTTCAAGTTCGGCGACAAGACCATGGAATACCGCCACGGTCCGATCCTGCCAATGTCGTTCAAATGGCCGACCGATGCTGAAGATGGCCGTACCAGTCTGGTCATGGACAAAATGGCCGGGCGCCCGATCGGCATCGAGAAAAACTCCGGCCCATGGTCGCTGTTCCGCCTGTTCGACCTGATGCAGACCGAGTACCTGAGCGGTCGCGACGTGCTGGTGCTGAAAGCCGACGTGGGCGGCCTGCGCGCCAACTACCTGCTGACCAGCCAGCGCACGCCGAACCCGTTCGACATGGGCGTACTGCGCACCTTCCGTATGCCGGTGCAGCTCTGATGCTGCTGGCCAGTACCTGGCGCAGCGCGGCGCGCACCGACCCGGGCAAGGTGCGGGCGCGCAACGAAGATGCCTTCCTCGACTCGCCACAGCAGGGGCTGTGGGTGGTCGCGGACGGTATGGGCGGTCATCAGGGTGGCGACATCGCCAGCCAGTTGATCGTCGCCAGTCTGGCTGAACTGCCGCAACACGAGGACTTCGACGAACGCCTCAAAGCCATCCGCCAGTGCCTGCACTGGCTGAACCGGCGTCTGGGGCAGGAGTTGACGGTGACCGCCGGGCGTCACGACAGCATCATGGGCAGCACCGTCGTGGCGCTGCTGGTGGAAGGCAATCGCGCGGCCTGCATCTGGGCCGGCGACAGCCGTTGCTACATGTGGCGCGGGCAGCGGCTGTATCAGCTGTCCAAGGATCATTCGCTGCAGCAGCAACTGATCGACGAACAGCAAATGAGCGTCGAACAAGCGGCAGCGCACCCGGCGGCTCAGGCGTTGACCCGGGCCGTCGGTGCCGCCGAACAACTGACCCTGGATGTGCTGGAACTCGAGGTGTATCCGGGCGATGCGTTTTTGCTTTGCAGCGATGGTTTGTATCAGGGCCTGAGCAGCGATGCCCTCGGCAACGCCCTCAGCCTCAGCGCGCCGCACGTGGCGCTGGAACGTTTGTTCGACGGCGCCCTGCGCGGCGCCGCGCGCGACAACCTGACTGCCGTGGTGATCCGCCAATGAGCCAGATCGAATCGCCAATCGATGACTTGCTGATGAGCGAAGAGCAGGCCAACAACCTGACCTACTTCGCCTTCGCCAAGGAGAACAAAGCAGAACCTTTGCTGGCGCCGACCAAGGCCAGCATCGGTGCACTGCCGGATGTACTCGCCGGTCGCTACCACCTTGAGCGCTTGCTCGGGGCCGGAGGCATGGGCGCCGTTTACCGGGCGCGGGATCTGCTGCACGAACAGTTTGGTGATCCCGACCCTTACATCGCGCTGAAAATCCTCAGCGAAGAATTTGCCGAATCGCCGGACGCCAGTGCCTTGCTCTACAGCGAGTTCGCCCTGACCCGACGCCTGCGCCACGACAACGTTGTGCGCGCACACACCTTTGAAGTCGACACCGATTGCCAGCGGGCCTTCATCACCATGGAATACATGCGTGGCCTGACCCTGGACAAATTGCTCTGCGAGCGGCCCCTCGGCCTGCCGTGGAAAGAACTGCGTGACATCGCGCTGCCGCTGCTCGACACGCTGGCCTACGCCCACGGTCGTGGCGTGCTGCACGGTGACATGAAACCGAGCAACGTCATGCTCAGCGAAGACGGCCTGCGCCTCTTCGACTTCGGCCTGGGTCAGGCAGAGGAGGGCGTGTTGCCCGGTCTGCCGCACCTGAGCCGCGAGCGTTTCAATGCCTGGACCCCGGGCTACGCCGCCCCCGAACTGCTTGAGGGCCAACCGTTGTCGGCCAGCGCGGACGTGTACGGTGTGGCCTGCGTGATCTATGAACTGGCGAGCGGCAAACACCCGTTCCGCCGCTTGCCCTCGACCCAGGCCCGCGACGAGCACCTGGAGCGCGAACTGCAAGCCCCGAAAAACTTACCGAAATACTGTTGGCCAGCGCTGCAAACGGCGCTGAGCTTCGATGCGGCAGCGCGCACCATCACTGCCGAACAACTGCGTGACGCCTTGGGCGCCACTTCATCCTGGCTGCAACGTCTGCGGTTTCGGGCGTAACGGATGACATTCGAACAGGGAGCACACAATGTTCAACTCAGCTAACGAGACCCACTTCAGCCTGACGGTGGAAGACTATGTCGGCGACCTGCAAGTGCTGTCGTTCACCGGCACCGAAGGCATCAGCCAGCCGTTTCGCTTCGACCTCGAACTGGTCAGCGAAAACCCTGACCTGGACCTGGAACAGCTGCTGCACAAGCAGGCATTTCTCGCGTTCGATCCACAGGGCTCGGGCATTCGCGGGCAGATCTACCGCGTCGCCCAGGGCGATGCCGGCAAACGCCTGACCCGCTACAAAGTGTCGATGGTGCCGCAACTGCAATACCTGCATCACCGCACCAACCAGCGTATCTACCAGCAGATGTCAGCGCCGAAAATCATCGCGCTGATCCTCGAAGAGCACGGCATCAAAGGCAACGCCTACAGCTTCCAGCTCAGCCAACCGTGCCCGGATCGCGACTACTGCGTTCAGTACGACGAAACTGACCTGCACTTCGTCCAGCGCCTGTGCGAAGAGGAAGGCATTCACTACCACTTCCAGCACACCCCGAAAGGCCACCTGCTGGTGTTCGGCGACGACCAGACCGTATTCCAGAAGCTCGGCCAGCCAACTGCTTATGTGCAGGGCAGCGGCATGGTCGCCGACGAACCGGTGATCAAAGGCTTCAAGCTGCGCCTGGAAACCCGTACCGGCCGCGTCACCCGTCGCGACTACGACTTCGAAAAACCGCGCCTGCAAATGGAAGCCGCGTACAAGCCTGACGGCGAGAGCACTGAACCGGATCTGGAAGACTATGACTACCCGGGTCGCTTCATTGATCGCGCACGCGGCAAGTTCCTCAGCCAGCGCGCCCTCGAACGCCACCGCGCCGACTACCGTCAGGCCGAAGGTCGCGGCGACCAGACCAAACTGGTCAGCGGCCACTTCATGGAAATGTCCGACCACCCGCGCAGCGAGTGGAACGACCTGTGGCTGCTCACCGAAATCTTCCACGAAGGCAAACAGCCGCAAGTCCTCGAAGAAGGCGTGACCAGCGACACCACCGACAACAAAGACGACTTCCACCAGGGCTACCGCAACACCTTCCTCGCCACCCCGTGGGACGTGTTCTACCGCCCGGCCCTCGAACACCCGAAACCGCGCGTGCTCGGCAGCCAGACCGCCATGGTCACCGGCCCCAAAGGCGAAGAAATCCACTGCGACCAATACGGCCGCATCAAAGTGCAATTCCACTGGGACCGCGAAGGCCAGGCCGACGACAAGACCAGCTGCTGGCTACGCGTTTCCAGCTCCTGGGCCGGCGACCGATACGGCGCCATCTCCATCCCGCGCATCGGCATGGAAGTCCTCGTCACCTTCCTCGAAGGCGACCCCGACCAACCGCTGGTCACCGGCTGCCTGTACCACAAGGAAAACCCGGTGCCGTACGCCTTACCGGCGAACAAAACCCGCAGCGTCTTCAAAACCCTCAGCTCCCCGGGTGGCGGTGGCTACAACGAACTGCGCATCGAAGACAAGAAAGGCGCCGAGCAGATCTACATTCACGCCCAGCGCGATTGGGATGAAAACGTCGAGCACGACCAGAAGATCCGCGTCGGCAACGAACGCCACGATACGGTGGTGAAGAACACCTACACCGAGCTCAAGGCCGAAGAACATCGCACCACGGTGTCCGACCGCAAGGTTGAAGCGAAGGTGGATGACCACCTCACGGTCGGGCAGAACCAGCATGTGAAGCTGGGCACGGCACAGCTGACCAGCGTGGGGAAAGAGATTCACCTCAAGGCTGGGGACAAGATTGTCATTGAGGCCGGCTCCGAGCTGACGATTCTCGGCGGTGGCAGTTTCATCAAGCTGGATGGCGGTGGTGTGACCGTGGTTGGGCCGGTGGTGAAGATCAATGCCGGCGGTTCGGCCGGGTCGGGCACTGGCATCGGGATCAAACCGCCGGTGCTGCCGGGGGCGGCGGATAAGGATAAGGCGGGGAGTTTGATGGATCAGGCGTTGTTGAATGCGTCTGAGGAACAGGTCAAACGCAAACCGAAGCGCATGCTCAATTTTTCCGGGTAAGACATCGACGGCAATCCAAGCCACCAGGGATCAGAATTCAGGTAATTGGTCATGACAGAGACAACGAACAAAATTCAAAAATGGTCGTATCCCCTGAAAGTGGGCACCGGCGAAGCGACAGATCCGCAGCAATTCTACAAGGCGTTAGCCAAAGCCAAAGATGGTTACTACCCTTTAGGAGCCAATGGTCTTTGGCATGGTGGCGTTCATTTCGATGAGGCTTCGGGATTGGTGCAGGATTTGACCGAAGTCAGGTGCATCGCCGACGGCGAAGTAGTTGCTTATCGAATTGATAGCGCTTACCCGAAATCCGTCTACGGTACGGTTGAGTCTGCATTTTCGACTGGTTTTGTTTTGGTCAAACACCGTTTGGAGGTACCGGTGCAGCCTGCATCCCCAGCTCCAGCAGGATCGGCCGCAGCGGCACCAACACCAGGTCCCGGTCTGACGTTTTTCAGTCTTTACATGCATTTATTGCAGTGGAAGAACTACGAAGAAACTCCGGCATTGCCAAGGCCAGCCTTTTGGGGGGGTGGTGCGTTACAGGTCAAAACAACGGCCGACGACGAAATCCTCGGTTTGCGAGTTCGTCAGGAACCGCGTGGTAAGCCGGGGTACGCAACCGTCTTGACGGTTTTGAACCGGGGTACGGTGGTCGAGACGGGCGAAGAACAAAATGGTTGGCTCAAAGTGGTCAGCGTCACGCCGGCTAACACCGATCTTCTGCCCGGTGCAGGCTGGGTCTTCAAACGAGAAATGACGGTGGGTCCGACACCCAACACTTACGTCATTGGCACCTCTGCAAAAGACCCGATGGATCCACCTCAAAAAGGTCTCGTTGTTCGCGCTTCTGCAAGCCAGTCAGGCGCTGCTAAAGCCATTTTGCCCCACGGCACGCAAGTCAGAGTCGGCAGCGACGGGACGCGTGGCAAGTACCAGAAACTGTTGGAGATCGTCAGCGGGAATGCTGTTCCTCCGCTGGCACCTGCCGAGGTGCTTGGGTATGTCTGGGAGGGGCACCTTGAAGGCAAAAGTGAGCCGGCCGCAAAGGACGCTGTGCATGTTCTGACAACGCCGTTTCCGATTACGGCGGGGAGTCTGATCGGGCACGTAGGCAAATATCAGAACCATTCGGATTCGGCCCCAAAAAATCTGCTGCACGTTGAGGTTTTTAGCTGCGAAGACGTAAAGGCATTCACCGAGTTGAGTAAAGAAAAAGCGGCGGGAATGCCTGCCGCTGGAAAAACGCTGGTCAAAATTCCGAAAGGCAGCGCGTTGGTCACTCACACGCAAGGAATGAGTGCAACTACACCTCCGCAAGTGACCGATCCCCACAAAAAGGTTGGATATGACTTCTTTATCCCAGTCGGGGTGTTGGAAGCGCTGCCCGCTGAAAAAAAGATAAAGGTTCCTGTTGTGATGGGTGGAACCACTACCTATACGCTTTGGTGGCGTCTGGATGGGTTGCTGGGGGATGCTGAAGGGAATGAAATCAGTGGTTGGTTTGCAGAGCCAGATACTGCGTTGTCACGCCATTCACCGTTTGAGTGGGAGGGTTTTAGCTTTATAGATGAGGCAGGGAGTAACGTAGATCATTTGGCCGCGTTTCTTCATGCACAGGAAAGTCTTAGTGAGGAAGAGCAAGTTAACTATCAGCCTAATATCGGCAACGCCGAAGAGGGTTCTACAAAGCAAAACCTTTATAAAATTCTAGACAGAAACGGTGATAAAAAGCTCACGCCTTCGGAAATAAAGGAGGCTTTGAGCAAACCATGGTTCGCACAGCCGATTTCTCAGATGGTTACACGCTATGAAAACGAGTGGCAATTCAAACAGGAAAAATGGGATTCTCTTGATGAATTGATGGGTCACAGTGAGTCAGAGCCACATAATGAATGGATTGAAGAAAAGGCAAGAATTAAGAAGTTGAGCTGGTGGGACAAACTTGTCGGACAACATGGAATTACCAGTGATACAAATGTTCGGCATGTTCACCCGATTGCACTTATCGGAAATTTCACTGCTCCACGTGATCTGATTACCTTGGAAATGCTTAGGGCTGCTAACCCAGCAGGGGCGGAGGCACATCATTCGAGTATTTTGCCGTATCTCAATAAGTATGCTGCGGCGTATAAGCTTGAGCAACCTAAAGCTATTGCGCATTTTCTTTCCCAAGTTGGTCATGAAAGTCAATTCAGGATTATTGAAGAGGGCTTGAATTATAGTGCCCGACAAATGAAGAAAACCTATGGGTGCCGACGGCATAACAATGTGAATGGCTATAATGAGCAAACGGATAGCTGCGATTTTGGTGTGTTGAGAAGCAAGCTTTGGTCCGAAACAAGTCATTACGCGATGAACGCTGAAAATCTTGCCAGTTACGTTTACGCGGATCGAATGGGTAATGGCAATGAGGCTAGTCGAGACGGCTATCGATATCGTGGCCGTGGCATGCTACAGGTAACCGGAAAATCCGAGTATCAACGGTTTACTAATGTGCATAATCAGCGAAATCCGTCGGATATTCAGGATTTCGTGGCCAATCCAGATCTGCTGATTTCCTCAACCGAATATGGTGTTGAGTCCGCTTTTGTCTTCTGGTTTACCAAAACCGGACAGGGAGGCACGAAGTTGTGCGAAGTCGCCAAGGCAGGCAGTGTGGCTGACGTAACACAAATGGTGAACGGCGGTCAGAACGGGTATACGGACAGAAACAATAGATACCAAGCCCTTGCTGCACTAATGAATATCAACTAAGAGGTCATTTGCTATGCTCCGTTTTTGCATGTTTGCTTTCGTTTTTCTTATAGCAAGCTCCAGCAGCGCGCAAGATGTAGATTACCTTCAGGGGCGAGTGATACAGGGCCCGTTTAAAACTAATGTTGTAAAGGGAGGGGAACTCTCCTTCTTACAGACAGGGAACGCAGAATTTCCGGTTTCTCTGGTTTTAGATGTTGTTGGTGCCGATAATAAAAAAAATAGAAGCCTTGTTGATAAATATGATGTGGCAGGCTCGGATCCAAAAATCGAGTCGATTTTCTTTTACCCAGTAAAAGGTAAGAAAAATGTACTTGTTTTGGTTTCTTGGGAAATCACGAGCAGAGGAATTGGAACGTACGGAACCCTTTATCAAGTTTATGGGTATGAAAAAAGTTCGGGGAATAAATTGGTTTTGAATAAGCTTGTCAGGTTTGATAAGAGTTTGAGTGGGATGGAAGGGTATCAAGAAGGTGAGGAGCAGCATTTCCCTTATGTTAATGCAGGGTTGATAAAGATCTATATTGATAAAGTGATCGGCTCTAAATAGTTTAAGATAATCCTGGCAATAAAAGGGAGCGGATATTGTTTGGCTCAATCCGACTCCTTGTCTAGCTATATTCCACGCCTTGATTCTTTATGGTCAATGCTAGCGTAGCCCGACGAAATGCGATGGGAAGGGCTTATTTGTCGCGCTCCGAAAGGTTTAACATTTGAAATTTGTATCACCCGTTGGGACTTTATTAATGGCTGAATCAATGAGGAACATATTTCCAATTTCTGGGATTTTATCGTTGGCCTGTTTGCTTTTTAGTACGGTTGCGCATTCCGCGAGTTTCGATTGCGGTAAGGCTTCAACGGACGTAGAAAAGAAAATTTGTAATTCTCCATCTTTGTCCATAATGGATGAAAAATTGAGTGAGTTTTTCAAGCCGTTAAAGAGTCGACGGGCTTTTCAAATAATCGAAAGCGATTGGCTGGAGTCGGAGCGTAATGCTTGTGAGTCAGATGAGTGCTTAGAGGATGCTTATGCTCAGCAGATACAGTTTCTGTCGCCGATCTTTATTGCGCCTAGGCCGACCCAGAAAGATATTAAGTTGATGTTGGGTGATAAGCCATATACGCAGTCTGAGCGCTCATGGAAAGTCGTTGACTTAGCATGGCTTCCGAATGAAAAGGGGGTTGTCGAACGATTTGTAATCTCCGCCGAAACAATTTCAGGCATGTTGCATGTCATCGTATTTGAGGGGCATTTTGATCCAGAGATGATTGCGTACAGGGGCAATCTTTATGAGTATGTTGATCGCAATGACAGGCAAGTTCTGCACACGATTGCGAAAGATATCGGCTTTGATGGTGCTCTGAGCTTGGGTTCGAACGACGAAGGCAAAAGGTTTGCGGGAACTCTGGATGGGTCGTTTTACTATCGGCAGCAGCTTTCGAAAAATCAGTTGCGGGGGATGGTTTATAGACTCGGCTCCAAGCTGCAGCCGGTTGAAAGCAGTTTGTTGTTTCAGCAGTGGCCAAATACTGATGAAAATGCTGTGAGTGGTTTGACATTCGGCTGGGGTGGTGAGTATGGAAAGTTGCAAGCGTATTATTCGCATACCCCAGGGTATGAAACGATAGCTCCGGTTGGTCAGCCGGATGCTGGTTGGAATATTTATAATCCAATTTGGAGCAAATCAAGGCCGACGTTTTATTTCAAGAATGGCGATCAAACTGTTTGGCGTGCCAATGTTGCGGATAAGACGCTAACGAAAATTGCGAGGGCCAGTGATGAAGGAATGATTCAGAATCCTACGCCTATCGATGTTAACGGTCGCGAAGCGATCGTTTATCTGAATGGATCTACTCTGAAAATGGCTATCTCACCTGAATAATGAAATGGGGACAGACCACGTTTTATTAATGATCCGAAAAACGGGTGAAATGCGTGAAACCGTGGTCTGTCCCCATTTACCTTTACCGTCCCATTTACCCGCATCCTTGCACTTGGGGGGGCATTATGATGAGAATTGCAGTTTTTTTTGTTTTCGTGTTCATGGCAACAGTGGCAAGTGCAAACTCTAGCTGCGAGGCTGATCTAAATGGGGATGGAGTCTGCGATTCGTATAGTGTTAGCCCGCTCGAGGATGACGGTACAGTTTCGCGAATCACTATCGATATAGGCGGGAGCGACAAGTCAGTTTCAGGGGATTTTGAACTTGGAGATGGAGGGCTGTCAGTAGGTTATCTCCCAGGCGAATTCTCGTTGTTGCTGGATTTTTATACTCGTAATACTGATCTTACGCAGTATAGTTTTAGATGGAGCTCTGCGCAGAAAGATTGGGTACTCTATAAAAAATCTACATGGGTTGAACCCAGTAGGGATGAAAAGTATACCTTGGGTGGTGAGAAGGTACCAATTGAAGCTTTGTTTCCGCAGCAGTTTGATGTTCAGCGTATAGCGTGTTGCACGCTGTTTTCTCAGTTCTCTGAAAATGGGCCTAATTTTAGTTCTTTGAATGATGAGGCTCAGCTTGTAGAAGTCAGGAAAGATTTTAAATACATCCTTGGTAAGCTTCCTCAGGGCGAAAAAGGAGAGTTGTTTTATGGGGTCGATGATGGCGGTAATAAAGTAAGAAGGAGCATTCCCCAGGAGCTGGTGTATGAGCTGGCTTTGATAGTGTCCGATGATAATGTCGGGCCGCTAAATGATTATGCCTATTATTTGTATCGTAATAAAAATAGCGTTTTAGCTGCTTTGCTTTTGAAGGAGATTCATAGAAAATTCCCGGAGAGAGTCGTTGCAATATTGAATTTGGCAGATGCGTATTGGGATATAGGTATGAAGTCCGACGCGTGCCCGCTTTATAAAGAATATATCGCTAAAATGACAAAAAACGGAAAGGGTGGACGTATTCCACAGTCGGCTAAATCTCGAGAAAGCTGTAGTTGATACGACCAATAGTAGGGATGGGAACAGATCACGTTTTTAGTAATTATCAGAAAAACGTGGTCTGTCCCATTTCCACCAAACAGGATGAATAATTTTATCGCGAATTCTTACGCGACCCGAACGGAAGCTAATATTTCTCTCCACGTAGCCGATGTTTCCACGAAGGTGAACGGCGGAACGATCGGTTTGGCTGAAAGGGTAGCTTTGTTTAATAATCTTCGTGGAATGGTCGAGTCGGAGCTGAATTAATGAAGAAAATTATTCTGTGTCTATTTTTGGGATATTCGGCTGTATCATCGGCGGAAAGTAAGGTCTATACCTTGGATCCTGTTTTCAACACGGCTAGAAAAGTAGAGCTCGAAACGGTCGGAGGCGCTCGCGGGCAAACTCTAAAGGGAAAACTTATAGATCTGAATGGAAAGAGCCATGAAATTCCAGATGCCTGTGAACCTGAGGGCGGTGACGCCGAACTGAATGACGCCTTCACGGTTAAAGGCAAAAAACCATATTTTTTGTTTACGTGTGTATGGCCTGTTCAGCATTCGGGTATCGGAATGAATGGAAAACAGTTTGAGACCTTTGTTTACACGGCGAGCGACTTGACTTCACTCGAGAAAATACAAACGATCTCACAGAGTTTGTCCGCCTATGAGGGTAGCCTTGAGGACGGCGGCAACAGCTATGCTTGGTATACGCAACGTAAGCTTGCCATTGAAAAAATAACTGAAATTGAATCTGGCAAAGCTGCTGACTCTCTGGTGTTGGCGCATGACATTGTTTTAGTCCGTTTGAAGGACATGGATTATGATGCTATTAAGTCTTACTTGAGTCCTGAACGGTTGGAACAGTTGAAGTCGGATTATCCTCTCGGGTCTTCTACCGTCGTTGCCTACAATGATTTTGGTTATGCTTTGGCACAGGCGGGTGAGTACGACAAGGCTTATCAGATATTGGCGCAGGTCGAAAACAGTTTTCCTGACAGAGTTGTCCTGAAACTTAATATTGCGGATGTGTTGTGGGAAATGGATAAGTCCCGATCCGCCGCCTATTACAAGAGTTATGTTGACCTGATGACTAAAGCCGGAAAAGCAAAGCTTATTCCTGCGAAGGCTTTCGAGCGAAGTGGCGGGTAATGAGTTGAGTGGGGGCGGGTTACATTTCAGAGGCAGAGCATGGACTGGCCCCCATATTCATAACTTAAAAGTCAGGGCAGGTATATTGGGTGTGTTCGAAATCTTTCGTGTGATAGGGATGTTGATTTCAAGCAATAGCTACCTCGCGAGCATCAATCAAAATGCGATCCAGTATTTTTCATTTTTACATGTTTGTTGTTGTCTTTTTTTTGGTGAGCTCCAGCAGTGCGCAAGATGTAGACTACCTTCAGGGTGAAGTGATTCAGGGACCGTATAAAACTAACCTTATAAAGGGAGGGGAACTTTCGTTCTTAAAGGTAAAGAGTGCAGAGTATCCGATTTCTTTGGTTCTTGATGTTGTCGGCAGCAATAATGGAGAAGGTAGAAGCCTTGTTGATAAGTATGATGTGGCAGGCTCTGATCCAAAAATTGAATCAATCTTCTTTTACCCAGTAAGGGGTAAAAAGAACGTAATAGTTTTGGTTTCCTGGGAGATTACAAGCAGGGGGATTGGAACGTACGGAACCCTTTATCAGATTTATGGTTATGAAGAAACCGCTGAAGACAAATTGGCCGTGAACAAGCTTGTCAGGTTCGATAAGAATTTAAGTGGGATGGAAGGATATCAAGAAGGCGAGGAGCAACATTTTCCCTATATTAACGCGGGCTTGATAAAAGGCTATCTTGATAGGGTGGTTGATTTTAAGTAACTCAAAAGGCAGTTCTATGAAAGAGTGCATTTTGTATGGCCCAATCATATCCACGTCTTTGATGTTCTCGCGCTTTAATGCGTGACAAGCCGTGTTTCTCGTTGCCCGACTAGACATCTATAACTTCTGAATGACTCAAGGAAGAACACCGTGAACCGTTTTGTTTTTACCCTGCTGGCCTCGCTGTTGCTCCCCGTCTCGGCGGTGTACGCGCAGGACGACTGCAGCCATGTCACCTCAAGCCTGGAAATGGTGCCCTGCTCGGAGGCGGCGAAGAAGGCTGCCGATACGCAGTTGAATGTCAGCTACAAGCAGCTAATGACGCGACTTGAGTCTGACTATCGAGCGGATCCGGCATTGGGCGCGGAGTACGCTGCGAAGGTTAAAGAGTCGCAACGTGCGTGGCTGAAATTGCGCGATGCGAATTGTCCGTTGGAGGCATTCGAGATCGAGACGGGGATGCCGGCGCATGTGTTCGCGGTCAACTCGTGCATCGCCAGAATGAGTCGTGAGCGCTCGGCGTATCTGGACAAGATTGCGCCTGGTCAACCTGAGCAGTCATCCGATAAAAGCGTTGCGTGCCCATCTGACGACTTCATGCCGTTCCTTGCAGCATTTTCTGCCGATGGCCAATCACAGCGCAGGTTTACGGCGTTGACGGTCAAATCGCTCGCGTTGAAACCGACAGCCGAAGCCGGTCGTTTCGAACCGATCGTTACGGGTGTGAAGGGGGCCGAGTTGGGCTATCCGTTAATGGCACCCATCCCCTCCCGCAAGATTCTGGGAGTCAAGATACAAGAACTCGACGATAGCCATTCCATCGTTGTGGATAAGCGCGCAGGTTGGAGCCACGTCAAAGTCTTCAACTTTTCGCGGCAGGCCTGTTGGGTGCTTGAAGGCGTTGAAGACTGGTCGATCAGTAATAAAGATCTGATCGTTGCGAGCAAGCCCAAGCTGAGCAAGGAAGAGAATTTCTGTTACCAACGTGCCGAGGCGTTCGAAGCATTGGGGGCTCCGGAAGATCAACCGCTCACGGTCGAATTGTTTGAAGCCACGTTGGAAAACCTGTTGTGCGCAGCACGCTCTGGAAACCCACTTGCCAGTTACAAAGCTGCCATTCTGAGTCTCTCGGGTATGGCGCCGCAGGTGCCGACGGACACGCTGGAGTCTTTATTCAAAGCAGCAGCCACTACGTTGCCCAACGGTGCGATGGGGCTTTCCGAGTTTTACTGTGACGGTAACGAGCTTACCTTCGACGGGCCCTGCAAAGATCCCGCACTCGCAGAGCAAGCGCTGATGGGCGCTGTGAAAATGGGTAATGCCGTCGCGATCAGCAAGTTGGGATCGACCTTCGCGAGCGGCGAGTGGGGCACCAAAGACCCCTCCCGAGCCATGGCCTGCTATCAACTGTCTCTCGCCCAGGGCTACGAAAACGCGAACTTGGGTCTGGAGCATCTGAAGAAGAATTCCACCACTGAAATCAAACCCAGTTATTGCTTCTGACAGCCCCCGAAGCCGGACGATTTTCCTTTAAACTCCCCACCCCCAAGGAATGCGCTCAGGACACGGAATGCCAGCCCCCTCTACCTCGCTTCGCCCAGCATTCGTGCTTTGGCTATACGCCGCCGCAATCGTGCACATACTTGCCGGCCTCACCCTGACATGGGCCGGTCATTCCGGATTACTCGACGGCTATCTGCACACCCTCGAACTCGCATTCTGGGGCGCCGACGCAGTACCCGCCGCCGGCCACGAACAACAGGTCTGGTGGCTCGCGCTGTTCGGCGCGACGCTGCAAAGTTATTCGCTGTACATGCTCGCGCTGGTGCACTTGGGCAATCGCTTGAAAGCCCCGGCAGTCTGGGGCTGGTTGAGCGCCGGCATCCTGTTATGGGCGCCGCAGGATATGTGGCTCTCGGCGCAACAGCAGGTCTGGTCGCACCTGTGGCTCGACGGTTTTGCATTGCTGGTGTTATTGCCGCCGCTGTTCTGGCTGTATCGCCATGACCGCCGAAAATACCCTTCAGTAAAGGCTCCGAGCCAATCCAACCCGTTTGCCGGCGGAGCTTTCAAGCGTGTGCTGATCACTGGCGGCACCGGTTTTATCGGTGAAGCCTTGGTCAATCAATTACTCGACGCGGGCCATTCGGTCAGCGTCCTTACGCGCGATCCGTTGAATGCGGCCAATCTGTTCAACGGCCGAGCCCGCTGTGTGCATTCGCTCAGCGAACTCAGCCACGACGAAACCTTCAACGTAGTGATCAATCTCGCCGGCGCACCCGTCGCCGGCCCACGCTGGACTGCCAAGCGTCAGGCGCAACTGCTCGCCAGCCGAGTCGGCACCACCGAAGCGCTGATGACCTGGCTGAAGAATACCAAGCACAAACCCGCGCTATGGATTCAAGCCTCGGCCATCGGCTACTACGGCGTACGCGATGCCAGCGAAAGCCTCGACGAACACGCCAGCAAGGGCGATGGCTTCATGGCCGAACTCTGTGCGCGTTGGGAATCCGCCGCGCAACCGGCCGCCGAGTTTGGTGTGCGTCACGTGGTGCTACGCCTCGGCGTGGTGTTCGGCCCCGGCGGTGCGTTGACACCGTTGCTGATGCCGTTCCGCTTGGGCTTCGGTGGGCGCATGGGCGATGGTCGGCAGATCCTGAGCTGGGTGCATCGCGACGATGTGCTTCAGGTGATCGCGCGGGCTTTCAACGATGACAGTCTGCGTGGCACCTACAACATTGTGGCGCCCGAAGCGGTCAGTCAGGCCGCGTTCGCCGAACAGGCCGGCAAGGTCCTCAAGCGTCCGGTGTGGTTCCACATTCCCGCCGCGCCATTGCGTGCAATGGCGGGGGAGATGGCGCAGTTGTTTTTCGACGGTCAGCGCGTGGTGCCGAAGCGCTTGACCGAGGCTGGCTACACATTCCGTTTTCCAACCCTCGACGCCGCTCTGCGCGATCTGACCTGAGGATCGCTCATGAGCAAGCCGTTGATGTACCTGCTGGCCGGCAACGGCAGCGCCGCCGATTGGTGGGACGACGCGCTGCCGCACTTCCAGCGCTACGACGTGGTGCCGCTGGAGTTGCCGGGCTTCGGCGCGAATCCGCAGCCGCCTTGCGAGGATCTCGCGGACTACGCGCAGACCTTGTTGGCGATGACGCAGAAGGGCAGCGCGATCATGGCCGTCGGGGTCAACGCGTTGCTGGTGCTGCATGCGCTGCAACGTCGGCCCGGACACTTTTCTCGCAGTGTTTTGCTGGCGCCGGTGGGCGCCTTTTTGTGGCAGCGGCGGTTGCCTGCGTTGATGTCGCCGCTGCCAATCCGCAAGACCATTCATTGGTTGCTGTCGAATAAACCGACGCTGTTTGCCCGCAAGTTTTCCAATCAGACTTGGACGCCCGCGCAGTACCAGCGCATGGGCGCCGGTTATGCGCGCTGCCGTGCGTTTGTGCCGCACTGGGATCTGATCCGTGCCGACACCGCGCTGCCATTGTTGGAGTGGATCACCGACCCGGTCGAGCTGGTCTGGGGCGATCAGGACAAGGTGCTCGGCATCGAACAAGCGGCGGCATGGTCGGCGATTCTTGCGCGCGCAGATCTGACCATCAGCCTGAAACCCGGTTGGGGTCATTACCCGTGGATCGACGCGCCCGCGCGGTTTGCGCAGTGGCTGGAGTCGGGCGAGCGCGGCTTCGTCGCGCACACCAAGGGCGGCCGTTTGCGCCTCGCTGAACTGGCAAGGCAAGCGGTGCCGGCGGCGCTGACCCTCAACGATTGCGATGATCCGCGTCTGTCAGCGTTTCTCGCCGCGCAACCCGACGTGACCTGGGCGGTGCGCTCCTCCAGTTATGGCGAAGATCAGGCCGATTCGGCGAACGCTGGTCTGAGTACCACTTACCTGCGCGAGCCGCGCGCAAACGTACCGACGCGTATCGCCGAATTGACCGCCGAAGGCGTCGAGGAAGTGGTGGTGCAGCGTTTCATCACGCCGCAGGTTTCCGGGATCGCGTTTGTCCGGCATCTGTCGGTTGAACTGGAATGGGTTGAAGGCCATCTGGAGTCGCTGGCCGATGGTCACGACAGCCCTGAACGGGCCACGCTGTCGCGGCTCGGTGAGGCCTGGCGCAGCGGTGCATTTACCGCCACGCACGGTTTGACCGAAGCGCTGCTCTGGCAGTTTCTGCAAGACGTTTTGCGCGTTTTTCACTACGTGCCCGGCGACGTCGAATGGGCCTGGGACGGTGCGCAATTGTGGCTGCTGCAATACCGGCCGATCAGCGACTACGGCTGGCGCCGACACCTGACCGCCGCCAACATCGCCGAGATCCTGCCGCAGCAACCGAGCGTACTGGTGGAATACGCCCAACGCCGAGCTGCCGCGAGTATCCCAGCGATCATGGCGCGTTGGGATGCGCGGGTGCTGCAGGACAACGAGCCGTTCACCGCAGTGTTCGGCGGAGCGTCCTACATCAACAATGATCTGTTTCTCGCCCGGCTGGCCGACTGGGGCATCAGCGCGAGTAACTACGCTGGTGAAGTCGGTGGTGCGACGCCGCATTTGCCGTGGCAACCGCTAAAGATATTGCGTTCGTTGCCGCTGTTTTTGCGCATGCAACGCATCGCTCGCGGGCATCTGCTGAGCCTTGAACATGGCTTGCAGCGCTTTGATAAAGAGCTGGCCGAACTCGTCGCCCAAAAAGCTGACGGCCAGCAACTCGCAGACTGGTTCACCCGGTTTTACGTGTTCGTCGTGCAAGGCAATCTGTGCATCGCCACGACGCTGGCCAGCAGTGGCGGCGATGCGCTGGGCCGCCCGCCGACCGCTTATGACAACCTTGAAAACAGCCCTCATCGACTGCCATGGGAAACCGATCCCGCTACGCCTCGGCCTACGGCGACTGAGCTGCCGTTACAGGTATTCCCGCAATGGCCAAGTCTGATCCGCCTCGCCCATTCGACCGGCCTGCCGGGCCTGCGCGGCTACTACCTGCAAGTACGCGAGTGGTATCGCGACAACCTGATGCGCATCTTCTTCCGGCTTCATCACGCCATGCCCCTGGCGGACCGCGAGCATTGGTTCGCGCCGCATCCCGACGTGCGCACCCGAGACGGCAGCTTCTGGCAGGACGGTCGCGAAGGTGCCGAGCAGGCGACCGGGTTCATGATTTATCCGGGGCAAGTGCGGGGCATCCTCGGCGAGGACATCTTGCTCGAAGACACCCTCGATCCGGGGCGGCATGCGCATTACCAAACGGCGCGGGCGGTGATTGCGCGGATGGGCGGACGCTTGTCGCATGGCTCGACTCTGTTGCGCGAGTTGCGCAAGCCGTCGGCGGTGATGCCGCAGGTGGATCCGGCGTGGGTGGGGTGTGAGGTGTTGTATCGGGATGGTGAGTTGCAATTGATCAATTCGAAGGATGTGACGTGAAACTACGATGCCTCCGCGAATTGATCATTGGTCTGGTCGTGCTTTTACAGATGGGTTATGTGACCGCCGCAGCTGCTGTGTTGGTCGGTAACGAGCCCGGCCAGTCGCCGGTTGCGCAAGGCCCGACCGAGACAGTTGTAGGCATGGGTTCGTGTCGGTTCTCCATGCCGCTGCTGCAGAACCAATGGCTGAAGTTCGACGATTTCTATTCGGTATTTATCGCAGCCAAACAACTGCCCAATCCGTCCAGCGCCCCCAGCTTGTGGCAAGCGCAGACGTCGAGTGGTGCCGACTGGCACTTCGAGAAACATGGCGACCTGAGGCAGCCGTGGTTTGGTTTGATGTGTGAAAACTCGGAGTACTTTTCGCTTCTCACCGACTGGAAACCCCCGGTAGACGATGCATTTGCGGTGCAAGTCCTGCGTGACGACAACGACCGAAGGTGCCCGGCGACCCTTACCGATCAGGGCTGGGTGCCCAACTCGCTGGCCGGTCGTGCGAACACCTACACCTTCGAACAATGGGGTGGGGAGAACTCTTCGGGTTTCATCTTCGGTTTCCACGACAAGTCACGACGGCACATTACCCGCATCGCTTTTTGCCTGCTGAGGGGCAAAGACGTGCTGATTGGCTCGGCGGAATCGGGTTCATCCGCCCCGCTGGCGATCAGCAACGAAGGGTTCGAGCAAATCAAGAAAGCGGTGCGCGGCATTGCCTTTGAATGAACATCCCCAAAATGCATTACGTCGACGGAGCTACAGCGTGAAAGGATTTTCGGTTCTTCTCGGCAGCTTGATATTGGCTGCCGCGTCCATGGCATTCGCTGCCGATCCAGCCTTCAAGGATTACACCATCACGCCAGTTTTCAACGGCCTCAACCATAAGCTGGTGCCGCAAGAGAACAGCAGCCCAATGATGGATCAGGCACGGGTGCAAGCCCTGAAAGGCAAGGTCAACTTCGCCGGCCATTACATCCTTCACAGGCTCGGCTGTGGCGGTAGCGCCATTTGCGGCGAAGTGCTGGACGCTCAGACTGGGGAAGTCGTTGGCGGTCTGCCGAATGCTTACGACAGCAGTACGTTCGGCATGGTTTACCAACCCGAGAGCCGCATGATCATCGTGTCCGGCATCACGCTCGACGGCGAAGAAGATGCGCAAGGGAATGCTTTGGAAAGCGGTAATCGGGATCGTTATTACGAGTTTGTGAGCAACGAATTCCGGCTGCTGAGCATGACCGACGTGGAATCGTCGCCGATGGATGAGGAGTGAGTGGATGAACCGGTTTTTCATTCGGTCTGCGCTGATTGCGCTTTCGCTATTACCTCATTCGCTGCCCGCGACTGCCAGCGAAGGGAGTTGCTACGGCTACCTTACTGAGCTTGTCAGGAGCAGCGATTTTCCGTTCCGTTATGTCGGCAAGGACAAGGTCAATTTGCTGATCGACGAGGACGACGGTGAAGTAGTGCGCGCTCAGTTGTTCTTCGAGACCGACGGCACCGGCACGATTGGCTGGATCAAATACACCCCGGCTACCCAAGAATTGCTCAACACCTCGGCCGAGCTGGATGAACCGGTGGCATTGTCATTCGACGCCAAGTTTGCGGACGGCTATGCAAAGTGCTTGGCGGAACAACAGGCTGGTTAACGGCGAAAAGGATTTCTTAATGAATCAGTTTTTGTTTTTCGGGGGGCTGGCATGGTTGTTCTCTTCCCCAGCCTTCGCCGCGCCGACGGATGCTTACACCCAACACGATGTCATGCAGTGCGGCGGTGTTGAAGTGGTGTTGGTGTCGTCTTGCCGATCGGTGACGGTGGATGATGCGGAAACCCACGTTATCCCGGTTTGCTCCGACCAGACCATCAACATCGGTAGCAAGGTGCTTCGACGCGATATCAGCAAAGTTTCACAACTCACTTCCGACGGTGCGAAGACGAAGATGTTGAGCAATGTCGTTGTGGCGATGGATTGCGTGGAAGGCACCAAGGGCAGTCTTGTTTCGATAGGCGGATATGGTGGTTGCGGTGCCTGCGCGGAGTGGCATGGGTATTACTCGACAACAGGGCGATTGGAGCAATACAGCTTCGATAATAACCAACGCTCTTTTGGCTCGAAGGGATCTCGGGAAGAGCTGATCAATGCCTATGGCGTTACGAAGAGACAGCTAATGTCAGAAAGCCCGGCGGTGAAGAGGATCGTCTATGGCCAGCCTTAAGTGGGTGTTGATGATCGGCAGCTTTCTTGCCGCCACAAGTGCCTTTGCCGAGGACCCACCGATAGTCGGCATCGACGGACACACCGTGACGTTTAGAGCGACAAAATGGACGATGCCCAGTGTGGATTCGGCGACCGCATGGTTCACCGCCAACGGCAAAACCTTCCCGCTCTTCAGTGCCGATGTTGGCGCCGACGGACACCTGGACTGGCTCAGTCCTGACAAGAAAACCTTACTGCTCGACCCCGTCGTGTTCGGCATGTTGTCGCTTGAAAATGGTGAAGAAAAACTGGAGTCGCAACAGCATTGCGATGTGATCTCCATGGAAACTGGTTGCGTGCTGGCCGAGCGTGCCCCTCGTTTTTGTCTCGGCAAATGGGTGGGCAATCAGTGGTTTTCGGAAGATGGCGAAGTCCTCACGCCTACCCTGGAAACGGAGTCCCCAAGGGACTGGCTGAAATATATTTCGACCATCAAAGCTGCGCAGTCCCGCGCTGACTCCATCGAATCGGCTCTGACTTTTTTGAGTCCCGAATCCTACATGGCGTGCCATCCCCCGGCGCAAGATGTTCAGGCGTACAACGACCTAGGTTTTTATCTGGCCGAGGGCGGTAGAGATAAGTTGGCGCTGAAGTTTTATCGCGGCGTCGAGGCCGTCGGTAAACGCACGGTACTGATGTTGAACATCGCCGATTCACTCTGGCGCCTTGATCGCAAAGACGAAGCGCAGCGCTATTACAGCCAGTACCGCGACGCGATGAGCGCCGATGGCAAGGCGCAGAAAATACCTCAACGTGTCGTTGAGCGATCTGCCATTCAGGGAATGAAAAATTGAACAGGTTTTTGCGTTTTATCGCGTTGTCCTTTGGATGCCTGTTTGCCTCTTTTGCGATGGCCGAGGACGACTGCAAAGAAATCACCGTAAGCGCCCAGATCGATCGGTGTGTGGAGGCAGCCCGCAAGGAAGCCGACACGCAACTCAATGCCAGCTACAAGAAGCTGCTGGGACGGTTTGAGGCTCAACAACGGCGCGACCCTGAGCAGGGCAAGGCGCTGGTCGCCATGGCCAGAGAATCCCAGCGCGCCTGGATCAAACTACGCGACACCACATGCCCGCTTGAAGCCACGGAAATCGAGCCAGGGGTGGCAGCGCACGTCACGACGATCAACAACTGCATGGCCAGACTGAGTCTGGAGCGTGCGGCTTACCTGGACACAATCGTCGCTGATGAGCCGGGTAGTGTGGTTGATCTCAACAAGGTGTACCTGTCTGGCTCCCAGCGCTTCGGCGGTGTCGTCGCGCGCTATGTCAGCACCTTTGGCAGCCCATGCCTGACGTTGCAGATACTGGCGCCGAACGGCGGTTGGAGAGTGCTGTCCTCCAAGCGGTTTTGTAGTTTCGAGGGCAAGGCATTTTGGACGGACTATGCCGATGCCGGGTTTGAGGATCATGCGTTTGCCGAGGATGGGTTGCACGTGACGCTCAGTTTGACGGAGCTTCGTGGGCTCGGAGAAAAGCGCCTTGCCTGTGTGGTTCCGATTCAGAGCGAGCAAATCAAAGAGCTCAAGTGCGGCGCGCTTGAGCCTGGTGCTTAACAGGCCCGAATAGTTTGCTGATACCCATGAAACCGCTAAAGGAATATTCGGTTTGAAATTTTCGTCTGCATTGTTTTCCGCGTTGCTCGCTTTCGTTCCTCTGGCGGCTCATAGCGAGGTCACGACCGAAGTTTTTTGCTTCCACTCCTACGAAGGCAAGCCCATAAACTTTGAATTCAGAACCTATTACGACTCTGTCTCCAAATGGAGCGGTGCTGGCGTCAAGTACAGCAAGTCGAAGAAGGCCATCACTCTGGTTCATCGCAATACTGAACAAGAGGAATTGGTCTATGGCCGGCCCTACCAGTACACGACAACTTGGGTTGAAGTAGTTGATGGCGCACTGACAGGTGAGTATCAGATGGTCACTCAGGGTGGCCGGGTTGATGCGATGACGTATACGAATTACAAATCTGCAAAGAAGTATTCGTTTGAAAACGATTACAACGTGGATTCGAAACCTGAAACAGGTTGCCAGTGGTGAAGCAGGGAATATTCAAAAAGGGGACTTAACATCCCCTTTTTTTATCCGCAAATCTCGCTACGGCTTGGCCGCCACGCTTCGCACTTCAATCTGGTCGAGCGTCCCTTCCACCATCAATCTCACGCCGTCCGCCATTCTGCTCAGGGCCAGCGCCACCGAGCGGCGGGAGCCGTGGAGGTCGTCGGCGAGGTCTCAGGCGATGACGCTGATGGACAGGAGGTCTTCGGAGGCGTTGGCCATGAGGGCTTCGGCGTCGGTGCCGGGGGAGAGTTTGAAGAGGCCGTTCTCGCGTTTGGGGTGTGGATCGACGGCTGGTTTGAAATGGTGGTCGAGGGCTCGCTCGGCGGCTTCGTGGAATTTCTTTGATTCCAGAGATTCGTAGGGCGAAATATCCGGGTTTTCTGGGGGATTGGGTGTTGGTTTGATCATTCGGTCTTACTCCAGTTTAAGGAGCCGACACCGTTTCGCTCGCACTTCGAAAGTGGTGGCAGCTGTGCATAGGTGTGCAAGACCGGTGGAGTAACCCGGCAGACCCGAAGGTCTCCCATACACAGCAGCCATAACGATCCGCGAGCATAGGAAAACGCTCGGCGAATTGCCATAACCAATATGCACTCCAGCCGGACTTGCACGTCCGTATCGCCAATTTTGCGGCGATACACAGAGCCTATCCACATCGCACCAACTCGCCTAGTTCATGCACAGCACCGCACTTTGCAGGAAATTTCCCATAGATTCGCGGGCCGGAAGATCAAAAGATCGCAGGCTTCGCCGGCTCCTACAGGGATGTGTTTCAACAGGTGTAGGAAAGGTGAGTGGTGAGACGAGGAGCGTCTCGGGATGCATTCCCACGCGGAGCGGAGAAACGATCAGTGGGCGAGCGCTGAATCGTGACTTGGCAGTCATCGTGCGGGAAATGGTCCGCATCCTCTTCCAACAGCGTCAGATACTGGCGTTATCGTTCGAATCCCTTACACTCCCCCAGCCGTTCATTTTCCTTTTGAGGCTGTGCGCATGAAATTTCGTTTTCTTCTGTGGATGCTGGGTCTGTTGATGGGTAAGGCCAGTCGGACAAATCCTGCGTTCCAGCAGCAGTTGGGTGACAAGGATCTGGTGTTTCAGCTACAGACTCTGGACGGGAAAGTGGCGCGGCATTTCGTGGTGAAGGACCAGCGCATTACCAGCAAGTCCGGGGGGGTGGCGGAGCCGGCGTTTGCGATTGCGTTCAAGGATGCGGCATTCGGGTTTGCCACGATGCAGGCGAAGAACAAGCAGCTGGCGTTCATGCAGGGGATTCAGGACAAGTCGATCCAGCTCAAGGGCAATCCTGCGCTGGTCATGTGGTTTCAGGGGTTGATGAAGTATTTGAAGCCGCGGAAGGCCAAGCCGAAGTCATAGGACTTTCAGGCAGCTTGCCGGGACAGGCCTGCCTCTTCAGCTTTCGGGCTCGGGAGGCTCGGCGTTCAGGGGCTGGGCCCGGTATGTCTTGTAGATCTGCTGGACTTTCGGGTTGTCCAGCTTCTCGTAAGTGATGTCTTCCTTGTCCAGGCCATCCAGGCCTCGGATGCCACTGATGGTCTCTGGCCATTCGTCACGACTGGATATATCGACTACGAACGGGTTGAGGTAGTTATCGAGACGCCTTTCGCGAGGTTCTCGGATCTCGTCGCTCAGTCCCCGCAAGTAGTCGTCTTTGTTTGTTCTTGACCAGTCGATGGCGAACCCGGCTCGATAACAGAGTTCCATGAAGACCAATATAATCGCGCGTCCATTGCCGTCCAGGAAGGGGTGTGCGAAAGCCAGCTGGCCCATCACTCCACCGGAATGGTCTCTGAAGCGTTTCTTGTCTGCTGCGAGCTTGAGCGCATAGTCGACAGACATTTTGATGGAGTCCGGGCGCTCGAAGACGGTGCTGCGAGGGTCGTCGAGAGAGCCCTTGAAGACTGCCAGGTGGGGGACGAGCTCGTTCCGGTCTTTTCCTGCCCAGTGGTAGAAGCCTGAGAACAGGATCTCGTGAACGTTGAGTACAGTCTGGTAATCGATTGGCTTTTTCTTGGCCAGATAGGCAAGCGCCTCTTCGATACTCAATTCGAACGAAAGATGCTCTGACTCTTTTACTTCAACGGGATCTTTCAGTTGCAGCGAGTTTTGAAGATATCCAGCCGTCTCGAAGTCGCCGAACGGATCGAAAGTCATGCGCTACGTTTCTGTGCGCGCCTTTCCTGAAGATAGCGACCTTGGAGAGCAAGGATTTCAGATTTGCTCAGAACGCCTTTTCTCTTGAGATTGACGAGTAACTGTTCGATGCCATCCAGCTCGACGACATCGCCAGCCAAGCGGGTAATTCCCACGGCCATACGACTCATGCCGTCACGCCTGGCCGTGACCTTGTTGTCTTTTGCTAGCTTGCGGACTTCGCTTGCAACGCTGACAGCATCTGTTTGGGTCATCGGAAATTCCTCTGATTGCCGTCAAATCATAGCAGGGCGCTAGTTTGCTGTCGTTGCTGGCAATGTGACCGAAATCTGTGGAACCAGGGCCTTATTTGCAATCAAAAAAAGCCCTGGTTGGCGTTCCGAAGAGTGCTTTAAGCCTGGCTGAACTGCGAAGCCAGTTCACGCAACAACACTTCCGCCTCAAGCACTTTGCTGACCACGTCATTGGCCTTGTCGCGAGTCAAACCAACGCGCTCCAGCAACGCATCCGGAATGTCTTCATCCGGGCCGGAGCCGATGCCACGACTGCGCAGCAGGCGTACGGCCAGGCAGACGAGGTTCGGGTATTCGGCGTAGGCGCCGTCGTAGTTCGGGTCGTGCTGGAAGCGCAGGGCGGTGGCCAGTTCGTCCGGCATGTCCCAGTAGCGCATCAGCCACGAGCCGATCTGTTCGCGGCTGATACCCAGCAAGTGTTGCTCGATGTAGCTGTGGCACAGGTGCGGGTTGACCTCCAAGTGGCGGCAGATCAGCGAGAAGTGCGGCGGGAACACGTGGGCCAGCAGCAGATAACCGAAGTTGTGCAGCAGACCTGCGAGGTAGGTCAGGCCGGCTTCCGGGCGCTGGGCGCGCGGCATGGCGCGGGTCAGGCCTTCGATGACGGCGGCTGTGTAGATCGATTGCTGCCAGTACGGCGTGGTGTGTTGCGGGTGATCTTTCGGCAGGCTCAGGGTTTTGCCGAGGGCCAGGCCCAGCGCCAGATTGATCACCAGATCGAAACCGAGTACTCGGACGATCGCGTCTTCCACCGAACGAATCTTGCCCGGCGAGGCGTAGTACGGCGACGCCGCCCAGCTCACCACTTGCGCGGCCAGCGCCGGGTCGGTTTCGACCACGCCGGTGATGTCGTCGATGGTGGCGTTGGGGTCAACGCGCAGCTTGATGATTTTTTGTGCGGTTTCGGCCAGCGGCGGAATTTCGATGGTCGCTTCCAGACGTTGCTGGATACGCCGCGCGGTGAACGCCTGCACGGCCTGGGTGATTTCCTCGCGGTCATCGTCCGGGCGGTCGAGGTTCGGGCGGATGCTGCTCAGGGCTTCGCCGAAGTTGGCGGCGCTGGCTTTGGTCAGCATGGTTTTGAAGTCTTCGCTGGCGATTTCCAGCAGCAGGCCCGGCTCGCCGGAGTTGATCAGCAACTTCGGTTCGCGCAGCAGGCTTTCTTCATACAGGCACGGCGAACTGGTCAGCGCCGGCAGGCCTGGCAGCAGGCTCAGGCTGTGTTTGCCGAGCATCTTTTCCAGGCGCTCGGTGGACACAGCGGTCAGGCGACGGCCAGTGAGTTCGGCGAGGCGGTTGAGATCCAGCAACTGGCTCTGTGGAAACAGCACCATCAGGGCGCCGACGGCGTCGTCCAGCAACACGGCCTGCACTTTACGCGAGGCGTTGAGGCCGTGGTGATCGAGTACTTCTTCGTAGGCAACGCCCAGCTTGTTGAGCAGCAGCCGAATAACAGACGGAGCGTGCGGAGATTCGGGGGCGAGAGCAGCTTCGGTCATGGTCTGTATCCGTTTTTGAAACAATGGCAGGAGTATAACCAGCTCTGTCGGAACGAGCTGTCAGAAACTGCGACGATGCTCACACTTGGCCGTATTGCTGCCCGTGTCGAAGCCAGCGGTCGAGCAACGGGCTGACGTGGGTTGGCCAGCGCTCGAGCAAAGCCTGGGCGGCGTCGCGCACGGCGGGCAACAGATCGGCGTCGCGCATCAGGTCGGCGACCTTGAATTGCAGCAGGCCGGTCTGGCGGGTGCCGAGCATTTCGCCGGGGCCGCGCAGTTCGAGGTCTTTTTCGGCGATGACGAAACCGTCGTTGGTCTCGCGCATGATGCCCAGGCGCTGGCGGCCGATCTGTGACAGCGGCGGATGGTAGAGCAGCACGCAATGGCTGACCGCGCTGCCCCGGCCGACCCGGCCACGCAACTGGTGCAGTTGTGCGAGGCCGAGGCGCTCGGGGTTTTCGATGATCATCAGGCTGGCGTTGGGTACGTCGACGCCAACTTCGATCACCGTGGTGGCGACCAGCAGTTGCAGGTTGCCGGCCTTGAATTCGGCCATGACCGCGGCTTTCTCGGCAGGCTTCATGCGTCCGTGAATCAGCCCGACTTTCAGCTCGCCGAGGGCGGCGGTGAGGTCTTCGAACGTGGTTTCGGCGGCCTGACAGGTCAGCTCTTCCGACTCTTCAATCAGCGTGCAGACCCAATAGGCCTGACGGCCCTCGGCGCAGGCGCTGCGCACCCGCTCGATGACTTCGACGCGGCGGGTGTCGGTGACCAGCACGGTGTTGACCGGGGTTCGGCCGGGCGGCAGTTCGTCGAGGATCGAGGTGTCGAGGTCGGCATAGGCGCTCATCGCCAGTGTCCGAGGAATCGGCGTGGCGGTCATGATCAGTTGATGCGGACACATGCGCCCGCCGACGCCTTTCTGCCGCAACGCCAGACGTTGCTGCACGCCGAAGCGGTGTTGTTCGTCGATGATCACCAGCGCGAGGTTCTTGAACTGCACTTCGTCCTGGAACAGCGCATGGGTGCCGACCACCATCGGTGTACCACTGGCGATCTGCTCCAGTGCGGCGACGCGGTTCTTGCCCTTGAGCTTGCCGGCCAGCCAAGCCACCTCAATGCCCAGCGGCTCGAGCCAGCGCTTGAAGGTGATGAAGTGTTGTTCGGCGAGGATCTCGGTCGGCGCCATCAGCGCGACCTGATAACCCGCCTCCAGTGCTTGCAGCGCGGCGAGGGCGGCGACTACGGTTTTACCCGCGCCGACGTCGCCCTGAATCAACCGCAGCATCGGTTCGTGCTGACTGAGGTCGTAGGCGATTTCGTTGCCGACTCGCTGTTGAGCACCGGTCGGGTTGAAGCCGAGGTTGGCCAGGTATTTCGGCGGCAGTTTTGTGGCTTTCGGCATGGCCGGCGCGCGCAGCGAACGCATGCTTTCGCGCAGGCGTTGCTGCGACAGTTGATGGGTCAGCAGCTCTTCGAAGGCGAGGCGATGCTGGGCCCAGTGATGACCGAGGGCGAGTTCGTCGACGTCGGCATCGGCGGGCGGGTTGTGCAGGTAGCGGATCGCGTCGGCCAGCGGCGCCAATTGGTAGTCGCGGGCCAGTTCGGTCGGCAGCCAGTCGGGCAGGGTGGCCGGCTTGAGCAGGGTCAGGGTCTGCATGCACAACTGGCGCAGACGCGCCTGGGTCAGGCCTTCGGTCAGCGGGTAGACCGGGGTCAGGGTTTCATCCACCGGCGGCGGTTCGTCGCCGTTGATGGCGCGGTATTCCGGGTGGTAGATCTCAAGGCCTGACGCACCGGGCCGGGCTTCGCCGTAGCAGCGAATCCGCGTGCCGCGCTTGAGGCCTTCTTTCTGCGCGTTGCTGAAGTGGTAGAAGCGCAGGCTCAAGCCGCCGGTACCGTCCTGCAAGCGCACGACGAGGCTGCGACGGCGGCCCATGACCACGTCGGCGCCGCTGACGGTGCCTTCGACCACGGCGTCCTGGCCCGGCCGCAAGGCGCCGATCGGCACTACGCGGGTGCGATCCTGGTAACGCAGCGGCAGGTGAAACAGCACGTCCTGAAGGTTCTCAAGACCGACCTTGGCCAGTTTTTCGGCCATGGCTTCGCCGACACCCTTGAGTGCCGTCACTGACACTTGCGACAGCTCAGTCATGACGCTCGCTTAACCGGCCGTAACCGGTGCGGCTGGCTTGGCCACCGAACACAGGCGAATGGAGTCAGCGAGGATCTCGATGGCTTTCGGCCGTGGGAAACTCGCGCGCCAAGCGATGGCCACGGTGCGGAATGGCACCGGCGCCGACAGCGGACGCACTTCAATCACGCCGGGTGCGTAGTGATGGCTGTCCACCGCCGACAGCGGCAGGATCGAGATGCCAAGGCCGGACGCGACCATGTGGCGAATGGTTTCCAGCGAGCTGGATTCGACCGTGGTGTGTTTGGCGCCGTCGTTGCCCTTGGTCAGGGTCGGGCAGGCTTCCAGCACCTGATCGCGGAAGCAGTGGCCTTCGCCGAGCAGCAGCAGGCTCTTGTCGTTGAGCAGGCCGGCGTCGATGGATTCTTTCTGGGTCCACGGGTGCTGCGCCGGCATGAGGACGTAGAACGGCTCGTCGTAGAGCTGCAGAGTCAGCACGTCGGCTTCGTTGAATGGCAGGGCGATGATGATCGCGTCGAGCTCGCCGTTGCGCAGTTTGTCGCGCAGCACGTGGGTGAAGTTTTCTTCGATGTACAACGGCATCTGCGGGGCGACCCGGTGCAGTTGCGGAATCAGGTGCGGGAACAGGTACGGGCCAACGGTGTAGATGGCGCCGACTTTCAGCGGTGCAGTCAGCTGGTTCTTGCCGGCCTGGGCCAGTTCGCGAATGCCTTGGGCTTGCTCGAGGACTTTCTGTGCCTGGGCGACGATGCCTTCGCCGACCGGTGTCACGCGCACCGCACTCTTGCTGCGCTCAAAAATCAGCACACCGAGTTCGTCTTCAAGTTTCTTCACGCCCACCGACAGGGTTGGCTGGCTGACGTGGCACTTCTCGGCCGCGTGGCCGAAATGCTGCTCTTGGGCGAGGGTAACGATGTAGCGTAATTCTGTGAGGGTCATAGCAAGCGTCCATGAAGATGCGGGCCAAGCATACCGGCTGCAATCGATAGACGCACGTTATCAGACTGAGCGATGAATGCGACACCGGGCAATGTGGGTTTGCCGCTGGTGGACATGCAAAAGGCACCTTTCGGTGCCTTTTTAGCTTGGTTCTCTCGGCTGACGGAGAACCTTGTAGGAGTGAGCCTGCTCGCGATGGGGTCGTGTCATTCAATAGTTCATTGTCTGATACACCGTTATCGCGAGCAGGCTCACTCCCACAGGTTTTGTGTTGCCTTAGCGGCGACGTTCGAGGGAATACACAAACGGCGCAACAATTTCGATCGAGCCATTGTTCAGCATGTCGGCCGGTGGCTTGGGCAGCGGTTGGGCGCGGCGGATCATTTCCAGGGTGGCCCGGTCCAGATCGGCGTTGCCGGAGCGGCCCACCAGTTCGAACGACAACACATTACCTTCGGCATCGACCACAAAGCGCAATCGGTTCAAGCCTTCCTTGCCTCGGGCCTGAGCGCTGGCCGGGTACTTTTTGTACTTGGCCAGATGCGCGAGCAGGGTGCCTTGCCAGCTGGCCTTGGCGGCCATTTGTGCGGGCGAAGGGCCAGGCGCAGGCTGGGCGGATTTCTCCGTCGGGGCCTGGGTTGGTTGAGTGTCGGCCGGTTTTTCCTCGGAAGGTTTTTCCTTGGGTGGATCGGGCAGCTTTTTCTCGACCGGCTTCGGCGGTTTGGGCTTTGGCGGCTTCGGCTTGGGTTTCGGCACCGCGATTTCAGCTTTCGGTGCTTCGGCCAGCTTCGGAATCGGCAACTCTTCGACCGGAGCCGGTGGCTGCGGCGGTGTGACGACTTTCGGCGGAGCAGGCGGTGGCGGGGCCGGAACCGGTGCCAACTCGACCATCATTGCCTGCGGCGGCAATTCGATGGGCGGGCGGGCGGTCCAGTTCAGCGCCAGCGCGATGGCCAGCGCGTGAACGCCCAGCACCACGGCCAGGCTACCGCTGTAACGCGTCAGCTTATGGCGCGTCGTGATCATTTCTTGGCTGCGCTCTCGAGTCCGACGAGACCGACCTTCAGGTAACCGGCGGCGCGCAGGTTATCCATCACGCTCATCAGGTCACCGTAATCCACGCCTTTGTCGGCCTGGAAGAAGATGGTGGTGTCTTTCTTGCCGTGAGTCCTGGCGTCGAGAATGGCGCCGAGTGTTTCCGGCTTCACTTCGTCTTCGCCAATGAACAGGCGCTGGTCAGCCTTGACGCTGAGGAACACCGGTTTCTCTGGCCGCGGCGCCGGTTTGGCGGTCGAGGCAGGCAGGTCGACTTTGATGTCCACGGTGGCCAGCGGAGCGGCCACCATGAAGATGATCAACAGCACCAGCATCACGTCGATGAACGGCGTGACGTTGATTTCGTGGTTCTCGGCCAGATCGTCGTCTGCGCCTTCTTTCAAATGCAGGCCCATGGCCGATTACCCCACTTTCACCATGTGCGGTTGCGAGCTGCTGCGCTCAGGCTGGTGGTCGAGGTCGCGGCTGACCAGCAGCAGGACTTCTGCCGACGCATCGGACACCTGCGCCTTGTAACCGGCGATGGAGCGGGCGAACACGTTGTAGATCACAACGGCTGGAATCGCGGCAACCAGACCCAATGCGGTGGCCAGCAGCGCTTCAGCGATACCCGGCGCCACGACAGCAAGGTTGGTGGTCTGGGTTTTGGCAATGCCGATGAAGGAGTTCATGATGCCCCACACGGTACCGAACAGACCGACGAACGGCGCGGTGGAACCGATGGTGGCGAGGACGCCGGTGCCGCTGCTCATGTTGCGACCGCAGGCCGCCACCAGGCGTTCGAGACGGAAGCTGACGCGTTCCTTGATGCCTTCCTTCTCACGGCTGTTGACCGACAAACGCATCTCTTCGAGCGCATCATGCACCAGCAGATTGGCGAGGGTGCCTTCCTTGCCGGCCGTGGTGCTGGCTTCCTTCAGGGTGGTCGCTTTCTTCAAAGCAGCAATTTCGCCACGCAGGCGACGCTTGGCACCCATCAGCTCGAAGCCTTTGGCGATCCAGATGGTCCAGGTGATGATGGAGGCGATGGCCAGGCCGATCATCACGATTTTCACGATGATGTCGGCGTTCTGGTACATGCCCCATGGCGACAGGTCGTGGGCCATGCCGAGCGTGTTGTCGGCTTCGAGAACTTCAGGGGCGTCGGCAGCGTCGATAGCCTGCACCGGGTCGGTGGCGGCCGGGGCAGCTGGAGCGGCAGCAGGTACGCTCTGCTCGGTGGCTGCCGGTGTGGCCGGTGCTTGAGCGTCGGCGAAAGCGGCGGTCGGTGCCAGCATCAGGCTGAACAACAGAGCCGCCACCGCGCTCCAGGCGCGAGGTCGATTGGTTGGCGAAGCGGGAATTTGATTGCGTGTCATGCTGGCCGGACCTGAGATAGAAAAACGTTGATGCTCTTCCAGGCCTCGTGAGGCCGAGAACAAAAGTGGCGTGCATTATTGCAAGTAATTCTTGTTAACAAAAGTAATAGAGTATCTTTTTTTCCTCGATTGCTAGCCGCTCGTCATCTGTCAGCGCTAGTCTGTCCCTTTCCGATGGGAGTTTTCTGATGTCCGCGCCTTCTGTGTTGATTGCCGGTTGTGGTGATGTCGGCAGTCGTCTGGCCACGCAATTGCTGGCCGCTGGCTGGGAGGTTCACGGCCTGCGCCGGGACATCTCGCGCCTGCCTGACGGTGTCATTGGCGTGGCCGGTGACCTGTTCAATGAAGACTGTCCGGCGACCTGGCCGGTCGGTGCCGTGGATTACCTGGTGTATTGCGCCGCTGCCACCGACCACGATGAGGCCGGGTATCGCGCGGCTTACGTGCAGGGTCTGCAGAACGTGCTGAGCTGGCTGGATGACTACGGACAGATTCCGGATCGACTGTTGTTCGTATCCAGCAGCAGCGTTTACGGGCAGATGAATGGCGAGTGGGTGGATGAGACTTCCGAGACCGTGGCTGCCGGGTATTCAGGTCGGCTGATGCTCGAAGCCGAACAGGTGGCGCTCAAGAGCGGCATTCCGGCGAGCATCCTGCGCCTGACCGGGATTTATGGTCCCGGCCGTGAGTGGCTGCTGACTCAGGTTCGTCGCGGCTATCGCGTGGCAGTCGAGCCGCCGCTGTACGGCAACCGCATTCATGCCGATGACGCGGCGGGGTTGCTGGCATTCCTGTTGGAGAAGGCTCGGCAGGGCGTGAAGCTGGAGGATTTCTACATTGGAGTCGACGATGCACCGGCGCCGTTGGCCGAAGTGGTGGGCTGGCTGCGTGAGTATCTGGGCGTTACCGAATGGGCGGAAGATGCCAGCGTTCGGCGCACTGGCAGCAAGCGTTGCAGCAATGCGCGGGCGAAAGCCTTGGGCTGGGAGCCGAAGTACTCAAGCTATCGTGAAGGCTACGCGGCGATCCTCGAAGGTAAATGCTGACACTCAGACACCCCAATACAACTGTAGGAGTGAGCCTGCTCGCGATAAGGCCTTAACATTCAACACTAATGCTGACTGTTAAATAGCTATCGCGAGCAGGCTCACTCCTACATTGGATCTGCGGGGCTTGCGAGCAGTGGTTACTGCTTCTCCAGCAACCACTTGCGCTCGCCCGGTGTGTACTGCGGCATTTCATCCGCCAGTGCGGTGTTCACTGCCTGAAAGATCTCCAGCTCCTTGCCCTTGCGCGCAAAGATGTAGGCATTGCCCTGACCGTTGAGTTGCAACCACATGTTGTCATTGGTGCTGCTCATCGACGCGCAATCACCCGCCAGGCACAGGGCATACCGATCGGCACCCGGCAAGCCGGAGACCTGGCCATCGGCCTGGAACTGCACAGTGTTGCCTTCACCCTGACCGCTGGCGATTTTCCAGCTGCCGCCCATGTAAGCGGAATACAGTGCACGTTCGAAACTGGCGCCAATCGGCGCGCCTTCCGGCACCGGGATCTGCGCGCGGTCGAAGACCTGCTCCGGTTCGTTGTCGCTGGCGGCTTGCTGAAGTTGCCCGCCGTCGCGTTTCAGCTCGCTGGCGGAGCTGCCATAGAAGTCGACTTTCCAGGCGCCGGACTGTTCGCCCAGCAGCCGTCCTTCGACGTTTTCAAAACCGTTGGTGTAGCGAGCCTGACTGGCCTTGGTATTGATGTCCCATTCCAGATTCGGGCCGTAGGCCTGAAGCGCTTCGCGCAGGGAGCCGCCCTTGGTGGCAGCATCGATCGCCACCTGGTTGATCCAGGTGCCGCTGATGTCACGGTCGGCAGGGTTGCTGGCGCAGCCGCCGAGGAAAATGGCGAGCAGCGGGAGAGCTAGCGCTTTGCGCATGGTGGAATCCTTTCAAAACCTTTTCTTTACCGCAGAGCAGACGGCGCAGCGTTAAGGGCTGCGCCGCGCGTCTTACTCGATGACCAGGATGGCATCCATTTCAACCTGCGAACCCTTTGGCAGGGCAGCCACGCCGATGGCGGCGCGAGCCGGGTATGGCTGGTCGAAGTATTTGCCCATGATCTCGTTGACCTTGGCGAAGTGGCTCAGGTCGGTGAGGAAGATGTTCAGTTTGACGATGTCCTTGAACGAACCGCCGGCCGCTTCGGCCACGGCTTTGAGGTTCTCGAACACCTGGACGGTCTGGGCTTCGAAGCCTTCAACCAGTTCCATGGTTTTCGGGTCCAGCGGAATCTGGCCCGACATGTAGACGGTATTGCCAGCCTTGATTGCCTGGGAGTAGGTGCCGATGGCAGCCGGGGCCTTGTCGCTGGTGATAACAGTCTTGGTCATGTATGACTCCTTGTTAGGTGTGAGTTATGCACGCATGCGGGTGATGCGGATCACCCCGGTCAGGGCGCGCAGTTTCTTGATCACGCGGGCCAGGTGCACACGGTCGTGGACGCTGACCACCAGTTGCACGACGCTGATGCGGCCATCGCGTTCGTCCATGCTGATTTTCTCGATATTGCCGTCGGCCGCGTTGACGCTGCTGGCCAGCAGGGCGATCAGGCCGCGCTGGTGTTCCAGCTCGACGCGCAGTTCGACGTTGAATTCGCCGGTGACATCCTTGGCCCACGAGAGCTGGATGCATTTTTCCGGGTTGTGCCTGATTTCGCTGATGTTGCGGCAGTTGTCCAGGTGCACGACCATGCCTTTGCCCGCCGACAGGTGCCCGACAATCGGGTCGCCCGGGATCGGCGTGCAACATTTGGCGTAGCTGAGCACCAGACCTTCGGTGCCACGGATTGCCAGCGGGCCTTCCGGACTCGGCAGCTGTTCGCCTTCACCGAGCAGTCGACGTGCCACGACGTAGGCCATGCGGTTGCCCAGGCCAATGTCTTCGAGCAGGTCTTCGATCAGTTCGAGGCGGTATTCGGTGAGCATCGCCTTGACGCGTTCAGCCGGGATCTTTTCCAGCGCGCTGTCGAAACCATTGAGCACCTTGTTCAGCAGGCGTTCGCCGAGGCTGATGGATTCGGAGCGACGCTGCAGTTTCAGCGCATGGCGGATGTGCGTGCGCGCCTTGCCGGTGACCACAAAGTTGAGCCACGCCGGATTCGGGCGCGCGCCGGGAGCGCTGACGATCTCGACCGTGGAGCCGCTTTGCAGCGGCTCGGACAACGGTGCGAGACGGCGGTTGATCCGGCAAGCGATGCAGCTGTTGCCGACGTCGGTGTGCACCGCGTAGGCGAAGTCGACCGCCGTGGAGCCTTTCGGCAGCTCCATGATCCGGCCTTTTGGCGTGAACACGTAGACCTCGTCCGGGAACAGGTCGATCTTCACGCTCTCGATGAATTCCAGCGAGTTGCCGGCGCGTTGCTGCATTTCCAGCACGCCTTTGACCCACTGGCGGGCCCGGGCATGAGTGCCTTTCGGCTGCTCGTCACCGCTGGATTTGTACAGCCAATGGGCGGCGATGCCGTTGTTGGCCATCTCTTCCATTTCGCGGGTACGGATCTGGATCTCGATCGGCACGCCGTGCATGCCGAACAATGTCGTGTGCAGCGACTGATAGCCGTTGGCCTTGGGGATCGCGATGTAATCCTTGAAGCGCCCCGGCAACGGTTTGTACAAATTATGCACAGCACCTAGCACGCGGTAGCAGGTGTCGACCTTGTCTACGATGATCCGGAACGCGTAGACGTCCATGATCTCGTTGAAGGCCCGACGCTTGCCGCGCATCTTCTTGTAGATGCCGTAGAGGTGTTTCTGTCGACCGCTGACTTCACCTTGGATGCCGTCGATCGCGAGGCAATGACCAAGGGATTCTTCGATCTTGTTGACGATTTCCTTGCGGTTGCCCCGGGCGCGTTTGACCGCCTGGTAGATCCGCGCGGAACGCATCGGGTGCATGGCCTTGAAGCCGAGGTCTTCGAATTCGATGCGAATGGCGTGCATGCCCAGCCGGTTGGCGATGGGTGCATAGATTTCGAGGGTTTCCTTGGCGATGCGCCGGCGCTTTTCGCCGGACAGCACTTCCAGCGTGCGCATGTTGTGCAGGCGGTCGGCGAGCTTGACCAGAATCACGCGAATGTCGCGGGCCATGGCCATGGCCATTTTCTGGAAGTTTTCAGCCTGGGCTTCGGCTTTGGTCTCGAAGTTCATCTGGGTCAGTTTGCTGACCCCGTCGACCAGTTCGGCCACGGTTTCACCGAACTGCGCTTGCAGCGCTTCTTTGGCGATACCGGTGTCTTCGATCACGTCATGCAGCATCGCGGCCATCAGGCTCTGATGGTCCATATGCATGTCGGCAAGAATATTGGCCACGGCAAGAGGATGCGTGACATACGCCTCGCCGCTGCGGCGGCGTTGGCCGTCGTGGGCCTGTTCGGCGTAGAAATACGCTCGGCGGACCAGGTTGACCTGGTCATTGCCGAGGTAGGTCGATAAGCGATCGGCGAGGGCGTCTATGCTCGGCATGATGACTCCTGCCGCAAGCTGTGATCCCGCGCCGTGCTACGTCGACCAGGCATAGGCTTAGACGGCCTCGTTGGACTCGTCCTCGAACGCTGCGAACAGCGGTTCGTCTTCAACGATTTCAGCGTTGGCGATGAACTCGTAGCTCATCAGGCCTTCAGCGATTTCACGCAGGGCGACTACTGTCGGCTTGTCGTTTTCCCACTGAACCAGTGGCTCTTTGCCGCCGGTGGCCAGTTGACGGGCACGCTTGGTAGAGAGCATGACCAGCTCAAAGCGGTTTTCCACGTGTTCTAGGCAGTCTTCAACGGTTACGCGGGCCATGGTATTCCTCGGAGCGAATGCAATATGCGCGCTGCCCGGTTGGGCGAGCGGACTCAACAGTTTAAAAAATCACCAGCGATTAGGGAAGCGCTGATTTTTTGACCAAGCCCTTCAACGCGCTGCAAGTGCCAATGTAAAGCCCTTGCAGCGGTTTTGGGAAGAGCTGATTAGCCGAGCAATTCGGCCAGCAATTTGCCGAAACGCACCTGTTGGCGTTTCTGTTGCAGCTGATTGGCGCGGAAAATAGCCTTCAGATCGTCCAGCGCGTGGGCGAAATCGTCGTTGATGATCAGGTAGTCATACTCGACATAGTGGCTCATTTCACTGACGGCTTCGCGCATTCGCCCGGCAATGATCTCGTCGCTGTCCTGACCGCGATTGGTCAGGCGCTGGTGCAGAGCCTGCAACGACGGTGGCAGGATAAAGATCGAACGTGCCTGCGGCATCAGCTTGCGCACTTGCTCGGCGCCCTGCCAGTCGATTTCCAGAATCAGATCGTGGCCTTCGTCCAGAGTCTGCTGCAGGCGGCTTTGCGAGGTGCCGTAGAAGTTGCCGAAGACTTCGGCGCGTTCAAGGAAGTCGCCGTGCTCGCCCATCTTCACGAATTCTTCGCGGGACACGAAGTGATAGTTCACGCCGTCCACTTCACCCGGACGCATGGCGCGGGTGGTGTGGGAAATCGATACGCGAATCTCCGGGTTGGCGTCGGTCAACGCCTTGACCAGGCTGCTCTTGCCCGCGCCCGATGGGGCGGAAATGATGTACAGGGTGCCGGTGCTGTGGGTCATGTCTGTTGCCTTACTCAATATTCTGCACTTGTTCGCGCATCTGCTCGATCAACACCTTGAGGTTGACGGCGGCCTGTGTGCTGCGCGGGTCGAAGGCCTTGGAGCCCAGTGTGTTCGCTTCGCGGTTGAGTTCCTGCATCAGGAAGTCCAGGCGCCGCCCGGCCGCGCCGCCGGATTTCAGCACCCGGCGAACTTCGATGATGTGAGTGCTCAAGCGATCCAGTTCTTCGGCCACGTCGCTTTTTTGCGCGAGCATGACCATTTCCTGTTCGAGGCGCTGCGGATCCAGCTCGGCTTTCATGTCGGCGAAGCGGTCGAGGACTTTCTGGCGCTGGGTGGCGAGCATTTGCGGCACCAGTTCACGCAGGGTCACGACGTCTTCTTCAATCGAAGTCAGGCGCTCGTTGATCAATCGTGCCAGCTCCGCGCCTTCGCGCTCGCGGCCGGCCTTGAGTTCTTTCAGGCCCTGGTTGAACAGTGCCAGTGCGTCAGCGTTCAGCGCCTGCGGGTCGGAGGCGTCGGCCACCAGCACGCCGGGCCATGCGAGCACTTCCAGCGGGTTCAACGCCGCCGGGTTGTTGATCAGGCCGGCAACGGTTTGCGCCGCAGCGACCAGTTGGGCAGCACGCTCGCGATCCACCTGCAGTGGTTTGCCGGTGCTTTCTTCAGTGAAACGCAGGGTGCATTCCAGTTTGCCCCGAGACAGACCCTGACGCAGTGCTTCACGCACGGCGCCTTCGAGGTCGCGAAAGGATTCCGGCAGACGCAGGTGCGGTTCCAGGTAGCGGCTGTTGACCGAGCGCAGTTCCCAGCTCAGGGTGCCCTGAGCGCCGGCTTTCTCGACGCGGGCAAAGGCAGTCATGCTGTGCACCATGGTGGTACCTCGCAATGCAGATCGGCGCAGAATTGAGGTTCCGCAGGCTCGATATCAATGAATTTAAGCCGACTGGCAGCAAAGGCGCAGGATTGTAGCGCAGTGCGGCGAAAGCGCCCAAACACACGGTGTGACAAAGGGCTGCAGCCCGTCGGTAATGGGTGTTTCAGGGCCGCCGGTCGCTACCGGGATTTTTTACGAGTGCCCAGGTGCGGTGCACCGCTCTATAATGCTCGGCAGTTTTCCGTCCCCAGTACAGGTATCCCCTATGAAACGTCCAAGTGGTCGCGTTGCCGATCAGCTGCGCTCGATCCGCATTACCCGCAACTACACCAAACACGCCGAAGGATCGGTGCTGGTCGAATTCGGTGATACCAAAGTCATCTGTACCGTCAGCGTCGAGCCGGGCGTACCGCGTTTCCTCAAGGGCAAAGGCGAGGGCTGGCTGACCGCCGAGTACGGCATGCTGCCGCGCGCCACCGGCGAGCGTAACCAGCGTGAGGCGAGCCGTGGCAAGCAGGGCGGTCGCACCCTGGAAATCCAGCGTCTGATCGGCCGTTCCCTGCGCGCCGCGCTGGACATGACCAAGCTGGGCGACATCACCTTGTACGTCGACTGCGACGTGATCCAGGCAGATGGCGGCACCCGCACCGCATCAATCACTGGCGCCATGGTTGCGCTGGTCGATGCCCTGAAAGTGATCAAGAGCCGCGGTGGCCTGAAGGCTGGCGATCCGCTCAAGCAGATGATTGGCGCAGTATCGGTGGGTATCTACAAAGGCGAGCCGGTGCTGGATCTGGACTATCTTGAAGATTCGGCTGCCGAGACTGACCTCAACGTGGTGATGACCAGCGCTGGCGGTTTCATCGAGGTTCAAGGCACCGCCGAAGGCGCGCCGTTCCAGCCTGAAGAGCTGACTGCCATGCTCGAACTGGCGAAGAAAGGCATGTCTGAAATCTTTGATCTGCAGAAGGCTGCGCTGGCCGACTAACAGATCTTCAACCGCAAGGAGAATGCGATGAGTGACGAGCAAGAGCTGCTGCCCAAGCCGAGCCAGGAGGTTCGCCAGTGGGCGATGTTTTGTCACTTGTCCGCCTTGCTGGGGATCTGGATCCCGTTTGGCAACTTGATCGGGCCGCTGATCCTGTGGCAGATGAAGCGCGAGTCCGATCCGTTCATCGATGCTCAGGGCAAGGAAGCGCTGAACTTCCAGATCACCGTGGCGATTGCCTCAATGATCTGTTTCCTGCTGATGCTGCTGATTATCGGCTTCTTCCTGCTGGGGCTGGTGGCCATCGGGGCGCTGGTGCTGACGATTATCGCTGGGGTGAAGGCTAATGAAGGGTTTCCTTATCGTTATCCCTTTACCTGGCGCTTGATCAAATAGTCGCGCGCGGATCGATTTATTAATAGAAGTAACTGCTCGCCTCACATCAAAAAATGCCCTGACTTGTCAGGGCTTTTTTATTCTGGAATTAAAAGTATCTTTGTTATTTATCTTCGGGGTGTTCACGACAGTCAGGTGTAATTTTTCATTATCGGACTACGCATACATCTTTAGTCACAACTGTAGCCTCCGGATGTCGGCCATATCCTTGGCAGCCGGGCTTGGCGATTGATAAAGTTGCGCCAAGCAATATTCCTCCAGAAATATTTCGATATATTCAGGCCATCGAAGGTCCCTGAATTCAATAGCAATCAGTGTTGAGTAATTCAGCCGATTCTAGAGGTGCGCCCAGGTAAAAAGTGCACTTCTGAATATACAGCCAAGAATAATCCCAATGATTCAGCTCGATTTTTATGGAACGCTCGTCGCCGCCTCGTTAGTGCTTTTGGTGGGCCGTGGTCTTGTTACCCGTGTCGGTTTTCTGCGCAATTACAATATTCCCGAACCTGTAGCCGGCGGTCTGCTGGTTGCTCTGTTTCTGTTGGTATTGCGCACGCTTGATATTGAAGTGCGTTTCGACACTTCGCTTCAAACACCCTTGATGCTGGCGTTTTTCGCCACCATCGGTCTGAGTGCCGACTTCGCCAGCCTGAAGAAGGGCGGGCGCGTCGTCGGGGTTTTTCTGCTGGCAGTCACCGGGCTGCTCGTCGTACAGAACGCGATGGGTATCGGTCTTGCGACAATGCTCGGACTCGATCCTCTGATGGGCTTGCTGACCGGCTCGATCACCCTGGCGGGCGGTCACGGCACCGGTGCTGCGTGGGGGACGGTATTCAGTGAGAAGTACGGTTTGGCATCGGCCTCGGAACTGGCGATTGCCTCTGCAACATTTGGTCTGGTGCTGGGCGGATTGATTGGCGGCCCGGTGGCTCGTCTGCTGATCAAGCGTGTTCAAGTGCCCGGATGTCAAAATCAGGAAACACCACGGTTGCCCAAGGGCTTTGAGCAGCCGAACAAGGAGCGCTCGATAACGCCGTTTTCGTTTATCGAGACACTTGCCTTGATTGCCGTCAGCTTGTTGGTTGGCAATCTGCTGAACGGTTTTCTGCACGGCACTGCCTTCGAGCTGCCGACGTTCGTTTGCGTCCTGTTCGTGGGTGTGGTCTTGCGCAACGGGCTTTCAGCGTTTGGCTTGTATCAGGTATTCGAGCGTGAGGTCTCTGTGTTGGGGAACGTCAGCCTGTCACTGTTCCTGGCGATTGCCTTGATGTCGCTTAAGTTGTGGGACCTGGCGGCACTGGCCTTGCCGATCTTCATCATTCTGGCCGTGCAGGCGCTGGTGATGGCGTTGTTCGCGATATTCGTGACGTTCAGAATGATGGGCAGCAACTACGATGCGGCAGTGCTGGCCGCAGGGCATTGTGGTTTCGGTCTGGGAGCGACGCCAACGGCGATCGCCAACATGCAGGCTGTGACGCAGCGTTACGGGCCTTCACAGATCGCGTTTCTTGTGGTGCCGATGGTGGGGGCGTTTTTCATCGACATTATTAACGTCATCGTGATCAAGCTTTATCTGGCCTTGCCTTTCTTTGTCGCACTCTGAGGTGTGGACTGCCTAAGGCCCAAGCATAAAAAATGCCCGTATCTTGCGATACGGGCATTTTTTTTGGCTGCGAAACGACGCTTAGATGGTCAGCGTCCAGTCGTAGTCGACGATCAGTGGCGCGTGCTGCGAGAACCGTGGCTGACGTGGCAGGCGTGCGCTGCGTACGAAGCGGCGCAGCCCTGGGGTCAGGATCTGGTAGTCGAAGCGCCAGCCCAAATTCAGCATCTCGGCCTGTTCGTTGTCCGGCCACCAGCTGTACTGGTCGCCTTCGCGGCTGACTTCGCGCAGCGCATCGACATAGCCCATGTTGCCGACAATCTCGTCCATCCAGGCGCGTTCTGGCGCCAGGAAACCCGGAGATTGCTGGCTGTCACGCCAGTTCTTGATGTCGAGCTTCTGCTGCGCGACGTACAGCGAGCCACAATAAATGTACTCGCGACGTTTGCGCCGCTGCTTGTCCAGGTACTTGCCGAAGTCGTCCATGAGCTTGAACTTCTGGTTCAAGTCCTCATCGCCGTTCATCCCCGAAGGAAGCAGCAAGGTGGCAATACTGACTTTGTCGAAATCTGCTTGCAGGTAGCGCCCGTAGCGGTCGGCCGTCTCGAAACCGAGACCGCTGATGACAGCCTTCGGTTGCAACCGCGAATACAAAGCCACGCCGCCTTGGGCAGGGACTTCAGCATCGCAGGCATAAAGGAAGTAGCCATCCAGTTGGAAGGCTGGGTCATCCAGTTCAAAGGCGGAGGCACGGGTGTCCTGCAGGCAGATGACGTCGGCATTCTGTGCTTGCAGCCAACTGAGCAAACCACGCTCGACTGCAGCCTGAATACCATTGACGTTCACACTGATGATCCGCATAAATGGCCCCAAAAATCGCGTGCGTGTATGATACACGGCGTCAAGCTAATTAGCTAAATCCGTGGTATTTGGGGTTTTTTTCATGCAAGCGTATCAGCGCGATTTCATTCGTTTTGCCATCGATCGCGGCGTTTTGCGCTTCGGTGAGTTCACCCTGAAGTCCGGGCGCACCAGTCCTTACTTCTTCAATGCCGGCCTGTTCAACTCGGGTTCCGCGCTGGCGCAGCTGGGGCGTTTCTACGCCGCCGCCATTGCCGAGAGCGGCATTCCGTTCGACGTGCTGTTCGGTCCGGCCTACAAAGGCATCCCGCTGGCGGCAACCACGGCCGTTGCACTGGCTGAACATCACAACCGCGACCTGCCATGGTGCTTCAACCGCAAGGAAGCCAAGGCCCACGGCGAAGGCGGTAGCCTGGTCGGCGCACCGCTGACCGGTGAAGTGCTGATCATCGACGACGTGATCACCGCCGGCACCGCAATTCGCGAAGTGATGCAGATCATCGCTTCCCAGGATGGCGCCAAGGCGGCAGGCGTGCTGATCGCCTTGAACCGTCAGGAGCGTGGCAACGGCGAGTTGTCGGCGATCCAGGAAGTCGAGCGCGACTTTGGCATTCCGGTGATCAGCATTGTTTCGCTGAATCAGGTGCTGGAGTTTCTCGCGGACGATCCACAGCTCAAGCAGCATTTGCCCGCAGTTGAAGCGTATCGCGCCCAGTTCGGCGTTTGATACAAAAAAGGCCCTGTCATGACAGGGCCTTTTTTTGTCTGGCTTATAGCAAGCTTCGCCATTTCTCGATAAGTCGCGCGCAGAGCCACACATTAACCGCGACAAACGCGAACAGTGCGCAGGCCATCAGCATGAAGAGCGTGCGACCTGTGTCGAAATCCCAAAAATCGAGGGTGCTGGTGCGGATGATCCTCACGGTTGCGGGCAGATTGACGTAAAACAGCGCGGCAAAGGCGCACGTCAGTGGCAGCGCACAGCTGAAGAACGTCCCCAATATCGTATCCCGGCTGCGCTTTCTGGCCTGAACGCCTGACTGATATTGATCCAGCGCCATCGCCTCGGTCAGTCTGGGCCACGCCAGATTGAACAGGAAAGTAGTCAGGGTCAGCAGCAAGCCACTGACCGCGACGATGTCACTGAATGGCATCGAGTCCCAGCGTTGTGCAGAGCAGGGCGTGGGAGTCTTCGCTGATCTCGAATTGCCCGGCGCTGCCTTTACGCTTGGTAATGGGTTTGAAGGTCGGCTCGTTTTGCGTGATGAGCATGTTTAGCTCATCGCGGATAACGTCGGAGCTGATGACCACCAGAAACACGGTCTGAGCATGTTCGGCCGACTCGACCACCGCGCGCATGCTGAGTTGCAGGATCTCGTCGAGCTGGTTGCGAAAGCGCGATACGGTGTTTTTCAGCAGGGTTTTGCTCTGGCTTTGGGTCAGCTGAAAAATCGTCGAGATCTGCGATTCGGTGGGCAATGTCTGCCCGAAGTAACTTTGAATCAAATAAAGCAGACGATCCTGCTTCGCCTCGTCCGCCCGGCTGGGCATGCCGCCCTCGACCAGCATTTTCAGGTATTCGGTCAGGCTGGCCTTGGCAATGCGCTGCAAGGCGTGAGCGATTTCGGCGTCGCCGATACGCAGGGTCTTTTTGACCGGTTCCTTTTGTTCCTGCTCGAAAGCGTCGGCGTCGATCGTGAACGAGATCTGCATGGCTCAAACGCTCCGGGGTTATTTTTCGTTCGAAGGGCTGGCGGCTTGTTCCGGATAAGGATCGTTGATCGCATCGCCCTGGCCGGTGAGGATTTTCCAGCCGTGCAGGCTGTGCGCGGTTTTGCGCAATTGCGGGCAAGGTGGCATCGAGGTCTTGGCCTGATTGGAATACTCGTGGCCGCAATCAACGCAGGCGTAAGTGCCTGGGGAAACATCGCTGCCGTAGGGGACGTAGTCTTTTTGCATGGGAAAATCTCCTGTGGATGTGGGGAAGATCCTAGGGAGATTGTTGCTTTGGTGATGTCGGACGTTTCGTTGATATGAGTCGGACGTTTCCCGCACGCATAAAAAAGATCGCCGGTTTCCTCGAAGCCTACAGAGAATTCGTACATACGAACCCTCGCGCTGCAGGCACCGGAAAGCGGCGATCTTTTAGAGGTTTTGTATCAGTGACGCTTGCGGTTGCTGATCAGCGTGCCCACACCGGTGTCGGTGAAGATTTCCAGCAGAATCGCGTTCGGTACGCGACCGTCGATGATCAACGAACTGCCAACGCCGCCCTGAACCGCCTCCAGCGCACAGCGGATTTTCGGTAGCATGCCGCCGTAGATGGTGCCGTCGGCGATCAGGTCGTCGACCTGCTGGGTGCTCAGGCCGGTCAGCACGGTGCCCGATTTGTCCATCAGGCCGGCGATGTTGGTCAGCAGCATCAGTTTCTCGGCTTTCAGCGCTTCGGCGACTTTACCGGCCACCAGGTCAGCGTTGATGTTGTACGACTCGCCGTTTTCACCCACGCCGATCGGCGCGATCACCGGGATGAAGTTGCCTTTGACCAGCAGGTTCAGCAGTTCGGTGTTGATCCCCACCACTTCACCGACCTGGCCGATGTCGATGATTTCCGGCTGAGTCATCTCCGGGGTCTGGCGGGTGACAGTGAGCTTCTTCGCACGAATCAACCCGGCGTCTTTACCGGTCAGACCGATGGCGCTGCCGCCGTGACGGTTGATCAGATTGACGATGCTTTTGTTGACCTGGCCGCCAAGGACCATTTCCACCACGTCCATGGTCGCGGCATCAGTGACGCGCATGCCGTCAACGAAGTGGCTTTCGATCGACAGGCGCTTGAGCAGATCACCGATCTGCGGGCCACCACCGTGCACGACCACCGGGTTGATGCCCACGGCTTTCATCAAAACGATGTCGCGGGCGAAGCCGGTTTTCAGCTCCTCGCTTTCCATCGCGTTGCCGCCGTATTTGATCACCAGAGTCTTGCCGACATAGCGTCGGATGTAAGGCAACGCTTCGGACAGGACCTGGGCGGTATGGGCGGCGGCTTCGCGTTCGAGGGTCATTCAGGGCTCCGGGTGAATCAGAACGGTAGTTGGAGATCAGGTGCAACGCGTTTCAATTGGGCGTGGAACACGTCCTTGATGCGCTGTAATTCAGCCTCGTCATCGGCCTCGAAGCGCAGCACCAGCACCGGTGTGGTGTTGGACGCGCGCACCAGGCCCCAGCCTTTGGCGTAGTCGACTCGCACGCCGTCAATGGTGGTCAGGTCAGCGCCTGCGCCCCACTGTGCGTCGTGCAGTGCATCAATGATGCTGAATTTGCTCTCTTCGGTCACATGGATATTGATTTCCGGCGTGGAAATATCGTTCGGGAAGGTCGCAAACAGCTCTTCCGCGGTGGATTTTTCCTTGCTGAGGATTTCCAGCAGCCGTGCGGCGCTGTAAATGCCGTCGTCGAAACCGAACCAGCGTTCCTTGAAGAAAATGTGCCCGCTCATTTCGCCGGCCAACAGCGCGCCGGACTGTTTCATTTTCTTTTTGATCAACGAGTGACCGGTCTTCCACATTAGCGGCCGGCCGCCATATTCCTTGATCAGCGGGATCAGGCGACGGGTGCATTTGACGTCGAAGATGATCTCCGCGTCCGGGTTGCGCGCGACCACGTCACGGGCGAACAGCATCAGCAGGCGATCCGGGTAGACGATGCTCCCGGTGTTGGTCACTACGCCAACGCGGTCGCCGTCGCCGTCGAAAGCCAGGCCGATGTCGGCGTTGGTTTCCTTGACCTTGGCGATCAGATCGACAAGGTTTTCAGGCTTGCCCGGATCCGGGTGATGGTTGGGGAAGTTGCCGTCGACTTCACAGAACAGCGGGATGACTTCGCAGTTCAGCGCTTCGATCAGTTGCGGGGCGATCACGCCGGCCGCGCCGTTGCCGCAGTCGACTACGACTTTCAAGCGTCGGGCCAGTTTGATGTCCTGGACGATCTCGGTGTTGTAGCGATCAAGGATCTCTACCTGGGTGACGCTGCCTTGGCCGCTGCTCAGGTTGTTGGTCTTGATGCGCTCGTGCAGTACCTGGATCTGCTCGTTGGCGAGGGTGTCGCCGGCGATGACGATCTTGAAGCCGTTGTAATTCGACGGGTTGTGGCTGCCGGTGAGCATCACGCCGGATTTGCCAGCGAGCACGTTGGCGGCGTAGTACAGCGCCGGGGTCGGCACCAGGCCGACATCGCTGACGTGGCAGCCGCTTTCGGCGATACCGCGAATCAGCTCGGCGACCAGCTCAGGGCCAGACAAGCGGCCGTCACGACCGACGGACACGTTCGGCTCGCCTTGGGCGATGCTCTGCGAACCAATGGCGTGGCCGATCCAGTAAGCGGTTTCGGCATTGAGGAATTCCGGCACGGTGCCGCGAATGTCGTAGGCACGGAAGATGCTGTCGGGCAGCTTCGGGGCGATCTTGGCTGGGGTGCTCATCTACGCAAATGCTCCATCTCGAAAGTGGCGGGACAGACCGACGAATCGTTCGACGGCAGGCTCAAACTGAAGGGTATGACGGCGTTTTTCACAGAGAGTTCGTGGTGTGAAAGGGCCATGACGCCTTGTCTGGCGTGGCTTTGGTTCCCCAAAACCTTGATTTGCAGTGTGAAAACCTGTCGCCGATGTAGCGCATTTTTGTGGCGAGGGGATTTAGTGAAACGTCGCACCGTCCCGTTGGATTGGGCAGCAGATCCAAAAATCTTGGGGTCGCTTCGCAGCCCAGCGGGGATAAATCCCCTTGCCACAATAATATTCCAGCGTTATTTCGTGCCGGTATGGCCGAAACCGCCGGTACCGCGTTCGGTTTCAACGAATTCTTCGACCATTTCGAAATGCGCCTGTACCACCGGCACCAGCACCAATTGCGCCAGGCGTTCGCCGACGGTCATGGTGAAGTCGGTTTGCCCACGGTTCCAGCAGGACACCATCAGCGGGCCTTGATAATCGGAGTCGATCAGGCCGACGAGGTTGCCCAGCACGATGCCGTGCTTATGGCCCATGCCCGAGCGCGGCAGGATCAGTGCGGCGAGGTTTGGGTCACCGATGTAAACCGACAGGCCGGTCGGGATCAGCACGGTTTCACCCGGTTTGATGACGATGTCCTGTTCCAGCATGGCGCGCAGGTCGAGGCCGGCGGAGCCTGGCGTTGCGTATTGCGGCAGCGGGAATTCGGTACCGATGCGTGGGTCGAGGATTTTGGCTTGCAAAGCGTGCATGTAAATTAAACCTGGTTCAGACGTTCGGCGATAAAAGTGACCAGTTGGCGAGCAATCTTGCTCTTGCTGGTCTGGGCGAAAACCGTGGCGTGCAGCTCACGGTCAATCACGCTGCAGGCGTTTTCTTCGCTGTTGAAGCCGATGCTCGGGTTGGCGACGTCGTTGGCGACGATCAAATCGAGATTCTTGTCCTTCAGCTTGCGTGCAGCGTAGTCGAGCAGGTGTTCGGTTTCGGCAGCAAAGCCGACACTGAACGGACGGTCGGGACGGGTCGCGATGGTGGCCAGGATGTCCGGGTTACGCACCATTTGCAGGACGAAGCCGTCGCCGCTCGTAGGGTCTTTCTTCAATTTTTGCGGCGCGACGACTTCCGGGCGGTAGTCCGCCACCGCTGCCGAGGCGATAAATACGTCGCAGGGGATCGCGGCTTCACACGCAGCGAGCATGTCGCGGGCGCTGACCACATCGATGCGCGTGACGCGATCCGGAGTCGGCAGGTGCACCGGGCCGCTGATCAGAGTCACGCGGGCGCCGGCTTCCACCGCCGCTTCAGCGAGGGCAAAGCCCATTTTGCCGGAGCTGTGGTTAGTGATGTAGCGCACCGGGTCGATGTTTTCCTGGGTCGGGCCGGCAGTGATGACCACGTGTTTGCCGGTCAGCGCCTGACGCTGGAAGCAGTCTGCCGCGCATTGTGCGAGGTCGGTGGCTTCCATCATCCGGCCCATGCCGACATCGCCGCAGGCCTGGCTTCCCGACGCCGGGCCGAAGGTCTTCAGGCCACGGCTTTCAAGGAGTTGCAGGTTGGCCTGGGTCGCCGGATCGCGCCACATGGCCTGATTCATGGCCGGTGCAACGGCCACGACGGCGTCGGTGGCCAGCACCAAAGTCGTCAGCAAATCGTTGGCAATGCCTTGGGCCAGACGGGCGAGCAGGTCGGCGGTGGCCGGGGCGATCAGCACCAGATCGGCCCACTTGGCCAGTTCGATATGGCCCATCGCCGCTTCGGCGGCGGGGTCGAGCAAGTCCAGATGAACCGGGTGCCCGGAGAGGGCCTGCATGGTCAGCGGGGTGATGAATTCGCTGCCGCCATGGGTCATGACCACGCGCACTTCGGCACCCTGGTCGATCAGGCGACGAACCAGATCGGCGCTCTTGTAGGCAGCGATGCCGCCGCCGACGCCCAGAACGATGCGTTTCCGATACAGCCGCTGCATAGGTCTGCCTTTCATTTCGTTGGTGACATACGTGGCGAAACCCCCTCCCCAGGGTGAATTCGCCCGCAAAAAAGATGGGCTACGATATCACAGCGACCGCTACGGAACAGCGGCGCCCACAGACAAGGAAGGTGTATGAGTATTCGCGATTGGCCGGCGGCGGAAAGGCCGCGGGAAAGGTTGTTGGAACACGGTGCAGCGAGCCTTTCGGACGCTGAGTTATTGGCCATATTCCTGCGTACCGGATTGCCCGGTTTAAGTGCTGTGGATCTGGCGCGCAACCTGTTGAGTCAATTTGGCAGCCTGCGTTTGCTGCTTGAGGCCGATCAGGACGCATTCAGCAAACAATTGGGTCTCGGGCCGGCGAAGTTTGCGCAACTGCAAGCGGCTCAGGAAATGAACAGGCGGCATCTGGCTGAGAAATCACGGCAGAAACCGGCCCTGGAAAACCCTCAGGTCGTTCGCGATTATCTGAAATCGATGCTGCGTCACGAGCCGCATGAGGTGTTTGGTTGCCTGTTTCTTGACTCCAAACATCAAGTCCTGAATTTCGAGATACTTTTTCGTGGCTCGATAGACAACACCAGCGTGCATCCCCGTGAGGTAGTCAAGCGATGTTTGGCCAATAATGCGGCGGCGTTGATCCTGTGCCACAACCATCCGTCGGGCAATACCGATCCGAGCCAGGCTGATCGGCTGCTGACCAAGCGCTTGCAGAAGGCGCTGGAGCTGATTGACGTGCGGGTGCTGGATCACTTCATCATCGGTGACGGCGAGCCGCTGTCGATGGCGGAGTGTGGCTGGATGTAACTCTCACGGGCAAAACGCAAATCCATGTAGGAGTGAGCCTGCTCGCGATGGCGTTATTTCAGTCAGCTTGTTCAGTGACTGGAAGATTGCTATCGCGAGCAGGCTCACTCCTACAGGTTTTGTGTAGGGAAGGTTATTTGAGGTTGACCTTGGAATAGTCCTGACGGCCAAACGGACTCACTGAGTAACCCTGCACGTCTTTACGCGTCAGCGCGTACGCCGTCGGATGCGCCAGCGGCAGCCACAGAGCCTGCTGCTGGATCTGCGCCTGCGCCTGTTCGTAGAGCTTGCTGCGTACACCTTGTTCGCTGGTGGTCTTGCCGGCGCTGATCAGTTTGTCCAGGTCGGCATTGCAGTAGCGGGCGAAGTTGGTGCCGGACTTTACCGCCGCACAGGAAAACTGCGGCGTGAGGAAGTTGTCCGGGTCGCCGTTGTCGCCGGCCCAACCCATGAACAGCAGGTCATGCTCGCCAGCCTTGGCGCGGCGGATCAGTTCGCCCCATTCGATCACGCGAATTTCCGCCTGAATGCCGATTTCTGCCAGATCCGATTGCAGCAGTTGCGCGCCCAGGCTCGGGTTCGGGTTAAGCAGGCTGCCCGACGGCCGGGTCCAGATGGTGGTCTGGAAACCGTCCTTCAGTCCGGCCTTGGCCATCAGCGCCTTGGCCTTGGCCACGTCGTGCGGGTAGCCCGGCAGGTTCTTCGCGTAGCTCCAGGTATTCGGCGGATACGGGCCGTTGGCAGCTTCGGCGGTGTCTTCGAACACGGCTTTGATGTAGTTGGCCTTGTCGAAGGCGAGGTTGATCGCCTGACGTACTTCCGGTTTATCCAGCGGAGGATGCTGGCTATTGATGCCGACGAAAGCCGTCATGAACGCATCAGTCTTTTCGACTTTCAACGTCGGTTCTTCTTTCGCGGCCTGTACGTCCAATGGCTTCGGCGACAGGGCGATCTGGCACTCGTTACGCCGCAGCTTTTGCAGACGCACGTTGGCGTCCGGGGTAATGGCAAAGATCAGCGGATCCACCGAAGGCTTGCCGCCGAAATAGTCCGGGTTGGCCTTGTAGCGGATCGACGCGTCTTTCTGGAACCGGGTGAATACAAACGGCCCGGTGCCGATCGGCTGACTGTTGAGCTTGTCCGTCGTCCCGGCTTTCATCAGTTTGTCGGCATATTCTGCCGAGTAGATCGAAGCGAAACCCATGCTCAGGGTCGCTAGGAAGGTCGAGTCCGGATGGTCGAGGGTGAAGCGCACTGTTAGCGGGTCCAGTGCGTCGATTTTCTTGATCAGCGCGGGCAACTGCATCGACTGCGCATGCGGGAAGCCGCTTTGGGCGACTTTGTGCCATGGATTGGCCGGGTCAAGCATGCGGTCGAAGCTGAATTTGACGTCTTCGGCGGTCAGCTCGCGGCTCGGTTTAAAGTATTCGGTGGTATGAAACTTCACCTGTGGATGTAGCTTGAATACATAAGTCAGCCCGTCGGTGCTGACTTCCCAGCTGTCGGCCAGGCTCGGGACAACTTTGCCGCTGGCGGTGTCGAAATCCACCAGTCGGTTCATCAGCACGTCCGCCGAGGCATTGGTGGTGGTCAGCGAGTTGTACTGCACCACGTCGAAGCCTTCAGGGCTGGCCTCGGTGCATACGCTCAGCGCGGCGGCCTGGGCCAGGGGGCTCAGCAAGAGCGGGGCGAGCAACAGGGGTAGGGCAGCGAGGCGCATGGTCGGTTTCCTTTTACAGATCGAAGGCCCATCTGCAAGTGCAGTCTGGAAAAGGCCTACCCTAGAGGGCTGGATTACAAATGACTATCCCCTTTTTGCATTTTCAGGGCACAGTGATGGCCGTTTTTCAGACCGCAGGGCTCGGAGAAAAGTCTGAAGCGCCTGCCCAGGCGATTTTCTGCGACGAGTGGTAAAAAACCCTCGTCAGCCTTTATCCAAGGCGTTCGCAGGCTGAAAAAGCGCCGTTTTGCCGATTCATTGCACACCGAATGTTGTTGCTCCTCAGTCTTTCTGGTATAAAGCAGCGCTCTTTTCTAGGGGCCCGGTTCCTTCACTGTAGGTGTAGCCGGTAAGACCTCTAAAGAAACGCGGCGCCTGGCGCCAAATGACTGAGAGATTAAGCGGCCAACCCATGCCGGGTTGGGCATGTGGTTTTAGAGGGCTGAGGCATGTCGAGAGTATGTCAAGTTACCGGTAAGGGTCCGGTAACCGGGAATAACATTTCCCACGCAAACAACAAAACCCGTCGTCGTTTCCTGCCGAACCTGCAGCATCACCGCTTCTGGGTTGAAGAAGAGAAACGTTTTGTGCGTCTGCGCGTATCTGCCAAAGGCATGCGTATCATCGACAAGCGTGGCATCACTGTCGTGCTCGCCGAACTTCGCCGCGATGGCAAGATTTAAGGGAGCTAATCATGCGTGAATTGATTCGTTTGATCTCGAGCGCCGGTACTGGTCACTTCTACACTACCGACAAGAACAAGCGTACTACCCCGGACAAAATCGAGATCAAGAAATATGATCCGGTTGTTCGCAAGCACGTGATCTACAAGGAAGGCAAAATCAAGTAATTGATTTTTCCCGACTTACAAAAAAGGCCCGTATCTCACGATACGGGCCTTTTTTGTTGCCTCGAATTTTGTAGCGCGTGTGCGGGCCTGCTCGCGACAGGGCCGGATCAGCCAGCCCAAATCTTCAAGCCTTCTGTTCAAAAATCACATAGATCTTGCGGCACGCCTCCAGCACTTCCCAGGTGCCACGGAAACCTGCCGGAATCACAAAGCGGTCGCCCACGCGCAAGGTTTTGGCATTGCCATCGCTGTCACGCAGCACCGAAACGCCCTGCAGGATTTCGCAGTATTCGTGTTCGGTGTAGTTCACGGTCCACTGACCCACCGCACCTTCCCACACGCCGACGCCCATCTGCCCACAAGGGCTTTCGTATTGATGGAACACGGCCTGCTCCGGATCACCCTTGAGCACTTTGGCCGGGTCCGGGCGATAGCGTTCGGCTTCGCTGCTGGTCAGGCTGATGTCGACGACGTTCTGGATGTTCATTGTTGTTTTCTCTCGTAATGACGGCGCGATGGTTGGAATGGGCGGAAGTCTATGTTTATTAAAATGAACACCGCAAGGCCGTATAGCGCGCTTATGTCAAATATATTGAAACAACCCCGGCCGCTGGTTTAGGGTGGCGGGTGCCTTGGCCGAAAAGCAGGCTGGGCCTGGCAGAATTCCTGAAGACGTCCGCGAAGAACGCGGCGCTCGTATTCAACAAGAGGAGGACACTTCAATGACCACCCTGACTCGTGCCGACTGGGAACAACGCGCTCGCGACCTGAAGATCGAAGGTCGCGCCTACCTCAATGGTGAATACACCGACGCCGTCTCCGGTGAGACCTTCGAGTGCATCAGCCCGGTTGATGGCCGTCTGCTCGGCAAGATTGCCAGCTGTGACGCCGCCGACGCCCAGCGCGCCGTGGAAAACGCCCGCGCCACCTTCAATTCCGGCGTCTGGTCGCGCCTGGCGCCGACCAAGCGCAAAGCCACCATGATCCGTTTCGCCGGCCTGCTTAAACAGCACGCCGAAGAACTGGCCCTGCTCGAAACCCTCGACATGGGCAAGCCGATCAGCGATTCGCTGTACATCGACGTTCCGGGCGCAGCGCAAGCGCTGAGCTGGAGCGGTGAAGCAATCGACAAGATCTACGACGAAGTCGCCGCTACGCCGCACGATCAGTTGGGTCTGGTAACCCGCGAACCCGTGGGCGTGGTCGGCGCCATCGTGCCGTGGAATTTCCCGCTGATGATGGCCTGCTGGAAACTCGGCCCGGCGCTGTCGACCGGTAACTCGGTAATCCTCAAGCCGTCGGAAAAATCCCCGCTGACCGCCATCCGCATCGCCGAGTTGGCCGTCGAGGCCGGCATTCCGAAAGGCGTGCTCAACGTGCTGCCGGGTTACGGCCACACCGTCGGCAAAGCGTTGGCCCTGCACAACGATGTCGACACGCTGGTGTTCACCGGTTCGACCAAGATCGCCAAGCAACTGATGATTTACTCCGGCGAATCGAACATGAAGCGCGTCTGGCTGGAAGCCGGCGGCAAGAGCCCGAACATCGTCTTTGCCGATGCGCCGGATCTGCAAGCCGCGGCTGAATCCGCCGCCAGCGCCATCGCCTTCAACCAGGGCGAAGTCTGCACCGCCGGTTCGCGTTTGCTGGTCGAGCGTTCGATCAAGGACAAATTCCTGCCGATGGTTATTGAAGCGCTGAAAACCTGGAAACCGGGCAATCCGCTGGATCCGGCAACCAATGTGGGCGCGTTGGTTGATACCCAACAGATGAACACCGTGTTGTCCTACATCGAGTCGGGTCACACCGACGGCGCCAAACTGGTCGCCGGTGGCAAGCGCATCCTTCAGGAAACCGGTGGCACGTATGTGGAGCCAACGATTTTTGACGGCGTGAGCAACGCGATGAAAATCGCTCAGGAAGAGATCTTTGGCCCGGTACTGTCGGTCATCGCTTTCGACACCGCTGAAGAAGCGATCCAGATCGCCAACGACACGCCTTATGGCCTGGCGGCTGCGGTATGGACTCAGGACATCTCCAAGGCTCACCTGACCGCCAAGGCACTGCGTGCCGGCAGCGTGTGGGTCAACCAATACGATGGCGGCGACATGACCGCACCGTTCGGCGGTTTCAAACAGTCGGGCAATGGCCGCGACAAGTCGCTGCACGCGTTCGACAAGTACACCGAGCTGAAGGCGACGTGGATCAAGCTGTAAGGCGTTGACGGGAGCCCGGCTACATCGGGCTCCCGCACGAAACAGAGATCCCCTGTGGGAGCGGGCTTTTGTTGCAGGGGATTTATCCCCGTTCGGCTGCGAAGCAGTCGCAAAATCATTGCACGCGGTGTAGCTGATGCATCGCGGTTGCAGGTTTTGGGGCCGCTACGCGACCCAACGGAGATAAATCCCTCGCCACAAAAGTCCGCTCCCACATTTGCTTGATGTGGCTTCTGAAAAATAATTATCCACAGGAGCGTGGAACATGCGGTGGGCGACGTATTTCGCCGTGTTGGCGTCTGTCTTGAGTGTCGGTCTGGCCCTGGGGGTCAGCATGCCGCTGGTGTCGTTGCGCCTGGAAGGTTGGGGCTACGGCTCCTTCGCCATTGGCGTAATGGCGGCGATGCCGGCGATCGGGGTTTTGGTGGGCGCGAAGATCTCCAGCCATCTCGCCGCGCGCTTCGGCACGGCGAATCTGATGCGCCTGTGCCTGTGGGCCGGTGCGTTGTCGATCGGCTTGCTGGCGTTGCTGCCGAGCTATCCGGTCTGGCTGGTGCTGCGCTTGATGATCGGCGTGATCCTGACGATTGTCTTCATTCTCGGCGAGAGCTGGATCAATCAACTGGTGGTCGAACACTGGCGCGGGCGTCTTGTCGCGCTGTATGGCAGCAGTTATGCGCTGAGCCAACTGTCCGGGCCATTGCTGTTGGGGGCGCTGGGTACGGAGCACGATTACGGGTTCTGGGTCGGTGTCGGCCTGCTGCTGGTTTCGCCTTTGCTGTTGCTGGGCCGCAGTGGTGCGCCGAGCAGCGAGGCCAGCAGCGTCACTTTCGTTGATCTGTGGGGTTTTGCCCGCGAACTGCCGGCGATTGCCTGGGCGGTGTCGTTGTTTGCCGCGTTCGAGGCGATGATCCTCACGCTGCTGCCGGTGTATTGCCTGCAGCAAGGCTTCACCGCTGAAATCGCCTTGGCGATGGTCAGCACGGTTGTGGTCGGCGATGCGCTGCTGCAACTGCCGATCGGTGCGCTGGCGGACTACCTGTCGCGGCGCACATTGTTCACCGGCTGCGCAGTGATCCTGATGCTGTCGAGCCTGGCGATACCCATGCTGATCGATACGCTGTTGATCTGGCCGTTGTGGGTATTGTTCGGTGCCAGCGCCGGTGGTTTGTTCACCTTGTCGCTGATTCTGATTGGTGAGCGTTACCGCGATGACGCGCTGGTGCGAGCCAATGCGCATATCGCGCAACTGTGGGGTGTGGGTTGTCTGATCGGGCCTTTGATGGCGGGGGCGGGCAGTCAATGGATCAGCGGACATGCGTTGCCGTTGTTGATGGCGGCGGGGGCGTTCGGGTTGGTGCTGCTGCTATTGCGCCAAGGTGCGTTTGGCCCAGTCACCGAACCTGCCTGACCCGAACCTGAAGCGCTGATGACCTGTGGCGAGGGGATTTATCCCCGTTGGGCTGCGAAGCAGCCCCAAAACCTGCGATTGTGGTGCATCAGATACACGGCGTGCGATGGTTTTTACGACTGCTACGCAGCCGAGCGGGGATAAATCCCCTCGCCACAAAAGCCCTCTAAAGCAAAGATTCTTGTGTGATTACAGCATCCGCTCCAGGCCCACGCGGGTGCTGAACCACGCATTGAATCGTCGCCACCAACTCCCCGGTTCCTTGGTCAGCGTGTGCATCTGACCGTTGTCCTCGGTCACCCAGACAATATTTCGATCCTGCAACTTCGCTTGATAGCTGAGCGCTGGCGCCATGCCTTGCAACGCCAGTTCGCGCACATGCTCGGCCAGCTCCGGGCTGTCCACCAATACGCCGACTTCAGTGTTCCACAACACTGAGCGAGGGTCGAAGTTGAACGAGCCGATAAACGCTTTTTGCCGGTCGAAGATCATCGCCTTGCTGTGCAGGCTCGAGTCTGAGCCGCGAAACGATTTGCTGTAAAACACATGTGGGCCGCTGCCGTAATTATCCCCAGGCTGGCGGCGCAGTTCATACAGCTTCACGCCGTGCTCCAGCAGCGCCTTGCGGTACGGCGCATAACCGCCGTGCACTGCTGGCACGTCAGTGGCCTCCAGTGAGTTGGTCAGCAGACTTACCGAGACCCCGGCATCGGCGCGTCCGGTCAGGTACACAAGCCCCGGTTGGCCCGGGACGAAGTAGGCCGAGATCATGATCAGCTCTTTACTGACACCGCGCAGTTCCGGTGACAGCTGCGTGGTCAGCAACAGTTGCGGATCCGGCTCGTCCTTGGCCAGTACTTTGCTCGGCGCATCCCACAGTGCCTGGTTCCAGGCCCAGATCAGCTCTTTGCGCCAGATGTCCATGCGCGGCTCGGTTTTGAACGTCATCAGCTGCTGATACAGCGCGTGATTCTGCTTGCGCGTTTCTTCCAGCGATTCTTCCAGCCGCGTGCGGGTGTTCTGCAGGTCTTTGGCGGTAGGTTTGCTCGAAAGGAACTCATCGATCGGTTTGCTCAGCGCGCTGTTCCAGTACTGGTCGAAGCTGTGCCCGAGTTGCTCGGCCACAGGTCCCACGCTGAGCATGTCGATGTCGGTGAAATTCAGGTTCGGTTCGGCATCAAAATACTCGTCACCCAGGTTGCGCCCGCCGACGATGGCCGCGCTGCTATCGGCCAGCCACAGCTTGTTGTGCATGCGCCGGTGTTGCAGCGACAGATTGAACAGGCGCCCGGCGGCCCGCGTCACGCCAGTGCTGCGGCCCAGATGCAGCGGGTTGAACAGGCGAATCTGAATCTGCGGATGTGCCGCCAGCGTGGCGATGATCAGGTCGAGGCCGTCGCTGGTGGTGTCATCGAGCAGGATGCGCACGCGCACACCGCGATCAGCGGCCTTGAGCACTTCTTCGACCAGCATCCGTGTGCTGATGCCGTCATGCACGATGTAGTACTGCAGGTCGAGACTGGTTTGCGCGTTGCGGATCAGCTCCGCGCGGGCGGTAAAGGCTTCGGTGCTGTTGGACAGTAAACGAAACCCGGAACGCCCCTGGTATGGCGCGGCTTGCGCGTGAATCGAGCGACCGAAACTTGAGTGGGATGCCGGCAGCGCCTGACTCGGCTCGCGCGGCACATCGAGGTTGGTGCAGCCGTTCAGGAGCGCGGCGAGCATCAAAAGGGCGAGCAGGGGCTGTCTGAAGCTCACGTAGGATCGTTCCGATAGGCGTCAAAGGTCGGCATATGGACGCTGGCCTCTCAAGAAAAGTCAGTCGGCTTCGGCCAGCAATTTGATTGCTGTGGCGCCGACCTTGCGCACCGCTTCTTCGATCTGCGGTGTCGGTTTGGCAGCGTAGTTCATACGCAAGCAATTGCGGTACTTGCCCGAGGCAGAAAAGATGCTGCCAACCGCAATCTGTACGCCTTGATCGTGCAGCGCACGATTCAGTTTCAGTGTGTCGAAGCCCTCCGGCAATTCAACCCAAAGCATGAAGCTGCCCTGTGGGCGGCTGGCGCGGGTGCCGACCGGGAAATAGCGGGTTACCCAATCGATCATCACGTCGCGATTGCGCTGGTATTGCGTGCGCATCCTCCGCAAATGCGGTTCAAAGTGACCGCTTTTAAGGAATTCGGCAATGGCAATCTGCGGCTGCGGCGCGGTGGATCCGGTGCTGATGTATTTCATGTGCAGCACCCGTTCCAGATAGCGCCCCGGCGCGACCCAACCAATGCGCAGGCCTGGCGCCAAGGTCTTGGAAAACGAACTGCAGAGCAGCACGCGCCCGTCCTCGTCGAAGGATTTGATCGTGCGCGGGCGCGGGTAGGTGTAGGCCAGTTCGCCATACACATCGTCCTCGATGATCGCCACGTCGAAACGCTGGGCGAGCGTCAACAACGCGCGTTTACGCGACTCCGGCATGATGTAGCCGAGCGGGTTGTTGCAGTTGGGCGTGAGCTGGATGACCTTGATCGGCCATTGTTCGAGCGCCAGTTCCAGTGCTTCTAGGCTGATGCCGGTGAGCGGGTCGGTGGGGATTTCCAGGGCTTTCATGCCCAGGCCTTTGAGGGTCTGCATGGCGCCGTGAAAGCTTGGCGAGTCCACCGCGACAATGTCGCCCGGTTCGCAAATCGCGTGGATGCTGGTGGACAGCGCTTCGTGGCAACCGGTGGTCACGACCAGGTCGCTGGCGCTCAACTGGCAGCCGGAGTCGAGCATTAACCGGGCGATCTGTTCACGCAGTTCGAGGGTGCCGTGGATGTTGTCGTAATACAGGCCGGGCATGTCTTGCCGACGGCTGATGCGTGCGAGGCCGCGCAGTAACGGTTTCATGGTGGGCGAACTGATGTCGGGCATGCCGCGACCGAGTTGCACGACGTCCTTGCGTGGCACCGCGCGAATCAGTTCCAGCACCTGATCCCATTGCGAGATTTCCACCGGCCGTTGCGCCGGTCGGCCGACGGCTGGCAGCTCCGGCAACTCGCGTCCAACCGGCACAAAGTAGCCGGACTTGGGTTTCGGCGTGGCCAGACCACTGTCTTCGAGCATTCGATAAGCCTGCTGCACCGTGCTCAGGCTGACACCATGTTCTACGCTCAAGGCGCGCACCGACGGCAATCGGTCACCAGGACGATAGAAGCCTTGTTCGATGCGTGTGCCGAGCAGCTCGGCGAGGTTCACATACAGGGTCATGACACTGCCTCGATGCAGGTGATTCGTTAAACCAGTACAGATGCGGCAAAAATCGGCAATTCAGTCTCGGAGACGGCAAATCTGTATGGAATTAATACAGATGTGTTGAATCTGTAATGCTTTTGCCGACCCGCGCATCATGGAATCTCTGGCTACCCAAGTAAACAGGAGCGACAAAAATGAACGGCTTGAGCGATGTGCGGCTGACGTTACACAGTCAGGAACTGGAGGCAGGGCAGGAGGACAGTGCATGGAACATGGCCATGCGCAACGCGCCGTCCGGCCTGAGTCGCTGGGGTCTGTTCTGGCATCGTCTGCACACGCGCAAGGCGTTGCTCGGCCTGACGCCCGCGCAGCTCAAGGATGTCGGGCTGACCCGCGAGCAGGCGCTGGAAGAAGGGTTGAAGCCGTTCTGGCGGATCTGAACGCTTTAGCGCCTGTTTCGGCCTCTTAGCGAGCAAGCCCGCTCCCACATTCGACCGTGTTCTTCAGTCGGAGCGCGGTCACCGGTGGGAGCGGGCTTGCTCGCGAAGGCGTACTCAGAGCCTCAACAAAATCATCAGACCAGCTCTTTGAGCCGATGCCACAGCATCCCCAACGCCAGCAATGGCGAGCGCAAATGCTTGCCGCCGGGGAAGGTGATGTGTGGCACCTTGGCGAACAGGTCGAAGCCACCGCTGTGCTGGCCGCTGATGGCTTCGGCCAAGAGCTTGCCCGCCAGGTGCGTGGCATTTACCCCATGGCCGGAATAGGCCTGGGCGTAATACACATTCGGCTGGTCATTGAGCCGGCCAATCTGCGGTAAACGGTTGGCGCCGATGCCGATCATTCCACCCCACTGATACTCGATCTTCACGCCGGCAAGTTGCGGGAAGACTTCGAGCATTTTCGGCTGCATGTAAGCGCCGATGTCCTTCGGATCACGCCCCGAGTAATGACAGGCGCCACCGAACAACAAACGACGATCCGCCGAGAGACGGTAGTAATCCAGCGCCACACGTTGGTCGCAGACCGCCATGTTCTGCGGCAACAGGTTGTGCGCCTGTTCTGCGGTCAGCGGTTCGGTGGCGATGATGTAGCTGCCCGCCGGCAGGACTTTACCGCTGAGTTGCGGATTCAGGTCGTTGAGGTAGGCGTTGCAACCAAGCACCAATGTCTTTGCGCGTACCGAACCTTGCCCCGCGTGTACTTTCACCTCGGGGCCGTAATCGATGCGGGTTACCGCCGAATGCTCGAACAGTTGCACGCCCAGTTGTTGCGCCGCTGCCGCTTCGCCCAAGGCCAGATTCAGCGGATGCAGATGCCCGGAACCCATGTCGATCAAACCACCGACATAACGTTTCGAGCCCACCACCGTGTGCATTTCATTGGCTTGCAGCAAGCGGGTTTCGTAGTGATAGCCGAGGCTGCGCAGCTCTTCTGCGTCTTCGGCAAACCCCTCAAGGTCGGCAGGCTTGTTGGCGAGGTCGCAGTAGCCCCAGGTCAGGTCGCAGGGGATCTGGAAACGTTCGACGCGCTGGCGGACGATTTCCACCGCTTCCAGACCCATCAGCTTCATTTGCCGCACGCCGTCGGTGCCGATCACATTGGCGAACTGATCGAGGCCATGACCGACCCCGCGAATCAACTGACCGCCATTGCGGCCGCTGGCGCCCCAGCCGATCTTGTGCGCCTCGAGCAGCACCACACTGAGGCCGCGTTCGGCCAGTTCCAGCGCCGTGTTGAGCCCGGAGAATCCGCCACCGACCACGCACACATCGGCAATCACTTCACCTTGCAGCGGCGGATGGTCGGGTTGCGGCAGGCTGCTGGCGGCGTAGTAAGAGGCAACGTGAGGTTGGCTCGCGATGGTTTGGGCGCGGGCGGTCATGGGCGTCATCCTGAGCGGGGGTGCGTCGAGAAAATTTGACGGAGCATAAGCCGCAGGCCCGAGGCCGGGCAACATTGGTCGGCCCGTGGTGTCTGGATCACGGCTTTTGCGGCACAATTGCCGTCTATTTCATGCCGGTTACCGCTGCAATGAGCTGCAACAGTCAAAAAATCCGCACCCTGCGTCAGCAGATTCCCTCGTTCGAGTGCGTGCCCGGCTGCCACGACTGCTGCGGCCCGGTGACCACCTCGCCAGAGGAAATGGCACGCCTGCCGCGCAAGACCCGCGCCGAGCAGGATGCGGCCATGGAAGAGCTGAACTGTGTGCATCTGGGGCCGAACGGCTGCACGGTGTATGAAGAGCGGCCGCTGATTTGCCGGTTGTTCGGCACGACCAAGACCTTGCCTTGCCCGAATGGGCGAGGGCCGGTGGAGCTGATTCATCCGCGGGTCGAGAAGCAGATCTTCGAATACATGGCGGCGAATCGGCAGGTGCTGGTTTAACGGGTTCACTCTGAACCGAGTCGAGGCCATCGCGAGCAGGCTCACTCCTACAGGGGAGTGCATTCCAACTGTAGAAGTGAGCCTGCTCGCGATAGGGCTGGGCCAGGTAATACAAAAAAACTCAGTCCGGAATCGGCAGGCTCAAACTTTCCTTTACCTCTTCCATCACGATATAGCTTTTGGACTCGCGCACATGCGGCAGCTTCAAGAGGATGTCGCCCAGCAGTTTGCGGTACGAAGCCATTTCGGAAATCCGCGCCTTCACCAGATAGTCGAAATCCCCTGACACCAGGTGGCACTCCAGCACGTGCGGCAATTTCAGCACCGCGCGTCGGAACTCTTCGAAAGTATCGCCGGATTTGTAGTCGAGGCTGATCTCGACGAACACCAGCAGACTACCCTTCAAGTGCTGCGGATTCAGCCGGGCGTTGTAGCCCATGATGATCCCCTCACGCTCCAGACGCCGCACCCGCTCGGTGCAAGGCGTGGTGGAGAGCCCGACTTTCTCACCCAGTTCGGTGAATGAAATCCGCCCGTCCGCCTGCAGGATCCGCAAGATGTTGCGGTCGATCTTGTCCAGCTCACGTTTGGTCTGAGTGTTGGTACGCATAGGGGATGCGCCTCCGTGAAAAGGGTTTTTGCCGAGAATTGTCGCCAAATATAGGCGCTTATATAGTGAAAAGCACTGGCATTTATTTTTTACACTGCGCGCATCATTGCTCTAACAACAGACGTACGCGGCACGCCGCGAGAGGGATAAAAAATGCGCGTTATGGTCTTGGGTAGCGGCGTCATCGGTACCGCCAGTGCTTACTATCTGGCCCGTGCCGGGTTTGAAGTGGTGGTGGTCGACCGGCAGCCCGCCGCGGCCATGGAGACCAGCTTCGCCAACGCCGGCCAGGTTTCGCCGGGCTATGCCTCGCCGTGGGCTGCGCCGGGCGTGCCGCTCAAGGCCATCAAGTGGCTGTTGCAGCGCCACGCACCGCTGGCGATCAAGGCCACCGCCGACATCGATCAGTACCTGTGGATGGCGCAGATGCTGCGCAACTGCACCGCCAACCGTTACGCGGTGAACAAGGAGCGCATGGTGCGTCTGTCCGAGTACAGCCGCGACTGCCTCGACGAATTACGCGCCGAAACCGGTATTGCCTACGAAGGCCGCAGCCTCGGTACGACTCAGTTGTTCCGCACCCAGGCTCAGCTGGATGGCGCCGCCAAAGACATCGCCGTGCTGAAAGAGTCCGGCGTACCGTTTGAAGTCCTCGACCGCGCCGGCATCGCCCGCGTCGAGCCGGCACTGGCCAATGTCACCGACATCCTCGCGGGTGCCCTGCGCCTGCCGAACGACCAGACCGGCGATTGCCAGATCTTCACCACCCGTCTCGCCGAAATGGCCGTGAAACTGGGCGTGGAATTCCGTTTCGGTCAGGATATCCAGAAACTCGACTTCGCTGGTGATCGCATCAACGGTGTGTGGATCGATGGCAAGCTGGAAACTGCCGACCGCTACGTGCTGGCCCTCGGCAGCTACTCGCCACAACTGCTCAAGCCGCTGGGCATCAAGGCCCCGGTGTATCCGCTCAAGGGTTACTCGCTGACCGTGCCGATCACCAACCCGGCGATGGCTCCGACTTCGACCATTCTCGACGAGACCTACAAGGTCGCGATCACCCGTTTCGACAACCGCATCCGCGTCGGCGGCATGGCCGAGATTGCCGGTTTTGACCTGTCGCTGAATCCGCGTCGGCGCGAAACCCTGGAGATGATCGTCAACGACCTTTATCCTCAGGGCGGCAATCTGGCCGAGGCGAGTTTCTGGACCGGTCTGCGTCCGACCACGCCGGATGGCACGCCGATCGTCGGCGCCACGCCCTTCAAGAACCTGTTCCTCAACACCGGTCACGGCACCCTCGGTTGGACCATGGCGTGCGGTTCCGGTCGTTTGCTGGCCGACCTGATGGCGAAGAAAAAGCCGCAGATCAGCGCCGAAGGCCTCGATATTTCCCGTTACGGCAATCAAACCCAGGAGTCCGCAAAGCATGGCAATCCAGCGCCAGCTCACCAATGAGCGCATGAGTCAGATCGTCAGCCACAACGGGACGGTATATCTGTCCGGGCAGGTCGGTGATGACTTCAACGCCGGTGTCGAACAGCAGACCCGCGACGTACTGGCCAACATCGAGCGTTTGCTCGACCTGGCCGGCACCGACAAACAGCACCTGTTGTCGGCGACGATTTACCTGAACGACATCGAAGCGCACTTTGCCGCAATGAACTCGGTGTGGGACCAGTGGCTGCCTAAAGGCGCTGCTCCGGCCCGTGCGACCGTTGAAGCGAAAATGGCCAAGCCGAGCATTCTGGTGGAGATTTCCATCGTTGCCGCGCTGCCGTAACTGATTCAAAGATCCCTCTCCCGGCGCTGTTGGCGGTTCACGTCGTCAGCCAGCGCCGGTTTTTCTTCCCATGACCGCCAAGAAGTCTGCTGCCATGCGTCCTGCCCGTGCCCTGATCGACCTTCAAGCCCTGCGTCACAACTACCAAATTGCCCGCGAAGTCACCGGCGCCAAGGCGCTGGCAGTGATCAAGGCCGATGCCTACGGTCACGGCGCGGTGCGCTGCGCCCAGGCGCTGGAAGCCGAGGCCGATGGTTTTGCCGTCGCCTGCATCGAAGAAGCGCTGGAGCTACGCGCTGCCGGTATTCGTGCACCGGTGTTGTTGCTGGAAGGCATCTTTGAGGCCGATGAACTGGCACTGATCGTCGAGCATGATTTCTGGACCGTGGTGCATTCGCTGTGGCAGCTCGAAGCGATCGAGCAGGCTGCGCTGAGCAAGCCGATCACCGTGTGGCTGAAACTCGATTCGGGCATGCACCGCGTGGGCCTGCATCCCAAGGATTACGCGGCCGCGTACCAGCGTCTGCTGGCCAGCGGCAAAGTGGCGAAAATCGTGCTGATGAGCCACTTCGCCCGCGCCGATGAACTGCACGAACAGAGCAGTGCCGATCAGGTGGCGGTGTTCGAGGCTGCGCGTCAGGGCCTGGCGGCCGAAGTCAGTCTGCGCAATTCGCCTGCCGTGCTCGGCTGGCCGCAGATTCACAGCGACTGGGTGCGTCCCGGCATCATGCTCTACGGCGCCACGCCGTTCGAAGAAGCCAACGCTGTGGCCGAGCGCTTGAAACCAGTGATGACCCTCGAATCGAAAGTGATCTGCGTACGTGAGTTGCCCGCCGGCGAGCCGATTGGCTACGGCGCAAAATTCATCACCGACAAGCCAATGCGCATCGGCGTGGTCGCCATGGGTTATGCCGATGGCTACCCTCGTCAGGCGCCGACCGGCACTCCGGTGCTGGTAGCGGGCAAGCGCAGCCGGATTCTCGGTCGCGTTTCGATGGACATGCTCTGCATCGACCTCACCGATGTGCCGGAAGCCGACCTCGGTTCGACCGTCGAGCTGTGGGGTAAAAACATCCTCGCCAGCGAAGTGGCGAAGTGGGCCGACACCATTCCGTACCAGATTTTCTGCAACCTGCGTCGAGTGCCAAGGCTCTATTCCGAGGCTTGAGGCCGCAACGGAGCCCACGTGTTGTAAATACTGAACGCTGTCGCCATGATAACGCTCAATATTTCTACAACATCAGGAGGCTCCAGCCTTGGACGTCGGTGAACGACTGCAATCGATCCGCAAGCTCAAAGGGCTTTCCCAGCGTGAACTCGCCAAACGCGCGGGCGTCACCAACAGCACCATTTCGATGATCGAAAAGAACAGCGTCAGCCCCTCGATCAGTTCGTTGAGGAAGGTGTTGGGCGGCATTCCCATGTCCATGGTCGAGTTCTTTTCCGAAGAGATTCTGCAGGAAAAACCAACCCAGATCGTCTACAAGGCCAACGAGCTGATCGACATTTCCGACGGCGCCGTGACCATGAAGCTGGTCGGCCGCGCGCACCCGAGCCGGGCCATCGCTTTCCTTAATGAAATCTACCCGCCGGGCGCCGATACCGGCGAAGAAATGCTCACCCACGAAGGTGAGGAAACCGGGATTCTGGTGGAAGGTCGTCTGGAACTGGTGGTGGGTCTGGAAACTTTTATTCTCGAAGCCGGCGACAGCTACTACTTTGAAAGTACCAAGCCGCATCGTTTCCGTAATCCGTTCGACTTGCCTGCGCGACTAATCAGCGCAGCCACGCCGGCAAATTTTTGATAAAGAGGTGCCAAGCCATGATGGCAAAGGCATCCGGAGAGTTTTTCTACCGCGCGGTATAACCCCTTCGACTATGGGGTTGTTTCAGTGTGGCGGGCTACCCGCTATACTTCCGCCCGCCTGCGAACCGTGGCCGCAGGCGTGAATAGCCACCATTGAGGGTGAACGCGTGAACCTAATTATGAAAATGCTGGCCGCACCAGCAACCGTACTGGCCCTCTGGGCTGTCAGCGCTCAAGCTGCGACGAACGACGACATTGCCAAACGCCTCGAGCCTGTCGGCCAGGTGTGCGTTCAGGGACAGGAATGCAAGGGAATGGAAGTGGCTGCGACTGCCGGCGGCGGTGGCGGTGCGAAAACCCCGGATGAAGTGATTGCCAAACATTGCAACGCTTGCCACGGCACTGGCCTGTTGGGCGCACCGAAAATCGGTGACGCCGCAGCCTGGAAAGAGCGCGCCGATCACCAGGGCGGCCTCGACGGCATCCTGGCCAAGGCCATCACCGGCATCAACTCCATGCCGCCAAAAGGCACCTGCGCCGACTGTTCGGATGACGAGCTCAAGGGCGCGATCCAGAAGATGTCCGGCCTGAAATAAGCCGCGCTTCTGATGAAAAAAACCGTCTCCGGACGGTTTTTTTGTGCCCGCGATTCAGGCCTGAGGCTGTTCATTGCAGCAAACAACCGGCAATCTCGGTCGTACCTCTATTCACGGAACGGGCGGGAGGCTTCAGATGGTGCAGTTGTGTTCGATCGAACAGGCAGTGGACGACGTACTGGCGCGATTGCCGGCGCATATCCACATGGGCTTGCCACTGGGGCTGGGCAAACCCAATCATTTCGTCAACGCGCTGTACCGGCGGATCAAGGGCCTGCCCGAGCGGCAACTGACGATCTATACCGCCCTGTGCCTGGGTCGCCCGAATCTGGGCGACGGTTTGCAGAAGCGCTTTATCGAACCCTTCGTCGAGCGGGTTTTCGGCGATTATCCGGAATTCGATTTCCTCGCCGACCTGCAGCGCGACAGCCTGCCGGCCAACATCCGCATCGAGCAGTTTTTCATGCAGCCCGGCAGCCTGCTCAACAGCGCGCCGGCCCAGCAAGACTACGTCAGCAGCAACTACAGCCATGCGGCCCGCGACATCAATGCGGCGGGCCTGAATCTGGTTGCGCAATTGCTCGCCAGTAGCAGTGAACACCCCGACCGTCTAAGCCTGAGCTGCAATCCCGACATCACCCTCGACCTGTTGCCGATGATTGCCAGGCGCCGCGAAGCGGGCGAGACCATTTTGCTGGTCGGTCAGGTGCACACGGAGCTGCCGTACATGCCCGGCGATGCCGAGGTCGATATCGACACCTTCGACCTGCTGATGGATGCCAAGGACAGCAGCACATTGTTTTCCACGCCGAATATGCCGGTCGGTTTTCAGGATCACTTTATCGGCCTGCACGCCAGTACGCTGGTACGCGACGGTGGCACGTTGCAGATCGGCATCGGCTCGATGGGCGATGCGCTGACCGCCGCACTGCTTGCACGCCAGGCCGATAACGACGGTTATCAGGCGCTGCTCGCCGACGTGAATCTCAGCCAGTGGGCGCAGTTGATCGAGCGCGAGGGCGGCACCGAACCGTTCGCCAAAGGCCTTTATGGCTGCAGCGAAATGTTCGTCAACGGCCTGCTGGTGCTGGCGGATGCCGGGATCATCCGGCGCAAGGTCTACCCGGATGTGCAGACCCAGGAGCAGGCCAACGCCGGCACCCTCGACGAGGCGGCGCAAACCGACGGCCTGTCGATCCACGGCGGTTTCTTCCTCGGGCCGCGCAGTTTCTATGAGCGTTTGCGTGAGTTACCGCTGAGCAAACGCCTTGAATTCAACATGACCCGCATCAGCTACATCAACGAGCTGTACGGTCAGGAAGAGCTCAAGCGCCTGCAGCGTCTGGATGCGCGGTTCATCAACACAGTGTTTACCATGACCCTGCTCGGCGCGGGTGTGGCGGATCAACTGGAAGACGGGCGGGTGCTCAGCGGTGTTGGCGGGCAGTACAACTTCGTCGCCCAGGGGCACGCGTTGCACGATGCGCGTTCAATCCTGATTCTGCGCAGCTGGCGCGAATCCGGTGGCGATGTCAGTTCGAACATTGTCTGGGAGTATGGCCACTGCACGATTCCACGGCATTTGCGCGACATCGTGGTCACCGAGTACGGCATCGCCGATCTGCGCGGCAAGACGGACTCAGCGGTCATTGAGGCGTTGCTCAACATCAGCGACTCGCGCTTTCAGTCAGGGCTGATCGAACAGGCGCAGAAGGTCGGCAAACTGCCTAAGGATTTCCGCCTCGATCCACGCTTCGCCGAGAATACGCCGCAACGCTTGCAGGCGATTGCCGCGCGGCATCCGCATCTGTTTCCGGAGTATCCGCTGGGCTGTGATTTCACGGCGATCGAGAAGGATTTGCTGCGGGCGCTGAACTGGTTGAAGAGCAAATTCAAGCTGACCGAGATTCTGGAGCTGGGCAAGGCAGCGCTGGACGCGCCTGAGGTTTCGCTGTATCCGGAGCATCTGGCGCGCATGCAGCTCACCGATCCGGAAGGTCTGAAGGAAGACCTGTTTCAGCGGTTGTTGCTTACTGGCCTAAAAGCCACCGCACAATAATCGTCCACCCCAAAACCAACTGTGGGAGCGGGCTTGCTCGCGAAAGCGCCGGATCAGTCAAAGAATATGTCGACTGACACGACGCCTTCGCGAGCAAGCCCGCTCCCACAGGGTAGTGCGGTGTTGCTGGTTATTCGATGAAGGTAACCACGCCATCCTTCAGCGACTTCACGCGGGCCAGCGATTCAACGCGATAACCCTGCGAGTCCAGCTCGGCACGGCCGCCCTGGAACGACTTTTCGATCACGATTCCCAGGCCGGCAACGGTCGCGCCGGCCTGCTTGATGATCGAGATTAGGGCTTGCGACGCCTTACCGTTGGCCAGGAAGTCGTCGATGATCAATACGCGGTCGCTGCTGGTCAGGTGACGCGGGGAGATCGCCACGGTGCTTTCGGTCTTCTTGGTGAACGAGTAAACGGTCGCCGACAGCAGGTTTTCAGTCAGCGTCAGGGACTGTTGCTTGCGGGCGAAGATCACCGGCACACCGAGATTCAGACCGGTCATGATCGCCGGGGCGATGCCCGACGCTTCGATGGTGACGATCTTGGTGATGCCGGAATCCTTGAACAGCGAGGCGAATTCGTCGCCGATCAGCTTCATCAGGGCCGGGTCGATCTGGTGGTTCAGGAAGGCGTCGACCTTCAGGACCTGGTCGGAAAGCACGATGCCTTGTTCGCGGATTTTCTGGTGCAATGCTTCCATGAAGCTGTCCTCATTTGGCGCTTGGTGCGCCGAAGGTCTAGTAAAAAGTGGTCAATTCTAGCGCTTTAACATCGCGCGTATATCAGCCAATGCGTTGTTGCCGCGCACGGCTTTGACTTCGGTCGGTGTATCGTCGTTGCCTTCCCACGCCAGGTCGTCCGGCGGCAGCTCATCGAGGAAGCGGCTGGGCGCGCAATCGATGATCTCGCCGTACTGTTTGCGCTTGGCGGCGAAGGTGAAGGCGAGGGTCTGGCGCGCACGGGTGATGCCCACGTACGCCAGGCGACGTTCCTCTTCGATGGTGTCGGCCTCGATGCTGGAACGGTGCGGGAGGATTTCCTCTTCCATGCCCATGATGAACACATAGGGGAATTCCAGACCCTTGGAGGCGTGCAAGGTCATCATCTGCACGCCTTCGGCGCCGTCCTCTTCTTCCTGCTGACGTTCCAGCATGTCGCGCAGGACGAGTTTGCCGATGGCGTCCTCGACGGTCATTTCGCCGTCTTCGTCTTTTTCCAGGGTGTTCTTCAAGGCTTCGATCAGGAACCAGACGTTGCTCATCCGGTAGTCGGCAGCCTTGTCGCTGGAGCTGTTGGTACGCAGCCAGTTCTCGTAGTCGATGTCCATGACCATGCTGCGCAGGGCGGAGATCGGGTCTTCGCCGGCGCACTGCTCGCGCACCTTGTCCATGAAGCGCTTGAAGCGCGACAGGCGATCGGTGAAGCGGCTGTCCAGATGCTCGCCCAGACCGATTTCGTCGGTGGCGGCGTACATCGAGATCTTGCGTTCGGTGGCGTAGTTGCCGAGTTTTTCCAGGGTCGTGGAGCCGATTTCCCGGCGCGGCACGTTGATCACGCGCAGGAAGGCGTTGTCGTCGTCCGGGTTTACGATCAGGCGGAAGTAGGCCATCAGGTCTTTTACTTCCTGGCGACCGAAGAAGCTGTTGCCGCCGCTCAAACGGTACGGCACCTGATGGTGCTGCAGTTTCAGCTCGATCAGCTTGGCCTGATAGTTACCGCGATAAAGGATCGCGAAATCGCTGTACGGGCGGTCGGTGCGCAAGTGCAGGCTGAGGATTTCCATGGCCACGCGCTCGGCTTCTGCGTCCTCGTTGCGGCAGCGGATCACGCGGATCTCGTCGCCGTGGCCCATCTCGCTCCACAGCTGTTTTTCGAATTCGTGCGGGTTGTTCGAAATCAGCACGTTGGCACAACGCAAGATGCGGCTGGTGGAGCGGTAGTTCTGCTCGAGCATCACCACTTTCAGGGACGGATAGTCATCCTTGAGCAGCATCAGGTTTTCTGGCCGTGCACCGCGCCAGGCGTAGATCGACTGGTCGTCGTCGCCTACCACGGTGAACTGGTTGCGCTTGCCGATCAGCATCTTCACCAGCAGGTATTGGCTGGCGTTGGTGTCCTGGTATTCGTCGACGAGCAGATAGCGAACTTTGTTCTGCCACTTTTCGAGGATGTCGGCGTGCTCTTCGAAAAGCTTCACCGGCAGCAGGATCAGGTCGTCGAAGTCCACCGCGTTGAACGCCTTGAGCGTGCGCTGGTAGTGGGTGTAGACGATGGCCGCAGTCTGTTCTTTCGGATTACGCGCGTTTTCCAGTGCCTGAGGTGGCAGGATCAGGTCGTTTTTCCAGGCGCCGATCATGTTCTTGATCTCGTCGACGCCGTCGTCCCCCGCGTATTCCTTCTGCATGATGTCGGTCATCAGGGCTTTGACGTCGGTCTCGTCGAAGATCGAGAAACCGGGTTTGTAGCCCAGCCGCACGTGTTCCTTGCGGATGATGTTCAGGCCCAGGTTGTGGAAAGTGCAGACCGTCAGGCCGCGACCTTCGCCGGCTCGCAGCAGGGTGCCGACCCGCTCTTTCATCTCGCGAGCGGCCTTGTTGGTAAAGGTCATGGCGACGATGTACTGGGCGCGGATGCCGCAATTCTGGATCAGGTGCGCGATTTTGCGCGTGATCACGCTGGTCTTGCCGGAGCCAGCACCGGCGAGCACCAATAGAGGGCCGCCGACGTAGTTCACGGCTTCTTGCTGCCGGGGATTGAGTCGGGACATACGAAAATTCGGGAGTCGTTGACGAAATGGGCCGGCATTTTAACAGGCTCAGCGATTTGTGCTGCTCTGTCCGACTTGTGACGTACCACGCGATTCAAATTTGCCGGTTTTGTTACTTTCACGCAGGATGCGCGGAGATTTTGCGGCTAATGTTCTCATTCTTGACACAAAATAACGTTTTGATAGCCGTTTTCATTGGGTCTGCTCATTGGTCATTGGTCAGCACAACGGCATAATGCCCCGCCCACATCATTGCAGAGTCTAGGGAGCTAGCTTGTCTACGCCTGTCGAACCCTTGCGTTTGCTGCTACTGGCCGAAGAGCCAGCGTGGACAGCGTTATTGCGCGAGTGTCTGGCTCCTATGGGGAGCGCGGCGGTGCTGATCAGCGCGCCGAGCTGGGAGTCGGTCAGCAGTCTGTTCGAAGACAACCGCCACGCGGTGCTGTTGACCGTTCCCGCCTTGCAGCCCGCGCCCGGCCGGTGCAGCCTGCCGACGGTGTTGCTGCTGGAACACGAACCGGCGACCACGCCCGACGGCGTCAGTGACTGGCTGGTGTTCGATGCTCTCGATGCCGGCATGCTGCGCCGTTGCCTGCGTCATGTGCGCGAGCGCGGCGTCCTCGAAAACACCCTGCAACGCCTTGCCGAACAGGATCCGCTGACCGGTATCGCCAACCGTCAGGGTTTTCAGACCTTGCTCACGGCGCGCCTCGCGGAAAACGACGGCCGCGGCCTGGCCCTCGGGCACCTCGATCTCGACAATTTCCGTCACGCCAACGACGCCCTCGGCCATCAGGCGGGCGACCGCTTGATCCTGCAAGTCGTCTCGCGTCTGAAAAGTCAGCTGGAGGCCGGTGATCAACTGGCGCGGCTGGGCAGTGATGAGTTCGCCCTTCTGATCGACACCCGCCGTGCGCCGCAACGGGCCGAGTGGATGGCCGAACGCATTACCGAAGCCTTGTCGGAACCCTACTGGGTCGATGGCGAAAGCCTGTTGATCGGTTCCAGCCTCGGCATCGCCCACGCCCGCGCGCAGGCTGGCGCTGATCCGCTGATGTGGCACGCCCACATCGCCATGCAGCAGGCCAAGAGCACGCAGGGCTGCACCTTTCATATCTTCAACGAACGCATCAACCGTAACGCGCGCAGCATGGCCGACCTCGAAAGCGAGCTGCGTCGGGCATTGCGTCGCGATGAGCTGGAACTGCATTACCAGCCACGGCTGAATCTCGAAGATGGCCAGATTGTCGGCCTCGAAGCCCTGGTGCGCTGGCGCCATGGCGAGCGCGGTTTGCTGCCGCCCAGTGAGTTCGTGCCACTAGCCGAACAGAGCGGGTTGATCGTGCCGCTGGGTTACTGGGTGATTTCCCGTGCCCTGCGTGACATGCAGGCTCTGCGCGAACGCGGGTTGCCGGCGCTGCACATGGCAATCAACCTGTCGTTCCGCCAGTTTCAGGACAGCCAGTTGTTGCCGACCCTGAGTCGTTTGATCGCCGAGCGTGGCGTCGAGGCGCAGTGGCTGGAGTTCGAACTCACCGAAACCGCTGTGATGCGCCGCAGCGATCTGGTCAAACAGACCATGGACGCTCTTGGCCGCCTCGGCGTGCGTTTCTCGCTGGATGACTTCGGCACCGGGTTCTCATCGTTCGTGCACCTCAACAGCCTGCCGATCACGTTGCTGAAGATCGACAAGAGCTTTGTTGGCGGCATGGAGCAGCGCGAAGAGAACCGCAAACTGGTACACGCGATGATCAACCTCGCGCACAACCTGCACCTGGAAGTGGTGGCGGAAGGGGTCGAAACGCCGGAGCAACTGGAATTGCTGCGCGGGTTTGGCTGCGATCAGGTGCAGGGTTATCTGATCAGCCGGCCGTTGCCGTTGGCGGAGCTGGTTGAGTACCTCACCTTCGGCTCAAGCCAACAGCCAGCCCTGGAAATTGTCAGCTAAACACCTATCCCTACAAGGGATTTCAGTCGGTCTGGGGGACTGTGAACCGACTTGATGGCGCAGGCTCACGCCGAATCATCCGCTTCATCTTCCACTCAAACGCCAGTGTCAGGCTGACCGCCGCACACGCCAGCCCCAGCGCCAGTCCCCACCAGACGCCAGTCGGCCCCCAGTTCAGATGGAACGCCATCCACCACGCTGCCGGCGCACCGATCAGCCAGTAGCAACCGAGCCCGACCAGAAACGTGGTCTTCGCATCCTTGAGCCCGCGAATGCAGCCCATGGCAATCGTCTGCGTGCCGTCGAACAACTCGAACCACGCCGCCACGGCCAACAGGCTCACCGCCAGTCGAATGACTTCGGCAAACGCCGGGTCGTTGTGATCGAGGAACAAGCCGACCAACTGATTCGGCAATAGCCAGAACACCATCGCAAACGCCAGCATCACCACTGCGCCGAACGCGATGCCGACCCGTCCCGACATCCGTGCATCCAGCAACTGCCCGGCGCCGTAATGCTGCCCGATGCGCATGGTGATGGCGTACGACATACCCGCCGGCACCATGAACGCCACCGAGACGATCTGCAGGGCAATCTGGTGTGCACCCATTTGCGTGCTGCCCATGGTGCCCATGCACAGCGCCGCGAAAGCGAACAGCCCGACCTCAACCGCGTAAGTACCGCCGATGGGCAGGCCGAGGCGCCACAGCTCTTTCAGGTACTGCATGTTCAGCCGCGACAGACCGGCGCGCAGCGGATAAGCGTCATACGCCGGGTGCCGACGAATGTGCCAGGCCAGCGCCAGCGCCATGCAGTTGGCGACAATTGCCGTGACGAGACCGATGCCCATCAAACCCAGTTTCGGCAGGCCGAACATGCCGGTGATCAGTGCGTAATTGAGCAGAAAGTTGGCCACCGTGCCGCCGAGGCTAATCACCATGACCGGCGTCGCTCGGCCGATTGCACTGGTGAAACCACGCAGAGCCATGAAGCTCAGATAGCCAGGCAGGGCGAAGGGCAGCGCAATCAGGAACTGGCCGGCCGCAGTGACGTTGGTTTCGGTCTGACCGAACAGCAGCAAAAGCGGTTTCAGGTTCCACAACAGCAAGCCGGCGCCCAGCGCCATCAGCCATGCCAGCCACAAACCGGCCTGGGTCAGGCGTGCCGCGCCAAGAATGTCGCCGGCACCCTGACGAATCGCCACCAGGGTGCCAACGGCCGCAATCACGCCGATGCAGAAAATCGACACGAACGAGTAAGACGCCGCGCCGAGGCCGCCGCCAGCCAGGGCTTCGGGACTGATGCGCGCCATCATCAGTGTGTCGGTCAGCACCATCAACATGTGCGCCAACTGTGAAGCGATCAACGGCCCCGACAGCCGCAGAATGGCCCAGAGTTCGGTACGCACAGGATGCTGCATGGTCATCACCACCCGATTATCGGAAGAAACAGAAGAGCGTCGATTCTCGGCGCTTGGACGGCATTGCACAAAGGGATAAAAAGGATGGGTCGCATGATTAAAACTCATCCAGAACAGATTCTGCTAAGTTGGCCGCATCCCGCTATAGGAGCTTTCCGAATGTCTCGTCGTCTTCCTCCCTTGTATGCCCTGCGCGCATTCGAAGCGGCGGCGCGACACAGTTCGTTTACCCGCGCTGCCGAGGAGCTGTCGATCACTCAGAGTGCGGTCAGCCGGCACATTCGCACCCTCGAAGATCATTTCGCCTGCCGGTTGTTTCACCGCAGCGGCCGCAACCTGCAACTGACCGAATCGGCGCGCCTGCTGTTGCCCGGCATTCGCGAAGGTTTCAGTGCCCTTGAGCGAGCCTGTAACACGCTGCGCGCCGAGGACGACATCCTGCGCATGAAAGCGCCCTCGACCCTGACCATGCGCTGGTTGCTGGCGCGACTGAGTCGCTTCCGTCATTTGCAACCGGGCAACGAAGTGCAGTTGACCAGCGCGTGGATGGATGTCGACTCGGTGGATTTCAACGATGAGCCTTTCGACTGCGCCGTGCTGCTCAGTGACGGCCACTTCCCGCCGGACTGGGAGGCCAGTCTGCTGTTTCCTGAAGAGCTGATACCGGTGGGCGCGCCCAACCTGTTGAATGATCAGCCATGGGATGTCGCTCGTTTGGCCAGTACCGAACTGCTGCACCCGACGCCGGATCGTCGCGACTGGCGCAGCTGGCTGGAGCACATGGGCCTGTCTGAACAGGTGTCGCTCAAGGGCGGTCAGGTCTTCGACACGCTGGAGCTCGGAATGATTGCGGCGGCGCGCGGGTACGGCGTATCCATGGGCGATTTGCTGATGGTGGCCGAGGATGTCGCGCAAGGACGCCTGAGTCTGCCGTGGCCGACCGCCGTCGCCAGCGGACTGAATTATTACCTGGTGTGGCCAAAAACCCGTCCGGGAGGTGAACGTTTGCGCCGTCTGAGTGACTTCCTGCAAGGCGAAGTGCGCGCCATGGAGCTGCCGGCAGTCGCGCGCTTGAGCTGAAACGTTCGAGCCGCCACAATGCCGGCCTTGCGCCATACCCTCGTTGCACGCTCAAGTATTCGCTTTTACCGCCGACTACGAGCAAGTGGGACCGTCGTGCCGGTCTCCACGATCCACCCCTATTACTAGAAAATTATCCGAGCTGCGATCAAGGAGGATCGAATGGCTCGGCCAGGAGCTGTCCATGTCTCAACCTCGCGCCCGGATCGCCTCGCAGCTGGGCCTCGCGCTCGCTGTGATACTGGCGATTGTCATCAGCGGCAGTACGGTGTTCGCCCTGCGTTCGCTGGACACTGCCAACCTCGCCACCCGTGAAGAGCATCTGGCCAGTGAGGCGCGGCTGCTGGCCGACCAACTGAGCACCTTCCACGGCACGTTGCGTGAAAGCACTCAGCGCTTGAGCGGACTGTTCGAGAAGCGCTTCAGCGTGGGCCTGAGCATTCACCCGAGCGAGCCGGTGACGGTGGCAGGCACCCAGACCCCGGGCCTGCACCTGGGCAGCGAGGTGTTGAACAACAACTTCAAGGAAGTCGACGAGTTCAAGCAGATGACGGCCGGCGTCGCCACGCTGTTCGTGCGCAGCGGCGAAGACTTTGTGCGGGTCAGCACCTCCCTGACCAAGCAGGACGGTACCCGCGCCATCGGCACCTTGCTCGATCACGCGCACCCGGCGTACGCAAAGCTGATGGCGGGGCAGGGTTATGTCGGCCGCGCCTTGCTGTTTGATCGTTCCTACATGACTCAGTACACCCCGGTGCGTGACAGCAGCGGCAAGGTGATCGCGGTGTTGTTCGTCGGCTTCGATTACACCGATGCGCAGAACGCCCAGTTCGACAACCTCAAGCGCTTCCGCATCGGTCAGAGCGGTTCGCTGGCGTTGCTCGATGAGCAAAACAAATGGCTGGTTGCGCCAGCGGGTGTCAAGGCGCTGGATCAGGCGGTGCCGGTGATCAAAGGCCTGGCTGCGAAACCGGGCAAGGGTGAGTTCTGGAGTGATTCTTCGGAAGACTTCTACAGCATCGCCGTACCGTTCGACGGCGGGCCGTGGGCGGTGGTGGCAAGTATGCCGAAAGCCGAAATCCGCGCGGTGACCTGGAGTGTCGGCACGCAATTGGCCATCGGCAGTCTGCTGGCGATGTTGATCGCGGTCGGCTCGGCGATGTGGCTGCTGCGCAGCAAGCTGCAACCGCTGGGTGACCTGGTGCGTCAGGCCGAGGCCTTGGGCGCCGGTGATCTGAGCGTGCGCCTGAACGTGTCGAGCAACGACGAAATCGGTCAGCTGTCTCGCGCCTTCAACCAGATGAGCCAGGCACTGTCGACCATGGTCGAGCACATTCGCCGCTCTTCGGAAGAGGTCAACAGCCGTGCGCAGGCCTTGTCCGGTTTGTCCGGTGGCGCGTACGAAGGCATGGAGCAACAGTCCGGTGAAATCACCAGCATGGCCGGCGCGGTCGAAGAGTTCAGCGCCACCTCGCTGAACATCGCCGACAACATGGGCGCCACCCAGCGTCTGGCGCAGGAAAACGCTCAGCAGACGCAGATTGGCCGTAGCTCGATGGAAGAAGCGTCGTCCTCTCTGGAGCAAATCGCTGGTGCCCTGAACAGCACCGCGACGGTGATCAACACCCTCGGTCAGCGCTCACAGGAAATCGGCGGCATCGTCGGGGTGATCACTTCGATTGCCGAACAGACCAACCTGCTGGCGCTCAACGCCGCCATCGAGGCCGCGCGTGCCGGTGAACAAGGTCGCGGCTTTGCCGTGGTGGCGGATGAGGTGCGCAGCCTGGCCTCGCGTACCCGTCAGGCGACCGATGAAATTTCCAGCATGATCCACAGCATCCAGCAGGAAACCGGCAACGCGATCAGCACCATGGAGCAGGGCAATGTGCTGATGCAGGAAGGCCTGTCGCGTAACGCCAATGTCGCCTCGGCGCTGGCACGCATCGACGAGCAAAGCCGTTCGGCGGGGCAGCAGTTTGCCGCGATCACTACGGCGACTCAGGAACAAAGCAGTACCGCGACGTTGCTGAGCAGCAATTTGCAGAGCATTGCGCTGGCCAACAGTGAGCAGCGTGAGGTGGTGTCGAACCTGGCTGTGACGGCTAAAGAGCTGGAGAAGCTGGCGGCGGACCTGCGTTCCGAGGTTGACCGCTTTCGTTGATTTGTCGCTGACATGGTCTTCGCGGGCAAGCCCGCTCTCACAGGATCTCCCCTGAACTTGTGGGAGCGGGCTTGCTCGCGAATGACGGCGGTTCGGTTTCAATACTTACTGAGTCGCCGGCCGATACTGCAGCGCTTCAGCCAGATGCTCACGGCTGATGTCCCTGGCTTGTTCCAGATCCGCCAGCGTTCGCGCGACCTTGAGCAACCGATGCGCCGAGCGCAGCGACAGGATCAGTCGCTCACACGCGGACTCCAGCCATTTCTCATCGGCTGTGGATAACTGGCAGTGTCGCTTTAACCCCGGCAGATCGAGAAACGCATTGGCGCAGCCCTGACGTTTCTGCTGGCGCTCCCGTGCCTCGGCCACGACGGCCGCCGCACTGACACTGTCCTCACCCGGTTTCACCTCTGGATTCAACGCTGTCGCCTCCCGCGCCACCGTCAGGTGCAGATCGATCCGGTCCAGCAGCGGCCCCGACAACTTGTTGCGATAGCGCTGCACCATGTCCGGCGTACACGAACACTTGCCGCTTGGCTCGCCTAGATATCCGCAGGGACACGGATTCATCGCTGCCACCAACTGAAACCGCGCCGGAAAACGCACGCGATCCTTGGCGCGGGCAATCACGATATGCCCGGACTCCAGCGGCTCACGCAGTACCTCCAGTACCTTGCGATCAAACTCCGGCAGCTCATCGAGAAACAGCACGCCGTGATGGGCGAGGGTGATTTCGCCGGGTTGCGGTTTTGAGCTGCCGCCAACCAGTGCCGGCCCGGAAGCCGAGTGGTGCGGTTGGCGAAACGGTCTCTGCGGCCAGTGGGTCAGCGGCACGCCGCTGGCGACCGATTGAATCGCTGCCACTTCAAGAGCTTCGCATTCTGATAACGGCGGGAGTAACCCCGGCAAGCGACTGGCCAGCAGCGTTTTTCCCGTTCCCGGCGGCCCGCTGAACAACAGGTTATGCGCACCTGCGGCGGCGATCAGCAGCGCGCGTTTGGCCGCCAATTGCCCCTGCACTTCGTTGAGATCTGGATAAGGCCGGGCGGCATGAATCAAACCGTCCGACACGTAAGGCTCCACCGGAGTGTGTCCGTTGAAATGTGCCACCGCTTCCAGCAGATGATCCACCGCGTACACCTTCAGGCCCGAGGCCAGACACGCCTCCTCGGCATTCGCCCGCGGCACCACCAGCGCACGACCCGCCTTGCGCGCCGCCAGTGCTGCCGGCAACACGCCACGCACCGCTCGTACTGCCCCGGACAACGCCAACTCACCAAGACATTCCACATCATCGAGCGTCAGGCACGGCACCTGCACACTCGCCGACAGAATTCCCAGGGCAATCGCCAGATCAAACCGCCCGCCATCCTTGGGCAGATCCGCCGGCGCCAGATTCAAGGTGATGCGCCGCGCCGGAAACTGCAGCCCGGAATTGATGATCGCGCTGCGCACCCGATCCTTGCTCTCCTTCACCGCCGCCTCCGGCAGGCCGACCATGGTCAGCGACGGCAGACCGTTGGCCAGATGGACTTCGACGGTGACAGCGGGAGCATCCACGCCAATCTGGGCGCGACTGTGGACGATGGAGAGAGACATGGTCGTTCCTTGAGCTGAATCGGGGGCCGCTTCCTGCGGGTTTTTGAAGGGTAGTCTGGGGAAAGGGCGTTGGTCGGACAGTTTTAAGGGCGAACTTTCACTGGATGTTGCCGGAGGCACTAATCCTCAGGCATAAAAAACCGCCTGTCAGGCGGTTATTTTGGCGGTACTCAGGTTCCACCACCGGCGAGCCAACCATCGGGCTCCATTTCCTTGCCGTAGGTCGCGGGCACTTTCAGAAAATGCCGCTGACTGGCTGAAACTCTGTCCGGCAATCCGAGTGCCTCGGTACCCTGTTTGGACACCCGTGCCGGTTGGGTTTTCTGCTTCTTCTGCTTCATAAACACCTCACGTGCCGGGATGCTTGATTCGATCTTATTGGTCGGATTCAGATTTGAGTGTCTGATTTCGAAGCTTGGTACCCTTTCCTTTTCTTCGTATCGTCTTGTTCTGTCGGGATCAAGCTGCAGACGATATCGAAGGCATTGATGCTTACGTAATCAGACGAAGGGGACGGTCTTCGTAGGACTGTGCCTGCGTGGGTGGAGGACGTTGGAGATGGCCAGTTCAGGATGTGGGAGGGCGGAGGGGCAATACTTTATGTCGGCATGGATGAGAGTTTTGCTCTGCAATCATAAATGAGCTTTGACTCCTGAGCGGTACTGAAGGATCCTCCCGTTCGAGGACTGCAACAGCGCATTCGTCGGGACTGGGCACCAGTAAAAGCTCCCCCGCATTTTTGGCAGCAGAGAAAGTTGGTTTCTCTGAAGTAGTGACGACGGGCTAGCCTGTCGGATTCTGAACCCAAGGCCGTAAAGCCAGGAGCTAAAGAATCGCTGCGACTACTCCTCCAAACACAAAAAAGGCGTCCTATGGACGCCTTTTTTATTTTTGACTCAGGATCTTCTACCGGCCAGCGGGCCGCTTGGCTCAAGCTCTGGCCCACATGTAACAGCAACTTCAATAAATCGCCGTTGGTTGGCTGACATATCCCCTGCCAACCGGAGTGCTTCGAGATGTAGTTCAACAATCTGAAGAAGCTTTGCCTTTCGCTTTTTTGGGCTCATACGCACCTCGTGCGATTGGGTTGTTGATTTCGATGTTATTGACCGTCCACAGAAATGACAAGCCGGTTGGTGTGGTCGAATTTGAACCCCAGTTTTCGGTAATAAAAAACAACATTCGGATCAGGATCCTGAATCTCGATTTCTTTGCATCCTAGCGCTCGCGCATAGTGATCTGCGACAAGCAGAGCAATCGGCGCGATCCTGCCGCGAAGCGGGTGTGCACTGTCCGGATGCCCTTCCAACAGAATAATCTTTAAGCAGATAGAGCTTGCGCGCGGGGTCGCATAGCACATGCCGCAAAGTATCTGTTTGTACCATATCGCCAAATCCAGACCTTTCGCATCTTTACTTTTCCAGTCTGCAACGTCATCCCAAGGGAAAATTGTTGGCCCCTCCCAGAGAAAGCATTGCGTTATCGCTGCTGGGGTAATTGGCTCAAACTTGACCGCTGCTGCATCAATATTCGGGATTCTCGGGGCAATGTTCTTGAGAAAGAATTTGTGGGCGATCTTTCGCGAGTTTGATCTGAATGTCTGGTTACGAAGATCCGTTGCTTTGCCTTTTCTTCTCATTGTTTTCATCTGTTTGGATCTGGTCGCAGAAGATAGCCAGCAGAGAGGGGGCAGCGAAATCAGACGTGGGGGACGCGTTTTGTAGGACGTTACTTCTGTGAGTGGGGGATTTCGGAGTAGGGGGCTGGAGAAAATGAAGACACAAAAAAGGTCATTTCAGTGGCATCACTGAAATGACCTTTGGTGAGGTTGCAGCGCAAAAATTCAGATCAATTGCAGAGCCTTTCTCCACCATGAGTTCACAGCCGTGCGGTTTACCTGTTCTCGCTCCGTCACCATGTGTGGCACATCCTGCAACCGTATCCACGGCTGATTATTCCAGTGCAACAAACTCAACGTCATATCCGGCCAACTGAGCAGGCTCAGGTGTGGGCGTTCGCTTGTGGTGGGCACTTGAGTGTCGCGCAGGGTGGGGATGACCTGGTGGGTGAGCCACTCGCGCAAGGCTCGGTATTCGGGGCAGTAGTGGTAGACGAGGAGGGCGTAGATGCCTGATTCGCTGATCAGCAGGGTTTTTTCGATCTGGTTGTGGATGAGGGTTTTGCGGGTTTGGTATTGGTCGGGGTCGAGTTTTCGCAGCATGCGTTCGTTGAGATGGATGTGCAGCAGGCGGCTCAGGTCTCGGGCGCAGAACCAGGGTTGGTTCTGGATGAGGAGGGCGTGGAGGGGGAGTTTGTGGCGGGTGAAGATGTGCGGGCTTAGATAAGTCTCTTCTTGATTCATTGAGCAGTTCCTCTTGCTTAAGGGGCTGCCCTCAATCGTCGCCAAACGATTGGGTGGCAGTTGTACGCGGGTTGGCGAACCGGAGCAAAAGGAACCCGGCAGACCCGAAGGTCTCCCACGCACAACCGCCATGAAACGATGTGGCGGTAAATGTAGCCGCCATCATGGTTGTCGTGCGCCTTAAGCTATCCAGGTCGCCAAACCCGGTGCTGAACATTCAGCATCGGGTGATGCTTAGAAACCTGGGCTTTTCGGCGCAATCGGACGGCGGTGGTGCAGGTTGTAGGACGTTGCCGAGAAGAATGAAGGGCTGAAGATCAAAAGATCGCAGCCTTCGGCAACTCCTACTGGGGGGGCGGAATTATTCGGCTGGTGGAGTCAGCTTGGCTTCCATTTCGGCGACTTTGGCTTCGAGGCTTTCGAGGCGGGCGCGGGTGCGGGCCAGTACAACCATCTGACTATCAAATTCTTCACGGCTTACCAGATCGAGTTTGCTGAACGCACTTTGCAGCAGCATCTTGAACTGGCTTTCGATTTCGGCTTTCGGCAGCGGGGTATCGCCGCTGAAGAGGCGGGAGGCAGTGCCGCTCAGGGCGTCGAGGAAGTCTTTGGGCGCGAGCATGATGGATGTCCTGGAAACAATGGCCGGCAGTGTATCACGCAGTGTCTATAGTCATTTGCGCAGGCTGGGATGCACGCTTTTCGCGCAAACGGATGGACGGCAGCGCACCGTTGTTGTGCGTATCCGTCGGGCCTTTTGGGCGGGAGTGCCTGCGGCAGCGGCCAAGGGATTGAAATCAGAGGTTTTTGGCGAGATGGCAAGGTTTCTGCTTAGTCACCTTCGACCCATGCACTGATGCAGTCGCTGTGACGAATGCAGTGCGGCAGGCGAAGCGGGGAGTTTCGTCTGATGCGGTTAGCTGGCGTCAGCGATGCGTTACAAAGCCAGGCACTGCGCTTAGACTTGAGTCGGGTTTGTTTTCCTGGGGCAAGTCCACCAATTCGGGAGAGAGTTTCATGAAGCTAGTCACTGCCATCATCAAGCCGTTCAAGTTGGACGACGTGCGCGAGTCGCTGTCCGAAATCGGCGTGCAGGGCATTACCGTTACTGAAGTCAAAGGCTTCGGCCGGCAGAAGGGTCACACCGAGCTGTATCGCGGCGCGGAATATGTGGTCGATTTTCTGCCCAAGGTGAAAATCGACGTGGCCATCGACGACAAGGATCTGGATCGGGTTATCGAGGCGATAACCAAAGCGGCCAACACCGGCAAGATCGGTGACGGCAAGATCTTCGTGGTCAATCTGGAACAGGCGATTCGCATCCGTACCGGCGAAACCGATACCGACGCGATTTAAACGCCGCCACAAACCCCAACGCCCCAGGAGAAAACAATATGACTCTGCGTAAATTCGCAGGGCTAGGAGCCCTGTTGTCCATCGTAATGCCCAGCCTTGCTATGGCGGCAGACGAAGTGGCGGCCCCAGTCCTCAATTCCGGCGACACTGCCTGGATGCTCACCTCCACAGCCCTCGTGCTGTTCATGACCATCCCGGGCCTGGCGCTTTTCTACGGCGGCATGGTTCGCTCGAAAAACATTCTTTCCGTGATGATGCAGTGCTTCGCCATTACCGGTCTGATCAGCGTCCTGTGGGTCATTTATGGCTACAGCATCGCGTTCGACACCACCGGCATGGAGCAGGGCGTCGTCAACTTCAACTCCTTTGTCGGCGGCTTCGGCAAGGCGTTCCTCGCGGGCATCACGCCAGCCAGCCTGACCGGGCCTGCGGCGTTGTTCCCTGAGGCGGTGTTCGTCACCTTCCAGATGACCTTCGCGATCATCACTCCGGCGCTGATCGTCGGTGCGTTCGCCGAGCGCATGAAGTTCTCCGCGATGCTGATCTTCATGGGCATCTGGTTCACTCTGGTTTATGCGCCGATCGCTCACATGGTCTGGTCCGGCAACGGTGGCCTGATGTGGGACTGGGGCGTACTCGACTTCGCAGGCGGCACCGTGGTGCATATCAACGCCGGTGTGGCCGGTCTGATCTGCTGCCTGGTATTGGGCAAGCGTAAAGGCTTTCCGACCACGCCGATGGCGCCGCATAACCTCGGTTACACCCTGATGGGCGCGGCGATGCTGTGGGTCGGCTGGTTTGGCTTCAACGCCGGTTCCGCTGCAGCCGCCAACGGCACTGCCGGCATGGCGATGCTGGTCACCCAGATTGCTACCGCTGCCGCCGCGCTGGGCTGGATGTTTGCCGAGTGGGTCACCCACGGTAAACCAAGCGCACTGGGCATCGCCTCGGGTGTGGTTGCGGGTCTTGTGGCAATCACTCCGGCTGCCGGCACCGTGGGCCCGATGGGGGCACTGGTGATCGGTCTGGCGGCGGGCGTGGTGTGCTTCTTCTGCGCCACTACCCTGAAACGCAAACTCGGTTATGACGACTCCCTGGACGCGTTTGGCGTACACGGTATCGGCGGTATCCTCGGGGCGATCCTCACCGGTGTGTTCGCCGCACCGTCGCTGGGTGGCTTCGGTACCGTCACCGACATTGCCGCTCAAGTATGGATTCAGTGCAAAGGCGTCGGCTTCACGGTGATCTACACCGCGATCGTCACCTTCATCATCCTCAAGGTCCTGGACGCTGTAATGGGTCTGCGTGTGACCGAGGAAGAAGAGTCGGTGGGCCTGGATCTGGCACAACACAACGAACGCGGCTACAACTTGTAAGTACGCGCATTGAAAAACTTGCCCGGCTTGCCGGGCATTTTTTTGTCTGGAATTTGTCATTCACGATACAGCTGAATGGATTTTTCATACGGCTTTGGTCGTGTTTACGACGGGCGTTTTTCTGCGGCCAATGGCTTACATCATTGCAGGAATATTAGGGTCTTTGTTTTTTCCCAGAGCGCGCTAGAATGCGCCCCGAACGTGCGGAGAACTGTATGTGGCAACAGACTCTGATAACCCTGCGGGCACGGCCCCGGGGCTTTCATCTGGTAACGGACGAGTTAATCGCCGGCCTGCCTGAACTCAGGAAGTGCCGGGTCGGTCTGTTGCATTTGTGGCTGCAGCATACCTCGGCGTCGTTGACCATCAACGAGAACGCCGATCCGGCGGTCCGTCGCGACTTCGAACGATTTTTCAATCGTCTGATCCCACAAGGAACAGACGGCTATGAGCATAACGACGAAGGCCTGGACGACCTCCCGGCGCACTTCAAGGCCAGCGTGCTTGGCTGCCAGATCAGTCTGCCGGTTTCGGCAGGTCGCCTGGCACTGGGAACCTGGCAAGGCGTTTATCTGGGCGAGCACCGTGATCATGGCGGTGCCCGAAAAGTCCTCGCCACCTTGCACGGTGAAGGGGCATAAACCGTTGGTCACCAATGGTTACTGATTTTTTAACGGCGACTTTCGACAGTTGCCAAAGCTGGTCTATAACTAATCTGCTTTTCGCAAGTCATGAGGTAGAACATGAGCGACGATGATCTGGAAAACGACGACCTCGAAGTAGGCGACGAGGACGAGGCCGAGGAAGGTCTGGAAGCAGCAGCGGAAGACGTTGCTGACGACGATGGCGGTGACGATACGCCGGCCCCGGCTGCCAAAGGCAAAGCCAAGGCTGCGGTGTCGGTTGATGAGTTGCCGAGCATTGAAGCCAAGAACAAGGAGCGCGACGCCCTGGCCAAGGCCATGGAAGAGTTCCTGTCGCGTGGCGGAAAAGTGCAGGAAGTGGAGGCCAACGTGGTCGCCGATCCGCCCAAGAAGCCGGACAACAAGTACGGTAGCCGCCCTATCTGAGGCGTGCCGCTTGCTTGCTGAAAAAGCCCGCCGTCGCTGCGGGCTTTTTCATGCCTGAAATAAAATCTCTGGATGCACCGCGATCCAATGTAGGAGTGAGCCTGCTCGCGATAGCGGTGTGTCAGTCAACGTAGATGTATCTGACTCACCGCTATCGCGAGCAGGCTCACTCCTACAAGGGAACTGTGTCAGTTCGAGAGGGCATTCCAGCGTGCGAGAACGGCAGGCAGATCAGTCAGGCTGCGAATTTCGGCATCCGGCAAACGCTCCGCTTCCCAGACTTTGCCCCCCGGGTTGAACCAGATCGCCCGCAACCCGGCCTGTTGCGCACCGGCAATGTCATCGCCCGGATGGTCACCGATGTGCACCGCCGCTTCCGCGCTCACGCCACCGCGCTGCAACGCTTCATGGAACAGTCGCGCATCCGGTTTGGCGATGCCGATGTCTTCGGCGCACAACGCAAACTTGAAGTAGTCCGCCAGCCCGAGACGGCGCACATCGGCGTTTCCGTTGGTGACCACGCCGAGGGCGTAGTGCTTGGCGAGGGTTTCCAGGATCGGCTCGACCTCCGGGAACACCTCGATCTGATGCCGCGCATGCAGAAACACTTCAAAACTCTTGTCCGCCAGCTCCGACGCTTCGCCATGAGCGTATCCGGCTTCTTCCAGCGCATGGAACAACACCCGCCGGCGCAGCGCGCTGATGCGGTGTTTGAGTCCCGGTTCGCTGGTCAATACCCGTTCGCGGATCGACCACAGATGTTCCACCGGCACCGCGCCCAGATTCGGCGCATGTTCGCTCAGCCATTGGCGCAAAACCGCTTCGGCGCTGACGATCACCGGGGCGGTGTCCCAGAGGGTGTCGTCGAGGTCGAAGGTGATCAACTGGATGCTCATGAATCGTCGCCTTTCATGCGTTTGGCCCGTGGATGGGCGCTGTCGTAGACCGCCGCCAGGTGCTGGAAGTCCAGGTGGGTGTAGATCTGCGTGGTCTTGATGTCCGAGTGGCCGAGCAACTCCTGCACCGCGCGCAAGTCCTGCGAGGATTCCAGCAAGTGGCTGGCGAAGGAATGCCTGAGCATGTGCGGGTGCAGGTTCTGCCCCAGTTCACGCTCGCCGGCCAGTTTCACCCGCACCTGAATCGCCCGTGGGCCGAGGCGTCGGCCTTGCTGGCTGACGAACACGGCATCGTCCGCCGGGTTGGTCATCGCTCGCAGCGGCAGCCAGTGTTCGAGGGCTTCGCGGGCTTTTTTACCGACCGGCAACAGACGGGTTTTACTGCCCTTGCCGAGCACTTGAACCATGCCGTCGGCCAGATCAAGTTGATCGAGATTGAGCCCGGTCAGTTCGGAAAGACGCAGGCCGGAGGAATAAAACAACTCCAGAATCGCCTGATCACGCCGGGCAAGAAAGTCGTCTTCCACGGTCCCTTCAAGCAGTTGCAGTGCACGGTCGGTGTCGAGGGTTTTTGGCAGGCGACGTTCGCCTTTCGGTGGCGCCAGACCGGTCGCCGGATCGTGATCGCAGAGACCTTCGCGATTCAGGTAGTGATAGAGCCCGCGCACCGCTGAGAGCAGGCGCGCGAGGCTGCGCGAGGACTGGCCCTGCGCATGCAGGCGGGCGATCAGGCTGCGCAGGCGCTGAATATCCAGCGCGGCCCAACTGCCAATGTTCTGCTTGATGCACCAGCCGAGGACTTTATCGAGGTCGCGGCGGTAAGCCGACAGGGTGTGCGGCGACACCTGCCGCTCACTGCGCAGGTGTTCGCAGTAAGCGTCCAGTTGTCGTTCCATGCTCAACGTACCGAGCGCAGGGAGCTGTTGACCCGTGGCAGCACGCGGCCCATGACTTCGGCGATGTAGCTCAGAAACAGTGTACCGACCGAGCTCTTGTAGTGCTGCGGGTCGCGGCTGGCAATCGCCAGAATCCCGTGGATGCCTTGATGACTGACGGCAACCACGGCGGTCGAACCGATCTGCTTGCGCTGTTCCTCACCGAAGAGGAAATCCAGTTCATGTTCGCGCAGGTTGCCGCTGACGCTTTTGCCTTCGGTGAGCAAACCGCCGATGGCCGTTTGCGCTTCGGCGTGGGTCACCCAGCGACCGACCGGCGCGGGGTTGTCGCCGAGCAGAATCAGGCTGACGAAGGGAACCTGAAAGTCCTGGCGCAGGCTGTCTTCGACGCTGATGACCACGTCTTCCAGGCTGGCAGCGTCCATCAGCGAGAGGATCAGGCGGCGGGTCTTGTCGAACAGGCGATCGTTGTCGCGGGCGACGTCCATCAAATGCGAGAGGCGGTGGCGCATCTCGACATTGCGGTCACGCAGGATGGTCATTTGCCGTTCGACCAGCGACACGGTGTCGCCGCGCTGGTGGGGAATACGCAAGGCCGGGAGCAATTCTTCGTGCTCTACGAAGAAGTCCGGATGAGCCTCGAGGTATGCGGCAACCGCTGCCGCCTCCAGGCTCTCGGACGCTGATTCGTCGGACTGTCGGGCGGGTACCTGAGGCTTATCGGTCATGGCTTCTGCTCACTCAAAGACGCACTTGTCCTTCGTATACACGCACTGCCGGGCCGGTCATCAAAACCGGTTGGCCCGGGCCTGCCCATTCAATGGACAGACGCCCGCCGGGCAGGTCGATCAACAGCGGCGAATCCATCCACCCCTGACTGATTGCTGCGACAGCCGCTGCACAGGCGCCGGTACCGCAAGCCTGGGTTTCCCCGGCGCCGCGTTCCCAGACGCGCAATTGCGCGCGGTTGCGGTCGATGACCTGGATGAAGCCGACATTGACCCGCGCCGGAAAGCGCGGATGGTGTTCGATCTTCGGCCCCAGTTCATGCACCGGTGCAGTGTTGATGTCCTGCACGCGCAGCACGGCATGCGGGTTGCCCATCGACACGGCGGCCAGTTCGACTGTGGTGCCGTCGACTTCCAGCTGATAGCTGGAGGCCTGCGCCGGTGCTTCGAACGGAATGTCCGCCGGCACCAGGCGCGGGGCGCCCATGTTCACACCGATCTGGCCGTCGTTACGCACGTCCAGTTCGATGATGCCGCCCTTGGTCTCGACGCGGATCTGGCGTTTGGCGGTCAGACGCTTGTCGAGCACGAAACGCGCGAAGCAGCGCGCGCCGTTGCCGCACTGCTCAACTTCGGAGCCGTCGGAGTTGAAAATCCGATAACGGAAATCCACGTCCGGGTTGCTCGGCGCCTCGACGATCAGCAATTGGTCGAAACCGATGCCAGTGTGTCGATCGCCCCATTGCTTGGCGTGCTTGGGCTGAATGTGCGCGTGCTGGCTGACCAGGTCGAGAACCATGAAGTCGTTGCCCAGGCCGTGCATTTTGGTAAAACGCAGCAGCATGGGTTACTCCGGCAGCAGGCTTTCGCCGGCAAACAGCTCGGCCACGGTCTCGCGGCGACGCACTTCAAATACCTGATCGCCATCTACCAGCACTTCGGCGGCACGGCCGCGAGTGTTGTAGTTGGAGCTCATCACAAAACCGTAGGCACCGGCCGAATGCACGGCCAGCAGATCGCCTTCGGCCAGGGCCAGTTCGCGGTCCTTGGCGAGGAAGTCGCCGGTTTCGCAGATCGGCCCGACGATGTCGTACTTGCGTGCAGCGGTGTCGCGCGGTTTGACCGCAGTGACGTCCATCCACGCCTGATACAGCGCCGGACGGATCAAGTCGTTCATCGCCGCGTCGACGATGGCGAAATCCTTGTGTTCGGTGTGTTTGAGGTATTCGACCTGAGTCAGCAGCACGCCGGCATTGGCGACGATGAAACGGCCCGGCTCGAACACCAGCGCCAGATCACGACCGTTCAGACGTTCACGCACGGCTTTGATGTAGTCGGCAGCCAGCGGCGGCTCTTCATCGCGATAACGCACACCCAGGCCACCACCGAGATCGATGTGGCGCAGGTGGATGCCGCAATCGCCGAGGCGGTCGACCAGATCGAGCAAGCGATCAAGGGCATCGAGGAATGGCGGCAGGGTGGTCAGTTGCGAACCGATGTGGCAATCGACACCCACCACTTCCAGGTTCGGCAGGTGAGCGGCGCGCACGTACACGTCTTCGGCGTCTGCAATGGCGATGCCGAACTTGTTCTCTTTGAGACCGGTGGAAATGTACGGGTGGGTACCGGCATCGACGTCCGGGTTCACCCGCAGCGAGATCGGCGCGACAACGCCCAGTTCGGCGGCGACCACTTGCAGGCGTTCGAGCTCGTCGGTGGATTCGACGTTGAAACAATGCACGCCGACTTCCAGCGCGCGACGCATGTCGTCACGGGTCTTGCCGACGCCGGAAAAGACGATCTTCTCGGGGCTGCCGCCAGCGGCGAGAACACGCTCCAGCTCGCCTCGGGAAACGATGTCGAAACCGGCGCCGAGACGGGCCAGGACGTTCAGAACGCCGAGGTTGGAGTTGGCTTTGACTGCATAGCACACCAGATGCGGCATGCCGGCCAGCGCATCGGCGTAGGCCAGATACTGGGCTTCGATGTGCGCGCGGGAGTAGACGTAGGTAGGCGTGCCGAAGCGGTCGGCGATGGCGGACAGCGCCACACCTTCCGCGAACAGCTCCCCGCCACGGTAGTTAAAAGCGTCCATGGCGATCCCTTAGTAAACGTCGTGCTTGTGTGCCTTGGAGACAGGCTGCTTTTGCGAAGACTGGGCTTGCTCGGCCGGGTCCTGATCGTCATCCGGCAGGTACAGCGGGCCCTTTTGACCGCAGGCCGAAACGAGACAGGCAACCGCGACGAGCGCAGCAAGGGAAGAGATCAGGCGCTTCATGGCGAAATCCTTGAAAATGCGTTAATTGCGCCGGAGTATACCGGCCACCCGGCAGCTTGCCTATGCGACGGGGTTCCCGTCCGGCGGGGCTCCTCAGATACGCTTAATTCCCTGTGGGAGCGGGCTTGCTCGCGAAAGCGGTGGGTCAATCGACAAAGGTGTTGGATGTGCCGGCCTCTTCGCGAGCAAGCCCGCTCCCACGGGTACAGTGTTTGCAGTGCCGGTATTGGTGCTTGGTCGTTATCCTTTGCAATCGGCCAGCGGCGTCCGTATCTTTCGGCGCTTGAGCCTGATCAGACATTTTTTGAGGTTGCCGCAATGAGTTTGTCCGAAGCCCGTTTTCACGATCTGGTCGATGAAACCCAGGAAAAACTGGAAGACATCTTTGACGAAAGCGACCTGGATATCGACATGGAGAACTCGGCCGGTGTCCTCACCGTCAAGTTCGAAAACGGCTCGCAGCTGATCTTCAGCCGTCAGGAGCCATTGCGTCAGCTGTGGCTGGCGGCGGTGTCCGGTGGTTTCCACTTCGACTACGACGAAGAGAGCGAGCGCTGGATGTGCGACAAGAGCGAAGAGCAACTGGGCGAAATGCTCGAGCGCATCGTCAAGCAGCAGGCCGGCGCCGAATTCGATTTCGAAGGCCTGTAACTCCGTGACTGACACCGCTCCCGTTCGTCCGCCGAAGCCGCTTTACAGCAATGTCAGCCAGGCCGTGCCTTCGCCGTGCACCGGCGTGTGCCGGCTGGACGAGCAGAAGGTCTGTCTCGGTTGCATGCGGCATGTCGAAGACATCCGCGAATGGCGTTCGGCGGATGATCAGCGCCGCCGGGTGATTTGCCAGCAGGCTGCCGCACGAAAATCCCAAGTCCAGTGATGTTGTGGAGTTCTCACACAGTCAAAAAAGTGGGTGGCTTGTATATTTTTTGAGCTGTGATAGTGTCCGGAAACGCCTCAACCCATCGAGGCCTGGTGAAAACCCCGTCTTTTGTGGCGGGGTTTTGCTTTTTTTGTGTGCAGAAGAAAGGAGTCTGCCCGGATCATGACCGCACCTTCCATCACCCTTACCCGTCTGGACGTGCAACGTCTGGAGCGCCTGATCGACAGCCTGGATGACACGCTGCCGGGCGTGATCGCGCTGCAAACCGAGCTGGACCGCGCCGACACCGTGGTCGGCCACGATGAAGTGCCCGCCGATGTCGTGACGATGAATTCCCGTGTGCATTGCCGCGAAGAAGGCAGTGGCAAGGATTACCACCTGACGCTGGTCTATCCCAAGGACGCCAATGCCGATGAAGGCAAGATCTCGATTCTCGCCCCGGTCGGCAGCGCGTTGTTGGGCCTGAAAGTCGGTCAACACATCGACTGGCCGGCTCCGGGTGGCAAGACGCTGAAGCTGACCCTGCTGGAAGTCGAATCGCAACCGGCCAACGGTGGTGATTTTCGCGAGTAACCCGCCTCAGACCTGTTCGAGCGCCTCGTTCAGGGCGCGCTCCAGGTCGGCCTTGTAGCGCAGATACAGATTGCTTGAACTTTGCCCGTCACCGAGCAGGCCCGACAGGTCCAGGTCGGTGATGTAGCAGCGGTAGCGCTCGGTCTCACGACGCTGCTCGACGATCTCCCGGGCGACCACGCTGAACAGCTGGTCGCCATGTTCCAGCTCGCTGAATTCCCTTTGATTGCAATATAGGGTGACTTGCACTTCCCCCGGTGCGGCTTTGCCGACGATTGCCTGCACGTCGTAAAACGGTTTGTTGACCGGTGTCTGTGGCGCTGGCCGCGCTTCGACGCGCCGTGCCTTGCCCGGCCCTGATGGCAATAACTGGTAATACAGTGTTTCGAGGCTGACCGCAGGCGCCGCGTCCATCGGGAGCAGGGCATCGCGCCGATACTGGATCGATTGCAGAAAACGCTGCAGCGGCACCAACAGGCTCTGTTCGTCGTGATACGGCAAGTGCTGCTGCCACAGCGCATTGAACTCATCCAGCACATACACCTCGGCCTGCTGCTCGGTGATGCGGTAAAACACTTGAATGCTTTCCGGCTGGCCCATCGGCAGGATCAGTGCGAGGTCGTGATCCTCCAGCGCCATCGGGTCCAGATGCAGCGGGCTGTAGCGCGCCTGCTCTTCGCCGAGATAATCGAGCAGTGCCGGCAGTGTCGCGAGGGCGACATGGTTGACCTGGCCCGGCACCAGTTCCAGCACGTGATAGTGCTGCTGCACCTGAATCAGGTAGCGGTGATTCAATTCGCTGAGTAGCAGGTTTTGCGCGGTGTCGACGATTTCCTCGACGCGGCGGGCGATGAACTGCGCACGGTTATGGCAGAAGCAGCGCACCTTCAACGACGGCTGCAACGGCCCGCGCGGCAGATTGTTCAGGTGGTCGCGCAGGCAGTCGAGCAGGGCATGAGGGCCGTCGAAGCGATTGACCAGCACTTCGTTCCAGCTGTTGAGCGTGACCTGATCGAGGGTCAACACGAGGTTTTCGCGCACGCCGGCGTAGCTCAAGGAGTCGGTGCGTTCGGTGGTCATCAGGATGTTGAGGTCGCGGTGGTGCTTGAGCGGATCGACGCCGACGTTGACCAGCATCAGCACTTCGCTCGGCACGGCTGCGCGCAACAGCGGCTCTTCGGCCACAGTGGGCAAGGGCAGGGATATGCACTGTTGCAGGCTGCCGAGCAGATTGAAAAGTTCGAACTCGCTCAAGTCGCTGGTGCCGGGGTGCAGGGCGAGGCGGGTACTGCTGTCGATCACGCCGTTGCGGTGGCACCAGGTCAGCAGTTCGAGTAATTCGCGGCTGCGCTTGATCGGCGCAAAGTGTTCCCATTCCAGCGCCGTGAGGCTGCCGTTGTACAGACCCCACTGAGTCTGCCCCGGTTCCTTCTTGTTGCGCGATTGCACCAGGGTCAGGGTGTCTTCGGCCAGGTCGGGGGCGATGCCGGGGTTGATGAACTCGACTTTGTCGGCCTTGCGCTCGAACGCGGCATACAGGCGGCGGCCGAGGACGTTGAGATCGCGCTTGTTGATCAGGCTGACGGTCTGTTCAGTACGGGCGAACTGAGTCAGGAAGCGATAGCTGTAATTCAGCTCGTTGACCAGCGCACGCCGCTCGGCGCTGACCTGGCGGACTTTCCACTGGCTGCGGCTGTCGAGCAACGCAAGTTGCCGCTGATCCCAATGCCATTCGCTGGCCAGGCGCTCTAGCAGCGAGCGTTGCCAGCTCTGGGTGCGGCTGTTACCGGTGAGCTTGCGATTGACCTTGAGGTACAGCGCGCGTCGCACCAGTTCAAGGCGTTCCGGCTCTTTGCGGGCAATGAGGTATTCCTCGATACGCCGGTACACGACCATGTACGGATCCAGCTCATCGAGATCCAGCTGATTGGCGAACACGGCTTTTTTGAAGCGCAGGCTCAGGCACTGCACCTTCGGGTGTTCGCTGGCGTAAACCTCGGTCAGCAGCAGTTTGAGCACCGACTTGTACGGCGACTCGATACCCTTGAACAGCTGCCACAACCCGGCACCAATGAATTCCCCCGGCGGAATCGTCGCCAAGTGCCCGAGGTCGAGGGTTTCGTCGGCGCGGATAAAGCGTTTCGACAGCAGGGTGTGGGTGTAAATGTCGTAGGCGGTTTCTTCGTAAACCGGCACCAGCCACCAGATCGGTGTGCGCCCGGCCAGCCAGATCGCAGTGCGGTAGAACTCGTCCAGCAGCAGATAGTGTTGGGTGGTGCCGCAGTTTTCGGAGCTGAGCTGGCTGTCGCGTTCGCCTTTGACGAAGCGCACCGGGTCGATCAGAAAGAAATGTGCCTCGGCGCCCTGACTCGCGGCCCAGACTTCGAGTAACTGGCATTTTTTGCTCAGCTCGGCCAGCTCGTTTTCAGTCAGATCCGGCGCGTGACAGACCCACACGTCCATGTCGCTCTGATCGGCCTGGGCCAGCGTACCGAGGCTGCCCATCAGGAACAGGCCGTGAATCGGTCGCGGCGGGTTGCTGCCGTGGCGCGGCTTGTAGGAGAACGAGCGGGTCAGGCGCTGAGCTTCAGCGAGCGCGTTGGCGTCCGGCTCGTAATTCGACAGGCCGGCCGGCGTGCTGCCCGAAACGTAACCGGGCAGCAAAGGATGATTGACGTGGAAGAACAGCGGTAGCAGCGTCAGCACGCCTTGCTGGCGTGTCGACAACCCTTCCATCGCCCGGCCCAGACGGCCCTCATTGAGTTTTAGAAAACGTGAGCGCAACTGGCTGAGAACCTTGCGGTCGATTCCCTCGTCCAGATCGGGGCGGATTTCGTGGGTGCGCGTCATGTCAGCTCAAACCGGCTCGCAGGCTCGGACGTAGAGGGGCTAAGTGTGGCAGGCAGTTTAGCCTTTGCACGACGGGACTTTTAAGCTGAATTTGTTTTTTGACGTCAGATTTCTATCGCTTGGCGACGATTGACGTCCGGACGGGCCCGCGGAAATCCCGTGGCAGGAGTTCCCGTGGGCGAAGTCAGGGGGGATCAGGCGGTTGCTTGCTCTTTCAGAATGGTCAGCACGGTTTGCACGTTTTGTGCGGCATCGCGACCGAGGCTGGTCAGGTAACCGCCATCAGGCTGGTCTGTCAGTTCTTTTTCAAAGAGGCGTTGGGCAGCGGCAATGTGCTTCGGGGCAGCGGTCTGATGAATTTTCAAACCTTCCTGGGAACTGTCCAGGTTGAAGAGTGCGAGGACTTCCAGTTCGGCAACCAACTCAGGGGTAAGCGACATAAGGACTCCAGACTTTCTAGGAATTGGACGACAGCGTCCCTAAGGTGAACCCGCTTTTGCGGCGTGTCCAGTGCTCAGATCAGGGATTTTGTCTTGAGGCGGGTTCCAGTGTAGTCAGGAGGCGAGAGTAGGCCGTGGAGATGGGTGACAAATTGTGTGGGAGCAGCATGGCTCCCACATCAGACTGCCCGGTTACGGCTTTTCCGGAGGCAGTTCCGGCAGTGCGCGCAGTGCCGCTTCGTACCATTCGGTGTTGAATGCGCGGTCTTCATCAAGCATCGCGTCAATCTCGTAGGCCAGCACGTGCGCCATCAGATTGAGGATTTCTTCGCGTTCAACGCCGACCAGGGTCAGCTTGTTGAAGGTCGCTTTGGCCGCTGGCGGGTTGTCGCTTTCGATCTGGTTTTCGATGGCTTCGATCAAAGTAGCCTCGGTGAACTCTTCTTCGTCGTTGTCGATGTCTGTCGGCTCGCTCATGGCAGGCTCCTCAAGGAAAGGCGCCAGTTTACCCGCATTCAGTGCGGTGATGCTGCTGGCAGGAATCGCCCGGGCGATCTATAAACAGACACCGCCCACCCCGCACGGCCTGGAGGCTCTGTGATGTTCAAGCTCTACGGATTTTCGGTCAGCAACTACTACAACATGGTCAAACTGGCGCTGCTGGAAAAGGGTTTGCCGTTTGAGGAGGTGACGTTCTACCCGACTCCGACGCCGGAGTCCCTGAAGATCAGTCCTCGCGGCAAGGTGCCGGTGTTGGGGGTCGAAGATGGATACATCAACGAAACGATGGTGATGCTCGAATACATCGAAAGTGTAGGCAAAGGCGTGCCGCTGCTGCCAACCGAACCGTTTGCGCGTGCGCAGGTGCTGGCAGTGGCCAAGGAAATCGAGCTGTACATCGAGCTACCGGGTCGCGCCTGTTATGGCGAGGCGTTCTTCGGCACAACGTTGCCGGACGCGATCAAGGAAAAGACCAAAACCGAATTGCTGTTGGGTTTCGCCGCACTGGGTCGGCACGGAAAATTCGCCCCGTACGTGGCGGGCGACAGCCTGAGCATTGCTGACTTGTACTTCCTCTACAGCGTGCCGTTGGCGTGTGCGGTCGGGCAGAAGCTGTTCGGAATTGATTTGCTGGCGGAGATGCCGAAGGCCAAAGCGCTGCTGGAGCGGCTGGAGCAGAATCCGCATGTGCAGAGGATTGCTGCGGACAAGGAAGCGGCGATGCCGACCTTTTTGGCGATGATCGCGGCCAAGAAGTGAGATTTGCAGTGTTGTGAAGGACGATTTCGCGAGCAGGCCGGCTCCCACATTTGGATTTATGTTGTCCACAGAATCTGTGACCGACATAAATCCCCTGTGGGAGCGGGCTTGCTCGCGAAGCTTTTGCTTTTAGCGGCTGGCGATCAGCGCCTGACCACGCACCACAGCAGCCTTGACCTGCGACGGAGCAGTCCCGCCGATATGATCACGGGCATTCACCGAGCCTTCCAGGGTCAGCACGGCAAACACGTCCTGCTCGATCTGGTCGCTGAACTGACGCAGTTCTTCCAGACTCATTTCTGCCAGATCCTTGCGGGTGTCAACGCCGTATTTCACCGCGTGGCCAACAATTTCGTGGCAGTCACGGAACGGCAGACCCCGGCGTACCAGGTAATCCGCCAGATCGGTCGCGGTGGAGAAACCACGCAGCGCCGCTTCGCGCATGATCGCGTGCTTTGGTTTGATCGCAGGGATCATGTCGGCAAAGGCTCGTAGCGAATCGCGCAGGGTGTCGGCGGCGTCGAACAGCGGTTCTTTATCTTCCTGGTTGTCCTTGTTGTAGGCCAGTGGCTGGCCTTTCATCAGGGTCAGCAGGCCCATCAGCGCACCGAACACGCGGCCGGTCTTGCCACGCACCAGCTCCGGAACGTCCGGATTTTTCTTTTGCGGCATGATCGAGCTGCCGGTGCAGAAGCGATCCGGCAGATCGATGAACTGGAATTGCGCGCTGGTCCACAGCACCAGCTCTTCGGAGAAGCGCGACAGGTGCATCATCGCGATGCTGGCCGCCGAGCAGAACTCGATGGCGAAGTCGCGATCGGACACGTTGTCCAGCGAGTTGCCGCCGACGGCGTCGAAACCCAGCAGTTGCGCGGTGTATTCGCGGTCGATCGGGTAAGTGGTGCCGGCCAGCGCGGCGCTACCCAACGGCATGCGGTTGGTGCGCTTGCGGCAGTCGACCAGACGCTCATAGTCGCGGCTGAGCATTTCGAACCAGGCCAGCATGTGGTGACCAAACGTCACCGGCTGCGCGGTCTGCAGGTGAGTGAAGCCCGGCATGATGCTCGCGGCTTCACGCTCTGCCTGTTCCAGCAGGCCTTTTTGCAGGCGGGTGATCTCGGCGAGGATCAGGTCGATTTCGTCGCGCAGCCACAGGCGGATGTCGGTGGCGACCTGGTCGTTGCGGCTGCGGCCGGTGTGCAGTTTCTTGCCGGTGACGCCGATGCGGTCGGTCAGGCGGGCTTCGATGTTCATGTGCACGTCTTCGAGGTCGACGCGCCAGTCGAACTGGCCGGCCTCGATTTCACCCTGGATGGTCTTCAGGCCATCGATGATGCTGTCGCGCTCGGCATCCGTCAGCACGCCGACCTTGGCCAGCATGGTGGCGTGGGCGATCGAGCCCATGATGTCGTGGCGATACAGGCGCTGGTCGAAAGTGACGGAGGCGGTGAAGCGGGCGACGAAGGCGTCGACGGGTTCACTGAAGCGGCCGCCCCAGGACTGATTGGTCTTGTCAGTGCTCATGAATTCGCTCGTATCGGCTTGAAAAAAGAAGGCGTGAAACGCTGGCGAGGATAATAACAGGGTTGCCAATCCTGTCGCTGACACTGGTCGATACGTTTTTTTCTCATCGGCTCCTTCATAGTCCGCGGCCGTGTCGGGGGATTTGCACAAGGATATTTTCCGATTGAGCAATATCGGCCCGGCGAGCGTCTACAGTTGGACATAAGGGTCGGCGCGACTGCGGATCGCGCAAAGGTCTGAGCGCCGACTATAAGAAGAGGGGGTGGGTGTATTGTCCTTCGGCATACCCCGCGAAAAACGCAGGAAACAGCGGGCTTTGAGCAGTACGACCCGGACACTGGCAAATATTGCTGGCCGACGTACGGCACTTTTTGGCGCTCGGGCTAGTCTTAGCGTGGATCGCGGTGACGGACGTCACTCCACCTGTCTACGCTATCCTTGTGCGAGACTCACGCAGGAATCCAGCGCAATATGAATGTCCTGATCGTTGATGACGAACCTCTGGCTCGCGAGCGCCTTAGCCGTATGGTGAGCGAGCTTGAGGGTTACACAGTCCTGGAGCCCAGCGCCACGAATGGCGAAGAGGCGTTGGCGCTGATCGACAGCCACAAGCCGGATATCGTGTTGCTCGATATCCGCATGCCGGGCCTCGACGGCCTGCAAGTGGCTGCCCGTCTGTGCGAACGCGAAACGCCGCCCGCTGTGGTGTTTTGCACCGGATCCGATGAATTTGCCGTGGAAGCCCTGCAGGCCAGCGCCGTGGGCTATGTGGTGAAACCTGTGCGAACCGAACATCTGCATGACGCCCTGAAACGGGCTGAACGTCCCAACCGGGCCCAGCTTTCGGCCCTGACCCGCCCCGCCGCCGAAAGCGGCAATGGCCCGCGCAGCCACATCAGTGCCCGCACCCGCAAAGGCATCGAGCTGATCCCGCTGGATCAGGTGGTCTATTTCATCGCCGACCACAAATACGTGACCTTGCGTCACGAGGCTGGCGAGGTGTTGCTCGATGAGCCGCTCAAGGCCCTCGAAGACGAATTCGGCGAGCGTTTTGTGCGTATCCACCGTAATGCGCTGGTTGCCCGCGACCGTATCGAGCGTTTGCAACGCACGCCGCTGGGGCATTTCCAGCTGTTCCTCAAAGGCCTCAATGGCGATGCGCTGATCGTCAGCCGTCGACATGTGGCGGGTGTGCGCAAGATGATGCAGGGTCTGTAACCCGGTCTTTCCGGGCGGTTCTCCAGTCATTTTACCGGGCATTGCAGGCCAGGGAGGCCACGCCGTTTCTGATTCAAGTCAAAGTGGATTTGGTTGAGCTGTTATTATCCGCCGTATCTATTCAGTACGGATTGATCCATGTCCTCTCGCGAAATCCGCATCGCCACCCGTAAAAGTGCGCTGGCCCTCTGGCAGGCCGAATACGTCAAAGCCCGTCTGGAGGCATCCCACCCGGGTCTGCTGGTGACGCTGGTGCCCATGGTCAGTCGCGGCGACAAGCTGCTCGACTCGCCGCTGTCGAAAATCGGCGGTAAGGGCCTGTTCGTCAAGGAACTGGAAACCGCGCTGCTGCAGAATGAAGCCGACATAGCCGTCCACTCGATGAAAGACGTGCCGATGGACTTCCCCGAAGGTCTCGGCCTGTTCTGCATCTGCGAGCGCGAAGATCCGCGCGACGCCTTCGTTTCCAATACCTATGCAAGTCTTGAAGCGTTGCCGGCCGGCAGCATTGTCGGCACCTCGAGCCTGCGTCGTCAGGCGCAATTGCTGACCCGTCGTCCTGATCTGGAAATCCGTTTTCTGCGCGGCAACGTCAACACCCGTCTGGCCAAACTCGATGCCGGCGAGTACGACGCGATCATCCTCGCGGCGGCCGGTCTGATCCGCCTCGGTTTCGAAGATCGCATCACCTCGGCCATTAGCGTCGATGACAGCCTGCCGGCCGGTGGCCAGGGGGCGGTTGGTATCGAATGCCGCAGCGCCGACACTGAAATTCACGCCTTGCTGGCGCCGCTGCATCACGCGGACACGTCTTCGCGCGTCACGGCCGAACGCGCACTCAACAAGCATTTGAATGGCGGCTGCCAGGTGCCGATCGCCTGCTACGCCGTGCTTGAAGGCGAGCAATTGTGGCTGCGCGGTCTGGTGGGCGAGCCGAGTGGCGGTCGCTTGATCAGTGCCGAGGCCCGCGCGTCACGCGCCGATGCCGAAGCATTGGGTGTAAAAGTTGCCGAAGACCTGCTCGGCCAGGGCGCCGAAGAAATTCTCAAGGCAGTCTACGGTGAGGCTGGTCACGAGTGACCGCTTGGCGCCTGCTGTTGACGCGCCCTGCGGACGACTGCGCGGCGCTGGCCGAGACGTTGGCCGGTGAGGGTTTTTTCAGCAGTTGCTTGCCGCTTCTGGACATTGTGCCGCTCCCGGTCTCTGACAAAGTACGCCAAGGGGTTGCGCAGTTATCCCGGTGCAGCGCGGTGATCGTGGTCAGCAAGCCGGCTGCGCGGATCGCGGTTGCACTGCTGGATGCCGATGGCCCGCATTCACTGGCCATGCCGTGGTTCAGCGTGGGGGCGGCGACGGCGCAGATTCTTCGCGATCATGGTCTCGATGCGCACTGCCCGGAAGAGGGCGATGACAGCGAAGCTTTGCTGCAATTGCCGCGTCTGCGCGAGGGTGTCAGCCTGCCCGGCTCGCGGGTTTTGATCCTGCGCGGGGAGGGCGGTCGCGAGTTGCTCGCCGAGCGCCTGCGCGAGCTTGGTGCTAGTGTCGAGTATCTGGAATTGTATCGACGTGACCTGCCAGCCTATGCGCCGCGAGAACTGCCACGGCGCATCGAAGCGGAACGCTTGAACGGGCTGGTGGTCAGCAGTGGACAGGGTTTCGAGCACCTGCGTCAGATGGCCGGCGATGCCTGGCCGACGATTGCGCAGTTGCCGTTGTTTGTTCCAAGCCCGAGGGTCGCCGAGCAGGCACGTGCCGCCGGGGCTCAAACAGTTGTGGATTGTCGCGGCGCGAGTGCCGCGGCTTTGCTGACGGCGTTACGGGAGCATCCCGTGCCCGTTTTCTAATGCAAAGGATGGATACGTGAGCGAAGCAGCCTTGCCAAAAGATGACGTCCAGCCTGTGATTGATGCGCAGGTTGAAACTCCACCGCCGGCCCAAGTGCCGCGCCGAGGCAATGGACTGGCCATCGTCGCCCTGTTGCTCGGCGCCGCCGGCGTGGCAATCGGTGGCTGGGGTGTCTGGCAGGTCCGTCACCTGCAGACCAACACCCAGCAGCAGTCGGGTCAGGTACAGGCGTTGAACGATCAGGCGCAGAGCCTGAAACTCAACGAACAGCGGCTGACCGAGCGCCTCGCGCAGTTGCCGGGTGCCGACGAACTTGCTGATCGCCAGCGTCTGGTGACGCAACTGCAGGGCGATCAACAACGCCTCAATCAACGACTGGAAACGGTTCTTGGCGCCAGCCGCAAGGATTGGCGTCTGGCCGAGGCTGAGCATTTGCTGCGCCTGGCCAGTCTGCGTCTTTCGGCCTTGCAGGACATCAGCAGCGCTCAGGCGCTGGTGCAGGGTGCCGACGAAATTCTCCGCGAGCAGAACGACCCTGGCTCCTTCGCTGCCCGTGAGCAAGTGGCGAAAACCCTGGTGGCACTGCGCAGCACCGAGCAACCGGATCGCACCGGGCTGTTCCTGCGTCTGGGAGCCTTGCGTGATCAGGTCATCGACCTCACCGAGCTGGCGCCCGAGTACAAGGATCGCGGTGAATCGCTGCTGGGGCTGACCGCCGACGGTGATGGCGCCAGTCGCTGGGCGCAATGGTGGGATAAGGTTTCGCGTTACATCCGCATCGATTTCAACGCTGACAAGAACGTGCGACCACTGCTGGCCGGGCAGAGTCTGAGCCAGGTGCGTCTGGCCCTCAGCCTTGCGCTGGAGCAGGCGCAGTGGGCCGCTCTCAATGGACAGGCGCCGGTCTACACCCAGGCGCTGGCCGAGGCGCGCGACGTTCTGAAAGGCAACTTCAACCCGGACAACCCGCAGAGCAAAGTGATGCTGGAGGAGGTCGCCGAGCTGAGCAAGGAGCCGGTCACCGTGAACACGCCGGATCTCACCGGCACCCTGAGTGCGGTGCAGGCTTATCTGGAGCGGCGTAACGTCAACGCCGAAGAGTCGGTGAAACCGTTCGCCAAACCTGCCGCCAGTACTGCGCAGGAGGCGACGCCATGAAACGCCTGTATGTGATCGTGTTTCTGGTGATCGCCGCCACGGCGGCGTTGGGCCTGGCGATTGCCGAGCACTCCGGTTACGTGCTGGTCGCCTACAAGTCCTTCCGGTACGAGTCGAGCCTGTGGGCCACACTGGCGTTGATTGCGGTGTTGTGGCTTCTGATCTGGGGGATCAAGGCGTTGGTCGAGCTGGTCATGGCTTCCAGCGGCGTGGTCAATCCGTGGTCACGGCGCAACCGTAGCCGACGCGTGCAGGTGGCGATCGAACATGGTCAGCTGGATCTGGCTGAAGGTCGCTGGGCCAGCGCTCAGCGCCATCTGCACCGCGCAGCCGAGGCCGAACGCCAGCCGTTGCTGTACTACCTCGGTGCGGCCCGAGCGGCCAACGAGCAAGGCAACTATGAAGAATGTGATCGTCTGCTCGAACGTGCGCTGGAGCGTCAACCGCAAGCCGAGCTGGCGATTGCGCTCAGCCACGCGCAGTTGCAGACCGACCGTGGCGACACCGACGGTGCCCTCGTCACATTGCAGGCGATGCACGAACGCCACCCGCACAACGCGCAAACCCTGCGTCAATTGCAGCGTCTGTACCAGCAACGCGGTGAATGGTCGGCGGTGATTCGCCTGCTGCCGGAGCTGCGCAAGGACAAAGTCCTGCCGGCCAATGAGCTGGCGGAACTGGAGCGACGTGCGTGGGGGGCCAATCTGTCTCTGGCCGCGCAGCGCGAAGAGGACGGCACGGTCGGTGTGCAATCGCTGGATCGCGCCTGGCAACAGCTTACTTCGGCGCAACGCCAGGAAGCACCTCTGGTGCTGGCGTATGCCGAACAACTGCGCCAGTTGGGCGCACAGGTGCAGGCCGAGGAAGTCCTGCGCAATGCTCTCAAGCGCAAGTACGATAGCCATCTGGCACGCCTGTACGGTCTGGTGCGCGGCAGCGATCCGGCGCGTCAGTTGCAGACCGCGGAAGGCTGGCTCAAGGATCATCCGGGGGATGCGAGTCTGTTGCTGACGCTGGGTCGTCTTTGCCTGCAAACCAGTTTGTGGGGCAAGGCGCGGGATTACCTGGAAAGCAGTCTGCGCGTAGAACGTAACCCGGAAGCCTGTGCGGAGCTGGCACGCCTGCTTGCTCGTCTCGGGGATACCGAGCGCAGCAACCAATTGTTCCAGGAAGGCCTGGTTCTGCTGGATGAACGGCTTCTGGCCGCGCCATTGCCGGTGCCGGTTCACGCCTGAATACAGCGTGGGAGTTCGCTCCCTCCTGCTGGCTCAACGAGCGAGCGATTGTCTTCAGTGGGCGACGGGTGCGAATTCCTACAGCCCACTTCATCTTTTCCTCGCAACTTTGTCGGGTTTTCCCTACACCTCCGCTGAACTGTCCGCAGCCCCCTGTCTTGAAAGCCTGACGGGCTTTCCTCTACCGTAACTGCCTGTCTCTACTGTTACGGAAATGCCATGTCGTTGGCCTGCTCACGCTCCTTGTTTTTCATCGCTTTCACGGCGGGGGCCATTGCCCTGGGAGCTTCCTATTACCTTGAATACGCCGTGGGTCTGACCCCGTGCAGCCTGTGCCTGGTGCAGCGTTTGTTTCTGACTTTGCTGGTGGCGATATGCGGCCTGGCAGCGGTGCATGGCCCACAGCAAGGAGGTTTGTCGTTTTATTGGTTGCTGGCGTTGTGCGCGAGTGCCGGCGGCATTACGGCGGCCTGGCGTCAGGTGCTGATTCAGAGCGACCCGGTCTGGCAATTGGTGAGTTGCTCGCCAGCGCCTGAAATGCTGTTCGGCGGATTGCCGTGGATCTGTGCGCTGGCGCGGATGTTCAACGGTGGCGCCGACTGCGCGGAAATTTCCTGGACGCTGTTTGATCTGAGCTTGCCGGAATGGAGTCTGCTGTTTTTTCTGGGGATGTCGATCATCGCCATTTACCAACTGCTGCGTCAGGTCTGGACGGCTCTGCAACGACCGCTCAGCGACCAAGCGTCGCACCGCCTGCTGGTCAGGGATTAAACACTTGTATGAACTTTATCTCCTGCGTACCTTGAAGCCATAAGCGTGCGGGCATAATCTGGCCCGCACGTGTCATTGGATTTATGTTGCTCGATGACGCTCTGCCCGATTGCCCCCAAGCCAAAAAGAGGGCGCGGGTGTAGAGCAGCATGACCCACAAGGGAAGAGAGATCGCCATGCTCGAAAGTTGTCAGAATGCTCAGGAACGTTGGGGTGGAGTTCATCTGCTGATCGACCGCTGGTTACAGGAGCGTGAGGAGCTGATCGGCGCCTACGACAAGCTCGGTGCGGAGCCTCAGACCCTGTCCGAGAACCGCAAGCCCCTGCAGGAATTCTGCGGCGTGCTGGTCGACTACGTATCGGCCGGGCACTTCGAAATCTACGAACAGCTGACGGGCGAAGCCAAGGCGTTCAATGACAAGCGAGGCCTTGAACTGGCCGAGACAATCTACCCGCGCATCGACGTCATTACCGAGAAGCTGCTCGCGTTCAATGACCTGTGCGACGAAGGCAAGTGCGTTGCCGAGAAATTCAAGGAGCTGGGTGGCCTGTTGCACGAACGCTTCGAACTGGAAGATTGCCTGATTGAGGTGCTGCACACGGCACACAAGGAAGAAGATCCGGTTCAGGCCTGATCAACGCCTTTCAAATGAAAACGGTGCGCCAAAAGCGCACCGTTTTTTTATTGCCCGATCAACTGGTGGCGCCACGCAATTCGACTTCGAACACCAGCGGCGTGAACGGCGCAATCAGGTCGCCGGCACCGTCGGCACCGTACGCCTGATCCGATGGAATCACCAACCGCCACTTCGCGCCTACCGGCATGTTTTGCAATGCGGTGCGCCATCCGGCGATCACGCTGTCGAGATTGAACCACTGCGGCTGACTGTTCTGATCGAACACCGTGCCGTCCGGCAACCGACCGATGTACAGCACCTGCACTTTTCCATCCGGCCCGGCTTTGGCGCCGGTGCCCGCCACCAGTTCGGTCAGGAGGATGCCGTCGGCCAGTTCCTTCACGCCGGGTTTGGCTTTTTCGGCGGTTAGAAAACGCTGCTCGTTTTCCATCGCGGCGTCGCTCGAAGGCTGCGCGGAGTGCTCGGCGTTTTGCGCTTCGTGATCGGCCAGAATCTGTTCGATGCGCGCTTCGCTCAGCGCCAGTGGCTTGCCTTGATAGGCCTGTTGCAAACCATCAACCAGTGCCTGGATCTGCAATTGCGGAACCTCCTGACGCAGTCGTTCACCCAGACTTGCACCGAGGCTGTAAGCCAGATCGTGAGCATCGTTTGCGCTGGTTTTTTCGTCAGCGTGGGCGGTCGAAAAGATCATGCAGAGGGATAAAAAAAAGTAGCGCGACATGGGCACTCTCCGTCCTGAGATGCGGTGGATTATGCCAGCGCGAACGTCTGCAACGGTGAACTGCTTTTGCCTTCGTGCAGAACATTTTCACTTCGGTGCAACGCAACGGAATTGATACTGTCAAGATGACCTAGCGGCGGTAGCAGCAGAGGTCTAGTATGAGCCGCACTCACGTCAGCCAGGAGGTAAACCATGTCGGCCACCAAGAAGCCTGTAAACACTCCGTTGCACTTACTCCAACAACTCTCGGGCAGCCTGCTCGAGCATCTGGAAAACGCTTGCTCCCAAGCCTTGGCTGATGCTGAAAAACTGCTCGCCAAACTGGAAAAGCAACGTGGCAAGGCGCAAGAAAAACTGCACAAATCCCGCACCAAATTGCAGGACGCAGCTGCGGCCGGTAAAGCCAAGGCGCAGACCAAAGCCAAAGGCGCAGTGAAAGAACTGGAAGACCTGCTCGATGCGTTGAAGGATCGTCAGTCCGACACGCGCAGCTACATTCTGCAACTCAAGCGCGACGCCCAGGAAAGCCTGAAACTGGCCCAGGGTGTCGGTCGTGTACAAGAAGCAGTGGGCAAGGTGCTGTCGACCCGTGCAGCCAAGCCTGCGGCGGCACCGGCGAAAAAAGCCGCTGCCAAACCGGCTGCCAAGGCTCCAGCGAAAACCGCTGCTGCCAAACCTGCCGCTGCCAAACCTGCTGCGAAAACAGCTGCCAAGCCTGCTGCCAAAGCACCGGTCAAAGCAGCCGCCAAACCTGCGGCGAAGAAACCTGCCGCGGCCAGTGCTGCAAAACCAGCGGCTAAAACCACTGCAGCCAAACCCGCTGCTCGTACTGCCGCTGCGAAGCCGGCTGCAAAACCAGCCGCAACCAGAGCTGCTCCGGCGAAAACCGCAGCCGCCAAACCGGCTGCCAAAGCCGTGGCTAAACCTGCCGCCAAGCCAGCGGCGAAAACCGCTGCTGCGAAGCCAGCAGCCAAGACTGCCGCTAAACCGGTCGCAGCCAAACCCGCTGCAAAAGCGGCGGCAAAACCGGCCGCCAAGCCTGCTGCCAAACCAGCGGTAAAAGCCGCCGCCAAACCGGCAGCCAAGCCAGCCGCGAAACCGGCTGCCGCTGCCAAACCGGCGACTGCCGCTGCCAAGCCTGCTGCCGCTAAACCAGCCGCCAAGCCAGCTGCAAAACCTGCCGTGAAAAAGCCAGCCGCTGCCAAACCAGCCGCCGCCAAACCGGCTACTGCTCCAGCAACCAAGCCTGCCACCTCGGCAACTCCGGTTTCGCCAACTGCACCGGCATCCGCTGCCTCTACCTCGACCACCACGACTGCGCCATCGCCAGCCGCTGCGTCGAGCGTCACCAGCAACCCGACCAGCGCTTCCTAAGCGCCGGTTGCCGCGACGCGCAGCACTTGCAGCGCGTCGCGGTGCGGTTCGGCCGCCGGGCCAGCCAGCGCCTCCAGCCACCTCGGCGACCCCGTTGCATGCCGTGCCCAGACTTGGGCCACACCTTCCAGTCTCGACAACAACGCTCGCTCGGCTTCAAGCTCCAGCGCCTTGACCTGATCGCGCATGCCTTTCAACACCGCATCGTGCACGGCCCGAGTTTTCCATTGCATTCGCAAGGTTCGCAGCGGTTGTACAACCATCGTGTCCCACGGTTCGGTCAGTGCCTGAAGCGCGCGCACGTGTTGTTCATCGCACGTCACCCCGCGCCGTTCCAGCCACAAACCGCACAGCAACAGGCACACATTGGCCCCCGCCGATTGCAGTTGCAGACAGGCGTCTTCCACGCCCGGACGGGCGTAGGTGGCAAAGGAAAAGCTCCACAGGTCAGAGGACATCGTGCTACTCGCGCCAGTTGTGAGCGAAGCTGGTAGACTCCGCCGCCATTATGATCCGACTTCAGAACCTGACTTTACAGCGTGGCCCGCAACGTCTGCTAGAAGACGCCGAGCTGACCCTGCACGCCGGCCACAAAGCCGGCCTCATCGGTGCCAACGGCGCCGGCAAATCCAGCCTGTTTGCCTTGCTGCGCGGCGAGTTGCACCCGGATTCGGGCGATTGCCTGCTGCCGGCCGACTGGCGCATCGCGCACATGCGTCAGGAGGTCGACACGCTCGAACGCCTCGCGGTCGACTATGTGCTCGATGGCGACCTGCGTCTGCGCGAGGTGCAACGTGACCTCGCGGTGGCCGAAGCGGCGCACGATGGCGTCGCTCTGGCCCGTCTGCACGCCGAGCTCGACAGCGCCGACGGCTACACCGCCGATGCGCGGGCGCGCAAGCTGCTGGCCGGTCTTGGTTTCACCAACGAGCAGATGGATCGCCAGGTCGGCGATTTCTCTGGTGGCTGGCGGATGCGCCTGAACCTGGCGCAGGCCCTGATGTGTCCATCGGATCTGTTGTTGCTCGACGAACCGACCAACCACCTGGATCTCGACGCGATCATCTGGCTCGAAGAGTGGCTGAAAAGCTACCCGGGTACCTTGTTGCTGATTTCCCACGACCGCGACTTCCTCGATGAAGTCGTCGATCACGTAGCCCACGTCGATCAGCGCAAGCTGACGCTCTACCGTGGCGGCTACACCGCGTTCGAACGCGCCCGTGCCGAACGTCTGGCCCAGCAGCAACAGGCCTACGAGAAGCAGCAGGCGCAGCGTGCGCACATGGAAAGCTACATCGCCCGCTTCAAGGCCCAGGCCACCAAGGCCCGTCAGGCGCAGAGCCGGATCAAGGCTCTGGAGCGGATGGAAGAGCTGTCGGCGGCCCACGTCGATTCGCCGTTCGACTTCGTCTTCCGCGAGTCGACCAAGATTTCCAGCCCGCTGATCGATCTGTCCGATGCGCGTCTGGGTTACGGCGACAAAACCATCCTCGAGAAGGTCAAGCTGCAACTGACCCCGGGTGCGCGGATCGGCCTGCTCGGCCCTAACGGCGCGGGCAAGTCGACGCTGATCAAAAACCTTGCCGGTGAGCTGTCACCGATCGCCGGGCGCCTGACCCGTGGCGAGAACACTGTGGTCGGCTACTTCGCCCAGCATCAGCTCGACTCGCTGGATTCCAAGGCCAGCCCGTTGCTGCACTTGCAGCGACTGGCGCCGACCGAGCGTGAGCAGACCCTGCGCGATTTCCTCGGCGGTTTCGACTTCCGTGGCGCGCGGATCGACGAGCCGGTGCTGAATTTCTCCGGCGGCGAGAAGGCGCGTCTGGCCCTGGCACTGATTGCCTGGGAACGGCCGAACCTGCTGCTGCTCGACGAACCGACCAACCACCTCGACCTGGAAATGCGCCTGGCGCTGACCATGGCGCTGCAGGAATTCAGCGGCGCGGTGCTGGTGGTTTCCCACGATCGTCACTTGCTCAAGAGCACCACCGATAACTTCTATCTGGTTGCCGATGGCAAGGTGGAAGAGTTCGATGGCGACCTCGAAGACTATGCGCGCTGGCTGGTGGAATATCGTCAGCGCAACGCGCCGGTCAGCAACACGCCGGTCAACCCGGACAAGACCGACAAGAAGGCTCAACGTCAGGCCGCTGCTGCCTTGCGTCAGCAACTGGCACCGCACAAGCGCGAAGCCGACAAGCTCGAAGCCGAACTGGGCAAGCTCCACGAAAAACTCGCCAAGGTTGATGCCAGCCTCGGCGACAGCGACATCTACGAACCGGCGCGCAAGAACGAATTGCGCGATCTGCTGGCCGAACAGGCCAAACTGAAAGTCCGCGAAGCCGAGCTGGAAGAGGCGTGGATGGAAGCCCTGGAAACCCTGGAAAGCATGCAAGCGGAGCTGGAGGCGCTGTCCTGATGGAGGCGTTCAAGCTTCCTTTGCCGGCGATGTGGGTCGAGCCGATCTGGCTTGGCGTACAGATTCTGCTGATCCTGCTGGCCGGTTATCTCACCCAGCGCTTCGTTGCCAAAGGCCTGACCCGGTTAGGCGAGCGTTACCCGTTCCCGCCTCAGTTGCTGATGCCGCTGCGTGGCGTGCTGCGTTGGCTGATCATGGGCAGCGCGGTGATCTTTGTGCTGGAGCGCCTCGGCGTCTCGGCCACAGTGTTGTGGACGGCGTTGTCGGGTTTTGTCGCCGTGGCGGCGGTGGCGTTCTTCGCGATGTGGAGTGTGTTGTCGAATCTGCTCTGCGCGATTCTGATTTTCACCGTCGGGCCGTTTCGCCTGGGCGATGTGGTCGAACTGGTGGACACCACTGACAAGCCCGGCGTCAAAGGCCGGGTGGTGGCGATCAATCTGCTTTACACCACGTTGATCGAGGCTGAAGAGCTGGGCACCGGCAGCGCGATGGTGCAGGTGCCGAACAGCCTGTTCTTCCAGCGTTCGGTACGGCGCTGGCGCGGTAGCGATGTGTTCCCTTCCAGCGGCTTCGAGAAGTAATTTCTGCGGCGTCTGTTCTAACGCCTTCGCGAGCGAGCCCGCTCCCACATTTGGAATGCATCCCCCTGTGGGAGCGGGCTTGCTCGCGAAGGGGCCGTCAGCGCCACCGGCAACATTCAGCAAAAAATCGGTAGTCATCCATTCAAACCCGCATTAGCTTAGGCATTTGTCACGAGCATGAATCGAGGTGTGCGATGGAGCTTCAAACATGGCTGGCATTCTTTGCCGCCTGCTGGGTGATCAGTCTGTCTCCGGGTGCCGGCGCCATTGCGTCGATGTCCAGCGGTCTGCAATACGGTTTCTGGCGCGGTTACTGGAACGCCTTCGGCCTGCAGATCGGTCTGGCCGTGCAGATTGCGATTGTCGGCGCCGGTGTCGGCGCCGTCCTGGCTGCTTCCGCCACTGCGTTCCATGCAATCAAATGGTTTGGCGTGGCCTATCTGGTGTATCTGGCGATCAAGCAATGGCGCGCACAGCCCATGGACATGAGCGATGACGCGGCGGTGCGGCCGCTCGGCAAGCCGCTGACCCTGTTGTTCCGTGGTTTCCTGGTCAACATCAGCAACCCCAAGGCGCTGGTGTTCATGCTCGCGGTGCTGCCGCAGTTCATCAATCCCCATGCACCGTTACTGATCCAGTACGTGGTGATTGGCGTGACCATGATCTGCGTCGACCTGATCGTCATGGCCGGCTACACCGGGCTGGCGTCGAAAGTGCTGCGCCTGTTGCGCACACCGACCCAGCAGAAACGCATGAACCGCACCTTTGCCGGGCTGTTCATTGGTGCGGCGGCGTTTATGGCGACGTTGCGTAAAGCCGCCGCGTAAAATGATCACGCACAAAAAAGGCGACCTCCAGAGGTCGCCTTTTTCATTTTTGCCGGTTGAAGATCAACTGTGGCAAGGGGGCTTTTGTGGAAGCCCTCAGCCAGAGTCAGCGCAAGATCATCGGCGCGGTATCACGCGGCAGATTGTTGCGTTGCTGCGGTTCACGCGGCTGCTCGTAACCGCCACCACCGAGTTGTTGGCTCAGTTGCCCGGCGACGTCTTCGCCCAGCGCCTTCGACACCTCACGTACCACCCGTGGGCGGTTCAGCGAGATCTTGATGTCGCGGCCGTTCACCAGTTTGGTGTCCTGCGCTTCACCCATCGCCGTGAAGGCCGAGGTGATTTCGAAGGTCTTGGTGTTGATCAGGCTGAAATCCGCCACCAACGTCAGGCCCAGTACCGCCGAATAGCTGTCGGTGTTCGCCAGCTCGTTCATGTCCTGGGTGAAGTCGATGTCCGACACCGTGCCGAACAAGACGTAATCGGCGCCTTTGAAGTTGCCGGCCTTGATCCGCTTGATCACGTCGTAGACGTCACCCTTGGACGACGCGGTGTACGGCGTGCCCTGCACCAGCTGGAACATGCCGGTGCGGAGAATTTCACCCTTGATGTCGCCGGTGAATTTACGCAGCTCGCCCTGTTCGATGTAGCTGGTGGTGGCTTCAAGCTCGTTGTAGCTCGAAGAACCGCTGGCGCTGTAGTAACTCTCGCGATGATTGCTCTGGGCTGAAACGATGTGGATGTATTGCTCCACACGTTCCTGATACGCCAGATCCGTCACCGCGACTTTCGGGGCCGCTTGCGCGCCAAACGCGCAAGCCAGGGCCATCATGCCAATCCATGTGCGCATCAATTAACGCTCCGTGGTTTTGCGGATCTCTTTTTCGTCCATCCACTCGGCCAGACCGCTTTCAACGTCGATCAATTGCAGGCTGAATTTGTAGAAGACGTCCTTGTAGTCGCTGCTGCGCTTGACGATCGAGCTGATCGAACCTTCGATGCGGTACTTGGCCGCGATCATGTTGCCGGTCTTGGCCACGGTGCTTTTCTTGTACAGACCGCTCTGGTTTTGCAGCTTCAGCTGGTCAACCTGGCTCTGCATCGCGTTGTTGTCGCTGGCGAAACGGGCCACGCCGGTCTTCATCAGTTGAGTCTTGATGCTGGTGGTGATTTCGCGGGTATCGATGTACTCGCTGGTCTTGTTCTTCACGTCGTAGACCTGAACTACCGGGCGATTCTGCAGAATGCCGGACTGAGCCAGCGAGCGGGTCATCGACTCGGCGATCATTTGCAGGTCGGTCGAACCGAATTCGTTGGTCACGGTTTCAACCGCTTTGGTGTCGCCGTAGCTGATGTTCTTGCTGCCCAGGGTCGGCGAAGTGTTGGCGCAACCGGAAGCCAGCAGGGCGATGACGGCGATGCAGGAAAAGCGTGCAAACATGGGAATGCTCTCTAAATCAGAAATAGGGTGGCGTGCTTAAGGCGTCTTGAGTTCCAGACGGAAGTCCACGGCTTTCGGTGTCGGGGCGATGCCTTGAATGAAGCTGGTCTGGGCGCCATACATCATCTGGCTTTTCCAGACTTCTTCCTCGGCAATCGGGAAGCCTTCCGGGCCGAGCCAGGCGAAGCGGTAGTAGAACGTCTTGTTGCTGTTGAGGGTGTTGCTCAACTGCACGTTGACGGTCATGAAGCCGTTTTCGCGAGCCACACGCATGGCGCCGACAACGATGTGTTTTTGCGGGCCCATGGCCACGACTTTGCTCGCGGCGCTGCCCGGCTCCGGCGGTGGCGGGGTGGCGCAGCCGCTGGCCAGCAAGGCGAGGGCGGCAACGGCGATGAGTTTGAAGCGCATGCAAAGACTCCGTTCTTAAGGTTGTTTGAGGCTGGCGACGTTGGTCGCGTTGGCGCTCGGCATCACGTGGGCGGCGAGACCGCCGGCAAACACTTGATTGCCCACGGCGCGCAGGCTGATCACCTGATAACGCTGATCGACGGTGACCTTGACCACCGAACCGCCCACGGCGCTCGGCAGAGTAACCTGATGCTCACCCTTTTTCAGGCGCAGACGCACCACTTGGGTGTTGTCCGGCAGGGTACGCCACGTACGGGTATCGGCACCTTCGAGCACGGCTGAAGAAATACCCACAGCCAGACCGGCCAGCGGATTGGTTTCGTTGATCTTTTTCTGCGCCACGCCTTTGGTGATCGCGCGTACGGTGGTGCGCACGATGATCCCCGGCATGTCATCGCGTAAGGCGCGGCGGGACATGGCGGTGGTGCTGTTGAGCGCAGTCAGGTCGACTTGCTGGCCATCGACACCGATCTGGGCGAACGGCGCGGTGGAAGTGTCGGCCTTGATGATCGGGAACGACAGCGGGGTGATCACCACATTGTTGGAAATCGGCAATGGCAGCGGAACGCGGATCGAGTCGCGGGCCGGCGCGAGGCCGCTTTGCACGACGATCAGGATGTCGCTGTCATCGCTCTTGGCCGGCTTGTCGAGATTGACCAGCGCCTGCTCCAGCAACGGCGTGTTCGGGCGCAGTTCGGCGGCCTTGCGGTAGCCCGGTGCAGCGAGGTCTTTTTCACCCAGTGCTTCGTAGACGAAACCGGCCAGGTAATGGCTGAACGCACTCTGGTAGCTGTTCTTCAGGCTCACCACTTCCGGCGCGTCGAGGCTGGCGACCGGGTAGCCCTGCAAGTCCTTGTACTGAGTCTTGATGCCTTCTTTCTCGGCCTCTTCTTCGCTCTTGAGGTATTCCTTGTCACGCAGGTCGGCGATTACCGCTTCGCGTTCGTGCGTCTTCTTGATCGCGGTACGCGCGCCGTCGAAGTCGTTGACCGCCAGCAGGTTCAGGGCCATTTGCGTGGTCAGCATGACTTTTTCGTAGTCGTAGCCCTCGTAGCGGCGAACCTTGTCATTGACGATAAAGCTGCCGAACTGGGCCAGGTACTTGGCGCTGTCGAGCTTGACCGCATCTTCCCACTGACCGACCACTTGATCGGCGCTGGTCCAGGCGTTCTGGCTGCCGGACAGATCACCCTTGGCGCGCAGCAACTCACCTTTCTCGAAGTAATAGAGCAGGTCTTTGTCGGGGCCGGTGTTGTTTTTTTCCAGCAGGGTCAGGGCGGCGTCGACGTTGCCGGAGGCCAGTTGCTGGTTGGTCTGTGCCAGTTCGGAATCGTAGTTGCGAAACGCCGAACAGCCGGACAGCAGAGTGACGGCGCTGAGCGCGATCAGAGTGGGAGCGCGGAATGCCATAGGGGGTACTTCTTCCCTGAGTGTGTAGTGCTGACTGCAGCCACGTGCGCTGGTCGGGCTGGTGTGACCCATCGACAGTGGCCCTGGCCTCCTGCCAATTCCTCATAACCTGAGGAGCTTTAATACCTCGTCGCAATAACGAGGCGCGGCATTATAGGCGGGCAATGCTGGCGTTGTAATAGCTTTTTAATTGCACCGGTTAGTTAGGTGCCATTACTTATTTCAGCCCGGATACGCGACTTTCGAGCGACGGGTTCGATTGGAAAGCGCTGCCATTGACGTAGATCAGCTTGCCCAAGGCTCGTAGCGCGATGACCTGACGGTTCTGGTCGATGCGAATTTTCAGGGGAGATGCACTCTGAGTGTTGGGCAGGCTGATCAGGTGATCGCCCTTTTTCAGGCGCAGGCGCACGACTTGGGTCAGGTTTGGCAAGGTGCGCCAGGTGCGTGTGTCTGCGTGTTCAAAACCGTCCCAGTGAGTCACGTAGGAGGCCTTGGCCGGATTGCGCCGATTGTCTGTGCCCTGAACATCGGCGGCGAGAAAAGCCCGGTAGGTGGTGCGCTGAACAATGCCCGGCATGTCGTCACGCAAGGTGCGCAACGACATGTCGGTAATGCTGTTGACCGCGATCAGCGCTTTCTGGCGACCGTCGATGTTGACCCGGTTGAACGAGGCCGTGGAAGTGTCCGGCACCATGACCGGAAACGAAATATTGGCAACGATGACTTGCCCGTCCGCCAGTTTCACCGGATACGGAACACGCACCGAGCTGCGGGCGGGTGCCAGGCCACTCTGCACGATGATCAGCACATCGCTTTCGTCCGCTTTCAGTCCCGGACTGTCGAGGTCTTTCAGTGCCTGCTGGAAAAACGTGATGTCCGGGCGCAACTCGATGGCCTGACGATAACCCGGAGCCGCGAGATCCTTCTCGCCCAACGCCTCATACGTAAAACCGGCGAGGTAATGACTGAACGCACTTTGATAGCCGTTTTTCAGGGCAATGACCGCGGGTGAATCGAGCATTACCACCGGATAACCCTGTAGGTCTGTGTAGTGCACGCGTGCGCCTTGGGACTTGGCAGCGTCTTCGACGCGCTCGTATTCCAGCTCCCGTTGCCGCGCGATCAGTGCTTCGCGCTCGTGGGTTTTCTTGATATCGGCACGGGCGCCGTCGAAGTCATTCTCGGCCAGTTGGTTGAGGGCCATCTGCGTGGTCAGCATGACTTTTTCATAGTCGTAACCCTCATAGCGGCGGACCTTGTCGTTGATGATGCTGCCCCAGTGATCGCCCATCGCCGCGAGCAATTTATCGGTGGTGGTTTGGAGAGTGTCCTGGCGCTGAATGATCATCTGCTCGGCACTGCGCCACGCCACCTGACTTTGCGCGAGCGCTCCGTCGAGGCTGAGCACGGCACCTTTTTCGAAGTAGTAGAGCAGGTCTTTTTCTTCGTCCGGGTTGTACGCTTCCAGCACATACAGCGCGCCTTCGGGATTGCCCTGTTTCAACTGGTCGGTGGTCTGCTGAAGTTCCAGGTCGTAGTTGCGCCAGGCACCACATCCGCTCAGTTGAACAATGGCTGCGAGCATCAGCAAAAACAGCAGGCATGGGCGCATGGCGGCGGGTTCTTCCTTGAACGAAAAAGGCAAAGAGGTGGCGCATTATAGGGTGCCGTCATGGCCATGCGCTGCGCCGTTTTTTGCGGCGTTATCTGTTCAGGATTCACACAAGTCTTGCGCGTAAACCTGCGCTTTATCCGGTTCAAAGGGATCGGCGATTGAGCTAGGCTTGTTCGTTTGTTGATCAAATCCGGGAGCCACGATGAATCAATTGCAGGCCATGCGCGCGTTTCGCTGCATCGTCGAGTGTCGCGGTTTCAGCGCTGCGGCCGAGCGGCTCGACACCACGCACTCGACCATCTCCCGGCAATTGCAGCAGTTGGAGAGCGAACTCGGCACGCGGCTGATCAATCGCAACACCCGTGGCTTCAACCTGACCAGCGCTGGCCAGCAGTATTACGCCGCGTGCGTGGACATTCTTGATCGACTGGATCAAGCGGCCGTGGCGCTGGGGCAGGCTCATGAAAGCCCCCGTGGCGTGTTGCGGATCAGCGCGCCGATGGTGATCGGCACGCTGGAACTGGCGAACTGGCTACCGGCGTTTCAACAGCGCTACCCCGACATTGAGGTCGATTTGTCCTGCGATGACCGCTTTGTTGACCTGATCACCGAAGGCTTCGATGTGGCGCTGCGCATTTGCGGGCCGCTGGAGGACTCGTCACTGGTGGCGCGCCTGCTCACCGTTTCGGAGATGGTGCTGGTTGCCGCGCCGGCGTATGTCGCCCGGCATGGGCTGGTGCGTCAGGTACGGGAGTTGATCGAGCATCAACTTCTGGCATTTACCGGCGGCAGCGACTGGTCATTGACCGACGCGCGCGGGGCGACCACGGCGATCAGTGCGCACGGGCGCTTCAAGGCGGATTCGATCAGCGCGCTGCATGCTGCCGCGCTGGCGGGTGTCGGCATCGCCTCGTTCACCCGTGCCACAGTGCAGGACGACCTGTTGAGCGGGCGGCTGGTGCAGATTCTGCCCAACTGCACGCTGGGCCAGCGCCACTATTACGCGTTGTATCCCCATGCCCGGCATGTCGCGCTGAAGGTGAAGGTATTCGTGGATTTCATGGCCGGGCATTACCGCCCTCTGACCGCGCTCACACACTAAACAACGGCCAGGGTGCCGACAAAGCTTGAGGGAAATGTCTTCGAAGTGAACAATATGTAACTTCGCATTTCCATTTGAGACCCCTTCATGACTGCCTCGTCCCGATTTCTGGCCTGGCTGGTGTTCCCGTTGTGTGCCCTGAGCAGCTTCAACCTGCTGGCCGATACCGTGGAAGGCGCACCGCAAGCGCTGCACCTGCTCGATTACATCAGCGCTGACTATCCGCAGACGGTGGCGGCGGGCAAAGTCGTCGACGACTCTGAATACCGCGAGCAGCTCGAATTCACCCGGGCGCTGCAAGGCTTGATCGCCGACATGCCGGCCAAGCCCGAGAAAGTGGCGCTGGAGCAGGGCATCGAAGCGCTGCACGCGGCGATCAAATCGAAGCAGGACGGCGCCGACGTGGCTCGTCAGGCCCGGCAATTGGGCGCACAACTGGCGGTGGCGTATGAAGTCAGCCAGGCGCCGATCATTACCCCAGACCCGACGCGTGGCGCGCCGCTATATGCGCAAAACTGCTCGGTGTGTCACGGCGACAGCGGCGCCGGTGACGGCCCGGCAGGTCTGGGTATGACGCCGGCACCGGCCAATCTGCGTGACGCGGCACGTCTTGATCACCTGAGCCTGTACGCAATCTACAACACCCTCGGCCAAGGCGTCGAAGGCACCGACATGCCGGCGTTTGCCGATCAGCTGGATGATCGTCAGCGCTGGGATCTGGCCACCTACATCGCCGGCTTCAGCGCCGACGCAGCAGTGGCCACCTCCGAGAAGACTTACAACATCGCCGATCTGGCGCGGCAGACGCCGGCCGAAGTGCAGGCTGCCGAAGGCGCGCAAGCCGCGGCGACGTTCCGCGCCCAGCGTGCGCAGCCGCCGCAGGTCAAACGCGGCCCGGCGCAATTGCTCGACTATACCGCCGCGACACTGGACAAGAGCCTGGCGGCTTACCGTGCCGGTGAGCACGATCAGGCCTATGACCTGTCGGTGGCGGCGTATCTGGAAGGTTTTGAACTGGTCGAGAGTTCGCTGGATAACGTCGACGCCAATGTGCGCAAAGACACCGAGAAGTCGCTGATGGCTTACCGGCAGTCGTTGCAGGACGGCCTGCCGGTCGAGCAAGCCGAGCAACGTCTGGACGCGGCGAAAGCCAAACTCAAAGAGTCTGCTGGCCTGCTCGGCAGCGATGGCCTGAGCTGGTCGCTGAGCTACATTTCCGGCCTGCTGATTCTGCTGCGTGAAGGCCTGGAAGCGATTCTGGTACTGGCCGCGATCCTCGCGTTCCTGCGCAACACCGGCCAGCAATCGGCGGTACGCAGCGTCAACGTCGGTTGGGGCCTGGCGTTGTTGGCCGGCCTCGGCACGTGGGCGCTGGCGGCGTATGTCATCGATGTCAGCGGTTCTCAGCGCGAATTGCTTGAAGGCGCAACCGCGCTGTTCGCCAGCGTCATGGTGTTGTGGCTCGGCGTGTGGATGCACGACCGTCGCCACGCAGCGGCCTGGCAGGACTACATCAAAAGCAGCCTGGTGGGCGGCGGCGGACGTTTCGGCTTTGCGATTCTGGCGTTCTTCTCGGTCTATCGCGAACTGTTCGAAGTGATCCTGTTCTACGAAACCCTGTGGTTGCAGGCTGGTCCCGCCGGGCATGACGCAGTGCTCGCCGGTGGTGCGACGGCGCTGGTGCTGCTGGTCGGTCTGGCGTGGGTGATCCTGCGCGGTTCGGCGAAACTGCCGCTGACGCTGTTCTTCAGCATCAATGCTGCGCTGCTGTGCGCGCTGTCGGTGGTGTTTGCCGGGCATGGTGTGAAGGCATTGCAGGAAGCCGGGATCTTCGGCACGCGGCCGGTGGCGTTCTTCGAGTTCGACTGGCTGGGGATTCACGCCGATGCGTATTCGTTGACGGCGCAGGCGGTGGCGATTCTGGCTATTGTTGTGCTGTACGGGCGCAGTTGGGTAGCCGAGAAGAAGCGGGTAGCCGCTTAACCGCATTCGCTGCGTTCACAAACGCGGGCAAGCCCGCTCCCACAGGTTTAGCGTTAACCTTGTGGGAGCGGGCTTGCCCGCGATGCTTTTTGGAAAGAGGAAGCGATGATGCGTGTATGGATCGATGCCGATGCCTGCCCACGGGCGGCGAAGGATCTGGTGGTGAAGTTCGCCCTCAAGCGTCAGTTCGAAGTGGTGCTGGTGGCCGGGCAACCGCAGACCAAACCGGGGCTGGCCATCGTCAAGCTCATCGTGGTACCGAGCGGCCCGGATGCTGCGGACGACTATCTGGTCGAGCACGCGGTGCCCGGCGAGCTGGTGATTTGCAGCGATATTCCGCTGGCGGATCGGCTGGTGAAGAAGGGCGTGGCAGCGCTGGATCCGCGCGGCAGGGAGTTCGACGCGCAAAACATGGGCGAACGATTGGCGGTGCGCAACCTGTTCACCGATCTGCGCGAGCAGGGCCAGATGAGCGGCGGGCCTGCGCCGTTCGGCGATCGCGAGAAGCAGGCGTTTGCCAATGCGCTGGACCGGATCCTCACGCGCCTGACCCGCAAAGCCTGAGCCTTACGAACGCTCGTTCCCATGCTCCGCGTGGGAATGCATCTTGGGACGCTCCGTGTTCCGGCCTCACCGCAAATGTAGCGCCAAAGTGAGCAGGCGCGGAGCGCCTATGGCGGCATTCCCACGCAGAGCGTGGGAACGATCATACGAGGTGGATCAGGCGTCGTTTTCGTGGGTCAGTTCGAGGACGCGGTCGACCAGTTTGTTGATCCCCGATGCCGCTTCGCTGATGTTTTGCGCCAGCATGTACGCAGGCGTGGTCACCAGTTTGCGCGCTTTGTCTTCGATGATGTCGCTGACGGCGCAGTCTTCGTGGGTCGCGCCCATTTTGTTCATCGCCGTGGCGGTGTCAGCATCGTTGCCGATGGTGCAGGTCACGCCCGGGCCGTAGATCTTCGCCGCGAGTGCTGGCGAGATGCACATCAGCCCCACCGGTTTGCCCGCTTCGGCGAACGCTTCCGCCAACGCCAGAACCTCAGGCTGGACGGTGCAACCCGCGCCTTCGACGGCGAAGTTCGATAGGTTTTTCGCAGCGCCAAAACCACCCGGCACGATCAGCGCATCGAAGTCATCGACGTCGGCGTCGCGGATGTCCTTGATGTTGCCGCGAGCGATACGCGCCGATTCCACCAGCACGTTGCGCGATTCGGGCATTTCTTCACCGGTCAGGTGATTGATCACGTGCAATTGCGCGATGTTCGGCGCGAAGCACTGCACCTGCGCGCCGCGTTGATCGAGACGCAGCAGGGTGATGACGCTTTCATGGATCTCGGCGCCGTCGTACACGCCACTGCCGGACAGGATCACTGCAACTTTTTTGCTCATGGGTTTCTCTCCAGATTCATGGCGCTAAATGTCCACTAATTTGTCGCGCGTGGCCATAGGGTCAATGGCCGGCAACACCTGGGATTTGTCCTCAGCCCTGCGCCATCCAGCCATCGCGTTCACGATGCACAGAGCGCTCTCTACATGGATCGCAGCGGCGGCGAGGTGTTCATTCTTTGGGATCGAATGTGTGGAATGACGCGCGGCGGGCCCGGGAGCCGCTTGCCGCCAGCGTCTTACTCGGCTGGCGTCTTGGGGTCGGCCGGGTTGGCCTGTTCGGCCTGGAGTTGCTCGGCTTTTGCCGCTTTGGCGATTTGCTCGTCTTCATAGACCTGTTTGGCCAGACGAGCATTCTTGAAGCGGCGACGCAGCCACAGGCCAACGCCCAGTACCAGCAAGGCGCCGAGCACCCACAGTTCGTATTTCTTGATGCTGCCGAGCATGCCTTCCAGCACCGCGCCGAAATGGTAAGCGGCGGCGGCCAGTGCGGTGGCCCAGATGGCGGCGCCAATGCCGTTGAGCAACAGATAACGTCCCGGCGGATAACCCGACAGGCCGATCGCCACCGGCATCACCGTGCGCAGGCCGTAAACGAAGCGGAAGCTCAGGACCCAGATGTCCGGATGCTTGCGAATGTGCTCCAGGGCGCGGTCGCCCATCATCTGCCAGCGCGGTTTGCGCGCAAGCAATTTGCGCCCGTGCTTGCGGCCCAGGAAATACCACAACTGATCGCCGGCATAACTGCCGAAGAACGCCACGACCACCACCAGGTTGATGTCCATGTATCCACGGAACGCGAGGAAGCCCGCGAGCACCAGGATGGTTTCGCCTTCGAAGAATGTGCCGAGAAACAAGGCAAAGTAGCCAAAGTCATGCAGAAATTGTTGGAGCATTGTCTGGGTGCTGGCGAAATGAACGCGCAGCCTAACCCTTCGGACACATTCATGAAAGTGTCCAAATGTGTCTCGACGTGAACAATTCCTACACTGAGAATGGAATGCGGCTACATGTCACGGGTCTCACACAACTGTCATCTGTTAGTCATAATGGCCGTCTATAACTGTCACGCTCGCCCGTTTACGCGGGCTCAGGAGTCTGCCGTGAGCTTTACCCCTGCCAACCGTTTGTTCCCAGCCACTCGCCTGCGCCGCAATCGCCGTGACGATTTTTCGCGCCGGCTGGTACGGGAAAATGTGCTGACGGTCGATGACCTGATCCTGCCGGTGTTCGTGCTCGACGGTGAAAACCGCCGCGAAGCCGTGGCGTCGATGCCGGGTGTAGAGCGCTTGACCATCGACCTGCTGCTCGAAGAAGCGGCGAAATGGGTCGAACTGGGCATTCCGGCGCTGGCGCTGTTCCCGGTAACGCCACCTGAACTGAAATCCCTCGACGCCGCCGAAGCCTGGAATCCAGAAGGTATCGCGCAGCGCGCCACTCGCGCCCTGCGTGATCGTTTCCCGGAACTGGGGGTGATTACCGACGTGGCGCTCGACCCGTTCACCACCCACGGTCAGGACGGCATTCTCGACGAAGAAGGCTACGTGCAGAACGACATCACCGTCGACGCACTGGTCCGTCAGGCTCTGTCCCATGCCGAGGCTGGCGCTCAAGTGGTCGCCCCTTCGGACATGATGGACGGCCGCATTCAGGCGATCCGCGAAGCGCTGGAAATCGCCGGCCACGTCAATGTGCGGATCATGGCCTACTCGGCCAAGTACGCCAGCGCCTATTACGGCCCGTTCCGCGATGCCGTGGGTTCGGCGTCGAACCTGGGCAAAGCCAACAAGGCCTCTTACCAGATGGACCCCGCCAACAGCGACGAAGCGCTGCACGAAGTCGGTGCGGACTTGTCTGAAGGCGCGGACATGGTCATGGTCAAACCCGGCATGCCGTATCTGGACATTCTTTTCCGGGTAAAAGATGCCTTCAAAGTGCCGACCTTCGTCTATCAGGTCAGCGGCGAATACGCCATGCACATGGCGGCGATCCAGAATGGCTGGTTGAGCGAGGCGGTGATTCTCGAATCACTGACCGCCTTTAAACGTGCCGGTGCTGATGGCATCCTGACTTACTTTGCTGTCCGTGCCGCTCAATTGTTACGAGAGCAGAAATAGCCCTCCCAGGAACATTCGATGAATACCGAAGGACTCACAGAAGTTGCAGTAAAAGAAGCTCAGCCGGTGGTGGAACAAATCACCGAAACCCCGCCGGAACTGGAGCCTGCGCCACCCGCGCCGGCGGCCGAAGCCGCTGCGGCGGTACCGGCCATCGCGATTCCGGGCCTGGATGACAGCAGCCTCTACATCCATCGCGAGCTCTCGCAACTGCAATTCAACATCCGCGTGCTGGAACAGGCGCTGGACGAGTCCTATCCGTTGCTGGAGCGGCTGAAGTTCCTGCTGATCTTCTCCAGCAACCTCGACGAATTCTTTGAAATCCGTGTTGCCGGTCTGAAGAAGCAGATCACTTTCGCCCGTGAACAGGCCGGTGCCGACGGCCTGCAACCGCATCAGGCGCTGGCGCGAATCAGCGAGCTGGTCCACGGTCACGTTGACCGTCAGTACGCGATCCTCAACGACATCCTGCTGCCGGAGCTGGAAAAGCATCAGGTTCGCTTCATCCGTCGTCGCTACTGGACGACCAAGCTCAAGACCTGGGTGCGCCGCTACTTCCGCGACGAGATCGCGCCGATCATCACCCCGATCGGCCTCGACCCGACGCACCCGTTCCCGTTGCTGGTGAACAAGAGCCTCAACTTCATCGTCGAACTCGAAGGCATCGACGCCTTTGGTCGCGATTCGGGTCTGGCGATCATCCCGGCGCCACGTCTGCTGCCTCGGATCATCAAGGTGCCGGAAGAAGTCGGCGGCCCTGGCGACAATTACGTGTTCCTGTCGTCGATGATTCATGCCCACGCCGATGACCTGTTCCAGGGCATGAAGGTCAAGGGCTGCTACCAGTTCCGTCTGACCCGAAACGCCGACCTGGCACTCGATTCCGAAGACGTCGAAGACCTTGCCCGCGCCCTGCGTGGCGAGTTGTTCTCGCGTCGTTACGGTGACGCGGTGCGTCTGGAAGTTGCCGACACTTGCCCGAAACACCTCTCGGATTACCTGCTCAAGCAGTTCAACCTGAGCGAGACCGAGCTGTATCAGGTCAATGGCCCGGTCAACCTGACGCGGCTGTTCAGCATCACCGGTCTGGACAGCCACCCGGAGCTGCAATACACGCCGTTCACCCCGCAGATCCCGAAACTGCTGCAGAACAGCGAGAACATATTCAGCGTCGTCAGCAAGCAGGACATCCTGCTGCTGCACCCGTTCGAGTCCTTCACTCCGGTGGTCGACTTGCTGCGCCAGGCGGCGAAAGACCCGCATGTTCTGGCCGTACGCCAGACCTTGTACCGCTCCGGCGCCAACTCGGAAATCGTCGACGCGCTGGTAGACGCCGCGCGCAACGGCAAGGAAGTGACAGCGGTCATCGAGCTGCGCGCACGCTTCGACGAAGAATCCAACCTGCAACTGGCCAGCCGTCTGCAAGCGGCGGGTGCGGTGGTGATCTACGGCGTGGTCGGCTTCAAGACCCACGCCAAGATGATGCTGATCCTGCGCCGCGAAGCGGGCGAGATCGTGCGTTACGCGCACCTCGGCACCGGTAACTACCACGCCGGCAACGCCCGTCTGTACACCGACTACAGCCTGCTGACCTCCGACGACGCCTTGTGTGAAGACGTCGGCAAACTGTTCAGCCAGTTGATCGGCATGGGTAAAACGCTGCGCATGAAGAAGCTGCTGCATGCGCCGTTCACCCTGAAGAAGGGCATGCTCGACATGATCCTGCGCGAGACGCAATTCGCGCTCGACGGCAAGCCTGCGCACATCATCGCCAAGTTCAACTCGCTGACCGATCCGAAGATCATCCGCGCGCTGTACAAGGCCAGCCAGTCCGGCGTGCGCATCGATCTGGTGGTGCGCGGCATGTGCTGCCTGCGTCCGGGCATCGCCGGGGTTTCGCACAACATTCACGTGCGCTCGATCATCGGCCGCTTCCTTGAGCACACCCGGGTGTTCTACTTCCTCAACGGTGGCGAGGAGCAGATGTTCCTCTCCAGCGCCGACTGGATGGAGCGCAACCTCGACAAGCGCGTCGAGACTTGCTTCCCGGTGGAAGGCAAGAAGCTGCTGACCCGGGTCAAGAAAGAGCTGGAGCTGTACCTGACTGACAACACCCACAGTTGGAGCCTGCAGTCGGATGGCCGGTACATCCGCAACACGCCAACCGGCAACCAGAACCCGCGCAGTGCGCAGGCGACATTGCTGGAGCGGTTGGGCAGCCCGATTTTGCCGGTGAGCAGCTAAGAGCTTAAAAGCACCCCCTCACCCTAGCCCTCTCCCATCGGGAGAGGGGACTGACCGAGTTGGATGTTCGAAGTACATCGACCTGAGATATCGAGTCGAACTCAGGATTTGAAAGGCCCATAAATCGGCTCCCTCTCCCTCCGGGAGAGGGCTGGGGTGAGGGGCTAGATTCAAGTAACGCCAAAACTCTTGAATCCGAACGCCCAAGCCAATAAAAAAGGCGATCCGAAAGGATCGCCTTTTTTGTGCCTGCCGGTTACTCAGTGCACGGTCAGGACAATCCCCACCCGCGTCAGCCACTCAGCCTCAAGCCCGAAATCCGCCTGAGTCAGCTGATTCTCATCCAGCCAGTTCTCCGGGAATTCCACGTCGAGGTTGTCTCCGTTGGCGTGCAGAACCACCTGCGGCATGGTCTGCGTGCCACGAATGTGGTGGAACAGGATCGCAAAGCGCAGCAGCACGCAGAGGCGTATCAGCTTGTCGCCGTCGTCACCGAACTCGGCAAACTTGTCCTTGGGGATGTTGCGACGGTGGCCGCGCACCAGCAGGGCAAGCATTTGCTGGTCTTCGCGGGAGAAACCGGCGAGATCCGAGTGCTCGATCAGGTAGGCGCCGTGCTTGTGGTAGTGATAGTGCGCGATGTCGAGGCCGACTTCGTGCACTTTCGCGGCCCAGCCCAGCAGTTCGCGCCAGATACCGTCGTCCAGCTCCCAGTCCACTGCGACCTGATCGAAGGCGTGCAGGGCTTTGCGCTCGACCCGTGCCGCCTGTTCGAGGTCGACGTGGTAGCGCTCCATCAGCGAGGTCAGGGTGCGTTCGCGCACATCTTCGTGGTGATGGCGACCGAGCAGGTCATACAACACGCCTTCACGCAGCGCGCCTTCGCAGTGATCCATGCGTTGCAGTTCGAGGGCGTCGAAAATCGCTTCGAGAATCGCCAGACCTGCCGGGAAAATCGCCCGGCGGTCAGGCTTGATGCCTTCGAAATCGATCTTGTCGACATCGCCGAGTTTGAACAGGCGACGCTTGAGCCACGCCAGTCCTTCGGCATTCACTTCGCCAGTACCGTGCCCGCCGGCCTTCAGCGCCAGGCCGATGGCGCGGATGGTGCCCGAGGAGCCGATAGCTTCATCCCAGGTCAGGCGGTGCAGGGCGTGTTCGATGCTCATGATTTCCAGGCGCGCCGCCGTGTACGCCTGGGCGTAGCGGGCCGGAGTGATCTTGCCGTCCTTGAAGTAGCGTTGGGTGAAGCTCACGCAGCCCATTTGCAGGCTTTCGCGCAGCAACGGCTCGAAGCGTTGGCCGATGATGAATTCGGTACTGCCGCCGCCGATGTCGGCGACCAGGCGTTTGCCCGGAGTGTCGGCGAGGGTGTGCGAGACACCGAGGTAGATCAGGCGCGCCTCTTCACGGCCGGAGATCACTTCCACCGGATGGCCGAGGATTTCTTCGGCGCGGTGGATGAATTCCAGACGGTTACGGGCCTCGCGCAGGGCGTTGGTGCCGACGATCCGCACGGCGCCCAGCGGCATACCGTTGATCAGTTGGGCAAAACGCTTGAGGCAATCGAGGCCGCGTTGCATCGATTCTTCGTTGAGGTGGCGTTCATCGTCGATGCCAGCGGCGAGCTGAACCTTCTCCCCGAGACGTTCGAGAATACGGATTTCGCCGTTCTGGGCCTTGGCCACGACCATGTGAAAGCTGTTGGAGCCCAGGTCGATTGCGGCGATCAGGGACAGATTCTTGGCTTGGGATTGCGGCATGGTCAGGGGGTCTCGGTCGATAACCCCGACATCGTGCCACGATCAAACGCTGGCGCCAACGCGCACGGTTCAAACCCTTGATTCAGCGCATAAAGTCTGTGACCGCTGCGCGGTCAATCGCGAGCAGGCTCACTCCTACAGGTGACCGCATTCCAATGTAGGAGTGAGCCTGCTCGCGATGAGGGCCTGAAAGCGCCTGTATTTCCTTCAGGCTGTCGCTTCAACCGTGCCAATGAAATTCGCCAGCTCCGGCGTCTGCGGATCGGCAAACAACACCTTCGGATCGCCCACTTCGTGCACCTTGCCTTGATGCATGAACACCAGTTTGTCCCCGACCTCCCGGGCGAAGCGCATTTCGTGGGTGACCATGATCAGCGTCATGCCTTCCCTTGCCAGTTGGCGCACCACGCTGAGCACTTCATTGACCAGTTCCGGGTCGAGCGCCGAGGTGATCTCGTCGCATAACAGTACTTTTGGCGACATCGCCAACGCCCGGGCAATTGCCACCCGCTGCTGCTGACCGCCGGACAGCCGATCCGGGAAGGCATCGAATTTCTCGCCCAGACCGACCCGGTCCAGCATCTCGCGCGCCAGCTCGGCAGCCTTGGTCTTGGGCACTTTCTGCACCACTTGCGGCGCGAGCATCACGTTTTCGCCCACCGTCAGGTGCGGGAAAAGGTTGAACTGTTGAAACACCATCCCGACTTTCTGCCGCAGGCTGCGCAGGTCGGCGCGGGCGGCGTCGAGGTACTCGCCGTCGACTTCGATCACGCCGTCGTTAATCGACTCCAGGCCATTGAGCGTGCGCAGCAGGGTCGATTTGCCCGAGCCGCTGCGGCCGATGATCGCCACCACCTGACCTTCCTCGACGCTGAGGTCGATGCCTTTGAGCACGTGGTGATCGCCGTAGTATTTATGCAGGGCGGAAATTCTAAGCAGAGGCATGCAGTCTCCTTTCCAGGTAGCGCGCACTGAGGGACAGGGGGTAGCAGAGCAGGAAGTAGCCCAGGGCAACGAGGCCGTAGACCATGAACGGTTCAAACGTTGCGTTGGCGAGCATGCCGCCGGTCTTGGTCAGTTCGGTGAAGCCGATGATCGAGGTCACCGCAGTGCCTTTGACTACTTGCACCGAGAAACCCACGGTCGGCGCCACGGCAATCCGCAAGGCTTGCGGCAGAATCACGTAGCGCAGTTGCTCCAGCGGATTCAACGCCAGGCTCGACGAGGCTTCCCACTGGCCATTCGGGATCGACTCGACGCAACCACGCCAGATCTCCGCCAGGTAGGCGCTGGTGAACAGCGTCAGAGCAATCGCCGCCGCCATCCACGGCGAAATTTCGATCCCGGCCAGCGCCACGCCGAAGAACACCAGAAACAGCTGCATCAGCAACGGTGTGCCCTGGAACAGTTCGATCCAGGTGCGGGCAATGTTGCTTGGCAGAGGGTTTTTCGAGATGCGCATGACCAGAATCAGCAGCCCGACAAGGCCTCCGCCGATAAATGCCACCAACGACAACGCCAGCGTCCACTGCAGGCCGGTGAGCAGGTTGCGCAGGATGTCCCAAAAGGTGAAGTCGCTCATGCGCTGCTCCTCGAAATGTAGCGACGACCGATCCAGTTCAGCAATTGGCGGATCAGCAGCGCCATGCACAGGTAGATCAGCGTGGTCAGCGCATAGGTTTCAAAGGCGCGGAAGTTGCGCGACTGAATGAAGTTGGCAGCGAAGCTCAGCTCTTCAGTGGCAATCTGCGAACACACTGCCGAGCCGAGCATGACGATGATGATCTGGCTGCTCAGCGCCGGCCAGACCTTGCCCAGCGCCGGCAGCAGCACCACATGGCGGAACGCTTCGAAGCGCGTCATTGCCAGCGCGGCGGCGGCTTCCAGTTGCCCGCGTGGGATCGCTTGAATACCGGCGCGGATGATCTCAGTCGAGTACGCGCCGAGGTTGATCACCATTGCCAGCACCGCTGCCTGCCACTCGGAAATCTGCACACCGAGCGACGGCAGCCCGAAAAAAATGAAGAACAACTGCACCAGAAACGGCGTGTTGCGGATCAACTCGACGTAGACGCCGAAGATCGCCGAGAACGGGCGAATGTTCCACGCCCGCACCAGCGCTCCGACAATTCCCACGCCAACCCCAAGCAGCGCGCCGATGGCCGTCAGCTCAAGGGTGAACAGTGCTCCGCGCAGCAGCAGGTCGGTGTTTTCCAGCACCGGCAAGAAATCGAACTGATAAGCCATGAAAATCTCCCGCGCAGTCGATCAGAGATCGGCCGGCAGCGGCTCTTTCAGCCAGGTCTGCGAATTTTTTTCCAGCGCGCCGTCAGCCTTGGCGGTGGTCAGGATATCGTTGACCTTGGCCAGCAGCGCTGCTTCGTTCTTGTTTACGCCGACGTAGACCGGCGAATCCTTGAGCTTCACTTTCAGCGCCGGCACGCGTTTCGGGTTTTTTTCGCTGATCGCGACCATGACCACGTTACCGCTGGCGATCAGATCGACTTGCCCGGCGAGGTAAGCGGCGATGGTCGAGTTGTTGTCTTCGAAACGCTTGATAGTCACGCCTTCGGGGGCGACTTTGCTCAGCTCGATGTCTTCGATGGCACCACGGGTGACGCTGATGGTTTTGCCCTTGAGGTCGTCGAGGCTGGCGATCGCGGCTTCTGGCGGGCCGAACACCGCGAGGTAAAACGGAGCGTAGGCGCGAGAGAAATCGATGACTTTCTCGCGCTCCGGGTTTTTGCCGAGGCTGGAAATCACCAGATCGACCTTGCCGGTGGTCAGAAACGGAATGCGGTTGGTGCTGTTGACCGGGGTCAGTTCGAGTTTGACCTTGAGTTGGTCGGCCAGCAGTTTGGCTGTGTCGATGTCCAGACCGCGAGGATTCATGTCCGGGCCGACCGAGCCGAACGGCGGGAAGTCCTGGGGCACGGCGACTTTCAACGTGCCGCGTTTGACCACGTCGTCGAGACCGTCGGCGTGGGCGGGAGCCTGACTCAGCAGCAGGCCGGCAAACAGGGAGGCGAGGAGGGCGCTGTAACGCTTGGTCATGAACAATCTCCGGATCGACGGGAAGTGATTTCTGCGATCGGACAGAGCATGGGCCGTGCCAATACGTGTGCTTAAGCCACGCAGGCCGCGGTTTTTCCGGGTTTGTTCGGTCTTACTGGTCTGAACAGTCAGGTTGTTTTTCGCACTGCCGTGGCGCATCGGCCCGCGGCACCGAACCCCGTTGGGGCACGACTTGCCGGACTCACCGAATAGCTTTACAACTAGCCGCACATTGGCCTGGTTCGTCTGGAAAACCATGAACTCGATCTCCCGCGCCGTACCCGAAGTGGCGTTGCAAGCGATCCGCAAACTGATCACCGAACAGGGCTTCGCCCCGGGCGACGCCTTGCCGTCACAGCGCGATCTGGCAGTTCAATTGGGCGTGAGTCGCGCGTCGTTGCGTGAGGCGCTGTCCTCACTGAGCGCGCTGGGCGTGGTCAGCATTCAGCCGGGCAAGGGTGTGTTCGTGCAGTCGCCGGTGGAGCTTTCGCGCAGCGAGCATTCGCTGAGCTGGCCGTTCGCCGCGCAAGCTTCGCCGCTGGACATCTTTCAGCTTCGTTATGCGCTCGAAGGCTTTGCCGCCGGGCTGGCGGCGGTGACGCTGAGCACGTTCGAGCTGGATGCGCTGGAAGACAATGTGGCGGCGATGCGTGAGCAATTGAAGGCTGGCGACTTCGAGGCGGCGGCGAAACTGGACTTCGAATTTCACCGGCGCATCCTGCTGGCCAGCGGCAATCAGGCGATGCTGAGCATCCTCACCAACAGTGCCGAGATCTTTCTGGAGAGCCAGAAACTACCGTTCATCCGCGCCGAACGGGCCATGGAAACCTGGCAGGAGCACCGCAAGATCCTTCGCGCACTGGCCCGTCGAGCCTCGGGTGCGGCGCAAAAAGCCATGCAGGAACACGTGCGCAATGCCGCACTGCGCACCGGAATTGCCTTCATCGCCCCCGCCACGGCGTGACTTGAGCTATACCCAGACTCATGGGGCACCATAGCAAGACTCAATCATCTGCGGCTTCCTGAACCGGGGAAGGGCGGATATGATGGGCCACGTTTTTTTGCTTACAACCTGGAGAATTCCATGAGCAGCGATCTTATCAAACACGTTAGCGACGCTAGCTTCGAAGCCGACGTACTCAAGGCCGAAGGCGCTGTCCTGGTCGACTACTGGGCTGAATGGTGCGGCCCTTGCAAAATGATCGCTCCGGTTCTGGACGAGATTGCCGAGACTTACAAAGGCAAGCTGACCGTCGCCAAACTGAACATCGACGAAAACCAGGAAACCCCGGCCAAGCACGGCGTGCGTGGTATCCCGACGCTGATGCTGTTCAAGAACGGCAACGTTGAAGCGACCAAAGTCGGCGCCCTGTCGAAGTCGCAACTGGCTGCTTTCCTCGACGCCAACATCTAAGCGTCGCTGTAAAGTGCCTGAAAAAAAGCCCCGCAATTAGCGGGGCTTTTTGCATATTCAGGGCTAGACGCTCCGAAACTCAGGTGGTACATTCGGCCCCGCACTGGTTTCTCCACTGCCCCCTGCTAGCCGTCGCCGACGCACTCCTTTTCGAACAAGTACGCGATCCTGTCGCCTTCTCCGCGGCGCGGCCTCATTAAGCCAAAAGCTTAATTTCCCCCCCTCCATAAATGATTACGTCATTCCTATATGAATCTGACTGAACTCAAGCAAAAGCCGATTACCGAACTGCTCGAATTGGCCGAACAGATGGGCATAGAAAATATGGCCCGTTCGCGCAAGCAGGACGTGATTTTCTCCCTGCTGAAAAAGCACGCTAAAAGCGGCGAGGAAATCTCCGGTGATGGCGTGCTGGAGATTCTCCAGGACGGCTTCGGCTTCCTGCGCTCCGCTGACGCTTCCTACCTCGCCGGCCCTGACGATATCTACGTCTCGCCGAGCCAGATCCGCCGTTTCAACTTGCGCACCGGTGACACCATCGTTGGCAAGATCCGCCCTCCGAAGGAAGGCGAGCGGTATTTCGCCCTGCTCAAGGTCGACACAATCAACTTCGATCGTCCCGAGAACGCGAAAAACAAGATTCTCTTCGAGAACCTGACCCCGCTGTTCCCGACCGTGCGCATGAAGATGGAAGCCGGTAACGGTTCCACCGAAGACCTGACTGGTCGTGTGATCGACCTGTGTGCCCCGATCGGCAAGGGCCAGCGTGGTCTGATCGTCGCACCGCCGAAAGCCGGTAAAACGATCATGCTGCAGAACATCGCAGCGAACATCGCCCGTAACAATCCTGAAGTTCACCTGATCGTGCTGTTGATCGACGAACGTCCGGAAGAAGTGACCGAAATGCAGCGCACCGTGCGCGGCGAAGTGGTTGCCTCGACCTTCGACGAGCCGCCGACCCGTCACGTACAGGTTGCCGAAATGGTGATCGAGAAGGCCAAGCGCCTGGTCGAACACAAGAAGGACGTGGTGATCCTGCTCGACTCCATCACCCGTCTGGCCCGTGCCTACAACACCGTGATCCCGAGCTCCGGCAAGGTACTGACCGGTGGTGTCGATGCCCACGCCCTGGAGAAGCCAAAACGTTTCTTCGGTGCCGCGCGTAACATCGAAGAAGGCGGCTCGCTGACCATTATCGCCACCGCGCTGGTTGAAACCGGCTCGAAGATGGACGAAGTGATCTACGAAGAGTTCAAGGGTACCGGCAACATGGAACTGCCGCTGGATCGCAAGATTGCGGAAAAGCGCGTCTTCCCGGCCATCAACATCAACCGCTCGGGCACCCGCCGCGAAGAGTTGCTGACCGCCGACGACGAACTGCAGCGCATGTGGATCCTGCGCAAGCTGCTGCACCCGATGGACGAAGTCGCCGCCATCGAGTTCCTGGTCGACAAGCTGAAAACGACCAAGACCAACGACGAGTTCTTCTTGTCGATGAAGCGCAAGTAATACGAAACACGTTTGGAAAGAAGCGCCCGAAAGGGCGCTTTTTTTTGCCCTGATGAATTTGTATCTGGAATGAAATTTACCCGGCTGATAAGTTTCGCCCTCTCTTTGGACGATGTATCCAGAATTGGAAAGGGCTTTCATGCACACGTTTGGCAATCGCCGTGATATCGACGGATTACGGGCTCTGGCGGTTATCCCCGTCGTACTTTTTCATTTCGGATTTACTACATTCAGCGGCGGTTTTGTCGGCGTTGACGTGTTCTTCGTCATTTCCGGTTTCCTGATCACCGGCATCCTGTTGCGGGAAATCAGCGCGCAGCGTTTCAGCTTTATTGATTTCTGGGCCCGTCGCGCTCGTCGCATTATTCCGGCCCTGAGCGTGGTCATGCTGGTCACGCTGGCATTGGGCTGGTTGCTGCTGACGGCCAAGGACTACTCCGAACTGGGACGAACGGTGCGCTATCAGTCGCTGTTCATTTCCAACATTCTGTTCATGCGTGAGGATGGCTATTTCCAGCCGGCTTCGGATCTGAAACCGCTGCTGCACACCTGGTCGTTGGCGGTGGAAGAGCAGTACTACATTTTCTTCCCGTTGCTGATGGCTGTGCTGGTTCGCTTTTTCCGTCATTGGCGCTGGGTGCTGCTTGCCGTACTGCTGGTGTCGTTTGGCTTTAACATTCACTACATCGAGCACAGACCGGAATTCGCCTTCTTCTCTCTGCCAACCCGTGCCTGGGAGCTGTTGTGCGGCGCAATGCTTGCCGTGACACCGGCGCCGAAACAGGCTGTACGTCCATGGTTGTATCAAACGGTCGGCGTCGCCGGGCTGGCAGCCGTACTGGTCGCGGTGTTCACTTTTGACAAATCCACCGTATTTCCCGGCTGGGCGGCTTTATTGCCGGTGCTGGGCACTACGGCGCTGATCTGGTCGGGCACGCAGAGCGCGTGCTGGACCGCCCGGTTGTTGAGTCTGCGCGCGCTGGTCTGGGTCGGCTTGCTCTCTTACTCGCTGTATCTGTGGCACTGGCCGGTCTATGTCTACGCGAATGCCATTTCGGTTGATGGAATTCAGCCTGTCGAGGCTATCGGCTGGATCGCTCTGGCGCTGGGCCTCGCGTGGCTGAGCCTGCGCTATGTCGAGTTGCCGTTCCGAGAGAAACGCCTGCTGGCTTCGCGCAATGCAGTGCTGGCCGGTGCGGTCGCGACCATCGCCGTATTGGTGGCGTCAGGTTCTGCGATTCGCTCGGCCGATGGTGTTCCGCAACGTCTGACCGGAAAGGCTCTGGAATATGCGCAGTCCCGTGAATGGCGGGCCGGGCAGATGAAGTGCATGTTGGTCACTCAGGACAAGTCGCTGGACAAGGCCTGCCTGGTCGGTGGCAATGACGATGTCCCGGCCACTCAACTGATCTGGGGTGACAGCCACACCGCCGCGTTGCTCCCGGCCATCGAGAGCAATGCCCGTCGCGAAGGGCGTCCGGTCTGGTTGTACAGCATGAGCGCTTGCCCGCCGATCCTCAGTGATGATCCGCGCCAGCGCTGCAAGGATTTCAACGAGCAGACCATGGAGCGAGTGCGCAGCCTGGGGATCAAGGATGTGGTGCTGGCGTCCAACTGGAGTCTGTACATGTATGGCCGCGAAGACGGGGACAAGAAGGTTCTGCTCAATCCCCAGGACGATATCGCCCAGGCCGAGCAGCGCATGGCCGTTGCGCTGAAGGCGCGAGTGGCTGCGCTGAGGGAAGCCGGGGTGCAAGTCTGGCTCTTTAAAGACGTGCCCTTGCAACACAAGGGCGCGATCAATCGCCTGACCAGCCTCGCGCGAATAGGTCGTTCGGCGGAGGGGCTCGGACGCCCTCTTGAAGAGCATCTGGCGCGACAACATTTCATCAGCGTCCTGTTTGAAGCCATGAGCGCTGCCGATCCGGGCGTGCACGTGATCGATCCGACACCGATGATGTGTGCGGGCGGCGTCTGCAGTATCGAGGTCAACGGTCATTCGCAGTACCGGGACGAAGATCATTTGTCGGACGCCGGCAGTGCACGATTGAGTCCGTTGTTTGCGCCGATACTGCTGGGTACCAGCCACAATTGAGCGATGCAGGGCGCTGACGGGCTGCTGTTTGCCCGTCAGAGCAGGTAGGATGTACGCCTATTTTGAGGGTGCCATCGTCAATGAAATTCAAGGATCTTCGGGATTTCGTGCAGCAGCTTGAGCAGCGCGGAGAGTTGAAACGCATCCAGATTCCCGTCTCGCCGGTGCTGGAAATGACCGAGGTGTGCGACCGCACGCTGCGGGCCAAGGGCCCGGCGCTGCTGTTCGAGAAACCCACCGGCTACGATATCCCGGTGCTCGGCAACCTGTTCGGCACCCCTGAGCGGGTTGCCATGGGCATGGGCGCCGAGTCGGTCAGCGAGCTGCGCGAAATCGGCAAGCTGCTGGCCTTCCTCAAGGAGCCGGAGCCGCCGAAGGGCTTGAAGGACGCGTGGTCGAAGTTGCCGATCTTCCGCAAGATCATCGCGATGGCGCCGAAAGTCGTCAAAGACGCCCCGTGCCAGGAAGTGGTCATCGAAGGTGATGACGTCGACTTGGCGATGCTGCCGGTGCAGACCTGCTGGCCGGGCGACGTGGCGCCGTTGATCACCTGGGGCTTGACCGTTACCAAAGGCCCGAACAAGGACCGGCAGAACCTCGGCATCTACCGTCAGCAAGTCATTGGCCGCAACAAGGTCATCATGCGCTGGCTCAGCCACCGTGGCGGCGCGCTGGACTTCCGTGAGTGGTGCGAGAAGCATCCGGGCCAGCCGTTCCCGGTTTCCGTGGCCCTTGGCGCGGATCCGGCAACCATTCTCGGCGCGGTCACTCCGGTGCCGGACAGCCTCTCCGAATACGCCTTCGCCGGTCTGCTGCGCGACAGCCGCACGGAGCTGGTGAAGTGCCGCGGCAACGACCTGCAAGTGCCGGCCACGGCCGAAATCATCCTCGAAGGCGTGATTCATCCGGGCGAGATGGCCGACGAAGGCCCGTACGGCGACCACACCGGTTACTACAACGAAGTCGACAGCTTCCCGGTGTTCACCGTCGAGCGCATCACCCACCGGATCAAACCGATCTACCACAGCACCTACACCGGCCGTCCGCCGGACGAGCCGGCGATTCTCGGCGTGGCGCTGAACGAAGTGTTCGTGCCGATCCTGCAGAAGCAGTTCCCGGAGATCACCGACTTCTACCTGCCGCCGGAAGGTTGCTCGTACCGCATGGCCATCGTGACGATGAAGAAGTCGTATCCGGGCCACGCCAAGCGCGTGATGCTGGGTGTCTGGTCGTTTTTGCGACAGTTCATGTACACCAAGTTCGTTATCGTCACTGACGACGATATCAACGCGCGGGACTGGAACGACGTGATCTGGGCCATCACCACGCGCATGGACCCCAAGCGCGATACGGTGATGATCGACAACACGCCGATCGACTACCTCGACTTCGCCTCGCCGATCTCCGGCCTGGGTTCGAAAATGGGCCTCGATGCTACCCACAAGTGGCCGGGCGAAACCACTCGCGAATGGGGTCGCGTGATCGTCAAGGACGACGCCGTCACCCAACGGATCGATGCCATCTGGAATCAGTTAGGAATAGATTGATGCGTGTAACCCTGCAGCCCTCCGGAGCGGTGCTTGAGATACGGCCCGGCGAGCGGATTCTCGATGGTGCGCGGCGCCTGGGCTACGAATGCCCGCAAAGCTGCCGCAACGGCAATTGTCATGTGTGTGCGGCGCTGCTGGTCGAAGGCCGCGTCGAACAGGCCGGCAAGGTGCATGACCACGGCGAGTTCTACACTTGCATAGCCGAGCCGCTGGAAGACTGCATCCTGCTGTGGGATGGCGTGCTCGCGCTGGGAGAACTGCCGGTGCGCAGCCTGTCGTGTCAGGTCATCGAATGCCGGGACGTCGGTGGCGATACCTGGCGCGTGCGCCTGCGTGCGCCGGCCGGCAAGCCGCCGCGTTATCACGCCGGGCAGTATTTGATGATCGAGCGCGAGAACGGCGAGAAGTCGGCGTTCTCCATGGCCTCGGCACCCCACGGCGGGCGCGATCTGGAAATTCACGTGCTGGCGCGCGAAGCCAGTGCACTGAGCCTGATCGAACAACTACAACGCAACGCGATGGTGCGCGTCGAGCTGCCGTTCGGTGATACCCACCTGGCCGAATTGCCGGACGGGCCGCTGGTACTGATCGCTGCCGGCACGGGCATGGGCCAGATTCACAGCCTGATCGAGCACTGCCGCGCCAATGGCTTCAAACACCCGGTGCATCTGTATTGGGGCGTGCGTCGTCCGGAAGATTTTTATCAGATCGAACATTGGGACGAATGGCTGAAGTTGCCCAATCTTTTTCTGCACAAAGTCGTCAGCGATCAATGTGGCTGGGAAGGGCGCTGCGGGATGTTGCACGAAGCGGTGTGCGAAGACTTCCCCGATCTGAAACCCTTGCATGTCTACGCCAGCGGCTCGCCGGCCATGGTCTACGGCACGCTGGATGCGTTGGTTGAAGCGGGGATGGACGCGCATCAAATGCGCGCTGACGTGTTCGCTTACGCGCCTCGTTCCTGAATCTTTATAACTCTCCATATAGCCGATCGGTATTTATGTAATTGCATAAATACCGCTAGGTTATATATAAAACAGGCAATCCATTAAGAACTGTGCCATGGCACTCAAATTGCCTTAAAACATATGTGCCTTATTGTTACAGCGGTGCGTTCTATTAAGTAATTCTTCACCCGCGGGGAGCTGAACGCTATTCGCCATGAGCGCCATTGAAAACGCTTTTCTGAACCTGGCTTACCCTCCGCGGCTCGATCTTGGGCCGCAGCTGACGCACGAACAACTTCTCGCTTCCATGCAATCGACCATGGCGCGCCACAAGGGCGGGCCGGTGTGGCTGTTCGCCTACGGTTCGCTGATCTGGCGCCCGGAGTGTTCGGCGGTCGAGCGCGTGCGTGGCCGCGTGCATGGCTACCATCGTGGTTTGTATTTGTGGTCGCACGAACATCGTGGCACGCCGGAAATGCCGGGACTGGTGTTCGGTCTGGATCGTGGCGGTTCGTGCAGCGGCTTCGCCTATCGGCTGCCGGAAGACAATCTCGACGCTGCGCTGTATGCGCTATGGAAACGCGAGATGCCATTCCCTTCTTATCGTCCACACTGGCTCAACTGCCGGCTCGAAGATGGCAGTCAGGTTCAGGCATTGGGATTCGTTTTGGAGCGACACCTGCCCAGCTATGCCGGCAACTTGCCGGATCATGTGCTGAGCCAGGTGTTCGAAAGCGCTTGCGGGCGTTACGGCACCACTCGCGATTATGTCGAGCAGACCGCGCACGCCCTGCGCAGCCACGCCATGCCAGACCGCAATCTGGAGGCGCGGCTCAAGCGCTGTAAGTCAAAGGCCGATCAAGCGACTGCTTCGCGGCTCTGACTGGCAACTTGCTTGTGCCACAGCGTCGGGGCCAGGAAGGCCATCGACAGCAGGCAAGCGCCCACCAGCAGCACGAAACCACCGTCCCAGCCGAAATGGTCCACGGTGTAGCCCATCGCCGCACTCGCCGCGACCGAACCGCCCAGATAACCGAACAGACCCGTGAAGCCTGCGGCCGTACCGGCTGCTTTCTTCGGTGCCAGTTCCAGCGCTTGCAGGCCGATCAGCATCACCGGGCCGTAGATCAGGAAGCCGATCGAGAACAGCGCGATCATGTCGACGGTCGGGTTGCCGGCCGGGTTCAGCCAGTACACCAGCGTCGCGACAGTCACCAAGGCCATGAACACCATGCCGGTCAGGCCACGGTTGCCACGGAAGATCTTGTCCGACATCCAGCCGCACAGCAGCGTGCCCGGAATGCCCGCCCACTCGTAGAAGAAATAGGCCCACGAGGTTTTATCCACGGTGAAACCCTTGGCTTCCTTCAGGTAGGTCGGCGCCCAGTCCAGCACGCCGTAGCGCAGCAGGTAAACGAAGACGTTGGCCATGGCGATGTACCAGAGCATTTTGTTGCGCAGCACGTATTTGACGAAGATTTCCTTGGCGCTGAATTCGTCTTCGTGGCTGGCGTCGTAGCCTTCCGGGTAATCGTTCTTGTACTTCTCGATCGGCGGCAGACCGACTGATTGCGGGGTGTCGCGCATGGTGATGAAGGCAAACACCGCCACGCCCAGTGCCACGGCAGCCGGTACATAGAACGCCGCGTGCCAGTCGTTGAACAGGCCCATGCCGATCAGGAACAGCGGGCCGATCAGACCGCCGCCGACGTTATGCGCCACGTTCCACACCGACACCACGCCGCCGCGTTCCTTCTGCGACCACCAGTGCACCATCGTGCGTCCGCTCGGCGGCCAGCCCATGCCCTGCGCCCAGCCGTTGATGAACAGCAGAATGAACATCATGGTCACGCTGGACGTTGCCCAAGGCGCGAAACCGAAAATGAACATCACCCCGGCCGACACCAGCAGGCCGAACGGCAGGAAGTAACGCGGGTTGGAGCGGTCGGACACCAGGCCCATGAGGAACTTCGACAAGCCGTAGGCGATGGCAATTGCCGACATCGCCAGACCCAGATCGCCACGGCTGTAGCCTTCGTCGATCAGGTAAGGCATGGCCAGCGAGAAGTTCTTGCGCAGCAGGTAATAACCCGCGTAACCAAAGAAGATACCGGCGAAGATCTGCCAGCGCAGGCGTCGGTAGGTGCTGTCTATTTTTTCTTCAGGCAGGGGAGCCTGATGTGCGGCAGGACGAAAGAAAGCAAACATTCAAGAGCTCCAAATTTCTTGTTTTGACTGCGGATGCGAATGTTACAGTTTCGTTACCGAAAATAGCACCGGTTCGCATTGACCAAACAGCGGAAATAGTGGAATTCGCGTGTTCCTTTACGAACCTGTCGCTCAGCTGTAAGAACAGGGCGTTTTTGTCTCGGTGCCGTTGCAGTGACTTAGACTCGCGGTCACTTACAGCCCCCTTCGCGCAGAGATAAACGATGGACCCGAACGTCCGCAGGTTATTGCCCAGGTTATTGATGGTGGTGGCCGTCGCTGTGTCAGTGGTGGCGCTGAGTTTTGCCCAGGGCGCTACGGCGCCGGGCTTGCGCAATGTCACTGTGTTGATCGTTCGTCATGCGGAAAAGCCCGAGGTGGGCCGGGAGCTCAACGCCCGAGGCGAACAGCGTGCCACGGCCTACGCCGACTATTTCGACCCGCTGAAACTGGGTGGCCAGGCGCTGATCCCGCAACGTCTGATCGCCACCGCTGACAGCGCCGAAAGCATGCGGCCTTGGCAGACGCTGATCCCATTGTCTCAACGCCTGCAACTGCCGATTGAACAGCCGTACGCCAATAATGATGTCGACAAACTGGTAGAGCTGCTGCGCAAGAAAAATCAGGCGAAAACCGTGCTGATCGCCTGGCACCACGGGCACATCAACAAATTGATCGCCGCGTTCGGTGGCGACGGCCCCGCGCTGATCGGCCAGCCAAAATGGCCGGTGGATGTTTATGACTGGCTGATTGTTCTGCGCTTTGATGACAAGGGGCAGTTGATCCTGTCACGCAGTCAGAAGATTCAGGAGCACTTGCTGCCGGGCGACATTGAGCAGTCGCCCGGGCAATCAGGCTTCAGCGCACCTGCACCACCACTTTGCCCACCGCCTTGCGCTGGCCAAGATCATTGATCGCCTGCGCCGCATTGTTCAGCGGATAAACCTGCGACACCAGTGGTTGCAACTTGCCTTCGGCAAACCAGCCGAACAGTTGCTGGAAATTCGCCGCGTTGTCCTGCGGTTGGCGTTGGGCGAACGAGCCCCAAAACACCCCGAGCACTGCCGCGCCTTTGAGCAGAGCAAGATTGACCGGCAGTTCGGGAATGCGTCCGCTGGCGAAACCGACCACCAGCAGACGGCCGTTCCAGGCGATGGCGCGGATGGCTTGATCGAACAGGTCGCCACCGACCGGGTCGTAAATCACGTCGGCGCCTTGGCCATCGGTAAGGCGCTTGATTTCGTCCTTGAGGCTGGTTTCGCTGTAGTTGATCAGTTCATCGGCGCCGGCCGCCTTGGCCACGGCGAGTTTTTCCGCACTGCTGGCCGCGGCGATGACGCGAGCGCCCATGGCTTTGCCGATCTCTACGGCAGCGAGGCCGACACCGCCCGACGCACCGAGTACCAACAGGGTTTCGCCCGGTTGCAGATTGGCGCGTTGCTTGAGGGCGTGCATCGAGGTGCCGTAGGTCATGCTGAAGGCGGCGGCGGTGTTGAAGTCCATCGACGGCGGAATCGGCAATACGTTATAGCCCGGCACTGCTACCTGCTCGGCGAAACTGCCCCAGCCGGTCAGGGCCATGACGCGGTCGCCGACTTTCAGGTGGCTGACCTTCTCGCCGACGTCGCGCACTACGCCAGCCGCTTCGCCACCCGGGGAGAACGGGAAGGGCGGTTTGAACTGGTATTTGCCCTCGATGATCAGCGTGTCCGGGAAGTTGACCCCGGCGGCGTGCACGTCCAGCAGGATTTCGTTCTTCTTGGCGACAGGACTGGCGACGTCTTCCAGCACCAGCGATTCGGCAGGGCCGAAGGCTTTGCACAGCACGGCTTTCATCAGGGCTATTCCTTTGGGAGTGATGGCCGATAAGTGTAGGTGTGTCAGTCAACGGGTCAACGAGCATGCCCGGCCCTGATAGTCAGCCATAAGCTTGTGCTTGCGCGGCGGGTCGTTATGCTAGGCCGCAAACCGGATAAGGAGCGAATTGTGAAAGCGTGGATCATGTTGTTGCTGGCCCTGTCTCTGCCTGTGGCAGCGCTGGCCGAAGAAGCCAAAGAAGGCGAGGCGCCGAAGGTCAACTACATCACCCTGAGCCCGCCGTTTGTGGGCAACTACGGGCTGGATGGCACGCCAAAGCTGAAGGTCTACAAGGCTGACGTCGCATTGCGCGTGACGGGCGAAGAGGCGACCAAACTGGTCAAGGCCAACGAACCGCTGATCCGCAACCAGTTGGTCGCGCTGTTCACCCAGCAGAGCACCGAGGCGATGAGCAGCATCGAAGGCAAGGAAAAACTGCGTCAGGAAGCGTTGAAGCAGACGCAGCAAGTGATGAATGACGAAACCGGCAAGCCGGTGGTCGAGGATCTGTTGTTCAACAACCTGATCATTCAGTAAGGCATTCGTTGTCCGGGCTGGCCCTATCGCTGGCAAGCCAGCTCCCAGAGTGGTTTTGTGGTGCCACACATTTGTGTGATCGCCGCTGAACCCTGTGGGAGCGGGCTCGCTCGCGAAGGCGTTTTGTCAGGCAACCAATGACTCAAGGTTTCAGCGCAATAACCGCCGCCCACTGCTCCGGCGTCACCGGCATCACCGACAACCGCGAACCCTTCTGCACCAACGGCATCTCGGCCAGCGCTGTCTGCTGCTTCAAATAATCAAGCTTCAATACCCGTGCAAACGTCTCTACGTGAGCGACATCAATCGCGCTCCAGGCGTTTTTCTCCGGCGTGGCTTTCGGGTCGAAGTAGTGACTTTCCGGCTCCAGTGCGGTGGGATCCGGGTACGCGGCTTCGATTATTTTGCCGATCCCGGCAATTCCGGGCTCCGGGCAGCTGGAATGGTAGAAAAAGAACTCGTCTCCCACCGCCATGGCCCGCAGAAAATTGCGCGCCTGATAGTTGCGAACCCCGTCCCAGCGCGCTTTGCCGAGTTTTTCCAGGCCTTTGATCGAGAGCTCGTCGGGCTCGGATTTCATCAGCCAATAGGCCATGGTGTTTGCTCCTGATGCGGTCATTGGACAAGTTGTCGGGCAATTTTATGACAAACCGACGGTCGGTTGACGTCAGCGTTTGCGCAGAGGTTCACGTTGTCGCAAAATGCCGGCCTTTAAAGCTTGACGCTGCTGCACGGCCTACGAATGGAAACCGCTGCTGTCATCGTGATGATGTGCCTTGAGGGGGGCAATCGATGAAACGCAAACCGGATTTGCTGTGGACTTTGGTGATTTTGTTCGGTCTGGGCGTCGTGACCACCGGTTATGCGCAAAGCCTGTGGGCCAACAAGGCCGATGCACCGATGGAAGTGGCGCAACAGGTTCAACAGTCGACAGCGTTCAAACGCTGAAACTGCTTTCTGGGCGCCGCTGTTCTGCGCGGCGTCTATTCCGCGAAATACCAGGCCTTGTCGGTAACCGTGCCTTGTAACGGGACATCCCAGCTCGCCTGCGCCAGTCGTTCGACTTTCTGACATTCATGGGCCAGCCCCAGCAGCGTCGGCTTGCGCCAGTTCTGGCGCCGCGCCAGATACGCCAGGCTCCGGTCATAGAAACCGCCGCCCATCCCCAGTCGCCCACCGACGTCGTCAAATCCCACCAGCGGCAACAGCACCAGATCCAGCGTCCAGATTTTTCGCTGGCGCGCCAATTGCGCGCGCGGTTCGAGAATGCGGAAGCGATTGGGTTTGAGTTTTTCGCCGGGACGGATGCGCTGGAAGACCATTTTGGTTCGCGGCCAGGCGCTGAGTACCGGCAAGTACGTGGCCTTGCCGCGTCGCTGGGCTTCGCGCAGCAACAGGCGCGGGTCGATTTCACCGTCGGTGGGCAGGTACAGAGAAATGTGTTTTGCCCGGCGAAAATGCGGGTCTTGTGCCAGTTGCCGGAACAGGCCTTTGGCGGCTTGGCGTTGTTCACCGGGGGTGAGTGAACGACGCGCCTTGCGCAGCAGGCGACGGAGTTGTGGGCGAGGCAGCAACGCGGGTTCGGTCATGGTTCGGCTTCGGCAGGTTGGACGAAAACGCACGCATAAAAAATCCGATGGCGGTTTTCACCGACATCGGATTCGAATCAGGCTCCCCGGATGAACCGCTGTCAACTTAGCCCTTGAACCCGAAAGTTCAAGGTGGAAGATGCAGTAGACCTTAAGGCTTTCCGTCTGGCGGACATGCACACCAGCCCAACGTGCAACTTCCAGGGTAGTGCGAATCGGCTCAGGGACATCGTCAACTGGCAAGCACCCCAGGGAGTGCCGCGAGTATACCTCAAGCGGTCTGGCGAATCAGCCCTTGCTGATGTCCGGATCGTCGGCCAGCACCAGATCGACACGATCGAGCAAGTCGCGCACCTGTTCACGGGTCGAGCCGCTGGCCTGGATGTCCGGGCGCTCTTCTTTGTGCAAGAGGTCATGGGTGATGTTCAGCGCAGCCATCACGGCAATGCGGTCGGCACCGATGACTTTGCCGCTGCTGCGGATCTCGCGCATCTTGCCGTCCAGGTAACGCGCGGCACTGACCAGATTGCTGCGTTCTTCCTGCGGGCAGATGATCGAATACTCTTTGTCGAGGATCTGCACGGTAACGCTATTGCTTGAACTCATGAGTCTTGCTCCAGGGCCTTGAGGCGCGAAATCATCGATTCGACCTTACGCCGGGCGATTTCGTTTTTTTCAATGAGGTGAGCGCGTTCCTCGCGCCAGGTCTTTTCCTGAGCTAGTAAGAGTGCGTTTTGACTCTTAAGTTGCTCGACTCGGCCAATCAGCAGTTCGAGTCTGGCCATCAGCGCTTGCAGGTCGGTGTCTTCCATTGTGTCCACTGAGTTGGAGTCTGTCTGATGGGATAGCTGGCGGACAGCCTTTAATAGTCTTGGCGAGTCTGTCGATGTAGGATACAAGGCCTTCATTCTAGACATAGCGCCGTCTGGCGCCTAGCTGCCCATGACCATTGCGAATTCCCCGTACCAAGCCTTTGCCACCCTGCTGACCTCCAGCGGCCACAATGTCTCGCCTGCCGAACTGCATGGCCTGCTGCTCGGCCGCAGCTGCGCCGGCGCTGGCTTCGACAACGAAGGCTGGCTGATCGACGCCGCCGAACTGCTCGAAGGCGACATCCAGGACAACGTCCGCAACGCCCTGATCGGCCTGCAAGAGATGGTCAAAGGCGAACTGACCGGCGACGACGTCACCGTCGTTCTGCTGCTGCCGACCGATGACGCACCGCTGGCCGACCGCGCCGCTGCATTGGGCGAGTGGTGCCAGGGCTTCCTCAGCGGTTTCGGCCTGAACTGCCGCGACAGCAGCATGCTCAGCACCGAAGCCACCGAAGTGCTGCAGGATCTGGCTGCCATTTCTCAGGTGCAAGATGCCCTGGAAGAATCCGAAGACGGTGAATCCGACTACATGGAAGTCATGGAGTACCTGCGCGTCGCGCCGCTGCTGCTGTTCTCGGAAACCAAAAAAGCCGACGTGCCGCCAGCCGCCAAGCCGTCGCTGCATTAATCGCGTGCCAGGGAAAGCCATCTGCCCATGATCCATATCCCGAAAGCGGAATACAGCCGTCGCCGCAAGGCGCTGATGGCGCAGATGGAACCCAACAGTATCGCGATCCTGCCCGCCGCCGCGGTGGCGATTCGCAACCGCGACGTCGAGCACGTCTACCGTCAGGACAGCGACTTTCAGTACCTCAGCGGGTTTCCCGAGCCGCAAGCCGTCATCGTCTTGATGCCCGGCCGCGAGCATGGCGAATACGTGCTGTTCTGCCGTGAACGCAATGCCGAACGCGAATTGTGGGACGGTTTACGCGCAGGGCAGGAAGGCGCGATCCGCGACTTCGGCGCCGACGATGCCTTTCCGATTACCGACATCGACGACATTCTCCCGGGCCTGATCGAAGGTCGTGACCGGGTGTATTCGGCGATGGGCAGCAACCCGGAATTCGATCGGCACCTGATGGACTGGATCAACGTGATCCGCTCCAAGGCGCACCTCGGCGCCCAGCCACCGAACGAATTCGTTGCCCTGGATCATCTGCTGCACGACATGCGCCTGTATAAATCGGCGGCAGAAGTGAAGGTGATGCGCGAAGCCGCACGGATCTCGGCGCAAGCCCACATTCGCGCGATGCAGGCCAGCCGGGCCGGGCTTTACGAGTACAGTCTGGAAGCCGAACTCGACTACGAGTTCCGCAAGGGTGGGGCGAAGATGCCGGCCTACGGCTCAATCGTCGCCGCCGGACGCAACAGCTGCATCCTGCATTACCAGCAGAATGACGCGTTGCTCAAGGACGGCGATCTGGTGCTGATCGATGCCGGTTGCGAGATCGACTGCTATGCCAGTGACATCACGCGCACCTGGCCGGTCAACGGCACGTTTTCGCCTGAACAGAAAGCGATCTACGAATTGGTATTGGCTTCGCAGGAAGCCGCGTTCGCCGAAATCGCCCCGAACAAACACTGGAACCAGGCCCATGAAGCCACGGTTCGAGTGATCACCACCGGGCTGGTGAAGCTCGGATTGTTGCAGGGCGAAGTCGACGAGTTGATCGCGACGGAAGCCTACAAAGCGTTTTACATGCACCGCGCCGGTCACTGGCTGGGCATGGATGTGCACGACGTCGGCGAGTACAAGGTCGGCGGCGAATGGCGCGTGCTGGAAGTCGGCATGGCGCTGACCGTTGAGCCGGGCATCTACATCGCTCCGGACAACCAGAATGTAGCGAAAAAATGGCGCGGCATTGGCGTGCGCATCGAGGACGACGTGGTAGTGACCAAAACGGGCTGTGAAATCCTCACCGGCGGCGTGCCGAAAAGCGTCGCTGAAATCGAAGCGCTGATGGCGCAAGCACGGACACACGCGGCATGAGTCGAGTCAATCTGGCAATCATCGGTGGCGGCCTGGTTGGCGCCAGTCTGGCGTTGGCCTTACAGGCCGGGGCCAAGGCGCGTGGCTGGAAAATCGTCCTGATCGAACCCTTCGCTCCCGGCGACAGCTGGCAGCCGAGTTACGACGCGCGTTCGTCGGCGCTTTCTTTCGGATCCCGTCAAATCTATCAACGGCTGGGCGTGTGGCAGGAAATCTCCCGCCGCGCCGAGCCGATCAAACAGATCCACGTCTCCGACCGGGGCCGCTTCTCCACCGCACGTTTGTCGGCGATGGAAGAGGGCGTGCCGGCGCTCGGTTACGTGGTGGAAAACGCCTGGCTCGGTCAGTGCCTGTGGCAGCACATCGATAAAGAAGTGATCAGTTGGCGTTGCCCGGCAGAAGTCACGCGCATGGAGCCGCTGCCCGATGGCTATCGCCTGACCCTCAACGATGAAACCACGCTTGAATGCGACCTCGCGGTGCTTGCCGATGGCGGCCGTTCCGGGCTGCGCGAACAGTTGGGCATCAACGTGCGCAAGCGTCCGTACAACCAGAGTGCGCTGATTGCCAACATCACCCCGAGCGAAGCGCACAACGGCATGGCCTTCGAGCGTTTCACCGATGAAGGCCCGATGGCGCTGTTGCCGCTACCGGAAAACCGCTGCGCGCTGGTCTGGACCCGTCTGGGCATGGACGCGCAGCGTTTGGCAGACCTGAGCGAGCGCGATTTCCTCAGCGAATTGCAGGGCGTGTTCGGTTATCGCCTCGGTACGCTGAAACAGGTCGGTGCGCGGCATCTGTATCCGTTGTCGCTGGTGGAGGCCGAAGAGCAAGTGCGTTCGCATCTCGCCGTGCTCGGCAACGCGGCGCACAGTCTGCATCCGATTGCCGGTCAGGGATTCAACCTGTCCCTGCGCGATGCCGACGCCTTGGCCGCTGCGCTGTTGAGCAGTGACAAACCGCTCGGCGACTTCGCCACGTTGCAGGCGTATCGCGAGCGTCAGCGTCTCGATCAGGATCTCACCGTCGGCTTCTCCGATCAGGTCACGCGCCTTTTCGGCAGCACACAGCCGCTGGTCTCGCTGGGCCGCAACATCGGCCTGCTCGGCCTCGATCTGCTGCCGCCGGCCAAACGCTGGTTTGCCCGTCAGGCCATGGGCTTGGGAACACGTCCGGATGCGTAACCGGTTGATGCGTTCGTTCGGCAAGGCGCGGTTGATGCGCTGGGTCATGACCTTTTACCCGCCATATCTCGGCGCCGGGGTGCGGGTGCGGCACATCAGCGATGACTTTCGTGACATTCAGGTGTCGATGGGACTGGGTTGGTACAACCGCAATTACGTCGGCACCCAGTTCGGCGGCAGTCTGTATTCGATGGTCGATCCGTTTTTCATGCTGATGCTCATGGAAAACCTTGGGTCGCGCTACATCGTCTGGGACAAGGCGGCTGACATCGATTTCATTGCGCCGGGCAAGGGCCCGGTGTTCGCCAGTTTTCATATCGACGAGACGTTGCTCGACGAGGTTCGCCGGCAGACCGCCAGTGGCGAGAAATACCTGCCGCAGTTGCAGGTCGACATTCATGACGGCGCCGGCAATCTGGTGGCGCGGGTCGGTAAAACCCTTTACGTGCGGCTCAAGCCGCAAGCGAGACAGGCTTAAAGCATGGAAATGCGCGCAGATCTGCTGATTGTCGGAGCCGGAATGGTCGGCAGCGCTTTGGCGCTGGCACTGCAGGACAGCGGGCTGGAAGTCCTGCTGCTCGACGGCAGCCCGTTGAGCGTCAAACCATTCGATGCCGATGCGGCGTTTGAACCGCGTGTCAGTGCGCTGTCGGCGGCCAGCCAGCGAATCCTCGAACGCCTTGGCGTCTGGGATGGCATCGCCAGGCGGCGCAGCAGTCCGTACACCGACATGCACGTGTGGGACGGCAGCGGCACCGGGCAGATTCATTTTTCGGCGAGCAGTGTGCACGCCGACGTCCTTGGCCATATTGTCGAGAACCGTGTGGTTCAGGACGCCTTGCTCGACCGTTTGCACGATTGCGATCTGGGCCTGCTGGCCAATGCACGACTGGAACAGATGCGTCGCTCCGGCGATGACTGGCTGCTAACGCTGGCCGATGGTCGGCAATTGCGTGCGCCGCTGGTGATTGCAGCGGATGGCGCCAATTCGGCCGTACGCCGCCTGACAGGCGTGGCGACCCGCGAATGGGATTATCTGCATCACGCCATCGTCACCAGCGTGCGCTGCAGCAAACCGCACCAGATGACCGCGTGGCAGCGCTTCACCGATCACGGCCCCTTGGCGTTTCTGCCGCTTGAACGTGACGACCAGCAGGATTGGTGTTCGATTGTCTGGTCGACCACGCCGAGCGAGGCCGAGCGCTTGATGAAAATGGATGAGGCGGATTTCTGCCGTGAACTGGAGCGTGCGTTTGAAGGCTGCCTCGGCGAAGTCATCAGCGCTGACCCGCGCCTGTGCGTGCCGCTGCGTCAACGCCACGCCAAGCGTTACGTGGCTGAAGGGTTGGCGCTGATTGGCGACGCGGCGCACACCATTCATCCGTTGGCGGGGCAGGGCGTGAACCTGGGCTTCCTCGATGCGGCGGTGCTGGCCGAAGTGTTGTTACAAGCGCACGAGCGTGGCGAGCGTCTGGCAGACGTGAAAGTCCTCAGCCGTTACGAGCGTCGGCGCATGCCGCATAACCTGGCGCTGATGGCCGCAATGGAGGGCTTTGAACGGTTGTTCCAGGCTGATCCTTTGCCGCTGCGCTGGTTGCGCAACACCGGGTTGAAACTGGTCGAGCAGTTGCCTGAGGCGAAGGCCTTGTTCGTGCGCGAAGCACTGGGTTTAACCGGCGATCTTCCGAGTCTCGCCAAACCCTGAGATCTTCATCGCGGCTGTTGGCCTCTTCGCGAGCAAGCCCGCTCCCACATTTGAAATGCATTCCAGTGTGGGAGCGGGCTTGCTCGCGAAAGGGCCAGAGTCGACAGCAAAGATTTCAGCTTGTGCAACATCTGGTAACTCCTTCAAAAAGAGTTCGATTGAGGTGGTAAATGTGAGTCCTTATCATTTGGCCCACATTTTTCCGACCGAGAGACCACTCCCATGTTGGCACCCAAGCGTCTTCTGACCGCACTGGCCTTGACCCTGATCGGCAGCACCACGGCCCAGGCCGCTGATGAGGTGGTGGTTTACTCGTCGCGCATCGATGAGCTGATCAAACCGGTGTTTGATGCCTACACCGCCAAGACCGGGGTGAAGATCAAGTTCATCACCGACAAGGAAGCGCCGCTGATGCAGCGCATCAAGGCCGAAGGCGAGAACGCCACCGCCGACCTGTTGCTGACCGTCGATGCCGGCAACCTCTGGCAGGCTGAGCAGATGGGCATTCTCCAGCCGTTCACGTCGAAGACCATCGACGCCAACATTCCTTTGCAATATCGCTCGTCCAGCCATGCCTGGACTGGCCTCAGCCTGCGCGCGCGCACCATTGCCTATTCGACCCAACGCGTGAAGCCGGGCGAGCTGACCACTTACGAAGCACTGGCCGACAAAAACTGGGAAGGGCGCCTGTGCCTGCGCACGGCGAAGAAGGTCTACAACCAGTCGCTGACCGCAACCATGATCGAAGTCCATGGTGCCGAGAAGACCGAGAAGATCCTCAAGGGCTGGGTCAACAACCTGTCCACCGACGTGTTCTCCGATGACGTCGCGGTGCTCGAAGCGATCAACGCTGGTCAGTGCGATGTCGGCATCGTCAACACTTACTACTACGGTCGTCTGCACAAGCAGAAGCCGGATCTGCCAGTAAAACTGTTCTGGCCGAATCAGGCGGATCGCGGCGTGCACGTCAACCTGTCGGGGATCGGCCTGACCAAACACGCGCCGCACCCGGAAGCGGCCAAGGCGCTGGTTGAATGGATGACCACGCCTGAAGCGCAGAAGATCTTTGCTGACGTGAACCAGGAATTCCCGGCCAACCCGGCAGTGAAACCTTCGGAAGAAGTGGCGGCGTGGGGCCAGTTCGTCGCGGATACCTTGCCGGTGGAAGTGGCGGGCAAACGTCAGGCCGAGGCAATCCGGATGATGGATCGGGCGGGTTGGAACTGAGTCCTTCCTGAAACCATTGTTTGCCATGATACCGCTGCCCTCACCCCAGCCCTCTCCCGGAGGGAGAGGGAGCCGATTTGGGTTGCTTTCGAGACCTGAGTTCGGCTCGATTTATCAGGTCGGCGTAACCCGAAAGATAATCACGGTCAGTCCCCTCTCCCTCCGGGAGAGGGTTAGGGTGAGGGCAGCAATCCTGACCTGAAACAAAAAAATCAAGAACACCTACATCCCTCCAGAGTTCTAAAAGTGGCCCACCCCGCCCAACGCCGCTGGTACCCCATCGTCTTCGCCATCGCCGCGTTGGTGCTGTTACCCCTGAGCGTCCTGCTGCTCTCGTGGCAGACCATCGATCAGCAGATCTGGTCGCACCTGTGGGAAACCCAGATGCCGCGCCTGCTGGGCAACACCCTGACGCTGGTCGTCGGCGTCGGTGTCGGCGTGACGCTGCTCGGCGTCAGCCTCGCCTGGCTCACCAGCCTCTGTGAATTCCCCGGACGCCGCTGGCTCGACTGGGCGCTGATGTTGCCGTTCGCCATCCCGGCTTACGTGCTGGCCTTCGTCTTCGTCGGCTTGCTGGATTTCGCCGGCCCGGTGCAAACGCTGCTGCGCGAATGGTTCGGCTCAGGCCTGCGGCTACCGCGAGTGCGCTCCACTGGCGGGGTGATTGTGGTGTTGGTGCTGGTCTTTTACCCCTACGTTTACTTGCTGGCGCGCACCGCGTTTCTTGCGCAAGGCAAGGGTTTGATGGAAGCCGCACGGGTGCTCGGGCAATCGCCTTGGCAAGCGTTCTGGCGCGTGGCGTTGCCGATGGCGCGACCGGCCATCGGTGCCGGCGTGGCGCTGGCACTGATGGAAACCCTGGCGGACTTCGGTGCGGTCTCGGTATTCAACTTCGACACCTTCACCACCGCGATCTACAAAACCTGGTACGGCTTTTTCAGCCTGCCGAGCGCGGCACAACTGGCCAGCCTGTTGCTGCTGGTGGTGATGCTGGTGTTGTACGGCGAGCGCCGCGCACGCGGGGCCAACCGGGCGAGCAACGAGCGACCACGGGTCAAGGCGCTGTACCACCTGCGCGGGCTCAAGGCGTTCGCGGCGATGAGCTGGTGCGGATTAGTGTTCGCCTGCGCCTTCGTAATTCCGCTGCTGCAACTGATTGTCTGGTTCTGGCAGCGCGGGCGCTCCGATCTGGATGAGCGCTACGCCGGGCTGATTCTGCACACCCTGTATCTGGGCGGCATGGCCGCACTGATCACCGTCAGCGTCGCGTTGTTGCTGGCATTTGCCCGACGTTTGGCGCCGACGCGGGCGATCCGTTCCGGGGTCAGTCTGGCCAACCTCGGTTATGCCTTGCCGGGTTCGGTGTTGGCGGTGTCGATCATGCTGGCGTTCAGTTATCTGGATCGTGAGCTGGTGATCCCGCTCTCGGGCTGGCTCGGTGGCGCCGGCAAACCTTTGCTGTTGGGTAGTCTGGCGGCGCTGCTGATGGCTTATCTGGTGCGATTCATTGCTGTCGCCTACGGGCCGCTGGAAGGCAGCCTGGCGCGTGTACGGCCATCTTTGCCCGAAGCGGCACGTAGCCTGGGTGTCAGTGGGCCGCGACTGTTTTTCAAAGTGTATCTGCCACTTTTGCTGCCCGGCACGTTGAGTGCTGCGTTGCTGGTGTTCGTCGATGTGCTCAAGGAAATGCCCGCGACCCTGCTGATGCGCCCGTTTGGCTGGGACACGCTGGCGGTGCGGATCTTTGAAATGACCAGCGAAGGCGAATGGGCGCGGGCATCGTTGCCGGCGTTGACTCTGGTTCTGGTCGGACTGTTGCCAGTCATCGGCCTGATTCGCCGCTCCGCCCATCGAAACACTTAGTAGTGAGTCCTGAATCATGCGGCTACAATGCGCGGCATTCGGTGCGGTTCGTCTGACAGACCCGTTCGCTGAAATCGGCTGGGAGTCTTCTATTTCAAGGCTTTCCCCCGTGCAGCGGCTGTCCGCACCCTCGCCACGCCCGGAAGGAGAAACCCATGGGACAGCGTACGCCTCTGTATGACCTGCATCTCGCCCTCGGCGCGAAGATGGTCGATTTTGGCGGTTGGGACATGCCACTGCATTACGGCTCGCAGGTCGAGGAGCACCACGAGGTGCGCCGCGATTGCGGGGTATTCGATGTTTCCCACATGACCGTTATTGATGTCACCGGTGTTCAGGCCAAAGCCTGGCTTCAGCATTTGCTGGCCAATGACGTCGAGCGCCTGCACCGTCCCGGCCGTGCGTTGTACAGCACCATGCTCAACGAGCGCGGCGGCATCGTTGACGACATGATCGTCTACCGTCTCGAGGACGGCTATCGGTTGGTGGTCAACGCCTCCACCCGCGATCAGGATCTGGCCTGGATGAACGCCCAACTGGGCGGTTATGACGTGCAACTGCACGAGCGCTCCGAACTGGCCATGCTCGCCATTCAAGGCCCGCAGGCCCGGCACAAGATTGCCGAACTGGTCACCCAGTCCCGCGCTGCACTGATCCATCACCTCAAACCGTTCGAAGCTGAAGTCGATGGCGACTGGTTCATTGCCCGTACAGGTTATACCGGTGAAGACGGTCTGGAAATCGCCCTGCCGGCCGATCAGGCTCCAGCGTTTTTCAACGATCTGGTCGGTGCCGGCATTTCGCCGATAGGCCTCGGCGCCCGCGACACGCTACGGGTTGAAGCCGGGATGAACCTCTACGGTCAGGACATTCATCAAGACGTTTCGCCGCTCGCCTCGAACATGGCCTGGAGCATTGCCTGGGAACCGGCCGCGCGTCAGTTCATCGGCCGCGCCGCGCTGGAGGCGGAAAAAGCCGCCGGAGTTGCGCACAAACTGGTCGGTCTGGTGCTGGAAGAACGCGGTGTTTTGCGTGCTCATCAGGTGGTTCGCATCGCCGATGTTGGCGAAGGAGAGATCACCAGTGGTAGTTTCTCTCCTACGCTGAGCAAATCGATTGCCCTGGCGCGTGTTCCGATGGCCACCGCCGACCGCGCCGAAGTGGAAATCCGTGGCAAGTGGTACCCGGTACGTGTGGTCAAACCGACCTTCGTGCGCCACGGCAAAACTTTGATCTAACCTTTTTCGGCGGGCTCGACCGCTGACCTATTTCCTGAGGACACCGAACATGAGCAATATCCCCGCTGAACTGCGTTTTGCCGAAAGTCATGAATGGGCACGTCTGGAAGCCGACGGCACGGTTACCGTGGGCATCAGCGATCACGCGCAAGAAGCGCTGGGTGACGTGGTGTTCGTCGAACTGGCTGAGGTCGGCAAGGTGTTTGCTGCCGGTGATGCGGCAGGTGTTGTCGAGTCGGTGAAGGCGGCTTCCGACATCTACTCCCCGGTTGGCGGCGAAGTGATTGCGGTCAACGACGAACTGGCTAACTCGCCGGAAGAACTGAACAACGATCCATACGCTGCCTGGATCTTCAAGCTCAAGCCAAGCGACAAGGCCGAGCTGGACAAGCTGCTCGACGCCGCTGCCTACAAGGCTGCCATCGGCGAATAAGCGCAATGCTGCATCCCAAAGCCCCGATCCGTCGGGGCTTTTTTGTGGGCGATGTTTTCTGGCGGGAGAGCGATCAGGCGTCGCGCAACACGGCTTTGACCGCCGCTACCGAGCGCTCGACGTCATCCTTGTTCATCGCAGTGAACATCGGCAGTGACACGATCAGCCGCCCGACACGCTCGGCCACCGGCAACATGCCTTCTTTGAAACCGCGCTCGCGGTACAAGCTCAGCAAATGGATCGACGGGTAGTGATAGCCGATGCCAATGCCGTGCGCCTGCATCTGTTCCATAAAGGTTGCCCGCGCCGGCCGCCCGTCCTTGCGCTCCGGCAACACCAGTTGGAACAGGTGCCAGTTGCTGTTCGCGAAATCCGCCGGCGGCAGTTGCGCGCCATAGACAGCTTCGAAATCCTCGCCAAAGCATTTGAAGTAATGCCGGGCCAGCTCACGGCGATGAGCGGTCAGCGTTTCGATGTGAGCGAACTGCCCGAGGCCGATGGTGGCTGCGACATCGGTCATGTTGAACTTGCCGCCCAGCACATCGACGTCCAGACCATCGAAACCGTTGCGGGTAACGCCTTGCAGACGGTACTTCTCGGCCAGCCGTGCTTCCTCAGGCGTGTTCAATACCAGGCATCCGCCTTCGGAACAGGTGACATTCTTGTTCGCCTGAAAACTGAACGACACGAAGTCGCCGGTGGCGCCGATGCGCTGGCCGTTCCAGCTCGATCCCAAGGCCTGAGCGGCGTCTTCGACGATGCGCAGATTGTGTTTGCGGGCAATGGCGTAGAGACGATCCATGTCCACTGGTAACCCGGCGAGGTACACCGGAATCAGCGCTTTGGTGCGCGGGGTGATGGCCGCTTCGAGCTTGTTCAGATCGATGTTGCGAGTCACCGGATCAATATCGGCAAACACCGGCGTGGCGCCGACTTCGAGGATCACGTTGGCGGTGGCCACCCAGGAAATCGCTGTGGTGATGACCTCGTCGCCCGGGCCGACGCCGGCGATGCGCAAGGCTATTTCCATGGTGCAGGTGCCGGAGTTGAACGTGCGCACCGGGCGGCCACCGAAGTATTCCGAAAGCTGCGCTTCGAAGGCTTGTACCTTCGGCCCGCTGGTGATCCAGCCGGAGCGCAGCACGTCGCCCACAGCGGCAATCGTCGCTTCATCGATGACAGGTTTGGAAAAAGGCAGGACTGGCAGTTGGCTCATGAATTTCAATCATCCGCGCGTTGGACGCCTGAAGCAGGCAGCACAGCATGGCCCGGAACAGCCTGCGCCGCCAAGCCGTGCGCGTCGGCATCGGCTGCTATGCTGGTTTGACCGTGTTGCATTGACGCCGAGCGCCAGCCAAGAGAGAGCCCGTCATGTCCCAGTTGCCGTCCCTGAGCCAGTTACGCGACCCCGATGCCTTTCTGCGCCGCCACCTCGGCCCCGACGCCGCCGAGCAACAGGCGATGCTCGACAGCCTCGGGCTGGGCAGTCGGGTCGAACTGATCGAGCAAACGGTGCCACCGGGTATCCGCTTCAACCGCGCACTGGATCTGCCGCCAGCGCTGGATGAGCAGGCCGCACTGGCCAGACTGCGCGGGTACGCCGAGCAGAATCAGGTCTGGACCAGCCTGATCGGCATGGGTTACCACGACACCCTCACGCCGGCCGTTATCTTGCGCAACGTGCTGGAAAACCCCGGTTGGTACACCGCGTACACGCCGTATCAACCGGAGATCGCTCAGGGCCGGCTCGAAGCCTTGCTGAATTTCCAGCAAATGACCATCGACCTCACCGGCCTGGAACTGGCCAACGCCTCGTTGCTCGATGAAGCCACGGCGGCAGCCGAAGCCATGGCGCTGGCCAAACGTGTCGCCAAGTCGAAGAGCAATCTGTTTTTCGTCGACGAGAACTGTCATCCACAGACCATTTCCGTCGTGCAGACCCGCGCCGAAGGTTTCGGCTTCGAGTTGATCATCGACGCTGTGGATAACTTGAAGCAGCACCAAGTGTTCGGCGCGCTGCTGCAGTATCCCGACACGCATGGCGAGATCCGTGATCTGCGACCACTGATCGATCACTTGCATGCGCAACAGGCACTGGCCTGCGTCGCTACGGATCTGTTGAGTCTGTTGTTGCTGACGCCGCCGGGCGAACTGGGCGCCGACGTGGTGTTCGGTTCGTCTCAGCGTTTCGGCGTACCCATGGGTTACGGCGGCCCGCACGCGGCGTTTTTTGCCAGCCGCGAGGAATACAAACGGGCGATTCCCGGGCGGATCATCGGCGTGTCGAAAGACGCCCGGGGTAACGTCGCGCTGCGCATGGCCCTGCAAACCCGAGAGCAACACATCCGCCGCGAGAAGGCCAACTCCAACATCTGCACTGCGCAAGTGCTGTTGGCCAACATTGCCAGTTTCTACGCGGTGTATCACGGGCCGGAAGGCTTGAAACGGATCGCCCAACGGGTGCATCGGTTGACCTGCATTCTGGCCACAGGCCTTGAACGCCATGGCATCAACCGGATCAATGCGCAGTTTTTCGACACCCTCACGCTGGACGTTGGCGGCGCGCAAACGGCGATCATCGAAAGTGCCCAGGCTGCACAGATCAACCTGCGGATTCTTGGCCGCGGTCGTGTGGGTCTGAGCCTTGATGAAACGAGCGATGAAAGCACCGTGGCGAAGTTGTTCGACGTGCTGCTCGGCGCCGATCATGGCTTGAACGTCGACGATCTCGATGCTGAAGTGCTGACGTGCGGCATTCCCGACTTTCTCCAGCGCAGCACGCCTTACCTGCGCCATCCGGTGTTCAACGCCCATCACAGCGAAACCGAGATGCTGCGTTACCTCAAGCAGCTGGAGAACAAGGATCTGGCGCTCAACCAGTCGATGATTCCGCTGGGCTCTTGCACCATGAAACTCAACGCCACCAGCGAGATGATCCCGATCACTTGGCCGCAGTTCGCCAACCTGCATCCGTTTGTGCCCCGAGAGCAGGCAGTCGGCTACACCTTGATGATCGAAGAGCTTGAGCGCTGGCTCTGCGCGATCACCGGCTTCGACGCGATCTGCATGCAGCCCAACTCCGGCGCGCAGGGGGAGTACGCCGGGCTGCTGGCCATCCGCAAATATCACGAGAGCCGCCAGCAGGGTGCGCGGGACATTTGCCTGATTCCGTCCTCGGCCCACGGCACCAACCCGGCCTCGGCGCAGATGGCCGGGATGCGTGTGGTGATCGTCGAGTGCGACGAGGCCGGCAACGTCGATCTTGAGGATTTGAAAGCGAAAGCTGCCGAGGCCGGGGACAGGTTGTCTTGCCTGATGGCGACCTATCCGTCGACGCACGGCGTGTACGAAGAAGGCATCAGCGAGATCTGTGAAGTTATCCACAAGCACGGCGGTCAGGTGTACATGGATGGCGCCAACCTCAACGCGCAAGTCGGCTTGGCGCGGCCGGCGGACATCGGCGCCGATGTCTCGCACATGAACCTGCACAAGACGTTCTGCATTCCCCACGGTGGTGGCGGGCCGGGCATGGGGCCGATCGGCATTCGCGCGCACCTGGCGCCGTTCGTCGCCAACCATCCGGTGGTGCCGATTGACGGGCCGCTGGCGCAGAACGGTGCGGTCAGCGCGGCGCCGTGGGGCAGCGCGAGCATTCTGCCGATCAGCTGGATGTACATCGCCATGATGGGCCCGCAACTGGCGGATGCCAGTGAGGTGGCGATTCTCGCGGCTAACTATCTGGCGCAGCATTTGTCCGGCGCGTTCCCGGTGTTGTATACCGGGCGCAATGGTCGCGTGGCCCACGAATGCATTCTTGATCTGCGGCCGCTGAAGGCGCAGACCGGGATCAGCGAGGAAGACGTCGCCAAGCGTTTGATGGATTACGGCTTCCACGCGCCGACCATGTCTTTCCCGGTGCCGGGAACCCTGATGGTCGAGCCGACCGAGAGCGAATCCAAGGCTGAACTGGACCGATTCATCGGCGCGATGCTGAGCATCCGTGCGGAAATCACCGAGGTGCAAAACGGCAACTGGCCGGCCGAAGACAACCCGCTCAAGCGCGCGCCGCATACGCTGGCGGATGTCACCGGGGTGTGGGAGAGGCCGTACAGCATCGAGCAGGGTATTACCCCGGATGCGCACACCAAGGCGCACAAATATTGGCCGGCGGTGAATCGGGTGGATAACGTTTACGGCGATCGCAATCTGTATTGCGCGTGTGTGCCGGTGGATGATTACCGCTGATTTCCCTGAAAGCACACAGTCCAAATGTGGGGGATTTGAAATTACGGGCAAAAAAATGCCGCTCAATCGAGCGGCATTTTTATTGATGCAAGGCTTATTCGGATGCCACGGCGTTCTTCGCCAGAATCGCGTTCGCCAGTTCCATGTCCGTCGCCTGCAGGCCCGGATTGTCGGCGCGGACTTTCTGCATCGCCGCTTCCAGATACGGCCCGCGGATGCCGCCGTCACTGGCAACGAAGCTGCCGGCATCGTCCTGTGCGGCGATGATCAGCTTGTGATCCTTAAAGGTCAGGTAAGTGGAGCCAGTGGTGGCGCCGGAGGAAATGACGTTACGCCAAAAGCTGTCCGCCATGGCCGAACCAACGGGAAGGGACAGCAGGGCCAAGGTGGCGACAGCAAGTTTGAGACGCATGATTAGGTGACTCCTGGGGGTTAACTACGGCGTTGGATCGTCATTTCCCGGATCCGGTTCCGTGTCGCTCATTTCTGCTCGCTCTGTGGCGTTACGCGCAGCACTTCTTCAACCGTGGTCAGCCCCGCCGCGACTTTCTGCGCGCCGGACAGGCGCAGGCTGCGCATGCCTTCCTTGAAGGCCTGGCGGCGGATGGCCGTGAGGTCGGTGTCCGGGGTAATGCAGGCTTTGAGGCTGTCGCTCAGTTGCATGATTTCATACACGCCGGCGCGCCCGTGGTAGCCGGTATCACGGCATTCCAGACAGCCAATCGCGCGTTGGGCGTTGGTCGGCAACGGCGCCTGCCACGGCCGGGTCAGGGTTTGCCAGTCTTGTTCCTCCAGCGTCAGTGGTGCCTTGCAGTGCGGGCACAACGTGCGCACCAGGCGTTGGGCCATGACCCCGAGCACGGTGGCCTTGATCAAGTAATGCGGCACGCCGAGTTCGAGCAGGCGGCTGATCGCGCTCGGCGCATCGTTGGTGTGCAACGTCGACAGCACCAGGTGCCCGGTCAGCGCTGCCTGAATCGCCATTTCGGCGGTTTCGAGGTCGCGGATCTCGCCGATCATGATGATGTCCGGGTCTTGCCGCATCAGCGCACGCACGCCGGCGGCGAAGCTCAGGTCGATGTTGTGCTGCACCTGCATCTGGTTGAACGCCGGCTCGACCATTTCGATCGGGTCTTCGATGGTGCAGAGGTTGACCTCCGGCGTCGCCAGTTTTTTCAGTGTGGTGTACAGGGTGGTGGTCTTGCCCGAACCGGTCGGCCCGGTGACCAGAATGATGCCGTTGGGCTGACGGGTCATGTCTTGCCAGCGGCGCAGGTCGTCAGCGGAAAAGCCGAGCTGGTCGAAATCCTTGAGCAGTACCTCCGGGTCAAAAATCCGCATGACCATTTTTTCGCCGAACGCGGTGGGCAGGGTCGACAGGCGCAGCTCGACTTCGCCGCCGTCCGGGGTCTTGGTCTTGACCCGGCCGTCCTGGGGTTTGCGCTTCTCGGCGACGTTCATCCGGCCGAGGCTTTTCAGGCGACTGACGATGGCCATGGTCACCTGTGGGGGAAATTGATAGACGTTGTGCAGCACGCCGTCGATGCGAAAACGCACGGTGCCTTGCTCGCGGCGCGGCTCGATGTGGATATCACTGGCGCGCTGCTGGAACGCGTACTGGAACAGCCAATCGACAATGTTGACGATGTGCGCGTCGTTGGCGTCCGGCTCCTGATCGCTGGCGCCGAGGTTGAGCAACTGTTCGAAGTTGCCGAGGTTGCCGCTCTGCGGGTCGGCATTGCTGGCGCCGCTGACCGACTTGGCCAGGCGAAAGAACTCGACGCTGAAGCGCTGGATGTCCGCCGGGTTGGCCACGACCCGTTTGATCGGCAACTTGAGGACATGGGTCAGATCGGCTTCCCAACCGGTCACGTAAGGCTGGGCGCTGGCCACGGTCACCGAGTCGCGGTCGACCGCGACGGCAAGAATCCTGTGCCGTTGGGCGAAGGCGTAGGACATCAGCGGGATGATGGCGGCGACGTTGATCTTCAGCGGGTCGATGCGCAAATACGGCTGGCCGGCCTGCTGTGCCAGCCACAGGGTCAGGCTTTCGAGGTCGAGGTGTTTGCCCGGACGGCTGAGGTCATCCAGTTGTTGGCTGGCGATGAATTCCAGCGGATGCATCTGGCCGTGGGCAGCGTGACGACGACGCGCGTTCAGCGCCTGCTCGGCCGCGTCCTGGCAGATAAAGCCTTGGGCGACCAGTTCACGCAACACATCGTTGAGCTCCAGCCAGCGCTCCTGAGTGGCGAGTTGAACGGACATGCGGGCTCCTTTTGAACGACTGTGCGCAAAGGATAGTCGTGGCCCCGCAGACTGTTGGGCCACTACCCGACGAAGCCGTTGCCGGATTTGTCAGCCGGCCGCTTGCGCCTGTGCATCCCACGCCGAGTCGGCGTTTTGCAGATGCACCGAGCAGACGCTGATCAGGTTACGAAGTTTTTCCGCAATCACTTGCGCGCGATGCCAGCTCAGGCCGCCCATGACAATGTCGACCGACATCAAGTCATCCATTCGCTGCACATTGACCTGCTCTGGCGTCAGGAACTGCAGCGCAAACAGGTTCAGCAGCCGCACCAGCAAGTCCGGTTCGGCTTCGGCGAGGATCTGATACTGCGCCAGGCAGTGGGCATTGCTGATATTCCAGACATCGGCGCGGGTTGGCGAGGGATTGACGGCTTCGAGGTGCGGCATGGCGAGTCTCCAAAATCACTGGAGGAATTTTTACATCTGGCGCCGGGTATTTCTTGGCTATGATCGGCTTTATTGGCGATTGATCGACTGGATCAATTTGCAGAATGTTCTGATTGAGGTTTTTTTATGCACTGCGAGCTGGACAGTTACGACCGCAGGATTCTCGCCCTGCTGCAAGAGGACGCATCGCTGTCCAGTGCGCAGATCGCCGAACAGGTGGGCTTGTCGCAATCGCCGTGCTGGCGGCGGATTCAGCGGATGAAGGAGGAGGGCATTATTCGTGGCCAGGTGACCTTGCTCGATCGCAAGAAAATTGGCCTGAACACGCAGATTTTCGCCGAGATCAAACTCAACGCCCACGGGCGTTCGAACTTCACCGAGTTCACCGAGGCGATTCGTGGTTTCCCGGAAGTGCTGGAGTGTTACGTGCTGATGGGCGCGGTGGATTTTCTGTTGCGGATTGTCGCGGCGGACATTGAGGCGTATGAGCGGTTCTTCTTCGAGAAGCTGTCGCTGGTGCCGGGGATTCAGGAAGTGAACTCGATTGTGGCGTTGTCGGAGATCAAATCCACAACCAGCCTGCCGGTACTGCGCTGAAGATCGTTCCCACGCAGAGCCTGGGAACGATCTTTAGCAGGGTGTTACATACGCAGCAGCATTTTCCAGGCGCGATTCTGGTAAACCGCAATCGCCTGCTGCTTGCGTGCATCGAGCAGTTCGTCAGTGATTGTCGGTTCGTTGGCCAGTTGCGCCAGTTTGTTCAGCTCGCCGTACAGGCGATCCATTTCCGGGATCTCCAGTACGTTACGAGCGTGGTGCAACCAGACCTGAATACGCTCGATTCGCGGCAGTTGTTCGGCCAGATCTTCCGGCTGCTGCTGGTAACGCTGCAACTGCAGGGCCGTGGCTTCTTCGCCCAACAGGCGCGGCAACCAGCTGTGCAACTGCGCGCCACCCTGACGGTTGCCACGCACGTTGCGCTCGGCGGTCCAGCTGCGAGCCAGCAACCAGCGCGAAGCGTTCAGCGAGAACAGGCCCCAGCGCGGGTCTTCCAGTTCTTCGAGGAACTGCTCCGGCGCGGCCTTGCGCACGTCTTCGTCTTCGATGCCGACCTGCACCAGCGGGCGCCAGTCTTCCAGCAAGGCATCCAGTGCCACGCGCAGGTCGTGGGTCGACGGACGCGGCGCGGCCTGGCCGAGACTGCTGAGCAGGGCGCGCATTTCCGCGAGGTTCTCGACCCAGTCGAGCAACAGGCGCCAGTGACCGTTGAAACGGTACTGTTCGGCCAAGCGCTGGCTGCTGCCGAGCAAGTGCCAGCACAACGCGGCGAAGGCGTCGTCGAGTTGGGTTTCCGGCGTCAGCTCCGGCGCCGGCAGGCTCAGCGAGTAGCTGTTGGCGTCGTACAGACGATAACCGCGCTCGGCCTTGCTGATGTCACACGGCATCAGCGCCAGGGTTTCAGCCAGTTCAGCGGCCAGTTCCAGCAGCGCGGCAGGCTCGCCTTCGCGCAGTTCCAGTTCCAGTTCGCAGATCTCTTCTTTTTGCTTGCCGACCACCACGTGGCCCAGATCCAGCGCGGCCTCAATGACCACTTTGGCCTTGCCACGACCCCAAGCGATTTCGGCGCGTTCGCGGACGAAGTCGGTGGTGAAGATCGGCTTCAGGGTTTTCTTGTCCAGCTCTGCCAGCGACTCGGGCCAGCATTCGCCGTCGAGTTTCTTCACGTCGAGTTTGGCTTTCGGCAGTTTCCAGTCGTACTCGTTACGCTCGGACAGACCGGCGACGCTCTGGCCGCGAGTCTTGAGGGTCTGAATCACTTCGTCGCCATCCTTGCGCAGGCGCAGGGCCACTTTGGCCTGAGCCAGATCGCGCTCAGGGGTGTCGAAGTACTGGTTCATCAACTCACGGCGTTCCCAGCCATTTTTGTTGCGTTTTTTCAGAAGCGGGTGCTCGCGCAGAGCGGCGAGGGTTTCGCGGCTGACGCGGAGTTTGATTTCGGTTTCTTTCTGCATGGCCGGAAAATCCAGGATCGGGAGCGCAGCCGGGGGAATGTGTGGCTGCCAAGGTCGTGCAGTGTACAGGACTCAAACTTCCTACGCCCTGCGGCGGTTTATTCCTGACGCCGGATGGCTCTATGATGGACTTCAAATCGGGAATGGGAGTCAGCGATGCCTTTGCCGTCCATGAAAGACCAGTTCGCTGCGCTGATTGCCGCGCCGTCGGTCAGTTGTACGCAACCGAGCCTGGATCAGTCCAACCGGGCGGTAATAGATCTGCTCGCCGGATGGCTCGGTGATCTGGGTTTCAGTTGCGACATCCAGCAGGTCAGCCCCGGTAAATTCAATCTGCTTGCCAGCTTCGGCAGCGGCCCCGGTGGCCTGGTGCTGGCCGGGCACAGCGACACGGTGCCGTACGACGACGCGTTGTGGCAGACCGATCCGCTGAAACTCACCGAAGTCGATGGTCGCTGGGTCGGCCTCGGCAGTTGCGACATGAAGGGTTTCTTCGCCCTGATCATCGAAGCCGTGCTGCCGCTGCTCGATCAGCCGTTCAAGCAACCGCTGCTGATCCTTGCCACCTGCGACGAAGAAAGCTCGATGTCCGGTGCCCGTGCGCTGGCGGAAGCGGGGCGACCGTTGGGCCGGGCGGCGGTGATCGGCGAGCCGACCGGGCTCAAGCCGATCCGCATGCACAAAGGCATCATGATGGAGCGCATCGATATTCTCGGGCAGAGCGGCCATTCGTCGGACCCGCGCCTGGGCCACAGCGCCCTCGAAGCGATGCATGACGCCATCGGCGAGCTGCGTGGCTTGCGCCTGTTGTGGCAGCGCGAATTCAACAATCCGCAATTCAGCGTGCCGCAACCGACGATGAACTTCGGCTGCATCCATGGCGGCGACAACCCCAACCGCATCTGCGGCCAGTGTTCGCTGGAGTTCGACTTGCGGCCGTTGCCGGGCATGGACCCGAAAGTCCTGCGTGCGGAAATTCTGCGCAAGCTCAACCCGGTTGCCGAGCGGCATCAGGTGAAGATTGACTACAAACCGTTGTTCCCGGAAGTGCCGCCGTTCGAGCAGGCCGAAGACGCCGAACTGGTGCGTATTGCCGAAAAGCTCACCGGACATGTGGCCGAAGCAGTAGCGTTCGGCACCGAAGCGCCTTATCTTCAGCGCCTTGGCTGCGAAACCATCGTGCTCGGCCCAGGCGACATTGCCTGTGCGCATCAACCCGGCGAATACCTTGAAATGTCACGTTTGCAGCCTACCGTGCATCTATTACGGCAACTGATTGAACATTACTGCCTGAGCCCGGACAAACCTTCCGAGGCTGGACGCTGACCCCATGTGGGAGGGGGCTTGCTCGCGAAGACGTCGTGTCAGTCGGCTTCAATGTTTCTGGCACACCGTATTCGCGAGCAAGCCCGCTCCCACAGGGGTATGTGTTTTGTTCGATCAAACGCTGTAAATTGCCTGCATCCCAACCCGTATTCATGAGGAGAGCGCGCGTGTCGCCAAGCCTGTTCCGACGATAACCATCAGCCCGCTGTGCGTTTTCCGTTTCGCCCTTTTTTCCGGCTGCTATTTATTACAGGCCCAGGTTCATGCCCGAATACGTCAATTGGCTTCGCCACGCGTCTCCTTATATCAATGCCCACCGCGACTGCACCTTCGTCGTCATGCTGCCCGGCGACGGCGTGGAGCATCCGAACTTCGGCAACATCGTCCACGACATCGTCTTGCTGCACAGCCTTGGCGTGCGCCTGGTGCTGGTGCACGGTTCCCGCCCACAGATTGAAACCCGCCTCGCCGCTCGCGGCCTGACGCCGCATTACCACCACGGCATGCGCATCACTGATGCCGCGACGCTTGAGTGCGTGATCGACGCCGTTGGCCAGTTGCGCATTGCCATCGAGGCACGGCTGTCGATGGACATGGCTTCTTCGCCGATGCAGGGCTCGCGTCTGCGGGTGGCCAGCGGCAACCTCGTCACTGCGCGGCCGATCGGTGTGCTCGAAGGCGTCGATTATCACCACACCGGCGAAGTGCGTCGGGTCGACCGCAAAGGCATCAACCGTCTGCTCGACGAGCGCTCCATCGTGCTGCTGTCGCCGCTGGGCTACTCGCCGACCGGTGAAATCTTCAACCTCGCTTGCGAAGACGTCGCCACCCGAGCCGCCATTGATCTGGGCGCCGACAAGCTGCTGCTGTTCGGTGCCGACCTCGGCCTGATCGATGAAAACGGCAGACTGGTGCGCGAACTGCGTCCGCAACAAGTGCCGGCGCACCTGCAGCGTCTGGGCAGCAACTATCAGGCGGAGCTGCTGGATGCCGCTGCCGAGGCTTGCCGTGGTGGCGTGGCGCGTAGCCACATCGTCAGTTATGCCGAGGATGGCGCGTTGCTGACCGAGCTGTTCACCCGTGACGGTGGCGGTACGCTGGTGGCCCAGGAGCAATTCGAGTTGGTGCGTGAGGCGGCGATTGAAGACGTCGGCGGCTTGCTCGACCTGATCAGTCCGCTGGAAGAGCAGGGGATTCTGGTGCGCCGTTCGCGCGAAGTGCTGGAGCGTGAGATCGAGCAGTTCAGCGTGGTCGAACGTGAAGGCATGATCATCGCCTGTGCGGCGCTGTATCAGATTGCCGATTCGGATGCCGGAGAATTGGCTTGCCTGGCGGTGAACCCGGAGTATCGCCACGGCGGTCGCGGTGATGAACTGCTGGAGCGTATCGAGACTCGTGCCCGGGCTCAGGGTTTGAAAACTCTGTTCGTACTCACCACCCGCACCGCGCACTGGTTCCGCGAGCGCGGTTTCGAGCCGAGCAGCGTCGAGCGTCTGCCAGCGGCACGGGCGTCGCTGTACAACTATCAGCGCAACTCGAAGATCTTCGAAAAGACCCTCTGAAGACAGGTGAGGTGCTTTTGTGGCAAGGGGATAAATCCCCTCGCCACAGGTTTTCATTCCGCCAGTGATGAATTTCGCAGTTATTCGGTGATGAATTTCGCGCTGACGTACGGCGAATAATCCGGCAGCACCGTTTCAACCTTGCCCTGTTCCTTCAAAAACTTCGCCGTCTCACCAATCGCCTTCGCCGTGCCGCCATCCAGCAGCGCGGTGGTTTGTTGTGCTTTGGCATCCGGGAATGCCGAACCGGCCAGTAATTCCGGTACATCGGCTGCATTGGCACCGGTCAGTTTGGCGATTTTTTGTACGGGCGCCGAGTCCGCGGTCCAGCTGTCTTTATGGCTGGCGTAATCGGCGAACGCGTCCAGCGTGACCTTGGCAAATTTGGCCACGACGTCAGGATGCTTCTCGGCAAAGTCCTTGCGGGCGACCCAGACTTCAAAGGTCGGCGCGCCCCATTGGCCGACCTGTGCGGCGTCGGTCAGGGTCTTGCCAGTCTTGCGGATTTCGCCCAGGGCCGGCGACCAGACAAACGCCCCGTCAATGTCGCCACGCTTCCACGCCGCCGCGATTTCCGCCGGTTGCAGGTTCACCACTTTGACATTCGAGGTGTCCAGGCCCCAGTGCTTGAGGGCGCCGAGCAGACTGTAGTGGGAGGTGGAGACGAACGGCGTGGCGATGGTTTTGCCGATCAGGTCTTCGGGCTTGTTGATACCGCTGCCGTTGCGCACGACCAGCGCTTCGGCGGCATTGATCTGCGCCGAGACGATGAAGGCAACAATCGGCAGATTGCGCGAGGCGGCAGCCGCCAACGGGCTGGAGCCTAGGTTACCGATCTGTACGTCGCCGGAAGCGATGGCTGTCACAACTTCCGGGCCGCTGTTGAAACGGCGCCAGTCGATTTTCTCGCCGATGGTTTTCTCGTAGAGACCCTCGGCCTGCGGGACTTTGCTGGGGTCGATGCCCGTCTGATAGCCCACTGTGAGGTTGGCGGCGTGGGCGGAAAAAGAAATCAGCGCTGATACACAAACTGTAACAAATTGACTAGATAGTGCGCGTTTGGCCATCATGGCGTCGCCTTTTCGATAGGGTTTGACGATTTGGGGTAGCGCCAAAGCTAATCGATCTAAAAAAAGGCTAACAAATACCATTTAGGAATGAGCTTAGTCGCCGATACGCTGTATCGCGGTGCAGATGGCCACTTAATGGCCATATTCCCGAATGGTATGAAAAAGAATGAATAAATTCTTTTTGGGTTTATCAGGAAATCTTTACTCTGCACGGACCAAATCACTGCGATTAGACCTTGGTCGTAGACACACAAAGTTACGATTGACTTGTCAGTCACGAACTGGCGCTAATCGCGCATCTTAGGATCCAGGCATTCGACCCGGACCAGGAATACAAGAATTAGAAACGAGAGGAGCTTTACATGAACAAGTCCACCTTGGCCCTGGCTGTGGCCGTAGGGGTTATGGCGCAGCAGGCAGGCGCCGCCGGTTTCATCGAAGACAGCAAGGCTACTTTGGGGCTGCGTAACTTCTACATCAACACTGATAACCGTAGCGGCACTGCCGAACCGAGCCGCAACGAAGAATGGGGCCAAGGCTTCGATCTGCGCTTCATTTCCGGGTACACCCAAGGCACCGTCGGTTTTGGTATCGACGCTATCGGCCTGCTGGGCGTACGTCTGGACTCGGGCGGTGGCACCAACGGTAACGTTGCGGCTAACGGCAGCCCTGGTACCGGTTACGGCGGCACTGTTTTTCCAAGCGAATCCAATGGCCAAGCGGTCGATAACTTCTCCAGCCTGGGTCTGACTGCCAAAGCCAAGATCTCCCAGACTGAACTGAAGCTGGGTACCCTGCAGCCGAAAAACCCGGTTATCGTGACCAACGACGGCCGTCTGCTGCCACAAACCTGGCAAGGTGGCCAGATCACTTCCGGCGAGATCAAGGACCTGACTCTGGTCGGTGGTCAGATCGAAGCTGTGAAAGGTCGTAACTCCAGCAACAACGAGAACCTGTCTATTAACGGCGCGGCCCCGCGTAGCGCTAATAGCAACAAGTTCATCTACGCCGGTGGTGACTACAAGATCACCAAAGACCTGACTGCCCAGTATTACTACGGCAACCTGGAAGATTTCTACAAGCAACACTTCCTGGGTCTGGTTCACAACTGGGCAATCGGCCCGGGCGTGCTGAAGTCCGACTTCCGCTACTTCAACAGCTCGGACGATGGCGCCAACTCCAACACGCCGGCTTATTACAGCACTGGTAACTACACCGGCATGCCAAGTGGTAAAGGCAAAGTCGACAACAATCTGTACAGCGGTCTGTTCCTGTACACCGTTGAAGGTCATACCTTCGGTGGCGGCTACCAGGTTTCCAACGGCAGCAGCGACTTCCCTTGGCTCAACCAAGGCGACGGTTCGTCGAACTACACCATCACCGACATGCAAATCCAGAAGTTCGGTCGTGCTGGCGAAAAAACCTGGCAGGCACGCTACTCGTATGACTTCGCCAAGGTCGGCGTACCTGGCCTGACCGCTGGCTTGGTTTACCTGCACGGTGATGACATCGATACCGTCAACGCCCGTGGTGTGCAGACCGTTAACAACGCTTCCGAGTGGGAGCGCGACCTGACCGTAGGTTATGTCGTACCGGAAGGCCCGTTGAAGAACGTCGGCTTCATGTGGAAAAACGCCACCTGGCGTACCAACATTCCGGGCGTTCGCGACCAGGATGAAAACCGTCTGATCCTCAGCTACTCGATCCCGCTGCTGTAATAGCGCTCAAGTATCTGATGTAAAAAAAGCCCCGTCCGGCATCGCGCCGGACGGGGCTTTTGCGTTTTCGAGTCAGACTCACCCCCGTAAGTCCTCCCCGAATTTCCCTCTTTGCAGCAACTCAAGGCCTTCTCGAACCTTGCGACCGATGTTCGTCGCGATGGCGCCGAGCGTCCAGTGAACAGATGTTTAATATTCTTTATAGATCTAAATATCTATTTATTTATTCTTTTTCATGATGGCAAAACCCGAGCTACAGTTGAGGTCTCCAACAACTCATCAGGAGCAGCACCATGAGCCTCAGACTCGGCGACATCGCCCCCGATTTCGAACAGGATTCCAGCGCCGGCAAGATTCGTTTCCACGAGTGGCTGGGCGATAGCTGGGGCGTGCTGTTCTCCCACCCGGCGGACTTCACCCCGGTGTGCACCACCGAGCTGGGCTTCACCGCCAAGCTCAAGGATGAGTTCAGCAAGCGCGGCGTCAAGGCCATCGCGCTGTCGGTCGACCCGGTGGATTCGCACCACAAGTGGATCGAAGACATCAACGAAACCCAGAGCACAATCGTCAACTTCCCGATCCTGGCCGATGCTGATCGTAAAGTCTCGGATTTGTACGACCTGATCCACCCGAACGCCAACGACACACTGACCGTGCGTTCTTTGTTCGTGATCGATCCGAACAAAAAAATCCGCCTGACCATCACCTACCCGGCGAGCACCGGGCGCAATTTCCACGAGATTCTGCGGGTGATCGATTCGCTGCAGCTCACCGACAACTACAAAGTGGCCACCCCGGCCAACTGGCAGGACGGTGACGAGGTGGTGATCGTGCCGTCGCTCAAGGACGAAGACGAAATCAAGCAACGCTTTCCGAAGGGCTACCGCGCAGTGAAGCCTTATCTGCGCCTCACCCCACAGCCGAACAAGTGAATCCGTAAATTTTGCGGTGTAGTCACCACCGCTTTCGCGAGCAAGCCCGCTCCCACATTCTGGAATGCGTTCCCCTGTGGGAGCGGGCTTGCTCGCGAAGGCGTCGGCTTGAGCGACACAGAATTCAGAACCACTAAGCAGGGGATTTCAGGCCGTTTCGACGGCCTTTTTTTCGTCCGGGAAAACGCGGCTCGCATATCTCTTAATCGTATAACCAAATGAATAAATATGATTTATGGATATATAAATCAGCTGGTAAGGTCACTCCCATCGAAGCGAGATCGCAACCCGCGAATCGCCTGTAACGCTTAAGGAATTGTCTGAATGTTGGTCGTCTCACTCGGTGGCAGTCCCAGCCTGCGCTCCCGTTCCGGGGTGCTGCTGGAGCGCTCGCAACGCTGGTTGCAGGCGCAAGGAGTGGAAGTGGTGAGTTATCAGGTGCGGGACTTCCCGGCCGAGGATCTACTCCACGCCCGCTTCGACAGCCCGAAAGTGCTCGACCTGCTGCAACAGATCGAAAACGCCGACGGCCTGCTGATCGCCACGCCGGTTTACAAAGCGTCGTTCTCCGGCGCCCTGAAGACCTTGCTGGATCTGCTGCCCGAGCGCGCCCTGAACCACAAGATTGTCTTGCCGATGGCTACTGGTGGAAGCATCGCCCACATGCTGGTAGTCGATTACGCGCTCAAGCCAGTGTTGTCGGCGTTGAAGGCTCAGGAAATGCTCCAGGGGATTTTTGCCGAGGACAGCCAGATCGCTTACGGCGAAGGCAGTGCCGCCGCGCAACTGGCGCCGGCACTGGAGCAGCGTCTGCACGAAGCGCTGGATCAGTTTGTCGGCGCGATGGCCCGTCGGCCGAAACCGCTGGAACCGGGCTTGTTGAATGAACGTTTGTTGAGTGCTCGCTGGAGCATTTAAGTCTCACCGAAACTTGAAGTACTGGCCTTACTCGCCCGCCAACGGGCAAGCAGGTGCAGCCAAAACCCAACAGCAAAAAGGAGAGCGCTATGCGCACTGTATTTTTGCGTCGTGGTCTGGTCGCTCTGTTTGCTGCGGCTGTCACCTTCGGCGCCATCACTCAAGCTCAAGCCGAGACATTGCGGATCGGTTATCAGAAATACGGCACGCTGGTGCTGCTCAAAGCCAAAGGGACGTTGGAAAAACGTCTGGCCGCCCAAGGCGTGGACGTGCAATGGACTGAATTCCCCGGCGGCCCGCAACTGCTGGAAGGCCTGAACGTCGGCTCGATCGACTTCGGCGTTACCGGCGAAACCCCACCAGTCTTCGCTCAGGCGGCCGGTGCCGATCTGCTCTACGTGGCCTACGAGCCGCCAGCGCCGAACAGCGAAGCGATCCTCGTGCCGAAAGATTCGCCGATCAAATCGGTGGCGGATCTCAAGGGCAAGAAAGTCGCGCTGAACAAGGGCTCCAACGTCCACTACCTGCTGGTGCGTGCGCTGGAAGACGCCGGCCTCAAGTACTCCGACATTCAAACCGTATTCCTGCCGCCGGCCGATGCCCGCGCCGCGTTCGAACGTGGCAGCGTCGATGCCTGGGTCATCTGGGATCCGTACCAGGCGGCCGCCGAGCAACAACTGCAAGCGCACACCCTGCGTGACGGCAAAGGCATCGTCGACAACCACCAGTTCTATCTCGCGACCAAGCCTTACGCACAGAAAAATCCCGAGGTCATCAAGACCCTTGTCGAGGAAGTGCGCGCGGTGGGTGAGTGGTCGAAAGCCAATCCTGAAGATGTGACTCAACAAGTTGCGCCACTGCTCGGCCTGCCGGCGGACATCACGCTGACCTCGGTGAAACGCCAGGGTTACGGCGCGCTGTTCCTGACGCCGGAAGTAGTCGCCGCACAACAGAAAATCGCTGACACGTTCTTCCAGCTCAAGCTGATTCCCAAGCCGCTGAGCATCAAGGATGTGATCTGGACACCACCGGCCGCTGTGGCTAAAGCGCAGTAATTCGAATCCCCAAGGAGACCACTCCATGAGCCTCAATATCTTCTGGTTCCTGCCTACCCACGGCGACGGCCATTACCTTGGCACCGCCGAAGGCGCCCGCGCCGTTGACCACGGTTATCTGCAACAGGTCGCGCAAGCGGCGGATCGTCTGGGTTTCGGTGGTGTGCTGATTCCTACCGGCCGCTCCTGCGAAGACTCGTGGCTGGTCGCGGCATCACTGATCCCGGTGACCCAGCGGCTGAAATTCCTTGTCGCCCTACGCCCCGGGATCATTTCCCCGACGGTGGCGGCGCGACAGGCAGCCACGCTGGATCGTCTGTCTGGCGGTCGTGCACTGTTCAATCTGGTGACCGGTGGTGATCCTGAAGAATTGGCCGGTGACGGTCTGTTCCTCAGCCACGAAGAACGCTATCAGGCCTCGGTGGAATTCACCCGCATCTGGCGTCGTGTGCTGGAAGGCGAAACCGTTGATTACGACGGTCAGCACATCAGCGTGAAGGGCGCCAAATTGCTCTATCCGCCGATCCAGCAACCGCGTCCGCCGCTGTACTTCGGTGGCTCATCGGAAGCGGCGCAGGATCTGGCGGCCGAACAAGTGGAAATGGTCCTGACCTGGGGCGAGCCGCCAGCGGCGGTGGCGGAGAAGATCGAACAGGTGCGCGCCAAAGCCGCCAAGCTCGGTCGCACCGTGCGCTTCGGCATCCGTCTGCATGTGATCGTCCGTGAAACCAACGCCGAAGCCTGGCAAGCGGCGGATCGCCTGATCTCGCATCTGGATGACGACACCATCAAGCGTGCGCAAGCCTCGCTGGCGCGTTTCGATTCGGTCGGCCAGCAACGCATGGCCGCACTGCACGGTGGCAGCCGCGACAACCTCGAAGTCAGCCCGAACCTCTGGGCCGGCGTTGGTCTGGTGCGCGGCGGTGCCGGGACGGCGCTGGTCGGCGATGGCCCGACCGTGGCGGCGCGCGTCAAGGAATACGCCGATCTGGGCATCGACACCTTCATCTTTTCCGGTTATCCACACCTCGAAGAGTCGTATCGCGTCGCTGAACTGCTGTTCCCGCACCTCGATATCGAACGCCCGGAACTGCCGAAAAGCGCCGGTTATGTCAGCCCGTTCGGCGAGATGGTCGCCAACGACATTCTTCCCAAAGCCGCGTCGCAGAGCTGAGGCGCGCCATGAAGAAGATTATCCACAGCCTCGCGCCCTGGGCGTTGCCGGTGTTGTTGCTGGCGGTGTGGCAGTTGTCGGTGTCGGCGGGTTGGTTGTCGACGCGGATTCTGCCGGCGCCGGTGGCGGTGATCGAGGCCGGCGTAAGCCTGGTGCGCAGCGGTGAAATCTGGACGCACCTGGCGATCAGCGGCTGGCGCGCGGCGCTGGGCTTCACCATCGGTGGCAGCATTGGTCTGGCGCTGGGTTTCATCACTGGCCTGTCGAAGTGGGGCGAGCGCCTGCTCGACAGCTCGGTGCAGATGATCCGCAACGTGCCGCATCTGGCGCTGATCCCGCTGGTGATTCTGTGGTTCGGCATCGACGAGTCGGCGAAGATTTTTCTGGTGGCGCTGGGGACGTTGTTCCCGATCTACCTCAACACTTATCACGGCATTCGCAACGTCGACCCGGCGCTGGTGGAGATGGCGCGCAGTTATGGTTTGAGCGGTTTCAGCCTGTTCTGGCAGGTGATTCTGCCGGGTGCGCTGCCTTCGATTCTGGTCGGCGTGCGCTTCGCACTGGGCTTTATGTGGCTGACGCTGATCGTCGCGGAAACCATCTCGGCCAGTTCCGGCATCGGCTACCTGGCGATGAACGCCCGGGAGTTTTTGCAGACCGACGTGGTGGTGCTGGCGATCCTGCTTTATGCGGTGTTGGGCAAGCTCGCTGACCTCGCGGCTCGCGGACTTGAACGCGTGTGGTTGCGCTGGCATCCGGCCTATCAGGTTGCCAAAGGAGGTGCGGCATGACCGCTCAACAACCTCCACGTCTGCTACGCGGGATTCCGCTGGCGGTGCGCAATCTGCAGAAAACCTTCGGCGCGCGGCAAGTGCTGCGCGATATCGATCTGCACATTCCGGCGGGGCAGTTCGTCGCCGTGGTCGGGCGCAGTGGCTGCGGCAAAAGTACATTGCTGCGCTTGCTTGCCGGCCTCGACCAGCCGACTGGCGGCGACTTGCTGGCCGGCGCCGCGCCGCTCAGCGATGCGCGGGAAGACACCCGATTGATGTTCCAGGAAGCGCGGCTGCTGCCGTGGAAAAGGATCATCGACAACGTCGGTCTCGGCCTCAAGGGCAACTGGCGTCCGCAAGCACTGGACGCATTGGAAGCGGTCGGTCTGGCCGACCGCGCCAATGAATGGCCGGCGGCGTTGTCCGGCGGTCAAAAGCAGCGTGTCGCGCTGGCCCGGGCGTTGATCCATCAGCCGCGTCTGCTGTTGCTCGACGAACCGCTCGGCGCACTGGATGCGCTGACCCGCATTGAAATGCAGCAACTGATCGAACGTCTTTGGCAGCAACACGGTTTCACCGTGCTGCTGGTGACCCACGACGTCAGCGAAGCGGTGGCGATTGCCGACCGGGTGATTCTGATCGAGGACGGCGAAGTCGGTCTCGATCTGCCTGTGGAGCTGCCACGCCCGCGAGTACGCGGATCGCACCGGCTGGCGGCGCTGGAAACCGAAGTGCTCAACCGTGTTTTGTCCCTGCCTGGCGAACCGCCGGAGCCGGAACCTGTTTCACCCCTGCCTACGCAACTGCGTTGGGCGCAATAACTCAAGTTCTATCAACGACAGGAATCAATGCCATGACTATCAAAGCCATCAACGTGCGCAACCAGTTCAAAGGCTCGATCAAGGAAATCGTCCTCGGCGACGTGCTGTCGGAAATCGACGTGCAGACCGCTTCGGGCATCGTCACTTCGGTGATCACCACCCGTTCGGTCAAGGAGCTGGAACTGGTGGTCGGCAGCGAAGTGATCGCCTTTGTGAAATCCACCGAGGTATCGATCGCCAAGTTGTAATCGATGCGGTACACAGGGCCCCGGACGGCTTTAACCCTCCGGGGTTTTTTCATGCGTGCTTTTCAATGGATATTCAGGCGCACGGTTGTTGGTTTGGAGGCGCCGGGCAGATCTGCTATGTTCCGGCTTTTGTCAGGGCGCCTACAGGAAGATTATGACGACTAAGCAGAATGCCGCAGGGCATTCGCCCGCTCACCGCGAGTACCGGGAATTCACTCGCGAGCAATGGTCTGCCTTCCGGGACGATGCGGCGCAGAGCCTTTCGTCTGCGCAAATGAATGCGCTGATCAGTCCGACACAGCCCATCACGCGAGAGGAAGTAGAAACCATTCTGCTGCCTCTGGCGCGCCTGTTGAATCTGCACGCAGCCGCGGCGCGGTCGCTGGGTCAGGTGCACAGTGAATTTCTGGGCGAGCCTGCGCACAAACCACCCTTTGTCATTGGCATCTCCGGCAGTGTCGCGGTAGGTAAAAGCAGTTTTGCCCGGGTCTTGTCGGCGCTTTTGTCGTCGTGGCCGGGCTCGCCGGATGTGCAGTTGGTGACCACCGACTCGTTCCTGTTTCCGCTGGCGACCCTCGAAAAGAACAACCTATTGCATCGCAAAGGCTTTCCCGAGTCCTACGACCGGGCGCTTCTTCTCGACTTTTTGCACGCCGTGCGCAACGAAGGCAACCCGGTGCAGATTCCGGTCTACTCGCACGTTCAGTACGACATTCTTGCCGATGAGACGCAGACCATTCAGTCGCCCGATATCATCGTTCTGGAAGGTTTGAATGTGCTGCAAGAGGACAAGCGCGACAGTTTGAACGTCCTCGATTTCGTCGACTTTTCGATCTACGTCGATGCCGCGCAAGAAGACATCAAGAAGTGGTACCTCGAACGCTTTGTGTACTTGAAGAACACCGCATTTCAGTCCGACGAGTCTTACTTCAACAAGTACAAGAGCCTGTCGAATGACGAGGCGCTGTCAGTGGCGTCCGGTACTTGGGATCGGGTCAACTTGAAAAACCTCGTTGAGAACATCCTGCCGACCCGCGACAAGGCCAGTCTGATACTCAACAAGTCGGCCGATCATTCCATCGACAGGATTCTGCTGCGGGCAATCTGAACAGACGGCCTTGTAAGGCGCGGCTGCCGGTCAGACGGCAGTCGTTCGCTTGGGCAGGTAAAGCGGCAGGTACAAACCCAGGTAAGCATCGAATACGCGCATGCCTTCCTCCGCCATGCGCGGCGTGATTTGCCCGTGCTGCTGGACTGATCGGGCGTAGACGCGGTCGCCCAATTCCATCGCCAGCGCAAACACGTCGACATCGCTCGGCAGTCTCGGCAGTTCGAAGTGATGGTCGAACAACTTGTGCATCAGGTCGCCCAATTCAATGTCGTGCTGACGGTCAGCCTGCGTCACTTCGGTGAGTCCGTGCTGGGCGAGGATCAACTGGCGGGCGGCGGCGTCTTCGTCGTAGATTTCCAGCATCCGCCGTTCAACCAGACGCGAAAGATCACGCCAGTCGCACAGAGCCTCGTGATCAATCGGCGCTTGCAGGCAAGCGCGAAACGCGGCGTGCACGTCAGCGGTGAGTGCTTCGAGCAACGCCGGGACGCTGGCGAAGAAGTGGTAAACGGAGGAGGGCGGAATCTGCGCGCGCTCGGCCACGCTGTAGATCGACAGACTGGCCACACCCTCGGCGGCCAGCAGCGTGCGCGCGGCGTCGAGTATCGAATCGATCCGCGCCTGACTGCGGGCACGGGGTTTGCGAACGGGGGCGGGTCGCGTCATGAAAGTCTCCTGCGGGGCAGCGGGCATTGTACGAGCCGGGTTCGATGTTGTCTTGTCGGCCGTCTTCGGGAGCAAGCCCCCTCCCACAGTTGATTTTCTGTGTACTCAAAATGCCTGCTCACGGGATATCCCCTGTGGGAGGGGGCTTGCTCCCGAACCGCCGAAGGCGGCCATTCCCCTTCTATTGTGTCGGCCATAAAAAAACGCCGCAGGCTGAATCAGCCCACGGCGTTTTTTGCAGCTGCAATCCGCTTAAACGGTATGCAGATACCAGTTGTACTCAAGGTCGGAGATGGAGTGTTCGAACTCCTCCAGCTCGCTTTCCTTACAGGCCACAAAGATATCGATGTATTTCGGATCGATGTACTTGGCCATGACCTCGCTGTCGTCCAGCTCACGCAATGCATCGCGCAGGTTGTTCGGCAGGCTTTGCTCGTTCTGCTCGTAGCTGTTGCCTTCGACAGGCGCGCCCGGTTCGATCTTGTTGGTCAGACCGTGGTGCACACCAGCCAGTACCGAAGCCATCAGCAGGTACGGGTTGGCATCGGCGCCGGCCACGCGGTGTTCGATACGTACGGCATCGGATGAGCCGGTCGGTACGCGAATCGCCACGGTACGGTTGTCCAGACCCCAGCACGGCGAGTTCGGCACATAGAACTGTGCGCCGAAACGACGGTACGAGTTGACGTTCGGGCAGAGGAAAGCCATCTGCGCCGGCAGGGTCTCGAGCACACCGCCGATCGCGTGACGCAGTGCGGCGTTCTGCTCGGGATCCTCGCTGGCAAAAATGTTTTTGCCATCTTTGTCGAGTACCGAAATGTGGACGTGCAGACCATTGCCAGCCTGACCCGGGTAAGGCTTGGCCATGAAGGTGGTGTCCATTTCATGGTCGTAGGCGATGTTCTTGATAAGGCGCTTGAGCAGTACCGCGTAGTCGCACGCCTTGATCGGGTCGGCGACGTGGTGCAGGTTCACTTCGAACTGCGCCGGGGCACTTTCCTTGACGATGGCGTCGGCCGGGATGCCTTGCTCTTTGGCACCTTCCAGAATGTCCTGGAGGCAGTCGACGTATTCGTCGAGGTCGTCGATCAGGTAAACCTGAGTCGAGTGCGGGCGTTTGCCGGAGATCGGCGAGCGTGGTGGCTGTGGACGGCCGTTCACGTTTTCCTGGTCGATCAGGTAGAACTCGAGTTCGAATGCGGCGCAGATGGTCAAGCCAAGCTCGTCAAACTTTGCAACAACTTGACGGAGCACTTCGCGCGGATCGGCGAAGAAAGGATCGCCTTCGAGTTCGTGCATGGTCATCAACAGTTGCGCGGTTGGGCGCTTCTGCCATGGCTCATTGCACAGGGTGTCGGGGATTGGATAGCAGATACGGTCGGCGTCGCCGATGTCCAGGCCCAGGCCGGTGCTTTCCACCGTTGAACCATTGATATCCAGAGCAAATAGAGAGGCCGGCAGGTTGATGCCTTTCTCGTAAACCTTGTGGAGGCTGGTGCGTTCAATGCGCTTGCCGCGCACCACACCATTCATATCCGCAATCAGAAGGTCAACGTACAGAACCTCAGGATGTTCCTTAAGGAACGCGTTCGCTTCGTTAAGCTGAACGGCACGCGGGGGTACCGACATGATGCAACACCTTTGTTGTTAAAAATATCAATCATTGATCTTTTCTGGTTTCAGTCAACCCGAACGGCCTGCCGAAGTCAAGCGAGGCCTTTTTTGCCCTAAAAAAGCGCTGTGAGGGCATTTATGGGGCACTTTTGGGCGGTTTTTAGTCCTTGAAGCGCTTGGCACCCGCGGGCTTGAGCAGGCCGTGTTGTATTTTTTACGGGGGTGTTGTGTAAAAAAATGAACAAGGCTAAGCTCGGATCAAACCCATAACAGCAATAATACCGGGGTGCTTCATGTCTCGCCTGCCGATAATCGGCGTCACCGACTGCTCGCAACAGTCCGGTCTGCATGCTCATCACATCAGTGGCGACAAATCCGTCCGTAGCGCTGCCAGTCAGGCTTGTGGCTTGCCGACGAAGGTCTCGTGCGCAATAGCCGAAACGGCAACGTCCGATATTCTGGACGCACGGGCAAGCATCCGGTTTATGGCGTCTCCTTTCAATATAGATCTCTTTCTCTTCCAAAGCCTGTGCGGCTCCTCAAGCCGTGCTCGTGATTCTGCACGCGTTGCTCGCCTCGAGTGTGCACAGGAAATGCAACGCCAGCGTAAAGGGCAGGTAAGCTCCTCTTTCATTGTCGATGCGCGGTGCCGGGCGTAAGCCGGCACTGCGCGCAAGCAAGCCCCCTTTAACGCGACGCCAAGGCGTCAAACTTGCCTGACAGACTGTCAGGAGACTCAGCCCAGAGGCATTTATGAGTAACAACCTCGACCAGCTCACCGATTGGTTGAAAGACCACAAGATCACAGAAGTCGAATGCATGATCGGCGACTTGACCGGTATCACCCGGGGCAAGATCTCGCCGACCAACAAGTTCATCGCCGAAAAAGGCATGCGCCTGCCAGAGAGCGTTCTGTTGCAGACCGTGACCGGCGACTACGTCGAAGACGACATTTATTACGAACTGCTCGACCCGGCCGACATCGACATGATCTGCCGCCCCGACCAGAACGCCGTGTACCTGGTGCCATGGGCCATCGAGCCAACGGCTCAGGTGATCCACGACACCTACGACAAGCAAGGCAACCCGATCGAGCTGTCGCCGCGCAACGTGCTCAAGAAAGTCCTCAAGCTCTACGCCGATAAAGGCTGGCAGCCAATCGTGGCGCCGGAGATGGAGTTCTACCTGACCAAGCGCAGTGACGACCCTGACTATCCGTTGCAGCCGCCGATCGGTCGCTCGGGGCGTCCGGAAATCGGCCGTCAGTCGTTCTCCATTGAAGCAGCGAACGAATTCGACCCGTTGTTTGAAGACGTCTACGACTGGTGCGAGCTGCAGGAACTGGATCTCGACACGCTGATCCACGAAGACGGCACGGCGCAGATGGAAATCAACTTCCGTCACGGCGACGCGCTGTCGCTGGCCGATCAGATTCTGGTGTTCAAACGCACCATGCGCGAAGCCGCGCTCAAGCATGACGTGGCTGCGACCTTCATGGCCAAGCCGATGACCGGCGAGCCGGGCAGTGCGATGCACTTGCACCAGAGCATCATCGACATCGAAACCGGCAAGAACGTCTTCTCCAATGAAGACGGAACCATGAGCCAGTTGTTCCTGCACCACATCGGTGGCTTGCAGAAACTGATTCCGGAATTGCTGCCGCTGTTCGCGCCGAACGTCAACTCGTTCCGCCGCTTCCTGCCGGACACTTCGGCACCGGTGAACGTGGAGTGGGGCGAAGAGAACCGTACCGTGGGTCTGCGCGTGCCGGATGCCGGCCCGCAGAATCGTCGGGTGGAAAACCGTCTGCCGGGCGCCGACGCCAACCCGTACCTGGCGATTGCCGCGAGCCTGCTCTGCGGTTACATCGGCATGGTTGAAGGTCTGAACCCAAGCGCACCGGTCGTCGGTCGTGGTTACGAGCGACGCAACCTGCGCCTGCCGCTGACCATCGAAGATGCACTGGAACGCATGGAAAACAGCGCGACCATCGAGAAATACCTGGGCAAAACTTTCATCACTGGCTACGTCGCGGTCAAGCGGGCCGAGCATGAAAACTTCAAGCGCGTGATCAGTTCGTGGGAGCGTGAGTACCTGCTCTTCGCCGTCTGATACGCCGGGCGCGGTGCTCAGGTGCCGCGCCTTCACCGATAACAAGGAGAATTGGCATGACCAGCAACAACCCGCAAACCCGCGAGTGGCAAGCACTCAGCAATGATCACCACCTGGCCCCGTTCAGCGACTTCAAGCAGCTGAAAGAGAAAGGCCCGCGGATCATCACCAACGCCAAGGGCGTTTACCTGTGGGACAGCGAAGGCAACAAGATCCTCGACGGCATGGCCGGTCTGTGGTGCGTGGCCATCGGTTACGGTCGTGATGAATTGGCCGACGCTGCCGCCAAACAGATGCGCGAATTGCCTTACTACAACCTGTTCTTCCAGACCGCCCACCCGCCGGCGCTGGAACTGGCCAAGGCTATCGCTGACGTCGCACCGCAAGGCATGAACCACGTGTTTTTCACCGGTTCCGGCTCCGAAGGCAACGACACCATGTTGCGCATGGTTCGCCACTACTGGGCGATCAAGGGCCAGCCGAACAAGAAAGTCATTATCAGCCGCAAGAACGGTTATCACGGTTCGACCGTGGCCGGCGCCAGCCTCGGTGGCATGACCTATATGCACGAGCAGGGCGACTTGCCGATCCCGGGCATCGTCCACATCGCCCAGCCGTACTGGTTCGCTGAAGGCGGCGACATGTCGCCGGAAGAGTTCGGCATCTGGGCGGCCAATCAGCTGGAAGAAAAGATTCTCGAAGTCGGCGTCGACAACGTCGGTGCCTTTATTGCCGAGCCGATCCAGGGCGCCGGCGGCGTGATCATCCCGCCAGACACCTACTGGCCGCGCATCAAGGAAATCCTCGCCAAGTACGACATCCTCTTCGTCGCCGACGAAGTGATCTGCGGTTTCGGCCGTACCGGCCAGTGGTTCGGCAGCGATTTCTACGACCTCAAACCCGACATGATGACCATCGCCAAAGGCCTGACCTCTGGTTACATCCCGATGGGTGGCCTGATCGTGCGCGACGAAGTGGTGAAGGTGCTCAACGAAGGCGGCGACTTCAACCACGGCTTCACCTACTCCGGTCACCCGGTGGCAGCAGCGGTGGGCCTGGAAAATATCCGCATTCTGCGCGACGAGAAAATTATCGAGAACGCGCACAACGAAACGGCACCGTATTTGCAGAAACGTCTGCGCGAGCTGAACGATCACCCGTTGGTGGGGGAAGTGCGCGGAGTCGGTCTGCTGGGGGCCATCGAGCTGGTGCAGGACAAGGCCACTCGCAAGCGTTACGAAGGCAAGGGCGTCGGCATGATCTGCCGCCAGTTCTGCTTCGACAACGGGCTGATCATGCGCGCCGTGGGCGACACCATGATCATCGCGCCGCCGCTGGTCATCAGCAAAGCGGAGATCGATGAACTGGTGACAAAGGCACGCAAGTGTCTGGACCTGACCCTCAGTGCGTTGCAGGGCTAAGTGCTAGGCTTTGGGCGGGGGAGCTGCGGCGCACTCGCTCAAAGCTGTCAGAAAGGCTGGTCTTTTCTTGAAAGACCGCCTCGGATCTTGCCAGACTAGCCGCGGTTCCAGTTGTCCGGGTTCGGCCGCTGAACAATGTGGTTCAAAAAAGAAAAATTTGGAGCATGACGCATGAAGGCATTAGGTAAAAAGCTTGCTGGCAAGACTCTGCTCGCCCTGTCCGTCGCGGGCATGATGGCGGGTGCGGTTCACGCGGACGACAAGGTGTTGCACGTCTACAACTGGTCTGACTACATCGCTCCGGACACCATCGCCAACTTCGAGAAAGAGTCGGGGATCAAGGTGGTCTACGACGTATTCGACAGCAACGAAACCCTGGAAGCCAAACTGCTGGCAGGCAAGTCCGGCTACGACGTGGTCGTGCCGTCCAACAACTTCCTGGCCAAGCAGATCAAGGCTGGCGTTTATCAGGAACTGGATCAGTCCAAACTGCCTAACTGGAAGAACCTGAACCAGGACCTGCTCAAGGCCGTCTCGGTCAGCGACCCGGGCAACAAGCACGCCTTCCCGTACATGTGGGGTTCGATCGGCATCGGTTACAACCCGGAGAAGGTCAAGGCTGCACTGGGCGTCGACACCATCGACTCGTGGGACGTGCTGCTCAAGCCGGAGAACATCGCCAAGCTCAAGGGCTGCGGTGTGAGCTTCCTCGATTCGCCGACCGAAATGCTCCCGGTCGCGCTGCACTACTTGGGCCTGCCAACCGACAGCCAGAAGAAAGAAGACATCAAGAAAGCCGAGGAACTGTTCCTCAAGATTCGTCCTTCGATCACCTACTTCCACTCCTCCAAGTACATCTCGGACCTGGCCAACGGCAACATCTGCGTAGCGGTCGGCTACTCGGGTGACGTGCAGCAGGCCAAGTCCCGTGCTGCCGAGGCCGGTGACAAGGTGAAAGTCAGCTACGCCATTCCGAAGGAAGGCGCTGGCAGCTTCTTCGACATGGTCGCCATCCCTAAAGATGCCGAAAACGTTGAAGGCGCCTACAAGTTCATGACCTTCCTGCAGAAGCCTGAAGTCATGGCCGGCATCACCAACGCCGTACGCTTCCCGAACGGTAACGCCGCTGCAACCCCTCTGGTAGAGAAAGACATCACCAGCGATCCAGGCATCTACCCGCCAGCCGACGTGCAGGCCAAGTTGTATGCGATCGCCGATCTGCCAGCGGCCACCCAGCGTGAAATGACGCGCAGCTGGACCAAAATCAAATCCGGTAAATAAACCGGTTTGACGCAGCAACCGCTGGCCGTCGCCTTCGCCGGGGCGGCCAGCGGTGTAATTAAATGACAGAAAGTTTTGCTGGAACGGTTTTTCGAGGGTAAGTTGCGCGCCGGTTTTGTTGCCGGGCAGTCATGGCTGTCATGCAGCGCGGGGCAACTTGGGCCCAACTAATTTAGAGGACCTCCACTTGCCTATTTTTTCTTCTTTGCGCAAAGCCCTGCTGGCCACTGCCGGCCTGACGATTGCTGTCGGAGCCCAGGCCGCCGGTACGGTGCATATTTATAACTGGTCGGATTACATCGGCGAGACCACCCTGGCGGACTTCCAGAAAGCCACCGGGATCAAACCGGTCTATGACGTGTTCGATTCCAACGAAACCCTGGAAGGCAAACTGCTCGCCGGGCGTACCGGTTACGACGTGGTCGTGCCGTCGAACCACTTCCTCGGCAAGCAGATCAAGGCGGGCGCGTTCCAGAAGCTCGACAAGTCGCAGCTTCCGAACTATTCCAACCTTGACCCGGTGTTGCTCAAGCGTCTGGAACAGAACGATCCGGGCAACCTTTACGCCGTTCCGTACCTGTGGGGCACCAACGGCATCGGTTACAACGTCGACAAGGTCAAGGCTGTGCTCGGTATCGACAAGATCGATTCCTGGAGCGTGCTGTTCGAGCCTGAGAACATCAAGAAGCTGCACAGCTGCGGCGTAGCGTTCCTCGATTCGGCCGATGAAATGATGCCGACCGTGCTCAACTACATGGGCCTGAACGCCAACAGTACCGATCCCAAGGATTACGCCAAGGCCACCGACAAGTTGCTCGCGGTGCGTCCTTACGTGACCTACTTCCACTCGTCCAAATACATCGGCGATCTGGCCAATGGCGACATCTGCGTGGCCATCGGTTTCTCCGGCGACATCTTCCAGGCCAAGCACCGCGCCGAGGAAGCCAAGAAGGGCGTGAACATCGCCTACTCGATCCCGAAAGAAGGCGGCGCGCTGTGGTTCGACATGCTGGCGATTCCGAAGGACTCGTCCAACGTCAAGGAAGCCCACGCCTTCATCAACTATTTGCTGAAACCTGAGGTCATCGCCCAGGTCAGTGATTACGTCGGTTACGCCAACCCCAACCCGGGTTCGGACAAGCTGATGGAGCAATCCATTCGCACCGACGAAGCGGTTTATCCACCGCAAGCAGTCCTCGACAAGACTTACGTGTCGGTCGAGTTGCCACCCAATATTCAGCGTTTGATGACCCGTAGCTGGACCAAGGTCAAGTCGGGCAAATAACGCTAAAACTATCCTGGGTTCGTCTTGCGTGGGCGAACTGCAATTTTGTTGGGAGTTTCGTAAATGGCAGTTGCCTCCGGCGCCTATAAGAAAGCCCTCGAGGGCGACCAGACACCTAAACAGGTGTTGGTCAAAATCGACCGGGTCACGAAGAAGTTCGACGAGACGATTGCCGTGGACGATGTGTCCCTGGAAATCAAGAAAGGCGAGATTTTCGCCCTGCTCGGCGGTTCGGGATCGGGCAAGTCCACTCTGCTGCGGATGCTGGCAGGGTTCGAACGGCCCACGGAGGGGCGCATTTTCCTCGACGGCGTCGACATCACCGACATGCCGCCGTACGAGCGACCGATCAACATGATGTTCCAGTCGTACGCCTTGTTCCCGCACATGACCGTGGCGCAGAACATCGCGTTCGGCCTGCAACAGGACAAGATTCCCAAAGCCGAGGTCGACGCTCGCGTGGCCGAGATGCTCAAGCTTGTGCAGATGAGCCAGTACGCCAAGCGCAAGCCGCATCAACTGTCCGGCGGTCAGCGTCAGCGTGTGGCGCTGGCCCGTTCGCTGGCCAAACGACCGAAACTGCTGCTGCTCGACGAACCGATGGGCGCACTGGACAAGAAACTGCGCTCGCAGATGCAGCTGGAACTGGTGGAAATCATCGAGCGCGTGGGTGTGACCTGCGTGATGGTGACGCACGACCAGGAAGAGGCCATGACCATGGCCGAGCGCATCGCGATCATGCACCTGGGCTGGATCGCCCAGATCGGCAGCCCGATCGACATCTACGAAACCCCGACCAGCCGCCTGGTCTGTGAATTCATCGGTAACGTGAACATCTTCGAAGGTGAAGTGATCGACGACGCCGAAGGCCACGCGACCATCACCTGCAAGGACCTCGACCGGCAGATCTACGTCGGCCACGGCATCAGCACCTCGGTGCAAGACAAGTCCGTGACCTACGCGATCCGTCCGGAGAAGCTGCTGGTCACCGCCGACCAGCCGACTTGCGAATACAACTGGTCGAGCGGCAAGGTGCACGATATTGCCTACCTCGGTGGTCACTCGGTGTTCTACGTCGAATTGCCGAGTGGCAAACTGGTGCAGTCGTTCGTGGCCAACGCCGAGCGTCGTGGCGCGCGTCCGACCTGGGGTGATCAGGTCTACGTCTGGTGGGAAGACGACAGTGGCGTGGTACTTCGCTCATGAACATGCGCAAATTCAAACGCCGCATCAACCGAATAATCCCCAATGGCCGGCAGTTGGTCATCGGGGTCCCGTTCATCTGGCTGTTCCTGTTCTTCATGTTGCCGTTCTTCATCGTCCTGAAGATCAGCTTCGCCGAAGCCGACGTGGCCATCCCGCCGTACACCGAGATTTACACGTACGCCGAGCAGAAGCTGCAATTGCTGCTGAACCTGGGCAACTACGCGATGCTCGCGGGCGACGAGTTGTACATCGCCGCTTACCTGGGCTCGCTGAAAATGGCGTTTTTCAGCACGCTGTTGTGCCTGCTGATCGGCTACCCGATGGCCTACGCCATCGCCACCGCCCGTAAAGAGCTGCAAACGGTGCTGGTGCTGCTGATCATGATGCCGACCTGGACCGCGATCCTGATCCGCGTTTACGCGTGGATGGGCATCCTCAGCAACAACGGTCTGCTCAACGGTTTCCTGATGAGCATGGGCTTCATCGACGAGCCGCTGCAGATCCTCAACACCAACCTTGCGGTGTACATCGGCGTCGTTTACTCGTACCTGCCGTTCATGATCCTGCCGCTGTACGCCAACCTGGTGAAGCACGATCACAGTCTGCTGGAAGCCGCCTCCGACCTCGGTTCGAGCACCTTCAACAGCTTCTGGAAAATCACCATTCCGCTGTCCAAGAACGGGATCATTGCCGGCTGCATGCTGGTGTTCATTCCGGTGGTGGGCGAGTTCGTGATCCCGGAACTGCTCGGCGGCCCGGAAACCCTGATGATCGGTAAAGTGCTCTGGCAAGAGTTCTTCAACAACCGTGACTGGCCGGTGGCGTCCGCCCTGGCGGTGGTGATGCTGGCGATCCTGATTGTGCCGATCATCCTGTTCAACCGCAGTCAGGCCAAGGAAATGGAGGGTAAAGAATGAAGCGCTTCCGTTTCTCCAGCCTGATGCTGGTTCTGGGTTTGTTGTTCATCTACTTGCCGATGCTGATCCTGGTGATCTACTCGTTCAACGCCTCGAAACTGGTGACGGTGTGGGGCGGCTGGTCGATCAAGTGGTACGTCGGCCTGCTCGACAACACGCAACTGATGGGCTCGGTGCTGCGTTCGCTGGAAATCGCCTGCTACACCGCGGTTGCGGCGGTGGCGCTGGGTACGCTGGCAGCGTTTGTACTGACGCGCATCACCCGTTTCAAGGGCCGCACGCTGTTCGGTGGCCTGGTGACGGCGCCGCTGGTGATGCCGGAAGTGATCACCGGTCTGTCGCTGTTGCTGCTGTTCGTGGCCATGGCGCAGATGATCGGCTGGCCGCAGGAGCGTGGCATTGTCACCATCTGGATCGCCCACACGACGTTCTGTGCGGCGTACGTGGCGGTGGTGGTGTCGGCGCGTCTGCGTGAGCTCGATCTGTCGATCGAAGAAGCGGCGATGGATCTCGGTGCACGGCCGTGGAAGGTGTTCTTTCTGATCACCATTCCGATGATCGCGCCGTCGCTGGCGGCGGGCGGCATGATGTCGTTTGCGCTGTCGCTGGACGACCTGGTACTGGCGAGCTTCGTCTCCGGCCCCGGTTCGACGACCCTGCCGATGGAAGTGTTCTCGGCGGTGCGTCTGGGCGTGAAGCCTGAGATCAACGCGGTGGCGAGTCTGATTCTGCTGGCCGTGTCGATTGTGACGTTCATGGTCTGGTTCTTCAGCCGCCGCGCTGAAGAAGCACGCAAGAAAGCAATTCAGCAGGCCATCGAAGAAAGCGCTGCCGATTCGTGGAAGCAGCCGGACGTGCGTCGCGCACCGGCACCGGAAGCAGCGTAAGCCAATAGGGTTGGCCTCAACTTTAAGGTCAACCCCAATCCGATTCTGGAATGGGCTTTTGTGGCGAAGGGATAAATCCCCTCGCCACAGGGTTCGCGGCAGTTTTGGTTTCAGGCAATCCAGGGAGATTTGCGGATGACTTCGACGAAGTTCATCGGCTTGAATCCCGGCACCTGATCCTTCAGCACATCGGTCTTCACATTGCCGAACGTCGTCTGCGGACGATGGCGCAGGCCGTCGGCGAACGCGCAGATGATGCACTCCTTGAAACCCTCCCCGCGCGGGTGCGCATGCACCACCGCTTCGCGCTGCACGGTGCTGAACGCGGCGTAATCCATGCCCAACACGTCCATTTCGACACCGGCGGTCACCAGCGCCACGGTCGGACGCAGATGCTTGGGTACGCCCGGCGTGGTGTGCAGGGCAATCGACAGCCACACTTGTTCGATGTCGTCATCGCTCAAGCCATAGGGTTTGAGAAAGTCGGCGGCGGCGTTGGCACCGTCCACTTCAAAACGCTCGTCGTCACTGCGATGACCTTCGACCAGACCGAGGTCATGGAACATCGCGCCGACGTACAACAACTCCGGGTTATAGGCGAGTTGTTGACGCTCGCCGCTCAGTGCACCGAACAGAAACACCCGGCGCGAGTGGTGATAAAGCAGGTCGGATTCGATGTCGCGGATGTATTCGGTGGTAGCCCGGGCGAGGGCGCTGTCGGGGATTTTGATACCGGCGATGGTCGTGGTCATGTTGAGCTTCCTCGTGGAAAACGCCGTCGCGGCGCTGATGGGGAAAGTCTGTTCCCGACGCTGATACCGAACAATCAACGCATGGCTGCGATCCTTGCCAATCCACCTGCAAATCGTGCCAACTGCCCTTCACAAGTTGGAATGCCATCCATTGTGGCGAGGGGATTTATCCCCGTTCGGCTTCGCAGCAGTCGTAAATCCAGCCATGAAGACTGCCTGGCACAACGAGGTGTATGGTCTTGGGGCTGCTTCGCAACCCAACGGGGATAAATCCCCTCGCCACAGGGTTACAGGGGGCTTCAAAAAACATGAACAAAACCGTCGCCATCGTGGTATTTGCTGGCGTGCAGTCGCTCGACGTCACCGGTCCCATGGATGTGTTTGCCGAGGCCAATCGTTTTCTCGCGCCCGAGGATCACTATCGGCTGGAGGTGGTCGGCGTCGAACATGGAGCGATGGCCTGTTCCAACGGCTTGATCCTCAATGCCCATCGTCATTTCAGCGAATCCATCGAAGCCTATGACCTGCTGCTGGTCGCCGGTGGCCCGCAGTTGCCGTTCATGGATTTCGGCGTGACGTTCGACGGTTGGCTGCGTGAAGCCTGCGCCCGCGCAAACCGTTTCGGTTCGATCTGCAACGGCGCTTTCATGCTGGCGCGCGCGGGGCTGCTGGAGGGCCGCACGGTCACGACTCACTGGAACGATGCCGAGGTCTTGGCACAGTTGTGCCCGACGACGAAGGTCGAAGCCGATCGCTTGTACGTCGAGGACGGTGCGCTCTACACCTCGGCCGGGGTGACGGCAGGGATCGATCTGTCGCTGTATTTGTTGGCGCGCGATCAGGGTGCCGAGGTGGCATTGAGCGTGGCCAAGCGTCTGGTGGTGTTCACTCAGCGCTCGGGCGGGCAATCGCAGTTCAGCCCGTTCCTGACGCCGCACGCGGAACCGACTTCGGCGGTGGCGCTGGTGCAACTGTATGTGCTGGCCAATCTCACCGGGGATCTGACCATCGCCGATCTGGCCAATGCGGCGAACATGAGTGCGCGCAATTTCTCCCGGGTGTTTGCCCGGGAAGCCAAGGTCACGCCGGCGGAGTTCGTCGAGCGGGCGCGGGTAGATGCGGCGCGGGTGATGCTGGAAAGCACCACGGCACCGCTTAAGACCGTGGCGTATCAGTGCGGGTTTCGCGATGCGCAACACATGCGCAGTGTGTTCAACCGCAGGCTGGGCGTGACGCCGCAGCAGTTTCGGCTGAATTTTGCGGTAATGGTTTGAGCGTAGGTTGGCTTGAGTTCGCGATCCCCTCACCCCAGCCCTCTCCCGGAGGGAGAGGGAGCCGACCGAGGTGTCTTGCGTCATACATCGACCTGCACGATCCAGTCGACTATGGATTCGGCAAAGCTCTTTCAGGTCTGCGAAATTATCGAGCAATCCCCAATTGGCTCCCTCTCCCTCCGGGAGAGGGCTGGGGTGAGGGGCGCTTCTACTGCGCCCGTGCAGGAAGCAGCTTCAACGTACTCCGCGTATTCGCCGTTACCTCTTCCTCACTGAAATGCGCCTGCACATACATCCCGTCGACATACGCCTCAGCCTGATCGTCGTAATGGCTGTCGAACGGCACACCGCTTTGGCCGACCGGATTGATCGTCAGACTGTGCGCCGGGTCGGCGAAGTCCACCAGACGCCGGGTCGACGGCCCGTAAGTCACTGGCCATGGTGCCGGGCCGATTTTCGCCGAGAGGTTGTTCGGCACTTCATGGCTACCCGGTGCCGCGAACGGCCCGACGTTGAAAATGCGATCCAGCGGCTTCTGCTGCCCGAGCGGATGCCCGTGAGTCAGCGTGTGTACCGTGCCCCATTGCCAGCCTGCGACATCGTCGCCAAGGGTCAGTTTCAGGTGCTTGATGCTCGCCTGCCACGCTGTGCGGACGATATCGGCGCGGGTCTCCCTGGCCGGCGTGTTGCGGTTGTCCCACCATGCTGAATCGGCATTTGCCGCCAAGCGGGGCAGTGCTGAATCAATCACCCTTGTCGACAGCAGCGTGTCGAAAAAGTCATTGCCCAACTCATCGCGCATCGCCGCATCGGCCAGGTCGTAGAGGAACTGGTTGAACAGCGTCGCACTGACCGAATCCAGCGGATAGTCGCCTGGCCACTGCGCGAGTTGCTCGACCAGTTTCAGTTGCGCCGGGTCACTGACCGCTTCACGCAATACCGGCAGCAACGGCGCCAACAGGCGTGGGCCGTAGCCAGTAGCGGTGCCCAGTTGCAGCTTTTGGTTGGCTTCGTTGGTCCACTTCACGCTCTTGTCGCTGAGCTGTCGATTGAGCTGCTGACCGCGATCCGCGAGGTTGTAGTAACCGGGAATCTCCATGCCGGTCGGCGAAACCGGCTGAAAGTTGGCCGAGACGATGTAACCACGCGCCGGGTTTTCTTCCTGCGGGTTGGCGCTGAACGGGTAATAACCGTCCTTGTCCGCCTGATCGGTGCTGCCGTCGAGAATGAAGCCCGGCTTCACTCCGGCCGGGCGCTTGGGCAACAGCGCCGAAGCCCACCAGGCGATATCGCCCTTGGCGTTGGCGTAAACCAGGTTCAGCCCCGGCGCCTGCACTTTGGCCGCAGCGGCGCGGGCCTTGGCCAGTGTGTCGGCGCGGTTGAGCTGATAGAAACCTTCGAGGATCGGGTTCGGTGTTTCGAGAAACGCCCACCACATCGCAATCGGCGTCTTGCCGGCGGCGCTGCCGAGGGCATCGTTGACGATCGGCCCGTGCGGCGACTGGCGCAGGGTGATCGTCACCGGCGCCTGGCCCTTCACGTTGATTTGCTGTTCGGTGCTGACCATGTCGGTCCACTGGCCGCGATACCAGACCTGATTCGGGTTGTCCGGGTTGACCTTTTCGGCGATCAGATCCAGATCGTCGTTCTGGAACATGGTCAGGCTCCAGCCGAAATCCAGGTTGTGCCCCAGAAACGCGAACGGCACCAGCGCCTGATGATGGCCGTAGAGTTCAAACCCCGGCGCCGACAGCTGCGCCTCGTACCACACCGAAGGCACCGAAAAACGAATGTGCGGATCACCGGCCAGCAGCGGTTTGCCACTCTGGCTGCGACTGCCCGCAATGACCCAGGCGTTGCTGCCTTCGAACTGCGGCAGGCCGTTGTCGATCAACGCCTGTTCGCTGAGGCGGGCGAGGGCATTGAGGTCTTTCCAGTCGCCAGCGGCAAGCGGCGGAGTCGGGTTTGCTCGCCCCTTGGCCAGCACACCTTTGGGCTGCCAGTCGAGGTCGAAGACGTTGAGGTAATCGGCGCCGAGTTGATCGCGCACGTACGTCAGCAACGGCTCGGTGCGAAACGCGGCGGCAAAGCTGTAAGCCATGTAACCGGCAACGCTGATGCTGTCCTCGGCGGTGAACGGCCGCTTGGGGATGCCCAGCACATCGAACTCGATGGGCGCCGCGTGAGTGGCCTGATATTGGTTGATGCCATCCAGATAGGCTTGCAGACCCCTCCACGCCGGTGATTGCTTGTCGAGGCTGGCGACATAACTGGCGGCGCGCTCACGGATGCGCAGGCTGCGGAACAGTTTGTCGGTGTCGAGCAGTTTCGGCCCGAGCACTTCGGCCAGTTCGCCACGGGCGAGGCGGCGCATGGCTTCCATCTGGAACAGCCGATCCTGGGCATGCACGTAGCCGAGGGCACGGTAGAGATCGGTTTCGTTTTCGGCGCGGATGTGCGGCACGCCGCGTTCGTCGTAGCGCACGGTCACCGAACCCTGCAGGTTGCGCAGTTCGACCTGGCCCTGACGCGTCGGCTGCTTGCTGTACACATACCCGCCGATAGCGGCGAGCAGGACAACGATGAGCAAGGCAAGAACGGTGAACACGCGCTTCATGGTGACTCCTTGTGCATGCGGGATTGCCGCCCGTCGGGCTGCAAACAATTAGCACAGACCTTCTGTGCCGTGCATCGCTGTCCTTGAAAAGTCCGGAATGCCTTACGGCGTCTCCACCGGCCACGGGCAGTAACAGCCGACCGCCAGAGTGTGCGTGGCATTGACCGGGCGATCTTCGGTCAGTGCGTTGAGGATCGGTTCAATGAAGCTGTTGCTGGAGTTGCAGGTCAGGCCTTCGCTGTAAGGGCCAAAATACGCAAGCCTGCCGCTGCGATCCCAGATCGCCACGGCCGGGCTGGCGGGAATCTGTTCGGAACCGGGCAATACGGTGATGGTTTTCAGAGCGCTGAGCGTGGCGGGCAACTGGCCGTGGCTGCCGGCTCTCTGTACGGCGAAAAACTCCACGCCTTTGGAGCTGAAGTGCTCGACCATTTCGGTCAGGTGCTGTTGATTACCGACGTTGCACGGGCAGGCCGGGTCCCAGAAGTGGACGAGACGGATATTGCCGGGGCCGGCGAGGTTGTCCGGCAGGCGCAGCGGATCGCCGGAAAACACCGCGGTGTGCTCGCTGAAGGCCCGCAGGTAGCGCCCCTGAAACCAGTCGTACGCGGCCCACAGCACACCGGCACACACAAGCGCGAGCAGGCTGGCAAACAGTGCGGTGCGGTAGGGCGAACGCATGGTTTTCGATCCTCGAAAGGTCGGCTAGCTTGCCATGTCTGCCACTACAGATGAATATCGCAGGCCGATAAAGTCTGTTCACCGTTCTGGAATTGCCTCATGCCTGCCACTTTCGACCCCGATCAATTACGCGCCGGCCTCAAGCCTCTGGCCGAGTGGCAGCCGTTGTCGGACGAGGCCAAGGCCTATCAGCAGTTTTACAAAACCGATTTCCCCGAGCGCGATGTCTGGCGGGGCATGGGCCGTTTTGCAGTCGATGGCTATCAATTGGTCAGTCATTGCTGGTGGCCGGAGAAGGTCAAGGGCACGTTGTTTCTGCTGCACGGTTTCTACGACCACACCGGGCTCTATCGGCATGTGATCGAGTGGGCGCTGGATCAGGATTTTGCCGTGATCGCCTGCGACTTGCCGGGCCACGGTCTGTCGAGCGGGCCGCGCGCGAGCATTCGCGATTTCTCCGAATATCAGGACGCGTTGCAAGCCTTGTTCGCCGAAGCGAATTCGATTGCCCTGCCACAGCCGTGGCACTTGTGCGGGCAAAGTACCGGCGGGGCGATCGTGGTCGATCACGTGCTCAATCATGGCGAGAACAGTCCTGCTCAGGGCCAGTTGATTCTGCTTTCTCCGCTGGTGCGGCCACGGGCGTGGGGTTGGTCGCAGCTGAGTTACTACCTGCTCAGGCCGTTCGTGCGGGGCATCGCCCGACGCTTCAGCGAGAACTCCAACGATCCGGATTTCCTGCCGTTTCTGCTGGCCGATCCGTTGCAGCCCAAACGCTTGCCGACGGCGTGGGTCGGGGCGTTGTCACGCTGGATCAACCGCGTGGAATACGCGAAAAAAAGTCCGCGACGGCCGCTGATCATTCAGGGGCAAGCGGACATGACCGTCGACTGGCAGCACAATTTGCAGGTGTTGAAGTGGAAGTTCGACCGGCCGCAGATCCTGCTGTTGCCGCAGGCGCGGCATCATCTGGCCAATGAAACGGCGGAGATGCGCGAAGAGTATTTCGAGTTTCTGAGCAAGCGGATCAGGGGCAGAAATCTCTAGCGTCTGTGAGGGCCTCTTCGCGAGCAAACCCGCTCCCTCATGGAAATGCATTCCAATGCGGGCTTGCTCGCGAAGGCGGCCGGCCAGGCGATAAAAATTACTGGCTGAGGTTGGAAGTGCTTTGGCCGACTGCCAAACCGGCACGGATCGCCGCCAGCGCCGCCTGGTAATAAGCTTTACCCTCGGTCGATTCGGCAAACGTCGCGAACTCTTCCAGCTCTTCATCCGACAGATCGCGATAAACGTAGAGCAGCGTGTTGTTCATGTCAGCGCCGATCTGATCCATCAAGCGCTGACGCTGACCGTTCAACATGCCCTGTGCCTGACCGCCGCCGAGCAGGCCGGGGATCATCGAACTCAAACTGTCCGCCGCCACGCCGGCAATCGCCAGACTGACTTCAGCGCCGGCCTCGCGGGCAGGCAAGGCCTGGGCGAGGTGGCCGATGATCAGCAGGCGGCTGTCGCTGGCCGGCATCTTCGGCAGACCTTTGGCATTTTTTGCCAGTTGATCGCGGCGGGTCGCGAGTAATTCAGCAGCGACGATTTTCTTGCCCAGCGGCGATTGAAAGAACGCCAGGGCCGGTTTCGGATCGGCGAGGTTTTGCCGCAACTGGGCTTCGGCGCGTTGATCCATGGCCTGTGGGGCGAAGCGCTGATTGCTGTTGTTCACCAGCGCTTGAAACACGGCGGGCGGCAGGCTGCTCTGATAGCGCTGCTGCGCGGCACTCAGGGCGTCATTGAAATGCGCGCGTTGATCTGGCCAGCCGGCGACCTTGTACAACTGGTCGTGGCCGTCCGCCCAGGCGGGCAAAACGCAGATCATCAGCAGTGAAAAAAGCAAACGGCGCATAGGGACTCCTGTCAGCAGCGGACTATTCTCCGTGCGGTGCCGGTACTTGTCGAGAATTCGTATCAAGCCGCCGCGTGGCTCTGTCGGATTTCTTGCCGCCGACATACTATGCGCGCCATGCAAATATCCTCTGAACACCCGCTGCTGTTACGCATTGTCGACGACCTGGCCGAACACGGCTGGTCGCAGCAGAACATTTTCCTGCCCGCCGGTTTGACCCGCGAGCTGGCGGCCGAGTGCCGCAAACGTGAGGCCGAGGGCGAACTGGCACCGGCGGGGGTTGGCCGTGGGCCGTTTTCAGAGATTCGCGAGGGGATTCGCGGCGACCATATCCAGTGGATCGATCCGGGTCAGGCCGAGGCCAGCGACCGTTATCTGAACCTGATGGAGAGCCTGCGTGAGGCACTTAACCGGGGTCTGTTCCTCGGCCTTGAAGACTTTGAATGCCATTTCGCCCTGTACCCGCCGGGTGCGTTTTATCGCAGGCATGTCGACCGTTTTCGCGACGATGACAAGCGCATGGTCTCGGTGGTGGTCTACCTCAACGAGGCCTGGCTGCCGGAGGATGGCGGTCAGTTGCGCATGTACCTGAACGATGAGCGCGTGCATGACGTGCAACCTGCCGGCGGTTGTCTGGTGGTGTTTCTCTCGGGCGAAGTGCCTCACGAAGTGCTGCCGGCGAATCGCGAGCGCTTGTCGCTGACCGGCTGGTTCCGCCGTCGTGGCAACGAGCCGTTCTGATCATGCAGAAGATTCTGGTCAGTCGCTGCCTGTTGGGCCACCGCGTGCGTTATGACGGTGGTGCCAGCGGGCCGTTCGATTTGCTCGAGCAGTGGATTGTCGAGGGGCGGGTGGTGCCGTTGTGTCCGGAAGTCGCGGGCGGTTTGCCGACTCCAAGGGCGGCGGCGGAGATTCCAGGCGGGCAGGGCAGTGAAGTGCTTGATGGCATCGCAGCAGTGATTACCACCGAGGGCGAGGATGTCAGCGCGCAGTTTCTGGATGGCGCGCGGCAGGCGTTGGCCTTGGTGCAAAAGCACGGGATCCGCGTGGCTGTGTTGAAAGCCAACAGCCCATCGTGCGGCAATCTGCTGACCTATGACGGCACGTTCAGCGGCGTCAAAATCTCCGGCGAAGGAGTGACGGCCGCGCTGCTCAAACGCCATGGCGTGCAGGTTTTCAGTGAGCTTGAACTGCAGCAGGCTGCAACAGCCCTGACACAACTGGACTAAAAGCAAATCGCATATCCCATGTAGGAGTGAGCCTGCTCGCGATAGCGGTGTATCAGTTAACAATTATGTCGACTGACCTGACGCCTTCGGGAGCAAGCCCTCTCCCACAGGGTTTTGTGTTCACTCGGGTTTGGGGAACCATTTCGCCGACAGCGCCGCCAGGCGTCCATCCGCCTTGATCCGCTGCATCGCGCTCGCAAGACTGGCCTGAAACGCCGGATTACCCTTCTGAAACGGAATCGCCAACTCCACCGGGGCACTCACCGACGGCTTCTCCTCCGTCAACGCCTGCACCAGCACCATCGGCCGTGGTTGTTCGTCCTTTTTCGCCAGCAACTGCGAATCAACCTTGCCGTAAGGCTCGCTGAAGTCGAAACGATCCTTGAGTTCGGGTGTCAGTGCTATGTGGTTGAGCGCAACGTCGTACTTGCCGCTTTCAACGCCCTGGAGCAAATCGCCCTCGTCGGTGACGATGAAGTCCGCGCGCACATCCAGCTCGTTGGCCAGCAGTTGCCCCAGCTCGACCTCGAACCCCGTGAGTGTGTCGCCATCCTTGAAGTTGAAGGGCGGTGTATTAGCCTCAAGGGCTATACGCAACTCGCCACGGTCGTTGACGTCATCAATCAGTTCGGCGTGAGCCAGAGGGCTCAAAAGGGGTAGCAGGCAGATCAGGCCAGGCAGAAAACGCATGGTCACTCCTTTGAAATCATTATCGCGATGCTCTGATTCAGGCTCGCTTTGCTATGGTTGTCGAGTGCCTTCGACAACGAATGGTCATGAAGTTGTCATGACCGTGCGGATTTTACGGAAAAACTGGAGAAGAAAATGAAAAGCTTTATGTCACGTGCAGCGTTGGCCGGTGTGCTGATGGGTGTTTCGGTGCTGGCCAGTGCGGCCACCCCGGCCCCGAAAGGCGCCGAAGTGTTCATCGTTTCTCCCGAGGACGGGGCCACGGTTTCCCAGGAGTTCAAAGTCAAATTCGGCGTCAAGGACATCGCATTGGCACCGGCCGGTGACGTCACCAAAAACACCGGGCATCACCACCTGCTGATCGATGTCGACAAACTGCCTGCCGCTGGCGCGCCGATTCCGAATGATCCGAACCACATGCATTTCGGTAAAGCGCAGACCGAGGCGACGATCAAACTGGCTCCGGGCAAACATACCCTGCAGCTGGAACTCGGTGACAGCGGCCACATGCCGTTCGATCCGCCAATTGTCTCGAAGAAAATCACTGTCAACGTCGAATAAAGTTTTCGGCAAGCATGAAAAAGGGAGCCTGAAGGCTCCCTTTTTGTCGCTTGACGCGGGATCAGAACAGAACGCGACTACGGATGGTGCCGTTGACGTGTTGCAGCTTCTCTTGCGCCAGCTCCGAGTACTCGGCATCGACGTCGATCACCACGTAGCCGACTTTCTCGTTGGTCTGCAGGAACTGACCGGAGATGTTGATGCCGTTTTCGGCGAAGACCTTGTTGATCTCGCTCATCACACCCGGGATGTTCTCGTGGATGTGCAGCAGGCGGTGCTTGCCAGGGTGAGCCGGCAGGGCCACTTCCGGGAAGTTCACCGACGAAACGGACGTACCGTTGTCGCTGTACTTGACCAGTTTTTCCGCCACTTCCAGACCGATGTTGGCTTGCGCTTCGGCGGTCGAACCACCGATGTGCGGGGTCAGGATCACGTTGTCGAGGCCACGCAGCGGGCTTTCGAACTCTTCGTCGTTGGAGCGTGGCTCCACCGGGAACACGTCGATGGCCGCGCCGATCAGGTGCTTGTCCTTGATCGCGTCCGCCAGGGCGTCCAACTCGACCACGGTGCCGCGTGCAGCGTTGATCAGGATCCCGCCCTTCTTGATGGCGCGGATTTCCTTCTCGCCGATCATCCACTGGGTCGCAGCGGTTTCCGGAACGTGCAGGGTGACGATGTCGGACATGCCCAGCAGTTCGTGCAGGTTGCCGACCTGAGTGGCGTTGCCCAGCGGCAGCTTGGTCACGGTGTCGTAAAAGAACACCTGCATGCCCAGACCTTCAGCCAGTACTGACAGCTGAGTACCGATCGAGCCGTAGCCGACGATGCCCAGTTTCTTGCCACGGATCTCGAAGGAGTTGGCTGCGGACTTGATCCAGCCGCCACGGTGGCAGGAGGCGTTTTTCTCAGGGATGCCGCGCAGCAGCAGGATCGCCTCGGCCAGCACCAGTTCGGCAACGGAACGGGTGTTGGAGTATGGTGCGTTGAACACGGCAATACCGCGCTCACGGGCAGCACTCAGGTCAACCTGGTTGGTGCCGATGCAGAAACAGCCGACCGCTACCAGCTTCTTCGCGTGATCGAAGATCTCTTCGGTCAGTTGGGTGCGCGAACGAATACCGATGAAGTGAGCGTCAGCAATCTTTTCCTTGAGCTGGGCTTCCGGCAAGGAACCTGTCAGGTATTCAATGCTGGTGTAGCCCGCCGCCTTGAGGACGTCGACAGCCGATTGGTGGACGCCTTCGAGAAGAAGGAACTTGATCTTGCTCTTATCGAGAGAAGTCTTGCTCATCTGCGTAAACCTGTATCCCGGAGAAAAATGGCAGGGAGGGGAGCAGCCTGGAGCTGACCCAAACGGCAGGAAAGCCGTTACCGCAGAACTGGCCTTGGGCACTGGCCTGCGGGGTCGGTATGCTAGCATAGCCGCCCCGCTAATCACTCATTCCTGCGACGTGAAGCGTTCTCAGGATGACCATGAATTGTTCGAGAGTTCTGTCGATGACCAATCCTGCCCTGATTGATGAACTGAAGACCCTGGTCGAGCCTGGCAAGGTTCTGACCGACGCCGACTCCCTGAACGCTTACGGCAAGGATTGGACCAAGCATTTCGCCCCGGCGCCGAGCGCCATCGTATTTCCCAAGACCATTGAGCAGGTGCAGGCCGTTGTCCGTTGGGCCAACACCCACAAGGTCGCGCTGGTGCCATCGGGCGGGCGCACCGGGCTTTCCGCCGCGGCGGTGGCCGCCAACGGTGAAGTGGTGGTCTCGTTCGACTACATGAACCAGATTCTCGACGTGAACCTCACCGACCGCACCGCCGTGTGTCAGCCGGGCGTAGTCACCGAGCATTTGCAGAACGTCGCCGAAGAAAAGGGTTTGTACTACCCGGTAGACTTCGCTTCGGCCGGTTCCAGCCAGATTGGCGGCAATATCGGCACCAATGCCGGCGGAATCAAGGTCATTCGCTACGGCATGACTCGCAACTGGGTGGCCGGCATAAAAGTGGTCACCGGCAAGGGCGATGTGCTGGAACTGAACAAAGACCTGATCAAGAACGCCACCGGTTATGACCTGCGTCAGCTGTTCATCGGCGCTGAAGGCACCCTCGGTTTCGTCGTCGAAGCGACCATGCGTCTGGATCGCGCGCCGAAAAACCTCACCGCGATGGTCCTTGGCACTGCCGATTTCGACTCGATCATGCCGGTGCTCCACGCTTTCCAGGGCAAACTCGACCTGACCGCATTCGAATTCTTCTCCGACAAAGCCCTGGCCAAGGTCATGGGGCGCGGCGACGTACCAGCGCCGTTCGAAACCGACTGCCCGTTCTACGCCTTGCTGGAATTCGAAGCGACCACCGAAGAAGTGGCCAACAGCGCCCTGGAAACCTTCGAGCACTGCGTCGAGCAGGGCTGGGTGCTGGACGGCGTGATGAGCCAGAGCGAAACGCAGCTACAGAACCTGTGGAAACTGCGCGAGTACATCTCCGAGACCATTTCGCACTGGACGCCGTACAAGAACGACATCTCGGTCACTGTGTCGAAAGTGCCGGCATTTCTGCAGGAAATCGACGCCATCGTCGGCAAACACTATCCGGATTTCGAAATTGTCTGGTTCGGCCACATTGGCGACGGCAACCTGCACCTGAACATCCTCAAGCCGGATAACCTGAGCAAGGACGAGTTCTTCGCCAAGTGTGCGACCGTCAACAAGTGGGTGTTCGAAACCGTCGAGAAGTACAACGGTTCGATCTCCGCTGAACACGGCGTGGGTATGACCAAGCGTGATTACTTGACCTACAGTCGCTCGCCGGTCGAGATCGAATACATGAAAGCAGTCAAAGCAGTGTTTGATCCGAACGGCATCATGAACCCGGGCAAGATCTTCGCGGTTTGATTGGCAATCCTTGATGAATCAATGAAGGCAGGAGTCGGTAAATGAGCTATCAGCACCAGTACGTCGACGGTACGCGGATTCATTTTCCGCTGGGGAAAGTGGTGTGCATCGGCCGTAATTACGCCGAACACGCTAAGGAACTGGACAACCCGGTGCCTACCGAGCCGTTGCTGTTCATCAAGCCGGGCAGTTGTGTGGTGCCGCTGGAAGGTGGTTTCAGCATTCCGACCGAGCGCGGTTCAGTGCACTACGAAGCGGAAATTGCCGTGTTGATCGGCAAGCCGCTGTCGACCAAACCGAGCCGTGAAGAAGTGCTCGACGCGATTTCCGGTTTCGCCCCTGCGCTGGATCTGACCCTGCGCGACAAGCAGGCCGAGCTGAAAGCCAAGGGCTTGCCGTGGGAAATCGCCAAGTCGTTCGACGGCGCGGCGGTGATTGCACCGTTCGTGGTCGGCAGCACCTTCGCTGACCTCACCGACATCGGCATACGCCTGACCATCAACGGCGAAGTCCGTCAGGACGGCAACAGCAGTGCGATGCTCAACCCGATTGTGCCGATGATTCAGCACATGGCCGGTTGCTTCTCGCTGCAGGCCGGGGACGTGATCCTGACCGGCACGCCGGTCGGCGTAGGCCCGCTGAATGTCGGCGACGACATCGTTCTAGAACTGGTTGGCGCCAGCAGCTTTACCAGCAGCGTGCGCTAATCCCACCACCCTTCCTATGGGTGGTGTCTTTGTGGCGAGGGGATTTATCCCCGTTGGACTGCGCAGCAGACCCAGAATTTTTGCGGTCGCTGCGCGACCCAACGGGGATAAATCCCCTCGCCACAGGAGCCCGGCCGGGATTTTTGTGTCGTGGCCCACAAACTTCAGGGCAATCCCGCCATTTGCCGTTTTTTTCACATCTTGTACGGATAATTCCTCTCATTCTGGCGTCCTAGCCGGCCTCTTTGTGCTATTACCCATAGCCTGAATTTTCGGAAAGCGTCCGTCGATGTCCTCTCAAACTCAGCTCAAACCTGCTCGCCATTCTCGTTTCGCCCTGCGCTGGTATGCCTGGCTGTTGCTGGCACTGGCGGCTGCTTACGCGCTGGCGTTTGCCATGCATTGGGATGATCGCGCAGTGCTGTGGTTGCAGGAGCGCTTCGAAAGCCAGGCCGAACAGAAAGAAAGCATCTGGCTGCCGGATTACCGCGTGGTGATCGACGCCAAGCCGTTAACCGGAATGGAAAAGGACGAGGCCTCGGATCTGGCCTACAACCCGAAAACCAAAACCCTGTTCTCGGTGATGGGCAAGAACCCGTTCCTTGCCGAACTGACGCTGCAAGGCGATGTGCTGCGCAAAATGCCGCTGGTGGGCTGGAGCAATCCTGAAGGCGTTACCGTCATGGAAAACGGCCTGATGGCCATTGTCGATGAGCGCCAACACACGCTGACCATCGTCAAGGTCGATGCCGACACCCGCGAACTCAACATCGCCAATTTCCCCCAATACGATCTCGGCCCGTCGAAAGACCAGAACAAGGCTTTCGAGGCGATCACCTGGGATGCGCGCAATCAGCAACTGCTGCTGGGCGAAGAGCGCCCGCCGGCGCTGTTCACCTGGAAAAGCGACGGCAGCCAGACCCTCAACGGCGACAAGCAGAAACTGGCCAGTGATGAGCTGGATATCCGCAATCTCTCGGCGCTGGCAATCGACCCGCGCACCGGCCACATGCTGGTGTTGTCTGCCGATTCGCATCTGTTGCTGGAGCTGGACGAGAAGGGTGACCAGGTCAGCTTCATGACCTTGCTCGGCGGTTTCAACGGCCTCAAGAAAACCATCCCGCGCGCCGAAGGCGTGACCATGGACGAGGCGGGCACGCTGTATATGGTCAGCGAGCCGAACCTGTTCTACCGATTCGAGAAGCAGAAGTAATTTTTCCTCGCGGCAATTTCAGATAAGTCTGATTGTCGTCAGAAGCAAGTGGCCATTAAGCTTCAGTTCAGACGGGCGTGATATTTCATCCGCCCTGTTTGCTACCGAGCCCTCCCGAATGCGTCGACTTGCCCGTCCCAAACCGCTCTTTATTTTCTTCTCGGTGATTGCCGTGGTCGCGTTAATCGCGATTGGCCAATACCTGCGCCTGTTCGAGCGCGCGTGGTTCAACCTGCAAACGCTGTGGCGACCGCTGAGCACCGAAGCCATTGGTCTGGATCAATATCGGGTGGCAATCGAGGCGCGGGTCATTGAAGGGCTGGATGACGACGTTTCGGCGCTGACATTCGATCCGGTGCGCAAAAGCCTGTTCACCGTCACCAACAAGAATTCCGAGCTGGTCGAGCTGTCGCTGGAAGGCAAGATTCTGCGGCGCATTGCCTTGGTCGGCTTCGGTGATGCAGAGGCGGTGGAGTTCATCAATGCGGACACCTACGTGATCACCGACGAGCGCCAACAGCGATTGATCAAGATTCATCTGGAAGAGGGCACGACCTTCCTCGATGCGGCCGATGCCGAACAAATGACCCTTGGCGTTCATATGGCGGGCAACAAGGGGTTTGAGGGTTTGGCGTATGACTCGGTGGGCAAGCGCCTGTTTGTCGCGAAAGAGCGCGATCCGATGCTGATCTATGAAGTGCATGGTTTTCCACACTTCAATCCGGAAAAGTCCTACGCAGTGCACGTGATCAACAACCCCAAGCGTGATGCCGGAATGTTCGTGCGCGATCTGTCGAGCCTGCAATACGACGAGCGCAGCGGGCATCTACTGGCGCTGTCGGATGAGTCGCGGTTGATTCTGGAGCTGGATGTGGATGGACGTCCGTTGAGCACGATGTCCATCAGCGGCGGTCGCCAGGGTTTGCAGAAAAACGTGCCGCAGGCGGAGGGGATTGCGATGGATGACGACGGGACGTTGTATCTGGTGAGTGAGCCGAACCTGTTTTACGTCTTCAAAAAACCAGCACAGCCCTGACAAACACCACAAAACCATTGTAGGAGTGAGCTTGCTCGCGATAGCGGTGTGTCAGTCGACATCTATATCAACTGATACAACGCTTTCGCGAGCAGGCTCACTCCTACAGGGGAATTTCATAAATTTCGGGCAATCTTGGCTTACTCAGCCTTCAGGGTTTTCACGCCTTCGCTGGTGCCCAGCAACAACAGATCCGCAGGACGCGCCGCGAACAAGCCGTTGGTGACCACGCCGACAATCGCATTGATCTGCGCTTCCAGCTCCACCGGATTGGTGATCTGCAGGTTGAACACGTCGAGGATGATGTTGCCGTTGTCGGTCAACACGCCTTCGCGGTACACCGGGTCGCCGCCCAGTTTCACCAGTTGGCGGGCCACGTGGCTGCGGGCCATCGGGATCACTTCGACCGGCAGCGGGAACTCACCGAGTACCGGCACCAGTTTGCTGGCGTCGGCGATGCAGATGAAGGTCTTGGCCACGGCCGCGACGATCTTCTCGCGAGTCAAAGCTGCACCGCCGCCCTTGATCAGGTTCAGGTGCTCGTCGCTTTCGTCGGCGCCGTCTACATAGAACTCCAGATCGCTGACGGTGTTCAGCTCATACACCGGAATGCCGTGGCCCTTCAGGCGCGCGGCGGTGGCTTCGGAGCTGGCGACCGCGCCGTCGAACGCGCCCTTGTGCTGGGCCAGGGCGTCGATGAAGCAGTTGGCGGTGGAGCCGGTGCCGACCCCGACGATGCTCTTGTCGTCGAGTTTCGGAAGGATGAAGTCGACGGCGGCCTGAGCCACTGCCTGTTTGAGTTGATCCTGGGTCATGCGGGCTCCGGAAGCGGGCAAAGGGAGAACGGAAAGACCGACATTATATCCCCATCCCCGGCGAAAACTCCTGTGGCGAGGGGATTTAGCGAAACGTCGCACCGCCCCGTTCGGCGGCGTAGCCGTCGTAAAACCTGAGAACGCGGTATATCTGGAAGAATGCCGGGGAGCGCTTCGCACTCCAGCGGGGATAAATCCCCTCGCCACAATAATGCTCGCTCAAGAATAGATTTCCAGGCCGTAAAACCACCTGTTTAGTGTGGTCGCCCAAGTAAAAGCCGGGTTAGACTCCTTGGCCCTGCCCAACCCGCTCAGTGATGCTTTCCGATGCTCGAACAGTACGTCAAGAAGATCCTCACCTCGCGCGTTTATGACGTTGCCGTAGAAACCCCGCTGCAGAACGCTCGCCAGCTCTCCGAGCGGCTGGGCAACGACATCTGGCTCAAGCGCGAAGACTTGCAGCCGGTGTTCTCGTTCAAGATTCGCGGTGCCTACAACAAGTTGACCCAACTGACCGACGAAGAGCGCGCCCGTGGCGTCGTCACCGCGTCGGCGGGTAACCATGCGCAAGGTCTGGCCCTGGCGGCGAAAGTGCTCGGCGTCAAAGCCACCATCGTCATGCCCAAGACCACCCCGGAGATCAAGGTCGAAGGCGTGCGCTCGCGCGGCGGCAAAGTAGTGCTGCACGGTGATTCGTTCCCGGAAGCTTTGGCCTACTCGCTGAAACTGGTCGATGAAAAAGGCTATGTCTACATTCACCCGTACGATGATCCGCACACCATTGCCGGGCAGGGCACCGTGGCCATGGAAATCCTGCGTCAGCATCCGCAGCCACTGGACGCGATTTTCGTTCCGGTCGGTGGCGGCGGACTGATTGCCGGCATCGCTGCGTACGTGAAATACCTGCGTCCGGACATCAAGGTCATCGGTGTTGAACCGGACGACTCCAATTGCCTGCAAGCCGCTATGGCGGCGGGCGAGCGCGTTGTTCTGCCGACCGTGGGCATCTTCGCCGACGGCGTGGCCGTGGCGCAGATCGGCCAGCACACCTTCGACATCTGCAAAGACTATGTCGATGAAGTGATCACCGTCAGCACCGATGAAATCTGCGCAGCAATCAAGGATATCTACGACGATACCCGCTCGATCACCGAACCTGCCGGTGCCTTGGGCGTGGCCGGGATCAAGAAATACGTCGAGCAGCGTGGCGTCAGCGGCCAGACCTTCGTCGCCATCGACTCCGGGGCCAACGTCAACTTTGACCGCCTGCGCCACGTTGCCGAACGTGCCGAGCTGGGCGAGGGCCGCGAAGCGATCATCGCCGTGACCATTCCCGAGAAGGCCGGCAGCTTCAAGGCATTCTGCGAAGCCATCGGCAAACGCCAGATCACCGAATTCAACTACCGCTACAACACCGGCAGCGAAGCGCACATCTTCGTTGGCGTGCAGACTCACCCGGAAAACGACCCGCGCAGCGCCTTGCTGGCGAGCCTGACCGAGCAGGGTTTCCCGGTCATCGACCTGACCGACAACGAACTGGCCAAACTGCACATCCGCCACATGGTCGGCGGTCGCGCGGCGCAGGTGGTCGATGAAGTGGTGCTGCGTTTCGAATTCCCGGAGCGTCCGGGTGCGCTGTTCAACTTCCTCAACAAGCTCGGTGGGCGCTGGAACATCTCGATGTTCCACTACCGCAACCACGGCGCGGCGGATGGTCGGGTGGTAGCCGGTCTGCAAGTGCCTCACGACGAGCGTCATCTGGTGCCGGCCGCGCTGGCTGAGATTGGTTATCCGTACTGGGACGAAAGTGACAACCCGGCCTATCAGCTGTTTCTTGGCTGAGCGGCTACGCTGATGGGCAGGCCATAAGGAAATCTGACAATGGAAACGTTAACTGCCCTGAAAACGGCACACATGGTCGCGACCGTGGTGTTGCTGGCGGGTGCGCTGGGGCTGGGAGTCTGGGTTTTTCTGGCGCGGCGCAAAGGTGATGCGACGGCGGGCAGCCGTACATTGCAGCGACCACGGGTGTTTGTCTGGCTGTTGATGGCGCTGGCCTTGCTGAGCTTGCCGTTCACTGGCTGGTGGATGGTGCATCTGGTGGGCTGGCCGCTGGGGCAGACGTGGATTCTGGCGTCGAGCGTGCTTTACACCGTGGCGGCGCTGGCGTGGTTCTGGCTGCTGGTGCGCTTGAACCGCTTGCGCAAGGCGCCGAGTGGCGTTGGCAAATTCAGTTTTGCCTTGGCGTTGTTCAGTTTTGTGTGTTTTGTGGCGATTGCCGGTTTGATGGGGGCCAAGCCTGTTTAAGGCCTGAGACTGAGTCGACCCCATTCGGGAGCAAGCCCCTCCCACAGGGGATTTGTGAACGACACAGATCCAATGCGGGAGCGGGCTTGCTCGCGAAGGCGATATCAGCCGCGCAACGAAATCACCGGCCAGCCACGCTTGTCGGCTTCGGCGCGCAGATTCGGGTCCGGATCGACAGCGACCGGGTTCGCCACTTGCTCAAGCAATGGCAAATCATTCATCGAGTCGCTATAGAAATAGCTGTCGTCCAGCGAATAACCGGTTTCTTCCAGCCAACGATTCAGGCGCGTCACCTTACCCTCACGGAAGCACGGAATGTCGGTGCTGCGCCCGCTGTAGCGGCCGTCGACCATTTCGCACTCGGTGGCAATCAGGGTTTCGACGCCCAAACGAACGGCAATCGGTGCGGTGACGAAGCGATTGGTCGCGGTGATGATCACGAGTTTGTCGCCGGCGTCGCGGTGCTTTTTCAGCAGCGCCAGAGCCTTGGGCAACACAATCGGTTCGATGCAGTCGCGCATGTAATCGCTGTGCCATTGATCGAGTACGGCCATTTCCGTGCGACCAAGGATCTCCAGGCAGAAATTCAGGTACGCGGCGTTATCCAGTTTGCCGGCCAGGTAATCCTGATAGAACTCGTCATTGCGCGCCTTGTAGGCGATCGGATCGAGGAAGCCGCGTTCACACAGATAGTCGCCCCAGGCGTGATCGCTGTCGCCGCCCAGAAGGGTGTTGTCCAAATCGAATAGAGCCAGGCGCATTGCAGTTACCCGCTGAAAAGTCTGTAAAAAGGCGACAAGAATACGGTCTTTTCACAAGAGTGCACATAAGGTAGGAAGCTTCGTTGCTGCCTTATCAATCTTTGTGGAACAATGCGGCGACATGCGTTTGCGAGGTTGTTGCCGTGATCGACCCCGATGGTTTCCGCCCCAATGTCGGGATCATTCTGACGAATGACGCCGGCCAGGTGCTATGGGCTCGCCGTATCAATCAAGATGCCTGGCAGTTTCCGCAAGGGGGAATCAACCCTGAAGAGACGCCGGAAGACGCCTTGTACCGCGAGCTGAACGAAGAAGTTGGCCTGGAACGTGAAGATGTTGAAATACTGGCCTGCACCAGAGGCTGGTTGCGCTATCGTTTGCCGCAACGTCTGGTGCGTACCCACAGCCAACCGCTGTGCATCGGCCAGAAACAGAAATGGTTTCTCCTGCGCCTGATCTCCAACGAGCAGCGGGTGCGGATGGATTTGACCGGTAAACCGGAGTTCGATGGCTGGCGCTGGGTCAGCTATTGGTATCCGTTGGGCCAGGTGGTGACATTCAAGCGCGAGGTGTATCGCCGCGCCCTCAAAGAGCTTGCCCCGCGCCTTTTAGCGCGCGACTGACGACGGAGTTCGACCCCGAGCCATGCTCAATACGCTGCGCAAGATCGTCCAGGAAGTTAACTCCGCCAAGGATCTCAAGGCGGCGTTGGGGATTATTGTGTTGCGCGTCAAAGAGGCCATGGGCAGCCAGGTCTGCTCGGTCTACCTGCTTGATCCCGAGACCAACCGCTTCGTCCTGATGGCCACCGAGGGCTTGAACAAGCGCTCGATCGGCAAGGTCAGCATGGCACCCAACGAAGGTCTGGTCGGTCTGGTCGGCACGCGTGAAGAACCCCTGAACCTCGAAAACGCTGCGGATCACCCGCGCTACCGCTACTTCGCCGAAACCGGTGAAGAGCGTTACGCCTCGTTCCTCGGTGCACCGATCATTCACCACCGCCGCGTCGTCGGCGTGTTGGTCATTCAGCAAAAAGAACGTCGCCAGTTCGATGAGGGTGAAGAAGCCTTCCTCGTGACCATGAGCGCGCAGCTCGCCGGCGTAATTGCTCACGCCGAGGCCACCGGTTCGATCCGCGGTCTGGGCCGTCAGGGCAAGGGTATTCAAGAAGCCAAGTTCGTCGGCGTACCGGGTTCTCCGGGCGCGGCGGTCGGTACCGCGGTGGTCATGTTGCCGCCGGCGGATCTGGATGTAGTGCCGGACAAAACCATCACCGACATTGACGCCGAGCTGGCGCTGTTCAAAACAGCCATCGAAGGCGTGCGCGCCGACATGCGCGCGTTGTCCGCCAAGCTCGCGACCCAGTTGCGCCCGGAAGAGCGCGCGCTGTTCGATGTTTACCTGATGATGCTCGACGATGCTTCGCTGGGCAGCGAAATCACCACGGTGATCAAGACCGGCCAGTGGGCCCAGGGCGCCCTGCGTCAGGTGGTCACCGAGCACGTCAACCGTTTCGAACTGATGGACGACGCCTACCTGCGCGAGCGCGCCTCGGACGTTAAAGACCTCGGCCGCCGTCTGCTCGCCTATTTGCAGGAAGAGCGTCAGCAGAACCTGGTCTACCCGGAAAAAACCATTCTGGTCAGTGAAGAACTGACCCCGGCAATGCTCGGCGAAGTGCCGGAAGGAACGCTGGTCGGTCTGGTCTCGGTACTCGGTTCGGGTAACTCCCACGTCGCCATCCTTGCCCGGGCCATGGGCATTCCGACGGTAATGGGCCTGGTCGACCTGCCGTACGCCAAGGTCGACGGCATCGAAATGATCGTCGACGGCACGCGCGGCGAGGTCTACACCAACCCCAGCGATGTGCTGCGCAAGCAGTTCGCCGAAGTCGTCGAAGAAGAGAAACAACTGGCGCTGGGGCTCGATACCCTGCGCGACCTGCCGTGTGTGACCCTCGATGGCCACCGCATGCCGCTGTGGGTCAACACCGGTTTGCTGGCAGACGTGGCGCGGGCGCAGAAGCGTGGCGCCGAAGGTGTCGGCCTGTATCGCACCGAAGTGCCGTTCATGATCAACCAGCGTTTCCCGAGCGAGAAGGAACAACTGGCGATCTACCGCGAACAGCTCGCCGCATTCCACCCGCAACCGGTGACCATGCGTAGCCTCGACATCGGCGGTGACAAGTCGCTGTCGTACTTCCCGATCAAGGAAGACAACCCGTTCCTCGGCTGGCGCGGCATTCGCGTCACGCTCGATCATCCGGAAATCTTCCTGGTGCAGACCCGCGCGATGCTCAAGGCCAGCGAAGGCCTGAACAACCTGCGGATTCTGCTGCCGATGATCTCCGGCACTCACGAACTCGAAGAAGCCTTGCACCTGATCCACCGCGCTTGGGGCGAAGTGCGCGACGAAGGCACCGACGTGCCGATGCCGCCGATTGGCGTGATGATCGAGATTCCGGCGGCGGTCTACCAGACCAAGGAACTGGCGCGGCAGGTGGACTTCCTTTCGGTTGGCTCCAACGACTTGACCCAATACCTGTTGGCGGTCGACCGCAACAACCCGCGTGTCGCCGATCTCTACGACTACCTGCACCCGGCGGTGTTGCAAGCCTTGCAAACGGTGGTGCGTGATGCGCATGCCGAGGGCAAACCGGTGAGCATCTGCGGTGAAATGGCCGGTGATCCGGCGGCCGCGGTGTTGCTGATGGCGATGGGTTTCGACAGCCTGTCGATGAACGCCACCAACTTGCCGAAGGTGAAATGGATGTTGCGTCAGGTCAACCTGAGCAAGGCCAAGGAACTGCTGGCCGAGCTGATGACCATCGACAATCCGCAAGTTATCCACAGTTCATTGCAACTGGCGCTGAAGAACCTCGGGTTGTCGAAGATCAATCCGCCGGCGGCCATCAAGACCCTCTGAAGATCAAAAGCCCCTCACCCTAACCCTCTCCCAGAGGGAGAGGGGACTGATTGGGGGATGCTGCAGAACTACGCCGACCTGAAAGTGCTTTGCTGAATCCATAATCGAATCACACCGACCCGAAGGTGCTGTGCGAATCCATAATCGACTCGGTCTTTCAGGTCGATGTACAACTCAAGACACCACGGTCGGCCCCCTCTCCCTTTGGGAGAGGGCTGGGGTGAGGGTTTGCTCTTAGACGCAAAGCTCAACTTCCCCAAGATGCCCGCCATACGGCCCAAAACTGCGCTCCACCATCCGCCGCGTCCCGTCCGCCTGCACAACCAACGCCGTACTCGCCCGCGTCCCGTAACTCTGACTGGCAATAAACACACTCGACAACAGAGACTCAGTCGCCAGCCCCACGCCGGTGTCCGGCAATTCGGCAAATGGCGCGGTCTGCGCATCGCCCAGCAATTCCAGCAACCGCGCAGGCTGCGGATCATCCAGCACTGCGCTCAACGCCGCCCTGGCCTTGAGCAATTTGGGCCACGGCGTATCCAGCCCGGCATTGGATAACCCGTAGACACCGGGCTCAAGCATCACCGGTTCGGACATCCGCGCATTGAAGTGCCAAAGTTCATGGCTATTGCCGAGCAGCAGATTGAACCCGGCATATTCCGGCGCACGCGCGACCACATCGCTCAAATAATCATCAATCGACGCATCACCGGTCAGAAATCGCGCCACCAACTCGCCCCGCGATTTGCGCGCTGGCGGCTGGTGCGGATCGCGAATATTGGTCAGTGCGGCGAATCGGCCATTGGCGCCAATGCCGAGCCAGGTTCCCCCGGCCTCAAGGTCGCGCCCGGCATGTACGTGCGGCGCATCGGCCCATTGCGCCAGCGGCAGGCTGGGCCGGGCATAGAACTCGTCACGGTTGGCCGCGACGATCAGCGGCTGGGCATGGCCCGGGCGCCAAGCGAAAACTATCAGGCACATAAGGTGGTCCTTGTGTGTTTTTTGCCCACTCTACGCATCCCGCGTCCGTGCATCCATCGCAAGTGGAGCCGAAGGCCATCCATCCGTTACCATGCCGCTCCGGTTTTGCGGATGCGGTCTGGGAGACGGTCATGGAATTTCTGCTCTATCTGGCGCTGGGCGCCTGTGCGGGCGTGCTGGCCGGGCTGTTTGGCGTGGGCGGCGGGATCATCATTGTCCCGGTGCTGGTGTTCAGTTTCACCTTGCAGGGCTTCGATCAGTCGATCCTCACCCATTTGGCAGTCGGGACGTCGCTGGCGACGATCATCTTCACCTCGGTCAACGCCGTGAGGGAACATCACCGTCGAGGCGCGGTGCGCTGGCCGATCTTCATGTGGATGACTGTCGGTATTCTGCTTGGCGCCGGTTTTGGCGCGCTGACGGCCGAAGCGATTTCCGGGCCGAACCTGCAAAAAATCATCGGCGTGTTTGCGCTGGTGATCGCGGTACAACTGGCGCTGGACGTCAAACCGAAGGCCAGCCGAACGGTGCCGGGGAAACTCGGTCTGACCGTGGCCGGCAGCGTGATTGGCTGGGCTTCGGCGATATTCGGCATCGGTGGCGGCTCGTTGACCGTGCCGTTTCTGACCTGGCGCAGTGTGCCGATGCAGCAAGCCGTGGCGACATCATCGGCGTGCGGTTTGCCGATTGCCCTGGCCAGTGCTTTAAGTTTCATGATTCTGGGCTGGCACGATCCGTTATTGCCGCCGCATAGTCTCGGTTTTGTTTACTTGCCTGCATTGTTGGGCATAGCCCTGACCAGCATGGTGTTCGCCCGTCTCGGCGCGCGTCTGGCGCACCGGTTGTCGCCGCGCTTGCTGAAAAGGCTGTTCGCCGCTTTGCTGTTCTGCGTAGGTTTGAGCTTTCTGCTTTAGCCGCGTCGCAATCCTGGCTTAATCCTGAGGTGGCAGCGTCGCCCGGGAATTTTGGTTTCAACTCTAACGAGGAGTCGCAATGCTGCCTTACCCGCAGATCGACCCGGTGGCCCTGGCCATCGGTCCGCTGAAAATCCATTGGTACGGCCTGATGTACCTGATCGGCATCGGCGGTGCGTGGCTGCTGGCGTCGCGCCGGCTCAACCGTTTCGACCCGACCTGGACCAAGGAGAAACTCTCCGACATGGTCTTCTGGATGTCGATGGGGGTGATCGTTGGCGGCCGCCTCGGTTACGTGCTGTTCTACGATCTGAGCGCCTATCTGGCCAATCCGACGTTGATTTTCGAAGTGTGGAAGGGCGGCATGTCGTTCCACGGCGGCTTCATCGGCGTGATGCTCGCAGCGTTGTGGTTCGGCAAGCGCAACGGCAAGTCGTTCTTCCAGTTGATGGACTTTGTTGCGCCAATGGTGCCGATCGGCCTGGGCGCCGGGCGCATCGGCAACTTCATCAATGCTGAATTGTGGGGCAAGCCGACCGACGTGCCATGGGCGATGATCTTCCCGCCGTTCAGCGATCCCGCGCAGTTGCCGCGTCACCCGTCGCAGCTGTATCAGTTCGCCCTCGAAGGCGTGGCGCTGTTCCTGATCCTCTGGCTGTTCTCGCGTAAACCGCGTCCGACCATGGCCGTTTCCGGCATGTTCGCGCTGTTTTACGGCATCTTCCGTTTCATCGTCGAATTCGTCCGCGTGCCAGACGCGCAATTGGGCTATCTGGCCTGGAACTGGCTGACCATGGGTCAGGTGCTGTGCGTACCGATGATTCTCGGCGGTCTGTTCCTGATCTGGCTGGCCTATCGTCGCGCGCCGGCGGCACCGCTCGCTCCGACGGCTTAAACTACGAACCCCGGCGCGCGACGCCGGGGCTCAAAGGACACAGGTAACTCATGAAGCAATATCTCGAACTGGTCTCGCACGTCATCCAGAACGGCACCAAACAGGCCAACCGCACCGGCATCAACACCATCAGCTTCCCGGGTGCGATGCTGCGTTTCGATCTGCAGGAAGGCTTTCCGGCGATCACCACGCGCAAAATGGCCTTCAAATCGGCCATCGGCGAGATGTGCGGTTTTCTCCGTGGCGTGAACAATGCCGCTGAATTTCGTGCGTTGGGCTGCAAGGTCTGGGATCAGAACGCCAACGAAAACGCGCAGTGGCTGGCCAACCCGTTCCGTCAGGGCGATGACGACCTCGGCGAGATCTACGGCGTGCAATGGCGAAAATGGCCGGCGTACAAGCAGATCCCGCTGAGCAACACCGCCGCCATCGAGCAAAGCCTGAGCAACGGCTACAAGCAAATCGCTCAAGGCGAAGAAGACGGTCAGGCCTACGTGGTGTTGTACAAAGCCATCGACCAGGTGCGTCAGTGCGTCGACACGATCATCAACGATCCGGGCAGCCGCCGCATCCTGTTCCACGGCTGGAACGTCGCTCAGCTGGATGAAATGGCCCTGCCGCCATGCCACCTGCTGTACCAGTTCCACCCGAATGTCGAGACCAAAGAGATTTCTCTGACGCTTTACATCCGCTCCAACGATCTGGGTCTGGGCACGCCGTTCAACCTCACCGAGGGCGCCGCACTGCTGAGCCTGATCGGTCGCCTGACCGGTTACACGCCGCGCTGGTTCACCTATTTCATCGGTGACGCGCACGTCTACGAGAACCACCTGGACATGCTCAACGAACAGCTCAAGCGCGAGCCGTTTGCCATGCCGAAACTGAAAATCTCTGACCGCGTGCCGGAGTTTGCCAAGACCGGTGTGTATCAGCCGGAGTGGCTGGAGCTGGTGGAACCGAGCGACTTCTCGCTGGAAGGCTACGAGCACCATGCGCCGATGACCGCGCCGATGGCGGTCTGACAAGCAATACGCAATACCCTGTGGGAGCGGGCTTGCTCGCGAAAGCGGTGAATCAGTCACCCTCTACGTCGACTGACACCACCCCTTCGCGAGCAAGCTCGCTCCCACATTTGTTTTAGGGTGATCTTAATGGCCGTGGCTGCGGCCTACGTGCGAGTGTTCGACTTCCGTCGCGACAACCCCGCCACTCACCTCCAATCGCTGCAAAATTCCGCATTGATCGGCCATCGGCCCTTCGCCGCAACGCTGGCGCAGGTCGAGCAGTTGTGTCTGCAACGCCAACAATCCATCAATCCGTGCCTTCACATGCTGGATGTGCTCGTCGATCAGCGCATTGACGTTCTCGCACTGATCCTGCGGGCTGTCGCGCAAGGCCAGCAGGCTGCGAATTTCTTCGAGGGTCATGTCGAGGGTGCGGCAGTTGCGGATGAAGGTCAGGCGTTCGGCGTGGGCCTGGGTGTAGACGCGGTAGTTGCCGTCGCTGCGGGCCGGCTCTGGCAGCAGGTTTTCGCGTTCGTAGTAACGGATGGTTTCCACGGCGCAGTCGGTCAGTCTGGCCAGTTCTCCGATCTTCATGACGGCAATCTCCAAAAGGGTGCTTGACCCTATAGTGGCTACAGGGTCTTTACTTGGCAACAGGCACCTTCATGGACGCGACCAATGAGCGATTCCCAGCACACCCATAAGCCCGGCGACGGGCACGACCACAGTCATAAATTGCAGCCTGTGCATAAGCATTCCCACGGTGGCGATTCCTGCTGCTCGTCGAAAGCCGCCGCGCCTGCGCTGGTGCAACTGAGCGAGGCAAAAAGCGCCGACGCCCGGTTGAGCAGTTTCCGCATCGAGGCGATGGATTGCCCGACCGAGCAGACGCTGATCCAGAACAAACTCGGCAAACTGGCTGGCGTCGAGCAGCTGGAATTCAACCTGATCAACCGCGTGCTCGGCGTTACCCATACGTTGCCGAACACCGCGCCGATCACCGAGGCGATCAAATCCCTGGGCATGCACGCAGAGCCATTGGAGGCGGGCGTCGACGCGCCAGCACCCGCGCCAGTGAAAAAGCACTGGTGGCCGCTGGCGCTGTCCGGCGTCGGTGCGCTTGCCGCCGAGGTGATCCACTTCACCAGCGCCGCACCGACCTGGGTGGTGGCGATCATTGCGCTGGTGTCGATCCTCAGCGGCGGCCTGACCACCTATAAAAAGGGCTGGATCGCCCTGAAGAACCGCAACCTCAACATCAACGCGCTGATGAGCATCGCGGTGACCGGTGCGGTACTGATCGGGCAATGGCCGGAAGCGGCAATGGTGATGTTCCTGTTCACCGTGGCCGAGCTGATCGAGGCGCGCTCGCTGGACCGTGCGCGCAACGCGATCAGCGGCCTGATGCAGATGACCCCGGAACAAGCCACCGTGCAGCAAGCCGACGGTAACTGGATCGAACAAGAGGTTAAAAGCGTCGAGCTGGGCGCTCGCGTGCGGGTAAAACCCGGTGAGCGCATTGCGCTGGACGGCGAAGTCGTCAGCGGCAGCTCGACCATCGATCAGGCGCCGATCACCGGTGAAAGCCTGCCAGTGGAAAAAGCCGTGGGTGACAAAGTCTTCGCCGGCACCATCAACCAGGCCGGTTCGCTGGAATACACGGTCACCGCAGCGGCGAACAACTCAACTCTGGCCCGGATCATCCACGCCGTCGAGCAAGCCCAAGGTGCACGGGCGCCAACCCAACGCTTCGTCGATCAGTTCTCGAAAATCTACACCCCCGTGGTGTTTGTGTTCGCGTTGGCTGTAGCGATCATCCCGCCACTGTTCATGGGCGCGGCGTGGTTCGACTGGATCTACCGCGCACTGGTGCTGCTGGTGGTGGCTTGCCCGTGTGCACTGGTGATTTCCACCCCGGTGACCATCGTCAGCGGCCTCGCGGCGGCGGCGCGCAAAGGCATTCTGGTCAAGGGCGGCGTGTACCTGGAGGGCGGTTTCAAGCTCGACTATCTGGCCCTCGACAAGACCGGCACCATCACCCACGGCAAACCGGTACAGACCGACTACCTGTCCCTCGACCCGACGGCCGACGCCACCGCTCCAGCGATTGCCGCTGCACTGGCCGGGCGTTCCGATCACCCGGTGTCGCTGGCCATCGCCAACGCCGCTGTGGATAAAAACTTCGCCGCGCTGGTTGTGGATAACTTCGAAGCGCTGGGCGGTCGCGGCGTCAAAGGTGAAATCAACGGCCAGACCTATCACTTGGGCAACCATCGGTTGGTCGAAGAATTGGGTCTGTGCTCGCCGCAACTGGAAGAAAAGCTGTTTGCGCTGGAAAAGCAGGGCAAATCCGTGGTGTTGCTGCTCGACAAGTCCGGCCCGCTGGCACTGTTCGCCGTGGCCGACACCGTCAAGGAAACCAGCCGCGAAGCGATCCGTCAGTTGCATGCACTGGGCGTGAAAACCCTGATGCTTACCGGCGACAACGTCCACACCGCGCAGGCGATTGCCGCTCAGGTCGGTATCGATCAGGCCAAGGGCGATTTGCTGCCGACCGATAAGCTGCAAGCCATCGAAGACCTGTACAAACAGGGCCATCGGGTCGGCATGGTCGGCGACGGCATCAACGATGCGCCGGCACTGGCCCGCGCCGAGATCGGTTTTGCCATGGCCGCAGCAGGCACCGACACCGCGATTGAAACCGCCGATGTCGCCCTGATGGACGATGATTTGCGCAAGATTCCGGCCTTCATCAGCCTGTCCCGCAACACAGCCAGCATCCTGAAGCAGAACATTGCGTTGGCATTGGTGATCAAGGCTATCTTTCTTGGGGTAACCTTCGCCGGGCTCGCCACCATGTGGATGGCGGTGTTCGCCGACATGGGCGTGAGCTTGTTGGTGGTGTTCAACGGTTTGCGCCTGTTGCGCAAATAGAGGAAGAGGGACGGGTGTGCTGAGTGCCGAGCTGAAAGCGTTTTACATGGTCGCCCGCCTGGGCAGCATCACGCTGGCGGCGAAAAAGCTTGGCCTCAGCCAACCGACCGTGACCACGCAGATCCGCAATCTGGAAAGCCAGTATTCGGTGGAGCTGTTCTACCGTGGCGGCCGGCGTCTAAGTGTCAGCGACGAAGGCGCGCGGCTGTTACCGATGGTCAAGGCGCTGTTGCAGCAGGAGGCCGATATCGAGTTCTTCCTGCGCAACAGCGGTCAGGTGCAGGGCACGCTGCGCATCGCCGCCACTGCGCCGTATTACATCCTCGATCTGGTAAAGACCTTCCGCGAGCGGTTGCCGCAGGTGGAAGTGTCTGTGGAAATCGGCAATTCGCAGCAGGTGCTCGAAGCGCTGGAGGATTACAGGGTGGATGTCGCGGCATCGTCGCAGTTGCTCGACGATGCACGGCTGATCCGTCGGGTGCTGGGCAGCGATCCGTTGGTGCTGGCGGTGCATCGCAATCATCCACTGGCGGCGCACGACCACGTAGCGCTGAGCGCATTGGCCGGGCACACGTTGTTGATGCGTGAGTCCGGTTCGACGACGCGGCGACTGACTGAGGAGTTGCTGGCCAGCGCGGGCGTGAGTTTCGGGCCGCTGCTGGAGATTGGCAGCCGCGAGTCGATCCGTGAGGCGGTGCTGCGCAACATCGGCATCAGCATCATTGCCCGCCAGGAAGTGCCGCATGATCCGCAGTTGCGCGTGCTGACCATCGAGAATGCGCCGCAGATTCCTGAGTATTTGTATTGCCTGAAGGAGCGCAAGGGCGCGCGGTTGCCGGCGGCATTTCTTGGCCTGGCCCAAGAAATGTCTCCGGCCTAGCAGATGATCGTTCCCACGCTCTGCGTGGGAATGCCTCTACGGACGCTCCGCGTTCGGCTTTGGGACGCAGAGCGTCCCGGGCTGCATTCCCACGCGGAGCGTGGGAACGATCTTTGGTCAACCAAAATCCCTGAATACCACTATCGGCCGTTTTTGCCTCACTGCCACATGACGGACGCATTACAACTCTAGGATTGGCCCCATCTGCTTGATGAGGTCTGTCCATGAACCCTGCCATCGCAACTGCCCTGACCAACCCCGGCGCACCGATGAAAGTGCGCGGCGTGCAGAAACGCTTCGGCGCGTTCACCGCACTGGATAACGTCTCCCTCGACGTCGCCGCCGGTGAACTGGTCTGCCTGCTCGGCCCTTCGGGCTGCGGCAAGACCACGTTGCTGCGCTGCATCGCCGGTCTGGAAAAGCAGGACAGCGGCGAGTTGTACCTCGGTGACCGCGACGTCTCGCACCTTGCCCCGCAGGCCCGCGACTACGGGATTCTGTTCCAGTCCTACGCGTTGTTCCCCAATCTGACGGTCGAAGCGAACATTGCCTACGGCCTCGCCGGCAGCGGTCGTGATGAAGTGCGCCGCCGCGTCGGGCAGATGCTCGAACTGGTCGGCCTCACCGGCAGCGAGAAAAAGTACCCGGGCCAGTTATCCGGTGGCCAACAGCAGCGCGTTGCGCTAGCTCGAGCCTTGGCACCGGCACCATCACTGCTGCTACTCGACGAACCGATGTCGGCCCTCGACGCCCGAGTGCGCGAGCATCTGTGCACCGAGCTGCGCCAACTGCAGCGCAACCTCGGCATCACCACCCTGATGGTCACGCACAATCAGGACGAAGCCATGCTGATGGCCGACCGCATCGCCGTGATGAACAACGGCCGCGTCGAGCAGTACGCCACCCCGCAGGAAATCTACAACCGCCCAGCCACGCCGTTCGTGGCCGAGTTCGTCGGTCAGGGTAACTGGCTGCCTTTCCAGCGCAGCAGCGACAGTCATGCTCAGGTCGGCGGGATGAACCTGCGCCTGAGCGACGGCAGTGTTCAGCGAGCCTCGGGCCGTTTGTTCTGTCGCCCGGAAGCGATCAACGTCAATCCGCTGGTGCATGAGGAAAACCTGTTTCCGGCCAAAGTCCGCGAGATCACTTTCCTCGGCAACCGGTGCCGCATGAGCTTCGAACTTGATCAACTGCCGGGCCACGCACTGCTCGCCGAACTGGCACCGGAAGCCATGCCGCGCCTCGGCGCCCAGCAAATCATGGTCGCCTTGCCGCCACGCAGCCTGCAGGTGTTTGCCTGATGAACAGCAACCTCGCGCTGCCGCTACCGCACAAGCGAGTGCAGCAGACTTCCCGTGCCGAGATCGGTGACCGCATTTTTGTGGTCGGCGGCAAAGTCCTCTTGCTGGTGTTACTCGGTGTCGCGGTGTTGCTGCCGCTGCTGGCGATCTTCTGGCGCGGCTTCAGCAGCGAGGCCGGGCAGGGCGGTGGCTGGGTCGCCGCCAAGGAGCTGGTGAGCAGCGAGAATTTCCACTGGCTGCTCGGCAACAGCCTGAAAGTTTCCCTCAGCGTCGCGGCCATCGTTGTACCGCTGGCCTACCTGTTTGCTTACGCGCTGCAACGCACGCTGATTCCGGCGAAGGGTATCTGGCGCGGGATTTCCCTGTTGCCGCTGATGGCGCCGTCGATGCTGCCGGGCATTGCGCTGGTCTATCTGTTTGGCAATCAGGGCATGTTGCGCGGGTTGCTCTCGGACAACATCTATGGCTTCTGGGGCATTGTGCTGGGCGAGGTGATTTACACCTTTCCCCACGCGTTGATGATTTTGCTCTCGGCGCTGTCGTTGGCGGATGCACGTCTTTTCGATGCGGCGTCGAGCATGGGCGCGAGCCCGGCGAAGGCCTTTCGCAGCATCACCTGGCCGGCAACCCGCCAGGCTGTATTTGCCGCGTTCTGCCTGGTGTTCACCCTGACGATCACTGATTTCGGCGTACCGGTGGTGGTCGGTGGCGACTATCAAGTGCTGGCGCTGGAAGCCTACAAAGCCGTGGTCGGCCAACAGCAATTCGGTCGTGGTGCGTTGATCGGCATGGTTCTGCTGCTGCCGGCACTGTTCAGTTTTGGTGTCGATGCCTGGCTGCGTCGCCGTCACGGCGATTCCATGAGCGGCCGTGCCCAAGTGTTCAAACCGGCGCCGTCGAAGAAGCGCGACGCCTGTTATCTGGCCATCGTCCTGCTGATCAGCGCGGCGTTGCTGCTGGTGTTCGGCATGGCCGTGTTCTCGTCGCTGGTGAAGTTCTGGCCGTACAACCTGTCGCTGTCGCTCAACCACTATCAGTTCAACGAGACCGCCGGCGGTGGCTGGCTGGCCTACGGCAACAGTCTGAAGATGGCGCTGGGTACGGCGTTGATCGGCAGCGTGCTGATCTTCACCGGCGCCTACCTGATGGAAAAGACCCGCAGCCAGCGCGGGCTGAATCTGACGCTGCGCATGCTCAGTTTCGTACCGATGGCGGTGCCGGGGCTGGTGCTCGGTCTGGGTTACGTCTTCTTCTTCAATCTCACCGGCAACCCGCTGCACGTGCTCTACGGGACGATGACCCTGCTGATCGTCTGCACTATTGCTCACTATTTGACCACCGCGCAGATGACCGCGACCACCGCGCTGCGCCAACTCGACGCCGAGTTCGAAGCTGCTGCTCTGTCGCTCAAGGCGCCGCTTTACCGGCATTACCTGCGCGTCACCGTGCCGATCTGCCTGCCGGCACTGCTCGATATCGTGCGCTACCTGTTCGTCTCGGCGATGACCACGGTGTCCGCAGCGATCTTCCTCTACAGCCCCGACACCATCCTCGCGGCGGTGGCGGTGCTGAACATGGATGACGCTGGCAACGTCGGCGGTGCTGCGGCGATGTCGACCCTGATTCTGTTCACCTCGGCGGGCGTGTCCTTGCTGCTGGCATGGGCTTCGCGCGGCTTGCTGCGCCGTTCCCAGGCCTGGCGACAAACCGCGCCCGGTCACTGATTCACACCTGCCAACCTCAACTCACCTACAGGAAAACGATCATGTTCAAGCCTATGGCTCTGGCCGCTGCTGTGCTCGCTACTTTCAGCCTGAATGCCTTCGCGGCAAAAACCGAGTTGACGGTGTACACCGCCCTCGAAGCCGAGCAGTTGAAGTCCTACAAAGAAGCCTTCGAAAAGGCCAACCCGGACGTCGAGATCAAGTGGGTGCGCGATTCCACCGGGATCATCACCGCCAAACTGCTCGCCGAAAAGGCTCGCCCGCAGGCTGACGCGGTGTGGGGCCTGGCCGCCTCGAGCCTGGCGATCCTCGATCAGCAAGGCATGCTGCAAAGCTATGCGCCGAAGGACCTGGGCAAGATCGGTGCGAACTACCGCGACGCCGCCAACCCGCCAGCCTGGGTCGGCATGGACGTCTGGGCTGCAACCATTTGCTTCAACACCGTCGAGGCCGAGAAACAAGGCCTGACCAAACCGGTGAGCTGGCAGAACCTGACCAAGCCTGAGTACAAAGGCAAGATCGTGATGCCGAACCCGGCCTCGTCCGGCACCGGTTTCCTCGACGTCAGCGCCTGGCTGCAAACCTTCGGCGAGAAGCAGGGCTGGGCTTACATGGACGGTCTGCACCAGAACATCGGCCAGTACGTTCACTCCGGTTCCAAGCCTTGCAAACTGGCGGCGGCGGGCGAATTCCCGATCGGGATTTCCTTCGAATACCCGGCCGTTCAACTGAAGCGTCAGGGCGCGCCGCTGGACATCATCCTGCCGAAGGAGGGTCTGGGCTGGGAGATCGAAGCAACCGCCGTGATCAAAGGCACGCCGCACGAAGAAGCGGCGAAGAAACTGGCTGACTTCTCCGCCAGCGCCGAGGCGATGGATCTGTACAAAGAGAACTTCGCCGTCCTCGCGCAACCGGGCATCGCCAAGCCGCAGACCGAACTGCCGGCGGACTACGAGCAGCGCCTGATCAAGAACGACTTTGCCTGGGCTTCGAAGAACCGTGACGAGATCCTCACCGAGTGGCGCAAGCGCTATGACGGCAAGTCCGAGAAAGTTGCTGCCAAGTAAGAATTTCATCGACTGACAGAGCCTCTTCTCGAGCAAGCCCGCTCCCACGTTGGATCGCCAGTGAACACAAAATCTGTGCACACCTGATCCACCTGTGGGAGCAGGCTTGCTCGCGAAGACGGTCTCCCATTCAGGGCAAATCTCCATGACACAACACAAAGACCTGCTCATCGTTGGCGCCGGCATCCTCGGCCTGTCCCATGCCTACGCCGCGGCCAAACGTGGCCTCAAGGTCGCCGTCTTCGAACGCACCGCCACACCCCTCGGTGCTTCGGTGCGCAACTTCGGCCAGGCGCTGGTCACTGGCCAACCGCCGGGCCAAATGCTCGCTCTGGCCAAGGCCAGCCGCGACATCTGGGGCGACTGGGCGCAACTCGCCGGGCTGAAAACCAAACGCAACGGCTCGTACCTGTTCGCCCGCACTGAAGCCGAAGAGCATCTGCTCGAAAGCTTCTGCGCCGGTCGCGCCATCGAGCATGGCTACAACGTAGACTTGCTGCGAGGCGCTGCCCTGCGTGATCTGTACAACGGCCAGTTCAGCCATCACCGCGCGGCACTTCACGGCAGGGACGATCAACAGTTGTACTCGCGTGAAGCGATCCCGGCGTTGATCGACTACCTGCGCCGCGACCTCAGCGTCGAGTTTCACTTTTCGACGCTGGTGCGCGACGTTGAACCGGGACGCCTGAAAAGCACCGCCGGCAGCTTTTCCGCGAAGCAGATCATCGTCTGCTCCGGCCACGATTATCAGACCTTGCTGGCCGAGCCGATCGCCGTGCTCGATCCGCAGATCTGCCGGTTGCAAATGCTCCGCGCCAAGCCGCAAGTCCAACTGAATCTGCAGCACGCCTTGCTCACCGGCCTGAGTTGTGTGCACTACGGCGCCTTCGCCGATCTGCCGGAAGCGGCTGCGGTGCAGGCGCAAATTCTGCGCGAACAGCCGCACCTGCAGGAAAACGGCATTCATCTGCTGATCAGCCCGACACCTTATGGCGAGTTGATCATTGGCGATTCGCACCATTACGGCAGCGATCCGTCGCCGTTCAATGCCGAACAAGTCGACGACTGGATGATCGCGCTGGCCGAGCAGACATTGGGCTGCACAGTGCAAGTGGTCGAGCGCTGGCAGGGCGTCTATGGTTCCCGTGGGCCGGGGCCGTTTTCGTTCCTGCGCCCGGCAGCGGGGTTGAGTGTGGCGCTGATGCACAGCGGCGTCGGCATGAGCGTCGGCCCGGCAATGGCCGAGCGCAACGTGGCACAGTTGCTGGAGGAGTTCTGATGGCAAATCACCAACAAGTCGTTGCCCGGGTATTCGGGCTGTACGAACGCTTCGGCGCCAGCGACTACATCGGCGAACCGGTGTCGCAGATCGAGCACATGTCTCAGGCAGCCGAATTGGCGCTGGCTGAAGGTTTCGATGACGAAGTGGTGCTCGCAGCGTTCTTCCACGACATCGGCCATTTGTGCGCCGAGGGCGCAGAGAACATGGGTGGCTACGGCGTGGTCAGCCACGAACGGCTCGGTGCCGATTACCTGCGTGAGGCCGGGTTCAGCGAGCGTCTGGCGCGGCTGGTGGAATATCACGTGCAGGCCAAGCGGTATCTGACGTTGCGCGAGCCTGGGTACTTTGACCGGTTGAGTGAAGCTAGCCGACGCACGCTTGATTATCAGGGCGGGGTGATGACGGAGGCCGAGGCGGACGCTTTTGAGCGCGACCCGTTGTGTGCGGTCAGTTTGCGGATGCGGCAGTGGGATGAGCTGGCGAAAAAGAAGGCAGTGCCATTGTTGAAACTTGAAGCATTGAAACGGATCGCGCTCAGCCTGTTGTCCCGCGAAGCGAAAGGTCAACTTTGCTGAAACGCCCTACAAAAAAAACTGATTGATCGCGCAGAGAGTTTGATCAGAACGGACTAGTTTGACCGTTCCCGAATTCATGAGATGGACCTGCATGCGATATTTGAAAGTAACGGCTCAAGACCGAAGTGCCAATGGCTGGCCTGACACCGTACTCCTGCATTTTTACGAGGAAACCACTGGTGCCCGAGATGCATTGACTCACCGTGCGTATGCTCTGGATATAACAGCTGATGGCAAAGTCGACTTTCAGGCAGGTGACGCCAACAATGATGGCAAGGAGAACACCAAGGACGAGCGTCTGCTCAAATCCTTCGCGAACGCCTTTTTGCAAATCGACTGGTTCAATCGTGGGCTTGACCGGGCTCGCTCCCTGAAGATTTTTACCGAGGACTTTGCCGGGGATGGTTCGCCCGACACGGTGCGCCTGCATTTTTATGAGGGGCTGGAAAAAACACCGGAATGGAGCATCGCGCATACCGCGTCAAGCTACGACAGCGATAATGACGGCAAGCTCGACTGGGTCGTCAGCTACGACATGAACAACAGTGGCGAGCGAGAGTCGCGTAATCAGAAGCTGGTTTCAATGCTGAGCGCACTCTATTTGAAATTCGAGTGGCGCTGACCTTCGTCATTCAAAGCTGTTGCGCCAGTTGTTCTATCTGCTCCATGCGTTCAGCCTGATTCAACTTCGCCTGTGGATTCAGCGAGGACCACTGCGGGTGCGCCCGCGCCTTGCTCAGCGCCTCGGGCAATTTGCCCTCGCGCCAGGTCTTGTCCTGTGGCGTTGCCACCTGAACCGCGTCCATCGCCGCATGCCCACGCTGATCCAGCGCCAGCAACAACTGCCGCTGGCGCAACGCCAACAACCGCAGTACCCCATTATCCACCGTCAGCTCGCGCTGACCTTTGATCTTGCCGAGCAAGCGACTGCCATAACTGCGCGCCGTTTGCAGCGCGCCGCCAGCAATCGCCCCAGCCAGCGCTGCCGCACCGAGGGTGATGCCGCCGACCAGCAAGTCCACACCAGCCCCGGCTGCCGCGCCGGCGGCGATTCCGCCACCGACGCGCACGCCGAGTTGTTTGAGGGTTTCCGGGTTGAACAGGTCATCGCCCCAACGGCCATCCAGCAACGGCAAGTCACTCGCTGCGGCATCTTGCGGGCGAAACGCGTAGAGCTTGAGCAGCGCCTCGACACATTTCTGCTCGCGCTGACGCACGGCTTTGCGCAGTTCGCTGATGGCTTGCTGTTCCTGCTCGGCATCACTGACCACGCTGCGTCGACACGCGGCGCAGTCGATCAACAATTCAGCGATCAATCGTGCCGCACTTTGCTGGCGGGCGAGGCGCTGAGCTTGTTGATCGGCGATCAACCGCTCCAGTTGTGGTCGCGCTGTTTCCAGCAACAACGCCAGACTTTCGTACAGCCGCCGCTCGCCATCTTCCGGCGGCGCGACGCTGTCAAAACGCACCAGCGCATGCAAGCCGAGGCGCGCCAACGCTTCGCGCCAGTCCGGCTCGAGATGGTTGGCGCTGCTGACGAAATTCAGCACCGGCAGCAGCGGTTTGCCGCAACTGGCGAGCACTTCAAGTTCGTCGCGGTACTTGGCCAGCACCGGCTCGCGGGCATCGATTACATACAAACCGGCATCGGAGGCGAGCAATTGCCGCAGCACCTTGGCTTCCTGTTCGAAACGCTGACGCGCCTCGCTGCCGTCGAGAAACCGCGCCAGCCGCGCCGGGCCGTCGAGCCGCTCGCCGGGGCGCTCCAGGCGTTCGAGAAAATCCAGCAGGGCGATGGCGTCTTCCAGTCCAGGCGTGTCGTAGAGGTCGAGCAAGGGTTCGCCGTCCACCGATAACCGCGCGCCTTCGACGTGGCGGGTAGTGCTCGGGCGATGAGAGACTTCACCAAAGCCTACGTCGCGGGTCAGCGTGCGCAGCAGCGAGGTCTTGCCGACATTGGTGTGGCCGACCACCGCGAGTTTCAGCGGCGCTTTCCAGGTATCAGTCATGACCCGTCTCCAGCCAGTTCAACGGTGCGCAATCGGCGAACGGTAGTTCAAGCTGTTGCAACGCGATGTGCCAGTCGCCGAGGCGCTCGGCGTCCAGCGCTTCACCGGCTGGCGCTTGCAGCAGCCAGACACGGGTTTCGCCTGCGCTGCGCGCCAGTTCGGCGATCAAGGCGAGGCTGCCACGATCCGGCGAGCGCCGTGGATCGCAGGCGATGGCCAGACGCGCCGGCGGGAAGCGGCTCAGTTGTTCGAGGAGTTTGTGGCGTGATTCACGGCTGTCGAGGATGCCGGCGTTGCTGACATTTTTCGGCAGCGCCGGCGGCCATGGGCGTTGTTCATCGAGTTCGATGGCGACCAGCAGCGCACCTTCACTGGCGAGTTCGCCAACGCCACTTTCGACTCGATGCATCTGCGCCGGCTCCGGATCGTTGACACCGAGACGTTCGCTGGTCTGCATCAGGCGTTCGCGCAATTGCGCGTAACCGGGCAGGTTCAAATCCAGACGCAGTGCGGCTTTGCCGGCATTCCAGCGCCACAGGCAAAACAGCGCGAGCAACAACCGCGGTACGACGCCGTAGACCACCAGCACGCCGACCAGCCATGTCGCCCAGGCCTGGCGGGCGCTTTCGATGTCGAGTGCGCCGTCGCCGCTGGCGCGGATCATCTCCACGGTCGGCACATTGAAACCGAGCAGCGACGGCAGATAGCCGAGTGCCTGAGTGACGTGGATAAAGGTGTCGGCGCTGAGGATCGTGGTTTCCCAGACAAAGCCGTAGCGCCGGGTCGCCATCAGCGTCAGCAACAGAATCAGGGCGCTGAGCATCGCCAATAACCACAAGCCGTTGACCAGTGCACCGAGCGCCCAGCGATTGAGTTTCTGGCGCTGGAGCATTAGCAACAGGGCCGGGGCCAGCTGCGCGGCTTTGGCGTCGCGGGCGAATTTTTCGCTGAGCCACAACCACAAGCGGCCCAACGTGGCGCCGTGTTCGCCGGCAAAAATCAGCCCCAGCGCCCAGCTCAGCAACAGAATCAGATTCAACCCGAGCAGACTGCCCAAGGCCCAGAACACGTTGACCGGTGTTTGTCCGAGCGCGGCGAAGGCCAGACCTGCGCCGCTCAGCATCGCGAAAATGGCCAGCAGCACCAGCGCCAGACGCGCGCCTTGCAGCCAGTGTTTGAGTGCAGAAGTCAGCCCATCGCGTTCGGCCAGCCACAGCGCCCGGCGCTGAATGCGGCTCGGCAGATCGCCGCCGGCCGTGCGGGCCAGACGATTGGCTTCCAGATCGTCCAGCGGGCCTGCGTGTTCTTCGCGCAGGCGCACGGTTTCGGTCAGCCAGAGGTTTTGCAGTGGAGTCAGTTCGGTCACGCGCCATCCCGTCGCTCAATTGAGCTGAGAGCATAACCGCTGTGGCGCTTATCGGGGTAAGCGCGGCTCTGGTATCCTCGCCGGCATGACTAAATCAATCCCCCTCAGCCTGATCGCAGCCCTCGGTGAAAACCGCGTGATCGGCGTCGACAACAGCATGCCCTGGCACCTGCCGGGGGACTTCAAATACTTCAAGGCCACGACGCTCGGCAAGCCTATCATCATGGGGCGCAAGACCTGGGATTCGCTGGGTCGGCCGCTGCCGGGGCGCCTGAACATCGTGGTCAGCCGTCAGGCCGGTCTGGTGCTTGAAGGTGCCGAGGTCTATCCGTCGCTCGAAGCCGCCGTGGTTCGCGCCGAGGAATGGGCGAAAGAGCAGGGCGTTGATGAGCTGATGCTGATTGGCGGCGCGCAGTTGTATGCGCAAGGGCTGGCTGATGCGGATCGCTTGTATTTGACCCGTGTCGCGCTGAGCCCGGAGGGTGATGCGTGGTTTCCGGAGTTCGATTTGAACCAGTGGAAGCTGGTGTCGAACGTGCCGAATCCGGCTGAAGGCGACAAACCCGCCTACAGCTTTGAAGTCTGGGAAAAAGCCTAAATTGTGGCGAGGGGATTTATCCCCGTTGGGCTGCGCAGCAGCCCCTGAATAATGGGGTCGCTTCGCGACCTAACGGGGATAAATCCCCTCGCCACAAGTATGTGTTGCAGTTAAGCCTGCGCCAACTCCGCATGCTCATCTGCATCCAGCAGTTCTTTATCGGTCTGCTGCATCACTTGACTGGTGATCGCGCCAGCGGTGATCGAACCGCTCACGTTCAACGCCGTACGACCCATATCAATCAGCGGCTCGACCGAAATCAGCAACGCCACCAGCGAAACCGGCAAGCCCATTGCCGGCAGCACGATCAGTGCCGCGAACGTCGCACCGCCACCCACGCCCGCCACACCGGCCGAACTCAGGGTCACAATCGCCACCAAGGTCGCGATCCACAGCGGATCCAGCGGGTTGATGCCAACCGTTGGCGCAACCATCACCGCCAACATCGCCGGGTACAGACCTGCGCAACCGTTCTGGCCAATAGTCGCGCCGAACGATGCGGCAAAACTGGCCACCGATTGCGGAATCCCCAGACGACGAGTCTGCGCTTCAATGCTCAGCGGAATGCTGGCGGCACTGGAACGGCTGGTGAACGCGAACGTCAGCACCGGCCAGATCTTGCGGAAGAAACGCAGCGGGTTGATCCCGGCCGCTGACACCAGCAAACCGTGCACCACGAACATCAGACCCAGACCGAGGTACGAGACCACAACAAAGCTGCCGAGCTTGATGATGTCTTGCAGGTTGGAACCGGCGACCACTTTGGTCATCAGCGCCAGCACGCCGTACGGGGTCAGTTTCATGACCAGACGCACCAGACGCATCACCCAGGCTTGCAGGGTGTCGATGGCGTTGATCACTTTCTGACCTTTCTCGACGTCGTCCTTGAGCAGTTGCAGCGCGGCAACCCCAAGGAACGCGGCGAAGATCACCACACTGATAATCGAGGTCGGCTTGGCCCGGGCCAGGTCGGCGAACGGGTTCTGCGGGATGAAGGACAACAGCAGTTGCGGCACATTCAGGTCGGCAACCTTGCCGGCATAGTCGCTCTGAATGGTTTGCAGACGGGCCATTTCCTGCGTGCCAGCGACCAGACCTTCAGCAGTCAGGCCGAACAGGTTGGTCAGGCCGATACCGATCAGCGCGGCAATCGCCGTGGTGAACAGCAGGGTGCCGATGGTCAGGAAGCTGATCTTGCCCAGCGAAGACGCGTTGTGCAGGCGCGCCACGGCGCTGAGGATCGAGGCGAACACCAACGGGATGACGATCATTTGCAGCAACTGCACGTAACCGTTGCCAACCAGATCGAACCAGCCTATCGAGGCTTTCAATACCGGGTTGCCGGCACCGTAAACGGTGTGCAGCGCCACGCCGAACGCCACGCCCAACACCAGCGCGAGCAGAACTTTTTTCGCCAGGCTCCACGAGGTGTGACGGGTTTGCGCCAGACCGAAGAGCAGGGCGAGGAACACCAGCAAGTTGAGAATCAGCGGTAGATTCATGAGAACTCCAGGAAAGACTTTGCCAACAGCCTTCCGGGGCTGCTGCGAACCGGCAAGCCTAACAGTTTGATTTCTAATGATTTAATACCGAAATTGAAGGTCGTCCGTCGTTTTTGGAATAAGCGTGTGTCGCTCTCGGCAATGTTTCTGGCGCGATGGGGACGTGAGCGGTCGCTGACAGACGAGGACTGTCACACTTATTTGTTAGCGTCGATGTCTTTAGCTCAGGGAGAAAGCATCGATGAAGTTCGCACCGAAGTTTCTGGCTGTCGCACTGTCTTTAGGCCTGGGCCTGGCGGGTCAGGCATTCGCCACCGACCTCAAGCATTGGCCGGCCGATCAGGCCAAGGCACTGGACGCGATGATCGCGGCCAACGCCAACAAAGGTAACTACGCGGTGTTCGACATGGACAACACCAGTTACCGCTACGACCTCGAAGAGTCCTTGCTGCCGTTCATGGAAAACAAGGGTCTGATCACCCGCGACAAGCTCGATCCTTCGCTGAAACTGATGCCGTTCAAAGACACCGCCGACCACAAGGAAAGCCTGTTCAGTTACTACTATCGCCTCTGCGAAGTCGACGACATGGTTTGCTACCCGTGGGTGGCGCAGGTGTTCTCCGGTTTCACCCTCAAGGAACTCAAAGGCTACGTCGATGAGCTGATGGCGTCGGGCAAACCGGTGCCGGCGACTTATTACGAAGGCGATGTGGTGAAGACGCTCGACGTCAATCCGCCGAAAATCTTCACTGGCCAGGTCGAGCTGTACAACAAGCTGATGGAGAACGGCATCGAGGTCTACGTGATGACCGCCGCTTCTGAAGAGCTGGTGCGCATGGTCGCTGCCGATCCGAAGTACGGCTACAACGTCAAACCGCAGAACGTCATCGGTGTGACCACGCTGCTGAAAAACCGTGAGACCAACGAACTGACCACCGCGCGCAAGCAGATCACCGCCGGCAAATATGACGAGAAGGCCAACCTCGGTCTGGAGCTGACGCCGTACCTGTGGACACCGGCAACCTGGATGGCCGGCAAGCATGCGGCAATCCTCACTTACATTGACGAGTGGAAAAAACCGGTATTGGTCGGCGGCGATACCCCGACCAGCGATGGTTATATGCTGTTCCACGATGTAGATGTGGCCAAGGGTGGCATACACTTGTGGGTCAACCGCAAGGACAAGTACATGACTCAACTCAGCGGCATGATGGCCAAACACGCGGCGGCCCAGGCGAAAGAAGGTTTGCCGGTGACGGCAGACAAGAACTGGGTGATCGTCAAGCCAGAGGAAATCCAGTAAGCCTCAAGGCAAAAAAATGCCCCGCACTTGGCGGGGCATTTTTATTCGGCGGCTAAAACTTACAGGCCGTCGAGCATTGCCTTGTTACGTACCGCACCCTTGTCGGCGCTGGTTGCCAGCAGGGCGTAGGCCTTGAGGGCGGTGGTCACTTTACGCGGACGCACTTCCACCGGCTTCCAGCCTTTCTTGTCCTGCTCGACCCGGCGTGCCGCCAGTTCTTCATCGCTGACCAACAGGTTGATCGAACGGTTCGGAATGTCGATCAGCACTTTGTCGCCGTCCTGCACCAGACCGATTGCGCCACCGGCCGCAGCCTCTGGCGAAGCGTGGCCGATGGACAGGCCCGACGTACCGCCGGAGAAACGGCCGTCGGTGAGCAGCGCACAGGCTTTGCCCAGGCCTTTGGATTTCAGGTACGACGTAGGGTAGAGCATTTCCTGCATGCCCGGGCCGCCCTTCGGACCTTCGTAGCGAATGATGACGATGTCACCTTCTTTCACTTCATCGGCGAGGATGCCGCGCACGGCGCTGTCCTGGCTTTCGAAGATCTTCGCGTTGCCTTCGAAAACATGGATCGACTCGTCGACACCGGCGGTTTTCACTACGCAGCCATCGAGCGCGATGTTGCCGTACAGCACGGCCAGGCCGCCCTCTTGCGAGTAGGCATGTTCGAAGCTGCGGATGCAGCCGTTTTCACGGTCGTCGTCGAGGGTTTCCCAACGGGTCGACTGGCTGAATGCAGTCTGGGTCGGGATACCGGCAGGACCGGCCTTGAAGAAGTGGTGAACCGCTTCGTCGCTGGTTTGGGTGATGTCCCACTTGGCGATGGCTTCTTCCATGCTGCGGCTGTGCACGGTCGGCAGGTCGGTGTGCAGCAGACCGCCACGGGCCAGCGAACCGAGGATGCTGAAAATGCCACCGGCGCGGTGCACGTCTTCCATGTGGTACTTCTGGATATTCGGCGCGACTTTGCACAGCTGTGGAACGCTGCGCGAGAGACGGTCGATGTCACGCAGGTCGAAATCGATCTCGGCTTCCTGAGCCGCCGCCAGCAAGTGCAGGATGGTGTTGGTCGAACCGCCCATGGCGATGTCGAGCATCATTGCGTTTTCGAACGCCTTGAAGTTGGCGATGTTGCGCGGCAGCACGGATTCGTCGTTCTCGCCGTAGTAACGCTTGCACAGCTCGACGATGGTACGACCGGCCTGCAGGAACAACTGCTCGCGATCGCTGTGTGTGGCGAGGGTCGAACCGTTGCCTGGCAATGCCAGGCCGAGGGCTTCGGTCAGGCAGTTCATCGAGTTGGCGGTGAACATGCCGGAGCAGGAACCGCAAGTCGGGCAGGCGCTGCGCTCGTATTCAGCGACTTTCTCGTCAGAAGCGCTGGCGTCGGCGGCGATCACCATGGCATCGACAAGGTCGAGGCCGTGGGAAGCGAGTTTGGTCTTGCCAGCTTCCATCGGGCCGCCGGAAACGAAGATCACCGGAATGTTCAGGCGCAAGGCAGCCATCAGCATGCCCGGGGTGATCTTGTCGCAATTGGAAATGCAGACGATGGCGTCGGCGCAGTGGGCGTTGACCATGTACTCGACGGAGTCGGCGATGATCTCGCGGCTCGGCAGCGAATACAGCATGCCGTCGTGGCCCATGGCGATGCCGTCGTCCACGGCGATGGTGTTGAATTCTTTCGCTACACCGCCGGCGCGTTCGATTTCGCGGGCGACCAGTTGACCCAGATCCTTGAGGTGGACGTGGCCCGGTACGAACTGGGTGAAGGAGTTGGCAATCGCGATGATCGGCTTTTTGAAGTCGTCATCTTTCATCCCGGTGGCGCGCCACAGTGCGCGGGCGCCGGCCATGTTGCGGCCGTGGGTGGATGTTTTCGAACGGTAATCTGGCATGGAGCACTCCGGGCGGCTAATCAGGTATCAAAGGGGAGTGAGCTTCTATTGACGTCTGGAACACTCAGAAATGGCCGTGTGTCCGGAAGTTGCCGATGACGTTGCGGGATCGCCGCTGGTCTCAGCCTGAGCTCATAAACCCGCCGGGGATGAATGGCGATGAATCTGGCGATTCTACACCGCTGGCGTCTGGAGGGAATGGCGCAAAGTGTTGTTGCAGGGCCGACGGTGTATTCGGGATGACGACCGGCAGGCTAATCACTGCCAATGACATCGGCACCGAGGATTCTGGCGCGATAACTGATGCGGCGGTTAAGCCCCAACGCCACACAACTGAGCAGAATAAAGCTGTAGCCCAGCGTGGCTTGCAGGTTGGCGGTGCTCAAGCTGACCAGAGCGCTGATCAGCCCGCCGCAAATGAAGATGAGGGTGCTGCCCGCTGAAGCGGACGTGCCGGCCATTTCCGGAAACCGGCTCATGGCTCGTGAAGTGGCTGCGGGGCGGGCTATGGTGGTGCCAGCGGTGCAGATCAGCATCGGGATCAGCACCGTGGCTGGCGCCAGTGCGAAGTTCGCCGACAGATACAGCATTGCCAGACCCGCAAGCAGGATCAGGCTCAGGCCCACGATGATTTGTCGCCCGGGCGTGATGCGTCGACTCAGCACGGTGGCAACGATGCCACCGACCACGTACGCAACACCATAAATCAGCAGGATCAGCGAGAAGTCGTAGGCGGTCAGTTGCAGTTGCTCCATGAAGATCAGCGGAGAAATGACGATGAACGAAAAATGGCAGGCGAAGGCAAACGCCGAAATCAGCCAGAAGCCAACGAACTCGAAATCCCCCGCTACCCGTCGATAACCTTGAAAGAAGCCCAGGCGCACGCCGCTGTGGGCCGGGCGACTGTTGTCGAGCAATCGCCAGGCCTTGATCAGCACCACGGCCGACAGTGCGGTGAACACCCAGAAACTGCCGCGCCAGCCGAGGGTGGCCTGCAAAAAGGTCCCGACCAGGGGCGACACCGAGATGAAAATTCCGGAGGCGGTCACCATCAAAATACGCAGACGATCACGTTGCTCGCCTTCGAACAGATCCTGCACCAAGGCTTGCGACAGCACGAAACAGCCGCAGCCCAGCGCCTGTATCACCCGGAATATCAGGAACAGTGTGTAATCGCTGGTCATCACGCATCCGAGCGCGCCGAGCATCGAAACCGTCATGCCCGCGAGGAGCAACCCCTTGCGCCCGATCACGTCTGACAGCGGCCCGATCAACAGTTGCGCAAAGGCGATACCCACGGCGAACAGACTGATCGACAGTGCAATGTCCGACGGGGTGCTGAGAAAGTGTGCGGCAAGTGCCGGAAACGAAGGCAGCAACACGTCCAGTGGAAAAACCCCCAACAGCACCATCGTCATCAGCAAACTGATCGCACCACGTTGCTGGCGAGTGGTTACTGCTGATTTTCCTTCATCCATCGATTAATCCTGCCTTGGCGAAAAGTTTCTGGTGGTTGGGCGTGGCGAAGAAACCGGCCGTTTTCAGTGCATCGAGCGTAGCGGTTGCCCCGGCTCGCGCTCGCTTACGGTTGGCCTCGGCGGTGACCAGACCGCCGAGAATCTCATTGATGGCGCCCTCGGCAATGCCGGCGCGGCGCAGACTCTGTTGCAGCCAGCGCTCGTCGACTTCAAAAAAAATCCCGATGACTTCCAGCAATACTCTGGCGCTGAACGTGCGCTGGCGGCTGTTCAACGTGATCCACAAGTAGTGGAATACTTCGGCGAAGTAGCGACTGTGGCGGGCCTCGTCAGCGAGGTGATCGCGCAGCATTTCACTCACGCAGCTCACCAGGCTGTCGCGGCAGATGTCGAGGAGTTCCCGGGCAATGATCGTTTCCGAGACAAACCCAAGCAGAAACCACGCCAGCGCACGCTTGCTTTCCGGTGTGCGGGCGATCAGGGCATTCAGCCGTGTGATCCGCAGCGGCATCACGGGTCGTCCCGCAATGCCATGCAGGCTGGCGATCTGTTCGGCCAGTTGGTTGGAGAACAGCGCGTGGTAACCCTCGTCGGTATATAACTGCAGGGCGGCGTTTTTCATGCGTGCCGGAATGTAGGCGGGCAGTTCACCGTGGATGATGGTTTCGACGGCGCGGTTGACGATGCGGTGTTCGAGCAGCGTGGTGTAGTCGAGGAAATGCACCAGATGATTGGCCGCCAGTCGATGGGTGATCGCGCTGCCCGCAGCGGCAATCGACGGATGCGACAGGTAAGGCAGAAACGCCGGTGGAAACCAGTGGCGGGTTTGCAATTGCTGCGTGAGATCTTCCGGCAGTTTGTAATCGTGTTGGCTGGTGCGAACCGAAGCACGGTGGTTCCAGTCGCCCAGGGTGAACTTTAGAGGCCAGGACACGGTTGCTTCCGCGGGATCGACAGTCAGTGCGCTCATGCCTGCACCTCCCGCAAAAGATCCTGCATTTCCCGACACATCGCCTGACCGTCGCTGGCGCCGCAACCGACGAAGAACAGCGGTTGCTCCGGGCTGCCCTCAATCTTCAGCAAAGCTTCGACGCGATCATCGGCGAATGCGCCGGTCAGCCAGGTGCCAAACCCCAATGCGGTGGCCACTAACTGGAAGGACTGCGAGAGGTGGCCCGCTTCGACGAACGCCATGCGGTAGGCCCGTGAGTGTTCGTATTTCCACCAGAGCCGGTCGAACCGCGCGGTGATGAACAGGCCAAGCGGAAGGTTGTTGATGAAGTGTTGGCCACCGAGCAGATCACCCAGCGCCGATTCCGGCAGCGGGTTGGTCAGGCTCAAGGCATGCTCAGCCGGATGGTAGGCATAGAGGCCGGGTTCCAGGCCGCAGACGTTGCGGGCAAGAACAAAACCCTCGCAGGCATTCAGTCCACCGCCCGAAGGACTGCTTCGACGCGCATGTAGTCCGTGGGCAATGCAGTCGTCGCGACTGTTTTCGCGTTCGTGCAGAAAACCGAAAGACAGGTAAAGCAGGGTGGCAACGTCTCGCAGCGGGATGGCTTCACCGGTAAACGAGCGGCAGGTCTTGCGTTGACGCAATGCGTTGCCGAGGCTGTCATCCGTCAGCCCGCATGGGGCGGGCAGCGCAATGCGTTGTCCCGTATTCAGCGCGGGGCGTTGTTGCGCCGGTGCCGGTTTGTTGAGTACTTCAGTGCAGTGGTCCAGATATTGTCTGGACCACTCATGGATATTCTGTGGTGTTCGCGCGCAGGGAATATTCTGCGTGCCGATATGATAAATCTTCGACAGTTCATCCCAGCCCCATTGCGGACTGTCTATTTTTGCAATGGTTAGTATTTCTGCTTTTAATAGTTGTACGTCTATTATGTTTTGCCGGTCAAACAAATTGGGGTTGTCGATAAGTCTGGCAAGGCGCGAAGTGTAGTTGAGGTCAAGTTCATGTTGTGTGTGGTTCTTATAGTTCCAGACAATTTGTCCGGGCGTGCGCGGCAATATGAATAAATACGGGTTGATATGCATGTTCAATGCTTCACTCTGGAATGGTCGTGTGGACGCTGGGGTGCCGGCACTCCCCAGCGTCCTGACTTACTTAACGGGTTTTAGGAGCAACCAGAAAAGCCAGGTTTGCGATTTTGCGGGTTTCCAGAGTAATTGCTTTCATAATGTGAACTCCTTGTTCATCAAGATTGAATGCCACCTCGTGGTGACAACTCAATCATAGTTTGTAATCAGTTATTGGCAAGTGAATATTAAGTAGGAAATTTCCAGTAATTTTGTCGGAGTGATCTTGCCCTGTTAGCAGGTTTGTAAGTTATAAGTACGAATATTAGATGAGTGCGGAAAATTCCTGCGCTGTTACAGGAAAGTAATTGTAGGAACTGAAAGTCTGAAGTCCGGATTGACGGCATTGCACCGCCACACAGCAAAACGGGGAGCCCTTGGGCTCCCCGTTTTCCACCCATCAGCTGTTAGGCAGCAGGCGGCAGGTGATGCTCTTGATGTAGCGGGTTTCGGCGATGGCCGGGTGCACCGGGTGATCCGGGCCCTGACCGCCACGCTCAAGCAGCTGGATGTTGCGATCCAGGTGACGGGCGCTGGTCAGCAGGATGTTCTGAAGGTCATCTTCCGGCAGGTGCATCGAGCACGAAGCGCTGACCAGGATGCCGTCCTTGTTGAGCAGGCGCATGGCTTGCTCGTTCAAGCGGCGATAGGCGCCTTCACCGTTTTTCATGTCTTTCTTGCGTTTGATGAACGCCGGCGGGTCGGCAACGATCACGTCGAAGCGCTCTTCGCTGGCTTTCAGTTCTTTCAGTGCTTCGAAAACGTCGCCTTCGATGCAGGTCATCTTGTCGGCGAAGCCGTTCAGCGCAGCGTTGCGTTCAACGCCGTCGAGGGCGAACGCCGAGGCATCGACGCAGAACACTTCGCTGGCGCCAAACGCGGCAGCTTGCACGCCCCAGCCGCCGATGTAGCTATAAAGGTCGAGAACGCGTTTGCCTTTGGCATACGGTGCCAGGCGTGCGCGGTTCATGCGGTGGTCGTAGAACCAGCCGGTTTTCTGGCCCTGAATGACCGGGGCTTCGAATTTCACGCCGTTCTCTTCCAGCGCAACCCACTCCGGCACCAGACCGAACACGGTTTCGACGTAACGGTTGAGGCCTTCGGCATCACGCGCAGCGGAGTCGTTCTTGAACAGAATGCCGCTTGGCTTGAGCACTTGGGTCAGCGCGGCGATCACGTCGTCTTTGTGCGCTTCCATGGTCGCCGACGCGATCTGCACGACGAGGATGTCGCCGAAACGGTCGACAACCAGACCCGGCAGCAGATCGGAATCACCGTAGACCAGGCGATAAAACGGCTTGTCGAACAGACGCTCGCGCAGGGACAGGGCGACGTTCAGGCGATGCACCAGCAGGGACTTGTCCAGCGCAACTTTGGTGTCGCGCGACAGCAGGCGGGCGCAGATCAGGTTGTTCGGACTCATCGCGACGATGCCCAGCGGCTTGCCGCCGGCGGCTTCGAGGATGGCTTGATCGCCGGCATTGAAGCCGTGCAGTGGCGTGGCGGCTACATCGATTTCGTTGCTGTAGACCCACAGGTGACCGGCGCGCAGGCGACGGTCGGCGTTGGCTTTGAGGCGCAAGCTAGGCAGGGACATGACGTCGCTCCGGAAAAAAGAGCGGGAGTATACCGTGTTGAGTCCGGTGCCGGGTTTGATGAGCGATGAAACGCTGACGACATATTCATGATGGTGCAATGATTCGATCTGCTCGGTTTGTCGCAGATCAAGCTGTGGGAGTGGGCTTGCTTACGAAGGGGCCGGCACACTCAACTTTATCGTTGCCTGACATTCCGTCTTCGGGAGCAAGCCCCTCCCACACTGGATTTTGGGATGACCGCAGAATTTTCGGTCTGTCGCAGCGTGAGCGATCGGCAATGCTAAGCGGATAAAGCGTCGATCAACTCTCGACTGAACGCCGGAACAGGATATCGACCTGCGCACCGGACTGTTCCAGCGCCTGCTTGGGACCTGTCAATTCAACTTGTTCGAAACCATCGGTTACCAAAAAAGCGACACGCTTGCTGTTGAGGGAAATGGCCATCGATAAGCTCCTGAGTCTGTGGGAATTTGCCGCCCCATAGGGTCGAAACGATCCGTCGGGTGTTACAGAGCCCGAAGCCGTGGCTTGAATGAAAGTTCCTGACAATTGCCCACTGGTGTGTCGTCCTGCGGTTTTTAGGGGTTAGAATCGCCGCCTGTCCCAGAGTGTGTACTTATGTCCCAAGAGCTGACCACCGAACAGATTCAACAATCCCTGCAGGGCATCAGCGTGCCCGCGCAGCCGCAGATCATGGTGGATCTGCAAATGGAGCAGTACATGCCCGACCCGGACCTGGAGGTGATCGCCAAGCTGATCTCCCAGGATCCCGGCCTGTCCGGTTCGTTGCTGAAAATCGTCAATTCGCCGTATTACGGCCTGAGCAACAAGATCACCTCGATCCAGCGCGCGGTGAATCTGCTGGGCAGCCGTTCGATCATCAATCTGATCAACGCGCAGTCGATCAAGGGCGAGATGAACGACGACACCATCGTCACCCTCAACCGTTTCTGGGACACCGCCCAGGACGTGGCGATGACTTGCCTGACCCTGGCCAAGCGCATCGGCACTCAGGCCGGTGACGAGGCTTACGCTTTGGGCCTGTTCCACGATTGTGGCGTGCCGTTGATGCTGCAACGCTTCCCCAACTACATGTCGGTGCTGGAAAAGGCTTACGCCAATGCCAGCGCCGAGTGCCGCGTGGTGGACACCGAAAACGCCGAGTTCAACACCAACCATGCCGTGGTCGGTTATTACACCGCCAAGTCCTGGCGCCTGCCGGAACATGTCAGCGCAGCCATCGCCAATCACCACAATGCGCTGGCGATTTTCAGTGACGAGTCATCACGCAACAGTCAGTTGAAAAACCTGTTGGCGATTCTCAAGATGGCCGAGCACATCTGCGCCTCCTATCGCGTGCTGGGCAACCAGACCGAAGATTTCGAATGGAACGCGATCGGCCCACTGGTGCTTGATTACGTCGGCCTGTCGGATTACGACTTTGAAACCCTCAAACAAACGATCCGCGACCTCGGCGCGCATTGATCCGAGGACACCATGCCTGAATTGCCGGAAGTCGAAACCACCCGCCGGGGCATTGCCCCGCATCTGGAAGGCCAGCGCGTCAGCCGGGTGATCGTGCGTGACCGGCGGCTGCGCTGGCCGATCCCTGAAGACCTCGATGTGCGCCTGTCCGGGCAGCGCATCGTGCTGGTCGAGCGGCGCGCCAAGTACCTGTTGATCAACGCCGAAGTCGGCACGCTGATCAGTCATTTGGGCATGTCGGGGAACTTGCGTCTGGTCGAGGTCGGACTGCCGGCGCTCAAGCATGAGCATGTCGATATCGAGCTGGAGTCGGGCCTGGCCTTGCGCTACACCGACCCGCGCCGCTTCGGCGCGATGCTCTGGAGCAACGATCCGCTCAATCACGAGCTGCTGATTCGTCTGGGGCCCGAGCCGTTGACCGATCTGTTCGACGGTGAGCGCTTGTTCCAGTTGTCGCGCGGGCGTTCGATGGCGGTCAAGCCGTTCATCATGGACAACGCGGTGGTGGTCGGGGTCGGCAATATCTATGCGACCGAAGCGCTGTTTGCTGCGGGAATCGACCCGCGCCGCGAGGCCGGGGGCATTTCCCGGGCGCGCTATCTGAAACTGGCGATCGAGATCAAACGCATCCTCGCCGCTGCCATTGAGCGTGGCGGCACCACGCTGCGGGATTTCATCGGTGGCGACGGGCAGCCGGGGTATTTCCAGCAGGAGCTGTTCGTCTATGGCCGTGGCGGCGAGCACTGCAAGGTCTGCGGCACCGGTTTGCGCGAAGTGAAACTGGGTCAGCGCGCCAGCGTGTTCTGCCCGCGTTGCCAGAGCTGAGGCGCTCTTAAGTCACGGCAGGCCCGAAAAAGTCCTACGGTCTATAGTGAGTTGTCTCACTGTTCAGCTCGAAGGATCGTGCCATGAAATCCTTGCAAGTCCTCTTCGCGACACTGCTGCTGTGTTTCTGCCTGGCCGCTCAGGCCACGGAAAACGGCAGCGGTGACCCGCGCTACACCATCCAGAACCCTCCGGCCTACGCGATGATTGGCGATTTGCTGATTGCCCGACCTTTGCTGGTGGTGGCGACGGTGCTGGGGGCGGGGGTGTTTGTGGTGTCGCTGCCATTTACCGCGCTGGGCGGCGGCATTGGTGATGCGGGTCAGGCGCTGGTCGTGGATCCGGCAAAAGCGGCGTTTGTGCGGTGTCTGGGGTGTACGGGGGATGGGTTTGAGCAGCGCGAGTGAGCTGATCGCGATGTTGCGGTGTTGCTGATGGCCCTTTCGCGAGCAAGCCCGCTCCCACACTGGATCTGTGTCGTGCACAAATCCCCTGTGGGAGCGGGCTTGCTCGCAAATAGGCCCGAATAAACGCTACAAAACTGTCAGGTCAGGCCTTGCCGGTAATCTTGCGGTACTTCTCCATCAACTGTTCTTCAGTCTCCGGATGCGCCTCGTCCAGCGGAATGCAATCGACCGGGCAAACCTGCTGGCACTGTGGTTCGTCGTAGTGGCCGACGCATTGCGTGCACAGGTTCGGGTCGATCACGTAGATCTCTTCGCCTTGGGAGATGGCGGCGTTTGGGCACTCGGGTTCGCAGACGTCGCAGTTGATGCAATCGTCGGTGATGATCAGGGACATGCTAACTCCAGCCGGGGCGGCAGGCCCGGGCGCAATAAATCAATGCGCGCAATTGTGCCGCATTGGCGCCCGCAGTGCACGCGGGCGCCGTTTGAACGGTCGTTACTTCTTGAAGCGCAGGGTCAGCGCGTCGGCCACGGCCGGGTGGACGAACTTGCTGATATCGCCGCCCAGCGCGGCAATTTCCCGCACCAGTGTCGAAGAAATGAACGAATAACGCTCGGACGGCGTGAGAAACAGGCTCTCTACATCCGGCGCCAACTGGCGGTTCATGTTGGCCAGCTGGAATTCGTATTCGAAGTCCGACACCGCGCGCAGGCCACGCAGGAACACGTTGGCGTTCTGCTCTTTGGCGAAATGCGCGAGCAGTGTCGAGAAACCGACTACTTCCACGTTCGGCAGGTGTTTGGTGACCTCGCGAGCCAGTTCAACCCGTTGTTCCAGCGGGAACAGCGGGTTTTTCTTCGGGCTAGCGGCGACGGCAATGATCACGTGGTCGAACAGGCGCGAGGCGCGTTCGACCAGATCGCCATGGCCCTTGGTAATAGGGTCGAAGGTACCTGGGTACAACACTCGGTTCATCGCGTCGTCCTGGCGGGAGTCCGTTGGGGAGTCGGATGGTATCGCAGCCGTCCCGGTCGGCCAAGTCGCCTTTTGGCTAAGAAAGCACGACAGGTGCCAGCACTTATCCGGTTTTTCACGGGTTTCTCAGCCGTTCGGCGAGGGAGGTCGCCAGTTGTGCGGTGAGGCCATACACCGACAATTGCGGGTTGGCGCCGATGCTCGTGGGGAACAGCGAACCGTCATGAATCGACAGATTGCTCAAATGATGATGGCGGCCAAGGCTGTCGGTGACCGCAGTTTCAGGCTCTTCGCCCATCGCGCAGCCGCCCATTACGTGAGCGCTGCCCAGCCGCGTGCGGTACAGCTCCAGGCTCAAGCCATCGATCAGCGTGCGGGCCTCGGCCAGGGTTTTCACGTAACGGGCGTCGGCGTGCATCGGCATGACGGCTTTGGCACCGCCGGCGAACTGGATTTCTGCCATGACCTGAAAGGCGCGGCGCAAACCTTCCCAGGCGTAAGGTGAGACTTGATAGTCGAGCACCGGCGAGCCGTCGCCGCGCAACTCAACGCTGCCGCCTGGGCTGTCGGGGTGAAAGCCGTCACGCAGCAATGCCAGCATCGCGTGGGTGTGCGGCAGGTCGGCCATGTGCTGCGCGTTTTCCTGGCCAAATCCACCGAGCAGCGTGGCGGCGAGCGCCGGGTGCAACGGCGGTACTTCGAGCTTGAATGCCATGGGGCCGGTGGTGCCGTCCTTCCACTGAAAGTGGTCGGAGTAGATCGACTGCGGCGCGCCGTAAAACGGATTGATGACCTCGTCGAAGCGCCCGGCAGACATGTTCACCGGGTGCAGAAACGTGCGTTTGCCAAGGGTTTTGTGCGGATCCGGCGCATCTGAGCGCAAGAGTAACGCCGGGCTGTTGATGCCTCCGCCGGCCAACACATAATGCCGTGCCTTGACCGTGATGGTGCGTCCGGTCGGCGCGACGCAGCGCTCATCCATCGCCACGCAGTGCAGGCCGGACACCTTGTCGCCGCTGATCAGCAGTTTCTCCGCGCGAGCCAGATAGAGCAGTTCACCGCCCTTTTCCAGCGTGGCCGGAATGGTCGTGACCATCATCGATTGTTTGGCGTTGGTCGGGCAGCCCATGCCGCAATAACCGAGGTTCCAGCAGCCGCGCACGTTGCGCGGGATGACATGCCAGCTGTAACCGAGTTGTTCGCAGCCTTTGCGGATCACGTCGTTGTTGGCATTGGGCGGCACCATCCATGGCGCGACGCCGAGACGCTGTTCCATTTTTTCGAACCATGGCGCCATCTCGGCAGGGCTGTGGCCTTTGACGTTGTGTTCTTTGGCCCAGTGTTCGAGGGTCGGTTCCGGTGTGCGGAAGCTGGATGTCCAGTTGATCAATGTAGTGCCACCGACTGCGCGGCCCTGAAGGATGGTGATCGCACCGTCCTTGCTCATACGGCCGATGCCTTCCTGATAGAGCGCGCTGTAGGCCTTGTCTTCGAGCATCTTGAAGTCGGAGCTGGTCTTCAACGGGCCTTCTTCGATCAGCAGGACTTTGTAGCCGGCGGCGCTGAGGATTTCTGCCGTGGTGCCGCCACCGGCGCCACTGCCAATGATTGCAACGTCGGTTTCAAGGCTGAGGTCGTCGGTCAGTTGCGCGCCGTTGTAGGTTTTCCAGCCACGGGCGAGGCCTTCGCGGAACGGGTCGGGTACGGGCATGTTCAGGCTCTCTTATAGTTATCTGGTCGAGATGTGTTGTTTTCGCTGGCCCCTTCGCGAGCAAGCCCGCTCCCACAGGGGAATGCATTTCAAATGTGGGAGCGGGCTTGCTCGCGAAGGGCGCGCCTCGGTTTCAGACCGTGGGCGGGCCGGGATAGCCGCAATGGCCCCAGGACTCGGCGCGGGTGTACCAGGCCATCATCACCATTTGCTGCAAGGAGCTGTGCCCCATGCGCAGCAGGCTCAGCGAGCTGTTTTCCCAGCGATCAAGGAAGTGGCGCATCGCTTCAGGACTGGCGTTTTCCCAGCTGCCCCAGATCCCGGTCAGTGGCCCGCGCGTCACGGCCATGCCCAGCACATCGAACAATTGGCGGGTGAGCTTGAGCATTTCCGGCGACAGGTGATCGAGGCTGTAGTCCAGCGATTTGAGAGTGCCGTCGACGGCGCCGGGCATTTTTTCTGTCGCCACTGCGCCGTCGAGCATCACTGGAACCAGTGCGCGCAAAAACAGCAGGTCGCCGTCGCGCAGTGAAGTGAAACCGTTGGCCGCGAAGCTCGACGAGCAGCCGCTGAGGCTGGCGCCGAGGCCGGCGGTGGCAAGGAATGCTGTGGCACCGAGGCTGAATTTCAGCAGGCCACGGCGCGTCAGTGCAGGTGTTTCGGTCAGGCTTGGGTGCATTATTTTTATTACCCGGCGGTGACAAGCGTTTAGCGGATGAACAATTTCTGGATCAGTTTCTGAATCGATTTGCCGTATGGCGGATAGATCAGTCTGGCCGCGTTGAAGCGCTGTTTAACCAGCACGCCTTTGGCCTTGCTGAAGGTCAGGAAACCCTCGTGACCGTGGTAATGGCCCATGCCCGAAGCACCGATGCCGCCGAACGGCATATCGTCCTGCGCCACATGCAGCAGGGTGTCGTTCAGGCACACGCCACCGGAGTGGGTTTCGTGCAGCACGCGGTTTTGCTCGCGTTTGTCGTAGCCGAAGTAGTAAAGAGCCAGAGGACGTGGGCGCTGATTGATGTAAGCAAATGCCTGCTGCAGATCCTGGTACGGCACGATCGGCAGCAACGGGCCAAAGATCTCGTCCTGCATCACGGTCATCTCGTCGCTGACATTCAGCAAAACACTGTGCGGCATGCGTCGACCCTGACCCTGCTCGAACAGCGGAATCAGCAGCGCGCCCTTGCTCGTCGCATCGCTGACGTATCCATTGAGCCGGGCCAGTTGGCGTTCGTTGATGATCGCGGTGTAGTCCGGATTGTCGGCCAGCGTCGGATAAAACCCCTGAACGGCCTGGCGATAGGCTTCGACGAAAGCGCCGACCCGGTCCTCCGGCACCAGCACGTAATCGGGTGCGACGCAGGTCTGTCCGGCGTTCAGGGTTTTGCCAAAGGCGATGCGTTCGGCGGCGTCCTTGAGCGGCACGTCGTGCGAGACGATGGCCGGGGATTTGCCGCCCAGTTCCAGTGTCACCGGCGTGAGGTTTTCGGCGGCGGCGCGCATCACGTGTTTGCCGATGCTGGTGGCCCCGGTGAACAGCAGGTGATCGAAACGCAGGCGCGAAAACGCCACGCCGATATCGGCCTCGCCAAGCACTACGCAGACCAGGTCTTCGGGGAAAATCCGCGCCAGCAATTCCTTGAGCAACAGCCCGGTGGCCGGGGTCGATTCGCTGAGTTTGAGCATCACCCGGTTGCCCGCCGACAAGGCGCCGACCAGCGGGCCGACGGCCAGAAACAACGGGTAATTCCACGGAACGATGACGCCGACCACGCCGAGTGGCTGGTAAACAACCTTCGCCGAGGCGGGCTGAAACGCCACGCCGACCTTGCGCCGTGACGGCTTCATCCAGCCGCCGAGATGACGGCTGGCGTAGTGAATGCCCTGCAGGCTCGGCATCAGCTCGGCGAGCAGGGTTTCATCGGCACTGCGATGGCTGAAATCCGAGCTGATCGCCTCGATCAGCGCCTGACGTTCATTGCTCAGCAAGTCGCGCAAAGCCTTGAGCCACTGCTGGCGCTGGGCGGCGGGCGGCATCGGGTTGGCGGCGTACGCGGCACGCTGTGCGGCGAACAGTCGGTCGAGCTCTTCCAGCGGCTGTTGCAGCGTTTGCAGGTAAGCAATGTCGGCAGTCATTGTCGGCTCCGGATTTATTGTAGTGAGGAACTTTTTAGAGTCTATGCTCTATAAAGTCAAATGACTTGCTGGCACAGCAGTGTTTTAACCAATTCCGGATAGGTCGTAAGATGCCGGTCACCGCACTCTGAATTAAAGCTCAAGCCATGGCCCCACGAATAAAAACCAGCGAGCGCATCGTGCAGAACAGCCTCGAGCTGTTCAATCAGCAGGGCGAGCGCAGCATCAGCACCAACCACATTGCCGCCCACATGGAGATTTCTCCGGGCAACCTGTACTACCACTTCCCCAACAAGCAGGCGATTATCGCCGTGTTGTTCAGTGAGTACGAAAGCCTGGTGGACAGCTTCCTGCGTCCGCCCCAGGGACGTGCCGCGACGGTCGAGGACAAGCGTTTCTATCTCAAGGAATTGCTTTCGGCGATGTGGCGCTATCGCTTTTTGCACCGCGATCTCGAGCATCTGCTCGACAGCGACCCGGATCTGGCCGGACGTTATCGGCGCTTTTCCCAGCGTTGCGTGATCCAGGGTGCAGCGATCTACGAAGGCTTTGTCGCCGCCGGGATCCTCAACATGGATCGGGTGCAGATCGAATCCCTGACCCTCAACGCCTGGATCATCCTGACCTCCTGGGTACGCTTTCTGTGCACCACCCGGGAAAACTCCAATCACCTCAGCGAACAGGCCATTAAACGTGGCGTGTATCAGGTGTTGGTGCTGGAAGCCGGGTTCGTCACCGAGCAGGCGCGCGAGCAGGTCAATGCGCTGTTCGAAGAGTTCTACGTCCCGCTGGCCCAGGCCCTCGAAGACGTGAATAAACAGTCCCGTTGAAATCCCACAGGAGCCCGTTATGCCGATTGCGCAACTGATCAGCCCTCAAGCACTGGACGCCCGCAAGGAGCAGCCAGGGCTGGTGATTCTCGATTGTCGTTTTGCCCTCGAAGACCCGGACTACGGGCAGCGCAGTTACGCCGAAGGGCACATTGCCGGGGCGAGCTTCGCCGATCTTGAGCGCGATCTCAGCGGCAAAGTGGTCAAAGGCGTTACCGGGCGCCATCCGCTGCCTGAGCCGGCGGCGTTGCTCGAGCGCCTGCAAGCGTGGGGCGTCAATGCCGACAGCGACGTGGTTTTGTACGACGACGGCCCCGGCGCTTATGCGGCGCGGGCGTGGTGGTTGCTGGCGTGGCTGGGCAAGCGCGACGGCGTATTCATCCTCGATGGCGGGCTGAAGGCGTGGCATGCGGCGGGCCTGCCGCTAAGCCTTGATCCGCCGACGATCACGCGCGGCACCTTCACCGGGCAAGCCAACATGGGCCTTTTGCTTAGTGCCGAACAATTGCAACAACGCCTCGGCCAGCCGGCCCTGACCCTGCTCGATGCCCGTGCGTTGCCGCGTTTCAAAGGTGAAGTCGAGCCGATCGACCCGATTGCCGGGCACATTCCCGGCGCGCAGTGTGCGGCGTTTACCGACAACCTCGGCAGCGATGGACGCTTCCTGCCGGCGGATCAGCTCAAACTGCGCTTTGCCGCGAAGCTGGGCAATCGCTCACCAGCGGATCTGGTGGCGTATTGCGGCTCCGGCGTGACGGCGTGTCACAACCTGTTTGCATTGTGTCTGGCGGGGTATCCGCTGGGTTCGCTGTACGCCGGTTCGTGGAGCGAGTGGATCAACGAACCGTCACGCGGTATCGCTACTGGCGAGTAAGTGCGTTCAAGGGGCTAACCGGGCACTTCGATATGCCGCCGGCCCCACGCCGTAAACCTGTTTGAATTGTCGACTCAGATGGCTCTGGTCGGCGAACCCCAACTGCATCGCGACTTCCACGGGCAGGCAGCCACTCTGTAACAACCCGCGGGCCGTGGCGATGCGTTGTTGCATCAGCCACGTATGCGGCGGCATACCGGTGGCCTGACGGAATACCCGGGCGAAGTGGAAGGGCGACAGGTTGACTGCCGCCGCCAGTTCTTCCAGCGAAGGAGGGGCCGCCAGTTGCGCGTGCAGCAATTCCTTGGCCAGCAGCACCGCACGGTGTTCCTTGCCCGGTTTGCCGTTGACTTGCACTGCCGCGTGTCGTTGCAACAGCAGCATCATCATCTCGCGCCACACGGTTTGCTGTTGCAGTGCAGTGGCCGGGCTTTCCAGCAAGCGGTGCAACTGACAGAAACCGTTGACCAGATCCGGGTCGCGGTACAGCGTCGCGCCAAAGGCTGGCATTGGCGCGGTGGGCAATTCCAGTTCGTCCAGCAGCGCCATGATTTTGCCGGTGTCGGGATAAAACGCCCGGTACAGCCAACCGTCGTCCGTGCCTTTGTGGCCGGTGTGCAATTCGTCCGGGTTGATCAGTACCAGAGTGCCGCTGCCGGCCAGGTGTTCGGCGCCGCGATAGCGGTAACGCTGGGCGCCGGCCATGATCATGCCGATCACGTAGCCGTCGTGTACATGAGGGGCGAAGCGTTGATCGATGTAGCGCGCCGAGAGCAGTTCGACCCCGGCCAGCGGCGCGGTTTGCCAGAAACGGATCGACTCGCCCTGATCGCTCATGGACTTACTCACGCCCCACGGCGGTCAGCCATTGAGGAATTCGCCGTTCGAGGTAATACCCCGGATGGCGCAGGTTGCCGTCGACGAATCCGACGTGACCGCCCCTGGCCTGCAGTTCGAAAGCCGTGGACGCCGACAGCTCGCTAGCCTGCGGCAAGCTGTGCGGGAACACGAACGGATCGTCCGCCGCCTGAATGATCAGGGTCGGCGTGCGGATCTCGCCGAGAAAGTAGCGACTCGACGCGCGGCGATAATAGTCCTCGGCATCGTTGAAACCGTGCAGCGGCGCGGTGACCCGGCCGTCAAAATCCCAGAACGTGCGCATGTTTTCCAGCGAACCGAGCGCTGCCAGCGCGGCGACACCGTCCTCACGACCGTCGTGTTGAAACTGACGCTGCTTGTTCTTGATGTACGCGACCATTTCGCGCATGAAGTGCGCCTGATAGACCTTCGAGAAACCCTGGCCGATACGGTCGGCGCATTGATCGAGCCGAAACGGTACCGACACCGCGACGGCGCCGAGCACGCCGCTGGCACTGCCGGTTTCCCCCAGATGTTTGAGTAGTACGTTGCCGCCCAGGGAATAACCGACGGCATACAACGGTGCCAACGGCCGTTTGGCGCGCAAGTGTCTGATGGTTTCGGCGAGGTCTTCGCTGGCCCCGGAGTGATAGCTGCGCGGCAACAGGTTCGGCTCGCCCGAGCAGCCGCGCCAGTTCAGCGCGACACTGGCCCAGCCTTGCGCGGCCAGCGCTTTCTGGATGCCAGCGACATAGGGTGAATTGGAGGAGCCGGTCAGCCCGTGCAATACCAGCACCAACGGCGCTTCGGCACTGTGCGGGCCGTGCCAGTCGAGGTCGAGAAAGTCGCCGTCCTCAAGCCACAGGCGCTCGCGCTCACGCTCGATGTGCACGGTTTTGCGCCACAGCGGCCCCCACAACGTTTGCAGGTGTGGATTGCCGAGGCCGAAGGCGGGGGAGAAGCGTTCTGACGAAAGGGACACGATGATTCTCGATGCAGCGCGGCGGGCCTCATTAGAGGCGCGCCGCTTGTTCAGGCCGGTCGGTTAACCGGCGATCTCTGCCGTACGTTGCCACAACGCGTAGTAAACCCGTCCGGATTTCTGCTCGCGGTGCAGGCGCCAGTTGCCCGGCAGGCCGAGGATCGATGGCGCGGTTTCGCTTTCAGTGTAGATCCACGCATCGGCAGCCAGCCACTGACGCTCCTCGAGCAGGGTGCACACCGCTGGCAACAGGTTCTGATTGAACGGCGGATCGAGGAACACCAGGTCGAACGCACTCGCGGTCTGGGTTTCCAGATAACGCAGGGCGTCGGCGGTCTGTACCTGACCGTTGGTGCAACGCAGAGTGCCGAGGTGTTCTTTCAGGCTGGATACCGCGACGTTGCTGGCGTCCAGCGCCTGACCCATGGCCGCGCCACGGGACAGCGCTTCGAGAAACAGCGCGCCACTGCCAGCGAACGGGTCAAGCACCTTGGCGCCTTCGACATACGGCGCGAGCCAGTTGAACAGGGTTTCACGCACACGATCCGGCGTCGGGCGCAGGCCCGGCGCGTCGGGGAAGCTCAGTTTGCGGCTGCGCCATTCGCCGCCAATGATGCGCAGCTGGTTCACGCCGTTGTGCACGTTGTGTGCAGGTTTTTTCGGTGCTCGAGTAGCCATTAATGCTCCGGAACCCCGAGCGGTTGCTCGGCAGGTTTATCAGATGGGGCCGGTAACGGCTTTTGCGGCACGGTCGGGCCAGCGCTGACGATGACCATTTTGTCCGTGCTCAAGTGTTTGTTCAGGGCATCGCGGACTTGTTCCACGGTCAGGCTCTGCGACTGACGCATGAAGTCGTCGAGATAACTCAGTGGCAGATTATAGAAGCCCATCGCACCCAATTGGCCGACGATATCGGCATTGCTCGCGGTGGACAGTGGGAAGCTGCCGGCCAGTTCGCGCTTGGCGTCGTCGAGTTCTTTCTGGGTCGGGCCGGTCTTCAGGTAGTCGGCGAGTACGTCTTGCACCAGTTTCAGCGTGCCTTCGCTCATTTCCGCGCGGGTCTGCAGATTGATCATGAACGGGCCGCGAGCCTGCATCGGGCTGAAACCCGAGTACACGCCGTAAGTCAGGCCACGTTTCTCGCGCACTTCACTCATCAGGCGCGTGCCGAAACCACCGCCACCGAGGATCTGGTTGCCCATCGACAGCGCGGCATAATCCGGGTCGTCACGGTCAATGCCCAATTGCGCGAGCATCAGATTGGTCTGTTTCGACGGGAATTCGATGTGGCCGATGCTGGCTTTCGGTTCCTGCGGCTGGGCGATCTTCGCCAGCGCCGGGCCTTTGGGCAGTGCAGCGGAAACCTGATTGGCAATCGTCTCGGCTTCTGCGCGAGACAGGTCGCCGACCAGCGCGATCACCACGTTGCCGGCTGCGTAAGCCTTGGCGTGGAATTCACGCAACTGCGCGAGGGTGATCTTCGGGGCACTTTGCGCGTTACCGTCGCTGGAATGCGCGTACGGGTGATCGCCATACAGACGCTTCATCAGCTCAAGGGTGGCGAGTTTGCCAGGGTTCTGTTTCTGGTATTCGAAACCGGCAAGCATCTGGTTCTTGATGCGCGCGAAAGAGTCCGCCGGGAAGGTCGGTTTGCCGACCACTTCCGAGAACAGCTTCAACGCCGGTTCACGTTTGTCGGCAGCACTCAGGCTGCGCAGCGAAGCCAGCGCCATGTCCTTGAAAGCACCGTTGCCGAAGTCGGCGCCGAGGCCTTCGAAGCCTTGAGCAATCGCACCGACATCTTTGCCGGCAACGCCTTCGTTGAGCATCGCGTTAGTCAGCACCGCCAGACCCGAGGCGCTGCCGTCCTGGCTGCTGCCGGCGGCGAAGATCAGGCGCATGTCGAACATCGGCAGTTCATGGGCCTCGACGAACAGCACCTTGGCGCCTTCGGCGGTGGTCCAGGTCTGCACATCAAGCTTGCGGCTGGCCGGGGCCTTGCCGTCGAGTTCGGCCAGCGATTGCAGCTTCTGCTGGGTTTTGGCGTTATCCAGCGCTTCGCTGGCCTTGCTGTCAGTGCCTGGCATCAGATAGAACGCGGCAGAGCCGATCACCGCGATGGCGATCAGGCCGAGCAGCAGGCGTGGGGATTTGCGCTCACTCATGAGTCGTCTCCAGTGGCAGGACGTGGGCGACGCTGAGACGTTCGCGGGTGAAATACAGCTTGGCGGCGTTCTGGATGTCTTGCGGGGTGACGCTTTCCAGATCGGCGAGTTCGGTGTCCATCAGTTTCCACGACAGACCGACGGTCTCGAGCTGGCCGATGGCAGTGGCCTGGCTGGTGATCGAGTCACGTTCGAAGACCAGACCGGCGATCACTTGCGCACGCACACGCTCCAGTTCTTCGGCGGACGGCGCGGTGGTTTTCAGCTGTTCGAGCAGTTTCCACAGACCGGCCTCGGCTTGGGCCATGGTCTTTTTCTTCTGCGTATTCGGCGTGGCCGACAAGGTGAACAGGCTGTCGCCCCGGGTGTAGGCGTCGTAGTTCGACGAACCGCCGGAGACCAGTTCTTCACCGCGCTCCAGTTGCGTCGGGATACGACCGCTGTAACCGCCATCCAGCAAGGCCGAGATCAGGCGCAAGGCGTTGACCGAACGCTTGTCTTCAGCCGTGGCGATGCTGGGCACGTTGAAGCCGAGCATCAGGCTGGGCAGTTGCGTTTGTACATGCAGGGTGATCTGGCGCTCGCCGGGTTCGGCCAGCTCCAGCGGTTTCTTTGCGGGTGGCACGTCGCGCTTGGCAATCGGGCCGAAATAGCGCTGGGCGAGGGTCTTCACTTCGTCGGGGGTAACGTCGCCGACCACCACCAGCGTGGCGTTGTTCGGCACGTACCAGGATTGGTACCAGTGGCGCAGCTCTTCGACCTTCATGCGGTCGAGGTCAGCCATCCAGCCGATGGTCGGCGTGTGGTAGCCGCTGGCCGGGTAGGCCATGGCCTTGTAACGCTCGTAAGCCTTGGACATCGGCTTGTCATCGGTGCGCAGGCGGCGCTCTTCCTTGATGACTTCGATTTCCTTGGCGAACTCGTCGGCCGGCAGGCGCAGGTTGGCCATGCGGTCGGCTTCCAGCTCAAAAGCCACGCCCAGACGGTCGCGCGCCAGCACCTGGTAATAGGCGGTGAAGTCATCGCTGGTGAACGCATTCTCTTCGGCGCCGAGGTCGCGCAGGATCAGCGAGGCTTCGCCGGGGCCGACTTTTTCGCTGCCCTTGAACATCATGTGCTCAAGTGCGTGGGACAGACCGGTCTGGCCCGGGGTTTCGTAGCTGGAACCGACCTTGTACCAGACCTGCGACACTACCACCGGCGCGCGATGGTCTTCGCGCACGACAACTTTCAGACCGTTGTCGAGGGTGAATTCGTGAGTCGGTTGCGGGTCGGCCGCCAGGGCCGACAGGGGCAGGCAGACTGTGCTGAGTAGCAGGCCTGCGGCGCGGCGGGCTAGAGCATTCATTCGTTTTTTAACCTGTTGGGCTGCCCGCTTGGTCTTAGCGTCGGCGGGCGAGAGGGTGCTAGGATACTGATCCGTTTTACTGGCGGCCACGCCTATCAAGCCACTGATCGGTAGATAGATTGTATGGGTTCCCGGCAGAAGCTTTGAGTTTGTCAGCTAAACTCTGCGTTTTCGCCGAAGATGCCGTTCCAGTCCTTCGTATTAATCGACCTTTGGGGTGCCGCTGGCGCCTCGACAAAATGTTGCGCGTGAACAAGCTGGATGAAACACAGTCTGTTCTGCATCGAATATTTATTTGCCGGGGCGCCCTTATGGCGCGTCGCTACCGTGAGATAGCCGTCCTCCATGTTTGGTTCCAACGACGACAAGAAGACCCCAGCTGCGGCTGGCGAGAAGAAAAGCCTGTTCGGATGGCTGCGTAAAAAACCGCAGGAACCCGTCGTCGAACAGCCACCTGCGAATGCCGAGCCCGTTGCGGCGCCTGCTCCGGTAATAGAAGAAGCGCCGGATCCGATTGTTCTGCCGATTGCCGAGCCGGTGTTGCAACCGGTTGAGCCTGAAAGCGAGCCAGCAACGCCAGTGGCGGCTGAACTGCCGCTGACGCCGGCGGCCGAGCCGTGGCTGACCTTGCCGGTAGCGGAAGAGCCGGTGGCGTTGGTTGAAGATGCTGCGCCACACGTCACGCCAGTGATTCCAGCGCCTGTGGTTGAGCCGATTGTCGAACCTGCGCCGGTTGTTGAGGCCGTTGCTCCGGTGTTTGTTGCCCCGGTTGCTCCTGTCGTTCAACAGCCCGAGCCTGCACCTGCACCTGCACCTGCACCTGCACCTGCACCTGCACCTGCACCTGTTGCCGCTGCGCCAGTTCTACCGGTTGAAGTGGTGGCTGAAACCCCGGTAGAAGCCCCGCGCACCGAAGAAGCCAAAGCCGGCTTCTTCGCCCGCCTCAAGCAAGGTCTGTCGAAAACCAGCGCGAGCATCGGCGAAGGCATGGCCAGCCTGTTTCTCGGCCGCAAAACCATCGACGATGATCTGCTCGATGACCTCGAAACCCGTCTGCTGACCGCCGACGTGGGCGTCGAAGCCACTACGCAGATTATCCAGCGCCTGACTCAGAAGGTTGCGCGCAAAGAACTGGCTGACGCTGACGCGCTGTACAAATCCTTGCAGGCTGAACTCGCCGCGATGCTCAAACCGGTCGAGCAGCCGCTGAAAGTCGCCTCGCAGAACAAGCCATTCGTGATTCTGGTGGTCGGCGTCAACGGCGCCGGCAAAACCACCACCATCGGCAAACTGGCGAAGAAGCTGCAACTGGAAGGCAAGAAAGTCATGCTCGCCGCCGGTGACACCTTCCGTGCCGCCGCCGTGGAGCAATTGCAGGTCTGGGGCGAGCGCAACAAGATTCCGGTAATCGCCCAGCACACCGGTGCCGACTCGGCTTCGGTGATCTTCGACGCCGTGCAGGCCGCCAAGGCCCGTGGCATCGACGTGCTGATCGCCGACACCGCCGGTCGTCTGCACACCAAAGATAACCTGATGGAAGAACTGAAAAAGGTTCGCCGGGTGATCGGCAAGCTCGACGCCGATGCGCCGCACGAAGTGCTGCTGGTGCTCGACGCCGGTACTGGCCAGAACGCCATCAACCAGGCCAAGCAATTCAACCAGACCGTCGAACTGACCGGTCTGGCGCTGACCAAGCTCGACGGCACCGCCAAGGGCGGGGTGATTTTCGCCCTGGCCAAGCAGTTTGGCCTGCCGATTCGCTACATCGGCGTCGGTGAAGGCATCGACGATTTGCGTACCTTTGAAGCAGAACCCTTTGTCCAGGCACTGTTTGCCGAGCGGGAGCGTTCATGATTCGTTTCGAACAGGTCGGTAAACGCTACCCGAACGGTCACGTCGGCTTGCATGAGCTGAGCTTTCGAGTCCGTCGTGGCGAGTTCTTGTTTGTGACCGGCCACTCCGGTGCCGGTAAATCCACTTTGTTGCGCCTGCTGCTGGCGATGGAGCGTCCGACCAGCGGCAAGCTGCTGCTCGCCGGGCAGGACCTGAGCACCATCAGTAACGCGCAGATTCCGTACCTGCGCCGGCAGATCGGCGTGGTGTTCCAGAATCACCAGTTGCTGTTCGATCGCACGGTGTTCAACAACGTCGCACTGCCGTTGCAGATTCTCGGGCTGTCCAAGGCTGAAATCGCCAAGCGTGTCGATTCGGCACTGGAGCGCGTGGCGCTGTCGGACAAGACCGATCTGTACCCGGGCGACCTGTCCACCGGTCAGCAACAACGCGTCGGCATTGCCCGCGCTATCGTTCACCGCCCGGCCTTGCTGCTGGCGGACGAACCGACCGGTAACCTCGACCCGCGTCTGGCGGCCGAAATCATGGGCGTGTTCGAAGACATCAACCGTCTGGGTACCAGCGTGTTGATCGCCAGTCACGACCTGGCGCTGATCGCGCGCATGCGTCACCGCATGCTGACCCTGCAGCGTGGCCGATTGATTGGCGACGGGGAGGCCGGGGTATGAGTGCGACCCGCAGTCCCAAGGTTTCCGAGCGCGTGGCCCCGAAAGCCGCCGATCCGCAGCCGCCAAAAAAGAAAAAACACGACGAAGATGACGGCCCGGATTTCGCTACGCTGTTCCGCGCCTGGATCGAAAGCCATCGCGCCAGCCTGCTCGACAGCCTGCGCCGCCTCGGCAAGCAGCCGATCGGCAGTTTCTTCACCTGCATGGTGATGGCGGTTGCCCTGAGTCTGCCGATGGGGTTGTCGCTGCTGCTGAGCAACGTCGAGCGTCTGGGTGGATCGTGGCAGCGTGCGGCGCAGATTTCGCTGTACCTGCAACTCGATGCAAGCCCGGAGCAGGGCGAGTCGTTGCGCGAGCAGATCAAAGGCATGCCCGGCGTAGCGGATGCCGAATATGTTGGCCGCGATCAGGCGCTGGAAGAATTCCAGCAGCAGAGCGGACTGGGCGAAGCCCTGCGTGAGCTGCCTGAGAACCCGCTGCCGGGCGTGGTGCTGGTCACCCCGAACGAAGTCGACAAGCCGACGCTGGAAGCATTAAGACAAAAACTTTCCGAGCTGCCCAAGGTACAACAGGCGCAACTTGATCTAGTCTGGGTCGAGCGTCTGGCCGCCATCCTCAAGCTTGGCGATCGTTTTGTCTTCGGTCTGACCGTGCTGCTGGTTTCTGCATTACTTTTGGTGATAGGCAATACCATTCGTCTTCATATTGAAAACCGCCGCACAGAGATAGAAGTGATTAAACTCGTCGGCGGCACTGACAGCTATGTGCGACGTCCCTTTCTGTACATGGGCGCGTTGTATGGCTTTGGTGCAGGGCTGTTGTCCTGGGGTGTGTTGGCGTTCGGCCTGAACTGGCTGAACGACGCAGTGGTTGGATTGGCCGGCTTGTACGGCAGTGATTTCGCGCTGGCCGGAGTGCCAGTTGCCGACGGTCTGTCGCTCTTGCTTGGCGCGGTACTGTTGGGTTATATCGGTGCATGGATTGCAGTCGCACGTCATCTCAGGGAGCTGGCGCCGAAGTAGAATCTTTTTTGCGCGTGATTGACCTTACGGTTTTAAAGGGAACTTCTACTTGAGTTCCCGGTCAATTTTTCGCAGTGCTGAAAGGCACGAGTATGTAAGTCGGAGGTTTTTTCGCATGACCAATTCTTTGCAACCTGCGTACGCGTTGGTTCCGGGTGCGAACCTGGAAGCCTATGTGCACACCGTGAACAGCATTCCATTGCTGACGCCGGAGCAGGAGCGTGAACTGGCCGAGAGTCTCTACTATGAGCAGGATTTGGGGGCGGCTCGGCAGATGGTGCTCGCCCACCTGCGTTTTGTCGTACACATTGCCCGTAGCTATTCCGGCTACGGTCTGGCTCAGGCTGACCTGATCCAGGAAGGTAACGTCGGTCTGATGAAGGCGGTCAAACGCTTCAACCCGGAAATGGGTGTGCGTCTGGTGTCGTTCGCCGTGCACTGGATCAAGGCGGAAATTCACGAGTTCATCCTGCGCAACTGGCGCATTGTGAAGGTCGCGACTACCAAGGCCCAGCGCAAGCTGTTCTTCAACCTGCGCAGTCAGAAGAAGCGTCTGGCCTGGCTGAACAACGAGGAAGTCCACCGTGTGGCGGAAAGCCTCGGCGTCGAGCCACGTGAAGTGCGCGAGATGGAAAGTCGCCTGACCGGTCACGACATGGCCTTCGACCCGGCTGCGGAAGCGGACGACGACAGTGCCTTCCAGTCGCCGGCCAACTATCTGGAAGACCACCGGTACGATCCGGCGCGTCAACTGGAAGATGCCGACTGGAGCGACAACTCCAACAGCAACCTGCACGAAGCACTGGAAGTGCTGGACGAACGCAGCCGTGACATCCTCTACCAGCGTTGGCTGGCAGAAGAAAAAGCCACGCTGCACGACCTGGCACAGAAGTACAACGTGTCGGCCGAGCGGATCCGTCAGCTCGAGAAGAGCGCGATGAACAAGCTCAAGTTGTCGATTGCCGCATAAATGGTGAGCAGGCAATAAAAAACGCCCCGATCAGTGATGATCGGGGCGTTTTTGTTTGGGACTGCGATTACGCGCAATTATTGCGCCCAAGGCGCCCGCCGCGAATCATTCAGCCCCAGCAGATAACTCGTTCCACCCAACTGGCTCATTTGCTGTCGAATCCACCCGGCCCGGCGCGACACATAAGCCGTCGGATGACTGGCGCTCCACACTCGTGGGTTGGGCAATACCGCTGCCAGATAACTGGCCTGCTGCCGGGACAGTGACTTGGCGCTCACGCCAAAGTGATGGCGGGCGGCAGCTTCTGCGCCAAACACACCGTCATCCCACTCGACGCTGTTCAGGTACACCTCAAGAATCCGCTGCTTGGGCCAGAAGACTTCGATCAGCGCGGTGAACCATGCCTCCAGACCTTTGCGCAGATAACTGCGGCCGGACCACAGAAACAGGTTCTTCGACACCTGCTGGCTCAGCGTACTGGCGCCACGGATCGAGCCGCCCAGTTCGTTGTGCGCCAGCGCAGCCTGGATCGCGCCGAAATCAAAACCCCAATGCTCGGGAAACTTCTGATCTTCGCCGGCCATGACCGCCACTTTGAGGTCATCGGAGATCTCGTCCCACGGTTTCCACGTGCGCTGCAGGTCGATTGGTTCGCCGTCGACCCAGGATTCAATCTTGCGTTCGACCATCAGTGCCGTTCCTGGCGGGGGCACAAACCTGAACAGCAAGACCAGCAATACGCTGCCACCCGCGAACCAGAGCAGGGCCTTCGTGAGGCGACGAAAAATTGAACGCAGCATAGAGATGGCTTGGCCGAACCGGTGGAGCGGGCCATTATACAGACCCTGCCGATTGCGTCTGACTGGAGTTCTTCATGCTGCGTGGCTTTTTGATGCTGGCCGCTTTCTTCGGTTTTACCGGTGTTGCCTTGGGCGCGTTTGCCGCCCACGGCCTGAAAAACCGTCTCACGCCCGAGTATCTGGCGATTTTCCACACCGGCGTCACCTATCAGTTGGTGCACACACTGGCGCTGTTCGGCGTCGCATTGCTCGCCACGCAGATTCAGGGGCGACTGGTGACCTGGGCTGGCGTTTCATTCTCCGTCGGCATCCTGCTGTTCTCCGGCAGCCTTTACTTGCTGACCACCACCGGTATCAGCAAGCTCGGCATCATCACCCCGTTCGGTGGTCTGGCGTTTCTGATCGGCTGGCTATGCCTGGGGCTCGCCGCCTGGCGCTTGCAGCTAACCGCTTGACGCTTGGTGCTGACCTTTAGGTCATGATCGGGCTAGAATGCCAGCCCCTAAAAATGATGGCGGCGTTACGCATGCGCATTCAGTTGAACGGCGAATCCCTTGAACTGCCCGACGGTGAAACCGTTGCGGCCCTGCTGACCCGTCTGGAACTGACCGGACGCCGGGTAGCGGTCGAACTCAATCTGGATATAGTCCCGCGCAGCCAGCATGCCGACACCACCCTGAACGACGGCGACAACGTCGAAGTCGTGCACGCCATCGGCGGCGGCTAGTCGCCCGGCTGCAAGGGCACAGAATTCTGCAAGACCCTCACCCCTCAAGAGGATTCCCCATGAGCATCGTTCGTAGCGACAAGCCTTTCGTTCTGGCCGGTCGTACTTACCAGTCGCGTTTGCTGGTCGGTACCGGCAAGTACCGTGACATGGAAGAAACCCGTCAGGCCATCGAAGCCTCGGGTGCCGAGATCGTCACCTTCGCCGTGCGCCGTACCAACCTTGGCCAGATCGAAGGCGAACCGAACCTGCTCGACGTGCTGTCGCCGGATCGCTACACCTTCCTGCCGAACACCGCCGGTTGCTACGACGCCATCGAAGCCGTGCGCACCTGCCGTCTGGCCCGTGAGCTGCTCGACGGCCACAACCTGGTGAAGCTGGAAGTGCTGGCCGACCAGAAAACCCTTTTCCCCAACGTGATCGAAACCCTCAAGGCCGCCGAAACGCTGGTCAAGGAAGGCTTCGACGTGATGGTTTACACCAGTGATGACCCGATCATCGCCCGGCAACTGGCGGAAATCGGCTGCATCGCGGTCATGCCGCTGGCCGGTCTGATCGGTTCCGGTCTGGGCATCTGCAATCCGTACAACCTGCAGATCATCCTCGAAGAAGCGAAAATCCCGGTGCTGGTGGACGCTGGTGTCGGTACCGCTTCCGACGCCACCATTGCCATGGAACTGGGCTGTGACGCGGTGCTGATGAACTCGGCCATCGCCCACGCCGGTAACCCGGTGATGATGGCGCAAGCCATGCAACACGCGATCGTCGCGGGCCGTCTGGCCTACCTCGCCGGCCGCATGCCGAAAAAACTCTATGCCAGCGCCTCTTCGCCGCTGGATGGTCTGATCAAGTAAGAGCCATTGATGACTGAATCGAACGACACGCCTATCCAGACGGAAGAGGGCGACGAGCGCCAACACCGCCGCATCAAGAGTTTCGTGATGCGCGCCGGGCGCATGACCGAAGGCCAGCAACGCGGTCTGGATCAGGGCGCGCCGCTGTACGTGCTGCCGCTGGCCGATGCGCCGGTGGATTACGACCAGGTTTTCGGCCGTTCGGCACCGCGCTCGCTGGAGATCGGTTTCGGCATGGGTCACTCGCTGCTGGAAATGGCCGCGGCGGCGCCGGATCAGGATTTCATCGGCGTTGAAGTTCACCGTCCGGGTGTCGGCGCGCTGCTCAATGGCGTGCTGACTCAGGGCCTGACCAACCTGCGGGTCTACGATTGCGACGCGATCGAAGTGCTCAACCGCTGCATCGCCGACAACAGCCTCGACCGCCTGATGCTTTTCTTCCCGGATCCGTGGCACAAGAGCCGTCACCACAAGCGTCGTATCGTTCAGGCTTCATTCGCCGAACTGGTGCGCAGCAAGTTGAAGGTTGGCGGCATTCTGCACATGGCCACCGACTGGGAACCGTACGCCGAATACATGCTGGAAGTGATGAACGTCGCCCCGGGCTACCGTAACCTCGCCGAAGACGGCAAGTGCGTTCCGCGTCCGGCGGAACGCCCGATCACCAAGTTCGAACGCCGCGGCGAACGTCTTGGGCATGGCGTATGGGATCTGAAGTTCGAGAAACTCGCTTAAGCACACGCAAAACCCAATGTGGGAGCGGGCTTGCTCGCGAAGGCGTCGGATCAGTCAACATCAACGTTGCATGATCTCTAGCTTTCGCGAGCAAGCCCGCTCCCACAGTTGTTTTTTGGGGTGGCCGAAAGATCAGCGGCGATCCGCGACCACGCCAATCAGCACCAGCACCACCACCAGCACCGGCGCCAGGCTGTAGTTGTTGAACTGGCTCAGCCCCTTGATCACCCACGGCGTGGCGTAGATCAACGCAGCGCCGCTGCCGACCAGGCACAGCAGGGCCATCAGTGGCACGCGCAAGGCGCCGGCGATACTGCCCAAGCGTTGTTCGACCCAGCCTTTGAAGTCAGCGCCGAACAGCACCAGCAGGCAGCCCACCAGGGCTAATGCGATTTCCGAGAGGTTGCTGCGGCTCCAGCGGGAGACGGTGGCGAGCAGGTCGAGTATCAAATCCATGCGGTTTCCTTAAGAGCGGGTCAGCTCAGAAATTTCTGCAGCAAGTCGTTGAGGAACAGCTGTCCGCGCTCGGTGGCCGCCAGACGTGACGGTTCGACCTGCAACAGACCGCTTTGTTCGGCCTCGCGCCGGCCTTCGGCAAGGGTGTCCAGCGACAGGCCGGTGCGCTCCGGATACAGGCGCGATTCCACGCCCGCCGTCAGGCGCAAAGCGTTCATCAGGAATTCGAACGGCATCTCGTCGTTGGTCAGCGATTTTTCGCCGGCCTGGAAGCTTTTCGCCGGATTCAGATAGTCCTTCGGCAGTCGCGTCTTCCACGTACGCACGATGCGTCCGTCCGGATGGCTGAGTTTGCCGTGGGCACCGGCGCCGATGCCGATGAAGTCGCCGAAACTCCAATAATTGAGGTTATGCCGCGCCGGGCGTCCAGCCTGGGCATACGCCGATACTTCGTACTGCGCGTAACCGTGTTCGGCCAGCAGCGCTTGCCCGGCCTCTTGAATGTCCCACAGCGTGTCGTCTTCCGGCAGTACCGGCGGCTGGTTCCAGAACACCGTGTTCGGCTCCAGCGTCAGTTGGTACCAGGAAATGTGCGTCGGCTTCAGTTCGATGGCCTGGCGCAAATCGCTCAAGGCGTCATCCAGCGACTGATCCGGCAAGCCGTGCATCAAGTCGAGGTTGAAGTTATCGAACCCCGCCTGACGGGCCATGCCCGCTGCGCGCACCGCTTCGTCGCCGTTGTGGATGCGTCCGAGGGCTTTAAGCTTTTCCTGCTGAAAGCTCTGGATGCCGATCGACAGGCGATTGATCCCCAGTTTGCGGTAGGCGACGAACTTCTCTTGCTCGAACGTACCGGGATTCGCTTCCAGGGTGATCTCGATGTCGTGAGCGAACGGAATGCGCTGCTCGACGCCTTTGAGCAAACGCCCGAGGGCTTCGGCGCTGAACAGGCTTGGCGTGCCGCCACCGAAGAAGATCGAGCTGATTTCGCGGCCGTAAACCGCGTGCAGATCCGCATCGAGGTCGGCCAGCAGCGCGTCGACGTATTCTTCTTCCGGCAGGACAGGGCTGGCAGTGTGCGAGTTGAAGTCGCAATACGGGCATTTACGCACACACCACGGGATGTGGATGTACAGCGCCAGGGGCGGCAGTGTCGGCAACGGCGCCCGACGCGAGACGGCGGCGCCGCCGATAATCAGCGACGACGCGGAGGAACTATCGGTCATTTCAAGCCCAGACGCTGGCGCAGCAGATCCATTGCACGGGCGCGGTGGCTGATCTGGTTTTTGTCGGCCGGGCTCAGCTCGGCGCTGGACACGTCGCGCTCCGGCACCCAGAACAGTGGGTCATAACCGAAGCCATGCTCGCCACTGGCAGCAGTCAGAATTCGTCCGTGCCAAAGGCCTTCGCAGAGGATTGGCAATGGATCGTCAGCGTGACGCACCAGCGCCAATACGCAGACGAACTGCGCGCCGCGCTCGGCTTCAGGCACATCTTTCAGTGCATCGAGCAGCTTGGCGTTGTTCGCTGCATCGCCCTTGCCGTCGGCATAACGTGCCGAATAGATGCCTGGCGCACCGCCGAGGAAGTCCACCGCCAGACCGGAATCGTCGGCCAACGCCGGCAGCCCGGAAATGCGTGCGGCATTGCGCGCCTTGAGGATCGCGTTCTCGACGAACGACAGGCCGGTTTCTTCCGGCTCGACCTTGCTCCATTCGCCAATCGAGCGAAGTTGCACCGAGTCGCCAAGCATGGCCTGGAGTTCTTTGAGTTTGCCGGCGTTATGGCTGGCCAGTACGAGCTGCTTGAGGTTCATCATTCGCCGGGAAAGAGTTCTTGGTTGAAATTGATGGTGTTGATCTTGTCACCGTTCTGCACCTTGATTTCGAAGGTGCGGGTTTCCTGCTGCTCCACCGGGTACTGGGCGATGTAATAGATCGCACCCTGTTCGGTGATCTGGCGGAAATGCAGCGGCACGCTCTGGCTGGTCAGGTCTTTGACCGTGCCGGTGACGCTGACGATCAACGGTTTACCGTCCTTGATCACCGAGACATTGATCACGCCTTGATTCTTGCTGCGGATCAGCTCGGCAGCCTTGGCAATGTCCGGTTGCAGGTACGTGGAGTTGAAGGTGTTGTAGTGCACCGTCACGTCGCCGAAGGTTTCCTGACGCTCGCCCTTGATGACGTCGGCCGCCAGGGCGCTGGCGCTCAGGCAGGCAGTCAATAACAACAACGCTAAACGACCCATGATCGTGCTCCTCGAAATGGCGTGGCTCAGACCGCGACCTTGTGATCTGCAAGCTGTGGGCTGCTGACGCGGTAGATACCAATCTCACCTAACAGATTAGGCCATAGCTTACTGGCCCACCCGTGCCGGTGCTGTTGATCCACGGCAAGCCGATCAATGACCTTCGCATCACGTTCGCGACAAAGTTCTTCAAAGTCTTCGAAGGTGCAGAAGTGGATGTTCGGCGTGTTGTACCAGGTGTACGGCAGGAATTCGGACACGGGCATGCGGCCCTTGCTCGCCAGGTACCAGCGGCAGCGCCAGTGGCCGAAGTTCGGGAAGGTGATGATGCACTGACGGCCGACCCGCAGCATTTCGTCGAGGATCTTGTCCGGGTAATGCACGGCTTGCAGGGCCTGGGTCATGACGACGACGTCGAAACTGTTGCTGGCGAAGTTGCCCAGCCCCTTGTCCAGATCCTGCTCGATGACGTTGATGCCCTTGGCCACGCACTCGGCGATGTTGTCGGCGTCGTTTTCCAGGCCATACCCGGTGACGTTCTTGTGGTCGCGCAGCCAGGTCAGCAGTTCGCCGTCACCGCAACCGAGGTCGAGGACGCGGCTGCCGGCGGGGATCCATTCCTGGATGATTTCCAGATCAGCTCTCATGGCTTTCTCACAACGTGATTCGGTTCATGTAGTTGCCGAACGCCTGCAGGTAGCGAGGGATCGGAATCAGGAAGGCGTCGTGGCCCTGCGGCGCGTCGATTTCCAGATAGCTGACATCTTTGCGCGCCGCCATCAGTGCATCGACCAGTTCGCGCGAACGGGCCGGGGAGAAGCGCCAGTCGGTGGTGAACGACATCACGCAGAACTTCGCTGTGGCGTTTTCGAAGGTCTTGGCCAGGTTATCGTCGAAGTTCGCCGCCGGATCGAAGTAATCCAGCGCCTTGGTCATCAACAGATAAGTGTTGGCATCGAAGCGCCCGGAGAACTCTTCGCCCTGATAACGCAGGTAGCTCTCGACCTGGAACTCGACGCTGTGGAAATCGTAGTTGAGCTTTTCGCTCTTCAGGCCACGGCCGAATTTTTCGCCCATGGAGTCGTCGGACAGGTAGGTGATGTGTCCGACCATGCGCGCCAGCATCAGGCCGCGCTTGGGGATCACCCCCGCTTCCTGGAACGATCCGCCGTGAAATTCCGGGTCGGTGAGGATCGCCTGGCGCGCCACTTCGTTGAAGGCGATGTTCTGTGCCGACAGCTTCGGTGCCGAGGCGATGGCCAGGCAGTGACGGACGCGATCCGGGTAAGTGATGGTCCACTGCAATGCCTGCATGCCGCCGAGGCTGCCGCCAATCACCGCGGCCCACTGGCCGATGCCGAGGAGGTCGGCCAGACGCGCCTGACTGTGCACCCAGTCTTCCACGGTGAGCACCGGGAAGTCGGCGCCGAACGGCTTGCCGGTTTCCGGGTTGATGCTGCTCGGGCCGGTGGAGCCGTTGCAGCCGCCCAGATTATTCAGGCTGACCACGAAGAACTTGTTGGTGTCGATAGGCTTGCCGGGGCCGATGCAGCTATCCCACCAACCGGGTTTGCGGTCGTCGGGGCTGTGATAGCCGGCGGCGTGGTGATGGCCGGACAAGGCGTGGCAGATCAGCACGGCGTTGCTCGCCTGTGCGTTCAGCGCGCCGTAGGTTTCGTAGATCAGGTCATAAGCGGGCAGCGAACGGCCACAGGCCAAAGCCAGCGGTTCGCTGAAGTGCGCCGTTTGCGGCGTCACCAGACCAACAGAATCGGGGGGAAAGGCAGCTGGCATCGACCCTGCTCTCGTTGAAATGAGGCGTAAGTCTAAAGACCGGGGGGGTTAGCGGCAAGCAGCCCTCACCCTAACCCTCTCCCAGAGGTAGAGGGGACCGACCGAGGTGTTCTTTTGAACTACGCCGACCTGATATGTCCGGGGTGAACTCAGGTTTCGAATACACCATAGATCGGCTCCCTCTCCAGGGGGAGAGGGCTGGGGTGAGGGGTACAGACACCGCAAAATTCAAGACGGGCGCCGAACCAAACCCGGCAAATCCGGCAGCTTCTTCGGCGAACAGATTTTCACCCGCTTCTGCCGGTTCAGCTCACCGCTGAGCAAACTGACCTGGCTTTTCGAAACCCCAAAAGCCTTGGCCAGAAAGCCCATCAGATACGCATTGGCCTTGCCCTCGACCGGTGGCGCGGTCAGGCGGATCTTCAAGCGATCACCGTGCAGCCCGCAGAAATCATCGCTGCGGGCTGCCGGTTGCAGATGACACTCGAGGATCAAGTCGTCACCGTCCCAGCGAAACCAGCTCACATCAGCAGGCGAAGGATTTCCGGCATCATCGTCATCGCCGCGAGATTGTTGATCACCAGCATGTCGATCAGCTTCAGTGCGAGGAAAGCGAAGATCGGCGACAGGTCGAGACCGCCCATGCTCGGCAGAAAGCGGCGGAACGGCGCCAGGGCCGGTTCACAGATCTGGTTGACCAGTTCAGCTCCCGGGTTGTGGCTGCCCGGGGCGACCCACGACAGAATCACGCTAATGATCAAGGCGAAGAAGAAAATCTTCAGGAACAGCGCGGTCACGCCGATGATCGACCAGATAAACAGTTGCAGCGGGTTGCCGGTGGTGCCGTAAGTCAGCAGCAGGGTCAGCGCCATCAGCGCCAGTTGCACCAGAATCGCCAGTACCAGCGACGACATATCGAGGCCGAACAGGCTCGGGATGATCCGGCGCAGTGGCTTGAGCAGCGGCTGCGTAGCCTTGACGATGAATTGGCACAGCGGGTTGTAGAAGTTGGCCCGTACCAGTTGCAGGACGAAGCGCAGCAGCACGATCAGCAGGTAAAGACTGCCAAGGGTTTGCAGCACATAAACCGCTGCGGTGTTCAATCCAATCATGTAAGGCTCCTTATTTGCCCAGTTGTTCGGCCATTTCGGCCGAGCGGTGCGCGGCGGCGCCGAGTGCGGTTTCGACCAGGGCTTCGAAGCCATTGGCCTGGAATGATTTGATGGCAGCTTCAGTGGTGCCGTTTGGCGAGGTCACGCGGCGGCGCAGTTCGGCGGCATCGACGTCACTGGAAACCGCCATGTGCGCGGCGCCGAGGGCGGTTTGCAGGGTCAGTTTTTCAGCGATGTCTTTCGGCAGGCCAAGTTTTACGCCAGCCACGGTCATGGCTTCGATCAGCAGGAAGAAATACGCCGGGCCGGAGCCGGAGACCGCCGTCACGGCGTCCAGTTGCTGTTCTTCGTTCAGCCACAGCGCGATGCCGACGGCGGACAGCAGCTCTTCGGCTTGCTGACGCTGCTCGGCGGTCACTTCGCTGGTGGCGTAGAGGCCGCTGACGCCTTGGCGCAGGAGTGCCGGGGTGTTCGGCATGCAGCGTACGATCGGCTGCTCGCCAAGCCACGCAGTCATGCTGGCGCAGGTGATGCCGGCGGCAATCGAGACCACCAGTTGATTGGCTTTCAGGCTCGGGCGCAGGGCTTCGCACACGGCTTTCATCGCCTGTGGCTTGACCGCCAGCACGATGACGTCAACGCCGTCGATGGCCTGAGCGTTATCGGCAAAGGTTTCGATGCCGTGTTCAGCACTTACTTTGTTGCGGGTCTCTTCGCCCGGATCGCTGGCGCGAATCTGCGAAGCTTCCAGACCTTTGGCGCGCAGGCCGCCGATCAGGCTGGCCGCCATGTTGCCCGCACCGATAAACGCAATACGTGTGTTGCTCATGTGTGGTCCTTATCTGGAAACGTTCAAGACTGGGAATAATCTCTGGCGCCAAACAGGGCCGTACCGATACGAACCCAGGTGGCGCCTTGGGCAATGGCCGACTCGAGGTCGTGGCTCATGCCCATGGACAGTGTGTCGAGCGGCAGATCGAGGCTGACCTGCAACTTCTGCACGGCAGCAAATGCGGCGTCCTGTTCGGCGCGATCTTCAGTTGGCTCGGGAATCGCCATTAACCCGCGCAACTTCAGGCGTGGCAGGACGCTGATGGCGGCGGCCAGTGCCGGCAGATCGGCGGGGGTGCAGCCGGATTTGCTGGCTTCGCCGCTGACATTGACCTGAATGCAGATGTTCAGCGGCGGCAGGTCGGCCGGGCGTTGTTCGGACAGGCGTTGGGCAATTTTCAGGCGATCCACGGAGTGCACCCAGTCGAAATGCTCGGCAATGGCTCGAGTCTTGTTCGATTGAATGGGGCCGATGAAGTGCCAGATCAAGGGCAGGTCGGCCAGTTCGAGCTGTTTGCCCAAGGCTTCCTGCAGGTAGTTCTCGCCAAAGTCGCGCAGGCCGGCGGCATACGCCTCGCGCAGGGCCTCGGCGGGTTTGGTCTTGCTCACGGCGAGCAACTGGACGCTGTTTTCAGGACGGTGTGCGGCTTGGGTCGCGGTCTGGATGCGCGAACCAACCTGGAGAATGTTGTCTGCTATCGTGGACATCAAGAGGCGCCGGCGGTCTGAAGGTTCGCGGCATTCTACTGGAATTGAGGAGCGCTATGGATATCACTGAACTGCTGGCCTTCAGCGCCAAACAAGGCGCTTCCGACCTGCACCTGTCGGCCGGCCTGCCGCCGATGATTCGCGTCGATGGCGATGTGCGGCGGATCAATCTGCCGGCGCTGGATCACAAGCAAGTGCACGAATTGATCTACGACATCATGAACGACACCCAGCGGGTCGACTTCGAGAAACACCTGGAAACGGATTTCTCCTTCGAAGTCCCCGGTGTGGCACGTTTCCGGGTGAACGCTTTCAACCAGAACCGTGGCGCTGGCGCCGTGTTCCGCACCATTCCGTCGAAAGTGCTAAGCATGGACGACCTCGGCATGGGTGATGTTTTCCGCAAGATCACTGACGCGCCGCGTGGGCTGGTGCTGGTCACCGGCCCGACCGGCTCGGGCAAGTCGACCACGCTGGCGGCGATGATCGATTACCTCAACAATCATCGTCATCACCACATCCTGACGATCGAAGATCCGATAGAGTTTGTGCACGAATCGCGCAAATGCCTGATCAATCAGCGTGAAGTCCACCGCGATACCCGCAGTTTCGCCACGGCGTTGCGTTCGGCACTGCGCGAAGACCCGGATGTGATTCTGGTGGGCGAGATGCGCGATCTGGAAACCATTCGCCTGGCGCTCACCGCCGCCGAGACCGGCCACCTGGTGTTCGGCACACTGCACACCACGTCGGCGGCGAAAACCATTGACCGTGTGGTCGACGTGTTTCCCGGTGACGAGAAGTCGATGGTGCGTTCGATGTTGTCGGAGTCGTTGCTGGCGGTGGTGTCGCAGACGCTGATCAAGAAGATTGGCGGCGGGCGGGTCGCGGCCCACGAAATCATGCTCGGCACCTCGGCGATCCGTAACCTGATCCGCGAGGACAAGGTGGCGCAGATGTACTCGGCGATTCAGACCGGCGGGTCGTTGGGGATGCAGACACTCGACATGTGCCTGAAGGATCTGGTGACCAAGGGCTTGATCAGCCGTGAACATGCGCGGGAGAAAGCGCGTACGCCGGATAACTTCTGAGGGAGATTTTTGCTGCTTTTGCCGGCCCCTTCGCGAGCAAGCCCGCTCCCACATTGGATCTGTGTCGTTCACAAATCAAATGCGGGAGCGGGCTTGCTCGCGAAGAGGCCAGAACTGGTGAAGCAGATTCCGGGTCAGTCAGCTCAGCGCTGAACCACGCGCATCTGCTTGTCGGCCGGCTCTTTCGGCAGCACACGCTTGGCCACCACGTAATGCTGTTCCCAGTACGGCTTGTTCAGCGTGTCGATGCTCACCGCTTTGCCACGGCGCGGGGCGTGGATGAAGCGGTCGTTGCCCAGGTAGATGGCAACGTGATTGACCCGACGGCTCTTGATGTTGAAGAAAATCAGATCGCCCGGCTTCAAGTCCTTGCGCTCGACCTTCTCGCCGTGACCGCTGGCCATGGCATTGGAGGTGCGTGGCAGGTCGAACGTGGCGTCATTGAACGCGTATTTCACCAGACCGCTGCAATCGAAGCCTTTACTTGGGCTGCTGCCGCCCCAACGATAAGGTGTACCGAGGACGTTGACGGCACGGCTCAGCACATTACTGCTTTCCTTGCTCGCCATCGGTGGCACCAGTTTGCTGTGGCTCTTGCTGCTCAGCGTGGTGGTTTTGCTTTTGCTGCTTTTGCTCGAAGGAGCGGAAGCATGGGATTTGGGGGTGAAACCGTTAACGTTGGGAAGACGTTGCTCACGATTGGTGGCGTGGGCGGCCAGTGGCATTAATAGGCAGATGGTTAGCCATGTCTTGAAAAATGGTCGCATTAGGCGTGGCTCTTATGTGTTAGCGCGCAACTTTATAACAGCTTTTTTGTCCCTTCCGAGGCCGTTGGTCGATTCAACCCGGTGGTCAATTTCGCCCAACAAGCGGCAATCTGGCGCAATTGTCGGACAGAACCCAAGCCCCACAAGGCTTTGCGCAGGGTGTAACGATGAAGAGCCACTTGTCGGCTCGACACAAAAAAGTCACAGAAAGTCAGAAAAAATTTATCTATCGACGCAAATGAGGCCATTCATGAACCGCTATCAGCAGGTTGCTCAACCCCAGGATACGCACAGCAAAGTGATCGGCTATTTGCTGTGGATTTTCGGTTTTACCGGCGCTCACCGCTTCTATTACGGAAAACCGGTGACCGGAACGATCTGGTTCTTCACTTTCGGTTTGCTGGGGATTGGCTGGCTGATCGACGTGTTCCTGATCCCGGCAATGGATCGTGAGGCCGATCTGCGCTTTACCGCAGGGCCGATCGAGTACAACGTGGCGTGGATTCTGCTGACGTTCCTGGGCGTATTCGGCGTGCACCGGATGTACCAGGGAAAATGGATCAGCGGCTTGCTGTACCTGCTGACCGGCGGGTTGTTCTTTATTGGCGTGCTGTATGACTTCTGGACACTGAACGATCAGGTCTCGGTGCGTAACGCGCAGAACAGAGGCGCCTTCCAGTAAGTTGTGGTGAGGGGGCAAGCCCCCTCACCACAATGTTATGCCTGGTGGCTGATCCGTCCATCGACCAAGGTATAGCGAACCACGCCCGGCAGACTGTGGCCAATGAACGGGCAGTTCTCGCCCTTCGACAACCAGCCTTCACCGGCCACCGTCGAAGCCTTCGGATCGAACAGCACGATATCCGCTGCGCCACCCACCGCCAGTTTACCGGCCGGCAGGCGCAGTGCCTCGGCAGGGCCCGCGCTCAGACGATCCAGCAGGGTCGGCAGGTCGAGCAAACCATCCTCCACCAGCGTCATCGCCAGCGGCAGCAGCAGCTCAACACTGCTGATGCCCGGCTCGGTCGCGCCGAACGGTGCCAGTTTGGCATCACGCTCGTGCGGCTGGTGATGGCTGGAAATTGCCGAGACCACACCGGACTTCACTGCTTCACGCAGGCCATCGCGATCGGCGCGGGTGCGCAGCGGCGGCTGGACGTGATAAAGGCTGCTGAAGTCGATCAGCGCTTCATCGGTCAGGATCAGCTGATACAGCGCGACATCCGCCGTCACTTTCAAGCCACGAGCCTGCGCCTGAGCGATCAGGGCCACGCCGCGAGCGCTGGTCAGCTGGCTGAAGTGCGCGCGCACACCGGTCTGCTCGACCAGCAGCAGATCCCGGGCCAAGGCCACGGTTTCAGCGGTTTCCGGAATCCCCGGCAGGCCGAGGAAACTGGCGACGGCGCCTTCGTGGGCCAGACCACCTTCAGCCAGATCGTGATCCTGCGAGTTGAAAATTACCGTCAGGTCGAAGGTCGCCGCGTATTCCAGCGCCCGGCACAGGGTGCGGGTATTGCGAAAGCTTTCCAGGCCATTGCCGAAGGCCACGCAACCGGCGTCGCGCAACGCCACCAGTTCGGCGAGCTGTTCGCCGTCGAGACCTTTGCTCAGTGCGCCAATGGGGAACACCTTGGTGTTGCCAGCCTCGCGGGCGCGGTCGAGGATCAACTCGGCCACGGCCGATGTGTCGAGCACCGGTCTGGTTTTCGGTGGGCAGCACAGGCTGGTCACACCGCCAGCGGCGGCGGCCCGGGTTTCGCTGACAATCGAACCTTTACGGCTGTAACCCGGCTCGCGCAGGGCGACGTTCAGATCCACCAGGCCTGGAGCTGCAACAAGACCGCTGGCGTCGATGGTTTCTACTGCGCTGAAACCGGCCGGTGCTGCGCCGAGGGCGACGATCTTGCAGGCTTCAACGTGGATATCGGTGATTTGATCCAGGCCGCTGCTTGGATCGATGACGCGTGCGCCGAGAATGCTGAGCTTCACTGGGCGTTCTCCTGCTCGAATTGGCGCTGGGCTGTTTGCCCGCTCATGGCCATGGACAGCACGGCCATACGAATCGCGATGCCGTAGGTCACCTGATTGAGGATCACCGAGTGCGGGCCGTCGGCCACCGCCGACTCGATCTCCACGCCACGGTTGATTGGCCCCGGGTGCATGACGATGCAATCGGGTTTGGCCCCGGCCAGGCGCGCGGTGGTCAGGCCGAACAGGCGGTAGAACTCGCCTTCGCTCGGCAGCAGGCCGCCGGTCATGCGTTCACGCTGCAGGCGCAGCATGATCACCACGTCGACGTCTTTCAGGCCTTCGGTCATGTCGGTGTAGACCTTCACGCCGTACTGTTCGATGCCGATCGGCAGCAGGGTTTTCGGCGCGATCACGCGGATATCCGGGCAGCCGAGGGTCTTCAGGGCGAGCATGTTCGAGCGCGCCACTCGCGAGTGCAGGATGTCGCCGACGATGGCCACCGAAAGGTTTTCGAAACTGCCCTTGTGCCGACGGATGGTGAGCATGTCGAGCATACCCTGGGTCGGGTGGGCGTGACGGCCGTCGCCGCCGTTGATGATCGCCACTTGCGGGCAGACATGCTCGGCGATGAAGTGTGCGGCGCCGGAATCACCGTGGCGCACGACGAACATGTCGGCAGCCATGGCTTCAAGGTTGCGCAGGGTGTCGAGCAGGGTTTCGCCTTTACTCGCCGACGAGGTCGACACGTTCAGGGTGATCACGTCCGCCGACAGCCGTTGGGCCGCCAGTTCGAACGTGGTGCGGGTTCGCGTGGAGTTTTCGAAGAACACGTTGCACACGGTCTTGCCGCGCAGCAACGGGACTTTCTTCACGGCCCGGGCACCGACTTCGAGGAACGAGTCGGCAGTGTCGAGGATTTCCGTCAGCAACTCGCGGCGCAGGCCGTCGAGCGAGAGGAAGTGGCGCAGCTGGCCCTGATCATTGAGCTGCAGCGGGCGCTTGGTATCTAGAGGCGTCATCGCGAGGGGGACTCTCAATAGGGCGGATTAAGGGTTCAAGTCTTGCAGTTCGAGCGTCAGCGGCTCGGGGCCGGACAACTTCACCCGCTCGTGGGCAGCCAGCGACAGGGTCGCGCCAACCACGTTCGGGCGGATCGGCAGCTCGCCGGCGTCCAGATCCAGCAGGCAGACCAGCGTCACGCTGGCCGGGCGGCCGTAGTCGAACAATTCATTCATCGCAGCGCGGATGGTGCGGCCGCTCATCAGCACGTCGTCGATCAGCACCAGATGCTGGCCTTCGATTTCGAAGGGCAGGGCGGATGGACGCACTTGCGGGTGCAGGCCGTTCTGGCTGAAGTCGTCGCGGTAGAAGGAAACATCCAGCGTACCCAATGGCGCGTCGCTGCCCAGCTCCTTGAGCACAGCCTGCGCGACCCAGATGCCGCCGGTGCGAATGCCGATGTAGCGCGGTTCGCTGATGCCACGCTGGGCAAGGTGCGCCTTGAGGCGTGTCGCCATCTGGCTGATGAGATCGGCGGGATTGGGCAGACTCATGGTTGCTCCTTCTTTGACCCGAGCCGCGTCCTGCCGGACGTGGCTGGGGATTTTAGCCAAAAGAAAAGCGCCGAAGCGCTTGTCAGGATTCAAATAGTGCGGTGTTTTCATCGAGCCAGCCCTGCAACAGCAGAGCGGCGGCGATGGCATCGACCGGGTTGTCGCGGTAACTGCCTTTTTGCCCGCCACGCACCAGACGCTCGCCCTTCGCTTCGAAGGTCGTGAGGCGTTCGTCGTGGGTATAGAACGGCACATTGAAGCGGCCATTGAGGCGTCGGGCGAATTTCTCGGCGCGCAGGCACATTTCGCTCGGCGTGCCATCCATGTTCAGCGGCAGGCCGACGACGACGGCGTCGGGTTTCCATTCCTTGAACAGGGCTTCGACCTGGCTCCAGTCCGGCACGCCGTTCTGTGCTTTCAACGTGCACAGTTCGCGGGCCTGGCCAGTGATCACCTGACCGACGGCAACGCCGATCTGTTTGGTGCCGTAGTCGAAGCCGAGAATCAGGCGCAGGGCCATCAGGCGTGCCCTGCCTGGCTGGTCAGCAGGCTGAGGTTGATCCCCAGGTGTTTGGCTGCTGCTTCAAGACGCAATTCGCTGCTGGTGTTGAACAGGATGTCGGCGTCGTACGGGCAGGTCAGCCAGGCGTTGTCGGCCATTTCCGCTTCAAGTTGCCCGGCTTCCCAACCGGCGTAGCCGAGGGCAATCAGGCTTTTCGCCGGGCCGACACCGTCCGCGATGGCAAACAGCACGTCCTGCGAGGTCGACAACGCCAGATCGCCGTCCAGTTGCGCGGTGGCCTGGAAGGTCTTGCCCGCCGGGTGCAGGACAAACCCGCGATCGGTCTGCACCGGGCCGCCAATGAAAATCGGCACATGCTGGCAGAGGGCCGGCGGATCGATGTCCGGGCGCAGTTGCTCAAGAATGTCTGCCAGATTCAGCTCTTGCGGTCGATTGACCACCAGCCCCATGGCGCCATTGGCCGTGTGCTCGACGATATAGGTCAAGGTGTGGGCAAAGTTCGGGTCGGCCATGTGCGGCATGGCGATCAGGAATTGATGCTTGAGGTAGCTGGGGCTGACGTTTTTCATGTGCGCTAGTGTGGCGTTCGGGGGGCGAACTGACAAGCTGGAGATGCTGACAACAACACAGATCCCTTGTTGGAACATGGCATTTGTGGCGAGGGGATTTATCCCCGTTGGGGCGCGAAGCGGCCCTGATGCCGTTGACAGGGTCTGCCTGACACTCCGTGGATGATGGTTTTGCGACTGCTGCGCAGCCGAGCGGGGATAAATCCCCTCGCCACAGGAATATTCAGTTGCTTGAAAGTTTGTCGCCCCGGGCGAATTTCCAGGTGCGGATGATTTCCAGGCGGTCGATGTCCGACAAGTCCCCGGTAAACGGGGCAAACGGCGCCGCCAGACGGACGATGCGCTGCGCTGCCTGATCGAGCAGCGGCTGGCCGGACGATTCCAGCACCAGCACTTCGTACAGCGAGCCGTCGCGGTTGATCGAGACCATCAGCCGCAGGTTGCCGTAGATCTGCTTGCGTCGCGCTTCCTCGGGGTAGTTGAGGTTGCCGATGCGCTCGACTTTCTTGCGCCAGTCATCCTTGTACCAGGCACCCTTGTCGCGCATGGTCGACGCCGCGCTCAAGCGGTGAATGCGCGGGCGCTTGGCATACAACTGTTGTTCCTTGGCCAGTTCCGCTTCGAGACTGGCAATATCGCTGGACAACTGTGAGCTGTCGAACTCCGGTGCGTCGACTGTCGGTTTGACCTCGGTCTTGGCTTCTTCTTTCTTGGTTGGCGCCTTTTTCGGTTTAGGCGCCACGGTGGTCACGGCGGCTTTGGGTGCGGCCTCCTGCACTTCGGGCTTGGCGGCCGGTGGCGGCGTGACTTTTTTGACCTGATTGTCCTGGAATGGCGCGACCTCGGTGGTCTTCGGGATCGCCTTCTTGTCCAGCGTGCCGCTGCCTTCCTGATGTTCCTGGGCGAGGAAGTCAGCCTTCTCGGGCTTCTTTTCGCTCTTGAAGGTGGCGAGGGTGATTTCCAGGGTTTTGCTGATTTGCTTGGGCTCGACCATGGTGAAGCCGACGCCCAGTAGCAGCGCCAAGTGAATCAGCGCCGCAAGAAACAGGGTAAATCCGAGGCGATCGGCCGGGCGCACGCCACGGTGGGCGAGTTCTGCGGGCAGATCGGACGGGAGGGTCATGACAAGAAAACCAACATCGCGTTTTTCAGAGGCTGTGCATGATAACGCAATGTCGGTTTCACGCCTTGGGCTTCACGCTTCAAGCGACAGGCTGCATGTGACGCACGTCAAGCTTGCGGCTTTTTGCCGGCGGCTTGCAGCTTCTTGTCGATCGCATCCATGAGCATGCCGCCGATGTCAGTGCCAAAGGCATTGTCGATTTCGCGGATACAGGTCGGGCTGGTGACGTTGATTTCGGTGAGGTTCTCGCCGATCACGTCGAGACCGACGAACAACAGACCCTTTTCACGCAGGGTCGGGCCGACCTGAGCGGCGATCCAGCGATCCTTGTCGGTCAGCGGCCGGGCTTCACCACGGCCACCGGCGGCGAGGTTGCCACGGGTTTCGCCCTGCGCCGGGATCCGCGCCAGGCAGTAATCCACAGGCTCGCCGTCGATCATCAGAATGCGCTTGTCGCCGTCCTTGATTGCCGGCAAGTAAGCCTGGCCCATGATCTGTTGGCCGCCGAGGGCGGTCAGGGTTTCGAGAATCACCGACAGGTTCGGATCACCGGCACGATGACGGAAAATCGACGTGCCGCCCATGCCGTCCAGCGGCTTGAGAATCACGTCGCCGTGTTTCGCGGCGAACTCACGCAGCACATCGGCGCGACGGCTGACGATGGTCGGCGGTGTGCACTGCGGGAACAGCGTGGCGAACAGTTTTTCGTTGCAGTCGCGCAGGCTCTGCGGCTTGTTGACCACCAGCACACCAGCGGTTTCAGCCTGTTCGAGCAGGTAGGTGGAGTAGACGAACTCCATGTCGAACGGCGGATCCTTGCGCATCAGGATCACGTCCAGATCGCTCAGCAGGTTGTCCTGTTCGGCGTCCAGTTCGAACCATTTTTCCGGATTGGCGAAGACTTTCAGCGGTTTCATCCGCGCCCGCGCCTGACCTTCGGCCTGATACAGGTCGCGCTGCTCCATATAGAACAGTTCCCAGCCGCGCTTCTGCGCCGCCAGCAGCATGGCCAGCGAGCTATCCTTTTTATAGGAGATGCTGGCGATAGGGTCCATGACAATCCCGACGCGAACGCTCATTGGGTTTTCCTCGAAAATTGGCTACCGGATCGGTATGAAAAAAGTGCCGCCAGAGTGGCGCCGGGCGGGTTTTCGGTCAAGGAAAAACCCGTCGATAGATTGCATCTGGAGACTGTGCTAAAAAGGCTGGCACAGCGTGCTGGCCCTTGAGCATCAAGGGTTTCCAGCCATTACTCATCGCAAAACGGACAATTTGATTCGCAAAGGCGACGGTAGAGCCCTCTTATGGAACAGCAGTCCAGCGCCTTGAAGGTCATGGTGATCGACGACTCGAAAACGATTCGACGCACCGCCGAAACACTTTTGAAAAATGTCGGTTGCGAAGTCATCACGGCGATCGACGGATTCGACGCGTTGGCGAAGATTGCCGATAACCACCCCGGGATCATTTTTGTCGACATCATGATGCCGCGTCTGGATGGTTATCAGACCTGCGCTTTAATCAAGAACAACAGTGCGTTCAAGGCCACACCGGTGATCATGCTGTCGTCCCGGGACGGGCTGTTCGACAAGGCCAAGGGGCGGATTGTCGGCTCCGATCAATTTTTGACCAAGCCTTTCAGCAAGGAAGAACTGCTCAACGCGATCCAGGCCCATGTTCCGGGCTTCGCCGCCGTTTTGCCGCAGTAAGACACGTACAGTGACGCTCGGCCAGCGGGCCGGGGGTCGACAAGAAAATGGGGAAAACCATGGCACGTATCCTGATCGTCGATGATTCGCCGACTGAAATGTACAAACTGACCGGCATGCTCGAAAAGCACGGCCATGAAGTGCTCAAAGCCGAAAACGGCGCCGATGGCGTGGCGCTGGCCCGTCAGGAAAAACCCGACGCCGTGCTGATGGACATCGTCATGCCGGGCCTCAACGGTTTCCAAGCGACCCGTCAGTTGACCAAGGATGCCGAGACCAGTCACATCCCGGTGATCATCATCACCACCAAGGATCAGGAAACCGACAAGGTCTGGGGCACCCGTCAGGGCGCCAAGGACTACCTGACCAAACCTGTCGAAGAAGACATCCTGATCAAAACCCTGAACAACGTACTCAAAGGCTGATCGCGCCGTCATGAGCGAGTCGCTGACCGCGTTCGAACTGCTGTGGCAAATCGACCAGCGCTGCCGCTTGCTGGCGGCCGACCTGCCGTCGCAACCGGCGCGCCAGGATCGCTGGAGCGGTATCGGCTTTCGCCTTGGCGAACACTGGTACGTCGCGCCGATGGGCGAAGTCAGCGAAGTGCTGCACGAACCGCGCTTCACGCAATTGCCCGGGGTCAAGCCGTGGGTCAGAGGCGTGGCTAACCTGCGTGGGCGTTTGCTGCCGATCATGGACCTGTGCGGTTTCTTCGGGCATGAGCTGTCGCCGTTGCGCAAACAGCGGCGGGTGCTGGTGGTGGAGCATGGCGACGTGTTTGCCGGGCTGATGGTCGATGAGGTGATCGGCTTGCAGCACTTCGAACAGAACAGTTTCGAACCGTTGTCGATCAGCAAGCGCCAGGGTTCGAAGGCCGAGTTCGTCAAAGGCTATTTCCGGCGCGAGCAGAACTGGCGGGTGTTCAGTCTGTTTGCGCTGGCGAAGTCCCCGGTGTTCATGAGTGTGGCAATTTAGTCGAAACAACACAGAACCCATGTGGGAGCGGGCCATGTGGCGAGGGGATTTATCCCCGTTGGGTCGCGCAGCGGCCCCAAAATCTGCAACGTTTGACCATCGTCAACGCCTGCGATTTTTTGCGACTGCTTCGCAGCCGAACGGGGATAAATCCCCTCGCCACAAGGTTAGTTCTCACTGGTTCTTCGGTGAGCTTCAAACAGGCGAGGACCGATGACAAAAGCAAAAACAGGCAAGCCGGCGGAAGGATCGCGCAGTCGCTCGCAGATCATTGTGCTGTTCATCGCACTGATCGTGTTCATCATGCTGCTGTTCGCCAACTTCGCGTACCTCAATACCCAGGCGAACTACGACAAGCAGTACATCGGCCACGCCGGTGAGCTGCGCGTCCTCTCGCAACGTATCGCCAAGAACGCCACCGAAGCCGCCGCCGGCAAGGCCGCGGCGTTCAAGTTGCTCAGCGACGCACGCAACGATTTTGCCCGGCGCTGGGGTTACCTGAAAAAAGGCGATCCGGACACCGGTCTGCCGCCGGCGCCTTCCACCGTGCGCCCGGAAATGCGCGCCGTGCAGCTGGACTGGGAACGCCTGCTGAAAAACACCGACGCGATCCTTTCCAGCGAACAGACCGTACTGTCCCTGCATCAGGTGGCGGCCACGCTGGCGGAAACCGTGCCGCAGCTGCAGATCGAATACGAAAAAGTCGTCGAGATCCTTCTGCAACGCGGTGCTCCGGCCGCGCAGGTGGCGATGGCCCAGCGTCAATCGCTGCTGGCCGAACGCATCCTCGGCGCGGTCAACACCGTGCTGGCCGGTGACGAAAACTCGCAGCAAGCCGCCGACGCCTTTGGCCGTGATGCCACGCGTTTCGGCCAGGTGCTCAACGGCATGCTGCAGGGCAACCCGGCACTGAAAATCAGTCAGGTCGAAGACCGTGATGCCCGTGCTCGCTTGAGCGAGATTTCCGAGCTGTTCCAGTTCGTCTCGGGTTCGGTGGATGAAATCCTCGAAACTTCGCCGGAGCTGTTCAAGGTTCGCGAATCGGCGACCAATATCTTCAGCCTCTCGCAAACCCTGCTCGACGAAGCCTCGCACCTGGCCAGCGGTTTTGAAAACCTTGCCGGCGGGCGCAACACCGACACCATCGGCGGTTATGTGCTGGGCTTGCTGGCGCTGGCGTCGATCATTCTGATCGGCATGGTCATGGTTCGCGAAACCAATCGCCAGTTGCGCGAGACCGCCGAGAAGAACGAGCGCAACCAGAACGCGATCATGCGCCTGCTCGACGAAATCGAGGATCTGGCTGACGGCGATCTCACCGTGACCGCCTCGGTGACCGAAGACTTCACCGGCACCATCGCCGACTCGATCAACTATTCCGTCGACCAGTTGCGCGATCTGGTCGCGACGATCAACCTCACCGCTGGGCAGGTCGCCGCTGCGGTGCAGGAAACGCAGGCCACCGCCATGCACCTGGCCCAGGCCTCGGAGCATCAGGCCCAGCAGATTTCCGAAGCGTCGACCGCGATCAGCGACATGGCCGAGTCCATCGATCAGGTCTCGGCCAACGCCGCCGAATCCTCGGCGGTGGCCGAGCGCTCGGTGGAAATCGCCAACAAGGGCAACGAGGTGGTGCACAACACCATCCACGGCATGGACAACATTCGCGAACAGATTCAGGACACCGCCAAACGCATCAAGCGTCTGGGCGAGTCTTCGCAGGAAATCGGCGACATCGTCAGCCTGATCGACGACATTGCCGACCAGACCAACATCCTCGCCCTCAACGCAGCGATTCAGGCGTCGATGGCCGGGGATGCCGGACGCGGTTTCGCCGTGGTGGCCGACGAAGTGCAGCGGCTGGCCGAGCGCTCGTCCGCCGCTACCCGGCAGATCGAAACCCTGGTGCGGGCGATTCAGACCGACACCAACGAAGCGGTAATATCCATGGAGCAGACCACGACTGAAGTGGTGCGCGGCGCGCGACTGGCGCAGGATGCCGGTGTGGCCCTGGAAGAAATCGAAGGCGTGTCCAAGACCCTTGCGGCGCTGATTCAGAGCATTTCCAACGCGGCGCAGCAGCAGACGTCTTCGGCCGGGCAGATTTCCCTGACGATGAACGTGATCCAGCAGATCACCTCGCAGACTTCGTCCGGCTCCACGGCCACCGCCGAAAGCATCGGCAATCTGGCGAAAATGGCCAGTCAGCTGCGGCGTTCGGTGTCCGGTTTCACTTTGCCGGCGGCCTCGGCACCGGCGACGGATAAGGCGTGAGTGGAGCGGTTATGGCTGATCGGCACGACTATGTGGCCCTCGAATGGGTCAAAGGCGAAATTGCCGAAACGCTGAAGCAGGCGCACCAGGCGATTGAAGCGGTGCTCGATGATCCGCAGGCCTTCCCCGGGCTGGACGAATGCCTGGATTACATTCATCAGGTGCACGGCAGCCTGCAGATCGTCGAGTTCTACGGCGCAGCGCTGCTCGCCGAAGAAATGGAGCATCTGGTCGAAGCCCTGCAACACGAACGCGTCGCCCATCGCGACGAAGCGTTGCACCTGTTGTTGCAGGCGCTGGGGCAGTTGCCGATCTACCTCGACCGCGTGCAGAACGCCCGCCGCGATCTGCCGCTGGTGGTGTTGCCGCTGATCAACGATTTGCGCAGCGCCCGGGGCGAAAGCCTGCTCTCGGAAACCAGCCTGTTCAGTCCGCAACTGCCGGAGCTTGTACCGTTGAGCTCAGAGGCGCTGACCCTGCTGGAACCTGCGGAACTGCCGAACGTGCTGCGCAAATTGCGCCAGATGCTGCAAATGGCGCTGGTCGGGTTGCTGCGCGAGCAGGACGATCAGACCCACCTCGGTTACCTGGCCAAAGTCTTCACCCGCCTCGAAGCACTGAGTGGCGAGGCGCCTTTGAGTCCGTTGTGGCAAGTCGCCTCGGCGCTGGTCGAAGGCATGCGCGAAGGTGTGATCGCCAACAGCCCGGCGCTGCGCAGCCTGTTCAAGGATGCCGACAAGGAACTCAAGCGCCTGCTCGAACAGGGCATGTCCGGCCTCAATCAGCCGCCACCGGCGGAGCTGCTGAAAAGTCTGTTGTTCTATATTGCCAAGGCCGAACATCCCACCAGGCAGATGCTGACCATGAAAGATCGCTACTCCCTGGACGACGCATTGCCCGACAGCGCGATGGTCGACGAAGAACGCGCGCGCCTCGCCGGCCCTGACCGCGATGCGATGCGCTCGGTGTTGACCGCGTTGTGCGAGGAGTTGGTGCGGGTCAAGGAACGCCTCGACCTGTTCGTGCGCAGTGACCGCCAGCACGCCTCCGATCTGGACAACTTGCTGGCGCCGCTGCGGCAGATCGCCGACACCCTCGCGGTGCTCGGTTTCGGTCAGCCGCGCAAGGTCATCATCGATCAACTGGCGGTGGTGCTCAGCCTTGCCCAGGGCCAACGCGAACCGAACGACGCGATCCTCATGGACGTGGCCGGTGCCTTGCTTTACGTCGAAGCGACGCTGGCCGGGATGGTCGGCACGGTCGAACCGGAAAACCCCGAAGACTCGCGCCTGCCGACCACTGACCTGACGCAGATCCATCAGATCGTCATCAAGGAAGCACGCATCTGCCTGCAACAGGCCAAGGACATGATCGTCGACTACATCGACGCCGATTGGGACCGTCAGCATCTGCAGGGCTTGCCCGCGCTGCTGACCCAGGTGCGCGGCGCGCTGGCGATGATTCCGCTGAGTCGCGCGGCCAGCCTGGTCGAAGCCTGCAACGGCTATATCCGCGAGCACCTGCTGCTCGATCCGCACGAGCCGGGTTGGCAGCAACTGGATAACCTCGCCGACGTCATCAGCAGCCTAGAGTATTACCTTGAACGCTTGAGCGATGATCCGCAGGCGCCGAGCGAACAGTTGCTGGATGTCGCACAGAAATCACTCGCCAGCCTCGGCTTCTTTCCCGACGAAGCGCCCGGCGAGCAGCACGTGCCGGTGCTCGACGACGTGCTCAGCCCCAGCGAAGCACTGGTGATGCAGGATATGCAGGCGCTGGACGATCCACAGGTCGTGCAAACGCTGGCCGACGTCCTGGCCAGCCCGGTTTCCGCGCTCAACCCGCCAGCGTTGATCACGCCCGGCAGCCTGATGCCGCCACCGCTCGATGAGGAGCCGGTGGACGATGAACTGCGTGAAGTTTTTCTCGAGGAGACTGACGAAGTCCTCGAAGTTCTCCACGAATACTTGCCACGCTGGACTGCCAACCCGCAGGATCGCGATGCGCTGACTGAGCTGCGCCGCGCCTTCCACACCTTGAAGGGCAGCGGGCGTATGGTGCGTGCGCTGGTGCTCGGTGAATTGGCTTGGGCCGTGGAAAACCTGCTCAACCGTGTCCTGGAACAAAGCATCGAACCGGGTCGCGTGGTCCCGCAATTGCTCACCGATACGGTGCTGTTGCTGCCTGAGCTGATCGGCGAGTTCGCCACCCACAGTCAACGCCAGCGCAGTGATGTCGATCAACTGGCGGCACGTGCCCACGCATTGGCCAAGGGTGATGCACCGCTGGCGGCCGAAGATGTCGACGATGTCGCGGCGCTCGATCCACTGTTGCTGGAGATCTTCCGCAACGAGGCCGAAACCCACCTCGCCAGCCTCAACCGCTTTCTCGATCAAGCCGCCGAACACGTGCCGCTGCAAGCCAGCGATGAATTGCAGCGCGCCTTGCACACCCTCAAGGGTAGCGCGTCGATGGCCGGCGTCGTGCCGATTGCCGAACTGGCGGCGGCGCTCGATCAATTGGCCCGGGAGTTCAAGGCGCATCAACTGCCGCTGGATCTCGACGAGGTGGAATTGCTCCTCGAAGCCGAGGGCCTGTTCCGCGTCGGTCTGCGCCAGCTCAAGCACGATCCGCTGGCGCCGATTGTCGGCGCGCAATCGCTGATCAAACGCACCGAAGCCCTGCTTGCCGAGCGTCTGCAAACAATCCTCAATGCGCCGAACACCGGCCTGCGGATCAAGCGCGATCCGCAGCTGATCAACAACTTCCTCGCCCAGGGCATGGACATCCTGCTCGACGCCGAAAGCCTGCTGCAGCGCTGGCAGCAACACCCTGGCGAGCGTCAGGAACTCAGCGCATTGCTCGATGAACTGACCACCCTCGGCGAAGGCGCACACCTGGCGGATCTGCTGCCGGTGGATGTGTTGTGCGAAGCCTTGCTCGACCTCTACGGTGCCGTGGAAGAAAGCAGCCTGGCGGTCAGCGAGCGGTTTTTCCATGAGGCGCAACTGGCCCACGAAGCGCTGATCAACATGCTCGATGAACTGGCCGCCGGTCAGGAAATCACGCCGCAACCGCAACGTATCCGCGCCTTGCACGAACTGCTCGACGAAAGCCTCGATCCGGGCGCCATGGGCCTGATCCGCAGCGACGGCAGCCGCAGTCTGAGCATCCGCGAACTGGGCAGCGCGACGGCAGAACTGCAGCAGTCGGCGACCACGTTTGACGCCGATGACGAGATCGTCGAGATCTTCCTCGAAGAGGCCGTGGACATTCTCGACAGTGCCGGTCAGGCCTTGCAGCGCTGGCTCGGTGACCCGGACAACAGCGCACCGCTGTCGTCGTTGCAGCGCGATCTGCACACCCTCAAGGGCGGTGCGCGAATGGCGCAAGTCGAGGCCATCGCTGATCTCGCCCAAGAGCTGGAAAGCCTGTACGAAGGGCTGGTGGATCGGCGCTACAGCCACAGCGAAGCGCTTGGCCGGCTGCTGAAAGAAAGCCACGATCATCTGGCGTTGCTGCTTGAGCAATTGCAAAACCACCAGCCGCTCAGCCCGGTTCTGGCGCTGATCGACGGGATTCGGCAGCTGCGTCAGGGCGCCGTGCTCAGCGCTGAAACTGTGCAACCGGTGGCCGGTCACGATGGCGCCGGGCACGATCCGGAACTGCTGGAAATCTTCCTTGAAGAAGGTTTCGACATCATCGAAAACTCCGGCGCCGCGCTGGTGCGCTGGCAGGCCGAACCGGGCAACCGCCAGGAAGTGGAAACCCTGCTGCGCGATCTGCACACCCTCAAGGGCGGCGCGCGGATGGTCGAGATCGGCCCGATCGGCGACCTCGCCCATGAATTGGAATACCTCTACGAAAGTCTCTCTGCAGGAACGTTGCAGGCTTCAACTGAACTGTTCGCGCTGGTTCAGCGTGGCCATGACCGTCTGGCGCAAATGCTCGACGCCGTGCGTGCCGGGCAACCGTGCCCGCCGGCTGACCGGCTGATCAATGCGATCCAGAACTTCAGTCACCCGGTGGCGCTGGAAACACCTGCGTTGCTGCCGATGCCGGTGAAAACCGAAGCCGCCGCACCGGCCGCCGATGCCGGCGCGGACATGGTCAAAGTCTCCGCCGAACTGCTCGATGAGCTGGTGAACCTGGCCGGGGAAACCTCGATTTTCCGCGGGCGTATCGAGCAGCAGGTCAACGATGCACAGGTCGCGCTGAACGAGATGGAAACCACCATCGAGCGCATGCGCGATCAACTGCGCCGTCTCGATATCGAAACCCAGGGGCGGATTCTCAGCCGTCAGCAAGTCGATGCCGAACGCCTCGGCTACGAAGAGTTCGACCCGCTGGAAATGGACCGCCATTCGCAGTTGCAGCAACTGTCGCGGGCGCTGTTTGAATCGGCCTCCGACCTGCTCGACTTGAAGGAAACCCTCGACCGGCGCAATCACGACGCCGAAAACCTGTTGCAGCAACAGGGGCGGATCAACACCGAGTTGCAGGAAGGCCTGATGCGCACGCGCATGGTGCCGTTCGAGCGGATGTTGCCGCGCCTCAAACGTATCGTCCGCCAAGTTGCCGAAGAGCTGAACAAAGACGTTGCCTTCGTCGTCGGCAATGCCGAAGGCGAGATGGATCGCAACGTGCTCGAACGCATGGCCGCGCCGCTGGAACACATGCTGCGCAACGCCGTCGACCATGGTCTGGAGTCTGCCGAAGCGCGGCTGGCGGCGGGCAAACCGGCGCAGGGGCAGATCAGCCTCGACCTGTCCCGCGAGGGCGGCGACATCGTTTTCGACATCCGCGACGACGGCGCCGGGGTGCCGCTGGAAGCCGTGCGGCGCAAGGCGATCAAACGCGGTTTGCTCGCCCCGGACGCCGAGATCAGTGACCGCGACGTGTTGCAGTTCATCCTGCAGCCGGGGTTCTCTACCGCCGAGAAAATCACCCAGATTTCCGGGCGTGGCGTCGGCATGGACGTGGTGCACGAAGAAGTCCGCCAATTGGGCGGCAGCATGAGCATCGACTCGGTGGCGGGGCAGGGCGTGCATTTTCGCATTCGTCTGCCGTTCACTGTTTCGGTCAACCGTGCGCTGATGGTGCAGTGCGGTGAGGATCAGTACGCGATACCGCTGAACACCATCGAAGGCATCGTCCGGGTGTTGCCCAATGATCTGGAAGGGCACTTCCGCCAGGATCCGCCGCGCTACCAATATGGCGGCCAGACCTATGAACTGTGCTACCTCGGCGAGCTGCTGAAAACCGCGCCCCGGTCGAAACTGCTGGGCCAGAACCTGCCAGTGCCGGTCCTGCTGGTGCATTACAACGACCGCCACATTGCCGTGCAGGTCGATGCCATGGCCGGTACCCGCGAAATTGTGGTGAAAAGCCTCGGCCCGCAGTTCGCGGCGGTGCAGGGCGTGTCGGGCGCGACGATTCTTGGCGATGGCCGGGTGGTACTGATTCTGGATCTGCTCGCGCCGATCCGTGCGATGCAGGCGCGGGTGGCGCAGCCTGCGATGCAGCCGGACATCGACAGCGAACCGCACAAACCGCTGCTGGTCATGGTGGTCGATGACTCGGTCACCGTGCGCAAGGTCACCAGCCGTTTGCTCGAACGCCACGGCATGAACGTGCTGACCGCCAAGGACGGGGTCGACGCCATGTTGCTGCTCGAAGAGCACATGCCCGACTTGATGCTGCTCGACATCGAAATGCCGCGGATGGACGGTTTCGAAGTCGCCACCCAGGTGCGCAACGACGAACGCCTGCAACACCTGCCGATCATCATGATCACCTCGCGCACCGGCCAGAAGCACCGCGACCGCGCCATGGCCATTGGCGTCAACGACTACCTCGGCAAGCCGTATCAGGAGTCTGTGCTGCTCGAAAGCATTGCCCACTGGAGCAAGAAACATGCATGAACGCCGGCACAATCCGCGCACCAGCCAACTGACTGGCCTGTTGTTGCCGCTGGCAGATCGCAACCTGATTCTGCCCAACGTCGCCGTCGCCGAGTTGATCGACTACCAGGCCAGCGCCTTCGATCTGGACACGCCACCGTGGTATCTGGGGCGCGTGACCTGGCGAGAGCGGCAGATTCCGTTACTCAGTTTCGAGTCGGCGTGCGGGCAGAAAATCGTCATCGGCGAGCGTGCGCGCATCGTCATCCTCAATGCCCTCGGCGGGCTGCCCGAGTTGAAGTTCATCGCGTTGCTGGTGCAGGGGATTCCACGGTCTTACAAGCTCGACAGTCAGTTGAGTTATGTCGATGTGCCGTTGTGTGCGCTGGAACAGGCGGCGGTGCAGGTGGGAGAGCAGGTGGCGAAGGTGCCTGACTTGCTTGGGCTGGAGAAGTTGTTGGTGGATGCCGGGCTGATCCATTGATCCAAGGTTTTTGGTGTTCAGACTGGCCTCTTCGCGAGCAAGCCCGCTCCCACAAGGGATCTTCAGTGAATGCAGATTTTGTAGACGATACAAATCCCCTGTGGGAGGGGGCTTGCTCCCGAAGGCGCCAGTCGCATCAACCAATGTCTATAGGCAAATCGCGGATTTTTGTAGCGCCATAAACGTTTTCAGCCGCGGCTGTTTAAAGACACTCGGTGTTACCGCTCACTGGCCTACAAATCCTTGCGCCGCTGCCTACGCATGCACCAGAATCCGCCGGCTTGTGCGCCGTGGGCTGGCTGCGTAACGTGGATCGGGTCACTGATTCCCAGTGATCGGGTTTAGCAGCCCGGCTTTGTCCTTACCTCGGTTGTACAAGTTTCATCCAGTCAGGCATTCGCCTGTGCTTGATGGTGGCTGTGCGCATGGCACCTTCGGGTGCGCCGGGTTGGGGTTTGACCGGTCTGCTAACTTGCGCATAGCCGCCACCCTACCGTTTAGCAGCGAGATGGTGAGGCCTAATAGAGGTTCATCCCCATGTTCAAAGTAACGCCTAACCCGCCGCCCACCGACCTGGCATCCCCCTACGAATCCCCCGACTCAAAGAAATTCCACGAAGCCGCCGAGCGCGCCCTCGACCATTACCTCGGCCCTACCAACGCCGACCTCATGGCCACGCCTTACACCCCCAACACGCTGTACATGGCCAGCCCCGAAGCCGACACCGAATCCCTGCTGGCCGATGCCAGTGAAACGCTCGGCTCTGCCACCGTCATGCTGCACAACCATGTGGCGATGGTCGAAGGCACCCACCGCAAAACCCTGCAAGGCATCGCGCAAGTCGTGATGCTGGCCGAGTTGGCGGTCAATCGCGTGTTGGACAAGTTAGTGCCGACCGAGTAAGCAAAAAGTCCCTCACCCCAGCCCTCTCCCGGAGGGAGAGGGGGCCGACCGAGGTGTCTTGCGCTTTACATCGACCTGAAATACCCCGTCGATTATGGATTCGGTAGAGCACGATCAGGTCGGTGTATTCCTTGAGCATCCCCCAATCAGTCCCCTCTCCCCTGGGAGAGGGCTAGGGTGAGGGGTGCTCTTGATCGTTACCCTGAGCGTAATGATTCACCGTCATGCTTGATTGATGCTTCCCACCCACACGCCTAACTTGGCTCCACGACAGCGAACCCCGTGGAGTGAGCATGACAACAACAATTTCCCCCGACTCGCGCTGGACGCGGCGGCGTGACGAGAAGCAGCGTCGCCTCGACAAGGTGCGCGGGCTGGCCGACGGTGTGGTGTTGCCCACCGACAAGATCGTCGCCGCGCTCGAAGCGCTGATCCATCCCGGCGACCGAGTGGTGCTGGAAGGCAACAACCAGAAACAGGCGGATTTCCTTTCCCGTTCCCTGGTCAAGGCTGACCCGGAAAAGCTCCACGATCTGCACATGATCATGCCCAGCGTCGGTCGCTCCGAGCATCTCGACCTGTTCGAACGCGGCATCGCCCGCAAGCTCGATTTCTCCTTCGCCGGCACCCAGAGTCTGCGCATCAGCCAGTTGCTTGAAGACGGTCTGCTGGAAGTCGGCGCGATTCACACCTACATCGAACTTTACGCCCGGCTGGTGGTGGATCTGATCCCCAATGTCGTGCTCTCGGCCGGGTTCATGGCCGACCGTGCCGGCAACATCTATACCGGCCCGAGCACCGAAGACACCCCGGCGCTGATCGAACCGGCCGCGTTCAGCGACGGCATCGTCATCGTCCAGGTCAACCAATTGGTCGATGACGTCAGTGAACTGCCCCGCGTGGATATCCCGGCCTCTTGGGTCGATTTCGTCGTGGTCGCCGACAAGCCGTTCTACATCGAACCGCTGTTTACCCGCGACCCACGGCATATCAAGCCTGTGCATGTGCTGATGGCGATGATGGCGATTCGCGGCATCTACGAAAAACACAACGTGCAGTCGCTCAACCACGGCATCGGTTTCAACACCGCGGCCATCGAATTGATCCTGCCGACCTACGGCGAGTCCCTCGGCCTCAAGGGCAAGATCTGCCGCAACTGGACGCTCAACCCGCACCCGACGCTGATCCCGGCGATTGAAAGTGGTTGGGTCGAGAGCGTGCATTGCTTCGGCACCGAGCTGGGCATGGAAAACTACATCGCCGCCCGCCCGGACGTGTTCTTCACCGGCCGCGACGGCTCGCTGCGCTCCAACCGGATGTTCTGCCAACTGGCCGGGCAGTACGCGGTGGACCTGTTCATCGGCGCAACCCTGCAAGTCGATGGCGATGGTCATTCTTCAACCGTAACCCGTGGTCGCCTCGCCGGCTTCGGCGGCGCACCGAACATGGGTCACGACCCGCGCGGCCGTCGTCACGGCACTCCGGCCTGGCTCGACATGCGCCATGACGATTCGCAGCAACCGATGCTCGACCGCGGCAAGAAACTCGTGGTGCAAATGGTCGAGACGTTCCAGGAGGGCGGCAAACCGACCTTCGTCGAAACCCTCGACGCGGTCGAAGTGGCAAAGAAAAGTGGCATGCCGTTGGCGCCGATCATGATCTACGGCGACGACGTCACTCACCTGCTCACCGAAGAAGGTATCGCTTACCTGTACAAGGCGCGCTCGCTGGAAGAGCGCCAGGCAATGATCGCCGCTGTTGCGGGCGTCACCGCCATCGGCCTGCGGCACAACCCGAAAGATACCGAACGCATGCGCCGCGAAGGCCTGATCGCCTTGCCCGAAGACCTCGGCATCCGCCGCACCGACGCCACCCGTGAATTGCTCGCGGCGAAGAGCGTGGCCGATCTGGTCGAGTGGTCCGGCGGCCTCTACAACCCGCCCGCCAAGTTCAGGAGCTGGTAATGCACGCACTCAACCTGCAAGCGAAACCGCTGTCCCTGGCTGACCGACTGGCCGATCTGGCGGTGGACGCGTTGATCGACGAAGCCGATCTGTCGCCGAAACCGGCGCTGGTCGATCGTCGTGGCAACGGCGCGCACACCGATTTGCACCTGGGCCTGATGCACGCGTCGGCGCTGTCATTGTGGCCGGCGTTCAAGGAAATGGCCGAATCTGCATTGGCCATTGGCGAAGTCGGCCTGCCATTGCGCGAGGCGATTGGCCGGATCGGCCGTGAAGGCGAACAGGCAATGCTCGCGACCACCAACGGCGTGAACACGCATCGCGGGGCGATCTGGGCCTTGGGCCTGGTGGTGACGGCCGCTGCGCTGGAACCGCAATCTTGCGGCAACAACGCGGTTTCCCTGCGCGCCGCCCGTCTGGCCTTGCTGGATGATCGCTACGCCCCACAACCCTTGAGCCACGGCGCGCAGGTCGCGCTGCGTTACGGCGCTCGCGGTGCCCGCGAAGAAGCGCAGCTCGGCTTTCCTTCGGTGCTGCAACGCGGCTTGCCACAACTCAAACGCAGCCGCGCGAGCGGTCACGGCGAACAGAACGCGAGGCTCGATGCTTTGCTGGCGATCATGACCGACCTTGCTGACACCTGCGTGCTTTACCGCGCCGGCGAAGAGGGTTTGCAAGCCATGCAACTCGGCGCGCAAGCGGTGCTCGACGCCGGTGGCAGCGCCAGCCTCAGCGGTCGTCGGCGCCTGCACGAGCTGGATCAACAACTCATCGCATTGAATGCCTCGCCCGGTGGCGCCGCCGACTTGCTAGCCGCCACACTGCTGCTCGACCGTATCGAGCGCGACGGCATCCTTCAGGGAGCGTTTTGATGGAAACCTTATCGTTTGAATTCCCCGCCGGGCAGCCGCCACGTGGGCGTGCGCTGGTCGGTTGTGTCGGCTCGGGTGATCTGGAAGTGCTGATCGAACCGGGGCTGGCCGGCAAGCTGACGATCAATGTGCAGACCTCGGTCAACGGTGCGCAGCAGCGCTGGCAGCATCTGTTTGCGCGGATGTTCGACGGCACCACGCCGCCGGCCATGGCCATCGATATCCACGATTTCGGCGCGACACCCGGCGTGGTGCGTCTGCGTCTGGAACAAGGTTTCGAGGAGATCGGCCATGACTGACAGCGCAGCGTTGCTCAACAAACACAGCTTCGTCGAACTCGGCGCGCGGCAACGGGCGAAAGCCTTACTTGATGCCGGCAGCTTTCGCGAATTGCTCGACCCGTTTCAACGCGTCATGTCGCCGTGGCTCGAACGCCAGGGCGTGGTGCCGCAGGCCGATGACGGCGTGGTGATCGCCAAGGGCAAGCTCGATGGTTTGCCGGTGGTCATCGCGGCGATTGAAGGCGCGTTTCAGGGCGGCAGCCTCGGTGAAGTTGGCGGGGCGAAGATTGCTGGCGCGTTGGAGCTGGCCGCCGAAGATAACCGCAAAGGCATCCCGACCCGCGCGGTGTTGTTGCTGGAAACCGGTGGCGTACGTTTGCAGGAAGCCAATCTTGGGTTGGCGGCGATTGCTGATATTCATGCGGCGATTGTCGATTTGCAGCAGTACCAACCGGTGGTCGGTGTGGTCGCCGGTAGCGTTGGCTGCTTTGGTGGCATGTCGATTGCCGCCGCGCTGTGCAGCTATTTGCTGGTGACTCAGGAAGCGCGCCTCGGCTTGAACGGCCCGCAGGTGATTGAGCAGGAAGCCGGGATCGAAGAATACGACTCGCGCGACCGGCCTTTCATCTGGAGCCTGACCGGTGGCGAGCAGCGTTTCGCCAGCGGTCTGGTGGATCGTTATGTCGCCGATGACGTGGCGAAAATTCGTCAGCAGGTTGGCGAATTGCTGCAACTAGGTCTGCCGGCACAACCGCGCAGCCAACGTGCCGAATGGTTTTTGCAACGCCTCGGCAGTCTGAACACTGACCCGCAAATCGAACCGTCGGTGGTTCGCGATCTGTATCAAGGAGAGCGCTCATGAATGGTTATTCCGTGCGCGGTTTGAACTGGTTCAACGCATTGAGTGCGGGCGCTGTGGTGGTTGAAGGGCTGCCGGCCTCGTTGAAGGTTGCTGACGCTGAGCTTGGGCGTTTTATCGCGGTGGTTGCTGACCCGGACAGTCGTTTTCCTCGCGCTCGTAATGGCGAAGTCGGTTTGCTCGAAGGTTGGGGTCTGGCCAAGGCTGTGGATGACGCGATCATTGCCGATCGCGATAAAGCGCAGAAGCGCCCGTTCATCGCCATCGTCGATGTGCCGAGTCAGGCCTACGGCCGGCGCGAAGAAGCGCTCGGCATTCATCAGGCGCTGGCCGGTGCGGCGGACAGTTATGCCCGCGCACGTTTGGCCGGGCATCCGGTGATTGCGCTGTTGGTGGGCAAGGCCATGTCCGGGGCGTTTCTGGCTCACGGTTATCAGGCTAATCGCTTGATCGCTTTGCGCGATCCGGGCGTGATGGTGCATGCGATGGGCAAGGCTTCGGCGGCGCGGGTGACGTTGCGCAGTGTCGAGGAACTGGAAGCATTGGCCGCCAGTGTGCCGCCGATGGCCTATGACATCGACAGTTACGCCAGCCTCGGTTTGCTCTGGGAAACCCTGTCGGTGCAGCAGATCGAACAGCCAACCGCAGAAGATCTGGCACGCGTCAGCGAATGCCTGAAGCAAGCCATCGGTGATGTCGCCAGCACTGATTTAAGCAATCGCCTTGGCGCAAAAAATCGTGCAGCCTCCAGCAAAGTCCGTGAACTGCTGAGGGCGCAGTGGTGAAAACGCCTCTGGCCCATGACTTGCTCTGGGGCATGACGCCTGCGCAGTTGCCGGCGGATGCGCCGCTGTGGGCCGTCGAGTCGCTGGCGTCCGGACAACCGGTGGTGGTGCGGCGGGCGTTGAGTGCTGAAGGTTTGGTCGCGGTCGGCGTGCGCGGTGTGCTGCGCGAGCAACGGCTGGCAGCGTTCATGACGGTCGATTCGATTGCCTGTCGGGTCAGCCCCGAAGCGCTGTGTCACGTCGACCGCGAACGCGATCTGCCGGTCATGCACGCACTCAAGCAACTGCGGCCAATGCTCGATGATTGCGGTTGGGTCTGGGGTATCAGCGGCAGCGTCGGGTTTGAGTTGGCCAGTGGTTTTAGAGCAATGCACGCGGCCAGTGATCTCGATCTGATCCTGCGTACCCCGCAGATGATCACGCGTAATCAGGCACGCAAACTGGTCGTGCTATTCGATCAGGCTGTGTGCCGAGTCGACATGCAGTTGCAGACGCCGTTCGGCGCCGTGGCCCTGCGTGAATGGGCCGGCGGTTCGGCGCGCGTGCTGCTGAAAAATACTCATCAGGCTTGTCTGGTCATTGATCCGTGGAACCCGCAGGAGCAGGCAGCGTGAGCAGCCTGCTGGTGTTCCCCGGCCAGGGCGCGCAGCAAGCGGGCATGCTCCAGCGCTTGCCTCGGGAAACGTTGGTCGAGGCCAGCGATGTGCTGGGCGAAGATGTTTTGCTACTCGATTCTGCCGAAGCATTACGCACGACAAGGGCGGTTCAGCTCTGTCTGTTGATCGCCGGCGTGGCTGCGTCGCGGCAGTTGTTAGAGGACGGACTGACGGCGGATTACGTCGCCGGCCTGTCCATCGGCGCTTATCCGGCAGCGGTGGTCGCCGGGGCGTTGTGCTTCAGCGATGCGTTGCATCTGGTCAGCCTGCGCGGTGATCTGATGCAACAGGCTTATCCACAGGGCTACGGCATGACCGCGATCATCGGTCTGCAGTTATCCACCGTCGAGACGCTGCTGGTGCAGGTGCACAGTGAGGATGCGCCGGTGTATCTGGCCAACATCAACGCCGACAATCAGGTGGTGATTGCCGGCAGTGACGAAGGGATGCATGCGGTCGCCGAACTGGCGCGCAGTCGTGGCGCCGGCCTGGCGAAACGTCTGGCGGTGAGTGTGCCGTCGCACTGTCCGCTGCTGGAAGAACCGGCGCAAACCCTCGCCGAAGCTTTCGCCAGGGTTGAACTGAAAACGCCGCAGATCGCTTACCTGAGCGGCAGTCGCGCGCGGCCTGTGACCAAAGTAGCAGCGCTGCGTGATGATCTCGCCTTCAACATGTGCCGCGTGGTGGATTGGCGCGGCACCGTGCAAAGCGCCTACGAGCGCGGTGTGCGTCTACAAATCGAATTGCCGCCCGGTGCCGTACTGACCGGACTGGCGCGCCGGGTGTTCGAGCAAGGCACCGTCACTGCCTTCGACAGTGCTCGCCTCGACACCTTGCAGGCGCTGCTGCGCGAGGAGGGAAGCCGCCAACCCTAAACCGCCGCGACTCAAGCTTCGAACAACAAAAACAACATTCGACGATGCACTTTGAGGACTACAACAATGATTATTTACGGTGTGGCGTTTCTCGCCTTTTGCACGCTGGTGGGTATCTGGGTCGGTGAACTGCTTGGCAAGTTGATCGGTGTGCCGGCCAACGTCGGCGGCGTCGGCATTGCGATGCTGCTGTTGATCGGGCTGGGCAGTTACCTGAATAAAAGCGGCTGGCTTAAAGGCAAGACCGAGCAGGGCGTCGAGTTCTGGAGTGCGATTTACATTCCGATCGTGGTCGCCATGGCGGCGCAGCAAAACGTTTACGGCGCGCTGAAGGGCGGGCCAATGGCGATTCTCGCGGGAACGCTTGCGGTGGTCATCGCCTTTGCCTTGGTGCCAGTGCTGGTGCGCCTCGGTAACAAGGAACCGGCGCCGATCACTCCTGCCAAGACTGCGGGGTGAGCGCCATGTACGAATCCATGATGAAAGTCATCACCGGCTACGGTTTGATCAGCGGTTTCCTGATTGTCGGCCTGACCATGTGGGTGTCCTACTGGATGTCCAACACCTTCACCAAAGGCCGTTTGCACGGCTCGGCCATCGCCATTTTGCTGGGACTGGTGCTGTCGTATGTCGGCGGTGCGCTGACCGGCGGGCAGAAAGGCGTGGTGGATATTCCGCTGCTGTCGGGCATCGGACTGCTCGGTGGCGCGATGTTGCGCGATTTCGCGATTGTCGCCACGGCGTTCGGTGTCAGTGTCGATGAGTTGAAGCGCGCCGGGTTTGTCGGGGTGCTGGCATTGTTTGTCGGTGTGGGCACGTCGTTTGTCGCCGGGGTCGGCGTGGCAATGGCCTTCGGTTATACCGACGCGGTGAGCCTGACCACCATCGGCGCGGGGGCGGTGACTTACATCGTCGGCCCGGTGACAGGGGCGGCGATTGGCGCGAGTTCCGAGGTGATGGCGCTGTCGATTGCCGCCGGGCTGATCAAAGCGATTCTGGTGATGGTGATGACGCCGTTCGTGGCGCCGATGATCGGCCTGAACAACCCGCGCAGTGCGGTGATTTTCGGCGGGTTGATGGGCACCTCCAGCGGCGTGGCCGGCGGGTTGGCGGCGACCGATCCGAAGCTGGTGCCTTATGGGTGTCTGACGGCAGCGTTCTATACCGCACTTGGGTGCTTGCTCGGGCCTTCGCTGTTGTTCCTGGCGATGCGCGGGTTGATGGGGTAGCTGCAAAAAAAGCTGCCCTCACCCTAGCCCTCTCCCGGGGGGAGAGGGGACTGACCGAGGTGTTTTGGCGTTATACATCGACCTGAAAGTCGTGAGTCGAACTCAGGCCTTGAAACCCGTGGAGATCTGCTCCCTTTCCCCCTCGCCCCCTTGGGGGAGAGGGCTGGGGTGAGGGGGTAGCTCTTGATCTTGATCTAAACCCCGACCTGTCGATTGGCGTACATCCGACACTCCGCCAGCAACGCCAACAAATTCGGATCCCGCTCTTTAGCCTTCAAAAACACCACCCCAATGTGCTGCTGCAACCGATACTTCTCCTGCAACGGAATCAGCTTCACGCGGTTCTCGTACACCGCCGCAATCCTCCCCGGCAGCAACGCATAACCGACCCCGGAGCTGACCATGCTCAGCAGCGTGAAGATGTCATTCACCTGCATCGCCACTTTCGGCTCGAACCCCGCCTGCTTGAACACCCGATTACCGTCCTGATGGGTGGCAAAACCCTGGGTCAATGTGATGAACGTTTCATCGCGCACCTCAGCCAAATCCACTTCACTGCGCTGGGCAAACTTTGAATCTGCCGGCGTGGCGAGGAAGATGTCATCGGAGAACAGCGGGATCTGCTCGCAGTCCGGGTCGTTGATGCTGTCGTCCAGCGACACCAGAATCGCGTCGACTTCCATGTTTTTCAGCTTGTAGAGCAGGTCGATGTTTGAGCCGAGAATCAGGTCGATGTTGAGTTCACTGCGGCGGATCTTCAGGCCCATGATCAGTTGCGGCACGGTCTTCACCGTCAGCGAATACAGCGAGCCGAGCTTGAAGCGTTCGGCAGAAAAACCAGCGGCTTCGCGGGTCAGGCGTACGCTTTCGACAACATCGTTGATCAGCTTCTGCGCGCGCTCTTCCAGCACATAAGCGCTTTCCAGCGGCGTCAGGTTGCGTCCTTCGTGTTTGAACAGCGGGCAGCGCAGTGCGCTTTCCAGGGAGTGAATCGCGCGGTGCACGCTGACGTTGCTGGTTTGCAGCTCGGCAGCAGCGCGGGCGAGATTGCCGGTGCGCATGAAAGCGAGGAACACCTCGAGTTTTTTCAGGGTCAATTCTTCGTCGATCAGCATGGCGCGGACTCTTTTTGGTATCGGCCGATTGTGCCCAATTACCACGACGCGCGCAGGCTCGTGTTGAACGGAAACATTGCGCTTTTACGCTCAAGGCCCGAGCCTTGCGCGTTGCGGTACGAATTTTGAGGTGAGCGACACATGTATCACGGGGAAAGACTCAACGCCTGGACGCATCTGGTCGGGGCGGTGGCGGCATTTATCGGCGGCGTGTGGATGCTGGTGATCGCCAGCCTCGACGGCAGTCCGTGGAAGATTGTCAGTGTGGCAATTTACGCATTCACGCTGCTGGTGCTTTACAGCGCATCGACCGTTTACCACAGCGTGCGCGGGCGTAAAAAAGCAATCATGAAGAAGGTCGATCACTTTTCGATCTACCTGTTGATTGCCGGCAGCTACACGCCGTTCTGTCTGGTGACCCTGCGCGGGCCGTGGGGCTGGACGCTGTTCGGGATTGTCTGGGGGCTGGCGCTGATCGGCATTTTGCAAGAGATCAAGCCGCGCTCCGAGGCGCGGATCCTGTCGATCGTGATTTACGCGGTGATGGGCTGGATCGTGCTGGTGGCGGTCAAGCCGCTGATCGCAGCGTTGGGAACGACGGGTTTTGCCTGGCTGGCGTCGGGCGGTGTGTTGTACACCGTGGGGATCATCTTTTTTGCTCTGGATCACCGGTTGCGGCATGCGCACGGAATCTGGCACCTGTTCGTGATTGCCGGGAGCCTGCTGCACTTTGTGGCGATTCTTTTCTACGTCCTGTGAATGCGATTTCGGTGGGAGGGGGCTTGCTCCCGAAGGCGTCAGGTCAGCCAACATCCTTGTTGAATGACATACCGCATTCGGGAGCAAGCCCCCTCCCACAGTGGAATTCCAGCGAACACAAGTTTTTTGTACACCCGAGATCTGCTGTGGGAGCGGGCTTGCTCGCGAAGAGGCCTTAGAAGTCACCCCAAAGTTGCTGGGCCACGGCCAATGCGACCACCGGTGCTGTCTCGGTGCGCAACACCCGTGGGCCAAGACGAGCGGCGTGGAAGCCGTTGCCTTTGGCCTGCTCGACTTCGGCGTCGGACAACCCGCCCTCCGGGCCGATGAGGAAAGCCAGGCTTGAAGGTTTGGCATGGCTGACCAATGGCTCTGCCACCGGATGCAGCACCAGTTTCAAATCGGCTTGGGTCTGTTTGATCCAGTCGGCCAGCATCACCGGAGGATGAATCACCGGCACCTGTGAACGCCCACACTGTTCGCACGCGCTGATCGCCACCTGACGCCAATGCAGCAGACGTTTGTCGGCGCGTTCGTCCTTGAGCCGCACTTCGCAGCGTTCGCTGAAGATCGGGGTGATTTCATTTACGCCAAGCTCGGTGGCTTTCTGGATCGCCCAGTCCATTCGCTCGCCACGGGACAGGCCTTGGCCGAGATGGATCTGCAGCGGCGATTCGACCTGCCCGGCAAATTGCTCGTCGATCTGTACGACCACGCGTTTTTTGCCGACCTCCACCAGCGAACCGCGAAACTCATGGCCGGAACCGTCGAACATCTGCACCGCATCGCCCTCGGCCATGCGCAGCACGCGGCTGATGTAATGCGCCTGGGCCTCCGGCAATTCGTGTTCGCCAGTGCTCAGGGGGGCGTCGATAAAGAAGCGGGACAGTCTCATTTCGGGTCTCTAAAAAAATGGCTCATAGTCGCTGTGGTGCAGAGCTTTTGTGGCGAGGGGATTTATCCCCGTTGGGTGGCGAAGCCGCCCCAAAATCTGCTCACGCGGTGAGTCAGGAGTACCGCGTGTGCTGATTTCACGACTGCTGCGCAGCCGAACGGGGATAAATCCCCTCGCCACAGGGGGCTTGTGAAGGTTTAGCCTGGATCACGGAAGCCCGGGTGGAAATCCTTCGGCACGGCCACGCTGACGCTGTCACGCGTAGCAATGTCGATGCCTTCGCTGGCGACTTCGGCGAGGAAGTCGATCTGCTCCGGGGTGATCACGTACGGCGGCAGGAAATACACCACGCTGCCCAGCGGACGCAGCAACGCGCCACGCTCCAACGCATGCTGGAACACCTTCAAACCACGACGTTCCTGCCAGGGGTAGGCCTCTTTCGTGGCTTTATCCTTGACCATCTCGATGGCCAGCACCATGCCGGTCTGACGCACTTCGGAGACGTTCGGGTGATCGACCAGATGCGCCGTCGCCGAGGCCATGCGCTGAGCCAACGCCTTGTTGTTCTCGATGACGTTGTCCTGCTCGAAAATATCCAGCGTCGCCAGCGCTGCCGCACAGGCCAGCGGATTGCCGGTGTAGCTGTGCGAGTGGAGGAAGGCGCGCAGGGTTGGATAGTCGTCGTAGAACGCGCTGTAGACCTCGTCGGTGGTCAGGCACGCTGCCAACGGCAGATAGCCGCCGGTCAGAGCCTTGGACAGGCAGAGGAAGTCCGGGCGGATGCCGGCCTGTTCGCAGGCGAACATCGTCCCGGTGCGACCGAAGCCGACGGCGATCTCGTCGAGGATCAAATGCACGCCGTATCGGTCGCAGGCTTCGCGCAGCAGTTTGAGGTACACCGGGTGGTACATGCGCATGCCGCCGGCGCCTTGAATCAGCGGTTCGACGATCACTGCCGCGACACTGTCATGATTCTCGGCCAAGGTCTGTTCCATGGCCGCGAACATGTTGCGCGAGTGTTCTTCCCAGCTCATGCCTTGCGGGCGTCCGTAGCAATCCGGGCTTGGCACCTTAATGGTGTCCATCAGCAGGGCTTTGTAGGTTTCGGTGAACAGCGGCACGTCGCCAACCGCCATCGCCGCCATGGTTTCGCCGTGGTAGCTGTTGGTCAGGGTGACAAAGCGCTTCTTCGCAGGCTGGCCGCGATTGAGCCAGTAGTGAAAGCTCATTTTCAGCGCGACTTCGATGCAGGACGAACCGTTATCGGCGTAGAACACCCGATTCAGGCCTTCCGGCGTCATCTTCACCAGACGCTCGGACAGCTCGATGACCGGCTGATGGCTGAAACCGGCGAGAATCACGTGTTCCAGTTGATCGACCTGATCCTTGATGCGCTGATTGATGCGTGGATTGGCGTGGCCGAACACGTTGACCCACCAGGAACTGACCGCGTCGAGGTAGCGCTTGCCTTCGAAGTCTTCGAGCCAGACGCCTTCGCCGCGCTTGATCGGGATCAGCGGCAGCTGTTCGTGGTCTTTCATCTGGGTGCAGGGATGCCACAACACCGCGAGGTCGCGTTGCATCCACTGGTTATTCAGGCCCATTTACAGTCTCCTCGAGGCGGCTCGCGTCAGGCGCGGGCAAACAATCGCGCAAGCCTATGCAATGCGTCGCGTCGGAACAACCCATTGTGTCGATTGAGCTACTTTGTATGGGCCGATAGACGTCGCTGGCGGCGTTTTGATGGCTGACGTATTCTTCGCGGTTCTTTGGGTCGTCTGACCCGCAAAATCGCTTTTTCCTACGTGTTTTTCCGGAGTTCGCTGAATGTCTGTCGGTTGGCTGCGCGCCTGTGCGCTGGTGATGTTGGGGCTGTTCAGCGTTACGGCGCTGGCCAAGGATAAAACCGCAATCGTGATCGGTGGCGGCCTGTCGGGCCTGACCGCCGCTTACGAACTGCAAAACAAGGGCTGGCAGGTCACGCTGCTGGAAGCCAAACCGAGCCTGGGCGGTCGCTCCGGCATGGCCACCAGCGAGTGGATCGGCAACGACAAGACGCAGCCGGTGCTGAACAAGTACGTCTCGACGTTCAAGCTGGGCACCACGCCAGCCCCGGAATTCGTGCGCACGCCAGGTTATCTGATCGATGGCGAGTATTTCTCCGCCGCCGATCTGGCGACCAAGCAACCGGCGACTGCCGATGCCCTGAAGCGCTACCAGAAAACCCTCGATGATCTGGCGCGTTCGATCGACGATCCGCAGAACCCGGCGGCGACCGCCACTCTGCACGCACTGGATCAGATCAACGTGTCGAGCTGGCTCGACAAGCAGAACCTGCCGGCGACCGCGCGTCAGTTGATCAACCAGGACATCCGCACCCACTACGACGAACCTTCGCGTCTGTCGCTGCTGTACTTCGCCCAGCAGAACCGTGTGTATCGCGGCATCTCCGACCGTGACCTGCGCGCTTCGCGTCTGGTTGGCGGCAGCCAGGTGCTGGCGCAGGCGTTCGTCAAGCAGATCAAGACCATCAAGACCAACTCGCCGGTGTCGGCCATCACTCAGGACAAGGACGGCGTGACCGTCAAGGTCGGCAGCGTTGGCTACCAGGCTGACTACGTCGTGCTGGCCGTGCCGCTGCGTGCGCTGAACAAGATTGCCCTGACCCCGGCGCTGGACGCCCAGCACCTGGCCGCGATCAAGGGCACCAACTATGGCTGGCGCGACCAGATCATGCTGAAGTTCAAGACGCCGGTGTGGGAAAGCAAGGCGCGCATGTCCGGCGAGATCTACAGCAACGCAGGTCTGGGCATGCTCTGGATCGAACCGGCCCTGAAGGGTGGCGCCAACGTGGTGATCAACCTGTCCGGCGACAACGCCCGCGTGATGCAGGCGTTCGGTGACAAGCAGATGGTCGATCAGGTGCTGATTCGTCTGCACGCCTTCTATCCACAGGCCCGTGGCTCGTTCACCGGCTATGAAATCCGTCGCTACAGCACCGACCCGTCGATGGGCGGCGCGTACCTGGCCTTCGGCCCGGGCCAGATCAGCAAGTTCTGGCGCCTTTGGGAACGTCCACTGCAACGCGTAGCGTTCGCCGGCGAACACACCGACACCTTGTACCCGGGCACACTGGAAGGCGCGTTGCGCACCGGTCAGCGTGCGGCCAGCCAGGTTGAAGACCTGGCGGCAGGCAAGTCGTTTGAACCGGCTAAAGTGGTTCCGGCCGCCGCAGCGGCAGGCGCGGCGGGTGCCGTGGCAGCGAAGAAGGGCAACTTCTTCAGCAACCTGTTTGGCGGTTCGGATGACGACAAGAAGCCAGAGCCTGTGAAGGCTCCTGAGCCGGCTCCGGCTCCGGTCGCTCCAGCGCCTGCGCCAACCCCGGCTCCTGCGCCAGCCCCGGTGGAAGCACCGAAGCCAGCGACCCCGGTGAAAGCTGAACCGGCGAAGAAAGCGGCGGCCAAGCCTGCGGCGAAGAAGCCTGCGGCTAAAACCGAAGCGAAAAAAACCGCGGCAAAACCGGCAGCGAAAAAGGCTGAACCGGCGAAGAAACCAGCGACCAAACCGGCTCCGGCAGCAACGACCGATACCAAAGCCCAGTAAGGCTTTGCGGTGAATGAAAAAGCGCGGCTTTCATGCCGCGCTTTTTTATTGCCTGTCAGTCGGTCCGGTCAGTGGAATCTGCGAGCAGCCAACTAACATCCCGCCACACTTTCGCCTTTAATCTTTCCTTAACTCCCCTGTTCAAGACTCTTGATCGTATTTCTCGATATTTCAAAGCGAAATTTTCCGCTTTAATTCGATAGATAACTCGCTAGTCTTGGTTCGCAGTTCTCACAGGATTTGGGCAATGCAGCTACGTAATTCTTCTTCGCGCTACGGTTGGGTCAGCATCTTCATGCACTGGGGCGTGGCGCTGGTGGTTTTCGGACTGTTTGCGCTGGGTCTGTGGATGGTCGGGCTGGATTACTACAGCACCTGGCGCAAAGACGCGCCGGACCTGCACAAGAGCATCGGTCTGGTGCTGTTGGGTGTGATGGTGTTGCGGGTGCTGTGGCGCTTTATCAGCCCACCGCCGCCGACGCTGCAAAGCTACAGCCGCATGACCCGTATCGGCGCCAAATTCGGTCACGGGTTTCTGTACCTCGCGCTGTTTGCTGTGATGATTGCCGGTTACCTGATTTCCACCGCAGACGGTGTCGGGATCCCGGTTTTTGGCCTGTTTGAAGTTCCTGCACTGGTCTCCGGACTACCGGATCAGGCAGATACCGCTGGGGTGATTCATCTCTGGCTGGCGTGGGCGCTGGTAATTTTTTCCGGCCTCCATGCGTTGGCAGCATTGAAGCACCACTTTATCGATCGTGATGCGACCCTGACGCGAATGCTCGGTCGCAAAGCCTGAAGTTCAACCTCGACTCAAAGGAAAAGAAAGCATGTTGAAAAAGACTCTGGCCGCTCTGGCAATCGGTTCTGCGCTGCTCTCGGCCCAAGCCATGGCAGCGGACTACAAAATCGACAAGGAAGGTCAGCACGCCTTCGTTGACTGGAAAATCAGCCACCTGGGTTACAGCTTCATTCACGGTACTTTCAAGGATTTCGACGGTACGTTCTCGTGGGATTCGGCCAAGCCGGAAGCCAGCAAGATCGCTGTTGATGTGAAAACCGCCAGCCTGTGGTCGAACCACGCTGAACGTGACAAGCACATCGCCAGCAAAGATTTCCTCGACGTAGGCAAGTTTGCTGATGCCAAATTCGTCTCCACCGGCGTTAAATCGACCGGCGAAAAGACTGCTGACGTGACTGGCGACCTGACCCTGCACGGCGTGACCAAGCCAGTAACCTTCAAGGCTACGTTCAACGGCGAAGGCAAGGATCCGTGGGGCGGCGAGCGTGCTGGCTTCAACGCCACCACCACCCTTAACCTGAATGATTTCGGGATCAAAGGCCCAGGTCCTACCTCGCAAACTGCGGATCTGGACATCTCGCTGGAAGGCGTGAAAGTTAAGTAACTTTCGTCTGCCACACAAAAACGCCCCCGGTCGAAAGGCCAGGGGCGTTTTTTATTGCCTTGTACCTTCCTTAAATCCCCTCGCCACAGGGTTCGATTCCAAAGTGAGGTTTGGCTGGAGCATAAAAAATGCCCCGGCTCTTTCGAGTCGGGGCATTTTTTATTGCCGCGTTGAATCAGCGATTGCGGGTCAGCAAGGCTGGTTTCTCGCCACGCGGACGGGTCGGCAGTTGATCGAGCTGCTCAGGGGTCGGGAAGCGGTCGGCCTTGGACTCCTTGTGCATGATCTTCGGCCCGTTGCTGCGCGGGTTCTGCACGGCTGGTTCAGCGCGTTGCTGATCGTCGCGGGCAGGACGGCGGTTGCGCGACGAGGACTCGTCACGACGACCCTGGCCGTCACGTGGCGCGCCATTGCGCGGGCCGCTGCGTTTGGCCGGTGGTGTGCCGGTGCTCGAGCCGTTGCTGTTGCGCGGGCCGTTCTGGCGACCTTGCGACTGACCGCCGCGTGGTGCGCCGGAACCTGCGCCTGCGCCCTGGGCCGGTGCGCCTGGACGACGGCCACGGCCGCCGGCAGGATTGGCTTTCGGCACGTAATCAACGCGGTTACCGAAGTTATCGATATCGTCGTCAAGGAACTCGTCCGGGGCACGATCAGCCGCTGCCCGGGGAGGTTGGCTCGGACGTTGTTCACGGGCCGGAGTGCCTTCGCGCGGTTTCTGCTGGCGGGCAGGGCGCTCGCCACGTTCGCCGGCAGGTTTTTCCTTGCCCTTGTCCTTGCCTTTGTCTTTACGACCGCCGCCACCGCCGCCGCCATTCGGGCCGTCACCGCGTGGGCCGCGAGGATTGCGCGGGTTGCGCATGTCCGGACGCTCACGCACTTCCGGTTTCTCGGCTTCAATCGTGCTGGCATCGAAACCCATCAGGTCGCCGTCGGCGATTTTCTGCTTGGTCATGCGTTCGATGCTTTTCAGCAGTTTTTCTTCGTCCGGGGCCACCAGCGAAATCGCCTCGCCCGAACGACCGGCACGGCCCGTACGGCCGATACGGTGCACGTAGTCTTCATCGACGTTCGGCAGTTCGAAGTTGACCACGTGTGGCAACTGGTCGATGTCCAGGCCGCGGGCGGCGATGTCGGTGGCCACCAGGATGCGCACCTGGTTGGCCTTGAAGTCGGCCAGCGCTTTGGTGCGCGCGTTCTGGCTCTTGTTACCGTGAATCGCCACAGCCGGCAGGCCGTGTTTGTCCAGGTATTCGGCCAGACGGTTGGCGCCGTGCTTGGTGCGGGTGAACACCAGTACCTGTTCCCACGCGCCGGCGGTGATCAGGTGAGCCAGCAGTGCACGCTTGTGGCTGGCCGGCAGACGGAAGACGCGTTGCTCGATGCGCTCGACCGTGGTGTTCGGCGGCGTTACTTCGATGCGTTCCGGGTTGTGCAGCAGCTTGCCGGCGAGGTCGGTGATGTCTTTGGAGAAGGTCGCCGAGAACAGCAGGTTCTGACGCTTGGCCGGCAGACGTGCGAGGACTTTCTTCACGTCATGGACGAAGCCCATGTCGAGCATGCGGTCGGCTTCGTCGAGGACGAGGATTTCAACGTGGGACAGATCGACGCTGCCCTGGCCGGCGAGGTCGAGCAGGCGACCCGGGCAGGCAACGAGGACGTCGACGCCACGGGACATGGCCTGAACCTGCGGGTTCATGCCGACACCGCCGAAGATGCAGGCGCTGACGAATTTCAGGTCACGGGCGTAGATCTTGAAGCTCTCGTGAACCTGGGCCGCGAGTTCGCGGGTCGGCGTCAGGACCAGTACGCGCGGTTGGCGCGGGCCGTGACGCTGGGATTTGTCCGGATGACCGTTAGGGAACAACCGTTCCAGGATCGGAAGGGCGAAACCGCCGGTTTTACCGGTACCTGTCTGAGCCGCCACCATCAGGTCGCGACCTTGCAACACGGCGGGAATGGCCCGCTGTTGCACCGGAGTAGGCTCGGTATAGCCCGCATCTTCGATGGCGCGGACTAAAGCCTCGGAGAGACCGAGGGAAGCAAAGGACATGAGTAATCCTGTTTTAGTTAGGGCTTGGCCCAATGGGAGTCTTGCCTGGCGCGAATCACGTTTAAGAGGACGCAATCCCGTCCGGTCCTGCTGCGGTTCCGAAGGCACGTCAGGAGCGCTCGCGCGGGCTGAAAGCTGCGCTGTAGCGGGTCGAGAGGCCTGTTACGGTTCCGGGCGTCCGGGCGTGAGCCTGGCGGGAACGCCGGAGTATAACAGAGCAATCACTGCGCGCTGCTTTCCTGCTGCTCAACGGTTTTGCTGCTGGCCGAGGCATTGCCCAGCGGCGCGGCTGCATCGGGCGCTGCGCCATAGCGTGCACTCAGCTCGGCGTAGGCCGGTTCGCGCTTGAATCGCTTGAGCTCTGCACCGAAGCGCTGCACCAGCAAATCCATGCCGGCATTGCGCCGAACCGCGAGAAACTGGCTCTGACGGCTGATAACGGTAGGATTTTCGGTAATCTGATCGCGGATATTCAACTGATCGAGCAAATGCTGACCAACACGGCGATCGGTGATCAGCAGGTCGATACGCCCGCGCACCAGTTTGCCGAAGTTGGCTTCATGGGTGGGCGCCGGTTCACGGGTAAACAGGGTCGATTCGCGAAAGTCGGGGCTGTACAGATAACCCGGCGAAGTGCCGATGGTCAGGCCTTTGAGCTCTTCGAGTTTGCTGAAGGGGTGCGGCCGGTCGTTGGCGTAGAACATCACGAACTCGACGTCCGACAGCGGTTCGATGGGGTAGAGCAGGGTGGCATCGCGCTCGTCGCTGTGGAAGATATCCAGCGCCCCGTCGGCCTGACCGGTTTCGAGCATCGACAGGCAGCGCTTCCACGGCAGGAACTGCCACTCGACTTCAATGCCCAGACGCTTGAACACAATGGCAGTGGTTTCGTAGTCGAGGCCGAGGTTTTTGCCGCCCTCTTCATAGACGTAAGGCGCCCACGGCTCGGTGACAATACGCAGTTTCTCGCCCCGAGCGGCGAAGCTCAGGCAAGCAAAAACCAGCACGGCGAATAACTGCGTGATCAGAGGCATGGCTTGAGATTACGACGAGAAACGGGAAAGAGCCAGAAAGTGGCTGCACAAGCTCTGTTTCGGGCCTTTAAAAGCAAAAGATCGCAACGGCGGGAGTGCTTACATTGGTATTAATCACCCTGTGTAAGCGCTGCCGAAGGCTGCGATCGTTTGTTCTTTCTTGTAGCTCTCAGCTTGAGGTTCGCAGCGGTTTCAGCGCGGCAACTTCAGGTTATTCCAGATCGCCAGGCTAGGTTCGGCCTGATTCATGGAATAGAAGTGCAGCCCCGGTGCACCACCCGCCAACAGGCGTTCGCACATTTCGCTGACGACTTGCTCGCCAAAGCGCTGAATGCTTGGAGCATCATCGCCGTAGGCTTCCAGTTGCTTGCGGATCCAGCGCGGAATTTCCGCACCGCAGGCATCGGAGAAGCGCGCGAGCTTGCTGTAGTTGGTGATCGGCATGATCCCCGGCACGATCGGCAGATCCACACCCTGTGCCTGCAAGCGGTCGACAAAGTAGAAGTAACTGTCGGCGTTGAAAAAGTACTGGGTGATTGCGCTGTCGGCGCCGGCGCGGGCCTTGCGCACGAAGTTGGCGAGATCGTCTTCGTAGTTGCGCGCTTGCGGATGCATCTCCGGGTAAGCGGCGACTTCGATGTGGAAATGATCGCCGGTTTCTTCACGAATGAATTCAACCAGTTCGTTGGCGTGACGCAGCTCGCCGCTGGTTATGCCCATGCCCGACGGCAGGTCGCCACGCAGGGCAACGATACGCTTGATGCCGGCAGCCTTGTACTCGTTCAGCAGGCCGCGCAGGTCGTCCTTGCTGTCGCCGACGCACGACAGATGCGGTGCGGCCGGCACTTTGATTTCGCTTTCCAGTTGCAGAACGGTGTTGAGGGTGCGATCACGGGTCGAACCGCCAGCGCCGTAGGTGCAGGAAAAGAAATCAGGGTTGTAGGTGGCCAGCTGACGGGCAGTGGCGAGCAGTTTTTCATGCCCAGCATCGGTCTTGGTCGGGAAGAACTCGAAGCTGTAGCGACGGTCTTGGGACATGGAGGGGACCTCCAGCTACAAGCTGCAAGCTTCAAGCTGCAAGAGCAGCGGAGGTGCGCTGGTCTCTTGTGCCTGAAGCTTGCGGCCTGACACTGTTTTGACAAATAGGGGCAGAGCCTCGGGCTTCGCACGGCAAGCTCGGCTTTTGACCTTGCTTGCCGCTTGAAGCTCGCAGCTGCTCTCGACTTAGTAGCGGTAAGCGTGCGGCTTGAACGGGCCTTCGACGGTCACGCCGATGTAGTCAGCCTGTTGCTTGGTCAGTTGGGTGACCACACCGCCGAAGCCGCGAACCATTTCCAGGGCTACTTCTTCGTCGAGTTTCTTCGGCAGTACTTCAACGGTCAGACGCTCGGCTTTCTGGGCTGGCGACAGGTCGGCGTACTTCTGGCCGAACAGGAAGATCTGCGCCAGAACCTGGTTGGCGAACGAACCGTCCATGATGCGGCTTGGGTGACCGGTAGCGTTGCCCAGGTTCACCAGACGGCCTTCGGCCAGCAGGATCAGGTAGTCGTCGTTCTGCGCGTCGAAAGCGCCCGGGCCGGTACGGTGGATCTTGTGTACCTGTGGCTTCACTTCTTCCCATGCCCAGTTCTTGCGCATGAAAGCGGTGTCGATTTCGTTGTCGAAGTGACCGATGTTGCAGACAACAGCGCGCTTCTTCAGGGCTTTGAGCATGTTTGCGTCGCAAACGTTGACGTTACCGGTGGTGGTCACGATCAGGTCGATCTTGCCCAGCAGCGCTTTGTCGATGCTCGCTTCGGTGCCGTCATTGATACCGTCGATGAACGGCGAAACCAGTTCGAAACCGTCCATGCAGGCTTGCATGGCGCAGATCGGGTCGACTTCGGACACTTTAACGATCATGCCTTCCTGACGCAGGGACTGGGCCGAGCCCTTGCCCACGTCACCGTAACCGATGACCAGCGCTTGCTTGCCGGACAGCAGGTGGTCGGTACCGCGCTTGATGGCGTCGTTCAGGCTGTGACGGCAGCCGTACTTGTTGTCGTTCTTGGACTTGGTCACCGAGTCGTTGACGTTGATGGCCGGGATGCGCAGTTCGCCCTTGGCCAGCATGTCCAGCAGACGGTGTACGCCGGTGGTGGTTTCTTCGGTCACGCCGTGAACGCGATCCAGAACCTGTGGGTACTTGTCGTGCAGCAGCTGGGTCAGGTCGCCGCCGTCGTCGAGGATCATGTTGGCGTCCCATGGCTGGCCATCTTTCAGGATGGTCTGCTCCAGGCACCACTCGTACTCCTCTTCAGTCTCGCCTTTCCATGCGAAAACCGGGATGCCGGCAGCGGCGATAGCGGCAGCAGCCTGATCCTGAGTCGAGAAAATGTTGCAGGACGACCAGCGAACTTCGGCACCCAGGGCAACCAGGGTCTCGATCAGCACGGCGGTCTGAATGGTCATGTGGATGCAGCCGAGGATTTTTGCGCCTTTCAGCGGCTGTTCGCCGGAGTATTTGCGACGCAGACCCATCAGGGCCGGCATTTCCGATTCGGCGATGATGGTTTCGCGACGGCCCCATGCAGCCAGGGACATGTCGGCAACTTTGTAATCGTTAAAATCTGCAGGCGTGATAACAGCGCTCATGAAGAGCCTCCATTCGTAATGTATGCGAATGGGCGCCGTTGTGCGTTTAGTGTCCGGCCTGAGCCGGTCAACGCCCCATCCGAGCCTGACAGGTTGAACCTGCTGCAGCGCCCCTCGGACAGGTGGCGGGAAAACGGTATCAAGTGAACGTTACCGTTTTGAAACGGGGGCGATTATAGCCGTCTAGACTGATCTTCCAAAGGGTTTCTGTCGGCCAAATGAAGATCGCCAATCGCGACCATAGTAGAAGCCTCATGGAGCATGACCGATCAGTCTGCCAAGATGGCGCCCATCTTTCGGCAAACGCTCAGGAGTGAACATGAATTTCCACACCCGCAAATGGGTAAAACCCGAAGACCTCAACCCCAACGGCACTCTGTTCGGCGGCAGCCTGCTGCGCTGGATCGACGAAGAAGCCGCGATCTACGCCATCGTCCAACTGGGCAACCAGCGCGTGGTGACCAAGTACATTTCCGAGATCAACTTCGTCAGCGCCTCGCGCCAGGGCGACATCATTGAACTTGGCATCACCGCCACCGAGTTCGGCCGCACATCGATTACCCTGACCTGCGAAGTGCGCAACAAGATCACTCGCAAGAGCATTCTCACGGTCGAGAAAATGGTTTTCGTGAATCTGGGTGAAGACGGTTTGCCGGCGCCGCACGGGCGGACTGAAATCAAATATGTGAAAGACCAGTTTCAGGAAGATGAATTAGTTACCAAGTGACCTCTGAGCCTGCTCGCGATAGCAGTTTCAAAGTCACTGAAGATTCATCTGGGCACTGAACAGCCTTGAACCGTGGGGGTCGTAGCTAAAAGCCCCCCACGGTTCCCACGCCATGACCACGCCAACAGACGGCAAGACCCCCGACCTCTCGGCCAAAGAGCAGCACGAAGTCGAGAAAAACCAGCCGCCTCGTGCGGCAGTCCTGCATGAAATCATCCGTACTCAAGGCGATCAGGAGCTGGAGCGCAGTATCGCTGCGTTGTGGTGGTCTGCGCTCGCGGCGGGGCTGACCATGGGCCTGTCGCTGATGGGCATGGGGTTGCTCAATTCCCGGTTGCCCGAGGGCGATGAATTCAAGGTGATTGCCAGTTTCGGCTACTGCGCGGGTTTCCTTGCGGTAATTCTTGCGCGCCAGCAACTGTTCACTGAAAACACCCTGACGGCAGTTCTGCCGGTCATGACCAAACCGACTATCCGCAATTTCGGCCGGTTGATCCGGTTGTGGGGCGTGGTGCTGTTCGGCAATCTGTGCGGCACCATTCTGGTGGCTTACGTGATGCTCGAGCTGCCGATCTTCGACAGCAAGACCGACGCAGCCTTCCTCGAAATCGGTCGTAAGGTCATGGAAAACCATGCGAGCCAGATGTTCGCCAAAGGCATTGTTTCGGGATGGATGATCGCCACCATGGTCTGGATGATTCCGTCCATGGAGAGCGCGAAGATGTGGATCATCATCCTCATCACCTACCTCATGGCGCTGGGCGACTTCACGCACATCGTGGTCGGGTCGGCGGAAGTGTCGTATCTGGTGTTTGCCGGCGAGTTGCCGTGGAGTGATTTCTGGGCGGTGTTTGCCGGGCCGACGTTGGCGGGGAACATCATCGGCGGCAGTTTCATCTTCGCCCTGATCAGTCATGCGCAGATCCGCAGCGAAAGCGGCGCGCCGAAAGAGTCTGCGGATCAGGCTGATAAACCTGATTCGCAGCAGATCAAAAAATGATCAGTGGTGTGCAGGCTCGGCCACGTTGGCCGGCTCGTCGCGAGTCGCATGCTTGACCAGTTTGCCGATGGTCAGGCCCTGCAACAGAATCGACGACAGCACCACGATGTAAGTGATGCTCAGCAGCAGATCACGCTCCGGGCCCAGCGGCAGGGCCAGGGCCAGAGCCACCGAAACACCACCGCGCAAACCACCCCAGGTCAGGATCCGGATCGTGCCGCGCGGCACCGTGCGCCAGCGACGCAGCAAGACGATGGCGGGGGCCACGGTGAGCAAGCGCGACAGCAGTATCGCCAGCGCCAGCAGACTTGCCGCCGCCACGTGCAGCCAGTTGAACGGCAGCAGCAACAGTTCCATGCCGATCAGCGCGAACAGCAGGGCGTTGAGCATGTCGTCGAGCAACTCCCAGAAACCGTCGAGGTATTTGCGGGTCATGTCGTTCATCGCCAGGTTGCGACCGAGGTTGCCGATGATCAGCCCGGCCACCACCATCGCAATCGGTGCTGAAACGTGAAGCTCGGTGGCCATCGCCGATCCGCCAATCACCAGCGCCAGGGTCAGCATCACGGTGATCTGATGCTGCTCGACGCTTTTGATCATCCGGTAAACCAGATAGCCGATCAGCCCGCCAAACAGCACGCCGCCCATGGCTTCGTGAACGAACAGCATGGCCGTGGCACTGATAGTCGGGGTTTCGCCGAGTTGGGCAATGCCCAGCAACACGGTGAATACCACGACCGCGGTGCCGTCGTTGAACAGCGACTCGCCGACGATGGTGGTTTTCAACGGTTTCGAGGCATTGGCGGTACGCAGGACGCCGAGTACCGCGATCGGGTCGGTCGGGGAAATCAGTGCGCCGAACAACAGGCAGTAGAGGAAGCTCACGTGCCAGCCGAACAGGGCAAAAATGTAATAGGCGAGGCTGCCGATCACGGCGGTGGCGATCAGTACGCCGAAGGTCGCCAGCAGGCCGATGGGCCAGCGGTAGCTGCGCAGGTCGTTCAGGTTCACATGCAAGGCGCCGGCGAACAGCAAGAACGAGAGCATCCAGTTCATCAGCAGATCGCCGAAGTCGATCTGGCCGATCAGTTGTTGCACGCGTTCTTCGAGGCCGGGGTAGCCGAGCAGGCTCAGGCCTTGCAGCAACAGGGAAAACATCAGTGCGGTAACCATCACGCCGATGGTGGGCGGCAGGCCGATGAAGCGGAAATTGACGAAGGTGAGGAGGGTGGTGAGGCAGATAAAGGCGGCAACGAGTTCAAGCATCCGGGGTCCTTTGGATGGGGGAGTGGAAAGTCAGCGCGCCCGTTCATGGACGCAAAGGTTGGATGGGCTGACGCCGGGTGGGGACACAATTGTGTCCCCCGGGAAAATCAGCCGGACACATTGACCGCAGCGACACCCCGACGTTGCAGGTAGATGAAAAACAGCGCCGTCAGCACCGTCAGTACGCCCACCAGTGCGCCGGTCCACGGCAGGTCCGCCAGGTCCGCGCCGCTGGCTACTACCAACCCGCCGATCCACGCACCCGCGGCATTACCGAGATTGAACGCACTCTGGTTCAGTGTCGAACCGAGATTCGGTGCTTCATGGGCCTGATCGATGATCAGCAGTTGCAGGATCGGGCACAGCGCGAAAGCAAAAATACCCCACAGCACCAGCGTGATCGCAGCGGGTACCACCGAGCGGCTGGTCTGGCTGAACGCCGCGAGAATCACCACCACCGCCAGCGCGACGCCGACCAGCGACGGCAGCAAGCGGCTATCCGCTAGGCGCCCGCCGAGCATGCTGCCACCGGTCAGGCCGACGCCGAACAACAGCAGCATGACGGTCACGCCGTGGGGGCTGACGCCGGTGATGTCCTGCAGGATCGGCGCGATGTAGGTGAACACGCTGAACAGACTGGTCGACGCCAGCACGCTCATGCCCAGCGCCAGCAACACGTTGACCTTGCCCAGCACCTTGAACTCGCTGGCGAGGTTGGCCTTGTCCATCGGGATGTGTTTCGGCAACCACAGCCATTGCGCGAGTGCGGCGATCACGCCGATTACCGACACAGCCCAGAAGGTCGAACGCCAACCGGCGTACTGACCCAGTGCGGTGCCCAACGGCACGCCAAGGACGTTGGCCAGGGTCAGGCCGGTGAACATCATGGCAATCGCCTGCGCGCGTTTGTTCGGTGCGACCAGTCCGGCAGCCACCACCGAGCCAATGCCGAAGAACGCGCCATGACACAGCGCAGTCACCACCCGCGCCGCCATCAGCGTCGCGTAATTCGGCGCCAATGCGCATAGCACATTGCCGAGGATAAACATTAACGTCATGCCCAACAGTGTGGCCTTGCGCGGCATGTTGGCGGTGCCGATGGCGAGGATCGGCGCACCGAACACCACGCCAAGGGCGTAACCGGTGATCAGCAGTCCGGCGTGGGGAATGCTCACGGCGAGATCGCGGGCGACGTCGGGCAGCAGGCCCATGATGACGAATTCAGTGGTGCCGATGCCGAACGCGGCAACAGCAAGTGCAAGCAAGGCGAGTGGCATGCGCAAGGTCTCTGTCGGTAGTCTTGACGCTGTGATCAGGCATACGCAGGCCAACGGCCGGTCTCGGTGAGAGAGCGGGGCAGGCAGTCATTATTGGAATTTATCTGTGCGCAACTGAGTGCGGCGTGGTCGCTTGCAGTATAAACAGCTGCTGACACATCGCGAATCAATAATCTGACTAATTGAGTCGACAATAAAAACAAGGAGTGGAATGTGCTGGCAACAGCTCTGGTGTTGGTCGCGGCGCTGTTGCATGCGGCGTGGAATACCCTGATCAAATTCAGCGCCGAACGGCTGCTGGTGGTGGCGTGCATGGACACCGTGGCGTTGCTGTTCGTCGCCCTCGCGCTGCCCTTCGTGAGTTTGCCGCCGCTGGAAATCTGGCCGTGGATTCTCGCCTCTGCTGCATTTGAACTGCTGTACCGCTACTTGCTGATTCAGGCTTATCGGGTCGGCGATCTCGGTCTGGTCTATCCGTTGATGCGCGGCCTGTCACCGCTGGTGGTGCTGGCGCTGACCCTCATTTTTGCCGGCGAAGTGCTTACCCATCAGCAGGTTTTCGGAATCATGCTGATTCCGTTGGGCATGGCCTGCCTGCTCTGGCAGGGCGGTGGCGGCAAGCATTTGCCTTGGTCGATGCTGCCGGTGGTGGCGCTGATTGGCGTGTGCATCGGTTGTTACACCTACATCGATGGTCAGGCGTTGCGGCGCTGGTCGCACCCGCTGGATTACCTGGTCTGGGTCACGTTGCTCAGTGCCTGGCCGTTTCCTTTGCTGGCGTGGGTAGCCAAGCGCCCGGCGTTTCTGGTGTTCTGGCGAGAGCAATGGAAGCTGGGTCTGGCGGTCGGGTTTTGTGTGTTGTTCAGCTACGCTCTGGTGTTATGGGCGATGCAGTTGGGCTCGATTGCCGAAGCAGCGGCGTTGCGCGAGATCAGCGTGATTCTGGTGGTGCTGTTCGGCATGCGTTACCTCAAAGAACCTTTCGGCCGGCCGCGGCTCTTAGCCTGTGGGCTGGTGCTGATCGGCATGCTGGTAATGAAGTTCTGAGCGCCCGCAATTTCCTACAACTCGAAGAAGGACGGCTTTATGACGGTAGCTCTGTGGTGCGTGTTGATCGCGATTTTCCTGCCCTATGTCTGCACAGGTGTGGCCAAGGCAGTGGGTGGCTACCGACTGAGCGACAACCATGATCCCCGGGATTTTCTGGAAAGCCTGAACGGCGTTGCTCGCCGAGCGCATGCGGCGCAACTGAACAGTTTCGAGGTGATGCCGGCGTTTGCCGCTGCGGTGATCGTTGCGCATCTGGTAGGCACTGCACAATTGGTGACGGTGAATGTGCTGGCGGTGATGTTTATCACCAGTCGCCTGCTGTACATCATCTGCTACCTGGCGGACTGGGCGATTCTGCGGTCGTTGGTGTGGTTTGTCGGGATGGGGCTGATTGCTGCGTTCTTCTTTGTGTCTGTCTGATTATCGGTGTTGGTGATGGCCTCATCGCGAGCAGGCTATCTGACTACCGCCGCTTATCTGCCGGGGTTACTTCTTCTGCGTGTCGGCCACCTGAGGCACTTGCGGCAGTGCCGCGCCTTTGGGCCACAGCATCCAGATCTGCCCTTGCTGTTTCATGTCCCCGGCCAGTTGCCCGGCTGCATCGCCCGTGCCCCAGAACAGATCTGCGCGAACCTCACCGGCAATGGCACCGCCCGTGTCCTGCGCCGCGACCGGTCGAACCAGTGCCGTACCGTCCGGGCGCGTCGTCGACAGCCACAACAGGCTGCCCAACGGAATCACCTTGCGGTCAACCGCCGCGCTGTAACCGGCAGTCAACGGTACATTCAGCGAACCGCGCGGGCCTTCGTTGCTGTCCGGGTTGCGGGTGAAAAACACATAGCTCGGGTTGCTGCCGAGCAGTTCCGGGATCCGCGCCGGGTTGGCCTTGGCCCAGTTGCTGATGGCGCTCATGGTGACGTCTTCTTTCTTCAGCTCGCCTTGCTCGACCAGCCAGCGGCCGATCGGGCGATATGGATGGCCGTTCTGGTCGGCGTAGGCGATGCGCAATTGCTTGCCATCCTGGGTCTGAATGCGCCCGGAACCCTGGATCTGCAGGAATTGCAGGTTCATCGGATCGGTCAGGTAGGCAACCACCGGTGCTTTGACGCCTTTGGATTCGATGGTTGCCGCATCGTCGTAAGGCTTGAGCACGCGACCTTCAAGACGACCGCGCAGACGCTTGCCCTTCAATTCGGGATAAATGCTGTCCAGCGACACGATGATCATGTCTTCAGGCACGCCGTACACCGGCACGTTGGCGACATCGGTGGGCGTCAGGCTGCCGGGGTAAACCGGCTCGTAATAACCAGTGATCAGCCCGTTGGGGTTGTCGTTCTCGGCGCGCAAGCCGTAGACGTCAAGGTTCTGTTTCAGAAAGGCGCGAATCTCCCCGGCACTTTGCGGCACATTGGCCGCCGCCGCGCAGGTTGTGCCCCAGACCGGATCGGTCTTGAGTCGGGTGCACGCGCTGCGCCACGAGCCGAAGCCGGCAACCAGATCGCTGTCGGATACCGCCGGCAGCGCTTCCCAGGTCGCGCTGGAGTAAGTCGCCAGCGCATGGGTTTTCGGCTTGGCGCTGTCGCCACCGGTGCAGCCGGCGAGAATCGCCATCAGGGGCAGGGTTGCGATCAACGGGTGACGCCAGGCCTTGAAACGGCTGTTCATGGAGTGATTCCTGTGCCGGTTGTCCGAGTGCTCCATGCGCTCGAACAACCCGTATTTTTAATAGGGCTATTGGTGTTTGGCGGTGACGCGGGGATACTGGCCGCCGATTTCCGTGACCTGAAGCCACCATGACTCTTAAACGAATTGCTGTTGTATTGCTGGCCTGTCTGACCTTGTCCGCCTGTGGCGGTGTCGACCCGAATTCTCCGTTGGGGCAACGCAAGGCGATTTTCAAGCAGATGCTCAAGACCGGCGAAGATCTGGGCGGCATGCTGCGTGGGCGCATTCCGTTCGACGGGCCGAAATTTGCTGAAGGTGCGGTCAAACTCGATGCGTTGTCTCATGAGCCGTGGAAGCATTTTCCGCAGGTCCGTGAAGAAGATCACACCAGCGCCAAGGACGATGTCTGGCAGAGGCAGGCACAGTTTCAGGAAATGGCCCGTACCCTTGAAGCAGCTACCGGTGAATTGGTGATCGCCAGCCAGGTTCAACCGTACAAGGCCAGTAACCTTGGGCCTGCGGTGCAGAAAGTTGAAGATGTCTGCAGCGCCTGCCATAAGCAATTTCGCGATCATTGATGCCTGTGGCTGTTGATTATCGTTGTGGCGAGGGGATCTTCGTTCGGCCACATTTTTAATGCGGTTGATTACTTGTCGATTTCGTCCAGCGCGTCCTGCAGCTCCTTGCGCGATTCGGCGAGTTTGTCCTTGCGCTTGTTGATCTTCTCCGGATCACCCTTCTTCATGGCTTTGTCGAGGTCGGCCTGGCGTTTGCTGACTTCGTGCTTGGCCTCAAGCACTTTGTTTTCGCGTTCTTTCTTCAGACCGGCGTCGGTGCAGTTCTTCGTCACCTCATCCAGAGCCGTTTGCAGGCCGGCCTGCTGATCGGTGTTGCCGCGGGATTTGGCCTGTTCGATCTGATTGATGATGCCCTGCTTTTTGGCAGCGCAACCGGTCAGGCCCGGGGCATCTTCGTCAGCCATTACGGGCGTAGCCATCATGCCGCAGAGGGTGAGCATGGCGAGCGGTGCAAGAAATTTCATAAAAGCTCCATGTGCAAAGGCAATCGGGTCGGTCAGGCACTGCGCTGTTGGAGCGCCTCGGTGGCCGATGGGTTCCCGGCGCGCCGGGATTGCGTAGTCAGAAACCGTCGATTCCGGCGGCATGTAAGGTTTCACTCAGGGCCAGCACCTGCGGGTCGCGAAAGAACGCGCTCAATTGCGCCGCGCGACCGGGGCCGATGCCGGGTTCTGCCTGCCAATGTTCGGTGTCACGTTGTGCCAGCGCCTGCCACGAATCGGCGAGTTGTGCCTGACCCGTTGGCGGCAAGCCCAGGCCCTTGAGCCATTGGGCGAACGGTCGTTGTCGGGCGCTGTGAAAACTGTAGATCAGGCGCTCGCTGCTGCGCTCGCCGAAGCCGGCAATGTTAGCAAGCTCTGGCGCGTCGAGGGTCAACCAATCCAGCAGGTTGTTCACGCGGCCTGTTTCGAGAAGTTTCTCCCAGGTGCCACGACCGACATGTTGCATCGCCAGACCTTGCTTGCCACTGAGCCAGATCAGACGCGCGAGAAACTGACTTTCGCAGCCGGGCGTCGGTTGCCAGCAGCTCAAGGCATGAAAGTCGCTGGCGGCGGGGATATTGATGTCTGCGCGTTCCGTGGCTCGCAACACAACGCTGTCGAGTCGCGGAATCGTCAGCCCTGCCAGACTGATTGCCACCTGATCCCCGGGGCGGATGTCCAGTTCCTGCCAGCGCTTGAGCGAGCCGGCGCTGACCCGTTTGATCTGGCGGTCATCGAGCATCACCGGTGACAGCTCCAGTACCGGGGTGACGCGCCCGGTGCGCCCGACTTTGAAACTGACTTTGCGGACTTCGGCCAGCGCCTGGGCGAACGGATATTTCCAGGCGATGGCCCAGTAAGGCGCGCGAGCCTCCCAGCGTTCGGCGGGTGGGCGCTGGCTCTGGCGCAAGACCACGCCGTCGCTGGCAAACGGCAGGGGTGAGCGATACCAATGGTCGCGCCATTTCTGCGCATCGGCGAAGTCGCTGACGGGTTGGCTGTAAGGCTCGTTGGCATGAAAGCCCAAAGTTGCCAACGCAGATAAGCGTGTGGGCAAGTCCGCAGGTCCTTGCGGCCAATCCCAGATAAACAATCCGATGCCGGTTGCCTGTTCGTCATTGAGTTTCTTGCGTCCCATCAGCCCGGCCACCGTCGCTCTTGCGTTGACGCTGCCGGCGCGCGCCTGCACATGTTCGTTCAGACGCCAATACAGTTCGCCCTGCACCAGCAAGTCCACGGGTTGGGGCAGTCGTTGTGGAATCGCTTTGATCTTGCGTACGGATGCCGTCCAGTCCTGGCCGTTGACCCCGTCGCCGCGACTGATCGCCTGCTGCAGATTTCCGCCTCGATAAATCAGGGTTACGGCGACACCATCGACTTTGGGTTGAACCCAGACATCCTTTCGATCTTGAAGCCACGCTTGCACATCCTCTGCTTTGTGAAGCTTATCGAGCCCGGTGTGAGCGATGGGATGCGTCACGGAGCCCGAGGCCGAACGTAAAGGCTCGATGGCCGAGGGCAAATCAAAGCACCGTTGCCATTCATTCAGGCGCAGGTGCGACTGGTCGTAGAGTTCGTCGGCAATTGGTGAGCGGCTTTCGCGGTGGTAGGCGTCGTCCCACTGTGCGATCTGCTTTTGCAGGGCGGTGATTTCGTTTTGAGCACGGGGGGCGGGCCAGTCCGGGCACTGGCCATGGGCGTTGAGGGTGAGCGCGGTCAGCAGGAAAACAAACAACAGGCGCAGTGTGACAAGCATCGTGAGCGTCCTTGCTCAGGGGGAATGCTTGAAGGTTAGAAGACGAAATGGAACTCGACAGGCGGGGTGTTTTGCGGGGTATGTCTGGTCGAACCGGCGGGCCTCTTTGCTTTCAGACATGAAAAAGCCCCGCACGGCGCGAACCGTGCGGGGCTTTTTGTACCGCCGGGGAAAGCTTACAGACCAGCAGCAGAACGCAGAGCGTCGGCGCGGTCGGTTTTTTCCCATGTGAAGGTGGTGAAGGTGTCTTCGCCAACAGTCTTGGTCTGCGGAGCGCGACCGAAGTGGCCGTACGCTGCAGTTTCCTGGTACATCGGGTGCAGCAGGTCGAGCATGGTAGTGATTGCGTATGGACGCAGGTCAAACACTTCACGTACCAGCTTGATGATCTTGTCATCGCTGATCTTGCCGGTGCCGAAGGTATTCAGCGAGATCGAGGTAGGCTGGGCCACACCGATCGCGTAGGAAACCTGAATCTCGCAACGCTCGGCCAGGCCGGCAGCCACGATGTTCTTGGCAACGTAACGGCCAGCGTAGGCAGCCGAACGGTCAACCTTCGAGGGATCCTTGCCGGAGAACGCGCCGCCGCCGTGACGGGCCATGCCGCCGTAGCTGTCGACGATGATCTTGCGACCGGTCAGACCGCAGTCACCTACCGGGCCGCCAATGATGAACTGGCCGGTCGGGTTAATGTGGAACTGGGTATCCTTGCTCAGCAGTTCGGCAGGCAGCACGTGCTTGACGATCAGCTCCATCACGCCTTCGCGCAGGTCTTTGTACGACACTTCAGGGTTATGCTGGGTCGACAGAACAACAGCGTCGATACCGACAACCTTGCCGCCTTCGTAACGGCAAGTCACTTGCGACTTGGCGTCCGGGCGCAGCCAAGGCAGCAGACCCGATTTACGGGCTTCGGCCTGACGCTGTACCAGCTGGTGCGAGAAGGTGATCGGTGCTGGCATCAGTACGTCGGTTTCGTTGCTGGCGTAGCCGAACATCAGACCCTGGTCGCCGGCGCCCTGATCTTCAGGCTTGGCACGGTCAACACCCTGATTGATGTCAGGGGATTGCTTGCCGATGATGTTCATCACGCCGCAGGTCGCGCCGTCAAAGCCGACGTCGGAGCTGTTGTAGCCGATGTCGAGAATCACGTTACGCACGATCTCTTCCAGATCGACCCAGGCACTGGTGGTCACTTCACCGGCAACGATAGCCACGCCAGTCTTGACCAGGGTTTCCACCGCAACGCGTGCGTGCTTGTCCTGGGCGATGATGGCGTCCAGCACCGCATCGGAAATCTGGTCGGCGATTTTGTCCGGATGTCCTTCAGACACGGACTCGGAGGTGAAGAGGGAGTATTCGCTCATCTCGATGTTTTCCTGAATTTACCGATGGTGAGTGTCGCCAGCCGGTCGCTGAAAATGGCGAACCTGGATCTGGAAACCATTACGTAAGCCTACATAGAGGCTTTCCCCGGGAACGAGTCCCGCAGCGGTGGCCCAACGGGCCAAATCGTCCTGTTCAAACCCCAACCACAGATCACCGCAGGCCTCCCTGGCCCAACTCTGGTTGTGGCTACATAACTCTGTCACGAGCAGGCTACCGCCCGGTTGCAGCAGGCCGGCCATGTGCTTGAGCGCTTCGGCCGGCGCGGCGAAATGGTGCAACACCATGTTCAGTACAACGCAATCGGCCTGAAGGCTGGTGCCGTTCAATGCATCGGCCAATTGCAGGCTGACGTTAGCCAGTTGTTCACGAACGCATACCTGACGCGCCAGTTCGAGCATCGCCGGGCTGTTGTCCAGCGCGGTTACGGTGCCGAAGCGGCGTGCCAGTTCCGGCAGAAAAGCACCATCGCCGGGGCCGACTTCAATGGCCGTGGCAGCACCATTGAAGTTCAGTTTGTCGAGCAGGGCCAGCACGCTGTCACGGTACTGCGGCAGGCCTGCGATCAAGTCTTGCTGGGCGCGAAATTTCTCCGCGACCCTGGCGAAAAAGTCCTGGCTGGCGGCGGCTCGCTGGGCGTGAACCTGTGCGATTCGCGCCTGGACGTCTTCCGGGAGCGCCAGATTGTCGACTTCTTCTAACAATGCAGCGTGCAGCTTGCCACCCAACAGTTCGGAGTGGGGCAGGGCGCGACGATAGAAAATTGCATTGCCTTCACGGCGAGTCGCCACCAGATCGGCTTGCGCCAGGACTTTAAGGTGATGACTCATGCCGGACTGGCCAATGCCGAAAATCTGCGCCAGCTCCAGCACGCCGAACGAATCGTTGGCCAGCGCGCGCAAGACATTCAGCCGCAGCGGATCGCCGCCGGCCTTGCACAGGGCCGCCAGCTCGTCGCAATCGTCATGGCGAATGGAAGGCACGCGTAAGTTCATAGGCTGGCAGTCTAGAGACGGCGGGATATCCCCGCAAGGGCAATATCAAAAAGTTTTGATATTGCTCGATAAATGGCACTTCTCACGAAACGGTTAACTCTACAAACGAACAGCGGAAAGGTTTCACCAGTCGAAACCGCCGTCAACCATGGGAAAAACGTCCCCGGATGACTATCTGTCATTGCCCCGAGGCGCTCCGGTGAGGGAAAATGCCCTCCTTTTTTCCGTTTCAATCTATTCACACCCAGGAGATCAGCGATGCCTAGCCGTCGTGAGCGTGCCAACGCCATTCGTGCCCTCAGCATGGATGCCGTGCAAAAAGCCAACAGCGGCCATCCCGGTGCCCCTATGGGTATGGCAGATATCGCCGAAGTGCTTTGGCGCGACTACCTCAAGCACAACCCGAGCAATCCATCGTTCGCCGACCGTGACCGCTTCGTGCTGTCCAACGGCCACGGCTCGATGTTGATCTACTCGCTGCTGCACCTGACCGGTTATGACCTGTCGATTGACGACCTGAAACAATTCCGTCAATTGCACAGCCGCACGCCGGGCCACCCGGAATTCGGCTACACCCCGGGCGTTGAAACCACCACCGGCCCGCTGGGTCAGGGTCTTGCCAATGCCGTCGGTTTTGCGCTGGCAGAAAAAGTGCTGGCCGCGCAGTTCAACCGTCCGAACCACAACATCGTTGACCATCACACCTACGTGTTCCTGGGTGATGGCTGCATGATGGAAGGCATTTCCCACGAAGTCGCTTCCTTGGCCGGTACGCTGGGCCTGGGCAAGCTGATCGCTTTCTACGATGACAACGGCATCTCCATCGACGGCGAAGTCGAAGGCTGGTTCACCGATGACACGCCGAAGCGTTTCGAAGCCTACAACTGGCAAGTGATTCGCAACGTCGACGGTCACGACCCGGAAGAAATCAAGACTGCCATTGAGACTGCTCGCAAGAGCCCGCTGCCGACCCTGATCTGCTGCAAGACCACCATCGGTTTCGGCTCGCCGAACAAGCAAGGCAAGGAAGATTGCCACGGTGCCCCGTTGGGTGACGCGGAAATCGCTTTGACCCGTCAGGCGTTAAACTGGAACCACGGCCCGTTCGAAATCCCGGCCGACATTTATGCCGAGTGGGATGCCAAGGAAAAAGGTCGCGCTGCCGAAGCCGAGTGGGATCAGCGTTTCGCTGCTTACTCCGCAGCCTTCCCGACCGAAGCCAACGAACTGATCCGTCGTCTGAGCGGCGAGCTGCCAGCCGACTTCTCGGAAAAAGCCTCGGCTTATATCGCTGAAGTGGCTGCCAAAGGCGAAACCATCGCCAGCCGTAAAGCCAGCCAGAACGCCCTGAACGCGTTCGGCCCGTTGCTGCCAGAAGTACTGGGCGGCTCGGCTGACCTGGCCGGTTCCAACCTGACCCTGTGGAAAGGCTGCAAAGGCGTCAGCGCCGAAGATGCCAGCGGCAACTACATGTACTACGGCGTGCGTGAATTCGGCATGACCGCGATCATGAACGGCGTGGCCTTGCACGGTGGCCTGGTGCCTTACGGCGCGACCTTCCTGATGTTCATGGAATACGCCCGCAACGCGGTGCGCATGTCCGCGCTGATGAAGCAGCGTGTGATCCACGTCTACACCCACGACTCCATTGGTCTGGGCGAAGACGGCCCGACTCACCAGCCGATCGAGCAACTGACCAGCCTGCGCAGCACACCGAACCTCGACACCTGGCGTCCAGCCGATGCCGTTGAATCGGCCGTGGCCTGGAAAAATGCGTTGGAGCGCAAGGACGGCCCGTCGGCGCTGATCTTCTCGCGTCAGAACCTGCAGCATCAAACCCGCGATGCCGGTCAAATCGCCGACATCAGCCGTGGCGGTTACGTGCTGAAGGACTGCGCTGGCGAGCCAGAACTGATACTGATCGCTACCGGTTCGGAAGTCGGTCTGGCCGTTCAGGCCTACGACAAACTGACCGAACAAGGCCGCAAGGTACGCGTGGTTTCCATGCCGTGCACCAGCGCGTTCGACGCTCAGGATGCGGGTTACAAGCAATCGGTTCTGCCGTTGCAGGTCAGCGCACGTATCGCGATCGAAGCGGCTCACGCCGACTTCTGGTTCAAGTACGTGGGCCTGGAAGGTCGCGTGATCGGCATGACCACTTACGGTGAGTCGGCGCCGGCGCCAGCGCTGTTCGAAGAGTTCGGCTTCACCCTGGAAAACATCCTCGGTCAGGCTGAAGAACTGCTGGAAGACTGATCCAGAAAAGATGTCGTCTGGACTGACAAGCCTGCTTCCACATTGGAATGCATTTTCCTGTGGGAGCGGGCTTGCTCGCGAAAGCGCCGGTTCGGGCAATATCGCGTTAACGGATTCACCACGGTAATCGAGAACCCCATGCCTCAACCGCGTCCTTACAAAGTTGCACTCAACGGCTACGGCCGGATTGGTCGTTGCGTCTTGCGTGCGTTGTTTGAGCGAGGCGAAAAGGCCGGGTTTGAAATTGTCGCAATCAACGATCTGGCCGACATGGCCAGCATCGAATACCTGACACGCTTCGACTCCACCCACGGCCGCTTTCCGGGCGAAGTGAGGGTTGAAGGCGATTGTCTGCATATTAATGGCGACTGCGTGAAGGTTCTGCGCAGCGCCACCCCCGAAGGCATCGATTGGGCGTCGCTGGGCGTCGATCTGGTGCTCGAATGTTCCGGTGCCTATAACACCCGTGAAGACGGTCAGCGTTTTCTCGACGCCGGCGCGCCACGCGTGTTGTTCTCGCAGCCGATGGCCAGCGAGGCGGATGTCGATGCCACCATCGTTTACGGCGTCAATCAGGATTGCCTGACCGGTGACGAACTGTTGGTATCCAACGCATCCTGCACCACCAATTGCGGCGTGCCGCTGTTGCGTTTGCTGGATAAAGCGATTGGCCTCGATTACGTGTCGATCACCACGATTCACTCGGCGATGAACGATCAGCCGGTGATCGACGCCTATCACCACGAAGACCTGCGCCGCACCCGTTCGGCGTTTCAGTCGGTGATCCCGGTGTCCACCGGTCTGGCGCGTGGTATCGAGCGCCTGCTGCCGGAACTTGCCGGACGAATCCAGGCCAAAGCCGTACGCGTGCCGACGGTCAATGTGTCGTGCCTCGACATCACGATGCAGACCGCCACGGCGACCGACGCCAATGAAGTCAACCGGATCCTGCGCGAGGCGGCCACCAGCGGCCCGCTCAAAGGCCTGCTGGCCTACACCGAGCTGCCGCACGCCAGTTGTGATTTCAACCATGACCCACATTCGGCCATCGTCGATGCCAGTCAGACCCGTGTTTCCGGCCCCAAACTGGTAAACATCCTGGCCTGGTTCGACAACGAGTGGGGTTTTGCCAACCGAATGCTGGACGTTGCAGAACACTATCTGCAAACAGCAACTTCAAAAAAACCGTAGGAAGTGCGACCCATGACCGTGTTGAAGATGTCCGACCTCGATCTGCAAGGTAAGCGCGTATTGATCCGCGAAGACCTCAACGTCCCAGTCAAGGACGGTGTTGTCACCAGCGATGCGCGTATCCTGGCTTCGCTGCCGACCATCAAGCTGGCCCTGGAAAAAGGTGCGGCCGTGATGGTCTGCTCGCACCTTGGCCGTCCGACCGAAGGCGAGTTCTCCGCCGAGAACAGCCTCAAGCCAGTCGCCGACTACCTGAGCAAGGCCCTGAACCGCGAAGTGCCGCTGGTTGCCGATTACCTGGGCGGTGTTGACGTCAAGGCCGGCGACATCGTGCTGTTCGAAAACGTACGCTTCAACAAGGGCGAGAAAAAGAACGCTGACGAACTGGCCCAGCAATACGCCGCGCTGTGCGACGTGTTCGTGATGGACGCCTTCGGCACCGCTCACCGTGCCGAAGGTTCGACCCACGGCGTGGCCAAGTTCGCCAAGGTCGCCGCCGCCGGCCCGCTGCTGGCCGCTGAACTGGACGCGCTGGGCAAAGCCCTTGGCGCGCCGGCCAAGCCGATGGCTGCCATCGTTGCCGGCTCCAAGGTGTCGACCAAACTCGACGTGCTGAACAGCCTGAGCCAGATCTGCGATCAACTGATCGTCGGCGGCGGCATCGCCAACACCTTCCTCGCCGCAGCCGGTCACCCGGTCGGCAAGTCGCTGTACGAACCGGATCTGCTCGACACCGCACGCGCCATCGCTGCCAAAGTCAGTGTGCCGCTGCCGGTTGACGTGGTGGTTGCCAAAGAATTCGCTGAAAGCGCCGAAGCGACCGTGAAACTGATCGCCGACGTCGCTGCCGACGACATGATTCTGGACATCGGCCCGCAAACTGCAGCCAACTTCGCCGAACTGCTGAAGTCGTCGAAAACCATTCTGTGGAACGGCCCGGTCGGCGTGTTCGAATTCGACCAGTTCGGCAACGGCACCAAAGTGCTGGCTCAGGCCATCGCTGAAAGCTCGGCATTCTCCATCGCTGGCGGTGGCGACACTCTGGCTGCGATCGATAAATATGGCGTGGCTGAGCAAATCTCCTACATTTCCACCGGCGGTGGCGCGTTCCTCGAATTCGTCGAAGGCAAAGTGCTGCCCGCCGTTGAAGTCCTGGAAAGCCGGGCCAAGGCCTGAGGCCGCCCGTTTGGCCAGGCAAAGGAGTGGTCACATGGTCAAGTCGTTAGCACTGTTGTTGCTGACCGGTACGCTGGCGGCCTGCGGGAGTAACCCGAAGGCCGAAGCGACACCGGCACCCAGCGATTCGCAGAAGGGCTGTTATCAGGCCGACTGGCAGGCCGAAACCAACCCGGTGCTGAACAAGCGCTCGGGGCCGGACGGTCTGGACAAATACGAGACGCAAACCCCGGCCAAGGAACATGGTTGTCCTTGACGGGTCTGACTCTTTAACTCAGGGCTGGCGGCGTGCGCCGTCAGTCGAGGAACACGGATGAAAGGCTTGATCGCCATCACGGCGTTGGCAATGTTGGGCGGATGCGCACAGATGAACCTGTTTCAGTCGTCCGCGCCTGTGGATAACTGGACGACCTGGACTTGCGATAGCCAGGCCAAAGTGTTGTGGCGCTACGCCGATGCCGGCCAGAAGGAAGTCGACGTTCGACTGGGTGGCGGTGATCAGGTTTATCGCCTGAAAGAAGAGCCGGGCGCCTCCGGCACGTTGTACAGCGACGGCATGCTGGCGTTTCACATCAAAGGTAATGAAGGCCTGGTCTACTGGGTCGCTACCAATGATCTGATCGGTCGGGGCTGCAAAGCCGAATAAAACAGAATTTGCTTTATCGAATCACCAGACCGGGCCTCAACCCCCCGATCTGCAATCACTTGAATAGCCGCCGCCGCTCCGGCAGGCTGGCACGATTAACGACCCAAACCGGGAGAGACACACACAATGGCACTTATCAGCATGCGCCAGATGCTGGACCACGCAGCCGAGTTCGGCTACGGCGTTCCAGCCTTCAACGTCAACAACCTTGAGCAGATGCGCGCCATCATGGAAGCCGCTGACAAGACTGACTCCCCGGTGATCGTTCAGGCTTCGGCCGGCGCTCGCAAATACGCAGGTGCCCCTTTCCTGCGTCACCTGATCCTGGCCGCCATCGAAGAATTCCCGCACATCCCGGTGTGCATGCACCAGGATCACGGCACCAGCCCTGACGTCTGCCAGCGCTCGATCCAGCTGGGCTTTAGCTCGGTGATGATGGACGGCTCCCTCGGCGAAGACGGCAAGACCCCGACCGACTACGAATACAACGTCCGCGTGACCCAACAAACCGTGGCCATGGCTCACGCCTGCGGCGTATCGGTTGAAGGCGAGCTGGGCTGCCTGGGTTCGCTGGAAACCGGCATGGCCGGTGAAGAAGACGGCATCGGCGCTGAAGGCGTTCTGGATCACAGCCAGATGCTGACCGACCCGGAAGAAGCCGCTGACTTCGTCAAGAAGACTCAGGTCGACGCTCTGGCCATCGCCATCGGCACCAGCCACGGCGCCTACAAGTTCACCAAGCCACCTACCGGCGACGTGCTGGCCATCGATCGCATCAAGGAAATCCACAAACGCATCCCGAACACCCACCTGGTGATGCACGGTTCGTCCTCGGTGCCACAAGAGTGGCTGGCGATCATCAACCAGTACGGCGGCGACATCAAAGAAACCTACGGCGTGCCAGTTGAAGAAATCGTCGAAGGCATCAAATACGGCGTACGCAAGGTCAATATCGACACCGACCTGCGCCTGGCATCCACCGGCGCAATGCGTCGCCTGATGGCCACCAACCCGAGTGAATTCGACCCACGTAAATTCTTCGGCGCCACCGTAACCGCGATGCGCGACGTATGTATCGCTCGTTATGAAGCGTTTGGTACTGCGGGCAATGCTTCGAAGATCAAACCGATCTCTCTGGAAGCGATGTTCCAGCGTTATCTGAAGGGTGAGTTGAACGCGAAGGTTAACTGAACCTGAGCGTTAAGCTGATTTGAAAGAAACCCGCCGAGAGGCGGGTTTTTTTTGCACAAGCCGGCGGATTCTGGCGTAGCGGTAGGCAGCGACGCAAGTTGTTGTAGGCTTCGAGACGTTACCCGGACTTCCTTTAAACAGCAGTCTTAAACGATCACGTCGCTGTTATTTATCGTGATCAATATCCAGTTTGCTAAACGTCACCTGCCCACCCTCACTCGTATACCCGGTGTTGTCCTGCACATACACCCCGGCCTTGAAATACAACGGCCTGTTGCGCCACGTCGCGCTGATTTGTGAATCCCACTGATACCCCGCTGCACTGATCCCCAGCGCACCGCCCGGGCTGAGGTGGATGAGGTAGTTGAACTCGTTATCCAGTTTGATCCCGGTGGCGAGGGTAATGACGCGGCTTTCATCGTCATCGGGGTGCATGCGCACTTTGATCACCAGGTTGCCGGTTTCGGTTTTGGTCTTGTACTGGTACTCGAGTTTGACCAGCGGCTTCTGGCTCTCGTAGGCGTGGATCTGGCCGATGACGATTTTGCCGGAGCTGGGCACTTTGTTGACGGACAGCGTTGCGCGCAGCAGGTTGTCGGCGTCGGGGTAGTACCAGTTGCGCAGGGTGCCGTTGCTGTAGGTTTCGCGCAGTTCGGTGCGCGGGTAGATGGCGTTTTCGGTTTTTGACCCGGTAACCGGTGACCAGAAGAACAAGGTGCCGGTGTCGGAATGGAAGTATTGATCCTTGAAGCCGTTCACCAGTTTGGAGGTTTCGACGGTGTAGGGCGGGCTGCCAACGGGAACGCTGAGGTTCCAGGTTGCGAGATCGATCATGTCGGTTCTTCCACTCAAGTTTCACTGCACGCGCGTGCCAGAAGCTCTAGCCCGCGGGTTTCTGGGGCGGCCTTTATAAGCGTAGAGGGAGTTTTTGTTAACGCCCGTTTGGCAGATGATTGACGTCAACATCCTGTCGAAATGCCATCTATCCCGGTTTTAGCGGGCTGCAGCGCTGACCGTTAGTCGGCTAATCGGCTGTTTGACTAAGTGATGGCGCTGTGACAGCTACTGCTTTTGTCGATCCGCGACTAGAGTGAAGGCTCAGTACGTGTACGGTTTTGACCGGAAAACCGCCTGAAGTCCCGACAAGAGAAGCAGCATGGAATGCGCGCACCCCGAGCCAGTTGAAGGCAGCTCTGTCCTTTTGATCGTTGATGATTACCCTGAAAACCTGATCAGCATGCGCGCGTTGCTGCAACGCCAGGACTGGCAGGTCATCACCGCTGCCTCCGGTTTCGAGGCACTGAGTCTGTTGCTTGAACACGAAGTCGATCTGGTGCTGCTGGATGTGCAGATGCCGGGCATGGACGGTTTTGAAGTCGCGCGACTGATGCGCGGCAGCCAGCGCACGCGCCTGACCCCGATTATTTTTCTCACCGCCAACGAGCAATCCCAGGACGCCGTGATCAAGGGCTACGCCAGTGGCGCGGTGGATTACCTGTTCAAACCGTTCGACCCACAGATTCTCAAACCCAAGGTTCAGGCATTGCTGGAACATCAACGCAATCGCCGCGCCCTGCAGCGCCTGACCCATGATCTGGAAGTGGCGCGTGCTTTCAATGCATCGGTGCTGGATAACGCCGCTGAGGGAATTCTCGTCATTGGCGAGGACGGTTTGATTCGTTTCGCCAACCCGGCGATTTCCCGGTTGTTGAATGCGCCGGTGAAGGAACTGGAGGGCCAGGAATTTCTCGATTTCCTGCAGAAACCGCACATTGCGCACTGGGCTGAATCCGAGTTTCAGGCCAGCTACAAACGGGGTGAGACCCTGCGCCTGCACGATGCGTTGTTGCGCACCGCGCCGGGCCAGCAGGTGCCGGTGGCGTTGTCCTGCGCGGCGTTACCCTCCGAGCAACGCGCGATGGTGGTGACAGTGCTGGACATGTCGGTGGTGCGCCATCTGCATCAGCAACTGGAGTTTCAAGCGGTCACTGACCCGCTGACTGGGCTGCTCAATCGCCGAGGCTTTTACCAGACAGTGGAAAACCTGTTGTTGCGCGGCGAACGCAGCGACAGCAGTTGGGTGTTGCTGTACCTCGATCTCGACGGTTTCAAACGGGTCAACGATTCCCTTGGCCATGATGCCGGCGACCGAGTCTTGCGCTGGGTTTCCGAACAATTGAAAGCGTGTCTGCGACCGTTCGATATCCTCGCGCGGATGGGCGGCGATGAGTTCACCGCGCTGCTGGATCTGGAGTTTCCCGAGCAGGCGGCGAAAATTGCCGAGAAGCTCATCGAGCGCGTGTCGATCTGTCAGCAAATCGAAGGACTGGATATCGCTCTCGGCGCCAGCATCGGCATCGCCACCTATCCGGATTGCGGTTCGAACCTCGACGGACTGCTGCGCGCTTCGGACATTGCCATGTACGAGGCCAAGCGCGCCGGCCGGCAGCAATATCGTTTCTACGACCATGAAATGAACGGACGTGCGCGCTCGCGATTGATGCTTGAAGAAAGCGTGCGCAGCGCCATCGAAAACCGTGATTTCAATCTGGTTTATCAGCCGCAGGTGGCAATCGACAGTGGCCAGATACGCGGTTTCGAAGCGTTGTTGCGTTGGCAGCATCCGAGCGTCGGTGATGTGCCGCCGGGGTTGTTCTTGCCCTTGCTGGAAGAGGCGCGGCTGATCAGTCGGCTCGGCAGCTGGATTTATCATCGCGGCGCCGGTCAGCGCAAAGCCTGGGAAACCTTGTTCGCCGAAGATCTGGTGCTTGGCGTAAGCCTGAGCAACACGCAGTTCGGCATGCCGAATCTGGTCACTGAATTGCGCCAGGTCATGGAGCGGCATTCACTGCAGCCGCGCCAGCTGGAGGTGGAAGTCACCGAAGAAGCGTTGACGCAGAATCCTGATGAAACCCGCAAACAGCTGCGTCTGCTGCGCAATCTCGGTGTGCGGGTGGCGCTGGATGATTTCGGCTCGGGGCCGTGTTCGCTGGCGCATCTGCGCGATCTGGAACTCGATACGCTCAAGCTTGACCGGCATCTGATCGCGAAACTGCCGGACTCTTCGCGCGATGCCTCGCTGGTGCGCACGGTGATCGACCTGTGCAAGCAATACGGTTTGCTGGTGATCGCCGAAGGTGTCGAAACCATCGAGCAATATCAGTGGCTGCAGGCCAACGGCTGTGAGTATGTGCAGGGCTTCCTTGTCGCACGTCCGCTGATGGCTGAAGACGCCGCCACGTTTGCCGAACCGTTTGACTGGAGCGCGCTGCCCGGTTGAATTCGCTACACTGGCGCACCTTTTTTCGATCCGTGTCGCCCGTCCATGACTGTGTTGAAGTACCTCCAGGCCTATCCCGCGCAATTGCAGGATCAAGTGCGCCAACTGATCGCCGAAGGGCGTCTGGGTGAATACCTGAACCAGCGTTATTCGGGGCGGCACGATGTGCAGAGCGACAAGGCGTTGTACAGCTACGCGCTGGACCTGAAGCAGGAATACCTGCGCAACGCCCCGGCCATCGACAAAGTGCTGTTCGACAACCGCCTCGACCTGACTCACCGCGCCCTCGGTCTGCACACCACGGTGTCGCGGGTGCAAGGCGGCAAGTTGAAGGCCAAGAAAGAGATTCGTATCGCCTCGCTGTTCAAGGAGGCCGCGCCTGACTTTCTGAAAATGATCGTCGTGCATGAACTGGCGCACTTCAAGGAATCGGATCACAACAAAGCGTTCTATAAATTGTGTGAACACATGCTGCCGGGGTATCACCAGGTCGAGTTTGATCTGCGGGTGTACCTGACGTGGCGGGACATGCAGTAAAAAACAGTCGCAACCAGGAAGGTGTGGATGGACGTCAGCAAGACGAAAAGCAGTTTCTATCGCCGTTTGTATGTGGCGTACCTGATCGACAGTGGCCTGGCTGCGAGTGTGCCAGCGTTGACCGACGTGACCGGCATGCCGCGACGCACCGCGCAGGACACGATTGCGGCGCTGGCGGATCTGGATATCGTCTGTGAATTCGAGCAGGAAGAGGGCGCACGCAACCATGCGGGGCGCTATCGGATTCGTGAGTGGGGGGCGATTGATCGGGGGTGGATCGAGCGTAATTTGCGGCAGATCAAGGCAGTGCTGGAATATCCCTAAAAGCCCCTCACCCCAGCCCTCTCCCAGAGGTAGAGGGGGCCGATTGGGGGATATTGGAGAGCTGCACCGACCTGAAAGTATTGCTGTGAATCCGTAATCGACTCGGTTTTTCAGGTCGGTGTATAGCGCAAGACACCACGGTCAGTCCCCTCTCCCTCCGGGAGAGGGCTAAGGTGAGGGCTGTTCAGGCACGGCGCATCCCGATGTGCGGAATGTCATCCTCCAGATATTCCTCACCCGCCACGACAAATCCGTACTTGCCGTAATACCCCTGCAAATGCGCCTGCGCCGACAGATAGATCGGCATCTGTGGCCAATGCTTCTCGGCTTGTTTCAGCGCCTGTTCCATCATTTCGTGGCCCAGCCCCTTGCCGCGCCCCTGCGGTGCGGTGAGCACTCGGCCGATCACTACGTCGCCGCCCTGGGATTCCGGATCCAGCAGGCGCAGGTACGCCATCAACTGGTTATCTTCCCAACCCATCAAGTGGTAGGTGTCGCCGTCCAGATCCTGGCCGTCGAGGTCGGGGTAGGCGCATTTCTGCTCGACCACGAACACTTCCGAACGCAGTTTCAACAGTGCGTACAACTGTTCTTTGCCCAAATCACTGTGATGTTTGCAAACCCACTCGATTGTCATTTTCCAACTCCTTGAACGCGTTGCCCGATACTAAGCGCACGCGTCGCGGATGTCTGTATGGCGTAAGAGTCTGTGATAAAGGTCAAAATGCCATCATTCCTTTCTCGCAGTACGGTCGACTTTGTGTAATCTGCTGGTGAGCGCTGTGCATGGGCTCCATTGAGCTAATGTTAGTGCCTGGGTTTTGCCGGTAAGGGGCCTTGGGGTTTTGACTGAAAAACACGCCGGGCGGCCCGCCCGCTAAGGATTTTCAAGCATGCCGCGATTGCATCGAGCCTTTGCTTTGATCGGATTGCTCCTGCTGGCTCAAACCGCCGCAGCGGAGAAGCTGCGGTTGGTGTTTGATATCTGGCCGCCCTTTACCGATGACACGCTGGTCAATGGCGGTCTGGCCACCGATATCGTCAGTACGGCGCTGGCCCGGGCCGGTTACGCCAGCGGTTATGAGCAAGTGCCGTGGGCGCGGGCATTACTGGGCGTAGGTGAGGGGCGTTATGACGTTTTGGTCAACGCTTGGTACAACGACGAACGCACAAAACTCGGGCAGTTTTCCGCTGAATACCTGCTCAACCGCATCCGCTTTCTCAAGCGCAAAGACACGCCCCTCGAGTACAACAATCTTCAACAACTGCACACGTATCCGATTGCGGTGGTGCGCGGTTACGCCTACTCGCCGCCGTTCGATGCTGACACGGCGTTGCAGAAAGTCCCTGTGCACAACTTCGCCATGGCCGTGCGCATGCTCGCGGCGGATCGGGTCAAGCTGACACTGGAAGATGAATACGTCGCGCGCTATTACTTGGCGCGGGAATCGCCGAGGGTGCGCAATTCCGTGGAGTTTCTGCCCAAGCCGCTGAGCGAGAACAGCCTGCACATATTGGTCAGCCTGAAGAACCCGCAGCATGAGCAGATCGTGGCGGGGTTCGACAAGGCGATTGCGGCGATGAAGGCGGATGGCAGTTATGACAAATTGCTGCGGCAGCATGGGATGTGAGGGCTGATCCAGAATTTTCTGTGTGGCTGATGGCCCTTTCGCGAGCAAGCCCGCCCCCACATCGGATTCGAGTCGTTCATAAATCCACTGTGGGAGATTCTATGTTT